>NZ_QJHK01000058.1 GCF_003202435.1 Flavobacterium cheongpyeongense
TTAAATCTCATAATGTTCTTGAAACAAAAGGTTACACTCTAAAATTTAGACCATGGAAAGTAATTTATGTTGAATTTTTCGATGCAAAAGCTGAAGCTATCAAAAAAGAAAAATATTTAAAAACTGGAATTGGAAGAGAATTTATTAAAAATTTGATTCTCAACAATTAACTCGTCGGGCTCATATCCGCCGCGGCGGACACAGGTTCGAGTCCTGTTCCCGCTACTAAGTAAAAGCTTCAGAGAAATCTGGAGCTTTTTTGTTTATAGCGTTTTGAAATATGGCTGAATTTGTTGTTTACATTCTTTATTCTGAAAAATTTAAGAAAAATTATACTGGTTTTACTTCCAATTTAATCGAAAGATTTAAATCTCATAATGTTCTTGAAACAAAAGGTTA
>NZ_QJHK01000059.1 GCF_003202435.1 Flavobacterium cheongpyeongense
CTGAAACATAAGCATATTTAGAATTGACTAATTTAATAGCCGTATTGTGCGTCCAGAAATACACTGTTCCGCCTAAGATATTACTATTATTGGCATTACCATACAAAAAATCATCTGCATTTATAGCTGAAGGATAAGGGTTTCCAATCAGGTAATATTTATCTTTATCCATATACTGGCTGCTGGTAATGTTTCCATTGTTGGGTTTACCGGTAAATGAAAGATTCTGAACATAGCTCGCCGTGTTCCAAAACTCTCCGTTAGGGTATAATACATTCGGTTCAGGAACACGAATGATATAACCGATACCTGGCTGCATTACACCTGAACTCAACTCTTCTTTCCAAACAGCTCCTGTATAAGAAAGGTATTTGTCCCAACGGGTATTAGGTGACAAA
>NZ_QJHK01000060.1 GCF_003202435.1 Flavobacterium cheongpyeongense
CTGATAAGGTATTAGCTGATGTGTAGCTCGCTGAGCCATTGAAGCTATAAGTATATGGCGCTGTACCTGTACCCACAGTAGCCGTTACAGTTACAACTGCGGCCTGTGGTACATTGCCCGAATTACAGCCAAATGGCGTAACTCCTACTGTAGCTGCCAACTGTAATGGCTGGGTAATCGTTACCGAAATAACAGCTGAATCACAGCCTTTGGCATCCTTAACCACTACTGAATAAGTGCCTTCCGGCAATCCTGTATAAGTTCCTGTAACATCTCCGCTTGTATTGGCACCTGCACCTGTAAGGGTATAGCTATATGGAGCAAGTCCATCAGCAGGTGTCAAGGTAATGGTTCCATTACTGCCTCCAAAAC
>NZ_QJHK01000061.1 GCF_003202435.1 Flavobacterium cheongpyeongense
GTTTTGGAGGCAGTAATGGAACCATTACCTTGACACCTGCTGATGGACTTGCTCCATATAGCTATACCCTTACAGGTGCAGGTGCCAATACAAGCGGAGATGTTACAGGAACTTATACAGGATTGCCAGCAGGCACTTATTCAGTAGTGGTTAAGGATGCCAAAGGCTGTGATTCAGCTGTTATTTCGGTAACGATTAACCAGCCATTACAGTTGGCAGCTACAGTAGGAGTTACGCCATTTGGTTGTAATTCGGGCAATGTACCACAGGCCGCAGTTGTAACTGTAACGGCTACTGTGGGTACAGGTACAGCGCCATATACTTATAGCTTCAATGGCTCAGCGAGCTACACATCAGCTAATACCTTATCAG
>NZ_QJHK01000062.1 GCF_003202435.1 Flavobacterium cheongpyeongense
TTCCGTTCCAAATAGTTTCCGTCTTTGAATTCCAAACTTTAGTTAAATCTCAAAAAAAATGCGACAAAAAAATCCGCTTTCGTTTGTCCGATAAGCGGTTCACGTTTGTTAGTCCGCAACAATTCGGCATCAATTTCGGTTTCAGTCAGCTTTGTTTTTACTTCATTTTGTTTTCCGAACTACAACACCGGATTAAAATCAGCTGATTCTCGTCGGCGGAGCTATACACCATAACGTTCTCGCGCCTCTAGCTGTTTGCAACTTATGAAACTGAGTATTTTCGGTTAAACGAAAATAGGAATTAAAAACGATAATTCCACTAAAGATGCAAATAGCTAGAGGCGTGTGTTATGGTG
>NZ_QJHK01000049.1 GCF_003202435.1 Flavobacterium cheongpyeongense
ATAACTGGACTCCGGGTAACCCAACTGGTGATGGTACAACTTCTGTAACAGGTCTAACTCCTGGTACATGGACATGTACTGTAACCGATGCTAACAACTGTACTACAGCAGTTAACTTTACTATTACTCAACCAACAGCAATTAATTTCACAACAACAGTTTTGTCTGGTTATGATTACAATACTGGATATAGTCAAACTATAGTAGCTTCAGGAGGAACAGGATCTAAAACCTATGCCGTTACAGCGGGAAGTTTGCCTTCTGGTTTTTCGCTATCAACAGCTGGACAGATAACAGGTATTTCAACTCAAATTGCTGATAGTAATTTTACGGTTACCGCTACTGATGCTAATAGTTGTACTGCTACCTATAATTATGTACTGAAATTAAATCAAATCCCAATTACCGTAACTGCAACACCTTCTCAAACTAAAATATATGGGGAGAGTGATCCTGTTTTAACTTATACAGTGTCACCAAGTTTGCTTTCGGGAGATTCATTCACAGGATCTTTAACAAGAGTTAGTGGTGAAAATATTGGTAATTATGCTATTAATCAAGGTTCGCTTTCAGCTGGGTCTAAATATTTAATTACTTATGTTGCTGCAAACTTTACTATTACCGCAAAACCAATTACAGTAACGGCAACTCCATCACAAACGAAAGTTTACGGAACAACAGATCCTGTTTTTGTTTATACTGTTTCACCAGGTTTGGTAGGTAGTGATGCCTTTACAGGAGCTTTAACCAGAGTTGCTGGGGAAAATATAGGAACTTATGCTATTACCCAAGGAAGTTTGAGTGCAGGATCTAATTATACGATTAGTTACGCAGGTGCTAACTTTACTATTACGGCAAAACCAATTACAGTAACAGCAGATGCTTCACAAACAAAAGTTTATGGAACAGTAAATCCTGTTTACACTTATACGG
>NZ_QJHK01000063.1 GCF_003202435.1 Flavobacterium cheongpyeongense
AACATTATGAGATTTAAATCTTTCGATTAAATTGGAAGTAAAACCAGTATAATTTTTCTTGAATTTTTCAGAATAAAGAATGTAAACAACAAATTCAGCCATATTTCAAAACGCTATAAACAAAAAAACTCCAGATTTCTCTGAAGCTTTTACTTAGTAGCGGGAACAGGACTCGAACCTGTGTCCGCCGCGGCGGATATGAGCCCGACGAGTTAATTGTTGATAATCAAATTTTTAATAAATTCTCTTCCAATTCCAGTTTTTAAATATTTTTCTTTTTTGATAGCTTCAGCTTTTGCATCGAAAAATTCAACATAAATTACTTTCCATGGTCTAAATTTTAGAGTGTAA
>NZ_QJHK01000064.1 GCF_003202435.1 Flavobacterium cheongpyeongense
CATTATGAGATTTAAATCTTTCGATTAAATTGGAAGTAAAACCAGTATAATTTTTCTTAAATTTTTCAGAATAAAGAATGTAAACAACAAATTCAGCCATATTTCAAAACGCTATAAACAAAAAAACACCACTTGTAGAAATGGTGTTTTACTTAGTAGCGGGAACAGGACTCGAACCTGTGTCCGCCGCGGCGGATATGAGCCCGACGAGTTAATTGTTGAGAATCAAATTTTTAATAAATTCTCTTCCAATTCCAGTTTTTAAATATTTTTCTTTTTTGATAGCTTCAGCTTTTGCATCGAAAAATTCAACATAAATTACTTTCCATGGTC
>NZ_QJHK01000065.1 GCF_003202435.1 Flavobacterium cheongpyeongense
TGAACAGCAATGTTCGTGCGGGTTCAAGTCCCGCTCTGAGTACAAACAAAAAGCGTAATTACTTATATCAGTTATTACGCTTTTTTTATTTTATGAAATAGATAAGGATTTTCAATTTGTCCAGAAGCTGGGATTAGGGGATCAAATCATATTGTTGTGGGGAAATATTAAAATGATGATTTTTGTATTTTTAAAATTAAATCATTGTTGTCCGATAAATAATTTCGTTTTGTTAAATATTGTATATTTTTAGATACTTAACGAGGTTCTATCTTGCTTTAGCTTGTTTTTTAGTATTGTCATTAGAATTCAATAAATGGAAAA
>NZ_QJHK01000066.1 GCF_003202435.1 Flavobacterium cheongpyeongense
ACGGTGCCTTCTTCGGCTACGGTATAGTTGTCGTCAACGGCTACTGGGGCATCGTTTACTGGGGTTACCGTGATCAATTCATTGGCGGTAGCCGTAGTCGTTCCGTCTGTAATTACATAAGGAATACTTACTGGTGTCGCTGAATTGAAATTCAAGGCTGGAGTGAACGTAATTACGCCTGCTGCTGTGATATTCACCGTTCCGTTGGTCACGGCAATTACCTGAGCCGTGCCTGGGGTTAACGCTGTGCCGTTGATGCTGGTGATGCTTAATGTATCCCCATCTGTATCGGTATCTAAGCTTAACGGGGTCAGGGTTACGG
>NZ_QJHK01000067.1 GCF_003202435.1 Flavobacterium cheongpyeongense
CAGCGGGAACATATACAGTTTGGATAAAAGATGCCAACGGTTGTACTTCTCCATCAGCAGCGGTAACGGTTTATCCACAGCTGACAGCAAGTGCAGCTGTAACCAGAGAGCTTAGCTGTTCACCAACGACGCCAGATGCCCAGATTACCCTTACGGTTTCAGGGGGCAGAACGGCTTATACTTATGAGGTTTCAACAAATGGCGGTACTTCATACACAGGTATGGCTACTAACGTTTATACAGCATCAGCAGCAGGTACTTATACATTCAAAATTACAGATGCAAATAGCTGTACAGTTAC
>NZ_QJHK01000068.1 GCF_003202435.1 Flavobacterium cheongpyeongense
TTATGAAGACATTGCTAATATTGAAGATTGAGGAAATTTTGGCAGCCTATAACAGCGCGCAAAACTTCATTGCTAAGTTTTCGGTAAGTTGTTCGTTCTTTTTTACTATTTTCGTTTTGTGCTAGTGTAGAAATCTCATTGCCAAGCCGCAACGAGTTCTGCGCGCGAAACGTTATGGTGTATAGCTCCGCCGACGAGAATCAGCTGATTTTAATCGGGTGTTGTAGTTCGGAAAACAAAATGAAGCAAAAACCAAGCTGACCAAAACCGAAATTGATACCGAATTGTTGCGGACT
>NZ_QJHK01000069.1 GCF_003202435.1 Flavobacterium cheongpyeongense
TGTATAGCTCCGCCGACGAGAATCAGCTGATTTTAATCGGGTGTTGTAGTTCGGAAAACAAAATGAAGCAAAAACCAAGCTGACCAAAACCGAAATTGATACCGAATTGTTGCGGACTAACAAACGTAAACCGCTTATCGGACAAACGAAAGCGGATTTTTTTTGTCGCATTTTTTTTGAGATTTAACTAAAGTTTGGAATTCAAAGACGGAAACTATTTGGAACGGAAAATCGGAAGGCGGAAAAACTTGCCGAAATTGAAATCGATAATTGGAATGGAAAAT
>NZ_QJHK01000070.1 GCF_003202435.1 Flavobacterium cheongpyeongense
GTTAGTTTTCAGGATATTATTTGAGTTATTAGTCCGTTAGTCAATTGGTATAGATGAATGGCTTTTGAGAATCGACAATACGTATAATCGTATGTTTTTTACAGGTAAGTTATTCCAATAAAAACAGGATATAAGATCAGATTTCGTAAAGACAATAAAAAAGCTCCCTGGGGCGAGGAGCTTTAAAGTAACTAAATTTGTTTTTGGAGTATAATTTTACTGTTGGGGGTCAATGCAATTATTACATTACAAATGTCGGTTAGTTT
>NZ_QJHK01000071.1 GCF_003202435.1 Flavobacterium cheongpyeongense
TTGCGCGCTGTTATAGGCTGCCAAAATTTCCTCAATCTTCAATATTAGCAATGTCTTCATAAATGAAGTCAACTTTATTTCCAACACGCTCAATTCTCATTCTCAAGCAATTCAGTTTTGCTCCTCTATAGCCATTAATTTCTTTCCTCAAACCTTCAATTTTCGACCAATTTTTAACTTCAACTATTGCTTTTGCGCAAACAGAATCATTCTGAACATTGATTTCTATATATTCTTTATCATTTATCTTTAAATATT
>NZ_QJHK01000072.1 GCF_003202435.1 Flavobacterium cheongpyeongense
TAGTTAATTGGTATGGATGAATGGCTTTTGAGAATCGATAATACGTATAATCGTATGTTTTTTACAGGTAAGTTATTCCAATAAAAACAGGATATAAGATCTGATTTCATAAAGGCAATAAAAAAGCCCCTGGGGCGAGGAGCTTTAAAGTAACTAAATTTGTTTTTGGAGTATAATTTTACTGTTGGGGGTCAATGCAATTATTACATTACAAATGTCGGTTAGTTTTCAGGATATTATTTGAGTTATTAGTCCGTT
>NZ_QJHK01000050.1 GCF_003202435.1 Flavobacterium cheongpyeongense
GTCGGGTTCAAGTCCGCAACGTTGCTGGCAACGTAATCTGCTGCAACCGGAGCAACACCATCTTGCTTGTAAGCATACGTATAACCCGGTGTACCGCCTGATGCCGTTATGGTAACCTTAGAGGTCGAAACATTACAATTCGCATTGACTTTTGTATAATTAGCCGATAGAGTTAACGGCTCTGTTACGGTGATAGAAGTAGGGAAGCTACATCCTGTAGTCTCATCTGTGAAAACAACATTATAAGTACCTACACCAAGGTTTGGCAAGGTAAATGAAGCTGCACTCTGAGCGGTAACTGCAGGAGCTGTGTTCACTTTATAACTGTAAGTAGAAGTAAACTGGCTTACATCATAACGAATAGAACCCGTAGAACCTCCTTTACAATATACATCGTTTAATTTCGTGGCAGTCACCGCAATTGGGTTAACCGCAGGAACAGTAAGAGATCCTGTAGCATAACAGCCACTGGCATCGGTTACTTTGAAGCTATAAGTAACTCCTCCGGCTAACCCAGTGAAAGTACCTGTAGTATTTGAAGTCGCTGAAGCTGCCGGTGAGGTAATTTCGTAAGTAATCGTTCCAACTCCTGTTCCTGCTGTTTTAGCAACAGTAATGGTACTGGTAGTACTGCTGGCTGGTATACAATAAATAGGACTAGCGGTAATACCTGAAATTACTGGAGGGTTTAATCTGCTGATAACAACAGATCCCGGGAAAGTACAACCATTGCTGTCTTTCACAACATAGTTTATCGTTTGGTTGGTACCGTTATCGGCAACCGAGAATGTTCTGACACCCGTAAAGGCACCTCCCTGGAAACTATATGTATAGGGTGCAGTTCCTGTAGTTGGTACATCGATCGTAACATCTGAGGACTGCTTAACATTA
>NZ_QJHK01000073.1 GCF_003202435.1 Flavobacterium cheongpyeongense
TAGACCATGGAAAGTAATTTATGTTGAATTTTTCGATGCAAAAGCTGAAGCTATCAAAAAAGAAAAATATTTAAAAACTGGAATTGGAAGAGAATTTATTAAAAATTTGATTCTCAACAATTAACTCATCGGGCTCATATCCGCCGCGGCGGACACAGGTTCGAGTCCTGTTCCCGCTACTAAGTAAAAGCTTCAGAGAAATCTGGAGCTTTTTTGTTATAGCGTTTTGAAATATGGCTGAATTTGTTGTTTACATT
>NZ_QJHK01000074.1 GCF_003202435.1 Flavobacterium cheongpyeongense
GATTTTTTACGTTCATAATTTCTATTCATCCTAATAGGTTCAAGATGCCTTTGAAATAAATTTTGTAATTCTAAAAGCACTACTTTGGGTTGCTCTGTAAGTAATAAAACCACTATTTTATTTTTCACGCTTCCAATACTCAATGTTCTGTTAATTTGGTAATCATGCTTTCTAATTTTATTTTTAATTTTCAGATACGATTCGCATTGCTTCTCTATTATACTTTGCAAGTTTGACACAAAAGTTGCGGCATAA
>NZ_QJHK01000075.1 GCF_003202435.1 Flavobacterium cheongpyeongense
GGTACCGTTATCGGCAACCGAGAATGTTCTGACACCCGTAAAGGCACCTCCCTGGAAACTATATGTATAGGGTGCAGTTCCTGTAGTTGGTACATCGATCGTAACATCTGAGGACTGCTTAACATTAGTAGCATTACATTTAAAAGGCGTTGCTGAAGCTGTAGTAGTTAATGCTGTTGGCTGGGTAATGGTTACATTAACCAAACCTGTACAGCCTTTGCTGTCTTTTACATAAAAAGTATAAGAACCT
>NZ_QJHK01000076.1 GCF_003202435.1 Flavobacterium cheongpyeongense
TTAACGCTGTGCCGTTGATGCTGGTGATGCTTAATGTATCCCCATCTGTATCGGTATCTAAGCTTAACGGGGTCAGGGTTACGGTGCCTTCTTCGGCTACGGTATAGTTGTCGTTTACGGCTACCGGTGCATCGTTGGCAGGACTTACGCTAATCAATTCATTGGCGGTAGCGGTGGCTGTACCGTCGGTTATCACATAAGGGATGCTTACCGATCCGTTATAGTTGGCTGAGGGAGTGAAAC
>NZ_QJHK01000077.1 GCF_003202435.1 Flavobacterium cheongpyeongense
GTTTCACTCCCTCAGCCAACTATAACGGATCGGTAAGCATCCCTTATGTGATAACCGACGGTACAGCCACCGCTACCGCCAATGAATTGATTAGCGTAAGTCCTGCCAACGATGCACCGGTAGCCGTTGACGACAACTATACCGTAGCCGAAGAAGGCACCGTAACCCTGACCCCGTTAAGCTTAGATACCGATACAGATGGGGATACATTAAGCATCACCAGCATCAACGGCACAGC
>NZ_QJHK01000078.1 GCF_003202435.1 Flavobacterium cheongpyeongense
AATAATATCCTGAAAACTAACCGACATTTGTAATGTAATAATTGCATTGACCCCCAACAGTAAAATTATACTCCAAAAACAAATTTAGTTACTTTAAAGCTCCTCGCCCCAGGGAGCTTTTTTATTGCCTTTATGAAATCAGATCTTATATTCTGTTTTAATTGGAATAACTTACCTGTAAAAAACATACGATTATACGTATTGTCGATTCTCAAAAGCCATTCATCTATAC
>NZ_QJHK01000079.1 GCF_003202435.1 Flavobacterium cheongpyeongense
ATCGACAATACGTATAATCGTATGTTTTTTACAGGTAAGTTATTCCAATAAAAACAGGATATAAGATCTGATTTCATAAAGGCAATAAAAAAGCCCCTGGGGCGAGGAGCTTTAAAGTAACTAAATTGTTTTTGGAGTATAATTTTACTGTTGGGGGTCAATGCAATTATTACATTACAAATGTCGGTTAGTTTTCAGGATATTATTTGAGTTATTAGTCCGTTAGT
>NZ_QJHK01000080.1 GCF_003202435.1 Flavobacterium cheongpyeongense
GACTAATAACTCAAATAATATCCTGAAAACTAACCGACATTTGTAATGTAATAATTGCATTGACCCCCAACAGTAAAATTATACTCCAAAAACAAATTTAGTTACTTTAAAGCTCCTCGCCCCAGGGGCTTTTTTATTGCCTTTATGAAATCAGATCTTATATCCTGTTTTTATTGGAATAACTTACCTGTAAAAAACATACGATTATACGTATTGTCGAT
>NZ_QJHK01000081.1 GCF_003202435.1 Flavobacterium cheongpyeongense
GCCGTGCCTGGGGTTAACGCTGTGCCGTTGATGCTGGTGATGCTTAATGTATCCCCATCTGTATCGGTATCTAAGCTTAACGGGGTCAGGGTCACGGTGCCTTCTTCGGCTACGGTATAGTTGTCGTTTACGGCTACCGGTGCATCGTTGGCAGGACTTACGCTAATCAATTCATTGGCGGTAGCGGTGGCTGTACCGTCGGTTATCACATAAGGGATGC
>NZ_QJHK01000082.1 GCF_003202435.1 Flavobacterium cheongpyeongense
ATAACTGGACTCCGGGTAACCCAACTGGTGATGGTACAACTTCTGTAACAGGTCTAACTCCTGGTACATGGACATGTACTGTAACCGATGCTAACAACTGTACTACAGCAGTTAACTTTACTATTACACAACCAACAGCTCTAGTAGCTACTGCCGCTTCACAAACCAATATATCTTGTAATGGTGGCTCGAACGGAGCGGCTTCAATTAATAC
>NZ_QJHK01000083.1 GCF_003202435.1 Flavobacterium cheongpyeongense
GGGCTCATATCCGCCGCGGCGGACACAGGTTCGAGTCCTGTTCCCGCTACTAAGTAAAAGCTTCAGAGAAATCTGGAGCTTTTTTGTTATAGCGTTTTGAAATATGGCTGAATTTGTTGTTTACATTCTTTATTCTGAAAAATTTAAGAAAAATTATACTGGTTTTACTTCCAATTTAATCGAAAGATTTAAATCTCATAATGTTCTTGAAAC
>NZ_QJHK01000084.1 GCF_003202435.1 Flavobacterium cheongpyeongense
GGGTTAACGCTGTGCCGTTGATGCTGGTGATGCTTAATGTATCCCCATCTGTATCGGTATCTAAGCTTAACGGGGTCAGGGTCACGGTGCCTTCTTCGGCTACGGTATAGTTGTCGTCAACGGCTACTGGGGCATCGTTTACTGGGGTTACCGTGATCAATTCATTGGCGGTAGCCGTAGTCGTTCCGTCTGTAATTACATAAGGAATAC
>NZ_QJHK01000085.1 GCF_003202435.1 Flavobacterium cheongpyeongense
TTAACGCTGTGCCGTTGATGCTGGTGATGCTTAATGTATCCCCATCTGTATCGGTATCTAAGCTTAACGGGGTCAGGGTTACGGTGCCTTCTTCGGCTACGGTATAGTTGTCGTCAACGGCTACCGGTGCATCGTTGGCAGGACTTACGCTAATCAATTCATTGGCGGTAGCGGTGGCTGTACCGTCGGTTATCACATAAGGGATGC
>NZ_QJHK01000086.1 GCF_003202435.1 Flavobacterium cheongpyeongense
AATTTAGTTACTTTAAAGCTCCTCGCCCCAGGGGCTTTTTTATTGCCTTTATGAAATCAGATCTTATATCCTGTTTTTATTGGAATAACTTACCTGTAAAAAACATACGATTATACGTATTGTCGATTCTCAAAAGCCATTCATCTATACCAATTGACTAACGGACTAATAACTCAAATAATATCCTGAAAACTAACCGACATTT
>NZ_QJHK01000087.1 GCF_003202435.1 Flavobacterium cheongpyeongense
GGTTTGCCGTTGATGCTGGTGATGCTTAATGTATCCCCATCTGTATCGGTATCTAAGCTTAACGGGGTCAGGGTTACGGTGCCTTCTTCGGCTACGGTATAGTTGTCGTTTACGGCTACCGGTGCATCGTTGGCAGGACTTACGCTAATCAATTCATTGGCGGTAGCGGTGGCTGTACCGTCGGTTATCACATAAGGGATGC
>NZ_QJHK01000088.1 GCF_003202435.1 Flavobacterium cheongpyeongense
GTATTCCTTATGTAATTACAGACGGAACGACTACGGCTACCGCCAATGAATTGATCACGGTAACCCCAGTAAACGATGCACCGGTAGCCGTTGACGACAACTATACCGTAGCCGAAGAAGGCACCGTAACCCTGACCCCGTTAAGCTTAGATACCGATACAGATGGGGATACATTAAGCATCACCAGCATCAACGGCACAGC
>NZ_QJHK01000089.1 GCF_003202435.1 Flavobacterium cheongpyeongense
ATTGCTAAAAACTGCAATTTTGAAGCTTTTAAAATGACACGCAAGTTCTTTTATTTATTGAGGTAAGCTTGTATTAGATTACTATCCTTTTGGAATGCTAGTACCTTCGCGACATGGGAAGTCTGAAGATTATCGTTATGGGTTTAACGGTAAAGAGAATGATAATGAATTAAAAGGTGAAGGAAATAGCTATGATTTTGGA
>NZ_QJHK01000051.1 GCF_003202435.1 Flavobacterium cheongpyeongense
CTGTAGCAGCTGTTCCACCCGAAGGCGACCATGAGTAGGTATATCCACCAGCACCACCCGAAGGAGTCACTGAAGCAGAACCATTAGATCCACCGTTACAAGACACATTTGTTTGCGCCGCAGTTGCTGTACTGATAGTCGTTGGTTGAGTAATTGTAAAGTTTCGAGTAGCGGTACATCCGTTAGCATCGGTTACCGTTACCGTATATGCTCCTGCACTTAATCCGGTTGCTGTAGCAGCTGTTCCACCCGAAGGCGACCATGAGTAGGTATATCCACCTGCACCACCCGAAGGAGTTACGGAAGCAGACCCGTTAGATCCACCGTTACAAGACACATTTGTTTGCGCCGCAGTTGCTGTACTAATTACTGTTGGTTGTGTAATTGTAAAATTTCTAGTAGCGGTACATCCGTTAGCATCGGTTACTGTTACCGTATATGTTCCTGCACTTAATCCGGTTACTGTAGCAGTAGTAGCACCATTACTCCATAGATAGGTATATCCACCAGCACCACCCGAAGGAGTCACTGAAGCAGAACCATTAGATCCACCGTTACAAGACACATTTGTTTGCGCCGCAGTTGCCGTACTGATAGCCGTTGGTTGAGTAATTGTAAAGTTTCGAGTAGCGGTACATCCGTTAGCATCGGTTACCGTTACCGTATATGTTCCTGCACTTAATCCGGTTGCTGTAGCAGCTGTTCCACCCGAAGGCGACCATGAGTAGGTATATCCACCAGCACCACCCGAAGGAGTCACTGAAGCAGAACCATTAGATCCACCGTTAC
>NZ_QJHK01000052.1 GCF_003202435.1 Flavobacterium cheongpyeongense
ATGCTAACAACTGTACTACAGCAGTTAACTTTACTATTACACAACCAACAGCTCTAGTAGCTACTGCCGCTTCACAAACCAATGTATCTTGTAATGGTGGCTCGAACGGAGCGGCTTCAATTAATACTCCTACAGGAGGTGCAGGTGGATATACCTATAACTGGACTCCGGGTAACCCAACTGGTGATGGTACAACTTCTATAACAGGTCTAACTCCTGGTACATGGACATGTACTGTAACCGATGCTAACAACTGTACTACAGCAGTTAACTTTACTATTACACAACCAACAGCTCTAGTAGCTACTGCCGCTTCACAAACCAATATATCTTGTAATGGTGGCTCGAACGGAGCGGCTTCAATTAATACCCCTACAGGAGGTGCAGGTGGATATACCTATAACTGGACTCCGGGTAACCCAACTGGTGATGGTACAACTTCTGTAACAGGTCTAACTCCTGGTACATGGACATGTACTGTAACCGATGCTAACAACTGTACTACAGTAGTTAACTTTACTATTACACAACCAACAGCTCTAGTAGCTACTGCGGCTTCACAAACAAATGTATCTTGTAATGGTGGCTCGAACGGAGCGGCTTCAATTAACACCCCTACAGGAGGTGCAGGTGGATATACTTATAACTGGACTCCGGGTAACCCAACTGGTGATGGTACAACTTCTGTAACAGGTCTAACTCCTGGTACATGGACATGTACTGTAACCGATGCTAACAACTGTACTACAGCAGTTAACTTTACTATTAC
>NZ_QJHK01000005.1 GCF_003202435.1 Flavobacterium cheongpyeongense
TACTCTTTATTCTTTTGTTCTAACATCTCTGTTAAAACGGCTGTCAATTCAATATGTCTACGAACGTAATATTTATTATTCCTTTTTTCGCTTGTCGTTTGTCTCTCAAAGCGGGTGCAAAAGTAGACACTTTATCGAGACTTACAAGACTTTGACCATAGTTTTTTCATCTTTTTTTTTAAATCTCTCTTAATGCTCTGATAATATTAAGTTTGCATTATATCTTTTTTTTTGACAATATAAGATTTTTCTTGTTTTTGAAATATTCTAGCCTTTTTTTTAAACCATATTTCTACAAATTTTATAACTAATATTCTTTTTTTATAAAAATTCGAACTGAACTATAAAGTATAAATGATTTAAAATAGTGAAGGCAAATTAAAATATAAAAAATTTTGGAGCTCTCTTCTAATTTACCATATAATCCAAACAATTATTTCCAATCCTGTCTACCTAGATCTGAATACAACATCTAGTATATACTGACAAATATAATTGCTTTCAACTTTATCTGTTAAAGTCTTTTTACCGATTAGTATCGGTTTGTCTTCTTTTTTGTCCGGAATACAACCATGAGATCCTTTTACCAAACTGGCATCTAATGGAATAACATTCATAAGGGTACGAAAACCTAGTTTCTTTTTAATTAATTTTAAAATAATGCGTGGCAAAATAAATTTCTTTTTTGGATCCAAAAACAACTCTACAGGATCGTAACCTGTTTTTTTATGAATTTCAACTGTACGCGCAAAATCGGGTGCCTTTTTATCATCCATCCAATAATAATAGGTAAACCAACTATCTTGTTCTGCCACAAGTATGAGATCCCCTGAACGTTCGTGATTGAGGTGATACTCTGCTTTTCCTGCATCATCTAATACTTTTGCTACTCCTTGTATTTTTTTCAGTATTTTTTTGAGCTCAGGAATATCATTTTTATCTTTTATATATATGTGAGCTATTTGATGATCTGCCAATGCAAAAGCCCTGCTTTCACCTGCATCAAGAAGCTCTAATCCTCGTTCTTCTCTTATTTGCAAATATCCTTGCGTACGTAAGAATCTGTTTATATGTATTGGATTAGTCACCTTGGTAATACCATACTCAGATAAAACAATAACTTCTACGCCATTGCCTTCAAAAAATTCAATTAAATCTTTACATAATTTATCAATATCTTTTAGATCATTGCTGATTTCAGATGATCCGGGCTCAAATTTTTGACAGCAATAATCTAAATGAGGCAGATAAATTAAGGTAAGTGTGGGATTGTACCATTCATAAACCAGTTTTGATGCTTTGGCAATCCATTCACTGGAACGGATGGTTGTTTTTGGTCCCCAAAAATCAAAGAGCGGAAATACTCCTAATTGGTCTTGTAAGCGATCCCGCAAATGGGCCGGTTTTGAATACGAATCTGGTTTTTTCTGTCCATCAGCCCAATATTGCGGGCGTGGTGTCACTGTAAAATCGGCATCAGAATACATATTGTACCACCAAAACAGATTGGCACAGGTAAATGAGGGATCAATTTTCCTTGCTAAATCCCAAATTTTCGGTGATTGTACCAGTTTATTCGATTGTTTCCACATTTTTACCTCTGCATCACTCCTATCATACCATCCATTACCAACAATTCCGTGTTCTGAAGGCCATTTCCCTGTTAAATAAGTGGTTTGAGCTGAACAGGTAAGGGCAGGAAGTACTGGTTCAATGATACTTAAATGTCCATTCTTCTTTAGCCATTGGTTCAAAAAGAGATCTGGATTTTGAAGCAAAGTAGTTGTAAGTCCTACTACATTAATAACGACTGTTTGTTGCATTGTTTTGGTTTTACTATTTTTTAAAGCATATTTACATTTATAATTTGCTCTTTCAGATTATGGGTTACCCTGTTGATAACCCATTTTAATTCTCTCTCGATAGATTTAGCCAAATCCGTTTGTAAATGAACAGGTAATACTTCCCATGTATAGGTCTCAACTTCTAAATGTTTGGTAAATTCTTTTTTGCGCCAGCTTTGCAAAATTGTTATAATATCATTTTGGGTAGATTGTAATCGTTGGTAATCCTCAACAAATATCGGGACATGAAAATGCGTGCGAAGCTCCTTAAAGTCGGTACGTTTCATGGCTTCTATTCCATTTTTTAAGTCATTAAATTTGAGAAACTCTCCATTTATCGTCTTAATTACTGCCTGATGCAAATAGGTCGGTTCGTCAAAAGTACGCAGACATTCTTGTAGTTCATCAATTGTTACATTCGCTGAAGCTGTACATTTAAGAGCTGCACTAATCTGTAATTTTCCAATCTTTAAATCGTGTTTTTCCATCTTTTGAATTACTTCTTCACTTTCTTCAAATCCAATGGCAAAATGACAAACATCATAACAAAGCTGTATATGGTTTCGCATATATTCCTGTGCCTGCAATAAGCCACAATCAAGAGTTGAAGCTAATGATACAGCACCTTCCCTGAGTAAATAATCTTCAAAAAAAGCAATATATTCATCGCTGTTTTCAATTATACCATCGGGCTCCGGTTCAATATCCAAATGCATCATTATACCTTTAGTCTCATAAAATTCTACTAACTGAGTAACTACTTCAACTAATTGTTTTGTAGCAACTTGTTTGGCCTTAATTAAATCAACTTCAGTAGTATGCCAATACTTATAAGAGAGTGGTGAAGTCGAAATACCTCCTTCTATACCAGATGGCAAAAGTTCAGCCAAAATAGTAAAAAGTAACTGAGTATACTGCAATCTGTCGTCGCTTGTCCAATCCGGAAAATGAACTTTGTCTTTGACTGGCTCGTTATGAAAATTTCCATACGGAAACCCATTCATCGTAAATACGTACATTTCATTGTCTAGTAACCAATCTTTAAAAATCGAAAGATTATCATCTAGCATTAATTCGGTCGTGGCTTGGTATGAAAGACGTAAACCAATTCCAAAAGGTTTATCCGGTGACACTTCTTTCTTGAGAGGAATACAATACGTTTCAATGCTTTTTAAAACAGCTTCCCATGACTCGCCTGCGTGAATGTTGGTACAATAACTTAAATGACCACTTGGACTTATTAACATACTTCGGTATTTAATTGACAAAATGAATACAGATATTGAACAGATTCTGCAATTAATGTATTATCGAGCGAGTGTACTTCTTCTCCTGTTCCAATATTACTTAATAACATAATGGTAAGCTGACCTCCAAGATGTTCTCTAAACTCGTCTAATCCTTTTATAACCTCATCAAGATGCGTATCAAGAATAGGCTGAGTTATAGCAAAACCTAAGGTTAAGAAACATTTTAAGATTCGATTCAGGCTGGGTTTGTCAATTTTATGTGCTAAAAAAGAATAAGTAACATCAAGTGCGATACCTATTGCCACAGCTTCTCCGTGTGTCATTTCATAATCAGTAAGCTGCTCCATTTTATGTGCTGCCCAATGTCCAAAATCTAAAGGACGCGAAGAACCTTTCTCAAAAGGATCTCCTTTTTTAGAAATGTGGTCGGTATGTAAAGCTGCACAACGAATAATAAGTGTTTCCATAACCGGAATATCTCTATTGTTGAGTGCTTGTGTGTTTTGTTCTATCCAGTCAAAAAAAGAGGAATCTTTAATAAGAGCTACCTTTATGGCTTCGGATATTCCGGATCGCCAATTGCGTTCACTTAAAGTCTTCAAAAAATCAGAATCATTAATTACTGTGTATGGTGGCGCAAATGTGCCCAGAAAGTTCTTTTTGCCAAAATAATTCATGCTGTTCTTTACCCCAACACCCGAATCATTTTGAGATAAAACTGTTGTCGGTATTCGGATCAGGCGTACACCACGATGTGCAATCGCTGCAGCATATCCCACAGCATCGAGTACTGCTCCCCCTCCTATTGCTATAAGAAAAGAATGTCTGTCTATTTTGTTATTGTTTACTAATTGCAGTACCGCTTCTATATGATCCGGACTATTCTTAACGGCTTCACCTCCCTGAACTACAAGTATATTGGATTCGGTAATTCTAAATTGATGATAATTAAAATAATTGATAACCTTTGTAATAAATTGGTTTGTACAATCGACAACTCCTTTATCAATTACAATTGTTACTTTGGGCTGTTGGAAACCAGACTCTTTTTTAATCACCTCAATAAGCGACGAATTGTTAACATCAAATAAGGAACGACTAAAAATAATGTCATAATTAAAGGTGACTTGAAAATTTTGCTGAAGTATATATTGGTGTTTCATTTTTTGTAAGATATAATCAAGTGACTGCAAATTTTTTGGATAACAAAATGGATAATGGTAATAAAGACAGAACAAATAACGCATAAAACAATCCTGCTGAACCTGCTACATAACTCGCATTAAGCGGAATTAATGACAATACTCCTGTTTTCACAGCTTTTTGTATAGTCGCTGGTTGGTTGTAAATGAAGGCCTTATATTTTGCAAAAAAATTAATTCCGTACCAAAAAAGAAGAAAAGGCAATAAAATCCAAAACCTAAACCCAAGTAAGTGCCCTATATAAACAAATAGAATTACCACAATGGCATCCAGCAGTAAGGCAACGAGTATGGCTGCTTTGTTATTACCGGATGCTTCTTTTTTGGCCGTAAGTGTAATAGCTGCAATAAATAAAATGGGTATAATCCCAATGTACCAATAATTAAAAACGGCATCGTTACTAATACTCATTCCTAAAAGCAAATTACCTCCCCGACAAAGTCCCATATTTAATGGACCTACAATAGGATAATGTTTACTTATCTTATCATAACTAAGTGCTAAAAGGCTAATAATAAATGCTAAAACACCACTAAGAACCGATACTATAAAAGCAAGTCCAACGCCCATTAACAACATTAGGCATCCTAGTAAAATTGCCTCATTTTTGCTAACTAAACCACGAGGAAGTATTCTTTCTGGACGGTTTATGGAGTCCGATTCCAAATCAAAAATATCATTAAATACAATCCCTCCTCCATATAAACCAATGGTAGAAAATAGCAGTAATAACAAATCAACTATAAAATGACTGCTGTTGGTATTAAAAACTAAAACTCCCGAAATTGCAATACCCGCAAGAATATCAGTGATTGCTGTAATGATATTTGCGGGACGCAGTAAGGTTAGTAAATAAAATGGCTTGCCTGACATTTAGTTTTCTATAATAATATTAGGATACACAATTTCTTTGGCTTCCTGCCCTCTAAGAACACTACTCCCTTCAAAGAGTGAATCCTGCGTAATTACCATTTCATTTTTCCAGTCTTCTTCATGCATTTGCCCACTTTGAGAATAGGCTGTTAATGCATTTTTATAACACGTTAAATGAACATCTTCTTTGGCAATTCCTCTTTCCAGCATTAAAGCTGCTGTTTTAGGAACAGATAAAGGGTCGCTTACACCCCAATCGGCAGAACTATCTACAATAATACGCTCAGATCCATATTGTTTTACAACTTCAACCATACGTTCATTCCCCATTTTGGTATTAGGATAAATCGTAAAAGCCGTCCAGTACCCCCTATCCAAAACATGTTTGGCAGTTTCTTCATTATTGTGGTCAATAACTACCATATGAGGAGCAATTCCGTGTTCTTCCAACACATCCATACTTCTAATGGTCCCGTTTTTTTTATCTCTGTGTGGTGTATGAACCATTACCGGCAAATTAAATTTTAGTGCAAGTTCAATCTGCAATCTAAAATATTTATCCTCGGCCGCGGTCTGATCATCATAACCAATTTCTCCAATAGCCACAACTCCTTCTTTTGCAGCGAACAAAGGCAATAAGTCCATTACTTTTTCAGCCAGTGCTTCGTTGTTTGCCTCTTTTGAATTTAAACCAATCGTACAGTAATGTTTGATTCCGAATTGTGACGCCCTGAATCTTTCCCAACCCACCAAAGTGCTGAAATAATCTTTGAAAGAAGAAGCTTCTGTTCGGGCTTGACCTAGCCAAAAAGCAGGTTCTATAACTGCCACAATACCTGCAGCGCGCATTGCCTGGTAATCATCAGTCGTTCTGGATACCATGTGAATATGTGGATCAATGTAATACATATACTAAATTTTTAATTGTGAATAATATTGGGTTCCTATTGCTTCCCATGTTACTGTACTTTGAGACAATACCTTTTCAGGAATTTCATTTTCGTTGAAAAACGAACTTTCTTTTAATGCTTTCACAGCAGCTTGTTGGGTCAATAACTCCCCTGTTTGTATTGCTTTTATCAGATCGGCTGCTACTTCCCAATTTACAAAACCGGATACCAGTCTCCATATTTCCGGCGATACCAATCGGCCTGCCGACCATCGTTCATGAATATAATCGTGTATGATTAAAGCTAATTTTTCGTTTTTACGTAAATCTAAATCAATGATTTGATACAGCGGACGTCCCATAAAAAGAGCTTTTAAAACCAATTGATTCCAGGCATCAACCGGCAGGTATTTTGCTGCAAAAGGATTTGCTAAAGCTATAGCATCAAACACAGCGACCATATTAGTTCTGATTCCCTCCTGAACTGTCAAAATGAAATCGGCTGCATTTTTTAAGAAAAAAAGGCTCTTATACAAAACAACCAATTCTTTTATATCAGCCATCTCTGCGAGGTTCTTTATTATTTCAACATTTTGATGCACCGGAAGCTGTGTCATTAGCAAACCACGACAAAGCTGTTGTAAATCCCAATTTCCTTTTGTGAAACCGGGATATAATTCTTCAAGTAAAACTGTTTCCTGTATAGTCCATTCTGGAACTACAGGCGAAATTTTTCTGGCGATTAAACCAAACGTCTGAAAAAACTGTGCGTTATTTTCAAACCTGATATTGTTTTCAAACCAATCTGCTTCAGCTTTTGAAAGTCTGCATTGAATGATGGTTTGTATGATTTCTTCTGAGCCGGTTTTTAGTGCTATTGCTGTCATGTAGCTTTTTATTTTACAAACATTTCTCTGCCTAATTACTTCAGAATATTCTCCCGTACAACGAGTGAATTATTATCCGGATCTCTGAAAAAGAAAAAACGATCCATATAACCTTCGTCTGAGGTATTCGTGTTTATTATGACTCCGTCTATTTCATCAATTACCACCTCATGAATTCTTAAATAATCAAGTGTTGACTGAATGTTTTCTACAATAAAACTGGGTACAGTTCCTGTTTCGGGCAACGGATTAAAAGGAGTCTCAATATCTTTGTACAATCCCAGCATAAAACTTTTTTCATATTTATCCCCAAGATATAACTGTATAAAAGATGCTGTACCGTAATTGCCATCAGAATTGAGTGTGTATCTGTTATCTGTTTTAAAATTGAGGATTTCCTCATAGAATTTTTTAGATTTAAGAATATCACTCACTGATAATTTTATCACTACTGCTTTTGACCTGAATTTCATTTTTGGATATTTTCTCTTTTATTCCATAAATTATTCTCCAACAACATATTCAAAACTAGGACCTGCTACATAACCCGGATTATTAGGGTCAGGTATAGCCAATAATTTAAGAGCATATAATCTTAAAGAATACATTATTCCCATTGCGGTATTAATTTTCTCTGGTTCCCCATTAAATGTTTCATGCAAACTATTAAGTAATGACGTATAGTTATAATTAAAAAACTTACTATTAATATATGCCTGAGAATCTTTAGGATAATCATCCATTTTTGGATTTGGCCACATATTTGGTACTAATTTCGGGTCAAATGGAATCGCAGGTTCTCCAAACATATATCCTCCTGCAGGGTCTGGCTGTATTGTTTTACCTTCATAAATTTCTTCAAAACGATAATAGTGTGCTAATTCAGGAACATTCCCGTCATCTGCAGAAGTTACAAATGGATCTGTTGTTGTTCCTTCTCCCTGATCAATAATGATGTCTATACCTCGTATAGCTGTTTCTTCATCGACAATTGGAAATAATACAGAAGTATCATAAAATTTTTCAAAAGTCATTTGATAATTCGGATTTCCAACAAATATTGTCTTTCCTTCTGCTTTTGCAGCAGCTTCAAGTTCTCTTATTATTTTCTTTATGTTGGTATAAAACTCCCCAATAGTAAGCTTTTTATCTATTGCAAAACTATTATTATGTATAGGAACAGTTTTTTCAGGTTCTTCAATTACCATAAAAACATCGTGTATCAGTTTCAAGGAAAATTTTTCTAATGGAACTATTAACCCATCTTCTACAGAACCCGGTAATGGTCCGGGGTAGATTGGTATAAAACCAGGTTTATTAATAACCGGACTTCCTCCTATTGCATTTAATATATTACAGGCAATAGACAAGTGAAGCATTTCTTCACCCACTACAGAACCAATTAAATTCGCTATCTGATCGTTACCTGTTTCAAAAAGTGTAAATTTTGCCGTTAAATAAGGAGGTATTGTTGCATGTTCTAATTCAATGGCAGTTTGTAATGCCTTTTTAAGATCGGCAAGGGTTTCTATTTTTATTGTTTTTAAGAATATCATAATTATATTTTTATTTTTATGAATACTATGCTTTTGTCTTATCAATAATGTTTTGCAGATAATCCAGTATAACCGTCTTTTTATACTTAGAAAGATCTCTGGTGGCCGGCATATAATTAGAATCTTCTGGATCTTTACTAAAAACTAAATGCAATATTTGAGCATTATTTTCAAACACTGTTCTATCAGCCAGATTAAAAATTCCTTTCGACATCAACGGATACAAGTTGGCATATTGCTGCATGATAGGCTGAATAAAATTGTCCCAATCCGGTACTATTTCTGATGCCGGAGCGCCAGAGTAAATCAAGAGACTAATAAAATTGGACTGATTGCAATCCTTAGCAAAGTTTTGGGTACTTAAATTATATGAAATTCCATATATCTGTCCATCAATATATACTCTTGGATTTCCGGGATCGGGAGCTGTAAACTCAAGCGTAGCTTTTCCGTTTGCATCTGTCGTAACTGAAGCCGGATCTGTCCCTGAAAAAAACGGTATTGTTGGAATACCAACTACTGGCAATACTGGCGGTGGCGGTGCGAAAAGCAATTTTTGCGTAGCATCTTGAGCCTGAATAATTACGTTTGGAAGTGCTTTACCTAAATGGGTTGCGTAAAAATGAACTTTACAGTTATCATCTGGATCCAATCGGAATACGAATTTATCTGCACATACATAGTCTGCAGATTCCGTATAAATTGCCTTTGAAGTTTGAGTTGTATCCAAAGTAAAAACATTATTAGGTGTAGTTACAATTTGCGTAATAGCCAATGGATATTCATTTACGAGGCTCAGTTGTTGCTCTGAAAGTGGAAAGGTTAAAATTCCGGATGTGCCCATATACCAATCCGGACTTGAATAATCTATTTTTCCAATATCTACATAACTTGTTGATGTCTCTGTACTTGTATTAATAACAAGATGCAAATCTACAAATGAGTTAACTACTCCTCCTGTAGTAAACTGTAAGGCATTTCCAAAATCGAGTACTACTTGTTTCAATTGTTCATCTACTAGTGCTGTAGCATAATTATAGGTTTGTACTTGTCCAGGATTTAAACTTTGAGGAAGTGGGTTTGGAAATAATTGTCGTCCTAATACGAAATGTTTAGGCTCGTTGTTACTTGAAGGCCCTATTGATCCAGCAATTCTTCCTAAGGTAAATTGAGGAGAAGTATTCGTTCCGTTATATCTGTCCACAGTAAACTGTATTGATAATTGATCACAACTTACAGCTTTTAACTCATTAAGGTATCTTGAGTTGGATATTTCAAAATTCCAATCGATATTCTTTATAATTGACTGATAAGTTGCCCCCGCTGCAGCATCAAATGATTTATCAACCGACCTTGTAAACCAAATATTACTGAAAGCTGCTACTTCATAGTCACCTTTCATAAGTGTATTCCCCTCATTATTTACGATCCTTACAACAAATCCCCAAAGTTCAGATACCATTTGCTGTTGCGAATCTAAATCTACAATTTTACCCGCAGTGCGTGCGTCAGTATCCATGATTGACATACCGATAATAGGATCTACTAGTGGATTATCAGTACTGGTTCCATCCTGATATGTAACACTTGTTATTTTACAGCCTATAAATCGCCAATTACCAGTACCATCAGGATTCCACCAGCCGTTTGCCGCATCAGCTGTACTATAATTCTGGTACTCTGGTCTAAATGTTTCATTGTTAAAATGTGTTGGATCATTATTTACTGTCGATGGATCGGCTTGAAATTGTCCAGAAAATGTAAGGCGCGGGACGTTTAAATATGACATAATTTTATTTTTTGATTAAAATTCAGAACGATTGACTTTTTAATATTAAATACACTTTTCATTAAATTTTGTATAGTTGGTGTATTAAAAGTAAACTACAATCTCCTGAATCCATAATCAAATGTCACAGGTTACTTTTTTTTTGCTATAGAGTATAAAAAACTATGTATAGAATTAATTTTTTATGAAGGTTGGTCATAAAATTAATAAATGAAGTAAAAATGAATCATAACTTTTTTGTCTATAAAAAATCAATATTTCCCACAATAGCTGAATCTGGGTTCGAATCCTGGTAATTTTATCTGTGCTTATTTAAAATAAATTTTACTAACAAATCGGCATCTTTAACACAAGGCTCTTTCAATTTTAAGCTATTAACACTAGGAACAGAGAGTTGTTTATCAGACATTGTTCCATTCAAAGCTTTTGTCAGTAATACTTCCCTACTATCGCCCAAAGAAAAGATTTCAGGGTTTTGCAATTCGCTTAATTCAATTGACGGACTTATACCTTCAGCATAGTTGCCCTGATTGTTAGCATTAAATAATTTATAAATAACGGGGTACAAAACCCATCCTTTTTTATCGGACATCCTGTTATCTTCAATAGCAAATCCACCGGTGTCCTTGCCTAGTGTTTTTTCTCCTATAGAAATTATCCTCAGAAATGGCTTTAGATTATTCAGTATTAGTTCAGATGCCGATGCTGTATGATTACCACACAAAACATACAATTCCTGAATTGAAGGATGAACACTTCTTAAAGATTCAAAACTTACTTTTGATTCGTTCATCTCCAAAGCTTCTTTAAACGTTTGATTGACAACACCACCATTTTTATTTCCTTTGAATCGAATAAAGAAGTCATCTGATTTAATGTTGGGTGCCAAAATTGTACTTAAAGCTGTAGCAGATGATACATCCCCTCCACCATTATATCTTAAATCAACAATGACTTTGGAGACAGACTGATCCTGAAATTCTTTAAAAATCCGAAGAAAAGTGGCTGCAAGCCCGATATCAAAATGAGGGATTTCTATGTATCCCACCCTTTGATTACCGGAAAGAATAATATGGTATTTTATGGGCTGTAAAAATGTAAATCCTTTTATTATTTCTACATTTTTTATTGCTGAAAAACCTTTTTCTGAGGAATATTCAAATACTTCCAATTGTGCTTTAGCTGAAAAAGCCAAATCGTTATATAAATTTTCAAAATTCTGATGATTAACCAACGTGCCATTGATGCTTTTTATAAACTGGCCTCTTTTGAGACCAGTTCTCTCTGCGGGAGAATCTGTTAAGACAAAAAGAATGACTCCAAAAGCCTTCCCTTCGTATTCAACAAACGAAATATCAAATCCGTATGTGTTTCTGATACTTTTAGGGAGTGTTTCCGGATTGGCAGGATTTATAGCATACGAAAAGCGATCATCCTTGTTCAATAACTTTGTAAAATACTCTTTGGGATTAATCGATAAATTTGTAAAAACGGGCAAATCTTGATTCCAATAATAGTATTTCCTCATTTGTTCATTAATCCACATATTTGTGTACTGATTACTTCCTTTTTCATATGATACGGGGCTATCATCACTTTGGCAGGAAATAAGCAGAGTTCCAATAACAAAAAAAAATACTTTAGAGGCAACTGAAAAATTTTTCATTTATCTGTATTGAGAAAGTTATATGAACAGGATAACCTAAAGTTACTAATTACTAAAAAGTAAAATAATCTACTAAATTAATATTGCCATCAACACCGGTAAAAACACCTGCTTCATTTGCTTTTTCATCCAGAACAATTAATTTCGATTTATTGTTTTGGATGATCATCTGGAGCTTAACCTGCATTCCGGGAACATACGATTCGGTTGTTCCGTGTTTTACAAGTTCAACATTTATAACTGGAGGTGCCACATAGGCAAACTCTAAAAAAGAATTAAAACCATCCTGGTTTATATTTTCGGCTATCCCGATCATTTGTCCATTTGTTTTCTTAAGAATTGCATCAACTGAACCTTTATAACCACTGTTCGAATATCTGTTAAGAGTTGGAAATATAAATCGAAAACCGACATGTCCGGCAACAGTCAAAACAACGGGTTTGTATGACAAAACTTTTGAAATGTATATGTTTTTGCCAGTATAAAAAGAAAGTGTATCAACAGGCTTGGCTACCGTGAAATTATATGACCGTAAAACTTCCTTTGATACTTTATTGATTACCTCTATTCTTTTAGGTGCATTATTGTAAAAAACAAAAGCATGATCTTTTGTGATTTTGTTTACAAAAGCAGTATTCTTATCTATAACCAATAGTTTTCCATCGATGGAAATCTGAATTGAATCCTGTAATGCATTATATCCCCTTATAAGTATTTTTCCTGCTTTTTGTTCCTGAAGGACCGGAATCAAATCTTCATTCATACATGCCGTAAAGAACAGGGCCGGAATTAAAAAAACTAAAATTCCTTTAATTATTTTTTTCATTAATTATGACTTAACTTAATTATTTATTTCTTGATAAATTTTATCTTTTGTATTTTATTTCCTTCCTGAATAATAAGAAAATAAATACCGTTTGATAAATTGCTGATTAAAATACCTGAATCGTTATACTTTGTTTCCTTAACCAATATTTCGGTTGTATTGTATATTTTTAAAGTAACCTCTTCCTCTTTTAATGAAGTGCTTAACTGCAATTGCAAATAATCCTCAACAGGATTTTGTTTTAATACTGTTGCCGAAACATTTTTTACATCCTCTACTCCTAATAAAGATGTAGCAGTGATGGAAACTTTGTCTATTTCTAAACCTACATACGTTTTTTTAGTCGTGGTTAAAAAAGCTAAATATACCTTAGACTGTCCTGCAAACTGAGAAACATCTAGTGTGTAATCAGCAAATGCAGTTCCTGTCCTGCTGGATTTTCTTAGTAATTTTAAAGTTCCTATCTGGGTAAAAGAAGTTATATCTGTATTAGTAGTTGAAGCATAAACATAAATATCCTGATTACCGCTAAGTATGGATGGCTGTGCATTTACGATTAATTGTATCCCTGTAGCATAGTAAGATAAATCAATTTCGGGAGTTATTGCCCAGTTTTGTTGCAATAAATTATAAGGAACTCCAGTTGCCTGATTAGTATTATAAGAACCTAATATATTATAAGTCCCACTAATAGTTTGATTATTTGCATCTATTTGCCAATCCATGCATGGAATCCACTTATGACCATCGCCATCCGCATCAATTAAGATCCAGTCGGACACATCTGAATCATTAAAATCATCTTCCCAAATTGTAAATTGTGCTGAAGCTATTCCAGAAATAAGCATTAATAATGGTAATAGTATTTTCATTTTTGTATATTTAAAACAAAAGCTGCCTAAAAAGTGAGAATAGGAAACACAAGATTCAACCTATCCTGCTACTTTTTATAAAAACAAAACTTTTTAGACAGCCTCGTTGATTATTTAATAATTATATGTATGCATTAAAAATTGGTAAACTTTGTCCAGGTATTTGTCCAGTTTGCTTCTGTTGTAAATGCTCCTGTTGAACCAGATAAGTTTAAAGTACCATTGTTAAAAAATGGCTGTGTTAAACCCCAGTCATCTGCAGGATTATTAGTAGATGTAGAAAAACCAAATAAAGCACCAGTAGGCAACGATGGATTTGTAAATCCGTGAATTTCTAAACCACTGTAGCTTGAATTACCAAACACTGAAGGAGACTCCCATCTGATACCCGTAACATATCCTGTAACTGTAGCATCTGTAAGATCAATTTCCCCTAACCTGCGAACGTGAATACCATTCTCATAAAGAGCACCATCTGTAGCTGAGCTTACACCAATGATCGATAATTCAGATATAACAGGTCTTGTAATTATCACTGTAGATGTTCCTGATGCGTTATTATCCAACTCTATACCATTTGAATCCGGATTACTACCGCTTTTACTGTGTGTAGAATTTTTGTCTGCAATAGCGATTGCTTTTGTAATGGTTCCGGTATAACCTAAATCAAAATCAAAATTATCATCATCAGGTGCAAAAGAAACCAGGTGACTTGCATTTACTGTTCCTCCAAAGAATTCGAATGAATCGTCTCTTCCATAAGATACCTGAACGTGGTTTATTACTGTTTTGTTACCTACACCTCCTAATGTTAAACCATTGATTTCAACACCTGTTGTTGCATCCAAAATACGACCTGCAAACTCGATACGCACATAGTTTAAAGCTCCGCCGTCATGCTCATTGTTTGATCCTCCGTAGTAAAAATCAGATAGAGAAGACTGATCCCCCAATCCTTCTATCACATTTGTAGTCAGGCCATTATTTACATTTGCATCTCCTAAAATAACTAATCCACCAAAGTCACCTGGTGAAGCTGTTGTAGCGGTTCCGTCAAGCAAATTATAACTTGTAAATACAACGGGAGCCTCAGCTGTTCCCTGAGCATCGATCTGCCCCGTTTTAGTAATTACCAAAACACCTGTAGCGACTCCGGCAGCTAATGGTTTTGCTTTGATGAAAGTGCCTGGCTGTATGGTTAATTTTGCACCTATAACACGAACTACCCCGTCTATTTCCCAAACTCTGTCGTTTGTCCACGTAGTATTTGTAGTAATGTTTCCGCTTACAGTCTGTACTGTAGCAGGATAAGAAGAATAATCTGCACTGGCAGATTTCATTGCAAAAGATGAATCTGCCACAGCATCATCATTTTGACAAGAATTGAAGAACATAATTGCAATCGCTAACAAAAAAACTTTTTTCATGATTATTGAATTTTGATTACCTTTGCTGCATAATTTATACATTTAGAGGTCGTTGGGAGGAGCAGCAAATTTTCTTCCCTCTGACCTTTCCTTTTTTTTGGTAAAGCTTTTCTAATAAGTTTTCCGTTTACCACCAGAGCTTATTCCCTAATTGTCTATCTTTCACTTTAGGGCAGATATGAAAGCATCTTTCTAAGAATCAAAACATACAAGTCGAAATTATTTTTTAACGTGAAAATCAATTGTCCGTTTAGTCGCTTTCTGACCTGGTTTTTTTGCTAACTTCTGACGTGTTAATATTTCCGGTTTATTTATTTCAATTTTTCAAAGATGAATTTTAAACAGATCTGTTTAAGGGCAAGAATATTGCCTCATTAACTACATTAGATTTTGAAAGACCGAAAAATCACTTGTTTTTTTATCCTTAACTGTTTCTTAATTTTAACCAGCTATTGTAGGTGAAATCAATAATTTAATGTTACTAAAAAGAATAACTTACAGAAAGACTAATGGTTCTGCCGGTCCATGCCTTGAATATTTTTTTATCGATATCCTGATCAAATTTCTTTGTTGCGCCGGGACTAAGCGAGTAAAACTCTCTTGGGTTTGAACCTGTAGCCGCTCCTGTTTTATCACTATAACTATTAAAATTATTATAGGTTTCGATCGCAGTGTCAAAAAGATTTTTTACACCCAGTTTTACTTCTAATTTTTTCTCCTTAAAAAATTTATGGCTTATCTGAGTATCTGTAACAGAATAAGGCATACGGATTTCCTCGCCTTCGTAGCTAAAACCTACTAAAATGTACTGGTCACCAATAGCGTTGTGCCTGATACTAAATCCCGTGCGGTCACTAATAAAATCCATTCCCAGATTGTAATTGTATGGAGATTGTCCGTATAAAGGACGATTGGCTTCATAGAGTCCTCCTGTACCGTCAGTTTGTTTATATCCGGTAACTTTTGTGTTATTAAAGGAAGCGTTTGCACATATAAAAATTTTGTTTAAAAGATCTCCCTCTCCCAGAAAAGACAAGTTTTTATAGATTTCAAATTCTACTCCAAAGAGTCTGGCACTATCAGAATTCATCATTTTTATGGATCTAGATGACTCTGCTCCAATATCTGTAACGCCTTCTATTGGCTTATCAAGATTTTTATGGTAAATGCCAAAAGAAATAATTTCGCCCGGAGACGGAAACCATTCTGTTTTAAAATCATAACTCTCGACTACGGTAGAAACAATTCCGCCGGTAGCATTAATAACAAGTGAATTACGTACAGGATCATAATAAGGCAAGATCAGGCGTTCAGCAAATTGAGGGCGTATCACTGATTTGTTATAACCTAATCTGAAATTTGTTTTATTTGTGGGACTTACCGTTAAATTCACCGAAGGCAGGTATTGCCAGGCAGTATCATCTAACTGGGCTGTATCAAAATTATTCGCACTATTTGACTGGCTGGCAATTTGTGTGTAAACATAACTTTCGGCACGCATTCCCCATACTAACCTTATATACTGAGAAATTTTATTATCAAGCATTAAAAAAGGAGAGTGTACTTTAACATCACCTATATATTCATTACCGTATGATTTTATTGAAGTCCAGCCAAAACCTCCCCAGCGATAATAAGATCCGTTCAGTAATTGCGAATATGGAATCTCTACATTTGCTGTGTCAGTACCTTGACCAATTACTGTTAATGCTGCTGTTTCCTGCTGATTTCTTGCTTTTTTATACGTTCCGAAATAACCGCCTTTGATATTATTTTTGAACAATTCGCCAAATTCAAAAGCGTAGTTAAAATTAAGCCCAACATTATAATCTTTTTCGCTGCTTGTAATATTAGATCTTCTAAAGCTGTCACTGGCATTATATATTTGTGTATAAAGCTGTATATCGTCTCCGGCATATCTTCTGTATTGGGTTACAAAAGTAGCGTCTTTAGTATCTTTTGAAGTACTTGCATAAGCACCAAACCAATTAATTTCCAGATTTTCAAAGCGATGATTTCCTTCTATTTTATTCTGTATAAAAGTCTGGTAAACCGGATAGTCTGTCTCTTCAGTAAAAGGCAAATCTGTCCCATCTAAGATTTCACTCATAGTAGCACCTAATAACCAGCCTGTTACCTGAGTCAACTGGTTGTCATACATGTGCATATAGGAGTTTCTGGTGGCAATTTTGTGTTTCCCTAACTGAACACCTGCATTAAACATTCCACTTAAAACAGAATTGAAATTATAACTAGTACCAGAGTTTTTAAATCCGTATTTTTCATAAGTCGAATAACCGTTTTCCGGTGCTGGCATAAAATAAGTATTCACTTTATAATTTCCTCTTTCCGTATGATCAATCTGTAACTGATCCTGCCTGTTTTTTAAATATACTGAACCAACAAAACCAAATCTGTTATTATCTTTTAATTCGTATGTTCTCCCTATGGCAAACTGGAGCGAAGTTCCTGGAGCCGCATAGGTTTTAAAGGTGCTAAAATTATCCTCGGTAAATCTCTTCGACTGTTCTAAATAAGGTCCTGATGCTGCTTCTGTTGTAGGTTCATCTATATTAACCAGTCCAGATGGATAATCCCTTCTGCCATCATCATACCCTATATAATCGTTTGCTCCCTGTTGTTTGGTAAGACGCTCATTAAAAGTGCTTCGGCTGTTGTAAGCAGTTCCTAAAGAGAATGATAAGAAATTTTTCTTAGGGATATCCTTTGTTTTTACTTCTATGCTTCCACCAGCAAAATTAGCATACATATCCGGAGTGGCATTTTTACTTACCACGACACTTTCTACCATTGTAGTTGGAATAATATCGAAATTAAACTGCTGTTGGTTGGCATCTGTACTAGGCAAATTAACCCCATCCATTACAGACTGGTTCCAACGCTCAGCCATGGAACGGACTACTACATATCTTTCGTCGATAGTGGTTACACCTGTAATTCTTTTTAAAGTACTTCCAACATCTTTATCTGGTGTTCTGGCAATTTGTTCAGCAGAAATTCCGTCTGAAAACTGAGCGGCTTTTTTTTGTTGCAAAAGCATTCCTTCTGTAGTCGCGGTAGCTTTTTGAAATGTTTGTGTTACAACTACTTCGTTCAGCGATTCGGCATCGTCTTTAAGGATCACATTGAGTACAATATTTGATCCGTCTAGTTGTATACCTGTAATTTTTTGTGTCTGAAAAGAAACATAACTAACTTCTATTGAATAAATTCCATCCTCGAGATCAAAAGAATAATTTCCATCAAAATCAGAAACTGTGGCATTAGCTGTTTCTGCGACTTTCACAGAAGCACCCGAGAGAGCTAAACCATTTTTATCGACTATTTTCCCTGAAATGCTTCCCAGTTTTTTTCCTGATGCAGTCTTTTTATTGACTGCAATATTGTTATTATTTCTCCTGAAATTTAAGCTTGTAAGTTTTTGAAGTTCATTTAATAAATCATTGATTGTAATGTCATTTTTTTTAAAACTGATAAGCGGTTTACTAAAATCGATATCTTTCTGATAGATAAAACGATATGGAGTCCTGGATTCTAAATTTTCGAAAACTTCCTTTGGAGACGCATTTTTAAAGTCTACCGATATAGTGCCCGACTGAGAATAAGCATTGGTAATTCCGAAGAAAATGCTAAAAAAAAGCATTTGTATGGCAATAGGGAATTGCCTAAAATAATCATTCATAATAAATAATGTGTTTTTGGTTGTATATCTAACTGGACTGTAATAACAATTGGGGCAGCATACCTCTTTATTATTTATCTGCTCACTACATAGGTATCATTACCAATCGGCTTAATGGTAATTTCTAAAGCAAAGGCTATGGTTTGTAGTATTTCAGGAACACCTTGTCTGGTATCTAATGTTCCTTTAACCTGAAGTAATTTTAAATTTTCGCTAGTATATTGTAATGTAAAATTATGGTTGATTTTTAGCCTTTCAATAACGGCTTCAAACGTCAGTCCATCGACATCCAGAAGTGCTTTTTTCCACTCCGGCTCCAGAATTACTGATTTTTGTTTCTTTAGCGTTTTGTCCTTTGGTACAAATACCGCAGTATATCCCCTTTCTAAAAAAATAGTATTTTGTAGGCCTTCTACTTTTACTTTTCCAGTCCTTACATTCACTTCTGCAATTTCTCCGTAGGCCTTAACATCAAAAGAAGTCCCTAAAACTGTCGTTTTAATATTTCCGGAGCTAATAATAAAAGGTCGTTTAGTATCTCTGGCAACTTCAAAAAAAGCTTCTCCTTTTAATTTTACAATACGCTCATTAGAAGCAAAATCTTTCGGGTATTCTATTTGTGTATTTTCATTTACCCAAACACGAGTACCATCAGACAGACGGAGCAGGCGAATATCTTCTGTAAATGTCTGGGTAATGATTTCTGGTGTTCTAGCAGAATTTAATGAGGTATAAAACTGATACCCGGTTATAGAAATAAAGAGTGCTGCGCAGGCAGCCATTGCTATTCGGTAATTGTTTTTACGTCTGTTGACTGTAGCGTTCAGAATATTATTCCACATCCTGAGTTTTATTTCCTCAGAAAATATACCCTGATGTGGCAATTCGTTCCATTCTTCTTGTAGTCTGTCCAATCTCATCTTAGTTGTGTAATTAATACTTTGAGAAATTCAAAAATTTCCTTCTATACACATTAGATTTCTTTACTTCAAAAAATCACGGGCAATTCCACACTTAATAATTTAGTAATACAAAAAGAAGTAGTTACTTCATTTATACCATTCAATTTCAGTACTTTAAAAAGTGTTACCAAAAAATCAAATTACATTTACTTCACATATTAGATACATTAATCCTTAGATCGTATTAATATTTATAAAAATTAAAGATTGGTATGTTGAATAAAAAACAGGGCAAACCAATAAATTTCATGGTTTTTCACCGAATTTTTTTTGAGGTATTGCAATGTTTTCGAGATCTGATTAGCAACGGCACTCTGAGACATTCCCATTTCCTGGGCAATCTCTTTATAACTCATTTCATCAAACTTATGGAGTGCAAAAATTTTTCGTCTTTTTTCCGGAATTTGCTGTAGTAAATCTTCTATTTGTTCAAGTCTTGAAGAAAGATTTACTTCATTTTTTTCATCGCTCTCTAATTCCCTGATAAGTTGCTCGTCTTCGATAGAAAAAATCCTGTTTTGTTTTTTGTACCACTTAGATATTTCTTGTTTTGAACTTTTAAATAAAATGGCTTCTAACGCTACATTGGGGTCAAATTTTCTTCTGTATTTCCAAAGATGTATAAAAACATTTTGCGTTATATCCTCTGCATCTGCAAGCTGTGCGGTATATTTTTTTACAAAACAAAAAACTTTAAAGTGATATAAATCATAGATTTCCCTAAAACAGAAATCATCTCCTTCTCGTAATCGTAATACTAAATCGGATCTCATTACTGCAATTTTAAATTGGTTAAAAAAGAAGAGCCCTACAAAAGTATAATAAACCCTATTTGGATATTTTATGATTTATTCATTTAATAATTTATTAATATACACCCACATAATTAAACCAATTAAGTAGCTAATTAACCCAACGCAGTATTTACATAATTTTAACTATAGACGAGGTTGCCTGAAAAGACGACCTCGTCGATAAAGCTATATAAAATAGTAAAAACTACATATTTCTTCTATACTGCCCGCCCACTTCAAACAAAGCCGAAGTAATCTGCCCCAGCGAACAAACCTTTGTAGCTTCCATCAAATAATCGAATAAGTTTTCGTTTTTAATCGCTGCTTCCTGAAGTTTATTTAAATGTTCATGGACTTTTTCTTCGTAAAATTGATGAAGATTATGCAGCATCCTAATCTGATATTGTTTTTCTTCTTCAGTGGCGCGGATAACTTCTGACGGAATTACTGTTGGAGAACCTTTTGAACTCAGGAATGTATTGACCCCTACAATAGGAAAATTCCCGTTGTGTTTTAAGGTTTCATAATACAAACTCTCTTCCTGAATTTTAGAGCGCTGGTACATGGTTTCCATGGCACCTAAAACTCCGCCTCTTTCTGTAATTCGGTCAAACTCCTGTAAAACGGCTGCTTCCACCAAATCTGTCAATTCTTCGATAATGAATGATCCCTGAATTGGATTTTCGTTTTTTGCCAAACCTAATTCTTTATTGATAATTAGCTGTATAGCCATGGCACGACGAACTGATTCTTCTGTTGGTGTTGTAATCGCTTCGTCGTAAGCATTGGTATGCAATGAATTACAGTTATCATAAATGGCATACAAAGCCTGCAAAGTTGTACGGATATCATTAAAATCAATTTCCTGCGCATGTAGAGAACGTCCAGAGGTCTGAATATGGTATTTCAGCATTTGGGCTCTTTCATTGGCGCCGTATTTGTTTTTCATGGCTTTTGCCCATATTTTACGTGCCACACGACCAATTACTGAATATTCAGGATCAACTCCGTTAGAAAAGAAGAAAGATAAATTGGGTCCAAAATCGTTGATGTTCATGCCACGACTCAAATAATACTCCACGTAAGTAAAACCATTGGATAGCGTAAAAGCCAATTGTGTAATTGGGTTTGCTCCCGCCTCTGCAATATGATATCCTGAAATGGAAACTGAATAAAAATTTCGAACATTTTTATTGATAAAATATTCCTGAACATCGCCCATTAATCTTAGCGCAAATTCAGTAGAGAAAATACAGGTATTTTGAGCCTGGTCTTCTTTTAGAATATCAGCCTGAACAGTACCGCGAACCTGAGATAAGGTTCTGGCTTTAATTTTATCGTAAACATCCAAAGGTAAAACCTGATCTCCGGTAACGCCCAAAAGCATTAATCCTAAACCATTGTTTCCTTCCGGTAAATCGCCTTGGTATTTTGGACGCTCTACACCTTTTTCTTTGTATATTTTGTTGATTTTTGCTTCAACTTCTTTTTCTAAATCGTTTTCCCTAATATAATACTCACATTGCTGATCGATTGCTGCATTCATAAAAAAGCCTAACAACATTGGTGCTGGTCCATTTATTGTCATACTTACCGAAGTTAAAGCATGAACCAAATCAAACCCTGAATACAGTTTTTTAGCATCGTCTAAACAGCAGATAGAAACTCCCGAATTACCAATTTTTCCGTAAATATCAGGACGCAAATCGGGGTCGTTTCCATACAATGTTACACTATCAAAAGCTGTCGAAAGCCGTTTTGCCGGCATTCCTGCACTTACATAATGAAACCGTTTGTTGGTTCTTTCTGGTCCGCCCTCGCCCGCAAACATTCTCGACGGATCTTCGCCTTCACGTTTAAACGGATATAATCCTGAAGTAAAAGGGAATTCTCCGGGAACATTTTCCTGCAGGTTCCAACGCAGAATATCGCCCCAGCCTTCATATTTAGGCAAAGCAATTTTAGGAATTTGTACATGCGATAAACTTTCTGAATGTGTCGCAATTTTTATTTCTTTATCCCGAACCTTAAAACTGTAAACCGGATTTTTGTATTTAGCCACTTTTTCGTTCCAATTCAGGATAATTTCCCAATTGTAGGGATCTAAATCCATTTTTACTTTATCAAACTGATTTAGTAAAAGGTTTAAGAAAATTTTATTTTCGTCATGTTCAGCAATTCCAGCCGGTAAAACAGAACGATCTTCGATTCCTGCTTTTGTGATTTGAGGTACTTTTCCAGAAACAGATTCTACGGTTTTGAAAACTCCGTATAATTTTTGCGCTACTTTTTGCTGTAAAAGCACCGTTTCATCATAATTTCTGTTGTTCTCAGCTATTTCAGACAAATAACGTGTTCTGTGTGGCGGAATCACGAAGATTTTTTCACTCATTTCACGTGTGATTTCAAAGGTCGAATTCAGGTTTGAATCTGTTTTCTCGACAATTTTATCCATAATCGCTTTATAAAGTGTGTTCATGCCTGGATCATTGAACTGAGATGCAATCGTTCCAAAAACCGGCATTTCATCCGGATTTTTGTCCCAAAGATTATGATTGCGCTGATATTGTTTTTTTACGTCACGAATCGCGTCCAAAGCACCTCTTTTATCAAATTTATTTAGTGCTACTAAATCAGCAAAATCAAGCATATCGATTTTTTCTAATTGCGTTGCCGCACCAAATTCAGGTGTCATGACATATAAGGATATATCAGAATGATCCATAATTTCAGTATCAGACTGTCCAATTCCGGAAGTTTCTAAAATAATCAAATCGTATTTTGCTGCTTTTAAAACCTGAATCGCCTCGGCAACATATTTTGACAATGCCAGATTAGATTGACGTGTCGCGAGCGAACGCATATATACACGAGGGTTATTGATGGCATTCATACGGATTCTGTCTCCCAAAAGTGCACCACCGGTTTTTCTTTTGGAAGGATCAACAGAAATCAGACCTATTGTTTTTTCAGGAAAATCAATTAAAAATCTGCGCACTAATTCGTCTACCAAAGAAGATTTTCCGGCTCCACCTGTTCCGGTAATTCCTAAAACAGGAATTTTAGAAGTAGTATTGCTTTCGTGAATTTGATCAAAAACAGGTTTAGCTATTTCAGGAAAATTTTCGGCAGCTGAAATCAAACGTGCAATTGCGGTTGGTGTTTTGTTTTCGATATGATCAATTTCTCCGTTTAATTGATCTCCAATAGGAAAATCAGAACGCTCTACTAAGTCATTAATCATTCCCTGAAGTCCTAATGAACGTCCGTCATCCGGAGAATAAATTCTGGTAATGCCGTATTCATGCAATTCCTGAATTTCGGCTGGCAGGATTACACCGCCACCACCTCCGAAAATTTTAATGTGGCCTGCACCTTTTTCACGAAGCAAATCATACATATATTTAAAGTACTCAATATGACCACCCTGATAAGAAGTCATTGCAATTGCGTTGACATCTTCCTGAATGGCTGTATTGACTACTTCTTCAACGCTTCGGTCGTGTCCAAGATGAATGACTTCTACACCAGTAGACTGAATAATACGACGCATAATATTTATAGCGGCGTCATGTCCGTCAAAGAGTGACGCAGCTGTGACAATTCTTACTTTATTTTTAGGATTATACGGTTTTTGGTATTCCATTTTATGAATATGATAATTTTATAGTGCAATTTACAAAATATTTTAAAAAATCATAAACAACATGGCGACTTGTTAATAAAAAACGATTACGTCAAAGACATTATGATTCCCGTCATCTGAAAATATTTCAGATGACATTTGGAAATCAATGATTTAAATAAGTTAAAACAGATTACATTTTAATCTTTCTTATTAAAAACTCTTCTTGATTTTTGATAAAAATTCATGGGTCACTCCTAAATAAGACGACAAATTCTTATTATTTATTTTTTTTGTCTTTTGCGGATACTTGTTTACAAATTCAAGATACCTCTGTTTGGACGTTTTGTTTAAAACATCTAACAGTCTTTCCTGTATTGCTATATTAGCCATTTCTACCATTAAAATGTGAAACTGGACAAGTTTTGGCACCTGTTTAAACAACAAGGTCTTGTTAGATTTATTAATTACCAGTATTTCACTGTCTTCTATTGCCTTTATGTTGTATTTTGTCAATTTTTGGTAATAAAAGCTTTCCAGGTCACACATCCATTCATTTTCAAATGAAAAGAAAATGACACTTTCTGTTCCGTTTTCATTCAAAATATAAGTTTTAAAAGCCCCTTTCAGGATAAAACCTTCATATGAATTATTGGAATCCTGAATCTGCAAAAATTCATTCTTTTTTAGTTTAATGAATTCTGTTTTATCAAGAATAAAAGCCCACTCTTCGTCTGTAAGAGTGATTTTTCTTTCTATATTTTGCCTTAGTTCTTCGTACATATTTTTTAATTATTTCTAAATTAAAATTATAAATTTCATGAGATTTGGGAGTGAATTTTAATAATGTAATCGATTACGTAAAAATATAAAAATTATATTATACTCAGAATAATTATATAAAAAAAATCAAATATTCAAATTAATCACAAAATTATTGAACAAGTTCAATTTCTACATAAAAATTAATAAACATCTTTGCATCACTATAAAATATTATAATAACCAAACAAAAACTATCATGACTTTTAAAACCAAATTTACAATTGCTTTATTCACGATTGCTTTAGCTTTCACAAGCTGCAATACAGAAGATGCTTCAGAAAACACTGAAAATGCAAATCTGACAACAAATCAAAATGTTTCAACATCGAAAGTTGGAGTTTGCTCAGAAGTTCCGGGATGGGCATCTCAAAATGGAGGAACAACCGGAGGAGGTACCGCTGCAGAAACACCCGTAACTACTTACGCACAATTAAAGGCAGCTATTGAAAACACTTCTGTAAAAGTGATTAAAGTTTCTGGTACAATTACTATTACTACTAGATTATCATTGCAGGATCAGACTGGCAAAACCATTTACGGTACCAGTGGAGCTAAATTAGTTTCAACCAACCAGACTAAAGATGGTTCTGGAATAATCAACATTAAAAGATGCAAAAACCTAATCATTAGAAATCTTATTTTTGAAGGGCCTGGAGCTTATGATACTGATGGCTGGGACAATGCTATACTTGATAATTGCCAGAATGTATGGGTTGACCACTGTGAATTCAGAGATGGTGTTGATGGCAATTTTGACATCAAAAATAAATCTGATTATATAACTGTTTCCTATACGAAGTTCACTTACTTAAAAGCTCCAAAAGCTGGCGGTCCAGGAGGTTCTGATGATCACAGGTATTCAAATTTAATTGGTTCAAGCGACAGTGCAACAGGTGACCGTGGTACATTAAGAATTACATTTGCACGTTGCTGGTGGGCTCCTGGTTGTAAAGAAAGAATGCCAAGAGTTCGATTTGGAAAGGTACACATCATAAACTGTTATTTTAACAGTACCGCCAGTAACAAATGTGTTGCTGCAGGTTTTGAGGCTAATATACTTGTAGAAAAAAATGTGTTTGAAGGTGTAAAAACTCCTATCGATTTAATGACAGGTTATACTGCAGTTACTGCTACAGGAAACATTTTTACTTCTACAACAGGTAATCAAGCTGGGGCAAACACTGCATTTACCCCTCCATACAGCATTGTAACTCTTGCGGCAACTGCTGTAAAGGCTGATGTTTCTGCAGGAGCAGGTGCTACATTTGCAGGTAATACTTGTGGTTCTTTCTAAATTTTAAAAAATTGTTTTTACAGAAAAAGCTATCCAATTTGGATGGCTTTTTTGTTATCCGCTAATTTGTAAATGATGCTTTATTACGCAACAAATAAATTAACCCTGCAGAAAAATAAAATATAACCAGTACTTTTGTCATTATAATTTTACATATCCACTCATGAATTTACGACTCTTTTTTCTATTAATTTTTCTAAGTTTGAGCATTCCGTTTTTCTCACAAACTTTAAATAATCAAAAAACTACATCCATTAATAAGGAAAATCAAAGTAAAGCAATACAAAACACGTACATTAAAATACTTTGGCTGGACAAAAACAATACTATTCAGTTGAATGAGAATTATATTAAAACATTAACCAATCAACAACGTGCAGCGTTAGGTTATATTGTGACTTTTATTGGTAATGAGTGCTATTGGGATGGAGATAAAAAAACTGATGAAAGTAATTTAAAGTGTAAACTTCTTACTGCTCTTAATCTTGGCTATCAATGTTCTGAGACGCACTTGTCTTTTTTGAAAGAATGGTTCAAAGAAGATAAAAAAGTCCTTGAAGATTTACAGGATTGCGAAAAAAAAGAATCTTCAGCAAAAATTAGAGATCAGCTTATTGAATTAAAAATGGTCACCAGTCAAAATACCATTAAAATTATTTATAGTGCAATTGGTGTAGATATGATACATTCGAAAAACTGGAAATGGACTGAAGAATCAACTTATTCATTTACAAAAAGTGAAATCAAACAAACTGACAGAGAAAATATCGACGGCAGTTTCCAGTAGTTTTACACAACAGTAACTTTATTTTTTTCTAAAAACTTCACGTCTTAAAAAAACAAAAATTTCTAAAATAGCCCCGATGGAAGTGGTATCCCGCACTTTTTTTGTGCGGAATTTAGCGGACAGCGGGACAAAAGTTAATTATGAAACAAAATGTTTGTGCTCCTGAAATAAAATTGTGGCTTTGTTTTTGAATAAGTAGTATTTTTGAACCTTAATAAAACCCCATCTAATGAAAAAGATTTTACTTTTAGCACTGGCATTTTCTCTTAACTCTTGTGCACAGGTGCAACAAACCTTAAATCAGTTACCGCAATTATCATCACAAATCCCCGGTATTGGAGGTGTAGATATTGCTTCAGGATTAAAAGAAGCTTTAAACAAAGGAATTACTGAACAAGTAAGTAAATTAACCGCTGTTGATGGTTTCTATAAAAATGAAGCCGTAAAAATCCTGATGCCAGACGAATTAAAAAAAGTAGACGCTACTTTACGAAAAGTTGGTCTTAGTTCACTGGCTGATGAAGGCATAAAAATGTTGAATCGTGCTGCAGAAGATGCTGTAAAAGAAGCCACTCCTATCTTTGTTTCGGCTGTTAAAAACATGTCGTTTACAGATGCCAAAAATATTCTGTTAGGTAATGAAAGTGCTGCAACAAGCTATTTACAAGGGAGTACTACAACAGCTTTGTACGGAAAATTTAATCCGGTAATTAAAAGTTCGTTTGAAAAAGTAGGTGCAGATGTGGTCTGGACTAAAATAATTACAAAATATAACACAATTCCGCTGGTAAAAAAAGTAAATCCTGATCTTACTGATTATACAACAAATCAGGCTTTAGCAGGTGTTTTTAAAATGATTGCCGTTGAAGAAAAAGAAATCCGCAACAACATTAGTGCAAGAACTACACCGCTATTAAAAAGTGTTTTTGCCATGCAGGACAAGAAATAAGCAACTAACCGATTTAACCATAAAAATTATAATGCAAAAAATAACTATTCTGATTCACTGCAAGGATCAAAAAGGAATTATTGCTGCAGTAACAGCTTTTATTGCAAAAGTAGAAGGGAATATTACCTATATCGATCAGCATGTTGATACTGAGCAAAATGTCTTTTTTATGCGATTAGAATGTGATTTGACGAATCCTAATATAAGTATTGAAGCCATAATAGATGATTTCAACCAAAGCATTGCAACTGATTTTAATATGTCGTGGGACTTGTATAATCAAGAACAAAAGCCCAAAATGGCTTTGTTTGTTTCTAAGTACGATCATTGTCTGTTCGATATTTTAGGACGCTACAGTGCAGGGGAATTAAATGTTGAGATTCCGGTAATTATCAGTAATCATAATGATTTACGTTCGATCGCAGAGCGTTTTGATATTCCGTTTCACTGCATTCCTTTTACAAAAGACAACAAAGAAGAAGGCGAAACCAAACAAATAGAATTGTTAAAAAAATATCAGATCAATTTTATTGTACTGGCGCGTTATATGCAAATTATTACACCTGGTTTGATTTCGTTGTACGAAAATAAAATCATTAACATCCACCACTCTTTTTTACCGGCATTTCCTGGGGCAAAACCATACCATTCTGCTTTTAAAAGAGGTGTAAAAATTATTGGAGCCACTAGTCATTATGTAACAGAAGAATTAGACGAAGGCCCAATTATTGAACAGGACATCGCTCGGGTTTCCCACATCCATTCTGTTGAAGACTTTATAATGAAAGGCCGTGATCTGGAACGAATTGTTTTGGCAAGAGCCATAAAATTGCATGCTGAACGTAAAACAATGGTTTACAGTAACAAAACAGTTGTTTTTTCTTAAAGACTTATAAAATTCAAAAAGCCGTTTTAATTCTTGAAACGGCTTTTTGAATTTAAAATATATTACAACTTTACTTCCCTTTTCTTCTTTTACGTTCCGCTTTAATCATCGACAATTCTCGGCTGGTTTGTCCAGCAACAGAAGTATTTTCTTCAGCACGGCGAATCAGATACGGCATCACATCTTTTACTGGTCCGAAAGGCAGGTATTTTGCTACATTATAACCATTTTCAGCAAGATTATAACTGATATTATCACTCATTCCGTACAATTGTCCAAACCAGATTCTAGTGTCATTTTTTGCAATTGCCCTTTCCTGCATCAATTTCATTAATTTATAAGAACTTAATTCATTGTGAGTTCCTGCAAAAATGGACATGGTATCAAGATGCTCTAACATATAAAAAACTGCTGCATCATAATTTTCATCGGTAGCTTCTTTAGAAATACAAATTGGAGAAATATATCCTTTTTCTTCTGCCCTTTTATTTTCTTTTTCCATGTAGGCACCGCGAACTAATTTCATTCCGATAAAGAAGCCCTCATTTTTGGCAACCTCATGGAGTTTTTTCAAATAATCCATACGATCCCATCTGTACATTTGCAGCGTATTAAAAACTATGGCTTTTTCTTTATTGTATTTACGCATCATTTCGGTTACCAAATCATCGGCTGCGTCCTGCATCCAGCTTTCCTCACCATCGATCAGCAATGCTACATCTTTTTTATGTGCCTCACTACAAACCTGATCAAAGCGGGCTACTACCCTGTCCCATTCTGCTTGTTCAACCGCTGTTAAAGCCAGATTCTCTCCTAATTTTTCATACAACTCAAAACGCCCCAAGCCAGTCGGTTTGAAAACAGCAAACGGAATTGCCAGACGTTCTTTGGCAAACTCAATTGTTCTCAGAGTCATTGCTAAAGCGGCATCAAATTGCTCTTCCTCTTCTTTTCCTTCGACAGAATAATCCAAAACAGACGAAACGCCTTTTGTAAACATTTTATCCACAACAGTGAGACAATCATCTTCGTTTACTCCACCACAAAAATGGTCAAAAACAGTAGCACGAATTAATCCTTCTACCGGAAGATGTGCTTTAATAGCAAAATTGGTAACAGCAGTCCCAATCCTCACCAAGGGTTCACTGTCAATCATTTTAAAAAGAAAATAAGCCCTGTCAAGTTCTGTATCACTTTTCAACGAAAACGCAACCTGAGTATTGTCAAATATTTTTTCCATTAAATTTAGTTTTTGCAAAGATATAGAGTGTAGTTAATATTATTTAACAAAAAGGATGTGTTTTTATAAAAATTATAACATCATTGTATATCTACAAAAATTAAACGGGTAATTATCAGTAAATAATAATATTACAAAGCATAATTTTGGATCTAAGAGAAATAAAATACTTAAAACCTATCAAAGAAATTCAGTACTAACGATTATAAAAAACTCATTTTTTAAACAAATTAGAAAGAGTATTTGAAAATTATTTAGTTAAAAATGCCTTATTTTGCGGTTTCAATTAACAGATGAATTATGCAGTCTATTCAAGCAAATAATTATTTAGTACATTTTAACCAAAATGCTTACAAAGCCTTAAATAACCATTTAAAGGAAAATAAATATTCTAATGTATTTATTATTGTTGATGATAAAACAAATGAGTATTGTTTGCCTAAATTCCTGCCTTTGCTGGAAACTGAATTAACTATTGAAATTATAGAATTCGAATCTGGCGAAGCCAATAAAAATATAGAAACCTGTATTGAAATCTGGAATGTACTTACCGAATTGGGTGCTGACAGAAAATCATTAGTTATAAATCTTGGTGGCGGTGTTGTAACTGACTTAGGCGGTTTTGTAGCTTCTACATTTAAGCGTGGAGTAGATTTTATCAATATTCCCACTACATTATTATCTATGGTAGATGCTTCGGTAGGAGGAAAAACCGGTGTTGATTTAGGAAATCTCAAAAACCAGATTGGAGTGATTAATGTACCTAAGATGGTTTTAATTGACACACAATATCTGGAAACTTTACCACAAAGCGAAATGCGTTCCGGTCTTGCAGAAATGCTAAAACACGGTCTTATCTATGACGCTGACTACTGGAAACAGTTTTTAAATTTAAAATCAATAGATTACGCAGATTTTGATGAATTGATTTATCGATCTGTCGAAATCAAAAATGATATTGTAATTCAGGATCCAACAGAGAAAAACATTCGTAAAGCCTTGAATTTTGGCCATACTTTAGGGCATGCCATCGAAAGTTATTTTTTAGAAAGCGAGGCTAAAACAACATTATTACACGGTGAAGCCATTGCTATCGGAATGATTCTCGAAAGTTATATTTCACTGCATAAAAATTTAATAACACCCGAAGAATATTCAGAAATCAAGACTGCAATTCAAAGCATTTATGACCATGTGCTTTTTGAAGAAAATGACATAAAACCCATACTTGAATTGCTCATCCACGACAAAAAAAACGAGTATGGTTTGATTCAATTTGCACTAATTGAAGGCATCGGAAAAATTAAGATTAACCAATCTGTTGAAAATAAATTGATTCTGGATGCATTTCAGGATTATAAGTCTTAAACTTTTTTTAAGAAAAAGCGTTGCATTAGGTATATATTATTTTTTACATTTGCCCCAATGAAAAGAAAAAGCAAACAAAGGCATTTTAGCTCTTACAGAAACCGTCTCAATAGTTCCTTATTAAGGATGTTGGATCGTTTTTACAATAGTAAAAGCCCGTTTTGTTCAGACTTTTTTTTATGTTCAAAGGCAGAACACGAAAAACTGGAAATTGTATTTGCCAATATCAGGGTTTGAATTTAAGATTTAGAAACATTAACTGGATTTAAAATACATTCTAAATATTCAAAACTACAATGAATACAAAATATTCCGACTTAATCAACCAAACCTATTATTTCCCTCAGGAAGAGTTCAAACTTAATAAAGACAACCTTTTGTTCCACAACATCGATCTGATGAAATTAGTTGAACAATATGGAACCCCATTAAAATTTACATACTTACCACAGATTTCTGAAAACATCAATAAGGCAAAAGCCTGGTTCAGAAAATCGATGGAAAAAAACAAATACGAGGCAAAATACTACTATTGTTATTGCACAAAAAGTTCTCATTTTGAATACATTATGAATGAAGCTTTTAAAAACAATATTCACGTCGAAACTTCATCTGCCTTTGATATCAATATTGTTGAAAATTTATTAGAAAACGGCAAAATTAACAAAAGTACTTATGTGATTTGTAATGGTTTCAAAAGAGACGAGTACATTACAAATATTGCACGATTAATTAATAACGGACATAAAAACACCATTCCGATTATTGATAATTATGAAGAACTTGATTTACTTCAGAGTGAAATAAAAGGAAAATTTAAAATCGGAATCCGAATTGCAGCTGAGGAGGAACCTAAATTCGAATTTTACACTTCCCGATTAGGTATCGGATACAAAAACATTGTTTCTTTTTATAAAAAGCAAATTCAGGAGAATGACAAATTAGAGCTTAAAATGCTTCACTTTTTCATCAATACCGGAATAAACGATACTGCATATTATTGGAATGAACTCGTAAAATGTATCAAAGTATATATAGCTCTTAAAAGAGAATGTCCTACCCTTGATGGCCTAAATATTGGAGGAGGATTCCCCATCAAAAACTCACTTGCATTTGAATATGATTACCAATATATGATTGATGAAATTATCAATCAGATTAAAATTGCGTGTGATGAAGCTGAAGTAGATGTTCCAAATATTTTCACAGAATTCGGTTCCTTTACCGTGGGTGAAAGCGGTGGTGCAATTTACCAGATTTTATATCAAAAACAACAAAATGACAGGGAAAAGTGGAACATGATCGACTCGTCTTTCATTACTACTTTGCCTGACACATGGGCGATAAACAAACGTTTTATCATGCTGGCAGTAAACCGCTGGAATGATACTTACGAGCGGGTTTTATTAGGTGGACTGACGTGTGATAGTGATGACTATTACAATTCTGAACAAAATATGAATGCCATTTATTTGCCTAAATACAACAAAGAAAAACCGTTGTACATTGGTTTTTTCAATACGGGGGCATATCAGGAAACCATAGGAGGGTACGGAGGTTTACACCACTGTTTAATTCCTCAGCCTAAACATATTTTAATCGATCGTGACGAAAACGGAATTTTGGCAACAGAAGTTTTCTCAGAACAGCAAACTTCTGACGATGTATTAAAGATTTTAGGTTACACCAAAAAAGTATAAAAAAAACATGCAAATTAAAAGTTAATAAATATAAAATTATTAATTTGCAGTAGAACTCACAAGGTCAAAATTACAATTCAAAAAAAAAAAAAAAACAAAACAAAAAACAAAGAAAATGAAAGGACCAATCAGTCAGTTTATTGAAAAACATTATTTACACTTTAACTCTGCTGCCCTGGTTGATGCTGCAAAAGCATATGAACAACAATTGGCAAATGGAGCTAAAATGTTGGTAAGTATGGCTGGCGCGATGAGTACAGCAGAAATTGGTAAAATTTTTGCCGAAATGATCAGAAAGGACAAAGTTCAGATTATTTCATGTACCGGAGCTAACTTAGAAGAAGACATCATGAATCTGGTAGCACATTCACATTATGAAAGAGTGCCAAACTATCGTGATTTAACCCCGGAAGACGAATGGGCCTTACTTGAAAGAGGACTAAATCGTGTTACCGACACCTGTATTCCGGAGCATGAAGCCTTCCGTCGTTTACAAAAACATATTTATAAAATCTGGAAAGATGCAGATGACAAAGGAGAACGTTATTTTCCGCATGAATTCATGTATAAAATGTTGTTATCCGGCGTTTTGGAAGAATACTACGAAATTGATTTAAAGGACAGTTGGATGTATGCAGCTGCCGAGAGAAATTTGCCTATTATTGTTCCTGGATGGGAGGATAGTACAATGGGTAACATTTTTGCATCATACGTAATTAAAGGAGATTTGAAAGCTTCAACCATGAAATCCGGTATTGAATACATGACATTCCTTGCTGACTGGTATACAAAAAACAGTGAAAACGGGATTGGTTTTTTCCAAATCGGTGGTGGTATTGCTGGTGATTTCCCTATTTGTGTGGTACCTATGCTGTATCAGGATATGGAAATGCATGATGTCCCTTTTTGGAGTTATTTCTGCCAGATTTCAGATTCTACGACCAGTTACGGATCTTATTCCGGAGCTGTACCAAACGAAAAAATCACTTGGGGTAAATTAGACATTAAAACCCCTAAATTTATTATTGAGTCGGATGCTACAATTGTTGCACCATTAATTTTTGCTTACTTATTAGATTTATAGGATATTTATGAAAAGAGTTATAGTAGACTACGCCAAACTTACCAACGAAATTCTAAACCTTTTGGTAGAGAAATTCCCTGACGGTTATGATGATTCGGATGTTATCCGTTTTAGAAATGCTAAAAACGAATTAATCGAAGCTGTTGAAGTTCGTACTGATGACACTATTTATTTAGTAAAAATTAGTACAAAACTTGCTGACAGAATTGAAAATTATGATGAAGACGACGATATAGATCTTGATGTTGATACAATCGAGCCTGTAAAAGGTCTTGATCTTGATGATGATAGCGATGATGACGATGAGGATGACAATCTCGACAAACCTGATACAGATGGCGGAGATGATGACGATGACGATGATGACAAAGACGATATCAGTGACGAAGATGATGACGAAGACGATGAAGATTAATTCATCTCAGAAATAAATTAAAGGAACTCAAATTTAGGGTTCCTTTTTTTATAGACTAATTTGAAACATCTTTTTTAGCATAAGAAAAATACTAATATTTTATGCTATCTTTGAGAAAAATATCAGCCAAATGAATTCAGAAATATTACATGCCAAACTAAAAGAAAATTTCGGTTTTGAAAAGTTCAGACCCAATCAGGAAAATATAATAAATACCATTCTTAAAGGCCAGGATACTTTGGCTATTATGCCTACAGGAGGTGGAAAATCGATATGCTTTCAATTACCAGCATTGGTTCTACCGGGAATTACTGTTGTTATTTCTCCCTTAATCGCCCTAATGAAAGATCAGGTCGATAGTTTAAAAGCCAACGGAATATCAGCATGTTATATCAACAGTAGTCAATCCAGTGAGGAACAGCAATTTTATATTGATAATTTAAAATCAAACACCTTTAAACTCGTTTATATTGCACCAGAAAGTTTATCCTATCTGGATATAGTTTTTAACGAATTAACAATCAGTCTAATTGCAATTGACGAAGCACATTGTATTTCTTCATGGGGACATGATTTTCGTCCTGCTTATACCAATTTGGGGTATTTAAAAAACCGCTTCCCTTCTACTCCAATTTTGGCGTTGACCGCTACAGCTGATAAAGCGACTCGTACCGATATTACAAAACAATTAAATTTAAAAAATTCTAAAACTTATATTGCGTCCTTTGACAGAAAAAACCTAAGTCTGGAAGTTCGTCCGGCACTTGACCGCGTAAAACAAATTATAGATTTTGTAGAAAATAAACCAAATGAATCTGGCATTATATATTGTCTGAGCAGAAAAACGACAGAAGAACTGGCTGAAAAACTACAAAAAAAGGGCATTACCGCAAAAGCCTATCACGCTGGTTTAGACAATAAGGTTCGTGCTAAAACCCAGGATGAATTTATAAACGATGATTGTCAGGTTGTTTGTGCAACAATTGCATTTGGAATGGGAATTGACAAATCGAATGTCCGATGGGTGATTCATTATAATTTACCAAAAAACATTGAAGGTTATTATCAGGAAATTGGTCGTGCCGGTCGTGACGGATTACCCGCTGAAACGGTTTTGTTTGAAAGTTATGCTGATGTAATTCAATTACAGAAATTTGCATCTGAAGGTTTAAATTCAGATATACAGCTGGCAAAATTAGACAGAATGAAGCAGTATGCGGACGCTTTGAGCTGCAGAAGAAAAATTCTGCTTTCTTATTTTGGCGAACTAGTTACTGAAAATTGCGGCAACTGCGATATCTGCAAAAATCCTCCAACATTTTTTGACGGTACAATTTTAGCACAAAAGGCATTATCAGCAATTACCCGCTTGAAGGAATCTGAACCGCTAGCTGTAATTGTAGATTTTTTAAGGGGTTCGAAAAACGCCTATATCTATGAAAAAAACTATCAGGACTTAAAAACATACGGAATTGGTGCTGACATTTCCTGGTATGACTGGAATCAATACCTGATTCAGTTAATTAATTTAGGATATTGTGAAATTGCCTTTCATCAGCATAATAAAATTTTATTGACACCTTTCGCAAGAAAAGTTTTGTTTGAAGGTGAAAAAGTAAAATTGACAACGGTAGTCAAAAAAGTAATTGATAAGAACGAAATTAAAGGATCTAAAGAAAAACCCAAAACCGTTGCAAACTCGCTTTTTGAAATACTTCGAAAATTGCGTTACGAAATTGCCAAAGAAGAAGAAGTTCCGGCATATGTCATTTTCAGTGATGCTGCCTTAAGACAAATGGAAAGTTTAAGACCAATGAGTGATGATGAATTTCGGGCAATTGATGGTGTTGGAAAAACAAAACTCGAAAAATATGGTTCTGAATTTATTAATGCCATTGTTGAATTTCAAAAAAGAAAAACTTCAACTACTAAACTAAAAAAAGAAAACACTACTTATAAAACTACCCTGGAAATGTTTCAAAACGGAATTTCTGTAGAAGAGATCGCTAAAACAAGAAACTTAGGACTTTCAACCATTATTTCACATTTGGCAAAATTGTATTTAGACGGAGTTGATATTGATTCCACTCAGTTTATTTCTGATGAAGAAGTGGCACAATTAGAAAAAGCCAAGACTGAACTTGAAAATCCAAATGCTTTAAAACCTTACTACGAACATTTTGAAGAAAAAATGGGATATGATAAAATTCGGTTTGGTCTTGCTGTACTTGAGAAAAAGAAACTCTAAATATACCCTAAAATAAAAATCCAAATTCCTGCCTGATTCTTCAGTTTGGAATTTGGATTTATAATTACTGGAATTTAAGATTAAAGTTTATTCAATATTTTAGCATTTTTTACACTCTGATCTGTTAAAGCCAAGGTTAAGACCTCGCTCATTTCTTTTACATAGTGAAAAGTCAGGCCTTCCAGATATTCTGCTTTGATTTCATCAATATCAGATTTGTTTTCATGGCACAAGATAATCTCTTTAATACCGGCTCTTTTTGCTGCTAAGATTTTCTCTTTGATTCCACCTACTGGCAATACTTTCCCCCGAAGGGTAATTTCGCCCGTCATGGCCAGACTTTTCTTTACTTTCTTTTGAGTCAACAAGGAAACCAATGAAGTCAGCATTGCAATACCGGCACTTGGACCGTCCTTTGGAGTTGAGCCTTCTGGTACATGCAAATGGATATTATATTTTTGAAATAAAGCTACATCAAGACCCAGTTTTTCTGCATTGGCTTTAATGTACTCCAAGGCAATGGTAGCTGATTCTTTCATTACTGTTCCTAAATTTCCTGTGATACTCAAAGAACCTTTTCCTTCAGAAATCAAAGATTCTATAAACAAAATATCCCCTCCAACGCTTGTCCATGCTAAACCTGTTACAACTCCGGCAATATCATTATTTTCATATTTGTCACGCTCCAGTCTTGGTACGCCTAAAACCTTTACAATATCTTCATCCGTAACTTTTTTGTTGTACTCCTCTTCCATTGCAACCGCTTTTGCGGCATTACGAATTACCTGAGCAATTTTAGTTTCCAAGTTACGAACACCAGATTCTCTTGTATAGCCCTCCACAATTTTCTCTAATTGCTTTTTACCAATTGTCAAATCTTTAGCACTTAATCCGTGTGCCTCTAATTGTTTTGGAAAAAGGTGTCGTTTTGCAATTTCTACTTTTTCTTCAATAGTATAACCTGACATTTTAATCACTTCCATTCTGTCACGCAAGGCTGGCTGAATGGATGCCATATTATTTGAAGTAGCGATAAACATTACTTTAGATAAATCATAGCCCATTTCAAGGAAATTATCATAAAACGCATTGTTTTGTTCCGGATCCAAAACTTCTAGCAAAGCTGATGACGGATCACCACTGTTTCCATTTGATAATTTATCAATCTCATCTAAAATAAAAACGGGATTTGAAGTTCCGGCTTTTTTTAAACTCTGAATAATTCGGCCTGGCATTGCACCAATATACGTTTTTCTATGTCCGCGAATTTCTGCTTCGTCTCGTAAACCTCCTAATGATATGCGCACATACTCACGCCCAAGAGCTTCGGCAACAGAACGCCCAATAGAAGTTTTACCAACACCCGGAGGCCCGGTTAAACAAATTATTGGCGATTTCATATCATTTCGCAATTTTAAAACTGCCAAATGTTCAATCATTCTTTTCTTAACGTCTTCAAGTCCAAAATGATCTTTATCTAATATTTTCTGGGCAAATTTTAAATCAAATTTATCCTTAGAATATTCACCCCATGGCAATTCCAGGAATAACTCCAGATAATTACGCTGAATACCAAAATCAGGCGACTGCGGATTCATACGACGCATTTTAGACAATTCTTTTTCGAAATGTTTTTGCGTTTTTTCATCCCATTTTTTGGTTTTCGCTTTCTGTCCCATTTCATCCATTTCCTCTTCCTGCGAAACACCTCCCAATTCTTCCTGAATGGTTTTCATTTGCTGATGAAGGAAATACTCACGTTGCTGCTGATCTAAATCGAAACGAACTTTTGACTGAATATCGTTCTTCAATTCTAATTTTTGAAGCTCTATATTCATATAACGCAACGTCTCAAGCGCTCTTTCTTTTAATCCGTTTATCGAAAGTAAACCTTGCTTTTCTTTTACCGATAAATTCATATTAGAAGAAACAAAATTGATTAGAAACGACTGGCTTTCAATGTTTTTAATCGCAAAGGTAGCTTCTGACGGAATATTCGGGCTTTCTTTTATAATCTGAATAGCTAATTCTTTAACAGAATCTAAAATAGCTGTAAATTCAGTGTCATTTTCATCAGGACGTTCCTCTGAAACTTCTTTTATTGTTGCTGTAATATAAGGCTCTTCTGAAACAACTTCTTCAATTTCGAAACGCTTCTTTCCTTGTAAAATAACCGTAACATTTCCATCTGGCATTTTTAAAACACGAAGAATTCTTGCAACAGTACCAATTTTATGAATATCATCTTTTGACGGATCTTCATCTTCTTCATTAATTTGAGAAACTACACCAATGATTTTCCCACCGGCATTAGCATCATTAATTAATTTTATTGATTTGTCTCTTCCAGCAGAAATCGGAATAACAACACCCGGAAATAAAACAGTATTACGTAAAGGTAAAATGGGTAACGAAAGCGGAAGATCTTCGTTATTCATTTCCTCTTCGTCTTCGGGAGTTAATAATGGAATTAATTCTGCCTCCGAGTCAAATTCCTGAAGTGACAGATTGTCAATAGTAAGTATTTTATGGTTTGACATAATAATATATAAGTCGTTTTGTCATTAAAAGGTTTGTTCTAATCTCAAATAGTAACTATAAAAGCTGTGTTTTAAATAAAATCAGGCTAAAAACTGTCTTTGAAAGTTAGGTCATAAAAATAGACAATCATTATGCCAAAAACAAAGACATTTGTTTTGATTTTTTATTTAAAAAAGTACTTAATATAAGCATGACATTCATTTCTAAAAAAATCGAATTAGTTTTATCAAAAGTGTAACAAACCCAAAAAAGCAAAGTCATTATTAAAAACCAGCAATCATTACTTGAATACAACCAATCAAAATATCGAAGAGTTAATCAAACTTTGTAAAGAAAATAATCAAAAGGCTCAATTTGAAGTTTACAATCGCTACTGTAAAGCTATGTATAATGTGGCTTACAGAATTGTAAAGGATGAACATTTTGCACAAGACGTCATGCAGGAAGGTTTTTTGAAAGCTTTTACAAAGATTAACGATTATAAACAGGAAGTTGCATTTGGGTCATGGCTAAAAAAAATCATTATTAATTATAGCATTGATTTTTATAAAAAGAAGAATGCTTTTCAGATGGAAGACCTGAATAAAACACTTTATAAAATTGAAGAGAACGATACTTTTTTTTCTGAAAATATCGATTTGAATTCACTCAAAGTAAAACAGGTTTTAGAGACTATTTCTACACTAAAAGACAATTACCGAATGGTTTTAACACTCTTTTATATTGAAGGTTATGATCAGGAAGAAATCAGCGAAATCTTAAATATTAGTTATGCCAATTGCAGAACCACATTAAGCAGAGCTAAAGAAAGTTTGCGAAAAAAATTAGAGGAAATATAAAATCGCCATTTAAAAACAATTTTGTGACAACAAAAACAAATCAACAAAAAGGCGATACCCTATATCATCTCTAAGAAATAAAAATTTGGATATATGAAAAAGAAGAATGAAAACTTAGACGAGTTATTTAAAAAATTGGAAAATCAGTGGGATGTACACGAAATGAATTCTGATCATCAGATTGATTTCTTAAATAAATTAAATAAAAAACAACCGAAGAAAAAGAATTATGCCACTTGGGGCATTGCTGCTTCAATAGCAATATTATTAGGTGTATCTGTTTTTTATAATAATAACGAGAAACCTAAAGAATTTAAATTTGCATCAAAAGAAACAAAACAAACAGATTCTATTTTCAGCATTTTAATTGATAATGAACTCGTTAAATTAAAAGAAAAAAGTTCACCCGAAAATGAGCAAATCATAAATGATGCCTTAAGACAAATGAAAGTTTTTGATTCAGATTATGAAAAAATCATAAAAGAAGTTCAGAAAAACGGTGAAAACAAACAAATTATTTATGCTATGATCAGCAACCTGCAAACCCGAATATCTTTTTTACAAACGGTTTTGCAGCGTATTGAAGAAAATGAAAATTTAAAAAATACAACTCATGAAAAAACATTATAACATACTGATTCTTTTTATTTTAATTCCTTTTTTAGGATTTTCAAATGATGATACTTTTATTTCAAAACAAAAAAGTATCAAAAAAACGTACATTGTCAACCCGAACGCAGGAATTGATATTGATAATAAATACGGAAATATTTCAGTATCAACCTGGGATGAAGACAAAATTGATCTTGACATTACTATAAAAGTGACCGGAGGAAACGAAAAGTGGGTTAACGAAAAACTAAACAGTATTGATATTGATATAACTGCACTAAAATCAATGGTTACTGCCATTACAAAAATTGCAAATTCGTCTTTAAAAAGTAAAGGAAGCAGCAACAGTTTTGAGATTAATTATGTGATTAAAATTCCGAAAAACGGAACCATAAAACTGAACAATAAGTACGGGAATATTTCAGCAGTTAGTTTAGAATCAACAACTGATATTACTTGTAAATACGGTAAAGTGATGCTTGGAAAACTTAACGGCTCAAATAATCGTGTTCAAATCGAATATTGCCAAAATTCTTCTATCGATTATATAAAAAACGGAACAATTGAAGCTCGATATTCAGGGTTAAAAATAAATGACTCAGGAAATTTGAACTTAGATACCAATTATACGGATTTGTTTATCTCTGAAGGACAAAATATTAAATACGATTGTAACTACGGGAATCTTAAATTCCAAAAAATAAATTCGTTTATAGGATCCGGTAATTACCTTACAATCAATATTGCTGAGATTTCAAATAATATAAATATAGATACTAATTACAGCAAAGTGAATATTACGACGATAACGAAAAACGCCAATAATGTCAATATTATTTCTGGCTATTCAGATGTTTGCTTGGGGTATGATACAAATTATGCTTTTGATTTTGATATAAATACCAAATATGGAAATATAAAGAAAGACAGTTCTTTGGATATTTCGCTTTCAGAAAACAAAAACAATAAGAAAAGAGTAAGTGGATTCAACAAAAAGAAAGGGCAAAATAAAATCATTGTCAATTCTAATTATGGCAATGTAACCTTAAGCAAAAAACAATAAAATTCAACTTACTACTTTTTTTATAATTAAAACACCCGTTTGCCGTACTGGTGTTTTTTGTTTTTAGATATAAAGATATATTCCACAAGACCTTTCGGCAGTCTTTGCCATTCCTTCAAAAATTACTATTTTTGCACTCTAAATTTTATGTCATGCCGAAAAGAAAATATAAAATAGCCGTTGTTCAGTTAAACCTTAATGACGTTGCCGAAAATAATCTTAAAAAATGTATTAGCTGGGTGAAAGATGCCGCATCAAAAGGTGCTGAAATTATCCTTTTACCAGAATTATATAGTAGTCATTATTTTTGCCAAAGCGAAGATGTAGCCAATTTTGCATTAGCAGAACCGCTTTACAGTACATCATTTATCGCTTTTAGTGAATTAGCAAAACAATTAGGCGTAGTAATTATTGTACCTTTCTTCGAAAAAAGAATGGCTGGAATTTACCATAACAGCGCTTACATTATAGATACTGATGGAACCGAGGCAGGTTTATACCGTAAAATGCACATTCCGGATGATCCTCATTTTTATGAAAAATTCTATTTTACGCCAGGAGATTTAGGTTTTCAGGCAATTGAAACTAAAAAAGGAAAAATAGGAACCCTTATTTGCTGGGATCAATGGTATCCCGAAGCAGCCCGTATTACAGCTTTAAAAGGTGCTGAAGTATTGTTTTATCCAACTGCAATTGGATGGCATCCAAAAGAAAAAGACCAATATGGTGAAAATCAATATGGAGCCTGGATGAACGTTATGAAAGGTCATGCCGTTGCAAATGGTGTTTTTGTTGCTGCTGCAAACCGAATTGGTTTAGAACAATATATTGATGGAACTGATGGAATTCAGTTTTGGGGAGCATCTTTTATTGCTGGTCCTCAGGGAGAAATTTTAGCGCAGGCATCACACGATCAGGAAGAAATTTTAATTGCTGAAGTGGACTTAGATCTTCAGGAAAATGTACGTCAGAACTGGCCTTTTTTCAGGGACAGAAGAATCGATGCTTTCGGGGATATTACAAAAAGAGCAATTGATTAGATTCAATTTTATAAAAAAAGGCTGTTTCAAAATGTAACAGCCTTTTTTCATTACTTAATTTGAGTTTATTATTTCACCTGAAAACTAACTCTTCTCACTATTTGACGTGCTTCTTTTGAATTTTTATTAACAGAGGTGTCTTCTCCATTAGCAATTACATTTAATCTTGAAGCATCAATTCCTGCATTTATTGCTACTTGTTTTACTGCTTCGGCTCTTTTTCTTGACAATTCAACGTTATAGCTTGAACCACCTATTTCGTCAGCATATCCTACTACATCAGCACTTTTCTCAGGATTATTTTTCAAATATTTTACTAAGAAATCAATACCAGCTAAAGAAGCATTTGTTGGTTTTGAAGAATTAAAATCGAAATATACATTTACATACCCATCATTAATTAATTCTTCTACAGTTGTATCGGTAGCAATTTTATCGCTTTTTTGACCATAAGTTTTTTCTAAATAACTCTCTAATTCATCCGGAACACCATTTTGATTACTATCAATTGATTGTCCTTTTGTGTTTACGGCAATACCCGCAATAGAATTTGGTTCTAAATCATACAAATCAGCCACTCCGTCTTTATCTGTGTCTAAAAGACCTGACTCAACAAGTTCCAGCCTTTTTTCCAGTTTATCATATTTATTTTCTGCTACTGCCCAGTCTGCATGGTTGTTATTTTTACCTAAATAAACTGTCAATCCTATAGAAGCGTTAACTAAAACACCATCAAAAACAGCAGATCGAATACCACTCATTCCATCAAAATTATAGCGCTGTTGGGCATTAACAATTCCAGTAATATCTCCTGTCAATGCAACACGGTTACTCAATTTTACTTGTCCGGTTAAACCTAATATTCCATTAACCATATAATCCTCGCCATCAAAACCATTTTTACTGGTTAATTGAGAAGCTCCCATCCCTCCATGAACCAATAGTCCAATTGTATTTGTCCAGGTCTCAAAATTTAAAGTTCTGCCAAGGTTTATAACACCTTGCAAACTCGTTCTCAAATAGGTACTTTCAAATTCAGGTGAATTGGCTCCTTCTTGAAGTTTATCATATCCAAAATCTAATTTAAGACCAAATCTGGGATTAAGCATATATCTTACACCTAAATCAGCGTGCAGAGATTTAAAAAGTTCTGTATAGTAACCTGATGTCATTGATTTTGATGGTTTATTTAAACCACCACTTACCTCGACAGACCATTTATTATAAGATTCACCAGAGGCCTCGGGTGAGGAAGTTGTCGCATTTTGCGCATTTGCTGTAAAGGACAGCACTAAAAGTATTAAGAAAGCTAATTTTTTTTTCATTATATCTAAGTGTTTTAAATTTACATTTTTAAGCTTTAACAAAAATTTAACGTTGCCAGTTTTATTAAAACTTACAACAAAATTATGTTAATGATAAATAAAAGCGTTCTATTCGTTTTCTGAACTTTTACATAATTCCCATAAGGTAGGTTAATGAGAATAATGAATTTTCGCTTTTTCTTAAAACAACTTGGGGCGATATATTTTTTAAATTAATAACTAGTCAAATCTTATAAAATTAGATTTTATTAAAAGACAGCTATATTTTAAAAAGTCAAAATTAATATTTTTTTTTTAAATCAAAGTGTTTTGTTTGTAAAAAATCAAAGTCTTAATTTGAAAAAAAATCAACAAAAAAGTTAAAAAATAAAATTATTTTTAATATTTAATATTTTTAGACATGCTTTTTAAACTATTTTCTGTAATATAAAAATTAAATCATACAAATCAACTTTGGGTTTCCCTGCTGTTTTATAATCCTAATGAATGGTTATCTTTGTGCTCATTTAATTTAGAACTTTTATGACAGCAAGTAGTAGAAGATTTCCAGCAGAATGGGAGAAACAACAGGGAATCATATTATGTTTTCCACATAATGGTAATGATTGGCCTGGGAAATATGAGGCAGTTCAGTGGGCATTCATAGAATTTATTAAAAAAATAACCAGTTATGAAACTGTTTTTTTGGTTGTAGCAGATGAAAAATTAAAAGAAAAAGTAGCTGAAATGATGGAAAGAGCACGTATCAATATTTCGAACGTTTCTTTTGTAATTCACAAAACTAACAGAAGCTGGATGAGAGACTCTGGTCCTATTATTGTAAAAAATGGTTCTAAAAGAGAAGCTTTAAATTTTAATTTTAATGGATGGGCAAAGTATAAAAATCATCAATTAGATAAATTTGTACCAATCAAAATCTCAGATTTTATTAACATCCCTTTAACTCAGGTAGTTTACAAAGGAAAACCTGTAATCGTTGAAGGAGGTGCCATTGATGTAAACGGAAAAGGAACTTTACTGACTTCTGAAGAATGTTTGATGCACCCTACCATTCAGGTTCGAAATCCTGGCTTTACTAAAGAAGATTACGAAGCTGTTTTTAAGGAATATCTTGGCGTTACAAACGTAATCTGGCTTGGAGACGGAATTGAAGGTGACGATACACATGGGCACATCGACGATTTATGCCGATTTGTAAATGAAGATACAATTGTTACAATTGTTGAAACTGATAAAAACGATTCGAATTACAAACCTTTACAGGAAAATTTGAAACGTCTGCAAAATGCAAAATTAGAAGACGGCAAGTCGCCAACAATAGTTGCATTACCAATGCCAAAACGGGTTGATTTTGAAGATCTGAGATTACCCGCAAGTTATGCTAACTTTCTCATTTTGAATAATTGTGTGTTAGTACCAACATTCAATGACAGCAATGATCGTGTCGCTTTAAACATACTTTCTGAATGTTTTCCGGATCGTGAAGTAATCGGAATAAGTTGCATTGATTTTATTTGGGGGTTTGGAACTCTACACTGTTTAAGTCAGCAGGTTCCTGAGTAATTAATATGAAAAAAAACTTGTTAGGATTTAAAGCTAACAAGTTTTTTTTATTTAGTTTTCTTATCTGATCTTCATTGCCTGATAAAAGGTGGCAGCAATTGACTGCAAACTTCTCCAAAACCTATCCTTACTTCAGCATTTTCACAAAAACCTCGTATAATCACGGTATCATTGTCCTCAATAAACTTACGTTCACTGCCGTCATTTAATTTCAATGGGTTTTTCCCTCCCCATGTTAACTCCAGCATAGAGCCAAAACTATCAGGAGTTGGCCCTGAAATAGTCCCTGATCCCATCATATCACCCGAATTTACACGACAGCCATTTGAAGTGTGGTGCGCCAGCTGTTGCGTCATAGACCAGTATAAATATTTAAAGTTTGATCTTGAAACAACCGTTTCTTGCTGATTCAAAGGCTTAAGTGCTACTTCTAAATGAATATCAAAAGCTTTTTTACCTTTGGTTTGTAAATAAGGTAGCGGCGTTGGATCTTGTTTTGGTCCTTTAGTTCTAAAAGGCTCTAAAGCATCCATAGTTACAATCCATGGTGAAATTGAGGTAGCAAAATTTTTGGCTAAAAATGGCCCTAAAGGCACATATTCCCATTTTTGAATATCACGTGCACTCCAGTCATTTAGCAAAACCATCCCAAAAATATAATCTTCTGCCTCATAAGTAGAAATATTTTCTCCCATTACATTGACATCTGTTGTAATAAAGGCAGTTTCTAATTCAAAATCTACCAAACGGGACGGACCAAAAACAGGATATTTTTCACCAGCAGGCAAGATTTGTCCCATAGGTCTGTGAACCGGAATTCCTGACGGAACAATAGTTGAACTCCTTCCATGATAACCTACCGGAATATGCAGCCAGTTTGGTAATAATGCATTTTCCGGATCACGAAACATTTTACCGACATTAGTAGCATGTTCTCTGCTTGAATAAAAATCAGTGTAGTCACCAATCAGAACCGGCAGTTGCATCTCGACATCATCAATTTTAAAAATTACAATATCACGGTCTTTTTGTGAATCCCTTAGTTGCGGATTTTCTACATCAAAAATATCTGCAATACGGTTTCGAACCAATCGCCATGTTTTTTTTCCATCAGAAATAAAATCATTTAGCGTGTCCTGCATAAACATATCATCTGTTAAATCTATTCCTTCAAAATAGTTTAATTGTTGCAAAGCACCTAAATCAATAGCGTAATCGCCAATTCTCGTTCCTACTGTAACGACATTTTCTTTGGTAAGAAATACCCCGAAAGGAATATTCTGAATAGGAAAATCACTATTCTCTGGTACTTCTAACCATGATTTTCTTTTAGTATCGTTGGCGGTTATTGGCATGTGAATGTTAATTATTTGTTGAAAAATTGTATGTCAAATATATCATAATCTAACAGTTTCACAAACGTTTTTTTGTATTTTTGCAGGAAATTAACGAAAAACGAAAAAATGCAACGCGACGAACAAATTTTTGACCTTATACTAGAGGAACAAGACAGACAAATTCACGGATTAGAGCTTATTGCTTCAGAAAACTTCGTAAGTGATGAAGTAATGGAAGCAGCCGGTTCAGTTTTAACTAATAAATATGCCGAAGGATATCCTGGCAAAAGATACTACGGCGGTTGTGAAGTAGTTGATGTTATTGAGCAGATTGCAATTGACAGAGCAAAAGAATTATTTGGTGCTGAATATGCAAACGTACAGCCTCACTCTGGTTCTCAGGCAAATGCTTCTGTTTTTCATGCTTGTTTACAGCCAGGGGATAAAATTTTAGGTTTTGACTTATCACACGGTGGTCACCTTACTCATGGCTCTCCTGTAAACTTTTCAGGACGTGTTTATAATCCTGTTTTTTACGGAGTGGATAGAGAAACCGGAAGATTGGATTACGATAAAATTCAGGAAATCGCAACTAAAGAGCAGCCAAAGTTAATCATCGCAGGAGCTTCTGCTTATTCCCGTGATATGGATTTTGAGCGTTTCAGAGCAATTGCTGATAGCGTTGGCGCAATTTTGATGGCAGATATTTCTCATCCTGCTGGTTTAATTGCAAAAGGATTATTGAATGATCCGATACCACATTGCCATATTGTAACTACTACAACCCACAAAACACTACGTGGACCAAGGGGTGGTTTGATTTTAATGGGCAAAGATTTTGAAAACCCATGGGGATTAAAAACTCCAAAAGGTGAAACCAGAATGATGTCATCTTTATTAGATCTAGCTGTTTTCCCAGGGAATCAGGGTGGACCTTTAATACATATTATTGCAGCAAAAGCAGTTGCATTTGGTGAAGCATTAAAAGATGAATTCTTTACCTATGCAATGCAATTGCAAAAAAATGCAAATGCTATGGCGGATGCTTTTGTAAAAAGAGGATACAATATTATTTCTGGAGGAACTGACAACCACATGATGTTAATTGACTTAAGAAACAAAAATATTTCTGGAAAAGAAGCCGAAAACGCATTGGTAAAAGCAGAAATTACGGTAAACAAAAATATGGTCCCTTTTGATGATAAATCGCCATTTGTTACTTCAGGTATTCGTGTTGGAACAGCTGCAATCACAACTCGCGGATTGGTTGAAGAAGACATGGAAACTATTGTTGCCTTAATCGACAAGGTGTTGACTGATCATACAAATGAAACTGTTATCGAAGAAGTAGCAAACGAAGTAGACGAAATGATGAGCGAAAGACCAATTTTCGTTTACTAAAAGTTTCAAGTTTAAAGTTTAAGGTTTAAGGTTTTGCGCTATTTAAAGTGCAAAACTTTAAACTTTTTTATTTCTCAACAAAACCTCATTAGAGTCTAAAAGCCGAACTGGAGAAGAAACCTGAAACCTGAAACAAATAAAACTTTAAACAAAATAACACATGGGCGTACTACGATTACAATTACCAACAGACCCAAGATGGGTAAATATAGTTGAAAAAAACATAGAAGAAATCCTGACAGATCATGCATGGTGCGAGCAAAAAGCAGCTACGAATGCCATAACAATTATTACTAATAATTCTGAACATCAGGATTTAGTTCAGGATTTATTGGCTTTGGCCAAAGAAGAAATCGATCATTTCGAGCAGGTACACAATATAATTATCAAAAGAGGATTAAAGTTAGGCCGAGAGCGAAAAGACGATTATGTAAATGAATTGTATTTGTATATGAAAAAAAGCGGTGATGGAAGCCGTGTCTCTGGCCTGGTAGAAAGATTATTATTTTCAGCCATGATTGAAGCCAGAAGCTGTGAACGTTTTAAAGTACTTTCTGAAAACATTCAGGATGAAGAATTAGCTGTTTTTTACAGAGAATTGATGGAAAGCGAAGCAGGGCATTATACTACTTTCATAACATACGCAAGAAAATACGGTATTGGAATCGATGTTGAAAAGCGTTGGAGAGAATGGCTTGCTTTTGAGGAGTCTATTATTTCTAATTACGGAAAAGCCGAAACGATTCATGGTTGATTTTTTCTTCGATAGACCAAATAATTATAATTGATCATTTAATTTTATACTATTTTTAATACTTTTTAAGTTCTATACTTTTAAATTGCATTAAAATTAAAGTCAATTATGGATAAAATAAAAATACTCTGGGTCGATGATGAAATCGATCTTTTGAAGCCACATATATTATTTCTGGAGAAAAAAAACTACGAAGTTACGACCTGCAATAATGGATTAGACGCTATTGGTCTTTTTGAAGAAGAAAATTTTGATATTGTTTTTTTGGATGAAAACATGCCCGGAATGAGCGGTCTGGAAACTCTTTCGGAGATGAAAGAAAAAAAATCAGCTACTCCGATGATTATGATTACCAAAAGTGAAGAAGAATATATTATGGAAGAAGCAATTGGATCTAAAATTGCCGATTACCTTATAAAACCTGTAAATCCGAATCAAATTCTGTTAAGCTTAAAGAAGAATCTGGATCATTCCAGATTAATTTCTGAAAAAACTACTTTGGATTATCAGAAAGAATTCAGGAAAATTTCAATGGAATTAGCTATGGTCAATTCTTTTGAAGACTGGGTTGAACTTTACAAAAAATTGATTTTCTGGGAATTAGAACTTGAAAACATTAAAGATCAGGCGATGATTGAAATTCTGGAGTCTCAAAAAGTAGAAGCTAACTCGCAATTTGGAAAATATATCGAACGAAATTACGAAGACTGGTTTGCCCCAAAAGCAGAAAAACCTATTCAGTCCCATAATTTATTCAAGGAGCTTGTTGTGCCTGAACTAAAAAAGAAAGACAAACCTGTTTTATTTGTTGTTATAGATAATCTGCGTTATGACCAATGGAAATCTTTTGAAACCGTAGTTTCCAATTATTATAAATTAGAAAAAGAAGTTCCGTACTTTTCAATACTTCCAACAGCCACACAATATGCAAGAAACGCCATCTTCTCAGGTTTACTTCCGGTAGAAATGGAAAAACAATTTCCGCAATATTGGAAAAATGATGTTGAAGATGGTGGAAAAAACCTTTATGAAGCAGAATTTTTAAGTGCTCAATTGAAGCGATTGGGATTAAATATAAAAGAAGATTATTTTAAAATCACCAATTATTCCGGAGGTAAAAAACTGGCAGAAAACTTTAAAGCACTAAAAGGCAATGATCTGGTTACCGTCGTTTATAATTTTGTAGATATGCTATCACATGCTAAAACCGAAATGGAAGTGGTAAAAGAATTAGCTTCAGACGATAAAGCATACCGTTCACTGACTTTAAGCTGGTTTAAAAATTCGCCTCTTTTAGAAATTATTCAGCAGGCACAGCTTTTAGGTTTCAAATTAATCCTGACTACCGATCACGGGACTATAAACGTAAAAAACCCTTCGAAAGTGGTTGGAGACAAAAATACAAGTCTGAATTTACGATACAAAACCGGACGTAGTTTAACTTACGAACAAAAAGATGTTTATGTGGTAAAAGAACCAAAAACTATTGGTTTGCCGGCCATAAACATGAGCAGTTCCTTTATTTTTGCTAAAAATGATTTGTTTTTAGCGTACGTAAACAATTACAATCATTATGTAAGTTATTATAAAAACACCTATCAACACGGCGGAATTTCGCTTGAAGAAATGATTATTCCGTTTTTGGTATTTAACCCAAAATAAAAGTTTTCAGTCGCAGTTTTCCGTTTTTAGCTGAGACTCAAAACCGAAAACTGTGACTATTACATAAATAAATATAACAATGAATATCGTTTTTTCATTAGATCAAATTCAGGAAGTAGCAGAACAAATTATTGCTCAAAATCCAAAGAAAATCATTCTTTTTAACGGAGAAATGGGCGTTGGAAAAACTACTTTAATCAAACAATTATGTAAAACTTTAGGAGTCGGGGATGCTACAAGCAGTCCTACTTTTTCTTTAGTTAATGAATATCACACTTCAAGCAATCAAATCGTTTATCATTTTGATTTTTACAGATTAAACAAAGAAACTGAGGCTCTTGACATGGGTGTTGACGATTATTTGTATTCAGGAAACTGGTGTTTTATTGAGTGGTCCGAAAAAATTGCAAGCCTGATTCCTGATGGACATTCTGTAGTGGATATTGCATTATCAGCTGATGGGAAAAGGAGTTTACAATTGATTTAAAAATTTCAAATGAATATTCAGAATACCATAGAAATAATCCCTTTTTCACCTGATTTAAAAGATCATATCAAAACTTTAAACGTTGCCTGGCTTACAAAATATTTTAGTGTTGAAGAAAAAGACGAATTAGTCCTTTCAAATCCGCAGGAAGAAATTATAGATAAGGGCGGACTTATTTTTTATGCTAAATATAATGCTGAAATTTTAGGCACTGTCTCTTTAATAAAAATTGATAATTCAACATTTGAATTGAGTAAAATGGCCGTTTCAGACAAAGTTCAGGGGCTTGGAATTGGAAAAAAATTATTGGAGCATTGTTTTTCAGCGGCTGAAGAAAATCATATTAAAAGACTGCTTTTATATTCCAACAGAATTCTTCTTCCTGCCATTCATTTGTATGAAAAATTTGGTTTTGTAGAAATTCCGCTTGAAGCAAACGTTTACGAAAGAGCCAATATTAAAATGGAAAAAATAATGCCTTAATTATTAATTAGTATTAGCACATTTTTACATTGATTATAAAACTTTTTACGTAATTTGTACACTTAATTTTTGCATAACCCATGTCAATAACCTTAACCCCGTTTACGAAACAACAATTGTTGCCACAAGAAGAGAAACTTGAAGTTGGCCGTAAGAAAAGAGAACTTTTTATAGGTATACCAAAAGAGACAAGTTATCAGGAGCGTCGTATTTGCCTTACTCCGGATGCCGTAAATTCTTTGACTTATGAAGGACACCGTGTCATGATTGAGTCCGGAGCCGGAGAAAGTTCGAGTTACTCTGACAAGGAATATAGTGATGCAGGAGCAGAAGTTACAAAAGATACTAAAAAAGTTTTTGGTTGTCCGTTATTACTAAAAGTAGAACCCCCTACTTTGGCAGAAATCAAAATGATTCATCCTGAGACGACTATCATATCTGCTATTCAGTTAAAAACAAAAAAGAAAGCTTATTTTGAAGCCATGTCCCAGAAAAAAATCACGGCTTTGGCTTTTGAATATATAAAAGATGAAGACGGGTCGTATCCTGCTGTAAAATCATTGAGTGAAATTGCCGGTACGGCTTCTATACTTATCGCTGCTGAACTGATGATTACAGACGAATTTGGAAAAGGGCTTTTATTTGGAAATATTACTGGTGTCCCTCCTACTGATGTTGTTATTTTAGGTGCCGGAACTGTTGGGGAATTTGCTGCAAAAACAGCTATTGGCTTAGGCGCTAATGTAAAAGTTTTTGACAATTCTATTACTAAATTGCGTCGTTTACAAAATAATCTTAATCAACGTGTTTTTACTTCAACAATTCAACAGAAAGCACTACTTAAAGCCTTAAGACGTTGCGACGTAGCCATAGGTGCCATGCGGGGAAAAGAACGCTGCCCGATTGTTGTTACTGAAACTATGGTGGAACACATGAAAAAAGGTGCTGTAATTGTGGATGTTAGTATTGATACAGGTGGCTGTTTTGAAACTTCAGAAGTTACAACACACGAAAAACCAACTTTTATAAAAAGCAATGTTTTGCATTATTGCGTGCCTAATATTCCTTCGAGATATTCTAAAACGGCTTCTCTTTCGATAAGCAATATCATCACTCCTTATTTATTACAGATAGCCGAAGATGGCGGTTTGGAAAGTGCCATCAGATGCAACAAAGGTTTAAAAAACGGAATCTATCTTTATCATGGAATCCTGACTAACAAAGCTATTGGAGAATGGTTTGATTTGCCTGACAACGATATTAATTTACTTGTTTTCTAAAGCAACTTTAGCTTACCTTTGCAAAAAAAAAATTAATTCATGAAGTTCGTACACCGTTTTGCTTATTATTTGATTGGTTTAGTTATAGGATGTTTTTTTGTAGCACTCGTTTTTAGCGGAAAAGATACCCGCTGTAACTACTTTCCGAATGCGAGGGTTTTGAATAGCTTAAGAACAAAACCTTTTCAATATTCTGAAAAAGCAATTCAAACGCTTAATGAAAAATGGATAGATACTGCTGATATCAAAAACACATTGCAGTTTGGTGATGTCGATTTTGACCAAAGTAATGTTCCTTACAACAAAGGAAAATTATACGTAATAGAAGGTAAAACCATTAAAAACCAAGAGATTATCCTTAAAGTAACAAACTACGAAAACAAAGCCGTTTTAGAAGAAATTATAAAAAAATAATCTAATTAAAATAATAAGTACAAGGATAGTAGTAAATGCTATCCTTTTTTTATACCTGAAATATTATTATGAAACCTAAAGCCCTAGCCCTGATGGCAGTGGCATCCTTTTATGCCGGTGTTTGGCATAAAAGATATAGCGGACAGCAGGAATAGCTTCTTATTCTTCAATTATAAATAACAGATTTCATATTATTGGAAACAAAAAAAGGTTCAGCTTATCATCGTTGAACCTTTTTTTAAATGAAATTAATAATATGTTATTTTTTATAATATTTTAGATATTTAGGATACGTTATCGCTCCTATTAGTGAAATTACTCCCAATGAATACCAGATCCAGTTTAATGAATGTGCCTCTCCACTTGCGTATGAATGAAGTCCTACCAAATGAAAGTTTACACCGTAGTAAGTAAATAAAATAGATACAAAAGCATACATACTCATTAAATTAAATGTCCATTTCCCTCTTAAAGCAGGAACAAAACGAGCGTGAATTACAAATGCATAAATCATGATGGAAATCAAAGCCCATGTTTCTTTTGGATCCCAGCCCCAATAACGTCCCCAGCTTTCGTTGGCCCATTGTCCTCCAAGGAAGTTTCCTATCGTTAACATAATCAATCCGATTGTCAATGCCATTTCGTTGATGTATGTGATCTCCTTAATATTCAGATCCATTTTGGCTTTGTTTTTTTCTGTTGTAAAGAAAATTAAAACTAAGGAAACAAAACCTAAAATCATTCCTAATGCAGTTGGACCGTAACTTGCTACAATTACCGCAACGTGAATCATTAACCAATACGAATTAAGTACAGGCTGTAAGTTTGCAATTTCTGGGTCAATCCAGTTCATATATGCTGCCATTAAAATCATGGCTGTTACAAAAGCACAAGAAGCAACTGTTAACTTAGACTGGCTTTCCGCTTTAATATATAACAACCCATATAAAGTTGAAATTGTACGTGGTAAAGATGTAATTGGTAATTTAAGCTTTAAATCAAAAGCTAATCCGAAGAACATGGCTGCCCAGGCTACATAAATAATCGATTCGTAAGCGTTACTCCAAGGTGCGTGACCAGAAATGTACCAACGCGCAATAAGTCCTAATGTGTGTAACACAAATAATAACCCAACGATAACGTGAAAAACATTTACAGTAACACCAATCCATTTTTTCTCAAAAAAGATGTTTAAAATCGTAAAAAATAACATCAAAATAGAAGCTGTAATATACCAATACGGAAGTTTTTGGAAAACATCGTATTTATTATAAGCAATTTCGGCATCAATTTTATCTTCGCTCGGGCGTACTTTAGCTCCGAATTTCTTTTGGAAGCCGTTGATACTTTCGACTAAATCATCAGCAGTTTTAAAATCTTTTGAAATAGATCCATTATTTAGTGCATTGAAATAAAGTGGCAGGATTTGTTTGGTATAAGTTGCTTCCATTCCTTTTAAACTTGCATGTTCTAATTCCATATAGGATATCCATTTATCGCCCGGATGATTTGGAACAGGGAATATTTTTAAAATACTTCCGCTTAATGCAGATTCCATCAGATTGACTTTTTTATCGGTTTCAATAAAATCTTTTTCAAACTGATTTGGATTTGCCGCTTTGTAAGCAGGATCCAAATAGGGAGATAATTTATAATTTCCATTAGCATCAAAAAACTTTACAAAAGGAGCGAATCCAGCTTCTTTATCAATTCCGATAATTTTACGAATACTATCATTTCCTGCTTTAAGATAAATAATTGGAACCTGAATCCAAACCTGGGCATATTGTGTCATCGACAAAAATACCTGATCAGAATTCATTCCGTTGTATGTATCACTATGGCTCACTTTTCGTAATAATTCAGAAGAGAAAGTATTAATAGGCTTCATTCTTCCTCCTGCATCCTGAATAATCAAACGGCCGAATTTAGCTGCGTGAGCTTCCGGTGCTTTATAAATATTCAGTAACGAATCGATTTGTTTTTGGCTTGGTGGACGTGTTACATGATTAGCATGATTATTTGGATCTTCGTTATGAGTATGATTATGTCCCGGCGTGTGTACATGTGGTTCCTGGGCAAAACCATTGAAACTTAACATTAAAACTAAAATCGTAATCAATTTTGCTTTTTTCTCTTTTACTTTCTCCAGTTTGCGTTTTAAATCTGTAAAACGGGAACCTTTGGTAAACATAATAGCCATTAAGCCAAAATACAACATAAAATACCCTAAGTAAGTAATTGAAGTTCCCCAAAAATCATGATTTACGGATAAAATTGTTCCTTTTTCATCCGGATCAAATCCTGATTGAAAAAAACGATATCCCTTATGATCTAAAACGTGGTTCATGTAAATTCGAGCATCAAAGGTTTCTGATGAATCCTGAACGGTAACCTTACTTTCGAATGCTGAATAACTTTTCTCTGTTCCCGGATATTTTGTTGCAATAAAATCGTTTAGCTTAATCTTGAAAGGCAAAATATAAGCCTTACTTCCATAAAATAAACTGTATTCCATTTTTCCAATTTTCACGGTTTGCGGCTCTCCCACACTTCCCTTCGAGCCCATTAGGCGTACTTCTTTTTCCTGACCATCTGCTTTAACTTTGACGATTAATGCGTCAGTATGAGATTTTGCTTTATAATCATTATTCGATTCATAGTCAACAATTCCCCTTACGGCAGGATCCGGAAATACAATTCGGATATCACCAATACTGTATAAGGAACGCATCATCAAAGGCTGAACACTATCTTTGGTTACTTTTCCCTGAAGTTTATCAGCCATTCTCATAAACGCACCTTCAAAAGGTGTCTTAATAGTATATTTTTCACCAGTTGTATTAATATTTATAGCACCATCAGTTGGTTTATTCAAAGCAAACAAAACATTGTGAATATTTTGAACTTCTCCTTCTTTAAGGAAATGTTCTTCACGTCCGCCGGCTCCGGCTTCAACTAATTTAATGTATAAAGTTCCTTTTGGATCTGGTTTTATAATTTCTTTTGCGCCCATGATGTAATTCACATAAGTTACTTCAAAAGGAGTTTCGTCAAATTTGCCTGAAAGGGTAAAATTATTATTGGTTACTGGCGAAAGTAAAAGACTTTTCTCAAAAGTTCTGCGTTTCATTTCTCCATTATATTCTCCATCTGCAAAAACGGTTAGAAAAGTTTTATCAGAATAAATTTGATTTTCAGCTGCTCCTTCACGAATTGGCATTACCCCTTCATAACTGATATAACGCGTAATAAATGCTCCTAAAAGAATAAAAATAAAAGCAACGTGAAGTAATAAAGTTGCCCATTTTTCTTTTTTCAATAATTGATAACGTTTAATATTCCCAAAGAAATTGATCATAAAAAAGACCATTATAGCCTCGAACCACCAGGTATTATAAATTAAAATTCGGGCTGTATCTGTATTGTATTTACTTTCGATAAAAGTTCCAACACCCATTGCGATTGCAAATGTTAAAAAAAGAACGGCCATTAATCTTGTAGAAAACAAAAAAGAGAATATTTTTTTATCCATTTTTAAGGAATTACAGTGTATAAAAGTGGCACAAAAGTACTTAAAAATGTTGAGTTCTATTATTTGACATTTGTTAATTAAAACCAAAAACAGAACTCTAAAACAATTCATTTGACATTTAAAGAAGTATTCTGTTACAATTTATTTTAAAGCGCGTATTTTATTTATTTTCTTTCAATTTTGAATTGCGGTTTTTATTATTAAATCCTATTTTGGAATTTTAAAAGCGTAATCAAAGTTTCAGCCACATCGATATCTTTAAAAAAAATAATGCTAATTTTGCGATATGATTCAAATAAGTATAATTGGTTCCGGCAATGTTGCACAACATTTGATAAAAGCTTTCACAAAAAGTGAAGGAATCGAAATTGGGCAAGTGTTTTCAAGGAAAAAAGAATCACTAGTACACTTAATTGAATCAGATAAAATAGTAACTCGTTTTTCAGATTTAAAAGCAGCCGATTTGTATGTTATTTCTATTTCTGATAATGCTATTTCTGAAGTTTCAGAACAACTGCCTTTTCAAAATCAATTAGTAGTTCATACATCCGGAACTTCTTCGATTGCTATTTTAAGTTCAAAAAACCGAAGAGGCGTTTTTTATCCCTTACAAACTTTTTCAATAGCCAAACCCGTTGATTTTTCGACTATTCCGATTTGTCTGGAAGCTGAAAACCAAACCGATTATAGTATTTTGGAAACGGTTGCTGATAGTATTTCAAATGCGGTATTTTCCATTAGTTCTGAGCAAAGAAAAGCAATCCATATTTCGGCTGTATTTGTGAATAATTTCACCAACCATTTATATCAGATAGGACAGCAGATTTGTGAAGAACATCTGGTTCCTTTCGAAATTTTAAAACCTCTGATTCTCGAAACTGCAGAAAAGATAAAAACCCTTACACCCGTTGACGCACAAACTGGTCCGGCAAAAAGACATGATTCTACAACGATTGAGGCTCATCTGAATTATTTAACTGATGAAAATCAGAGAAACATCTATAAAATACTAACACAATCTATACAAAATAATGGCAAAACACTTTAAAGAAATAATGAATGACATCACGACGTTTGTTTTTGATATTGATGGCGTACTGACAGACAGTTCCGTTTTTGTAACCAACGAAGGAGAAATGCTTCGTACCATGAATATTCGCGATGGGTATGCGATGAAAGCAGCTGTAGAAAGTGGATTTAATGTATGCATTATTTCTGGTGGAAGCAATGATGGTGTTCGTATCCGATTGCGTAATTTGGGGATTTCGGACATACATTTAGGCACTCCTGATAAAGTCGAAACTTTTAAGAAATATACAGATCTTCATAACATTAAGCCTGAAAATGTATTGTATATGGGTGATGATATTCCGGATTTTCATGTTATGAAATTAGTAGGTTTGCCTACCTGTCCGCAAGATGCAAGTCCGGAAATTAAGAATATCTGCCGTTATGTTTCGCATGTTAAAGGCGGAAGAGGTGCCGCACGTGATGTCATCGAGCAGGTTATGAAAGTACAGGGAAAATGGATGGAATATTTTAACGGAAAACATGACTAAAATAATTATCAATTGTTAATTGTTAATCTTAATCTTTGAACTTAAAATGAAATTCCTCAAACTTATTCGGTACCAAAACTTGTTAATGCTGGCTTTTATGCAGGTTTTATTTCGCTATGCCTTTTTAAAAGGACAAAATATTCCTTTGGCCTTATCAGACTGGCAATATGGTTTATTGGTTTTAAGCACCGTTTTAATTGCTGCAGCCGGTTATGTAATTAATAATATTTTTGATACTGAAACTGACAAAATAAACAAACCAAACGATGTTATAATTGGCAAAGGAATTTCTGAGGCTGCTGGCTACAACATTTATATTACCTTGAATATTGCAGGTGTTGCAATTGGATTTTATTTATCAAATGTTATTCAGAGGCCTGGTTTTGCTACAATTTTTATATTAATTGCTTCAATGCTTTATTTTTATTCCACAACCCTGAAACAAATTATGATTTTAGGAAACATTATTGTGGCTTTAGTATTGGCACTGAGTGTAATTATTATTGGAATTTTCGATATTTTTCCTGCAATAATCCCCGAAAACAAAGCACAAATGACCAGTTTGTTTTCCATTTTAACCGATTATGCTCTATTTGCTTTCATGATTAATTTTATCAGGGAAATAGTAAAAGATATAGAAGATGTTAACGGAGATTATAATCAGGGAATGAACACGCTTCCTATCGCTATTGGCACAAGCAGAACGGCAAAAATTGCTTCCGTAATTTCTATAGTTCCTTTTGTTCTGTTACTGCTTTATATTAAAAATTATTTTGTTGAAAACGGTCTTTTTATAGCAACTTTATATGCATTTATATTAGTTCTTGCTCCGCTTCTTTATTTTATAATCAAGGTCTTCTCTGCTAAATCGCCAAAAGAGTTTCACCATTTAAGCACAGTTTTGAAATTAATTTTACTTTTCGGAATTCTATCAATTGTGGTTATTACCCTAAATATTCATTACAATGCTTAAAGAAAAACTAAAAAAATACACTTTAATACTAGCTTCAGGCTCACCTAGAAGACAGCAATTTTTTAAGGATCTTGATTTGGAGTTCGAAATTCGGTTAAAAGATATAGAAGAAACCTATCCTCCCGAATTAAAAGCAGTTGAGATAACAGATTATCTGGCACAATTAAAAGCTGATGCATTCGAAGGAGACCTGAAAACAAATGAAATTTTAGTAACCAGCGATACAATTGTCTGGCATGAAAATAAAGCTTTGGGTAAACCTAAAAATGCACAAGAAGCTTTTGAAATGATAAAATCAATGTCGGGAAAAACACATGAAGTAATTACATCGGTTTGTTTTAAAACCAGCTCTGCCTCTACTGTTTTGAACGACATTACAAAAGTAACTTTCAATACAGTATCAGACGAGGCTATTTTGTATTATATTGAAAACTATAAACCCTACGACAAAGCAGGTGCTTATGGAATACAGGAATGGTTTGGTTTTATGGCTGTTGCAAAAGTTGAAGGTTCATACACCAATGTTATGGGACTTCCAACAGCAAAAGTTTACGAATATTTGAGTATATTAGAGTAAAATTTAATTTATGTTTTCATTTAAAGAATATAGCCAGGAAATTTTAACCACTATAATTCTCCTCATCGCATTGGCTGCCCTGCGTGTTATCGTTGCGCAATTAGTTCGAAGATATGCCAGCACAAGTCATTTGTTAGAACACCGTACTAATCTGGTTATTAAATACATTCATATTTTAATGAATATTTTGGTAACCATAAGTCTGATTATTATTTGGGGAGTTGATACTAAAGATATTTTTATAACCATTTCGTCGATTGCCACAGTAATTGGTGTGGCAATGTTTGCTCAATGGTCTATATTAAGCAACGTTACCTCGGGAATGATCTTGTTTTTCTCTTTTCCTTTTCGAATTGGTGATACCATCAAAATCCATGATAAAGATTTCCCAATTGAAGCAGAAATTGAAGACATCAGTGCTTTTCACGTGAATTTAAGAACTAAGGAAGGAGAAAAAATTATCTATCCGAACAATCTTTTATTGCAAAAAGGAATTTCAATTACGCCTTCTGTGTATGATGATAAAGAGTTCTTTGATTAAAATTTAATGGGAATTTTGTAAACTATATTTTTAAAGCTAAAACAAATTCAATAAATAAAGTTTCATATTTGTTTAGCCTAATTTTAGTTTAAAAAATAAAAAATGAATCAACCTCTAACGCTGCCTTTTTACATCAAATTTACATGCATATTGTTAAGTTTAATTTGTATAGGTGTTATCACTTACATTGGAAGCAATATAATAACACCAGTAATGTTAGCATTCCTGTTTACTGTTCTACTATTGCCTTTACATCGTTTATTACACCTAAAATTACGTTTTCCAATCTATCTTGCTTCTTTTATAACTGTAACATTTTTTGTACTTTGTATCGTTGCGATTTTAACATTCCTATCTTATCAAATAACAGATATTGCCAATGATTTTGACATCATTAAGAAGAATGCAATATCCTTTTTTAATAATTTGCAATCTTATATTCATGAGCAATTTCAGATCAGTGTTGGGGAACAAAAAAAATACATAGAAAAAGTAACAAACGATTCTGTACAAAATGGATCCGGGACATTAGGAACTGCGATAGGTTCATTAAGTGATGTATTTTTTAATTGTATGCTTGTAGTCGTTTTTACATTTTTGTTTCTTTTATACAAAACCCATTTTATTCTCTTTTTGGCTAAATTATTTAATAAGGAAGACCATGAAAAATTGAGGAAAATTATTACTCAGATAAAAATTTCTATAAACAATTATATACTGGGTCTTATTTTTGAAATGTTGGTTGTTTCTATTTTAACTGGTTTGGGACTATGGATGACAGGGGTTAAATATTTTATTTTACTAGGACTCATGACCGGAATTTTAAATTTAATTCCATATATCGGAATTATGATTGCGGGTATTCTAACTATTTTATCTTCTTTAAGCGGAACACCTGAAATATCCATATTTGTAAGTATCATCGTTGTAAACATCATTGTTCAGCTTTTAGATAATAATATACTCGTTCCTCTAATTATCAACTCAAAAGTTAAAATTAATGCTTTGTTTTCAATTATAGGCATTATTGTTGGCGGTGCTGTTGGTGGAATTTCAGGGATGTTTCTAGCAATTCCTTTATTGGCAATTTTAAAAATTATTTTTGACAGAATTGACTATTTAGAACCATGGGGCTACGTTATAGGCAACCATATGCCTGAAAAATTTACCTGGAGAATTAGAAAAATAAAATCTGAAAAATAAATTGTGTTAAACTTCATTATATTATATTACATTAATAATTAACAGAATTGCCCCAATAACTTTAAAGCTAACTTATTAGCATGTTTCGAAACTTTATAAAAATCTTTATACTTTTTGTTTTACTTTGGAATTTTTCCCAAAGTGCTTTTTCACAAGAAAAACAGACTAAAAAAGACAGTATTGAGACGTATGGGAAAATTAAAAAACTTTCAGAAAAAAGGAAGTTTACAAACTTTTTAAGAAAAATAATTTTCAACTCCTCGGAAATTAAAAAGAAGAACAAAACATTAGCTGAAAAAAAACACCTGCCAAATATTGATGGAAAAATTATTAGAAACATCAGAATTATAACATTAGATCCTTTTGGTAATTCTGATACAGATTCTATCATGGTTCCAAATAATTGGGGAGAGCGAACAGGAAATAAATTACATCTCAAAACCAAAAAATTTGCGATTCAAAATTTACTGCTTTTTAGAAAAAACTCCTTATACGACAGTTATAAAATTAAAGAAACAGAACGTATAATAAGATCTCAAAAATTTGTAAATAAAGTAAATATATCAGAAGAATTGGTTGGTACAGGTACTGATTCTATTGATGTTACAATTCGTGTTTTAGATGCGTGGAGCCTGCTTCCAAAATTCTCAATATCAAGTTCACGGGTTGGTGTCGGATTTAATGATCGGAACATTGGAGGTACGGGACAACAGCTAGAGTATCGATTTACTAATCGGTTTGCTGACGGACATAATGGTCATAATGCTTTATATACCATACCTAACATTAAAAATACTTTTATATCAACTAAATTTAAGTACTACAGAGATTTAAATGATAATTATAATAAAAGCATTTCAATAGAACGTCCTTTTTATTCTCCTCTTGCCAAATGGGCAGGTGGTATTATTTTAGAACAGCAATTTAGACGTGATACCTTACAGGATGCAACCCTAAGATATGAATACCAGCCTTTTAAATATAATTCTCATGATTTTTGGGGTGCTAAAGCATTTAATATAAGCGGTGTAAATACCCAAAAAAAGGAAAAAACTACTAACCTGATTGTTTCCGGACGTTTCCTAAATATTGATTATACCGAAAAACCCAGCGTTGTATTTGATTCCATCAACTTTTTTTCAGATGAAAAAATGATTTTAATGGGTTTTGGAATCAACACACGGGAATTCGTCAAGGATAATTATATTTTCAGAAACGGATATACCGAAGATATTCCGATTGGGAGAATATATGGAATTACAGCGGGTTACCAATATAAAAATAAAATATGGCGACCTTATCTCGGAGCTCAGGCTTCTTTTGGGGACTATTATAAATGGGGATTTCTAAGTACAAATTTTGAAATCGGAACATTTTTCCATCAGGCTAAAACCCATCAGACTTCTATTGCATTAGGAGCCAATTATTTTACAAATCTACTGACAATTGGAAATTGGAAATTAAGACAATTCATAAAGCCCGAAATGATTATCGGAATTAATCGGGAAAGTTCCGTAGGGGATCAGCTTACTATAAACGAGAATTACGGACTTCAGGGTTTTAATGCAGCATACTATGGCAACAGTAAAATGGTACTCACCCTACAAACGCAGACTTATGCACCTGAGGAAGTTTTAGGATTTAGGTTAAATCCTTATTTTAATTATTCTATTGCCGTATTGGGAAACAGTAATTCTGGTTTACTACAAAATAAATATTATTCAAAATTCAGTCTGGGAGTTTTAATAAGTAATGATTATCTTGTATTCAGTGCATTTCAGCTATCTATTTCGTATTATCCCAGTATTCCATTTCAGGGAGAAAGTATCTTTAAAACAAATGCTATAGAAACTCAGGATATCGGACTTCAGTCTTTTGAATTAGCAAAGCCTGCAGCAATTGAATATAAATAATCTCATCCTTTTTAGTTTTATTTTTACCAAAAAATACTAATAATCAGACACATATAAATTATTATTCTTTTTTAAACTTAATAAAATCATTTTTTACGGGTCAGATCCATTTAGAAGTATTATTTTGGCACAGTATATGAATATTACCATTTACAGATTAACATTAAAATTATTAAAAATGAAAACAATCAAAATAGCAATCATTGGATTATTTCTAATCTTTGCAAATACCACGCAGGCTCAGGTATCAATAAATGTAAACATAGGAACTCCTCCGGCTTGGGGACCTGCAGGATATTTAGAAATGGAATATTATTATCTTCCGGACATAGAAGCTTACTATGATGTACGCGCCTCACAATTTATTTATTTTGGAGGTGGAAGATGGATTAGAACAAATTACCTTCCAAGAGCTTATAGAAATTATGACTTGTATAGTGGCTATAAAGTAGTATTAAATGATTACCATGGAAAAACTCCATATAAATATTTTGATCATCACAAAGTAAAATATTACAAAGGATACCATGGAGCACCTCAAAGATGTTATAAGCCGAGACCAGCTTATGTGCATAATGATCGCCGTAATGATAATCAGAAAAACTACAAACATTACGATAAGCATCACAATAGACATGATGGACATGAGAGGCATGATAATCATGATCATGGAAGAAGATAAAAATTTATCTTAATTTCAACAAAAGAGAGTACCTAATTCGTACTCTCTTTTGTTTTAACGATAAAATATTCAAAACCTGTTGAATATGCTTAACCTAAAACTTGTAAAACAGCATTGGTGAGAGAAAAATAATTATCAATAATTGTCGATCAGTATAATAACGAACAGATTTTTTTATAAGTAGTTAATTTCGGCTAGTTAAAAATTAAACCAAAATTAATGTACTCAGACATCAGAATATGGCGGAATTGTTTGCATTTTACTCATACTCATATAATCAGATCAAAATTGAGAGTAGTTTGGAAAATATAGTCTTTTTAAAACAAATTAAATGCCCCCCTTTTGGAATCATGACATCAAAAATCTTTTACAAATGTTTTCCTGTCGCTTCGAATAATTACTAACAAATCAATAACAAACGATATTCTCCTTCGTTTTCTATTGGTGCTCTGTGAATACATGGAAGGACTTGTTGCTCTGGATGATCTACGGCCAAACGCCACATATTCATTAATCCTAAATTAATAGGTTCTATATCCTCCTGTACCTGATAATGCAGATCGAAGTAATTCTTCTTCAAAAAGTTTTCGAATTCTTCGTCTGTACCATCATGCAACGCTTTTAGTTTTGTCCGAATTTCCGGGATTAAAATTTTTTGCTCTGCCTGAGAATTAGAAATAATATCACTTGCCGCTCCATGATAGGTACATAAAAAAGTATCTGTAGGTATTGCCGAACGATCAACATGAAACGAATAGACATCAGTAGATATAAAATCAAATTCGTTATCACGCTCATAACACTTCAGTAAATTAAGTAATGGCGAAGCTCCAAAATCAGCCAATATTTGTAAATCATTTAAAATTATTTGTCTTGCTATATTACCCTTCTCTGAGAGTTCTAACGCTATTAGGTCTTCGGGATAAACTTCCGTTATATTTTCTTTTAAAGATAACTTGACAACAATCTCGTTAAAATCGCCATCTAAATTTCTTTCCCAGCATAATGCATTCATTTCTCCCTTGAAATCTGTATTTACAAGTTCAGAGAAAGTAAATACTTTTCCAATTTGTCTGCTGTCAGAAAATGTATTATTCATAATTACAATAGTTTAAGATGACTGCTACTTCAAACAGTACAAAATTAGGTAATAGAAGTCAGTTGCTACATTTTTTCTATATTTTTTTTGAAATGATACATTTTTATTTCAAAAGTGCTATTTTTTTATTTAAGTTTTTATATACATTTGTAAAAGATACGTGTACGCACACGAATGTTTTAATAGTTTAATATTAGGAGCAAAAAAGGATTGTTATACACCAATTCGAAATAAGTAATCGAATTTATTTTTAGAAAGATAACAGCTTGTATCACGTTAATAATAAACCATGTGAAAAGAGTTTATCGCATTCAGAGAAATATTGCTACTCCTTATATTATGAAGATAAATAAAGATAGTAATTAAGTCAATTAGCTTTTACAAATGTGATTTTTCTAAATGCACCGGAAAAAACCCGGTATTTCATCTGAGATTGAAAATATTATAAACTATAAAATATAAAAGAAAAATGAATTCAATATTTAATTTAGAAGGAAAAATAGCACTTATTACAGGTGGTGCAGGTGTATTAGGAAGTAATATGGCTAAGGTTTTGGCTAAGCAGGGCGTTGTTACAGGGATTATGGGACAGACACTTGAGAAAGCACAAATTACCGTAACTGAAATAGAAAAAAAGGGAGGAAAAGCATTTGCAGTAAAAGGAAACGTTTTAAATCAGGAAGAACTGGAAGCCATTCGCGATATCATTATTGAGAAATATGGTCGTTTGGATATTCTGATTAACGCCGCCGGCGGTAATATGCCCGGAGCCACAATTGGACCGGACCAGGCGTTTTATAATTTAAAGACAGATCATTTACAAAAAGTACTTGACCTTAATATCATTGGAACTATCTTGCCAACACAAGTATTCTCTGAACTTTTTGCAATACAAAAAAACGGTATAATTATCAATATTTCTTCTGCATCTGCAGAACGTCCTTTAACAAGAGTAGTTGGTTATTCAGCTTCAAAAGCGGCTATTGATAACTTTACAAAATGGATGGCTGTTGAATTGGCTTCCAAATATGGAGAAGGAATTCGTGTGAATGCTATTGCTCCGGGATTTTTTATCGGTGAACAAAACAGGGCTTTATTACTGACTCCGGAGGGTGAATTAACTCCAAGAGGAATCAAGATTATTGACCATACACCTATGGGACGCTTTGGTGTTCCGGAAGATCTGGATGGGGTATTGCTTTTCTTATGCAGTGATATGTCTAAATTTGTTACCGGAACAATCATCAAAGTTGACGGAGGTTTTGGTGCTTCAAGTATTTAATTACAATTTAAAAAAATATAAAATTATGGAACAAACATGGAGATGGTACGGACCAAATGACCCTGTACAATTAGCTGATGCCAGACAAGCCGGTGCAACCGGAATCGTAACTGCTTTACACCACATCAAAAATGGACAGGTCTGGGAAGTGGAAGAAATCATGAAACGAAAAAATGAAGTTGAAGCAGCAGGATTGACTTTTTCTGTTGTAGAAAGTATTCCGGTGCATGAAGATATCAAAAAACAATCAGGTGATTACCTGAAATATATAGAAAACTACAAGCAAAGCATCAGAAACCTGGCAGCTTGCGGCGTTCAGATTGTTTGCTATAATTTCATGCCTGTTTTGGACTGGTCCAGAACTGATTTGTCATACGAAATGCCCGATGGTTCCAAAGCTTTACGGTTTGATGTCAATGAATTTGCTGCTTTTGAATTATTTATTTTAAAACGTCCCGGAGCAGAAGAAACATATACAGAAGCACAAAAAACTAAAGCTCAGGCAACTTTTGAAAAACTGACCGAGGCTGACAAAATAAAACTGCAGCAAAACATCATCGCAGGTTTACCTGGAGCCGAAGAATCTTATTCAGTTGAAGATTTCCTGAAAGTACTTCAGGGCTATGATGGTATAGATGCTAATCAATTAAAAGAAAATTTATATTATTTCTTACGTGAAATTGTACCAGTAGCCGAGAGTGCAGGTGTCAAATTGGCAATTCATCCTGACGATCCTCCGTACCCAATTTTAGGATTACCAAGAGTAGTGAGTACAGAAGCTGATTTAGTACAACTGTTAAATGCTATCGATTCTCCTTCCAATGGATTCTGTATGTGTACAGGATCTTACGGTGTAATTGCTCAAAATGATTTGTCGGGAATGATTGACCGTAATGGAGAAAAAATGAATTTTATCCATTTAAGAAGCACACAAAGAGATGAAGAAGGCAATTTCTATGAGGCCAATCATTTAGAAGGAGATGTAGATATGTATGAAGTTGTAAAGTCTATTTTAAAAATGGAACAACAAACCGGAAGAATTATTCCGATGCGTCCTGACCATGGTCATCAAATGCTGGATGACCTGAAGAAAAAAACAAATCCGGGATATTCAGGAATAGGCCGTTTAAGAGGTCTCGCCGAATTAAGAGGTTTGGAACTTGGAATTAAAAGAAGTTTATAAAACGATATTCCACCTTGATCTTTTATATAAAATGTCGAGGTGGATTTAGTCAAAATATCCCCATAGTAATAAAAGATCATAATTTGGTTTGATTGCCGTTAGTAATAATTTTTTCTACATCTTCATACAAAGTATCAATCGGGTCAATTGGTGTGGCAAGATGGATACACGCAGATTAATTTTGATCTCCATTTCAGAAAAATAATACAAATAATCACGGCTTTCAGTGATGTTTTTATGTAAATTGTATGAGTCTGCTATTTTCAGAATTATAAAATAGCGTTAAGCGCAGTTTGATTGAGTATAGTGTCTGCCTCCTTTTCTTCTTACAAAGTCTGTTGCAAGCAACTTCATCTTCTGCTAATGTAAGTGCAAAGGCAGCTAATGTACCATAAAAGAAGCTATTTGATAATGTTCTTTTTTTGCAATATGCTTATTCACTAATCTCTTACTGATCCTTGATCCGTCTCATCCATTATGCTCCCCCTTCCCTTATAAGACCTACCATTGCGTCGCAGTTTTTGCTGTGGCTTTTTCTCTGATTATTTCAAAAAACTGCTCTAATCTTTTGACCTGTGATTCTGTTACTAATGAATAAATAGCTATTAATTGTTCTTTTTATGTTTTTGCTTCTTAATTGATTTTGGTTTAACACCACTATTGATACTTCCCAATTTGAACTGATCTTCAACTTTATTAGCTAAATACAATAGAGAATGCCAAGACTCCCGTCGAATTGGGCTTTAATATTGGATATGAGGAATTATTAAAGAAAACTAAATCATAATTCTTGAATTTAAAGATTCTCTAATTGGTATATTTGGAAAATTGATTCCTAATTTGAAATAATTATGCTTGAAGAATTTGACTGCTCTATAATTAGAACAGGAAGTTTATATATTAGTAGCGTTTAAATAATAAACTTCATTCAGGGAATTGATACACAAACAACAGTTGTACTACGTAATATGCAAAGAAAAAAACATAAAAATTACTATAGCTTTTTGTTAATTATCTATTTTACGTGTTTAACGGCCTTAGATGCGCAAAACCTTTTTTTTGAAAAAATTTCCGGAAAAGAAATAACTCCCGTTACACCAATTCACGGAATTGCCAAAGACTCTGTAGGCTATATCTGGTTCGGAAGCTGGAATGGAGCATACAGGTATGATGGCAAAACATTTGACTTTTATTATCATAATCCAAACGATAAAACATCACTCCCTAATAATCGTATTCGTAATATTATTTCTGATAAAAAAAAAGGTTTGTGGTTTTTAACCTTTGACAGAAAATATGTTAAATTCAATTATGCACTGAATTCTTTTAAAATTGTTGACTCGATTTATGTTCCAAAATCTGTGGTGAAAGACCTTGGGAGTGATTCCAATTCAGCAAACAAAAATAAAATGATAGACGGGAAAAGATATTTTTTATCTTCTCATATTTTTACTTCAAATGAGCTGAGCTCCGGAAAGGAATATCAGTATACAGCCAATATCAATCATCCGGGATATTTACTGGATGATTATATAACCGACTTTTTTATCGATGAACAGCGCATTATATGGCTCGGAACCAGAGGAGGCGACATTTATAAAGCAAACCCCAACCGCAACCCTTTTGAAATGCATTACAGTTTTAGAAAAGGAAGCGTCAATACTAAATTAGCAACGGTAAGAGCGCTAACAAAATCCGGAGCAAAAGTCTGGCTGGGTACTGATGAAGGGATTCTGATCTACAAAAATGATGAATTGGATTCTGGTGACCCATTTTATAAATCCAATAACAGCATTAAGAATGTACGCAGTTTGTTCACAGATAATAAAGGGAGAATCTGGATTGGAGGAACCACCGGACTTGAATATTATGATCCTAAAACGAATCAGTGCAAACTTTTTATCAATAAAATTATGGCACCAAAATTAGGAACATGGTCTGTATTTTCATTAGAATACCACGGTTCCGGCTATTTGTGGGTTGGTCTCTATAACGGAATCGCCCGTGTCAATTTAGCCGATGACAGCATCCGTTTTTTTAATTTATCAAAAGAAATTAATCAACACAGCGTAATGGATATTTTGTCGGTCAGTAATCATGAACTCTGGCTGGCAACAGAAGGCAATGGTATTGTTTGTGTAAAATTGGCCTCTAATGGTAATGTAAAAAATGTAGTCCCGTTAAATTCATTTCAGAAAGGTTCCAAATACAATTCTTCAGACAATATCATATTTGCATTGCACAAGGACAAACACGGAAACATTTGGGCGGGTACCAGCGAGGGCTTAAATAAAATTTTGCTCTCCTCTGCTCCTATCCGGTTTGAAAAAATACAACTTTTTTCGGAAACCCCAAATTCTTATATATCCTCTATAACAGATGATAATCAGGGTAATCTTTGGATCGCCCATAAACAGGGAGTTTCGATGATTGATATTGGTTCCAATAAAATTTCAAATTACCAGAAAGAAGACCGGTTTGGCTTGTGGACATTTTCAGAGCGGGCTGTTTATAAAGATTCTTTTGAACACCAAATATATTTTGGAGGTAAGAATGGATATGTGGCTTTTAATCCTAATAAAATTAAAACCGTAATAGAAAATAACAGACTTATTTTTAAATCTTTGTATTTAAACAATGAAAAAGTGAGTCCAATGAAACTCATTAACGGAAAGCAGGTACTTAAAAAAGACCTTTCACAAACCAAAGAAATTCAGCTCGATTACGAAAACCGCAGTTTTACAATAGAATTGGCATCCCTGAATTACAACAAAACCAATAAAGAAATCTTTGAGTACAGGCTCGTAGGTTATGATGAGAAATGGATCAAAACCAGTTCTACTCATATTGTTTATAACAAAATAACGCCGGGTAACTATATTTTTAAAGCCAGAATTATATCCCTTAATGATATAAAATCCCCAATCCTTACTTTAGAAATAAACATTAGTGCTCCGTGGTATGATACGCTGCTGGCTAAGCTGTTGTTCTTGATCGTAATAATTGGTTCTGTTTATTGGATCTTTAAAGAGATTTTGTACAAGGAACGGCTAAAAAATGAAATCAAACTTTCAAAACTGAATACAGAGAAGCAGGAAGAAATAAATCGGGAGAAACTGGAGTTTTTTACCAATATTTCCCATGATTTAAAAACGCCTTTAACCCTGATTGCAGATCCTGTAAAACAATTAGAAAACAAAGATTTATCGCCAAATGAAAAAGCACTTTATTTTTCAATAATCAACAGAAATTTAAATTACCTGACCCGATTAATTCAGCAGATTTTAGATTTCAGGAAATCTGAAATTGGAAAATTAAAATTAAATACAAATACGCAGGATTTTAATATATTTATCGAAGAATGTTACAACACTTTTAAATATATAGCAGATAAACGCAATATTAATTTTAAACTTGAAGTAGATCAAACAACTCTGAATTGTTATTTAGATTTCGAAAAAACTGAGCAGATCCTGATTAATATAATATCCAATGCCTTAAAATACACACCCAACGGAGGTATCGTTTTGCTTTCGGCACAATTGAATAATAATACATTAGAAATTAGGGTTCAGGATAATGGCATCGGGATTGAATCAAAAGAATTAGAAAAAATATTTGAGCCTTTTAACAATTCAGGTCCTAACCCTTTCCACGGATATTCTTCGGGAATCGGCTTATCGCTGACCAAAAGCCTGGTCGAATTTTTAGATGGCGCAATTACTATTGAAAGTACTGTAGGACAAGGAACTACTGTAATCGTTTCATTACCGTTTAACGCTTCATCTGAAACACCTTTTATCTGCAGTAAACAAATATCAATTGCAACTTTAGAAGACAAATCATTTGATAATTTATCTATTGTACAGGATACTAACAATAAACTAACAGTACTTCTTGTTGAGGATAATCCTGACGTACAGGCCTATTTAAATAATGAATTATCAAATGAATATATTATAATTCAGGAATACAATGGAAAAAAAGGACTTGAAACAGCCATAGAGACCATTCCTGATATTATTATTTCGGACATTATGATGCCAGAAATGGAAGGAACTCAATTATGCCGGGCGCTTAAAATGAATGAAAACACCTGTCACATTCCAATACTCTTACTAACGGCAAAAGGATCTGATGAAAATCAGATTGAGGGGTATGAATTAGGTGCCGAAGCTTATGTAATGAAACCTTTCAGCGTAGAAGTTTTAAAGGCACAGATCAAAAGTGTACTGGAAAACAGGCTCATTCTGCAAAACAGACTGGCCCACATCAGCAGTATTCGTCAGCTTCAGGTTGAATCACCAAACCTGGACAAAGCTTTTCTGACCAAAACCGTTGATTTGATTAGCTCCCATATCGAAGAAACAGATTTTAGTGCTGAAATACTCGCAAATGAATTAAAAATCAGTCAGAGACAGTTATATAGAAAAATAAAAGCTGTTAGCGGCTGTACTGTTCATGAGTTTATTACAAAAGTCAGAATGGATCATGCCAAAAGCTTTCTTCTGAATTCAGACCTCAGTATTTCGCAGATTGCTTATAAAGTAGGTTTTTCAGAAGCCTCTAATTTTTCAAGAACATTCTCGAAACATTTTGGCTGCAGCCCTTCACAATATGGTAAATGAAAAGTACTGACATTTAATTTAATCTACGCTTCTTATTATTTTAAATTTCTTAACTGCTGATGATAAAAATCGTCAGCAGTTTTTTATTATGCCAACAAACAAACCTTATTAATTATCTATAAATCAAATCTATAAATATAAAAACAGTTTGTTATCATAAACTGACATGGCAGAATATGATAGGAATTGGCAAATTTTGATAGCAGAAAAACAGCATATAAAACTAAATTTGCCAAAGCTTCTCACCGTTTTTTAACAGAAGCCTAAAGATTACTAATTCATTAAGAACCAACATGACCAGAACGTTTTTTTATCCTCTCTTCACTTTATTACTTCTGCTTGCCAACTTTACATTTGCACAAAAACAAAATTCTGAGGGCAACAAATATAATTTTAATTATGACTGGAGACTTTTTACAGGTGATGATAATCAGGCAAAAAATGTGTCTTATAATGATAAAAACTGGACAAAAGTAAATCTTCCTTACGCCTGGAATCAGACAGAAGCTTTTAAAGTAGATATTACAAGATTATCAACAGGCATTGCATGGTACCGCAAATCATTTCAGCTTCCTGAAAAATCAAAAAATCAAAAAGTCTTCATCGAATTTGAAGGTGTAAGACAAATGGGGGAGATTTATGTAAATGGTGAATTCGTGGGAAGACATGAAAATGGCGCTATGGCTTTTGGTTTCGATATTACTCCTTTAGTAAAGCCTTTTCCTCAGGAAAATGTTATTGCCGTAAAAACAGATAACGACTGGAAATACAAGGAGAAAACTACTGGCTCGGGATTTCAGTGGAATGATAAAAACTTCAATGCTAATTACGGTGGCATTCCTAAGAATGTTTATCTGCATATAAAATCAAATGTATACCAAACCCTGCCTCTATTTTCAGGTTTGGGTACAACGGGTACTTACGTATATGCATCAGATATTGATATTTCAAAAAAGAAAGCCCTAATCAATGTTTTATCACAAGTTAAAAATGAGCAGTCAGTGGCTGTAAATGCACAATTAAAAATTAGTGTTGCAGACCTGGACGGAAAAGTGGTTGCAACTTTTACAGGAGAAACTGCTAAAATATATCCTAATGAAATAAAAGATTTAAAAGCCTCCAAAGCTTTGAATAACCTGAATTTCTGGAGCTGGGGTTACGGTTATCTATACAATATCAAAAGTGAATTGGTTGTAAACAATAAAGTTGTGGACCACACCACGATTCGCACTGGATTTCGAAAAACCAAATTCGAAAAAGGAATGATCTGGCTCAACGATCGTGTAATTATGATCCACGGTTATGCACAGCGAACGAGTAACGAATGGCCGTCATTAGGAATGTCAGTTCCGGCCTGGATGAGTGATTACAGCAACAGTAAGATGATCGAAAGTAACGGTAATCTGGTACGCTGGATGCACATTACGCCCTGGAAACAGGATGTTGAATCCTGTGACAGAGTTGGTTTAATTCAGGCAATGCCGGCAGGGGATTCTGAAAAAGATGTTACCGGAAGACGATGGGAACAGCGTACCGAGTTAATGCGCGATGCTATTATTTACAACCGAAACAATCCGAGTATTTTGTTCTACGAATGTGGCAATGAAAGCATTTCTGAAGAACACATGGCAGAAATGAAAGTCATTCGGGATAAGTACGACCCTAATGGAGGACGTGCCATAGGAAGCAGGGAAATGCTGGACAGCAAAATAGCGGAGTATGGCGGGGAAATGTTATATATCAACAAAAGTGCAAGACTTCCTTTTTGGGCCACAGAATACAGTCGTGACGAAGGTCTGCGCAAATACTGGGACGAGGAAACGCCACCTTTTCATAAGGAAGGAACGGGCGGTACAACGCATACCAATGTTAACGGAACAAAAGTAGCAGACGCAAGCGCCTATAATCATAATCAGGACACCCATGCCATAGAAAATGTAACACGCTGGTATGATTACTATCGGGAGCGTCCAGGAACGGGTGCAAGAGTAAGTTCGGGAGGTGTGAATATTATTTTCTCCGACAGTAATACGCATTTCAGAGGGGCTGAAAATTACAGAAGGAGCGGTGAAGTTGATCCGATGAGGATTCCTAAAGACGGTTTTTATGCCCATAAAGTCATGTGGGATGGATGGGTAGATATCGAAAGTCCAGGCGCTCATATTATTGGGCACTGGAACTATGACAGTGATATTACCAAAAAAGTTACTGTAGTATCATCTGCTGATACAGTAGAGTTATTTATTAACAACAAAAGCTTCGGAAAGGGCATTCAGTCCGACCGATTTTTATTCAGCTTCGACAATATAAAGTTTGAACCGGGAACTATTCATGCAGTTGGATATGACAGCACAGGTAAAAAAATCTGTGAAACGGAAATTAAAACCGCAGGCAAACCTGCAGCTGTTAAACTAACTCCCATTCAAAGACCAGGAGGAACATTCGCAGATGGCAATGATGTTGCAATTGTAGAAGTTGAAGTGGTAGATGACAAGGGAAACCGCTGTCCAACAGCATTGAATATGATCAATTTTGATGTTCAGGGACTGGGTACTTTTATTGGCGGAATAGCTCAGGGTCCGGATAATTACATCGGTTCGAAAAATATTCCTGTTGAATGTGGGGTTAACCGAATCATGGTAAGAGCCGGGGTAAAGCAAGGAGAAATTAAAATTAGTGCCTCTTCTGAAAATCTTAAAACCGGTACTTTGGTCATTAAAACTATTCCGGCAGACAGCAGAAAACTTGCCACAATTATGCCGGATTATAAACTGCCTTCTTATACCCAAAAAGGGCCGTCACCAAGTACGCCCTCTTTTAAAAAAACCAGAACACCGATTACTATAATTGATGCCAAAACAAATTCTAACCAGTCTGATGCAGCTAAAAGTTTTGATGATAACGAATTAACCGAATGGTCGAACAGTAAAGACGGAAGTCCGGTAATTGAATTTGAACTGGAACGTGAAGCTCTTATTAATCAGGCAGTAATAAAATTTGCAGGATGGAGAAGCAAAAAATATCCTATCCGGATTTATGTAAACGATAAGGAAGTATTTAATGGCACTACGCCAACCAGTTTAGGATATGTAACACTGGAATGCAAGCCTTCAAAAGGCAAAAAAGTGAGAATTGAACTGGCTGGCGTCACTAAAGACAGTAATGAAATCAATTTGGTTGAAATCACTGGTAAAGTGGACCAGGCCGGATTAAAATCAGGAGATAAAAAGAATGGCGAATTACCAATCGTAGAAGTAGAATTTTATGAGCCTCTTGACAAATAATCATAAAAACCCGAATCCCTAAAATAAATTAATCCCAAATTTTACTTTTATAGCGTAAAATTTGGGATTTTGATAGATTTTGTTTTAGTTATTGAAGTTCCAGATTAAGATTTTATAACTAATCTAAAATAAAACTAACACTTACATTTGCGGTTATTTCAATTTCTCCAATTGCAAGAGTTTCGTTTGAAGCACCGGCATCAGCTGATTCTTTCATTCTCATTGAAGCATACATAGGCTGTGGATGGTAAGTTTGTGAATTATCAGAAATAACAAATGCTTTTCCAACTTTTTGACCTACTACTGAAACATAATCTTCAGCTTTTGCTTTTGCATCTTTCATAGCTAATTTTCTGGCCTCAGACTGCAATTGGGCTTCTTTAGAGGATTCAAAAGTTACTTTATCAATACGATTGATTCCCTGTTGTACTAAACCCTCCATTAACTCGTCATATTTAGACAAATCTTTGACCACAATTTCAATGGTTTGTGTCGCATTATAACTTGTTTTCTTCTTTTCGTAATCATACTGCGGATTAAGCGCAACTTGTCTGGTTTTAAAATCAACTGTTGGGATATTCATTTTTTTAATGAATTTTAAAACAGCATCTATCTTTTCGTCGTTTTGTTTTTTGACCTCTTTAGCATTATTCCCTTTTGTTTCAACGGTTGCTGAAATACAAACCTGATCAGGTGCTACTTTTACTTTTCCTTCCCCATTAACACTAATTAGAGGAATTTGTTTATTTTCCTGACCGTAAGAAATGGTCATCAACATAATTGTTAAAAATAATACTAGTTTTTTCATTTTTGTTATATTTTAAATTATTGATAATGGCATTTCAAAAGTTATGCCAGCATTATAATTTATTCATTTTAGCCATTATGAAAAGTAGTATAATAGGAATTGCCAATGCAATTGTCATCAAGCTATGATCCATAATCAATGATGGTTCTTTTATCAAAGTAATCAAATAACCTCCTACAGCTCCTCCAAAATGTGCCGTATGACCAATATTGTCATTTTTGGCCTTCATTCCATAAATAGAATATAATAAATATAAAATTCCGAAAAGATAAGCAGGAACCGAAATAATAAAATATAAATCTATATTCGAATTTGGTTCAAGCAAAATCGCAGCATACAAAACTCCCGTAACAGCTCCCGAAGCGCCTACAGCACGATAACTATAATCATTTTTATGAAAAAGCATTGTAAGGAGACTTCCAAAAATTAAACTCCCAAAATAAACTAAAGCAAACGAATAATTACCTAGATAATCAATAACAGTAGGAGCAAAAAACCAAAGTGTCAGCATATTAAATGCTAAATGCATCATATCTACATGCAAAAAACCAGACGAAAGCATCCTGATTTGCTCTCCCGACCGAATACTTCCAACGTGAAATTCATACTTCCTGAAAAAATAAATATCATTGAAACCTTTATAACTAATAACAGCATTTGCAACGATAATACCTAATAAAATGATATTCATAAATAATAATTATTGTGAGTTGTAAATATAATCATTCTCCTAATAAAGGTTAGAGAATTACTAAAATTTAAAGTTGGCATTTTTTTTATTTTATCTTTGTGAAAAAAAGTTCGATGCAGTTCCTTGTTTATATTTTAGCCTATCCCTTACTTTGGCTTATTTCTATTCTTCCATTTAGAATATTTTACTGGTTTTCAGATTGTGTTTATTTTTTGGTATATTATATTATTGGCTACCGTAAAAAAGTGGTTCAAGCCAATCTGGCGCTTGCTTTGCCGCATTTAAGCGATGCTGAACGAAAAAAAATAGAAAAGAAATTTTACCAGCACATGTGCGATATGTTTTTAGAAATGATCAAAACAATGAGCATTTCTGCTGAAGAAATGGAAAAAAGATTTCATGTAACGAATATTGATTTGATATTGGATTATGCAAAAAAAGGAAAAAGTGTAATTCTCGTGGCTTCGCATTATGCAAGTTATGAATGGCTTTTGACTATTAATCCAAAACTTGGCTTTCAGGGTATTGCTGTTTATAAAAAACTGGCTAATCCGTATTTCGACAAATTAATTCGGAAAATTCGTTCAAAATATAACACTGAATTAATCGAAACAAAAAAAGCTATTCCGTTGATGGCGCAAAATCAACGTGACGGAAAATTAAGTTTATATGGATTAGCAAGCGATCAGTCACCAAAATTAGATCGTATCTTTCATGCAAGCAGTTTTATGGGAATTGAAGTTCCTGTGCATACGGGCGCCGAAATGCTGGCAAAAAAATACGATTTAAGTGTAATATTCGTAAAAGTAAAAAAAGTAAAAAGAGGTTATTATGAAGCTACCTTTTTATCTCTGGCTGACAATTCAAAAGATTACGAAGATTTTAAAATTACAGAAATGTATTTAAAGGAAGTAGAAAAACAAATTTATGAAGAACCGGAATACTATTTGTGGACACATAAAAGATGGAAGCATAAAAAATAAAAAAAGGCTGTCCGGAAAGTACAATCAATTGTTATATTTTTTATTTCGGTAATAATTTAATAAAACATTGTCTTTTCAAAGAGCTTTTACTGATATATAGTTAAAAAAAAAACTGAAAATTTATTGGTAATTTTCAGGTTTTTACTTTTTAGACAGCCTCTCTTTTGTGAAGCGATTTATTTTATTCTTTTACGAGATAAATACCATCTTCTTTAATTTCAATGAGCTTTTCTTTATACAAAGCTCCAATAGCTTTTTTAAAGGTTTTTTTACTCATTTTCAAAACCGTCTTAATGTCTTCTGGGTGTGAACTATCATTTAAGCGTAAAAAGCCCCGACTTGCACGAAGCTCGTCTAAAATTTTCTCCGCATTTGGTTCTACACTCTGATAGCCCTGAATTTGCAAAGCCACATCTATTTTGTTATCAGGACGAATATTTTTGATGTAGCCCCTCATTCTGTCTCCGGTCCTTATCGAATCATCATAAACTTCGTCTTTATACAGTAACCCTTTGTGTTGTTCATTGATGATTACATTAATTCCTAATTCGGTGATATGTGATACGATCAAATCAACTTCTTCGCCTTTTTCAACTGTAAGATGATCATTCTTTAAAAATTGATTTAACTTACTTGAAGCCACCAAACGCTTGGTTTTTTCATCCATATAAAGGTAAACCAAATAACGTTTTCCTTTTTCCATCGGACGTGCCTGTTCTTTAAACGGAACCAGAATATCTTTTTCCATTCCCCAATCCATAAAAGCTCCAACCTGATTAGTGTAGTTTACTCTCAACAGAGCAAATTCGTTCAATAAAATATAAGGTTCAAGTGTTGTTGCAACCGGACGCTGTTCATGATCCAGATAAACAAAAACAATAAGCTCCTCGCCTATTTCAAATTCATTTGGAACATATTTATTGGGTAATAATATATCATGAATTCCCTCAGGGTCTTTTTCAGGATTTCCTAAAAATAATCCAACTTTGGTATCACGCAATATGGTAAGTGCATTGTATTTTCCTATTTCAATCATATTCTTGAGTTCTAAGCCAGAAATTAGCTAAGTTTTAAAGTACAAATGTACGAAGTTTGAAAATGGTACAGCCAAAAAAATACTGATATATAAAAAGCGCCTCAGCGACGCTCTTACTCTTTAAATAAGTTCTTTAAAATATTGTTTTAAAATAAGATCATTTTCAGCCGTTGGGGTAAAAATCTCTAAAATATTCGGAGCATCATTTATAGCATAAAACGATGAGATGCTTTTTTCTAATGAATCTAAATCAGTTGCAGTGAAATAATTCATTTGATACATTTTTGCGAGATGCTCTGCCGTTAAATGATGAGAAGTTTCAAAATAAGTATTAAAAACAGGCTTTTCTTCATGTCCGGGCAGAATCCTGAAAATCCCTCCTCCTCCATTATTAATCAAAATGATTTTGAAGTTTTTAGGAATATAGGAATTCCACAAAGCATTGCTGTCATATAAAAAACTAATATCCCCGGTAATAAAAACGGTTTGTTTTTGACTTCCAACTGATGCGCCTATTGCTGTTGATGTACTTCCATCGATTCCGCTTGTACCTCTGTTGCAAAAAACTTCTATTGACGAATCAATATCAATTAATTGTGCATACCGAATAGCTGAACTATTACTTATTTGTAACTGACTGTTTTTCGGCAACGATCCTATTACTTTTTCAAACACTTTAAAATCAGAAAATGGGATTTTGTCTAAATATTTTTGCTTTTTAATTTTTCGCAATTGATAAACCTCATTAATATGCTTGAAATAATTGCTGTTTACAAAATCTGTTCTGGGCAATAAATCATTGAAAAAATCATTGGGCTGCATCACAAAATGTTGTGTTAAAGCATTAAATGTATTATAAGCACGTAAAGTATCAATATGCCAATGATGTAGCGGTTTGTATTTTCGCAAAAAACCTTTGATACGCTTGGAAACGACCATACCGCCAAAAGTCACTAAAATTTCCGGTTCAAACTCTTTGAAATCAGCATCATCAAAAGGAGTAATTAAAGTATCAATGCTATTAATAAAAGTTGGATGATGTAAGTTAGACGTCGTTTCTGTCAAAACCACAATTGACGGATCTTTTGCCAGGTTTTCTATTGTTTTTTCATCAATTGAACCTGCTTCATTTACACCTGTCAAAATCAGTTTTTGCTTAGCTGAATTCCAGATTGAAACAAATTCTTTTACATTTTCAATTGATTTTGTTCCGATGATTTCATTATAATCGGTGATTTTTGGATGAACCAAAAGTATATCTGTTGTTTCGTATAAAGGCTCTTCAAAAGGGGCATTGATATGTACAGGACCTTTTTGAAGAATAGCAGTTTCTAAGGCTTTATTTATTTTTAAATCATTCTCTTCAGAAGCTTCTTCTGTCAAATTAGCATTGAAAACTGAATGATTCTGGAAGACATTTTGCTGGCGAATGGTTTGCCCGTCGCCAATGTCGATCTTATTCTGAGGGCGGTCTGCAGAAATTACAATTAATGGAATCTGACTGTAAAATGCTTCGGCGACAGCCGGGTAATAGTTTAATAATGCAGAACCTGATGTACAAACAAGTGCGGTTGGTTTTTTGGTTTGCTGGGCAATTCCCAAAGCAAAAAAAGCAGCGCAACGCTCGTCTGCAATGCTGTAACATTTAAAATTAGGATTTTGGGCAAAACCAATTGTTAAGGGTGCGTTTCTGGATCCAGGAGATATTATAATAGTATGAATTCCTTTTGCTGAACAAATTTCGATAATGCTTTGAGCAAGTGGTATTTTGGGGTAAATCATTCTGTTGGTGTATTTTTTTAAAAGAAAATATACTATTACAATTTTCTTTTCTTGTGAACACAAAGTTACAAACTTCACTCTTGATTTTACTTATATCTTAGCAAGATATTAAGACCCCTTTTGCAAAAACACAATATATTTGTAAACCCGTATTTTCAAACTTCTTTATAAGTTTCACATTATGAACGTAATCATTAGACAGGCTAATACAACCGATTTAGACAAAATCCTTGAAATTGTAAATCACTCTATTTTAAACACAACAGCAAATTATAGCTACGAAATCCAAAATTTAGAAACCCAGACAAAATGGTTTGAAGAGAAAAACTCTAAAAACCTACCCATAATAGTAGCTGATTTAGATGGCGAAGTTGTAGGTTATGGAACTTATGGTCAATTTCGGGAAAAAATTGGCTATCAATATACTGTTGAACATTCTGTTTATGTGGTTGACAATGTAATTGGAAAGGGCATTGGCAAACAATTATTGACCGAATTGATTCATCTGGCAAAACAACAAGGCTATCACGTTATGATTGGCGCAATTGACGCAGATAATACAGGAAGTATTGCGTTTCATGAAAAATTTGGATTTGTGGTAACAGGCACGATTCGGGAAGTTGGTTATAAATTTGATCATTGGCTTGATTTGGTTTTTATGCAATTGATTTTAGAATAACCATTTCAATAAAAAACTCTGCAATAATTAGAAAATAAAATCTTATTCAAAAATCCGTAGTATCTTTGTATCTTTTAAAACAATATGGACTTTACCCTTCTCTCATCACCTTTACAAGGATTCACAGATTTTCGTTTCAGAAATGCCCAAAACAAATTTTTTGGAGGAATAGACACTTTTTACTCCCCGTATATCCGTTTAAACGGAAAACTGGTAATAAAAGCATCTTATGAAAGGGACTTGCTTCCTGAAAATAATCTTGGATTAGAGGTTATTCCGCAGGTTATAACGAATGATGCAGAGGAATTTTTATTTGTGGCCAAATATGTCCGTGAATTAGGATATAAAGAATTAAACTGGAATTTAGGCTGCCCTTACCCAATGGTTACCAAATCCGGAATGGGTTCAGGTTTGATTAAAAATACCAATCAAATTAATCACATACTGGACAGAGCACATTCTGAAACAGATATTATTGTATCCATGAAAATGCGTTTAGGATATGATACTACAGAAGAAATTCTGGATGTTTTACCAATTCTAGACACTTATCCCCTAAAAAACATTGCAATTCATGCCCGTATTGGCAAACAGTTATATAAAGGCGGAGTACATCTGGATGCATTTCAGCAGTGCATTGACAATACAAAACATAAATTGTATTACAATGGCGATATTACTTCGGTGGCTAAATTTCAGGAAATGCAGGAACGTTTTCCAGCCATAGACCACTGGATGATTGGCCGGGGATTAATTTCTGATCCCTTTTTACCAACGATGATAAAAAACAATACAACTGAATATCCTAAAAACAAAATGGAATTATTCAGTGCGTTTCATGATACGCTTTATGCCATTTACAGCGAATCTTTATCCGGACAAACTCATATTTTACTAAAAATGTATCATTTATGGGAATATTTCGCAGAAACATTTTCAAATCCGCATAAAATATTAAAACAGATAAAAAAGGCAAAAAGTATTCGAAATTATGAAGCAGCAGTTTCCTCCATCTTCAAAAACGAAAAATGAGATTTCAGTTTCCTAAAATCTCATTTCAAATTATTTTTTTGTAAAAATTATCCTTTTATCCAATTCACAATTTCAGGATCTGTAGGCAATATTCTTGGTTTAATCACTTTTACCAATTCCCCTCTTTCATTAATTAAATACTTCTGAAAATTCCATTCAACTTCTGAATCCTGTAAACCATTTTTAGATTTCTGTGTCAGAAATTTATAAATCTCACACATATCGCTTCCTTTTACGGAAACCTTATCCATCATTGGAAAGGTAACACCGTAATTTTGCTGGCAAAAAGCACCAATTTCTTCATTGGTACCTGGTTCCTGTGATGCAAAATTGTTTGCCGGAAACCCTACAATTACAAAACCTTTATCTTTATACTGCTTATAAATAGCTTCAAGATCTTTGTATTGAGGAGTTAATCCACATTTTGAAGCGGTATTTACAATCATAATTTTTTTTCCTTTTAAGGAAGCAAAATCAAATGTATTACCTGATAAATCTTCTACTTTGTACTGATATATTGTCTCATTAGCCATAATATTTTCTATTTTAGGCGATTTTGTTTTATTAGTTTGAGCCTGATTTTGACAGCTAAACAAAAACAGAGCACCAAATGCTATAAATATTTTTTTCATAGTTTCTATTTTTTATAAAATTAATTAAATTATAAGTGAAATCAAGAATATCCCATGACTAATTTTACTAAACAAACGTTAAATAAATGCCTAACGTTAATCAGGCGTTAGGCTTTTATCATTCAAACAAATCAAACCATCTATCTTTAAATTATCTACTCTTTAAAAGTAATTTTCTCAAATTTTTATGAAGACTACTTTAATTACCGGAAGAGTGAACAGTGCCGGTCATTAGTAAATAAACCGAACTGCTCTCGATCGTACCCGGTATTTTTATTCCTTTTATTAGTATTCATGTTCAAACAAACCCCTTTATTTTGTTCCGTTTCTCTACACAAAAAACACTCAAACTGATGCTTTTGAATAATTTCATCCAAAGGGCTATTATTATATTTTTTTGTATTGAAGTCAAAAACCGTCAATTATTACATTATATCAGAAATTTCTTTTGTTTAAAAAAATATTGCGTTTTATTCATTAACTCTTCAAAAGATTATTTTTTTAAAACTCCTATTCTTTTGCTATTAAAATATAAATATTTAAGTTTTATGTTATAATAGCACATACGTAAGATGACTATCTATGGTTTTAAAAAAAGCTAAAAAAAGTTATCTTTTTTCATAATCTCTTATTTTACTGAGATTTGGAAGGTTAAAAAAATAAATTATCTTTATCCTGAGATACCCAAAAAAGTAATTTAAATTTATTAAAAGTCAAATCTAAATATATGAGTCAGGAAGAATTATTAGTTTTAATCTACAAGAAAGACGAAAGAGCTTTTACCCACTTGTATGACATGTACTCCAAAAGTTTGTTTTCGGTAATTAATGTCTTAGTAAAAAATAGAGAAGAAGCCGAAGATGTTTTACAGGAAGTTTTTGTAAAAATCTGGAAAAACATAGATTCTTATAATGAAGGTAAAGGACGTTTTTATACCTGGATTCTTAATATTGCCAGAAATACTTCTATTGATAAATTAAGATCTAAGAATTTTAATAACAGTCAAAAAAACCTTTCCTCAGATAATTTCGTACATCTGTTAGATGACAGTAATAAACTCTCAAATAAAATTGATATAATTGGAATTCAGGAATTTGTAAAAAAATTAAAACCGAAATGCATTGAGATTATTGACTTGCTGTTTTTTAAAGGATATACCCAACAAGAAGCTTCTGAAGAACTGGCAATGCCATTAGGAACCGTCAAAACACAAAACAGGAACTGTATTAATGATTTACGTAATTATCTAAAAATATAATGGAAGCAAGAGAATACATAGAATCAGGCATTTTAGAACTATATGTTTACGGTTTATTAACCGAACCTGAAAACCTGGAAGTAGCCGAAATGGCAAAAAAGTATCCCGAAGTCGAACAGGAAATTCTTTCGATAGAAAAAGCAATAGTAGCTTTATCATCCAGTTTTTCGCCATTTCATTCAGTTGCCAATTTTGAAAATATAAAAGCCCGATTAGAACTGAAACACGGCAAAGTTGTCGAAATGAAACCGAACTCAAACCGAACTCAATATATTGGCTGGGCTGCCGCTGTACTGTTATTGTTAGGTCTGAGCTATCAGACTTTAGAACTGACCAAAACAAAAGGTGTTATTGCAACTGTTGGTAATGAAAAAAATAAAATAGAAAGAGAATTTGCTTATTTAGAGAAACAAAATAAAGAAACAGAAAAAAGTTTAACTATTGTCAGGGACATTAAAAATACGGCAGTAACACTAGGTGGTCAGGCTGTCTCTCCGTCATCATTTGCAAAAGTGTATTGGAATAAAGAAACCAAAACAACCTATATTGATGCAGCAGGTTTGCCAAAACCTCCAAAAGGAAAAGTTTATCAGGTTTGGGCACTTAAATTGAGTCCTGCCCTAACACCTACAAGTATAGGTCTATTAAACAATTTTGACGATAACGACCAAAAAATATTTGCTGTAGATCTGACAGTTTATGCAGAAGCTTTTGGAATCACATTAGAGCCGGCAGGAGGAAGTTTATCTCCAACGATGGAACAATTATATACTTTAGGAAAAGTTTAATTAACAAATATTGTAAGACACATAAAATAAGTCCAATCTGATTTGGGCTTATTGTTTAAATGCGTGAAGCTTAATTGTTGGCTTCAATTTTTTTTGCCCTTGCCTGAATTTGATTTTCATTCCTTTATTTTAATTTTTTTAATTAAAAATTCTTACAATCTGATTTTCAATAATGAGTAAGGAGTCCTAAATTCTAAATATTTTTTTTAACTTTATCAAACAAAAGCCTCTTTTGGATGATTTTTTATCAAAAAAAACACAACTATAATTACATTAACACAAAATACCTGCTATAATTATAATAATTTTATTTAAAAAAAACATTTTAAAATTTATTAAATTAAATTTGTGCAATCGATTACAAAACCACAATCGTTAAATTAACAATTAACATAAAACAAATTTACAAATGAGAAAAAAATTCCCCTTATTATTTTTCCTTCTAAGTTTATCCAGCGTTTTTGCACAAAATTATTATATGTCTGTTCCTGAAGGATTTGGTGCTGCAGCTACAGGAGGTGGAACCCCAACCGTTTCTAATACTGTTACTGTTACTACTTATGCTCAGTTAGAAACAGCACTTAAATCTACTGCAACTGCAAATTCAGTAATTCTGGTCTCTGGTGTTATTGATTGTATCTATACTAGTGTACAATTAAATAATAAAACCATTATTGGATTACCAGGTGCTACACTTAGAAACACTCAGATAACTATTGGTAATTCCCCAACTTCTGCTGCAAATTCAGGAATACTTTATATAAAACAGGGTTCTGATAATGTTATTATACGAAACCTTAAATTTCAAGGACCCGGAGCATATGATGTTGATGGACGTGATAACCTTACCAACGAAGGTACAAACGTTTGGGTTGACCATTGTGAATTTCAGGATGGGATAGATGGCAATTTTGATAATAAGGGAAAAGCAGATAATGTAACCATTTCATGGTGTAAATTTACTTATTTAAAAGCTCCAACAGCTGGAGGATCTGGTGGTTCTGCTGACCACCGTTTTACGAATTTAGTAGGTTCTGGAATTGATGATTTTCCAACAACAGATGCTAATGGAAGGTTTAGTATTACTTTTAAAAACTGCTATTGGGCAGAAGGCTGCAAGGCCAGAATGCCAAGAGCGAGAAATGCCGAATTACACCTATTAAATTGTTATTACAAAACTTCTGTTTCAGGAGCTAGTGCCGTTGGTTTAGGTGCAGGAAATAAAGGTACGACTTGCTATGTGGAAAATTGTAATTTTGAACAAGTAGCCACTATTTCCAGTCCTGTTACCGAAGGTTCCGGAACAGTTCAAGTAAAATTTGATGGTTGTGTTAAAGGATCAACTCCAACAGCTGTTACAGGTCTTGATGCCGGAACAGCACCTTCAAAACCATCTTACACCTACACTACTCTTACTGCAGCCCAGGTAGCAACTTATGTTCCAGATGCAAATTGTGGAGCAGGAGCCACTCTTCAGGTTAGTGCTACTGGTGTTATATCTACAAATTGCCCAAATTCTTTAGGCGTAAATGATAATGTTGCTAACTTAGAACTTAAATATTATCCAACAGTAATCGATAATGTTTTGAATATCGAATTTTCAAGTATTGAGAATGGTAAAGCAGTTGTAGAAATTTTTTCTCCAAATGGTTCAAAAGTTTATACAACCTCAAAAAATGTTGCTGGTAACGAGAAATTAGAATTAAACATTGCAAACATTACAAGAGGAGTTTATATCTGTAAAGTTCAAATTGACAACAGAGTTAAAAGCTTCAAGATTTTAAAAGGATAATTTATAATTTAATAAATTTATAACAGCGGCAGACATAATTTACCGCTGTTTTTTTTATAAGATTACAGAAAGAGCATTAAAAACTTCCTTCTGATCCTCCTCCACTAAAACCTCCACCACCAAATTCCATTGGAGATTCTGCTGGTTTAGCTTCTGGCTTCATTCCGAATGTTGAGGCGATTATTACGGCTTCAGCATTTAAAAATGTATTTGAATTTGAGACTCTGTCTGGTTTAAAGGTTAGTCCACTTTCTTTTGTTTTGAGTTTTCCTACGAAAAAAAACGCAGTTGCAAACATAATTAATCCGCCCAGCGTTAATGCAACTTCAATTGGCAAAACCGAATGATAAAACCGGAAGCTGTAAAATGATAAAGCGATTGCAAGGAAGCCAATCCAAAGCATAATTCTGTCTCTATTTTTTAATGAATAAACAAGATATAACACCGGTACAACAAAAGTAAAACCCCAAAAGAAAAATGCAAACGGAATTTCGGGACTTATCTCATAATAGCCCCCCGTTAAACTTGCTGATAATTCCCTAACTACTAAGTAATTACCAGACAAATAAAACAATATTAAACTGATGCTTTTTATTAAAAGCATTCCATTGTAGTAATAAGAATCTGTTAGATCATTAATTATTTTTTTGCACAAAAAATAAATACCAGCACCATAAAGCATCATAAAAAAGGGTAAAATTGACTGACCTGCCTCCATGTATTCCAATATGAAATACCCAAGTGTTGTCGTAAATGCTAAATAAAAAATCAATACCGACAATAAATGGAGGTAACGCAAAAACATGATTAATGAAACCATTGAAACAATGATAGCAGTCGGAAGCACTTCATTGAAATCTGTAACAATTGTAATTGCACACCCAAAACATAATATAGTGCCTAAAATAAAAGCATCATCTAATCCGTGACTAAAATAGTCTTTTTGAGCTAAAAATTCTGATCCAATAATGCCAATAATGCCAAAGATAAAAGGAAAAATTTCCCAATAATGGTCTAATCCTGAAATTGCCAGAAGTGAAACAGCACTGCATATTGAAGAATATAAGAATGTTCCTAAAAGAAAAAAACCTATACGAATCAAAATATTTTTATGGCTGTTAAGTGCCGGAAGTTGTTTTTTCATAAAATCCAGTTGTTCCTTACCAATAAAACCGGCACTTTGTAACGCATCTGCTTCTTCAATCAACACAGAATTTTCTAACTTATTTTTATCGAACACTATCATGATGTAATATTTTTATTGAAGTTTTTAATCAATTTTATAAACAAGACTATTGAGCCAATAAAATATCCTGGAATAGCTAAAACAAATAGCACCCAAATATCCTGAAAATCTATACTCTCAAAAACTCTGAACAGAAAAATATTGATTCCGATATAAGCATAAATAATCATAAAAACATATAAGGAAATTGCTTTCTGCTGATAACTGGCCTTATAAAAATAAAAGCAGAACCCTGTAAAAACAGCTGAGAAAAGAACCCATAAACCCTCATATTCATTGACCATATTACTAATGGAAGCAATACTAATCATGTGCAATGCAAATGTTAGATAAGTTAAATTAAAATGAGTTTTAAGAGACACTCTTGAACTGTAAATTGTCCACAAAATCAATAAACCACCCAAAATAATTGCAGAATAGCTTAACTCCTGATTAGAATAGAAATCATTATGAAATATATCCTGTGGTGTTACAGAAAAACCTATATAAGCAGCCAAACCTGTAATGGCAATAGTCAGGACGCTTTTGTTGTCAAAATAATACGCACAAATAAAACTGACAATTGTGGGAACTAATGTCGCCAAGCCATAATGTATCCCGAAAGGTTGGTATTGAAATTGTAAGTATCCTATAAAAATACAAGTCAGTATATTGGCCAGAAGTACCAAATATTCCAGAACAGGACTTTCAAATGTAGTTGCTGTTTTTTGAAAACCTTTTGAATTTTTAAAACAGAAATAAAAACAGATTATCGTAACAATAAATAATAAAGACAAAATGACGACGTGTCCAATCGTATCAATGTTCTGGTAAATCAAAATTCCAATACCGGATGTAAAAAGCAAAACGGATAAATACAAAAACATTTTTAGTTCAGCATTAAGCGAAAAAATGCCCAAACTGCGATAACTTTTTATCTGAATCAATTGTTCTTCAGTAATAAAATTTCTCTCAAATAGCTTTTGGGATGCCTGTTCTTTAAATTCTGCCATATTTTAATTTTAGGTTAAATAATCATCAAATGTATATAATTAAGAGGTAATTTCTTAAAAACAGATTAGTATAATTTTACATAAAAAAACCGATTTGCAAATAGATACAAATCGGTTTCTAAGTTTTTTAAAATGAACAAATTAAAAAGCGGCTTTCATTTTATCTTTTATGTTCTCTAAGCATAAATTATTAATACTTCCTTCGTGTGTATGGCTGGTTGCTTTTGGAGATTTATAAGTTCCGGCTTCCAGTTGTTCTGCAACTGCTTTGTAAGCGTCTCTAAATGGTATTCCTTCCACAACCATTTCGTTTAAAGTATCTACTGTAAACAAGTAATCGTATTTTTTATCTTTTAAAATATTGTCTTTTACGGTAATATCCTTTACAGAGAAAATAGCGATATCTAGACACGCTTTCAGGTTTTGAATCGCCGGAAACAAACCTTCTTTTAAAAGTTGCAAATCCCTGTGATAACCGCTTGGAAGATTATTTGTAATTAAAGTGATTTCGTAAGGAAGCGCCTGAATCTTATTACATTTCCCTCTGATTAATTCAAAAACATCCGGATTTTTCTTGTGAGGCATGATGCTCGAACCTGTCGTAAGATGTGCCGGAAGACCGATAAAGTCAAAGTTCTGGCTCATATACAAACAAATGTCCATGGCAAATTTTGACAACGTTCCTGCCACACTGGTCATGGCAAAAGCTACGGTTTTCTCTGCCTTTCCACGGCTCATTTGTGCGGCAACGGCATTGTATTTTAAAGTTTCGAAACCTAATTCCTGAGTTGTAAATGTTCTGTTGATTGGAAAGGAACTTCCGTAACCTGCTGCAGAACCTAAAGGATTCTGATCAACGATTTTTGAAGCTGCATTCAGCATCGTAATATCATCTATTAAACTTTCGGCATAAGCCGAAAACCACATCCCGAATGAGGACGGCATTGCAATTTGTAAATGCGTATAACCAGGCAATAATACATTTTTGTGTTTTTCTGCTGATTCCATCAACAAGTCAAAAAGTGTTTTTACCTGTTCTTTTATCGCTTTTACTTCATCTTTCAAATACAAATGAACATCTACCAAAACCTGATCGTTACGGGAACGTGCGGTATGGATTTTTTTTCCGGTATCGCCTAATTTTACGGTAAGTAAATATTCAATTTTAGAATGTACGTCTTCAAAACTGTCTTCTATTTCGAAATTTCCAACCACAATGTCGGCAATAATATCATTTAGAGCACCTACCAAAGAAGTGGTTTCTTCTGACGTTAATAATCCAATTTGCCCCAGCATTTTGGCATGGGCGATTGAACCTAAAGCATCGTATTTTGCCAGAACCAAATCCAGTTCACGATCGTTTCCAACGGTGAATTGTTCGATTTGTTTATCTGTTGGTATTCCTTTTTCCCAAAGTTTCATAACTTAGATTTTTTGACCTGTTAGCTTATTAGATTTTAGACTTCTTAGATTTTTTCTTTACGTCGTATTCTTTGAAATTATTTTCTAATTTAGTTCTAATGTCATTGTTTATATTGATAATGTTTCTAGCCCCGATAGCAGTGGAAATCCTTTTGTTTTTTTCTTTAAAAAATAAAAGATTGAAACGGATAGCGGGAAATAGCTCCTAATTATTATAATTTAAAGAAATCGGTCAGTATTTTGATATACAAATCGACTCCTTCTTCTATTTCATTTACAAATATAAATTCGTCTGCTGAATGTGAGCGCAATGTTTCTCCTGGTCCTAATTTGAGTGACTGACAACTTAAAACCGACTGATCCGAAAGTGTTGGAGATCCATAAGTCATTCTACCCAAGGCGATTCCGGCTTGTACAAGACCGTGCGCAATTGGAATAGAAGATGCATTTAAATGCATGGATCTTGGTTTTACTTCGGCATTTACGCTGGCTGTCACTACTTCCAGAATTTCAGAATTAGTGTAACAATCGTTTACACGAATGTCAACTACCAAATCGCATTCTGAAGGTACCACATTATGCTGTTTGCCTGCGTTGATTTGAGTCACAGTCATTTTTACCGGACCTAAAACTTCAGAGACTTTATCGAATTTATAATTTTTAAACCATTCCATTACCGGAATTGATTTGTATAAAGCATTATCATCATTTTGATGTGCTGCATGGCTTGCCGTTCCTTTTACTTTTACATCTAAAACTAAAAGCCCTTTTTCAGCAACAGCCAGCTGCATTAAAGTTGGTTCGCCTACAATGGCGCAATCCAGCTCAGGCAAATGTTTTAAAACACTGTTCAGACCGTTTTTTCCGCTGCTTTCTTCTTCGGCAGAGGCTACGATTACCAGGTTGTGTGATAAATTTTGGTTTTCGTAAAAATGAACAAACGTAGCCAGAAGCGAAACTAAACAGCCACCTGCATCATTGCTTCCTAAGCCAAATAATTTGCCGTCTTTTTCGATTGCTTTGAAAGGGTCGTTTGTGTACGCCTGATTGGGTCTTACCGTATCGTGATGAGAATTTAGTAAAAGTGTTGGTTTCTTTTCATCAAAATATTTATTGAAAGCCCACACATTATTGTTTTCTCTTTTAAAAGGAATTCCGTTTTGAGTAAACCAATTTTCTATTAAAAGAGCCGTTTGATCTTCTTCACTTGAAAATGAAGGAGTTTCAATGAGGTTTCTTAATAATTCAATTGCTTCCCGGGTAAGCGTTTCTATATTTTTCATTTTATTTAGGTACTGAGGCACTAAGGTTCTGATATTCTATGACTGCAAAAGTCTTGGTTTCTTTGAAACTTAGCAACTTTTTGTGCTATAATGTAATAGTTGTATGCAAAACAGTCTGATTCTGAAGCATTTTATGATGCCCTATTTTGATTTTCTGCACGCCACGGGATAAGCTGTTGAAGCAGTTATCCAGTTTTGGAATCATTCCGGAATGGATTACTTTTTCGGATTTCAGTTTGTTATATAATGCTTCGTTGATTTCAGTAATTACAGACGAGTCATCATCTGAATCCTGTAAAACGCCTTGTTTTTCAAAACAATATGTTAGCGTTACATCAAAAACTTCAGATAAAGCGATTGCTAGTTCACTCGCAATAGTATCAGCGTTTGTGTTTAACAACTGACCATTTTTATCGTGAGTAATTGCAGAGAAAACCGGTACAATTCCGGTTTCAAGTAATGTGGCTAATAACTCGGTATTGACTTTTTTTACATCGCCAACAAAACCATAATCAATCGTTGGGTGATTTCTTTTAACAGACTGGATTAAATTTCCGTCTGCTCCTGAAAAACCAATTGCATTATTGTCTTTTGCCTGTAATTGTGCTACAATATGCTTGTTGATCTGACCTGCATAAATCATCACCACAACATCTAGCATTGGAGCATCTGTAATGCGACGACCGTCAATCATCTGAGGAACTAACCCAATACTCTGGGCCATTTTCGTAGCCGATTTTCCACCTCCGTGAACTAGTACTTTATATCCTTCTATTTTAGAAAAATCAGTTAAAAATTGTTCTAACTCAGTAGCATTGTCGATGATGTTTCCACCTATTTTTATTACGGTAACTTTACTCATAATGTATTGACTTCAATATTATAATGTCTTTTTTTTATATAAAAAAGGTTCCCGGTAGCTTAGTAGCTTAGAACCTTTAAAAAAAACTACAATTTCTTCAAAATCTTCTGCAAAACTATTTGTGCTGAATACGTTCTGTTATTTGCCTGTTCAATTACGATTGAATTTTCACCATCAATTACTTCATCACTTACTATTACATTACGACGAACAGGAAGACAGTGCATGAATTTTCCGTTATTGGTTAAAGCCATTTTTTCGGCTGTAACAGTCCAGTTTGGGTCATTGTTCGTCACTTTTCCGTAATCGTTAAAATTGCTCCAGTTTTTTACATAAACAAAATCAGCATTTTCAAAAGCTTTGTTTTGGTCATATTCGATTTTACAATTTTTTGTAATTTCAGGACTCAATTCATACCCCTCAGGATGTGTGATTACAAAATCCATCTCTTTTTGCATTTGCATCATTTCTACAAATGAATTAGCAACTGCCTGTGGCAAAGCTCTGGGATGCGGAGCCCATGAAAGCACTACTTTTGGTTTGTGTTTCGTTTTATGTTCTTCCATTGTGATGGCATCTGCCAAAGACTGCAAAGGATGACGAACAGCACTTTCCATGTTTACAATTGGAACTGTAGCATGTTTTAAAAATCCTGAAATAACAGTTTCTGCATAATCTTTTTCTTTATCAACCAAACCTGCAAAAGCACGGATAGCGATAATATCAGCATATTGAGAAACAACCTCTGCAGCTTCTTTAATATGTTCTGATGCACCTGAATTCATTACAGCACCATCTTCAAATTCTAAAGTCCAGCCTTCGCTGCCAAAGTTCATAACCATAACATTCATTCCTAAATTTATAGCTGCTTTTTGTGTGCTTAGACGGGTTCTCAGACTAGAATTGAAAAACAACATTACCAAAGTTTTGTTCTTTCCGAGTTTTTTGTTCTTAAGCGGATTTTTTTTGATTTTTATTGCGCTTTTTACCCATTTTGATAAAGAGTCAATATCTTTTATTGAAATGTAGTTCATGTCTTTTAATTAATTTAGATAATGTGATAATTAGAAAATTGGATAATTGTGCATTATCTAATTTTCTAATTGACTCATTAGATTATTTTAGTAAATGGAATTTCATCCTTTAGTGCTTTTAAAATAAAGTTATCGTTTAGTCCATTGACTATCCAGGTTTCAATATTGGCTGCTTTTGCAATTCCGGCTGCTTCTATTTTAGACTGCATCCCTCCTGTTCCGTGAGATGATTTTGAATCTCCGATTTCTTTTTCTAAAAGTTTCAAATCGTTTACCAATTTAATAGTTTCAGGAACTTGATTATGAATTGATTCTTTGGTATAAATTCCGTTTGTATTGGTTGCAATTATCAGAATATCAACATTTAATAGCTCTGCAGTCAAAGCAGCTAATTTGTCATTATCTCCAAATTTAATCTCATCTGTCGCAACAGTATCATTTTCATTGATGATCGGAATATAATTATTTTTGACCAATACATTAATCGTATTTACAATATTGTCTTTGGATTGCTGTTTTTCAAAATCAGAATAAGATAGCAAACATTGCGAAATATGCAATCCTAAATCACTAAAATTTTCATGGTAAATCCGCATTAAATGTGGTTGACCAATAGACGCAAGTGCCTGTTTTACAAATACATCTTTATCATTATTATCCAATTTCACAAATTGTTTTGCTGCAGCAATTGCTCCTGAGCTCACAATAATAAATTCATATTGGTCTTGTAAAGCGGCAATCTGCATACCAATATCCTCAATCTTTCCTCTCGAAATATGATTGGTTTCTTTGGTTAAGGTATTGCTGCCTAACTTTAATAATATTCTTTTTTTTGCCATGGTTTTATACCGCAAAGGTTTTTATTTCAAGTCTTTACAAACTCAAGGTTCGTAAAGTAAATCTAAAATCATTAATCGTAATTCTGAATCTGCAATCAACTAAACACTAAAAACTGCCAGGTGTTACTATCGCACCTGTCCATCTCCATAAACGTACCATTTATTCGTTACCAGATGTTGCAAACCAATTGGTCCACGTTGATGCAGTTTATCGGTACTGATTGCTAATTCTCCGCCTAGACCAAATTGTCCGCCATCTGTAAAACGGGTTGAAGCATTATGGTAGACAGAAGATACATCAACATTGTCCATGAATTCCTGTGCCAAAGCTTCATTTTTTGTAATAATTGAAGCTGAGTGGCCTCCGCAATATTTATTGATTTTAGCAATTGCTTCCTGATTTGAATTTATCGTTCCGATTACGATTTTATAATCCAAAAACTCTTCATACCAAATTAAATCACTTTCAATAGTCGCTACTCCGGTTGCTTTAGCGAAAGCATCATCTCCTAAAACAGTCACTTTAAATTTCTCTAATTCTGCCACTAATTGTTTAGCAAATACATCCCAATCTGGCAGATTAGTATCTATTAATACTTTATCCAGAGCATTACAAACCGAGATATTAGACGTTTTTCCGTTAATGATAATCGTCATCGCTTTTTCTAAATCGGCATCAGCATTTACATACACAAAATTATTTCCACGTCCACTAACAATTACAGGGCAAGTAGCATGTTTTTTGGTAAATTCAATTAATTTTTCGCCACCACGGGGTACAATTAAATCGACTCTTTGTGTTGGTTTTTCAAGGAATTCCTGTGTTTGAACCCTGTCGTAATTCAAATATTCAACCCAATCCGTTGAAACACCATTTTTTTCTAAGGCTTGGTGCCAAAGGCTCACAATTTTTTGATTGGATAACAATGACTCTTTTCCGCCTTTTAAAAGGATTTTATTACCCGATTTAAAAGCGATTCCTCCCGCCTCTACAGTTACGTCAGGACGGGATTCATATATGATTAAAATAGTTCCAAAAGCAGCTGTTTTATTACTGATTTTCATTCCGTTTTCATGAGTGAATGTAAAACGAACCTGTCCTACCGGATCTTCCTGAATGGCTAATTGCTGTAGCGAAAGAATCATACCGTTTACTTTAGCATCATCAACCAGCAAACGCTTTTCCATTGCCAGATCTTCACCTGAATAATTCGCAAGATCCTGTTGATTAATACTTTTTAACGCTTCTCTTTCCTGCTCTAACAAAGCCGCCATTGTGGTTAAAACAGCATTCCTTTTTTCGATTGGAAGTATTGTATTCATAATTTATAGTTGGTTGTTTTTCTGGTTGAATCAAAACTCAAATTTATATTCTAAATCCGATAGCTTTTAAAAACTATCGGGTTTTATATGATCCGAATTAGTTTTTTAATTCTTCTAAACTTTCTTTCAAAGCAACAACAAAAGTGTCGATATCCGCTTTTTTAACCGTTAGCGGCGGTAAAATTCTCAATAGATTTTTGTTGTTCGCACTTCCTGTAAAAATATGTTTTTCGATAATTAATTTCTTTCTTAAAGCTGCGACATCAAAATCAAATTCAACTCCAAGCATTAATCCTTTTCCTTTTACTTGCTTGATGCCTTTCACCTCTTTTATTTTTTCTAAGAAATATTGGTAAACTTCATTTACATTTTTCTGTAGATCAAGTTTTTCTATTACGTCTAAAACTGCAATTCCTGCTGCACAAGACAAATGGCTACCTCCAAAAGTAGTCCCTAATAATCCGAAACTGGCTTCGAATTTTGGGGAAATTAGAATTCCACCAACAGGAAAACCGTTGCCCATTCCTTTTGCTACCGAAATAATGTCAGGGTTGATTCCGTGGTGTTGAAAAGCGAAGAATTTTCCACTTCTTCCGTATCCTGATTGTACTTCGTCTAAAATTAAAACTACATCGTGTTTTTTACATGCTTTTTCTAAGGCCTGAAAAAACTCAGTTGTTCCCTGATCTAAACCTCCAACTCCCTGAATTCCTTCGATAATTACTGAAGAAACATCACCCTTTGCAAGCTCTGCCTCCACTAATTCGATTTGGTTTAAAGGCAAGAAAGTGACTTCCTGCTGTGCATTTATTGGCGCAACAATCTTTTTGTTATCAGTAACAGCAACGGCTGCAGAAGTTCTTCCGTGGAAAGAATTATGAAAAGCTACCACTCTTGATTTTCCGTTATGAAAAGAAGCTAACTTTAAAGCATTTTCGTTGGCTTCAGCTCCGGAACTGCATAAAAACAATTCGTAATCTTCTAATCCGGAAAGCTTTCCTAATTTTTGTGCCAATTCAACCTGCAAAGGATTCTGAATTGCATTCGAATAAAATCCCAAATGATCTAATTGATTTTTTAGTTTTTCAACATAATCAGGCTGTGTATGGCCAATCGAAATTACACCATGTCCGCTATATAAGTCTAAATATTCTACTCCTTTGTCGTCAATAATTGTACAATCTACTGCTTTTACTGGAGTTATGTCGTATAATGGGTAAACGTTGAATAAGTTCATGTGTTTTTTGTTTATTTTGTTTCAGGTTTCAGGTTTCAGGTTAACTTGGAACATGAAACTTTAAACTTGAAACTATTATTAAAATCCGCTTGGTTTCAAATGTAAACCTGTGGTTTCTTCTAATCCGAACATCAAATTCATGTTTTGAATCGCCTGTCCTGAAGCACCTTTGGTTAAGTTATCTATAATTGATGTTATGAGAACCCGGTTTCCTTTTTTCAATAAACTAACGATACATTTGTTCGTTTGAACCACCTGTTTCATGTTGATGTTTGTAGTTGTAACGGTTACGAAAGGCTCATCTTTATAGAAATCTTCGTATTTGGCAACTAATTGCTCTAAACTATCATCACATAATGTATATAACGTGGCGAAAATTCCTCTTGGAAAGTCTCCCCTGTTTGGAATGAAAAGCAATTCACTGTCAAAATCATCCTGCAATTGGACCAGACTTTCTGAAATCTCACCTAAATGCTGGTGTTCAAAAGCTTTGTAATGAGAAAAATTATTGTTTCTCCAACTGAAATGAGAAGTTTCTGAAAGACTTACTCCTGCTCCTGTACTTCCGGTTGTAGCATTTATATGAACATCATTATTTAGTAAATTATGTTTCGCCAAAGGCAACAATGCCAACTGTATGGCTGTTGCAAAACAGCCTGGATTTGCTATATAATCTGCTTTTTTGATTTCAGTCTTATTGATTTCAGGCAATCCATAAATGAAATCTTTTCCTTCGAAAGATGCACCTTTATTCAATCTGAAATCATTTCCTAAATCGATAATTTTTGTATGACTTGCAAATTGGTTTTGTTTCAAAAATGAAATCGATTTTCCGTGACCCAAACACAAGAAAACAACATTTACCTCTGGATTAATTTTATCCGTAAAGTTCATTTCAATATCGCCCATCAAATCGTGGTGCGCTACATAAAGTGGTTTTCCGGCGTTTGTTGTACTATAAACAAAATCGATGTTTACATTAGGATGATACATTAATATTCTGATGAGTTCTCCGGCTGTGTAGCCCGACCCACCAATAATTCCTATATTAATCATGATCTAAATGATTTACAGATGAAAATATGTTTTGTGCATTTCCTAAAATCTTAATAAATCCTTTTGCATCTTCAGATGTCCAGGCATTGTTCATTTCGCCATACTGACCAAAACCAGTATTCATCAAATCATTTTTAGATTCTATTCCGTCAAGTGAAAAGTGATATGGTTTTAAAGAAACGGTTACTGTTCCATTTACTGTCTTTTGAGTATCCTGCAGGAAAGTTTCGATGTTACGCATTACAGGATCCAAAAACTGACCCTCGTGAAATAACATTCCGTACCAGTTTCCTAATTGCTCTTTCCAGTATTGCTGCCATTTTCCAAGCGTATGTTTCTCTAATAAATGGTGAGCTTTGATTATAATTAAAGGTGCAGCTGCTTCAAAACCAACTCTCCCTTTAATTCCGATAATGGTATCACCAACATGAATATCCCTGCCAATTGCATAAGCATTTGCCAACTTTTCAAGTTTAACAATATTTTTTTCAGGAACATCTTTTTTTCCATTTAATGCCACTAATTCACCTTGTTCAAAATGCAAAGTGACTTTTTCTTCTCCTTCTTTTTGTAATTGTGAAGGATAAGCTTCCCCAGGTAATGGCTGGCTTGAAGTTAAAGTTTCTTTACCCCCAACACTAGTTCCCCATAGTCCTTTATTAATAGAATATTGTGCTTTTTCCCAAGAATAATGAACACCATTTTGAGCCAGATAATCTACTTCTTCCTGTCTTGAAAGTTTTAAATCTCTAATTGGAGTGATGATTTCAATTTCCGGTGCTATAGTCTGGAAAATCAAATCAAAACGAATCTGGTCGTTACCTGCACCTGTACTTCCATGAGCAATAGCGCTTGCTCCCACTTTTTTAGCATATTTTATAGCCTCGATTGCCTGAAAAACACGCTCGGCACTTACAGATAATGGATAGGTATTGTTTTTTAATACATTTCCAAAAATCAGATATTTTATAGCTTTGTCATAATATTTGTCTACAATTGTCAGGTTGGCATGTTGCGCACTTCCTAATTCGTAGGCTCTTTTTTCAATTGCTGTTAATTCTTCTTCAGAAAATCCGCCTGTATCTACAAGAACAGTATGAACTTCATATCCTTTTTCATTTTTTAAATATTTCAAACAATACGAGGTATCTAATCCTCCGCTATAAGCTAATACTACTTTTTTCATTTTTTATAATTTAGGCTAATACTTCCGTATGTAGCAGTTTGATATTTCTTTTTAATAATCGTTAGGTAAATAAAACAGACAATAATTTATTTAAAAATAAGGCCTGTTTAATTTTTTTCAGTCTGCTTAAAACAACTTCGTTAAAAGGATGTCTTGGCGGATCTTTAGGTTTATCTTTAGGATCATATAACATTCCCGTACACAAACACATCTTATTTTCTTTGCTTTGCAGAATTTGAAAATTAGTGCACGTTTTACATCCTGCCCAAAAACTTGGATCTGTCGTAAGTTCAGAAAAAGGAACTGGTTTATAACCTAAATCTGAATTGATTTTCATTACAGCTAATCCAGTGGTGATACCAAATATTTTTGCGTCAGGGTATTTTTTTAAAGAATATTCAAAAACTTTTGATTTGATCTTTTTAGCCAAACCTAGGTTTCTGTAATCAGGATGTACAATTAGACCCGAATGCGCAACGAATTTTCCATGCTGCCAGCTTTCGATATAACAAAAGCCAGCAAATTTCCCATCTGCAAGAGCTATCATCGCATCACCATTTGACATTTTTTTCTGAATATATTCAGGAGTTCTTTTAGCAATCCCCGTACCTCTTAACAAGGCCGATGATTCTATCGTATCACAGATTTCCTGTGCGAATTTGAAGTGTTCTTCCTGAGTTACAACAATAGAGATCTTCATTTCAATAATTGAAGTTTAGCGTTAAATATTAAAACGTATTGTTTGATTTGAAATCCAAAAGACAGGCAAATAAAACCATAAGCCATTGAAGCAATATTCCCGAAATCAAAAAACTGATTAAGGAACTTTTTTAAAAAATAAATGCTTTTGGTATATGTTTGTCCGGTAGACAACTTATGTGATTTCAAAATAAAAAATGAATATAAATAAATATGCGGCGAAAAACTCTTTGAATACTAAATAGATAGCATCCGTACTTCGGGAGAAGTACCAGGTGAGATTGTCCGTGACAAAGAAGTTATATGTAAACTTATTTTATTCATTGGTGCAAAAGTACATTATTTTTTTATTCTGAAAACCAATTTTCAAAATTCTAACATTTTTTTAATGTAGTGTTATTTTTATATAACAAAAAAAGCCCGATAGATTTATAAACCTATCGGGCTAAATTACTTATAAAATTTATTTTATTTTTTAGTGAATGGTATTACTTGTCCGTTTCCTAAAACTGTCATATCAAAAGCTGTTTTAGCTTCGTTGAACTTGAATTTCAAACCTGCTCTGTTTGATGCAAAAGTATCTTTTTCACCTTCAACAGGCTCTACTGAAAATTTTGGAAAGTTTGTAATTTCAACGTTCAAAACACTGTTTTTTTCTGTTAATTCAATTTTTAAAGGAGCCGTTTTTGTTGAATAAATTCCTAAATAGCCATCAAGAATAATATCTTTCTCCACTTTTCCGTTTCCTGCTGACCATATGTTATTGCTTTCGTTATTATCCGGAAAAACATGATCGGGATCTAATGTTATGCTTTCTATTTCTTCTGTAGAATTATGTTTGAAAGACCAGGCATTGTTACGCTGCCAGATTTCTACAGGCAAATTAACTCTAGTCTTTTTTCCGCCTTTCGTTTTTACATCCAGAACAACTGGCATTGGCATTTTGTTAAAATTTTCAACATTAATAATGACTCCTTTCGCTGGGTCATTTTTTACGTATTTTATTGAATTAATTCCCTGATCAAATCGCCAGTTATTTACGTACCAGCTTCTCCAAAACCAGCTTAAATCTTCACCTGCAACATTTTCCATTGATCTAAAGAAATCATCTGGCTGCGGATGTTTGTATGCCCAACGCTGAATATAAGTCCTGAAAGCTGTATCAAAGCGTTCTTTTCCTAAAATCTGCTCTCTTAAAATAATTAGACCTGAACTTGGCTTAAAATAACACAACATACCAATATTAACTTCTTTCATATTATCCGGAGAACTCATAATGGTTTCTAAATCCGGTCTTGTAAAAGGTTCCGCCATTTCATGCAGATCGGTAGCCTCTTCTTTGTACTCTCCATTGTTAAATGCATTTGTACTTAATGAATTAATAAAAGTATTAAAACCTTCATCCATCCATGCAAACAATCTTTCGTTTGAACCTACAATCATTGGAAACCAGATATGACCAAATTCATGATCTGTAACCCCCCATAAATCTTTACCTTTTGATTCCCAACCACAAAATACAATGCCGGGATATTCCATTCCTCCTTCATTTCCTGCTACATTTGTAGCTGCCGGATAAGGATATTCAAACCATTGTTTAGAATAATGTTCGATTGAAGCCTTAACATATTCAGTAGAGCGGCCATAAGCATCTTTTCCAGCACTTTCAACAGGATAGGCAGATAGAGCCAAAGCTTTTCTTCCACTTGGTAAGTTTATTTTTGCTCCGTCTAAAATAAAAGCAGGAGATGAACCCCACGAAAAATCACGTGCATTTTTAATTTGATAATGCCATGTTTTTTCAGTAGTTACATTTGCATTTGCAGTAGCTGAAACTTCTTCTGCAGAACGAATCATTACGGTTTTGTCACTTTGTCCGGCTTCTTTATAACGCTTGAATTGTTCGGCTGAAAATACTTCTGCGCCATTGAGTAATTCTCCCGAGCCTACCACATAATGGTTTGCGGGTACCGTAAGTTTTACATCAAAATTACCATACTCCAGATAAAACTCAGAGGCTCCTAAATAAGGTGCTGTATTCCATCCTCTTACATCATCATACACACACATGCGGGGATACCACTGTGCAATCGTAAAAATTTTGCCATTTTTGGTTTCCAAAACTCCCATTCTGTCAGATCCTTCAAAAGGAGCAATAAATGAAAAATCAATTTTTATTTTTACTGAACCCCCTTTTGATGCCAACTCCTCAGGTAGAAAAATTTGCATTCTGGTATCAGTAAGACTATATTTTGCTTCAGTTTGTGTTTTTTTCTTATCTCCTGATAGTACCTTTACAGATTTTATTTTAAATCCTCCATCAAAAATCTGTCCCTGAGCCCCATTACGGCTTCCTGTTAAAGGTACAACCGCATTTCCTCTTGAATCATTTTTGAATAAATTCTGATCTAAATTTAGCCATAAAAATGATAATTGATCTGGACTGTTATTAGTATAGGTAATTTCGTCTGTACCAATAATCTCGTTTATAGTAGCATTTAATTTTGCCGTGATCTGATAATCTGCTCTGTTTTGCCAGTACTCAATACCTGGCTGCCCACTAGCTGAACGGGTTGGTGTACCGTTCTTTGTGTAAAAATGCGGCGCGAACGCATCATGATAATTATATCTATTAACCGGATTTTCTGTCGCTGTTGGTGCCTGTTGTGACCAAACCGAAGAAATTCCTACAAACAAAGCCAATGTCAATAAGGCTTTAAAGGACTGCTTTTTCATATTTTATACCTGTTTATGTAGCAAATTAATGAAAAAAAAAGCTATTTACAGAGAAAAACCAAAACTTATATTTGATTTTAGCAAAATATTATCAAAAAAATAATTTAAACACTTTTCGTAAGAAAATAAAACTATAAAATTATATTTACAATAAATAATACATTAATCTTTTAAAAAAATAGTATTTTGAACACAACAATATCAAATTCAAAACTTAAAGCATCAATAAAACATCTAGGAGCTGAATTGTTTTCACTGTCAGATAATCAAAATAAGGAATATATGTGGAATGGTGATCCAAATTATTGGCCAAAACACTCTCCAGTACTTTTTCCGATTGTGGGAAGTTTAAAAAATGAAACTTATAGATTTAATGAAAAAGATTATCACTTATCAAGACATGGTTTTGCACGTGATTTGGAATTTCTATTGATTGAAAAAACAGAATCTTCAGCTACTTTTTCTTTATCTAACAATGAAGAAACACTTCTAAAATATCCTTTTAAATTTGAGTTACAGATTATGTATAAACTCGAAGAAACTAAATTAATTATCACTTATCAAGTAATTAATAAAGGAGCAATACATCTTCCTTTTTCTATAGGTGCTCATCCAGCCTTTGCGCTACCAAAAGATTTTTCAGAATATAGTATTGAGTTTGAAAAAGAAGAAAAATTAGACTTTTTCCTTCTTGAAGATGGTTTAATTTCCGATAAAACCGAAACTTTAGCAGCTTCAAAAAAAGTTGTACCGCTAAATTACCAATTATTTGAAAACGATGCCTTAGTTTTTAAAACTCTTGAATCAAATTCGTTAACGATACTGGAAAACTCAAAACCTTACATTAAAGTTGATTATAAAGATTTTCCAAATTTAGGTATCTGGACCAAAGAGAATGCTCCTTTTATATGCATTGAACCTTGGTTTGGTTATTCTGACACGCTTCAAAAGTATGGTGATTTGTTTAAAAAAGAAGGAATAGTTATTCTCGAAGCAAATCAAACTTTCAATGCTTCATTTGATATAGAGACCTTTTAAGTAACCAATAAAAAACCCATTTTGTATCATCAAAATGGGTTTTTATTATCAAATCAAAATACAGCTTACCTACTCCATTCTGAAATACTATCTTTATTCATTTTTACATAGTCCTGATTATTTGCAGCTTCGGCAGCAGCCAAAGAAATTTTAGCCGTTTCAATAGCACCTGTCTTATCTCCTTGTTTTGCCTGAATCAATGATTTCAATCTTGATAAATAATAAGGCTTATCTGTACTCAATTCCAAAGCTTTATCAATATATTCCCTTGCACTTATCATATTTCCGTTTGACTGAAATAAATACTGCGATGCGGCATAATAATCATTCCATGTTGGACCAGCTAAAGTTTTTTGAATGCTTGCTGTAGCTATTTTTGCAGTAGGGACTTCGAATTTCAAAGCTACATGGGAGTTTTCCCAAGCCATTTCTAAATAACCAGAATTTTGATCCAGAGTATTAATGCCAATAGTAAAAGTTTCAACAGGAGTTGGCAATGCATCTTCTTTAACCGTTGTTCTTAAAGCTACGTATGCATCGCTCCAGTTTTCAGGTAGTCCCCAATTATCTGTAGAAAGATAAAAGATTACTTCCCAGCTTTCTATCCTTGGAATCGTATAAATGGAATATTTACCTTTCCTTAATGTTTTACCGTCAATGACAACGTCATCCCCAAAATTGATTATCGTATTTTCATTAGCTCCGGTTCTCCATAATTTCCCAAATGGAACCAGGTTTCCAAAAACTGCCCTACCTCTGGCTCCTGGCCTTGAATAGGTAACTTCAACATCCGTTAATCCAACGGTTTGTTTAATATACCCTTTTGGACTTGCCTGGGGTGTTTTTATTTGCGCTTCTCCAAAAAGAGGTGTCAAAATAATGACTAATGCAATAAGTAGTTTTTTCATTTTTATAAATCTGTTTGTTTTTTTTCAAAATTACGAATTCAAAAAAAGAGAATAGTTAAATTTTACTTAATTCAAATACTTAATTCTGATATTTTTAAAGCATTTAACTCATCAAAATGATTAATTATTAAATTTGCTTCTGATAAATCCTGACCTTCGGAATTTTCACTTCTGTACCCAATACAAAATATCCCTGCACCTTTAGCCGCTTTTACACCATTTGTACTGTCTTCAATAATGATACAATTTTCTTTTGGAGCAATTGATAATGATGCAGCATGCACGAAAATTGCCGGATTTGGCTTCGATTGTGGGAAATCTTCACCACTCACAACTGCAGAAAAATACTGATGTAGATTAAATCGGTTAAAAACACGGTCAATAGTTACTTTTGAAGCAGATGAAGCCAGAATCAACTGTATTCCGTTAGCGTACAGATCCTTGATTAAATCCTCAACTCCTTCTAATAAATACAAATCTTCTTTAGTATCAAAAGCATCATTAAAGATACTTCTTTTCCTTTGAATTAAATCCTCCACACCATGTTCTATAGTTGGAAAAAAACCTTTTAAAGTCTGAAATGTATTTCGGGTTGAAAATCCGGTGAATGAAGTGTACATTTCTTCGGTGACTTCAATATTTAACTCTGAAAATTGTTTGTAATAAGCATAACGATGAACGGGTTCTGTGTCGACAATTACGCCGTCCATATCAAAAATTACTGTTTTAATCATTTTTTTAGTTCAAAAGGTTCTGAAAATCTAAGTTTTGTTGATTAGAGGAAGCTAAAATCTTAAGCATTTAATTTATTCTTTTTTAATCAGGTGCCGAATTACGGTCTCAGCAGCATGAAGACCAAACAATCCGGGCATATAACTATTAGTACCGTAAAAAGATTTTTTAAAATTTTTACCATCGGTTAATTTCAGGCTTTTCTCATCTTGTATTTCAGAAGAAAAAACAACTTTTAACTTGTTAATTTTTGCAACTTTTAATCGCTTTCGGATTGCTTTAGAAAAGTAACAATTAATTGTTTTGGAAATATCTGAAACTTTAACTTTAGAAGCTAACATTTTTCCACCTGCTCCCATACTGCTTATGATTTTTACTCTTTTGCGTTTTGCGGCAATAATCAAATTTAGTTTTGGTGTAATACTGTCTATGCAATCCAAAACATAATCAAATTCAGGGGAAACGATTTCAAAAGCACGATCCGGAGATAGAAATTCCTGCACACGGGTTAATTTTAGCTCAGGATTAATATCCATCAGGCGGTCTCCCACAATTTTAATTTTTGGCTCACCTACAGTCGAATGCAAAGCAGGCAATTGTCTGTTTATATTGGTAATATCTACAACATCACCATCAACAATTGTCATATTCCCTACTCCAGCCCTTGCCAAAAATTCGGCTGCAAAAGATCCTACTCCACCTAGACCTACAACTAAAACATTTGCATTTTGCAGGTTATTTAATCCTTCTTTTGTAAATAAAAGCTCGGCTCTTTCTGTCCACTCTGCCATATATTTCTTTTGTTATTTTAATTTGTTTAATTTCTATTTCAGATTATTGATTCTGAAACACATTTTTATAGTTGTTTGAAATTACAGATTGTAATTGCTCATTTTTTAATTCTTTATATTTTGAAGCTACTTCATAAACCTGTTGAATACTTTCTTCAATTGTGTCTGTTTCCAAAAAGAAACGATCATTTGGTAAGTTTTGAAAAACCGTTTTCAAATCTGGATTTCGTAATAAATATTTTCCAAACGAAACATAAAAACCTTCCTTAATTAGCTGATTAGCAATTTGATGATTCTTTGAAAACCCGTGTATAATTAGAGGAACAGCAATTTTTGTTTTTTTCTTACTTGCAATTACTTCCTGAAAAGCCGCTACACAATGTATTACTACTGGTTTTTTATATTTTTCGGCCAAAGCAAGCTGTTTTTCAAAAACCAAAATTTGCAGATCAAACGGAATTTCAATTCGTTTATCCAAACCGCATTCACCAATAGCCAGACAATTATGTTCTTTTAATTTTTCTTCAATGATTTTTAAATCAGCATCAATTCTGCTTTCAACAATATACCATGGATGAATCCCAATTGAATAAAACGGAACTGAACCATCAAAATCTTGCGGATATTGATTAACCAATTCTAAAACATCCGGATTATTGGTAAAGTGATGTGTATGAAGATTAAAAAAAAACATATTTAATGATATTTTTTTACACCAGCATTTACGGCAATATTTAAATCATTTTCCAATGGAACAATTGGGCAAGAGTACTTGTGATTATAAGCACAATAAGGATTGTAAGATTGATTAAAGTCGATTGCAATCGTATTCCCTTTGGGAATTTCCAAGTCAATATATCTCCCTCCAATGTAACTTTCTTTGCCACACGTTAAATCCGAAAAGGGTAAAAACAAATGATTTTTATACGCATCAGTTTTAGAAAGCTCAACATCCTGATACACATTCAAATTTAATGCTATACCGTCTATTGAAAAATAAACAGTTCCGAATTTGATGTATTTAGGCTTTCTGTTTGTAGAAGTTTTCATTTCAAATGCTTTTTCGTTTTTTGATTTAACAAACTTTGCATTTACAAAATACGCACCGTTTATAGGATAAAATTCTAACGACTTAAAAATTCGCAAATCTTCTTCCTTTAACGGACTTGTCTTAACATCAGCATATTCTGCATTAATCTTTTTTTGGAAATTTTCAGCATCTAAACGATTGAATTTCTTTTGGCAAAAACCAACAGTAGAAATTAATAACACAACAAAAATAAAGATTTTCTTCATCATTAAAATTTTGGGCAAAATTAACCAAAAACAATAAATTAATTGTTCAGTTTTACTTTTTATTGATCTTTATCTGTTTTTAAGCATTAAAATAGATTTTCAAATAATCTTCACTGAATAAATTCTGACTTCTTACATAAAAAATCAGTTAAAAAAAACAAAAAAACAGTTAATTAATTGAACTTATTCAATTTTTTAATCAATTATTTTTTGCAATAATCAATTAAAATACATTTTTTTTAAATTAAATTCATTTTGTAACATTTTTTTTATATAAATTTGCGTAATCGATTACATACTGAAAATCAGTATTTTAATTCTAAGCGCTTGGAATTAAAAACAAAGAACTTTATTAACCAATAATCAACCATTAAATTATTATGAAAACAAATTTTAAATTACTTGTTTTATGTTCAATTCTTTCTTTTACTGCTTGTGATAACAGTGATACACCAATAACAGAAAGTGAAACCGCTATTGATAATCAAGAAACTACACCACAGAATAGTGGTCTAACTTCTAAAAATAGTACTGTAACAACAGAAGCTGCATTGAGATCAGCCGTTTCATCTGCGGTTGCGGGAGATGTTATCACAATTAGCGGTACAATAAACCTTACTCAAACTTTAGAACTGGCAAAAAGCGGAACTTCAAGTTCAAAAATAAGTTTAACAGGAGGTGTTTTAAATTGTTCAGGCCAGCCATCAGGGAGCTGGGGTGTAAAAGTAAACGGAAGTTACTGGAACATTACAAATATGACAATTAAAAATGCAAAAGACTGTGGCATAGTATTTCAAAGTGGCGGCTACAATTACGTTTACAATGTAAGCACTCTAGCTAACGGCGATTCAGGTCTGCAAATCTACAACGGAGGACATGATAACTATGTACTTTCATGCAAATCAAACGATAATTATGATACTGCAAATGGAGGTGAAAATGCGGATGGTTTTGCCTGCAAATTATCTGCCGGAAAAAACAATGTATTTGAAAAATGTACCGCTAATCACAATTCTGATGACGGATGGGATCTTTACGGACAGCCATACACAGTTACAATAAAGGGCTGCACCGCCAGCAACAACGGCTTTGGATCGAATGGTGACGGAAACGGATTCAAATTAGGAAGTGCCGGACAAAATGTTGCACATACCGTGACTAATAATACAGCCACAAATAATCTTGCCTGGGGTTATGACGGAAATGGCAATACCGGACACATTACAATTACCGGCAGCGGAGGCTCAGGAAACAAAAAAGGATTATTTACTCGTCTCTACTAATCTTTTTACAAAAAAAATCAAGGCTGTCATTAAATTGGCAGCCTTTTTTTATTTACAATCTGTTTTTTACACTAGTAAAACTACAAAATAAGTTAAATAACTACTTTTATAGTTGTGTAACTAAAAAAATAGTTTTAGATTTGACAAAAATTAAAACAGATGCAAAAGTTAACCAATAAAGAAGAAGAAATCATGCATATTTTATGGAAGCTAAAAAAAGCTTTTGTAAAAGAAGTTCTGGCAGAAATTACTGAAGACCAGCCTCATTACAATACACTTTCAACTATTGTTCGTAATCTGGAAGAAAAAGGATATGTAAGCCATAATGCATTCGGAAACACACATCAATACTTTCCTATTGTAAGTATAGAAGATTACCGAAAAGGTTTCATGAATACAGCAATCGATAATTATTTCAATAGTTCTTATAAAAGCATGGTTTCGTTTTTTGCCAGGGAAGAAAAAATTTCAGCAGCAGAATTACGCGAAATCTTAGCTATGATTGAAAATCCAAAAGAAGAAAAATAATCATTTATGGAAGCCATCTTCATTTATATCGCAAAATCATCCGGGTTAATAATATTGTTTTATTGTGCTTATTATTTTTTATTGGGTAAGGAAACATTTTTTAATAGTAACAGATGGTTTCTACTTTCAGGATTAGTGACTTCAGTAGTTATGCCCTTTTTTGTTTACACCAAAATCATTTGGATTGATCCTGTTACTGTACCAAATTTGAAATATTCACAAAGTTTTATACCGCAAACTATTCCACAAGAATCATTTGAAATAAATTGGAATTATATACTTATTTCGATTTACTGTATTGGATTTATTGCTCTTTTAATAAAATTTGCTGCTGATTTTTACAGCCTAAATTCAGTTCTGAAAGGAAAAAAAATACAACAACAAGCTGATTTCAAATTCGTTGATATATCTGAAAATATTGCTCCGTTTTCTTATTTTGATTACATCGTATACAACTCATCAATGTATACAACTGCAGAATTAGAGAATATTATTGAGCATGAAAAAGTACACAGTGACCAAAATCATACTGTTGATGTATTGATTTCCAGATTTTTTTGTGTGTTGTTTTGGTTTAACCCTATTATATGGCTGTACAAAAAAGCGATTTTACAAAATCTTGAGTTCATTGCAGATAAAGAAGCTGCCAAAAAAATATCCAACAAAAAAGCGTATCAGTACACGCTTTTAAAAATAACAACACACGAAAATTGTGTTGCAATCACCAATCATTTTTATCAATCATTAATCAAAAAACGAATCGTCATGTTAAACAAAAATCAATCAAAAAAGAGAAATTATTGGAAGTATTATGCTATACTTCCGGCACTTGTAGCATTTATCCTTTTATTTCAGATAAAAACTATTGCACAAGAAAAAAATGAAACCAAAAAAGTTTCAGAAAGAAATCAGTCAGTAGATGTTTATAAAATTAAAAATACCACAACGGATGCCGAATTAAAAGAAATAACAAAAAAACTGAAGGAAATTCACCATGTTGATATTGAAATTTCTGAAGTAAAAAGGAACTCAAATAATCAATTGACCGCTATTAAGGTTGATATTGAAAAAGGTACTGGTCAAGATCAAACCATTCAGATTGAAGGTAATGAGCCCATTAAAAGCTGTGGAATTGTTATTGCAACAGAAAATGGATCTAGGAAAATTAATTTAGTTACCGATGGCGGAATAGATAAACCAATGGTCATTGGAAACCGGATTGTTGAAGTAAGTGAAACAAGTAGTCCTGACAAAATAAGTACAATTTCAACAATAACACTACCTGTCCCTCCTACTCCGCCTGCGTTTCCAACTGGACCAATGCCACAAGCTCCAGCAGCAGATATGTCAAAAATGCCTAAACCTCCTGTTCCTCCTGCAAATCCAAAGGACAAAGTAGCTATGAGCAAATTTGAAAAAGAAATGGCTGAATTTGAGAGAAAAATGGAATCTTTTGAACCAGATATGTCCGCTTATGAAAAACAAATTGAAGAGATCATGTCTAAACGTGAGGCTATTTTCGAAAAAGAAATGGAAAAATACGAAATAGCCATGGAAAAATTCAATGTTGCTATGGAGAAATTCACTGAAGAGATTCAGGAGAAATATGGCAAAAACTCTGAAGAGTATGAAATAAATATGAAGCAATATGAAAAAGACATGAAGGCTTATGAAAAAAACATGAAACTTCAGGAAAAAGAAATGAAAAAATTAGAGAAAGAAAATAAACGATCTTAAAATTATTTTGAAACCTAATAACACAAAAAAGACTTTGCTTAACTGCAAAGTCTTTTTTATATCTTTGAAAAAATTAACTCGTTATGTATAAAATTTTAGCCAAAATAAACAAAATCCTTTTACCAAGCTTTACAAAACAAGGTCTAGATATTGCTAAAGCCAAAAAATGGCAGATGGCTATTATCGGTTATCGCGCATATGTCACAAAACGAGCCTTAGATTAATTTACAAATATCTTTCTGAAATCACTCTCAAGTGATGGTTTTGATGTCCTGTGATGATAAATCCAATTGCTCTTACAGAAATAACTGTATTCGAAGCTACACCTAAAAACAAAAGTTGATCTTCATTGAGACTTTCAAAAAAACTGACAGTTGCCTTTCTGATATTTTCATATTCAGACAATAAACTTTCTATCGAACGTGAATTAGCAAATGCGAAAGGGACATAATCATTTTCTTCAAAACCTGGCAAAGGTGTTTTGTCACCTCTGCTAATCCTCAAGGCACGATATACAAAAATTCTTTCTGTATCAATCATGTGCAGTACAATATCTTTAATCGTCCATTTTCCATTTGCATAACGATATTCTAATTTTTCAGTTGGTATATTTTTAACAAAATTAACCAGCTGAGGCAAACCATCTTTTAAGCCATCTAATAATTCTTTACCATTATCTGAGGCTTTTATATAAGTTGCATTAAAAACAGAATATTCGTTTGTTGATAAATCGGAAGCTATCATAATAAATATTTTTTATGCAGAGTTTCTGCTTGCATTTGTATTACCAAACAAAGATCGGGTTACGATTTTCTCATATACTTTAATCAAATCCTGATCTACTGTTACTTCTTTATTCAGTTCATTAATTCTCAACAAAGCATATTGTTGTATTGTTAACAATGGCAAAACAATACGCTCTCTAATTTGAATTGATGCTTTACCATCAGGATAATTTTCCATCAGTGTTTTGTGACCTGCAATTTTAAGCAAAAGACGTTCAGTTTCTAAAAATTCGTCATAGATAATCTGCCAGAATTCACCAAATTCAGGATCTTTTCTCATGTAAGCTGTTAATGGTAAAAATGATTTTGCCAGAGACATCATACTGTTCTCTAAAAGAGTTTTAAAGAATAATGAGTTATGATACAGATCGCTTACTTTGTCCCATTGATTCGTTTCTTCAAAATGTTTTAAAGCAGAACCTACTCCAAAAAATCCAGGTACATTTTGTTTCAGTTGACTCCAGGAACCCACGAAAGGAATTGCCCTTAAATCAGCAAAATCCAACTGCTCCGATTTACTTCTTTTTGATGGACGGCTTCCAATATTTGTTTTAGAATAGTATTTTAACGTACTCATTTTCTCTAAATAGGGTATGAATTTAGGATGATTTTTAAAACTTAAATATTTATCATAACCTAAATTTGCCAATTGAGTCAAAATAGCAGTTTCTTCAGGGCTAAGTTCATTTTTTTCTTTACTAAAAACCTGATTAGTTACTCCGGCACTTAGTAAATTTTCAATATTATAACGACAAGAATCTAAAGTTCCAAAGTTAGAACTAATAGTTTGCCCCTGAACAGTAATTTGAATTTCGTTGTTTTCAATTTTTGGCCCTAGAGACGCATAGAATTTATGAGTTTTTCCACCACCACGTGCAGGAGGTCCTCCACGCCCATCAAAGAAAATAGCTTTTATACCATATTTTCTTGAAATTTGCGTAAGCTCAATTTTTGCCTGATAAATACTCCAGTTTGCCATTAAATAACCTCCATCTTTTGTACCATCTGAGAAACCAAGCATAATAGTCTGCTTATTGTCTCGAGATTTTAAATGTGCAGCATATTCAGGATTCGTATATAGTTGTTCCATTATTTCATGTGCATTTTGTAAATCATCTACTGATTCAAAAAGCGGAATAATATCAACCGTTGGATTTTCCCAATTATTTAAACGAATCATGGCGAAAGTTTCCATTACGTTCAATGCACTCTCGTTATTACTAATAATATAACGATTGGCGCCAAATTCACCATTATTTTCCTGAATCGTCTTGATAGCCTGAACAGACTCCAAAGTTAGTTTTGTAATTTCATTATCAAAATCAGCCGGATTTAAGTCACCTTTAACTTTAGATAAAACAACTAATTTTTCATCCTCAGATAAGTCAAAGTAATTATCCGGAAATATTTTTGAGTCTGAATTTAAATAATAATTTACGACATCATGAAAAACAGCATTGTGAATTTTACTATTTTGACGAATATCCAGAGTAGCAAAATGAAATCCAAACAAATTAATTTTAACCAATAATGCTTCTAATTCATCCAGATATAAAGACTGGTGCTTTTCTATAATTATGGTTCTGATTTTATTTAACTGAGTCAACAACTCTTCTAAGGTAATATAGATTTCACCTTTAGAATAAAAAACAGACCGGTAAAGCTTATATTCAAGTTCAGCTACTAAAGTATCTACCCCTGAGAAAGTTAACTTCCTTTTTAAATTTCTCATTTCAACATAATAACATTTTAAAATTGAAGTACGCAAACGTTCTGCAACTTTCAATGTTATATCAGTTGTCACAAATGGATTCCCGTCACGATCCCCTCCTGGCCAGAAACCAAGTTTGATTAATTGATTTTGGATTGCTTCTCCTTCAAGGATATTCTTTTGTAAATAATGAACTATTTCCCCTGCAGTTTCATAGAATACATTTTCAAGATACCAAATCAGACTAACTGCTTCATCATAAGGATTTGGCTTTTCATTCTGTATAAAAGGTGTTTTTCCTAATTGTGCTAATAACTGCTTGATTCTCAATAAATCGTTTTGCCTGATAGCCTCCGTTAAATCATTTATAATTCCTAAAACCGGTCCAGGATAAAACTGTGTCGGATGCGCTGTTAATACAGTTCTAACGTTGAAATTTTCAAGAAAATCAATTAATTTATCATCTTTTTCTTTTGCATCTGATTTTTCTTTAATATCACGAAGAGAGCCTCGTCCTTCCATATTATTAACCACAGGAAAAGCAGCATCTTCGATAGCATCAAATAATACAATTTGGCGTTCTATATACTGAATAAACCGAAACATCAAATCTATTTTCTCTGTTTCTGAAGCATTATTTAAAAATTTACTTGAGAAAAAGTCGAAAATTTCTTTAGGAGTTTCCTGTTTTTTAAACCCTGTTTCACAGGTTTCTGTAAACAAAGGAAGCAACACTCCTGTATTATCAATAGAATCGAAAGGTAATGTTATAAAAACACTATTATAAATATGGTATTTAGAAAGAACATCCTGATTAAAACGTTCTATTTTTGGCAACGTGTACATAATCCTTTATAGTTGTTGGTTATTTAGTCATAAAAAAACCCCAAGAAAACTTGAGGTTATATTTTATCAATATAGCATTCAAGAAAATATTACATATTTTTAAAAATAGTATGCATCAAACGCTTCTTATCGTTAATACTTTCTTCTAATGAAATCATTGTTTCAGTTCTGTAAACTCCTTCAATATCATCAATCATAAAGATGACCTCTTTAGCATGCTTAGTATCTTTAGCTCTAATTTTACAGAAAATATTAAACTTTCCTGTCGTTACAGAAGCTACTGTTACGAATGGAATTTGGTTAATTCGCTCTAATACAAATTTTGTCTGTGATGTATTATTAAGAAACACCCCAACATAAGCAATAAATGAATACCCTAATTTATCGTAATCTAAGGCTAACGAAGATCCCATGATTATCCCTGCATCTTCCATTTTTTTTACTCTAACATGTACCGTTCCGGCAGAAATCAACAATTTTTTTGCAATGTCAGTAAACGGAACTCTCGTATTATCTATTAACATATCTAAAATCTGGTGATCTACTTCATCTAAACGAAATTTACTCATAATTCTTTAATTAATATTACTAATGTGTATTACAAAGTATAAAAATATATATAAAAAACAACAAATTCACATAAAATTTAACTTTTTATCAATCCATTAACAAACTTAACGTTTTTATCTAAATAAAAGCTTGCTTTTTGATCAGTTTTCGGAAAATTGGTAAAATCATCTGAGTATGCGGCGCCTTTTGCATCGTAAACATAATGTCCAAAGTAATTTTCTAATTCCCCTACTTCAACTATATAAGCATTAAATTGAATCTTGTTGTCAATCAATTCCTCTTTGTATTGAGCGACAAAATTCGTAATAATTTCGATACCATCATAATTTATTTTGATATTTTTATACATAAAATCATAAAAAACCACTTTATTTTGTGAAATATTCAAATAATCAGCAATCCTATTATTAACTATATCGTTTTCGAAAAGCGCTTTAAAACTGGTAACGAGCGAAAAGAATACATATTTTCTAGTGACTTCCCTGTTGTAATCGTTCTGAAAATGCCCAGCTTCAAATAAAACTGTAGGAACTCCTAAATACTGAAAAGTATCACCTATACAATTAATATTAAATGAATCATCGAAGCGTCCTACCTGTCCAGGTATATATTCCTGCAATCTGTCATTAATTGCAGCAATTAGATTAATTGCCTTCAATCTGTTTTCATTAATTTCTCTTTGCTCATTATACGAGGGTGCCAAAAACGATACTGTAGCCGGCTTACCTGTTTCCCCCGCTCCAAAAATAGTACGCTGATCATGCAAGTTAAAACAAAAATGCGGTTTAAAAGCTTCGAAAACTTCACGCAAAACCTTACTTTCTGGCTGAGTTAAATCTTGTGAATCCCTGTTTAAATCGATTTTATTTGCATTTGCACGGGTATATAACGCAGCCCCGTCAGGATTTAGTATTGGTATACAATAGAAAGTAAAAGCTGAAAGCATTTTATCCGCAAACTCAGAACCGCTATTCAAAACATTAATAAAGTCAAACAATGCTTTCGTTGTTGTACTTTCGTTTCCGTGCATTTGTGACCACAAATAAATTCGCATTTCACCTGAACCAATTTCATAACTATATATAGGTTTTCCTAAAACAGACCTTCCAATAATCTTAACCTGATTATTGGAATTTATTTTATTCAATAACGGCTCAATGTGTTCCAGGGTCAGGTATCGTCCCTCAATAGATTTTTCTTTGTTTTGATTAAATAATTCTTCTAAATTCATTGTCTTTTTAATTAGTTTACAAAAGTAAACATCTTTACTTTTACAATTGTAAATCATTTTATTCAACAAAAATTCAACATTGTAAACAGTTTTTTCATGTTTCCCAGTCGTATTTTAGAAAAAAAGCAATAAAAATAATATCTTACAAGAATAACATTTATATTTTTAAATATCAGTAGTTTAAACAATATTATTTAAATTATTAATTTCAAAATAAAACTACTTAATTTGATTTTAAAATTGTTTCGACGAATCCTTTTGTTTACATTTGTAAAACATTTTCCTGAAACAAAATTTTACAATGTTAAACACCGATGAATTTGTAAAAAGACTTGAAAGCCTGCTTGAGTATTACGCTTTGAGTGTATCTGCTTTTGCCGATAAAATAGGCGTGCAACGCTCCAGTATGTCCCATCTTCTATCGGGAAGAAATAAACCAAGTTTAGATTTTATAATGAAAATACTGGAAGTTTTTCCAGATGTAGACTTATATTGGATTTTGACAGGAAAAGGTCATTTCCCCAAAAGAAACAACGAAATCCCTTTAGAAATTTCAAAAGTATCATCTCAGATTTCCTCCCATAAAAACACTAATGAAGATTCTTTTTCCAAAACAAACGTTCAGGAAAATAGCCAAATAGTAAATGAAAGTCCATCAGAATTAAAAAATAATAATTTTGATTTAGAAGACAAGCAAATTGAAAAAATTGTACTTTTTTATAAAAACGGAACATTTAAAGCCTATTCCTTATAATTAGAAATTAATTCCTAATTTATTAGCAGTGAAAAAATTATTAGGCTTTGAAAAAAATCTATACTACAATTGAAAACCGTTATTTGGAATTTTACCTTTCACTCCATTATATATTTTTTTCAAAACTTGTAAATCGTCATCGTATTTACCAGTAGGAAAAAATGCTTTTCCTAAGTTCACTTCTTTTTTACCCCAATCAAAAGCAACCGGAATTATAGGTACATTTGCTTTTAGGGCGATGTAATAAAAACCACTTCTGATTTCTGTAACTTTTTTTCGGGTTCCTTCAGGAGCAACAGCTAACCGAAAAATTTCTTTTCTATCAAAAATAGAAGTAATAGCATCAACTTTATTCAAACCTCCGGACCGATCCAGCGGCTCACCTCCTACATTTCTAAAATAATAACCAAACGGAAATCTAAACAATTCCTTTTTCCCTACCCAGTTCATCTCCAAACCCGATATTCCTCTAACAAAAATTCCTAAATAAAAATCATGATTACTTGTATGAGGCATAACCATCATCACACATTTTTTTACTTGAGCATTCTCAATCCCAACTATCTTCCAGCCCATTAGCTTTAGAAAAAGAAATTCATACAATTGTTTCTTCATTAAATTTCATATTTCGCACAAAATAAAAAAAATAAATACTAAATTTGGGTAAAAGCGTAAAAAATGATTCAAAAAATATTTAGTTATTTAATTCCTGTTAAAATATTCAAAAAAAAATCAAGTCGCAGTAAAATGATTGAAGTTACCTGGGTTAATGGTCAATTAGTTCTGGATTCTGAAAATACAAATTACTCGTATGGAAGTTTACAGCGAATATTAAGATATGGTTTAAGAAATATTGGTTTTGAAACTATTCAGGAAATGAATCATATATTGGTGTTGGGTGTTGCCGGAGGAAGTGTTATCAAAACACTGGTTGATGAAGTTGAATTTAAAGGCAAAATAACAGGAGTTGAAATTGATGCAGATATAATTCAGATTGCAGATCAATATTTTAATCTTTCTCAGATTAAGCAACTAGAAATTGTTATCGATGATGCTTTTGAATTTGTTCTAAAAACTAAAAACCGATACGATTTAATTATTATCGATATTTTTGAAGATACTAATATGCCTAACTTTTTGTTTGAACGTTTCTTTAGTGAAAAAATCTGTTCTATTTTAAAAAAGCAGGGCTTTGTACTTTTTAACACTATGATCCTTGATGAAAAGCATAATGCGCGAAATCGTAAATACGTTTCAGAAATTGATCCTGAATTATATACAACTAAAATGCTGCCTCGCATAGAGCATCATAACGAATTAATTATTATTGAAAAAGTTGCCTAATAACTATTATGAGACCTTTAGCCTCTATATTAAAAAATATCCCCCCTACAAAAATTATCGATTCAACTATTGCTTATTCTAAATACATTCCTTTGGATTTATCTATAAATAACCAGATTTTAACAGGTAATAAACCCGGTAATTCAGCTTATTTTGAAGAATATATCACTAATCATCTAAAAAAAAACAATGGCGAGGTAGCTTTTGGTGGCTACATAGAAGGGCGGACTTTGTATCAAAGAAGTGCCATTTTTAAAAACGATTTAATTCCTGAACGCAATATTCATATTGGAATGGATTTATGGGTAAAAGCTGAAACTCCTGTTTTAGCAGCTCTTGATGGAAAAATACATAGTTTCAAAAACAATATTGGATTAGGTGATTATGGTCCTACCATAATTTTGGAGCATGAAATTGAAAATCAAAAATTTTATACTTTATATGGACATTTGTCGTTAGAAAGTATAGAAGGAATTAGTGTCGGTGATTTTTTTAAAAAAGGAGAATACCTTGCTAATATTGGAAATTCAGATGTCAACGGAGATTATGCACCGCATTTACATTTTCAAATTATTAAAAACATAGCCGATCATTGGGGCGATTACCCCGGGGTTTGCAATACAAAAGACTTAAATTTTTATATTGAAAACTGTCCGGATCCCAATTTATTATTAAAAATAACATAAATAGTTATGAGGAAAGCAGTATTGATTATATGTTTGCTACTATTAATAGGTTGTAAATCCAAAACAGTAAGCAGAAATACTGAAGACATAAAAATTAAAAAAGTTTTGAGTGGCGAAATGAATCCGGATCAGCAAAATAAAGCATATTCATTGGGAAAAAGAGTTCTGGAGACATGCAATACATCAAAATTCAAACCTTTTAATGAAACTGAAGTAACAAAATCGGTTATGGATAATACATCTGAAGAACATCTTACCAAAACTTGTATAAGATTTCGGCAGTATTACGGAAGCTTTATTGATTTAAAATTAGACGGTGTTTATAAAACCAAACAAGAAACTATTTATCGCTATCATGCATTGTATACGAAAAAGGTGGCCAATAAAGAACTTCGGGTTTTTGTAAACGATGAAAATTTGGTTTCTGCCATAAAATCAATGGACTGGGATGAAAAATTTGACAAGCAAATAAATGAATAACAAGTAAAAAATTATGAATTTTAAATTATCTTTCTTTTTGTTTCTTTTAATCTCACCTTTTGCCAATGCTCAGCAAACGATCACTATTAAAGGATCAAAACCTTACCCGGCAACTGAAAGTTATACTTTTATTTGCGAAAAATACGCTCTTACGGGAGAAGTTGATGTGCAGATTGCAAAAACAGAAAAGGGTGGGATTTTAAAACTAACAATAGCAACCACAAATGACAAGACCAGGATCTCAGGTGGTGTATATGTTGATTTAGTCAATGCTGATGTAATTGCATGTGTAGATAAAAATGTCAAGGAGACCGAAGAAGGAAAAACAACATCCTATTATTATTTTACACCTGCAGAATTTTTAAAATTAAAAAAAACCGACATAAAAGCAATTCGATTTATAATTTCAGGTAATTCAAATGCATTTGGAAACCAAACTGGTTACTTTACAGCAGTAAGCAGGAAGAGTTATTTCTCGACTGCATTTGACAAGTCTAAAAAAACTTTTGATACAGCTGCTTCTATTAATCTCTTATAAAGATTATTTAACCAAAAATAATCCTATTTTTACAGTCTAATTTTGTTAAAATGAATTCTAACGAAAATCTAATTGGTAAATTTTATACTGCATTTGCAAATGCTGATGTAAAAACAATGGTCGAATGTTATCATCCAAAAGTCCATTTTGTAGACCCTGCTTTTGGTCTTTTAAAAGGTGATCAGGTTTCTAAAATGTGGGAGATGCTGATTTTAAAAAGCAAAGGAGATATTAAAATTGAGTTTTCAAATATAAAAACCGATGAATTTTCAGGATCTGCACGGTGGGTTGCTACTTATAAATTCAGCAAAACAAACCGTAAAGTAATTAACAGGATTTCTTCTGAATTTATTTTTCAGGATGGATTGATTATTAAACATACTGATAATTTTGATGTTTGGAAATGGTCAAAACAAGCTTTCGGAATTACCGGATATTTATTAGGATGGACAGGTTTTTTTCAAAACAAGATAAAAGAACAGGCATTGTTATCGCTTAAAAAATTCCAGCAAACTAAATAAAACTATAATACTCAAATTTATAAAAAAACAATCCCGCCTAATTATAGCGGGATTGTTTTTTACATCTAAAAATTTTTTAATGCTCTAAATTTTCCAGTTCCTTTGGGTCATGTTTATATTTAAACAAAATTGCAAATGCTATTGCGATAACAAACGCATAAGCCGCAAATGTAAACCAGACATTAGACCATTGTATTTTATTACCTATTGTAAAATAACTTACTGTACGTCCTGCAAGTTCGCCACCAATTATGGCTCCTATTCCATTCGTCATTAACATAAAAAGTCCCTGAGCACTAGACCTGATTTTACTGTCAGTTTGCTTTTCAACAAATAATGAACCTGAAATATTAAAAAAGTCAAATGCCATTCCGTAAACTATCATCGATAATATCAGGAAAATAACACCTGAACCGGGATTTCCAATCCCAAATAGCGCAAAACGTAATACCCATGCTATCATACTAAAAATCATAACCTGTTTTATTCCAAATCGTTTTAAGAAAAATGGAATAGTCAATATAAACAGCGTTTCTGAAATTTGAGATAATGAAATTATAAAAACAGAATGTTCAACACCAAAAGTGCCTTGATATTGCGGGTTAGAGCCAAAATCTCTTATAAAAGTATCACCAAACATATTCGTTATTTGCAATGCAGCCCCCAATAACATAGCGAAAACGAAGAATATTGCCATTTTCTTTTGCTTAAAAAGTACAAAACTGTCTAACCCAAATTTGCTGGTAAGTGATTGATTGCTGTTTTTATTTTCTGCGGGTACATCCGGTAATGTAAAACAAAAAAGCCCTGTAATAATCATAGATACTGAAGCAAAAACAAACTGAAGCGTATTTGATTTCCAGTCCGTTAAATCAGTTATCCACATAGCGATTACAAAACCTACTGTTCCCCATACACGGATTGGGGTAAAGGTTTTCTGGACGTCAAAGCTGAATTTATTTAAAACCGCATAACTTACAGAATTGTTTAATGCTATTGTTGGCATATAAAAACAACTTGTGGCAAAAATAATCCAGTACATTTCTGTTGAATTGGTTGCTCTTGTGGCAAAGTATATTGCAATTCCGGCAATGATATGCGAAATTCCCAATACTTTTTGAGCACTCAGGTATTTATCTGCAATAATCCCCAGCAAAGCCGGCATAAACAAACTTGCCCAACCCATCGAACCATATGTTCTGCCAATAGACAAACCGATACTGCTTCCTTCGATAGGGCCAAAAACCTGTCCCATATATCCTCCTAATGAAATCAACCATATTCCCCATACAAAAAACTGGAAAAAGTTCATGATTGTAAGCCTTAGTTTTATACTCATAATAGTATTTGTCTTTAAATGATGAAGCAGTAAAACTACTATTAAAAATGAAATCTACAAAGAATTAAACTTTTTTAACAACTTCATTTACCAATTCTAAAACTGCGGTAAATTGTTCTTCTCGATTTAAGTATGAATTGTCGATTTCTATTGCATCATCAGCTATTACTAAAGGAGAATCCTCACGATGTGTATCAATATAATCTCTTTCGACCACATTTTTTAAGACATCTTCATAAGATACATTATCACCTTTTTGTCGCAATTCATCAAATCGTCTCTGTGCGCGGGTTTCTGCACTTGCAGTCATAAAAATTTTGAGTTCAGCCATTGGAAAAACAACTGTTCCGATATCTCTCCCATCCATTACGATAGCCTTATTGGTTCCCATTTCCTGTTGCTGTTCAACTAATTTCGAGCGCACTTCAGAAACTTCGGCAACCTTGCTTACAAAACTGGAAACTTCGATAGTGCGAATTTGTTTTTCAACATTTTCACCATTTAGATACATCTCTGCAAAACCCAATTCAGGATTGTATTTAAACTCCAGTTTAATTTTAGGAAGTGAATTAATTAAAGCTTTTTTATCAAAAAAATCAGCTTTAATAAAGTTGTTGTTCATTGCAAACAAAGTAACTGCGCGATACATTGCTCCCGTATCTACATAAACATAAGCAAGTTCTTTGGCCAGTTGTTTTGCTAAAGTACTTTTTCCGGTTGAGGAAAAGCCGTCAATAGCAATCGTAATATTTCTCAAAGTGATAATTTTAAATTAAGGTATTTTTTTGTTACTTTTTTTAATAATAAATATCTAAAAGTATGTTTGATTTCGAAGAATCTATAATTTTCTCAATTCTTTTAAAAAATTGTTCGTTAATCATTGGACAACCGTGACTACGACTGATGTGATGGTCTTGTTCTTCGTATGGAACTGCTGAATAATGGTGCAAAACAATCGCTCTTTTAAATGCATTGCTATTGGTTTCATCCAAGCCAAATAATCGATATGCCTTGCCAAATATGCCGTTATAATTAGCCCCGATAGAATATCTTCCTAATGAAGTACTATTTGAATTGGGTGTATTGCTAAATTTCAAGTTTCCTTTGATTCCTGTTTCTGAGCCACAGCCATGAGCAACAAGGCCCTTATCTATAATTTTATTATTCTGTAAATCATAGACAAAAAAACGGTTTTTACCGGATGGAATTTTCATATCAATAAAAAAAGCAATCTTAACATTGTATTTAGAATTAGCATTCAGCATTGATTTCATTTCCTCAATCCTAAAATTAATTCTTTCTATTTCCAGACTATTGGGTTTATCTTTCAAATAAGGTTTGGAACTTATAAAGAAGACTGATACTAATACAACTAAAATTAAATTAAATATTTTCATACAAAATACATCATTGAAGATTAATATTTAAACCAAAAAGACTTGTGTTTGCTGCTAATGTATATTTTGAATACGAATAATTGAATTTTAATCGATTCATTTTTAATCCAAAACCTAAAGAAACTCCCGAAAAATTACGCTGTTCCTCTATTCTTAATTCTTCGGCTCTTCTAAAATTATATCCTAATCGAATATTAAATGCTTTTTTGGGAAAAAGTTCCACTCCAAAAACCACATGTCGCAGAGCATTATTAACAAATGAAACCTTATCTTCCTTAGTTGAACCATCAATATTACTTTGTGCACGAACAGGATTTGAAAAAGAAATATTCCATTGCTGCAAATTTTCTAAAGATAAATGCCATCTAATCGGTACATGATCTAATTCTTGTGAAACACCTGCGATAATTTCAAGTGGTAATTTTTCTTTCATCCCTGAATAGGTGGTAAACTGAGTTCCAATATTACGTATTGCCAATGCCCAGTTCACATCATTTCTTTGATCAATGAACAAAAAACCTAAATCGAATGCACCTCCAACAGAATTATAAGTCTCTAGAGCAGAAGTTATCAACTTAGCATTTGCTCCAACAAATATATCTGTATACGGAATATTATAAGCGTAACCTACTGAAAGAGAAGCTTCGCTCCCTGTAAAATCTGATGTTGGCTGTCCATTTTCATCATAGCCTTCAAAATTACCGTAATTTATATAGCTTATCCCTCCGTAAAATGTTTGCAAATGCCTGTCGTAAGTATAAGCATAAGAAGCTGTTCCATAAGTTGCTTCACCATAATAATTACCGTAATTCATAGCCAGATGATTATCCATATCTGCATTTAATGTTGCAGGATTAAACATTACCTGATTTACATCTTCATCATAAATGGTAATTGCTTTTCCTCCTAAAGCTGCCTGTCTTGGCGAGGTTGTTAAATTTAAAAACTGATAAGCATATCTCCCGCCTATTTGTCCAAAAGTGAGGGAAATATTAAAAAACACAAAAAACAGAGTGACTTTTTTCAACATTTATGTTAAGGGCTTAATCTGCATTAGAACGTAAATATGAAGATAAAATTATAATTCTGAAACATTTGTATTTTAAAATATAACTTAAAATCCACATATATTTTATAAACTGCAATAAAAGTACAAAAAAAGAATATTCAATAACAGCTTAATTATAAAACATTTATGAATTAAAAATCTTTTTAACGAGTAGGCTTTACAATGCTAATTTATCAATATCGTTATAATGTACTTTTTGAATAATTGTTCCTTTTTGAATAACCACAACACTTGGATTTGCTCTTTCAATAGTTTTTAAAGCAGTTGCATCACAAAAGTAAAAATCCACATTCAGTGCATATTGTTTTTTTGTTTTTGCGATTTCATCAATTCCTGAAGCCGTCATTGCAATTACTTTATATCCTTGCGCTTTAGCTTCCTGATTTAGTTTTTCTAATTTTTGCATCCCATCCGGATTTGCTAAGGTCAGGTCATAACTTACAAAAACCAATAATTTTGGTTCTTTCAATAATTCTTCTTTATAATCAGAGTCCTCTTTTGTCATTGTAAAATCATGAATTGGCGGTACATAACCCTCTGTGATTACTTTGTCTTTTCGATCAACAAATATGGCTCCTTCCGGAATATTCATTAGATCTTTTTCAGTAAATTCTTTATCTACGCCATTCACCTTATAAATAAAAATCATTTCTACAACTGATTTTGGTGCACCTTCAGGAATTTCCATTCCTTTTTCTATATTAGTTCCTACTTTATATGGACGGAAGTCTTTTATCGGATTGTGATTTAACACCCAAACTGCCATAAATGCGCATAAAACAACGCTTAAATAAACCGAAAAATTAGTTTTTGGAGTTGAAAATAAGGGTTTGATTAATTTTTGATTGAAAAATAAAACGAGAATAAAGAACAATAAAACAACATCTTTTGTAAATGATTGCCAAGGGGTTAAATGCAATGCGTCACCAAAACAGCCACAATCTTTAACCACATTAAAATAAGCCGAATAAAAAGTCAGGAAAGTAAAGAAAACTATTAAAAGCAGTAAACTCCATATAGTTGTTTTTGCTTTATATCCTACAAGTAAGGCAACTCCTAAAACCACTTCTAAAATCACCAAAAAGATCGCTAAACCTAAAGCCAGTGGCTCTAAAAAAGGAATATTAAATACAGGTTCACTAAAATACTCCGCCAATTTATACGAAAAACCTACAGGGTCATTTAGCTTAATTAATCCGGAAATAATAAACAATACGCCAACAAAAAGGCGGGAGAACTGGGTAATACTATTTTTCATCTTTAAAATTTGGGATTTATTTGAAATCTATTGTTGTGGTGCAAGCGGATCTAAAATCAATGCAAAAACAGCATAATTAATCATATCCTGATAATTAGCATCGATCCCTTCAGAAACCAGGGTTTTTCCTTTATTGTCTTCAATCTGTTTGACGCGAAGTAATTTCTGCAAAATCAAATCGGTCAACGAACTTACGCGCATATCACGCCAGGCTTCTCCGTAATCATGGTTTTTAGCTTCCATTAACTCTTTGGTTAATTTAATTTTAGCATCGTATAATTCGGTTGCTTTTGAAACATCCAAATCGGGCTGATCCGCAATTCCTAATTCTAACTGAATCAAAGCCATGATTGAGTAATTAATAATTCCAACAAATTCACCTTTTTCATCTTCATCCACTTTTCGGACTTCATTCTCCTGTAAACTTCTGATTCTTTGAGCTTTTATGAATATTTGATCTGTTAACGAAGGTAGTCTCAGAATACGCCATGCACTACCATAATCTTTCATTTTATTGATAAACAAGGTGCGGCAAACTGTAATAACATTATCAAATTCAAGGGAAGTATTCTTCATTTATTGCTGTATATTTGCTAAAATTTGTTCAAAAATAAGGATTAAATTAAATAGTTTCAAGTTTCAGGTTTCTTTGTTTCAAGTTTTTTCTAAACAAATTGTTAATCGAACAATCTGAGGCTTAAAACTGACAAAAATAAAACACATACAAAATGTTGATTAACTGTAAAGGCCGTTTGATTGATTTAAGAGTTCCTAAAATAATGGGGATTTTAAATCTCACCCCAAATTCGTTTTATGACGGCGGAAAATATAAAAATAAAACTGAAATTCTTTCTCAGGTTGAAAAAATGCTTTCTGAAGGAGCTCATTTTATTGATATTGGCGCTTATTCCAGTAAACCAAGTGCTGAGTTTGTTTCTGAACAAGAAGAAATGGATCGAATTGTTCCGGTAATCGAATTGATTATGAAGCATTTTCCTGATACATTTTTGTCCATTGATACTTTTAGATCTGAGGTTGCGAAAGCTGGGATAGAAAATGGTGCCGCAATTATAAATGACATTTCTGCCGGTGAATTAGACCCTAAAATGCTTGAAATTATTGCACAATATAATGTTCCTTATATCATGATGCACATGCGTGGCAATCCACAGACAATGCAGGGTTTGACACAATATGATGATATCGTAAAAGAAATGCTTTTCTACTTTTCTGAAAAAGTAAAAAAAGCCAGAAATATGGGAATTAATGATTTAATTTTAGATCCGGGTTTTGGATTTGCCAAAACTATAGATCAAAATTATGAAGTTTTACAGAAAATGGAACTTTTTAATTTCTTAGAATTACCCATTTTAGCTGGAGTTTCTAGAAAATCAATGATTTATAAAACCCTTAATAATTCGGCTCACGAAGCTTTAAACGGAACAACTGTCCTTAATACGATAGCCTTAACAAAAGGTGCAAAAATTCTCCGGGTTCACGATGTAAAAGAAGCGGTAGAGTGTGTGACGTTATTTAATAAATTAAACTTATAAAATGAAATACATCAGTTTACTTATAATTTTTCTTTTTATTTCGTGTGCGAAAAAACAAGATGTATTATTACCAAAAGCGAATGTTTCAATCGTTAAAAATGTCGAGGATCATTCTCCAATTTATATCTTTTTTAAAACCGAAGAAAAAGATACAATTGCGGAAGTCAACAGAAAAAACAGCATCATTTCAACCAATTGGATTTTCAATATTGATAAACGTTTGCCATTAAAACTTATAATTCCCGAAGTGATAAAACTGCAGGAAAAGAAACGGAGTGATAGAGCCCATAAAAATGAAAAGGCGCACAATTATTATTCTTATGCCGATTCTGTTGGAAAAAATTTAGCCTTTTTGCCTTTTACAAATGTGTATTATAAGATGAATAAACCTGAATTTGGTATTTTGATTTTTTTCACTAAAACAAATTCTATTTTCGTAAATGGTGTTTCAGTTGATAAAGTCGATCTACAAAATTATTTAACCAACCTGGATAGCGACAAACCCAACAAATTGATGTTTTCGTTTGAAAAAGACATGAGTTTCGAAAATTATATTCAAAACAAAATATGGGTAGGCCGTTTAAAATTGCCTGATTACAATTTAACTAATGAGGAGTTTATATTTTAGATTAAATCCTGACAATCCCAACTTTTGCCGCTATTTGCCTTGCCTGTGGAATCAAAGATTTCAGATTAGCAATTCTGGTTGCATCTGAAGGGTGTGTGCTTAAGAACTCAGGTGTGCCAGAACCTCCTGATTTAGAAGACATTCTTGTCCAGAAGGCAATTGAGTCATCAGGATTATAGCCTGCAATCGTCATAAGTGTTAATCCGATTTTATCAGCTTCGCTCTCATGGCTTCTGCTGAACGGAAGCATCACTCCTACCTCTGATCCTAATCCATAATATTGCTGCCACATAGCCTGCTTTTCTGCAGTTTGGTTTCCAGTTGCAACTGCAACACCTACAGCACCTAATTGTTGTAGTTGGGACGCACTCATTCTTTGAGCACCATGATTTGCCAAAGCATGCGAAACTTCATGTCCCATAACCGTTGCCAAACCGGATTCATTTTGCGTAATTGGTAAGATACCGGAATAGACTACAATTTTACCTCCAGGCAAACACCAAGCATTTACTTCTTTATTTTCTACCAATTTATATTCCCATTGATACTCTTTAAGATATTGATTTTGACCTAAATAAGTCACATATTTTTCTGCAGCTGCTTTTATCCTTGCCCCAACATTGCTTACCATTTTAGCATCTGCTGTTCCTGATATAACTTTATTTTCTTTAAGAAATGTCTCATATTGCTGAAAGGAAGATGGGAACAATTCACCATTAGAAACAAAATTAAGGCTTTTTTTTCCTGTAACAGGATTGGTTGCACAAGAGCAAACCAGAAGTATTACAAACGTTGTTATGCATAAGTATTTTTTCATAACCTTATCTTTTTTGAATAGGGTAAATTTATTAAAATTCTATCTTTTTATGTTACACAATTTATTTCTAAAATAGTATAATTTTAATTTTTGTTGGAAAAAATAATTTCAATTATTGATATTTATCACTAATCCATTGGGTGAAATTATTCAAAACGTCAGTTGTTTTTTTGTACAGAGAAAAGGAACTAAAAAGTATCGATAACCGATTTTGATGATAATTTTTCTGTTCCTCATACAATTTTTATCTAAAAAAAAATCGACTGACGAAAAACTATAATCAAAAACGAACTACACTCAACGCATTCCATTAACAATATTTTACCACTAAATTTATTTAACTTATTTATCATTTTTATTTACATAAAAAGAAGATTTTAAATCTATTTATGCTAAATTTAAAGTCTCAAAAAAACAAATAACAAATAACAACACACCGATTTTTACTCTTTTATTTTCGTAATTTAACCGCATGACAGCTAATTTTAAATGTCTTTTTCTACTTGTCTTTTTTATAGTATCAAGCTGTTTGTATGCTCAAATTGACGGAAATAAAAAAAAAATATTATCAACGGTAAAAAAATCTGCTGAAGATGAAGAAGATGAAGTTGTTACATCATTCTATAATTTATACAACAAAGGAGAAGAAAAAAAAGCACTAAAAAAGGCAAAAACATTTTTAAAAGATGTAAGATACCCCTCTAACAGAGCCAGCCTTATTTTATTGCAGGCTTACTATTATAATAAAAGAGCTGTATTAGATTCGTCTATTTATTATACTGACCAAGCTCTAAAGTACAATACAAAAATAACGAACGACTCTCTAAAAAACAGGTTCCTCTCTTTAGGATATAATCTAATGGGTCTGAATTATAAAAAAAAGGGGTTATTTGATTTAAGCAAAAAATGGCATTTAAAAGGCCTTATAACTTGTCAAAAATATAAAGAAACCGATTTATACTACACACATCTGCACGGGTTAGCTGGCATTTATGAGGCTTTAGGAGACAAAACAAACGCTATAAAATCATATAAAGAATGCTTAGAATACAAAAATGATGAAGAAATAAGTCTGGGAAGTTATATTAATCTGGGTAATATTTATTCAAATTCAAAAGAGTATGAAAAAGGCAATTATTATTATAATCTCGGAAAACAGCTTAGTGAAAAAACAAACAATCAACAAGCCAAAGCAGTAATTGCCCTGAGCATCGGAGCGAATTATCAACTGCAGCAAAAAACAGCTGAAGCCTTAAAAATGTATGGAGAAGTTGTTTCCATTGCTGATAAAAACGAATTAAACCAAATCGCTTTAATTGCACGCGGAAATATTGGTGATACCTATATCGATTTAAAGAACTATAAGCATGCCAAGTTGATTTTTTCAGAAGCCCTACAAAAAGCGACTGATTTCGGTTACTTAGATAACCAGGTATATTTTTATGATGAGCTCAAAAAAATTGCAGTTTTACAAGAAGATTATAAAAATGCTTTTGATTACCTGACAAAGTCTACCAAAATAAAAGATTCAATAAATAAGATTCAGAAAACCAGTGAAATTAACGAACTGGAAATCAAATACAAAACAGCTCAAAGAGAAAAAGAAATCAGGTTCTTACAATTTGACAATACTACTAAAAAGTTAAAACTTGAAAGACAACAGGAAGCTATTGAGAATATGAACCTTCAGGAAGAGATCTCTCAAAAGATAACCGAAAATACGATATTATTTTTTCAGAATTCATCACAAAAAAAATTAAGCGAAATATCTTTGCTAAAAAAGGATCAGCAGCTAAAATCGTTACAGATAAAGCAGGAAAAAGAAACTAAACTGATGACCATTTTTGGTTTTCTTATTGTTTTGATTCCGATAATCGGATTGTTGCTTCAGTATTATAAACGACTTAAAACACAGCGATTGTTAAACATCCAACAGGCTGAAATAAGTACCCAGAATATAAATAATCTTTTAAAAGATCAGGAGTTAAAATTAATTAAAGCGTCCATTAGTGGCCAGGATAAAGAAAGAGAGCGTATTTCTCAGGAGTTGCATGACAGTATTGGTGGAAATTTAGCCGCAATAAAACTTCAATTGAATCATTTGATAATTTCCAGTTCTCCAAAAATAAAAAACCTTACTGCCTTATTAGATGAAACTTATCAGCAGGTTAGAAATTTATCCCACACCTTGATTCCTAAAAAATTTACACATCACAAATTTTGTGAAGTTTTAGAGTCCTATTTTAATAATATTGGTGAAGCCAGTAACATAAAAACCGATTTTACGGTATATCCGAAAAAAGAAATTGATGCTTTAAATGAAGAAATCCAGATTGAGATTTTTAAAATAATACAGGAACTTCTGACCAATACAATTAAACATGCAAAAGCTTCAAAAATGGATTTACAACTTAATCTTATCGAAAATGTCCTGAATATTTTATTTGAAGATAATGGTATTGGTTTTAATCCTGAAAATTACAAACCGGGAATTGGTTTCATTAACTTAGAAAACCGAATAGTCAAACTAAATGGTTCTTTTGTAGTGGATTCTAAACTTAAAAGAGGTACGATTGCCAATATTGAAATCCCTGTTTTACCATTGTCTAATACAGAAAATAAATAAAAAAAGAAATTAATGTAAAAAAACAACTTGATAATCTAACCCAACTATAACCCCAAATTATTGATAATGGAAAAATTAAAACTTATCATTGCTGATGATCATACGATGTTTCTGCAAGGAATTGCTTCACTAATTGAACATGAATCCGGAATAAAAATAATTGGCAAAGCAGTAAATGGTATTGAAGTTTTGAATATTTTAAAAATTCAAAGTGCAGATATGGTAGTGCTGGATATTAGTATGCCTGAAATGGACGGAATTGAGTTAAGCAAAATATTGAAAAAGGAATACCCGTTCATAAAAATTATAATCGTGAGTACGCATAGCAATGCAAAAATAATTTCAAGATTAATCAGGATTGGTGTAAATGGCTATTTACTAAAAAATGCGGAGAAATCAGAATTATTAGAAGCAATTTACTGCGTTGCCAGAGGTAAGAACTATTTTTCTAAAGAAGTAGAAGAGCAATATTTGAATAACAACCAAAAAATAGAAAAGCAAATTTCCAACATAACCGAATTAAGTTCTCGTGAAAAAGAAATTTTGGTCTTAATTGCACAAGAATACAACACGGCAGAAATAGCTGAAAAAACATTTATCAGTTTGAATACGGTCAACACCCATCGCCGTAATTTGCTATCAAAACTAAATGCTAAAAATACGGCCGGGCTGGTAAAATATGCTGTTGAAAATGGACTGGTTGATTAATTTACAAAACCTTTACCTACATCAATAACTAATGTAGTATTAGATTTGTCATTGAAAAATCCATATATTCCAGCAAATTCAATGCATACGTTATAAGTGTCTAATAGTAATCAGGGACTTTGGCGCGTGCTAAAATGTATTTTTTTAAACTCTAAATTTTGATCATACTTCTTGTTTTTTGAACAAATAATAGTAACAATTAAGGTTACTCTTGAAATTTTTAGAGTAACCTTAATCTTTTGAAATTGAAAAAAAATGTATTACAAAACACTCTCAATTTCCCTTTTCATTCTTTCTTTTTCCTTACCTGGAAGTTTATAGCCAGTACTTGTTGCGATATGAAGTTCTTTGTTTTCTAAAACCATCGAATTCGCTTCTGTAATCGAAATTTTAATATTCTCTATATTTTCAATAACAGCCTTTTTTCCTAGTTTGTCTTCAGTCAGCGATTCAAAAATTGATGGCAAAAATTTAATCGTTTCCAAAACAATTTTTCTATTATTTTCAGGATAATTATCTGTGTCTAAAACAAGACTGATTTTAGACTCAACAATTTTTTCCAGATCTTCTTCAACTTTTTTGACACTACGCTTTAATTCCAAAACACTAACTGTAGCACTAGGTTCAAGCACCCTCAGTGTCTCATTAGCATCCATAAAAGTTATTGCTGCCACCTGAGAACCCGGAACTAAGGTAATTTCAGATTTTGGATTTGAATCAGGAATTCCTATAACCATCAATAGCTTATCTTGTCTGGTTCTGTCATATCCTATAATACAACCGCGAATAATATTTCCTGTATGCAATACTAATTCGAGTTTAGGTAAAGTATAAACATCTTCTGCTTTATCGGCAAAATCAGCAAGTTTTATAAACCAGCCAGAAAATTCAATGAAAAGATTCTTTTTATAAGACTCAATCATTTACAGTAACTTTTCTACGTAATCTGCAATTTGCGAATCGGTTTGTGAGCTAAAAGAAGCCTGAACCAACTGATGCGTCAAATACAAAGTATTGTCTTTTAGTTCCATTGCCACCTCATCATTATTTTCTGTGTTGGTCAAATGAATAGTTGAAAGTTTTTCTTTTAAAGCTTCTTTCCCCATATCATCAGCACATATTTTTTTTACAAATGATTCCAAATCATCAAAAACAATATCTAATCTTTCAAGCGGATACTGATTAAAAGCTGTAAAAGTATTCCAGTCAATATCTACTTTGATATCGTATCCTGCCTTATCTTTTAATTTTGCTTCAAAAGCCGGTATTTTTTCAACTTTAATTGATTCTGCTAAACGTTTTTCTGCTAATCCCATGAGTTATTTTTTTAGTTAATTATAAATTTATTACTGCAAATTTAATCCTGGGTTTTTAAGTAGCAGTCATTAGAAATAATGATTTTATGTTTTGAAAAGAATCTTACAAAAATTATTAATCAGAATAATTAATAATGAAATTTAATTGATGCAAAAAACTTTTTATTTTAAATCGTCAGAAGTATATCTTTATCAAAGAAAATTGCTTTAATGTCTTATGATGAAAATTAAACAGTAAAAAAATCACTATGAAAGATAGTACCAAAATAAACCAATTGCATATAAAATTGGCAAATCTTGCCACTCAATACAGGTCATCATTAGATGAAAGCCCTGAGCATTTTCAGGTACTTCATGAATACTACGTGGTCTTTAATGAATTAGTTAAACTATGTGGAGAAATAGTCGCATTAGACCCTGATGCAGAATTACCAGATCGTCATATGCCGAAAGAATATATTGCGTATTGGTTAAAATAACGTTAGTCCTTTATTTTTTGGCTATGTAATACAACATATTTTGATAAAAATCTTCTTCGTTACATTGTTCAAAATCGCGCGCCATTACCAAAAAATTTTCTGTTTTAGCAAATGATTTTGAAAAATCAAAATGCATCAATCGTTTGCAAATCCTTAAATACGTATCAAATATCTGTTTTTCCCATAGTTCACATGCTTCTTCATTTTGCCATGGGATATTTTCTCCATACGAATTGGCAATCAAGTAACTGGACTGAATATCGACTGGATAAAAATCAATATTAATGGGGTTGGGTTCATCGTTCTCAGAGAAATACCGCATGTCAGGCGCATTGTAAAGTTCATATAATTCTTTATCTTCAAAATTGCCCTCTACTTCTGAGGTTATGCCAAAAGCAATTGTTGGCGGAAAAGGCCCCTGCATGGTATATTCAAACAATATACAATAAACAGGTTCTTCTATTTTTACTTTTTCAAGAATCTGATCTGCTATGTTCTCTACCAAAAACGCTTCTATTTTTTCTAAAACTTCTTCAATATTTTTAGTCGGAGCTGTAGTATCAAACAAAACACGAACCCTTCCATCAGAAGCTGTTTCAGTAATCATTACCAGTTTTTTTTCAGTATCAAAAGTCAATTCACCAATACAATGATGATCGTGATTAGGCCATTCCAGCTTATAATTTTTAATAATTTCGTTTTCGCAAGTATAGGTTTTAAGCGAAATACCATACTCTGTGCATTCTATAAACTGATCAGGCAGCCCGTTTTTTAAATAGAGATAACTAAGGTTGATCGCTTTTACAGTCTCTTTATTTTGATATACCGAAAAACTTTTGTGATATTGAGCTGTATATTCATAAAGAGTGCTATAAAAAACACCGTCTCCATAATGTTCTCTTTTGAGATAAGCCCTTCTGTTTTCAAAATTGATTTTGTATTCGTACAAATCATCCGTTTCCGGATCAAAATCATCTTCAGATTCAATTGTCAGCTTTGTATCCGGTGCCAATACATCGTTGGTAAGCTGTGCAAAATAAGGCTGGATATCGTACAGGTTATATTTTGACTGAATCGTAATCAGATTTTCATCTGCTAATACATCAATCTCTTTTTCTATAAACGTATCTGCAATGTGATTAAATTCTTCCTGTATTTTGGCGTATAATGTATTGTTCATATTTATTAAGTCTCAATTATGGTCTGCCTCTAATTTCTTCCTTATGTTTTCCCCACATACAGTTAACGTTTCAATTGACAATTTATTTAGTTTTACCCAGTTTAATTGAGAAGCATGATGAAACAGAAAGTTGCCGGAAAACGTTTTCAATCTTTTTTTCAGTTCAGAAATTCTTTTAAATTTTGATAAGCCAGCTAATTTTTCTTATTTTTTTGATAGCTGCCACTAACCGGATTTAATATTTCCCATTGTAATTTGAGGGGCAGCTTATTAAATTCTTTCTCTTTCATATCCTGAGGAAGATCAGCTGATGGATTCCTATTTATCGTTGGACGAACCACAAAAACTCCGCCGCCCATACGGTTGCTACCACCATTTTGTACCGATTCCATAAATACCAGTGACCTTTTAGTCTGATGCTGTTGGGGTACCTGAAAAGTACGAAGGCCTAAATTATAAGCCGGTACAAAACTCATTTTTGCTACTTCTAAAACTTTAATCCTGAAAGTTTCTCCTTTTGTCCTAAAGCGAACATAAGCAGTACCCACGGATTCACCAAGTACATAAATTGGTATACAGCCATATCTTCCACCCCCCTGCAATCCTTCAGAATATTTATTTTTATAGTTCTCTATATTAAACTCACGATTGAAACCTATTCTCCAGTGTACAAATGGATTAATATTAGTGGTTTGCAGTCTGATCATTTCGATTTCTGGCTCTGATTGCGGAAAAGTTTCTTTATTTGAAATATCCGGCAGATAATAATCTTCAAAATTATTGGTGATCCTGTCTTCCTGAAACCGACAAATCATTCGACTGTCTCTTACTCCTGAAAGCAAAATCTCAATTTTACCCTGACGTCTGAAAACTACACCTGCTTCATGAATCTGGTCGCCAAGCACCCGAAGATTAATAAACTCTATGTACTCAGATGATGTGTACAATTGTATAAAAAGCTTTTCAAAATCCCTGCGTCCCAGATCCAGGGCTGTGTTATGTATTTGATCGTAAGGAAGCGCTTTTGTTTTGCCTGCTTCTAATAAAGGAATATAAGACGCCGGTCCATAAAAGCAGCCGCTTCTGTTAGAAAACGACAAAGGTGTTTCTAAAACAATAAGACTGTTTCCGTTTTCATCGAGTAGTGAATATGTTTTTCCGTTGGGTTTATTTTTATTTTGATCTTCTCTAAAATCGCCTGTTTCATCAACATCCGAATACACCAAATATTGTTTTAAGGAAGGAATGTAAAAATAACGAGGATAATACACGCGTCCCCTAAGAACAGGTGTCAATTCATATTTTTTGGAGTTGCTTAGAATCGTATTCCTAAATAAGTATTTGTATTTTGAGAGATTTAGATTTCGAACTAAAAAAAGAAAAATTCCTAAAAATAAAATGGCAGTTAAAATATACGTATTTAACATTAAAGAGTTGTTTTTAGATTATAATTGAGCATATGCTGTTAACTCTTTTTCACTCATTGAACCGGCTACAAAAATTATGGAGTCATAAATTCCGCAAGCTAAGCCCGATCTTACCTCCGACTCTTTATGAAATATTTCCTGACCCGAGTTGGCATCTATCGCATAAATTCCGTTACCCATGGTTGCAAAATAGATTTTGTCCTGTGCAATAACCGGTCTGCCAATGTCTGCTTTCGTTTTAAAATTCCATTGCCAAGACCATGGATTTGTGGTTAAATTAAGGCCAAGGATATAACTTGCAACTGTTATAATCAAAATTCCATTGTTGTAATTCAGACTTCCATTGGTTATGCGATTGGTAAGATTTGCTATTTTTGACTGCTCTACCTTTCCGGTAATTAAATTTACTTCGCATAATTCGGCACTCGTATTCAGATAAAATAGATATTCTTCTGCACAAATAAGATTTGACCAAAGACCAGGCGTTTTGATTTTCCACAGCAGTTCTTTTTTCTCACTATCTATACATTGTAATTCTTCTTTGCCGGAAGCCTCTTGTGTTGCAGCATATATTTTTCCTGAGGCGATAACCATATTGGTATTTCCTGACTTTTTTTTCAAACCAAATGTCCATTGTTTTTTTCCGCTAAGAACCGAAAGACAATGTATGGTTTTACCTGCCGACACATAAAGTAAATCATCAGCAATGATAGGTGCTATTTTAACAGGGGCTGTTGATGGTCCAGTCCTGTATCTCCAGATTTCCTTACCTGAATTTTTATCTAATGCATATACATGACTATCAATATAATTTCCTCCAAAAATCAGAAGATCATTATAAAAAACCGGAATTGTGGCACGTCCCGGAATTGTAATCTCCCAAATAGAATTACCTGTTTTCGAATCGATAGCATATAGAGTCTGATCTTCGCAGGTGTATAAAATACCTTCATAAACGAATGGAGCAGATTTGGCTTCGAAATTCCTTTTCCATAACTCTTTTACTTTTTTTACAGGTCCGTGAATGTCCAAGATATAATTTCCATTTGCAAGGTCAAATTGTTTAGGTGTTGATTTCATTTTAAAAAGCCTTTACTATTTATCTTATTACCAATAATTATGATTCATCCGAATTTCATTTTTTTGTGTTCTTCACTAATCTGTTGCTCCTTATTTTCAGGACAATCAATTAGTATTACATCCTTGTAAAAAAATTTAAAACCACCGTTTAAATAAAGATGCAGATACAACGGTTTTGTTTCACTGCCTGTAAATACTTTAAACTTATCTATTGAACATTTTTCCTGCTCTTCAATAAATTTCTTAAAAGGAAATGGGATTTCTATGCAATAATATTTATTCTCAACATAGGAAAACCATGACAATAAAAACATATTTGCATTAAAAGGAATCTGAACCGTCTCTCTAAATCCTTCTTTATTGATATAATAATATCTAGATTTTGTTTTCATTGCCATAAATTCTTTTTGAGAATATGACCTTATGTTATTTGTAATTTTAATATCAGAAGATTTTCTATTTACTGTATTTACAAAGTGAATGGTATCTATCGCTAAGAAAAGATCCAGATCATAACTGATAACAAGTTCTATACTTACAAACGCCTGATCCTGCTGTTTTTTTACATAATGATACTGAGCTAATTTAAAGCTATAGTACATTAGCGGTATACCAAACAAAATAACCAGCCAGGAATAAAAATTAATGCTACTGAACTCGTTGTTTTTTTGATATAAAACCAATAAATAAAAACCGTAATTGGTAATGAGCAGAATAATCAATATGACAACAAAAGAAATAAGTGATCTGATTTTCTGATCACTGCTGTTGATGCATAAAAATGACGAGAATTTCCTTAGGCCCTTGTAAAAATATGCTGCGGTAAAAGCCAAAATGATATTGTAAAACAACGCAGCTTCTGTACCTAAAAAATATAAAATGGGATAAAAAATATATGAAGCCACCAGCAAAGGCAAAATAGCATAGCGAAGATATTGCTCAAAATTTCCCCCTACGGGCTCTATTTTTTTATACAATCTAATTTTTTTCATATCGCAGGTAACCTATAAATGATTTAGGCAGAAAAAATTTAAATCAAATTTATCACTATCGGTTTTACCGGACATCACTATTTGTAATGATTTTCTACGAATAACGCATTCCTTTACTTTCTAAAATAGCATTGAGTGTGGCTGACTCATGCCCTGTTTTTTTAGATTTTTCTGCAGCTTCAAGTGCTTTTTGGGGATTATTCAACTTGCAGTAAACTTCGGCAAGATTACATACATAAGTCCCTTCTTTCGGATTGCTTGCAATGGCCTTTTCAAACTCTGATAAAGACTCCTCATAACGGGATTCTAAGTCATACAAACAACCGTAATTGTTATAAATATGTGCCAGTGCAGCAGGTTCATGCTGTGTTTTAGCAATAAAATAATCTTTTTTGGCATAACAGGCTTCTAAGCCTTCTTTATACCATACCAAACGGGCTTCCAGAAAATAAGCAAAACCATATCTGGGGTCTATTGCTTTAATGGCATCGCATTTTGCCTGTGCCAGATCGTATTGTTTTCCTGCAACCAAATCCCATGCTTCTTTATATAAATCCCTTTTTTGCTGATCTTCATCAATATCAAGCAAATGATCTGTCATGTCTTGTTTACGATCCTTTTTGATATCAATTTTCCAATTATTAAATAGTACAAATTTATCCCTGGCTCTAATTGTAAATTTCAATCCTGTTTCTGAAAAATCTTCAAAAACAAGGTCAAACAAAACAGGAATTTCATGATTTCCAGCAGTCAGCTCCTGAATAGAATGATACAGTTCCAGAGTATTGATGGATAACGTCAGCCAATCATACAAATAATTCCCTCTGTATACAATTCCGATCTCCTTTGGCAGAAATCTTAAATTTTCTGTTTCCAGTTCTGCCAATTCCGTTTTGTATTTACTAAATGACACATCCTGCAGATCCAAATAATTATTTCCTTTAAGGCCGGAAAGAGTCATACTCCACAGCATCAATTTGTTTTTTATTAAAAAGCGCTCCTGGATTCGCCCTGAAGTTTTAATTTTTTCTATCAAACCTGAAAAAGCTTTCTGGTCTCGATAATAATCATGTGAATGTCGATGGAACTCTATTTTTTCATTTCGTTGCTCTTCTGAAATGACAGTAGGAATACTTTCAGGAAGGTCAATTAAAACCTCATCCTCATTAAAAAGACGAATTCCGCCATTTTCATGAATGTGTAAATTGAGTTTCTTGGTTTTCTTACCCCTTAAAGCAGCAGAAACATTCGTAGGATATTTTTCCTGCTCAATCACCAGCTTTTCGAAAGGAAAAGGCACTTCGATATCATAGTATTTGTCTTCAATAATAGAATACCAGGACATAAAAAGACTATCTGTACCAAAAGGTAAGTGGATCATTTCACTAAAAACGCTTTTTCCTGTATAGTAGTTTCTATCTCTGCTATCCATTTTGTTTAATTCAGATTCTGAATAAAAACAATTAGGCTTTTCTAATTTAATATCAGACATGGTACATCTTGCTGTATTAACAAACTGAATAGTATCAATATAGCTCAGTAATTCCCTGTCGTGATGAACTTTAAAAAAAACTTTTATATACGTTACCGCCATTGACTTTTCCTGAAAATAATAGCGGCTATGCTGGAAAACATAATACAAAAAAGGCCCTCCTACGATAATAGTCAACCATATATACAAGTATAATTTATTGAAAACATCTGTTTTTTGATAAATGACCAGTGCATAAACGCCATAATCTATGAATAAAAAGAAGGCAGTAGTAAGGGCAACACGAATTAAAAATTCTAAAGTTATATGTGTAGATGACTTACCATAATAATAGAAAAAGAAATTTCCACAAAACGAAATAAATACATTAAAAAGAATTGCAACGGTAATACCCAAAAAGTATAAACATCCATAGGTAATGGCAGAAGCCATAACGATCACCGCTATCGGAAAAGCGAATTCAGGACTCAAATAAACTTCTTTTGCTTTTTTGTATTTGCTATAATTTTTCATGTTTTAATTTAATCTGTTTTAAAGAAATTAGTATTGGCTGCAATTTAATTTTTAGTATTGGACTTATCAATGATTTTTACAAAATCAAAATTATCCACATAATCGAAATATAATTTTTCTATCAGATTGAATTTATCCTGATTTTTATTAACGAACAAATTAAGAATATTTAGTATCTTCTGGTCTCCAATTTCAACTTCATCAGGCCAGTCTGGATAGAATACTGAAAGATTAATTTCAAAACTACTTGAATCAATATCTTGTAAAACATCTTCTATATAACCGCTATTGCAATTATCAACTGCGTTTTTTATAGCCTCATCAAAGTTCGCTCCATCAAAAATCAAACTGGCATATATATTCAAAAAAGGTACTATTTCCCTATTTTCATCCGTAGAAGTATCGATGTAAATAAAAACGATTACAGGATTGTCTTCATGGGAAACAATTTTTAATAATGTTTCTTGTATTTGTTTAGTAATAAGTAATTCGTTCATGTTTATTTCTTTTGTATCTCAATGTTATTCAATCAAAAATATTTCGATTTATAACTTTTAAAACTATAAAACAGCTTTGTTTAAGTTATTTGATTTCAATAAAATCATCAGGATTTTGAATTATAGGTTTGGGCGTTGGTTCCATGTGTCCGTTAAGTGACATTTCTACTTTGCCTGTTTTTTTATTTAACCTGTAGATACCTAAAGAGTAAGAATTGGTCTGATGTATACAATAATCTTCTTCATCTTCTTGAATTATGTTTTCAAAATCACTGGAAAACACACCAAAATTTTTCTTTATAAACGCAAGTGCTTTTTGGTCTGCTTTGGTTTCAATATAAAATTCAGATTGAAACCAAACATCAAATGGTGAAATTTCATTGGTGTTTAAATTCACTGTTATATCGTATGAGAAGCGTTTTTCAGGATTAGTACTAAGTGGAATATATCTTATAATTCTTCGAAATTTGACTAGTATTTCTTTACTGTTTCCCCATACTGTACTTTCAAAATCCTCAAAATTAATTACCAATGAAGGCTGCTTTTCTTTTAGAATATGAAGCGCTATTACAATGAGTTCTTGTTTTTGTTTTGACTTTAATTGTTCCATAATATATTTCTTAGAAGACTGAGCCAAACAAGTAATGATGTTTAGCATTAAAATAGTTTTGATTATTAAAAACTTCATTTTCCTGTTATTCTTCTTTCAAATTATAGTTCATTACGCATCTTTAATAGCAACTAAAAAAATCGGTATCGTCTGAAAACTGTTGCCTCATTTTTTTATTAATCATTATCAGTTTCATATACGTTATCATCAATAAATGTTTTTTGCTGCGCACGTTGTACAAAAACATTGTCATTTTCTGCACCCAGTGCTCTTTGGGTAGGAGTTAAGTTTCCGTTTAACCAACTCATTCTCTCTGTTTGATTTTTAGGCAGAAAATCATTTTTCAGCCTTTGTATCGCCTCTTCATAAATTTCCCACATTACAGGATTTTCTTCTTCTTTTTGTTTTTCGATAAATAAGGGCAATGCATCTTTAAAACCCAAATCGGTTAAAACAAAAACAGCAAACATAGGATTAGTGTTACTTTGAAAGTAAAGAAATGCTTCCTTTGTATTTTTTTCTAAAAACCATTTGGCATACAAAGTTTGTTTTACAAAAATATTGTCGGCATAGTATTTACCCGTAATTTCTATAGCATCGATTATGACTTTTATATTAAAGCTGGCCTGAAAATATGTTAACTGAATTGCCATAAACCCTGAAGCTTGATACATTGCGTAACCTCTCTTTTTTTGACTACTAAAAGTGTAAATTTCAAAAATCAAACTGGCAAATTGCTCTCTGTCTTCATCTTTAAATGACGAAATAGCCTGAACCAGTTCTAATAATGTTTCTGCATCAGGATCTGTGTCTGCTTTTCTTCCAAATTCAATTTTTTCTTTGGCATAAACTTTAGCATATTCAAAAGCTGTATTAAAAAAGGAAAGAACCGTATTTTTATACTTCGGATTATAATAAGCCTTTACTAATGCAAAAAGGGATTGACTGTTTACATACAATTTCTGATCAAATAAAAAAGAGTCACCCTTTAAAAAATCTGTCGCATAGCCTAATACTTTTTGAAACGCTTCTTCGTCGTCAAGCGCAATAATGACGTCATAGCGTCTATCTAGCTTATAATCGGCAATTTCAATGATTTCATTTCTAAGGTTTTTACTTCTTGAAATCCTGTAATCCTGCAAAGCATGGTTTATATAAATATCTAATAACTGATTCTTAAATGGCGCAAAAGAATAGTAATCATTAGTGTAGTCGTTATAATGGTACGATCTTATCTTGTCTGTAATTAACTTATATTTACCTGGATTATCCTTTGCAAAATCTGCTACTTCCTGACTGATTGTTTTTTCAAAATTTTTCATATTATTACTTCTTTTCTTTTAAAATTAATCCTTTCAAAGATTCTAAAGTCAATGCATCCTTTTTGGAAATGATTTTAGAATCTTCGTAATATGTGTATTTATATTTGTCTTGTTTCTCTTTTTCGATCAAAAAGCCTCTCACCGGATTTCCTTTTTCATCCAGATATAAAACTGAATTGGTATTGATGCGCTTGTCCAGATCTAATAAAAGTGAATAATCATTTTTACCTTCATTCGAAAAATGAGGAACTGGCTGATTATTTATCATTAAAAAAACCTGAGAAATTAAATTAGAATTAGATCCGTAAGCCTCATTATATAAAATTTTATCAGTTTTCAGATTGTAATTCTGAGTCTTTAAAACCGTATTATCATCAAAGAAAAAGTAGGATACAATGCCTGCCAGCGGTTTTATATTTTGAGATATATCAGAATAACTAAAATGGTATTTTGTTATTAATTTGTTTTCGACCTCAAAAAGAACATTTCCGTTTTCAGGATTTTCGAATTCAACCGTGATGCTTCTGAATTTATTATCAACTTCCGGATCTTCAACATTTGGCAGACTTTCTTTATAAACCATATAACCGTCTGGCAAAAACTTCATCTTAATTAATTCGGCATAATGCAGGGCCATAATCCAAAAATCTACATTGGTAATTTTGCCATCTTTGTAATATTCCGAAGCTAAAAGATGGGCTCCATCTAAACGGAATTCTTCTTTATGAAACAATCCATCATAAGGTTTATTATTTTTATAAGTGGTTTTAGTAAACTTTAAATTAAATTCCTGTCCTTCAAACTGAATCAAATCCAGCAGTGAACAAGTATATTGAGACATAAATACTCCGTTTTCATAATAATCTATCAGTGGAATTTCAAGTTCATTTCTATAAACAAAATAGCCTTGAAAAGGATTTCCATCTTTATATCTTCCAACCAATTCTTTTTTGCCCTCTACAAAATAACGGTAGTTTGTCGTCTCTATCAGCTTTCCGGATTTATACAAATGTTTGTATTCTGTCTTTTCATCATAAGAGGTATGAATCAATTCACCCTCACGTTGTCCTGCACTATTCAGTTTTTCCTGATCGTATTCGTATTCCATATTTTTATTCTGCGAGTTGATGATTATAGTATTAAAAAGTAAAAACAATAAAATGAGATTCTTCATTTGAAACCGGTATTAAAAAGCGTTGTTTATTCTGACAGACCATATAAAACCGTTATTCCGGTCGCGAAGATGATCTGCATTTCCAAAAATGATGATTTCCTCAAGATCCTCAAGTCGTTCACTTTGAGGACAGATTGCCTTGATTTGTAAATAACGATTATGAAATTCAGGCGAATCCTGAATTTTAAATTTTAAACCGTTCTCACTAAAGTTGATGTATTGTATGTTTTGTTGCCAGATACCTTCAGTAAAATGATTATAAAGTATAAATAAGCCCATGCCTTTCCCTGCAATCAGAGTTTCTCCAATCAATAAACAATTGTTGTCCTGTCCCGGAATCAGCGTATAAATTTTATAAATCTCCTGAAAATCTATCAGTATGTTTTTAAAAGATAAAATCGTACCTCCGCCCGTTACTCTTCCAAATAATGGTTCTGAAAAATCTGCTCCTGAAAACCATACACCATCCTGAACTGTTTTCCCATTATGGGTTTTAAAAAACGGAACTATTTTATGAATTGGCTTTAAACTTTCATGACCTACATTTCCAAGGCCCTGATTCCAGATTAATTCATCATCTTTATTATATTTAGAAATGCCATAATCTTCCAGTATGTAATAATTTTTTGACTCGGTATCTGAATCCGGAATATGAGACTTAATCGTTTTTAGACTGGCCTGATCTCTATCCTTAAAACCGGAACTTTCTATCGTTATTTGACTTTGCCATTGTACCGGAACATAATCATCATGACTTCCACACGGCAGAAATTGGTACCAGCTGCCGCTAATTAAAAAAGAATCCTCTTTGTCTTTTTGTATCGTATGTATTTCAGTAGCATATCCTTTAGCAAATAGTTGTGAAGCTATAATGGTATTTTCTTTAAATAAAGCCAGTACAGCACCCGAGTATAAGCTTGAAAATTTGCTTCCCAACAGATAAAAGCCATTATTGAGGTTATGAATACAATTCCATTTTAAATTTTTTGAAAACTTATATTTGGCAATGATTTCTAATTTATTGAGGACAATCACTTGCTGGTTCAATGACTTATATTCTTCCGTTTTCCAAATATTTAGAAGCAACGAATAGTTTGTAGCAAAAGCATTCACCTCTGCAATCTCTACATGATGAATATCTTTAAATTTTTCTTTTAAATCCAATGATCTGATTGATATTTCCAACTTTTTTACCAATTCTAATTGATGATAATTTTTCGGCTAACTGTTTTATTTTCGCTTTCTAAGACAATACTATCAAGGTTTTTTAACAGATTGTCTCCACACTCAATTCGGTTTAAGTCTGTTAGTTTAGAAACATCAAGACTGGTAATTTGATTATTTGTAGTCATTAAATTAACCAAAGCTTTATTGTTTTGAATATCTAAGACAGCCCGTTTATTAAAATTACATTGTAATGTTTCCAGCTTGTCATTTTTAGAAACATTGATTGAAGTAAGTTGGTTAGATGAAAATGATATTTTTTTTAGCATCAAATTTTTTGAAACATCCAAACTCATTAATTCATTTGCAGAGCAATCTAAATAGGTTAAACTTATATTTTTTTCAAGATTTAGGTTCGTCAGATTGTTGTTATAACATTGGACTATTGTAAGGTTTGTGTTTTTTGAAAGATCTAAGTTTGTTAACGAATTATAGTAGCAATAAAGCTCTTTAAGAGCCAAGAAATCCTGAATAGCTGTTAGATCTTTTATACCGCTATTATCAACAGACAATGCAGTTACGGATGAGATAGCCGAAGTTAAAACTTTTTCATCAGGGGTTCCGCTGTCAATTCCCGGGGATATGAGTTTTTTTTCGAAATTAATTTCAGGTATACCGGTGAACTGTGCATAGTTTGAAATACTAAAAAAAAGAAAGAAAAGAAGTAAAATATTTTTCATTAAGTAAAAATTTATAAAATGGCAGATCGTAAAATTTCATTATTACAGATAACATCCTGGAGAAAACATACGATTATTTTAATACATCAAATTTAATTCTTACCAAAACGAAAGTAATCACTATAAATAATGATTTTATATCTAAAAAAATGGGCTATCTAAATGCTTTATAGATAACCCATTTGTTTAGTAAACCTGTTTTTTAATCTTTAATCAATTTTGATGTATAAACGTTTTTATCGCTTATTACTTTAACAAAATAAAGTCCTTGAGCCAATCCTGAAACATTCATTTTCTCTACACTGTTCTGTGATACAAAAGATTGTTTTTTAACTATTTTACCTGCTGAATCTGAAATGACTACTTCTGTAATTAACTCATTTAAAGCAGAAACTGTCAATTCATTCATTACAGGATTAGGATAAAGCTGTACATTGTCTTTTAGTGCCGTTTCCAGATCATCTGTACTTGATGAATCTGTTTTTCCCGGTTTTAATCCGTTTAGGATGGCATCGATAATCTCTGCTTTTTGTTCTTCTGTAATACCAGCAGTATTGGCGTTTTTAGCGGTGGTATTAAAGGTTAACTGGTAAGTAAAATCACTATCATAACAATCACATTCCGGTGTGTACATTCCGATTATATACAATTTATTATTGGCAAAAGTATAACCCGGAAAAGCAGTTGTAAGATCCCAGGTCGTAGCAGATGAAGTTCCTGCGTATGGTGGTAAATTACTTCCAGTATTATTTCCGTGAGCAAAAGTGCTCCAGTTAATCACGATAGAAGGATACGAAGTTACTTCGGCTACATACCAATAGTATTTTCTGCAATTTCCTTTAATAGTATCATCTGTTGTAGCTATACTATTAACCGATGCAATAATCGCATTATTGGTTCCATTGTGCTGTACAGTTATAGCTAGTCCCGGATCACTCAGGGCTCCAACGTAAATATCATCAATTGCTAAATCATTACCATCACCATTACCAGTCTCATCCAGATAAATCCGAACAGTTTCACTGGCTCCTGTTGCTGTAAAAACCAGGTCAGCATTTTGCCAGGCACAAGCATTGGCTGTTGGCATATTTACTGTAAATACGGCCGAACTTGCAGATCCCGCTTCTATTTTAACTTTTGGAAAAATATCAAAAGTACATTGTTTCATGTTTTTGAAATTAGCACAAAAACGATAGGTAGCACCTTTTCTTAATCCTGTTATCGTTTGTTCCCAAATTACAGACGAACCTGTTTGTTGTGTTTTTCCGTTCACGGTCAAATAATTATCGTTTGAAGCATACGTTACAGGATCAACACAAAAAGAATGATCTGTTACTGTTGCTCCAAAAGCTACTGCAGTATTCGTTACATTGTATTGTCCCGGATATGTAGATGGGTCTAAGGTATAAGCACTTGTGAAACCTGAATTTCCAGCTTCAAAATTACCGTTTACAACCAAATTTTCAGAATCACAACAATAGGCTCCTAAATTATTGATACAAAAACAAATATCATTATTAAAGCCGGACGTTTGTCCGTATTGTACCCCTAAAACCGGATTTGCAGAATACTGAACAACTGTTTGTACGTTTCCGTTTAAGTCAGTTAAATTAAAAGTCAGTTTTGCCACTACATCATAACAAGTACCGGGCATTTGATTTGGAAAATCTGTTGCGGCTACATCAACTGTATAATTGGAACCTGAAACTGTACTGGCAGCAATGGTGTTTAACATTGTTCCGTTTTGATAAATCTCAAAACTAATCTGAACATTGGTTGCCGCTTGAGGAACCGTAAATGTACCATTGAAAGTTTGTTTCGGATTTATACATTCATGCCCTTTTAAATCTAAATCAATTGCTCCCTCAGCTGTATTTTTGCACGTTGCACAGGTATCATCTATGTAGGTATACCCATTATGACCACCCGCAGAACAATCTGAGTTAATAAACATGATTACTACTTCCCTACCTATATGGCTTGATAAATCCAGATACGCACAACGCCAGTCCCTGTAATACTTCACTCCTTCACCGGGAGTATTAGTTGCACTGATAAAAGGATTGGATGGAGCTGCAATATCTACCATTTTATCGACAGTTACCCCGGTCATATCTACTGCCTCTGCAATAAAAAAAACTTCAGAACCATTTGCACTACCGTTTGCGTTTGAGTGGCTTTTATCCATTACCATAGCATATTGAAAATAATATTTAGCATTGGCAGCGGTTACAACAAAACGTTTGGCAATACCTTCTGCCCCAAATCCCGGCTGATCGTTTCCTAAACGAATAGATTGTGTCCCTGAGGATCCTGGTGCTGTTTTAGACATTGAAAAAGAAGGCGTCGAACTCAATAAAAGAGCATCTGTACCTGTTGTTTCTATTGAAGTAAAATTCTGCCCGTATGCAGTACCGGTAAAAGGTAATGGTGAAACACCCGGATTTAATATTAAGCCATTTTCAATGGGAAGTATTGTAATTCCGTGTTTTAAACTCAAGCCTGTCCAACCGCTGTAGCCGCTTTCAAATCCCGAATTATCGCAAGGTTCTTTAGATAATTTTATATGCTGCAGAATAGACTGGATTTGTGTAGAAGATTTAATAGAAGGTTCTGATTGGTTTTTGATAAACTGTTCAATGTTTCTCGCTTTCACTTCTTTACTCCAGCTTACATCATATTCATAGTGCAGTTTAACATTTTTGACTGTTATTAATGTGTCCTGATATTTTTGTGCAGAAACAGAGCCGCACATTAAAATGAACAATCCCGTAATTAGATGTACAATTGTTTTCATAATAAAATATTTTGAGGTTAATAAAGTTGTATATACCCCCTTATATCAGATTCCATTTACAATTGTTACCTCAATAATTTCAAAATAAAAAAAAATGCCTCTCCATAAATTGGAAAGGCACTCAAAATATTGTAAAAAATTATTCTATTTCGTAAGCAATAATTCCCTGTATTTAGTTAAAGTCCAACTCTCATCATCAACCAATAATTCGAGTTTATCACAATGATTACGGATGTCCTCAAAATAAGGTTTTACTTTATCACAATAGGCTTCAGCCATTTTTTGAGCATCTGTCAAATTATTTGCTGATTTTCTTTCGTTGGTCATGGCCTCCACTTTAGAACTGATTCCTTCAATATGACTTGAAATTTCTTTGATCAGAATAATTTGCTCTTTTGCAATCGTTTCAAATGCTGCGCCAAAAATTTCTTTAAGGCCTTTTACATTTTCAATTAAGGTATTTTGGTAACGAATAGCAGTCGGAATTACGTGATTTTTAGAAATATCTCCTAAAACCCTGCCCTCGATCTGAATTTTTTTAGTGTACTCTTCCAGTTCTATTTCATAACGCGCTTCGGCTTCAACGTGATTTAAAATTCCAAGTTCTGCAAATAAATCCAAAGCTTGTTTAGAAACTTTGGCTCTGATGGCTTCCGGAGTGGTTTTAAAGTTGCTTAAACCTCTTTTAGCGGCTTCTTTTTCCCAGGCATCACTATATCCATCTCCTTCAAAAAGTATTTTTTTGGACAATTTGATATATTCTCTCAAAACATTAAATATAGCTTCGTCTTTTTTCAACCCTTTCGTATCAATTAAAGCATCTACTTCGATTTTAAAATCTTTTAATTGTTTCGCCACAATTGCATTTAAAGTTGTCATTGCATTGGAACAGTTTGAATTTGAACCCACTGCCCTGAATTCGAATTTATTTCCTGTAAAAGCAAATGGTGAAGTTCTGTTTCTATCCGTATTATCCAATAGAACATCCGGAATCTTACCCACAACATTCAGTTTTAAATCGGTTTTTTCTTCAGGAGATAATTTTCCTGTAGTTACGCTTTCCAGTTCAGTTAAAACTTTTGTCAATTGTTCTCCAATAAAAACAGAAATGATAGCCGGAGGTGCTTCATTTGCTCCTAATCTATGGTCGTTACTAGCTGTTGCGATAGAAGCTCTTAATAAGGTTTCATAATCATTAACTGCCTTTATGGTATTAATAAAAAACGTTAAAAACTGTAAATTGCTCATTGGCGTTTTACTCGGACTCAATAAATTAACGCCAGTATCAGTCGCCAAAGACCAGTTATTATGTTTTCCGGAACCGTTTACGCCTTTAAAAGGTTTTTCGTGGAATAAAACTTTAAAATCATGACGTTCTGCGACTTTTTGCATCACATCCATTAATAAAGAATTGTGGTCAACAGCAAGATTGGTTTCTTCAAAAATGGGAGCCAGCTCAAACTGATTTGGCGCGACCTCGTTATGACGTGTTTTTACGGGAATTCCCAACAACATACATTCCTGCTCTAAATCTCTCATATAAGTTAAAGCACGTGTTGGAATAGACCCGAAATAATGATCGTCTAACTGTTGTCCTTTTGCCGAAGTATGTCCTAATAAGGTTCTTCCGGTCATCATCAAATCTGGACGAGAGTTTGCCAAAGCTTTATCAATCAAAAAGTATTCCTGCTCCCAACCTAATGTGGCTGTTACTTTTTTTACGTTTTTGTCAAAATATCTGCACACCTCTGTTGCTGCTTCATCCATTGCAGATAAGGCTCTTAACAATGGAATCTTATTATCTAATGCTTCACCAGTATAAGCAATAAATACAGTAGGAATACATAAAGTGGTACCATAAATAAATGCCGGAGAAGTCGGGTCCCAGGCAGTATATCCTCTGGCTTCAAATGTGTTTCTGATTCCGCCATTCGGAAAACTCGATGCATCCGGTTCCTGCTGTACCAATTGTGCACCGCCAAATTTTTCTACAGGATCACTGCCGTCATAAGAAGTTTCAAAAAACGCGTCATGTTTTTCTGCAGTAGTACCGGTAAGCGGCTGAAACCAGTGTGTGTAATGCGTAACACCTTTGGACAAAGCCCACTCTTTCATTCCCATTGCAATATAATCAGCCAGCTTTCTGTCTATTTTAGTTCCGTGCTGAATCGCATCCCTCACTCCTTTAAAAGCATCTGAAGTTAAATATTGCTTCATTGCTTTTTCATTAAAAACATTTGCACCAAAAAGAGTTGATTTCCTATCAATTTCTTCAAAATGCACCGGCTTTCTTGATGAAGCTTCCTGTAAGGCCTGAAAACGTAATGTTGACATGTATATAATTTTAAAAATTCGTAATAATTTGGATTTAAAATAAGGACAACAAATATAAAGAATAAAAAAACCTTTATTAAGAATAAAATTTAGATTTTTAAAGAGCATTTTAGCAATAAAAAACACTTTTTACAAAGAATAATTAATTACTTTAGAAAAAATATAACAAATCATACGAATATTACTAAATAATCAAACATTTTTTCGCAATCTGAATAGAAGCAAATTTAAAAAACACAGGGGTTTATTACGAATTTATTTTTAAAACATTAAAAAATTGCTATTTTTTAAATATACCCCTGTCAAAATTGCGCTTATGCAAAAAATTATATCTATCGAAACAAAATGCACCCCCTAATTTTTACGGCTAAAAAAATAAATCTATATTTGACCCAGCGAAAAAAACAAAAAAAAATTAATTTATATTATTATGGCTAAAATTAAGTTAGAGTACATTTGGTTAGATGGATATGAACCAACTCAAAATCTTAGAAGTAAAACTAAAGTTGAAGAGCACGAAAATTTCAAAGGAACATTAGAAGAACTTGGAAACTGGTCATTTGATGGTTCGTCAACAAAACAAGCTGAAGGCGGTTCTTCTGACTGTTTATTAGTTCCAGTTGCGATCTATCCAGATCCAACTCGTATTAATGGATATTTAGTAATGTCTGAAGTTATGTACGCTGACGGAACTCCACACCCTTCTAACGGTAGAGCTACAATTGATGATGATAATGATGATTTCTGGTTTGGTTTCGAACAAGAGTATTTCATCATGGATACAAAAACTTTATTGCCATTAGGATTCCCAGTTGGAGGTTATCCTGCTCCACAAGGTATGTACTACTGTTCTGTAGGTGGAAAAAACACTCACGGAAGAAAATTAGTAGAAGAGCATGCTGATCTATGTATCGCTGCAGGAATCAACTTTGAAGGTATTAACCAGGAGGTTGCTTGTGGACAATGGGAATTCCAATTATTCGCTAAAGGTGCTAAAAAAGCTGGAGACGAAATCTGGGTTGCACGTTACTTATTAGATCGTTTGACTGAGAAATATGGTTACTATATTGAGTACCATCCAAAACCATTAGGAGATACAGACTGGAATGGTTCAGGTATGCATGCTAACTTCTCTAATGAAGTATTGAGAACATGTGGAGATCAGGCTACTTACGAAAGAATTTGTGAAGCATTCCGTCCTGTTACTGCTGAGCACATCGCAGTTTATGGAGCTTACAACGAACAACGTTTAACTGGTAAGCACGAAACCGCTTCTATCCACGATTTCTCTTACGGAGTTTCAGACAGAGGATGTTCAATCAGAATTCCTTTGATGACAGTTCAAAAAGGTTGGAAAGGTTGGTTAGAAGACAGAAGACCAGCTTCAAACGGTGATCCATACAAAATCGCTGCAAGAATTATCAAAACTGTTAAATCAGCGCTATAATTCTAAGCTTACATTATATTCTAAAAGTGCCGTCGTAATTGATGGCACTTTTTTTTGTTTACACAATATTGTTTATATACAGAGGATAAATCACACTGGAAACCCTGCAAATAAAATTGCTCATTTTTGTCGAATACAGAATGTAATTCCTACTGGTGCAAAATACAAATTAACACAAATCAAACATTGAAATTTTGAAACGAACTTTCGTAATAATAAATTTTTAAGTTAGATTTCAAGAGTTATCTTTGTAAATCATTTAAAAAAATCATCATGATAGTCTGGACATTGTTTTTATTAGCCGTAATTTTTATTCTTGCCTTAGATTTAGGAGTATTCAATAAAACACCTCATATAATCAGTACAAAAGAAGCCAGCAAATGGACATTAATTTGGGTAACACTTTCCTTTCTCTTTTCTGGAGTTATCTATTGGCTTTACACCACAGATTACATTGCAAATCCAGATGATCTAAAACCTGCTGTTGCTTCTATGAAGTTTATTACAGGTTACTTAATCGAGCTTTCTTTAAGTGTAGATAATATATTTGTAATCGCCATCATTTTTGCTTCTTTCAAAATACCTCAAAAATACCAGCATCGTGTTTTGTTCTGGGGAATTCTTGGAGCAATTGTTTTCCGTGGATTGATGATTTTCTTCGGTGTCATGCTTATTAACAAATTTACCTGGACAACTTATTTGTTTGGAGCCTTTTTATTATTTACAGCCATAAAAATGTTGTTTTCAGGCGAAGATGAAGATTTTCAGCCAAAGGATTCTTTTGTTTATAAAATATTAGGAAAAATAATTCCGATTACCGCTGAAACCGATGGTGAGAAGTTTTTTATAACAACAAAAAAAGCAAAAAAAGCCGCTACACCCCTATTCGTAGCTTTGATTGTAATTGAAGTAATGGATGTTCTTTTTGCGGTTGACAGTGTCCCGGCAATTTTAGCTATTACATCTGACCCTTTTTTGGTATTCAGTTCTAATATTTTTGCCATTTTAGGATTGCGTTCCATGTATTTCTTTTTAGCAAATATGCTGGCAAAATTCAGTTATTTAGAATATAGCCTGGTTGCTATATTGGCTTTTGTTGGATTAAAAATGCTACTTCACGATTATATTCACCTTCCGGAATGGGCTTCATTAGGATTTATTGCACTTTCGCTATTGGTTGGCATTCTCGTTTCTTTAAAGTTTGGAGAAGAGAAAGTACTGAATGACTTAGATGAAGAATAGTTTTTTATCAAAACATTATTTATAAAAAAAGGAAATTACAAAATTTCCTTTTTTTATAGACTGCAAATAAACATATTCCTGAACTGACGTTTTTAATATTACACCAACCAGACTTTGCTCTATTTTTTAATAATATAATAAGCATTCTTTACAACAGGAATACCTGATCCGGTAATTCCTTCTAAAGCTACTCTTATTTTGGTTTCAACTTTGGTATTATAATAGTTTACATTAGCATTTCCTGCTTTATCAGGATGAACATAGGGATTCCAATAAAGCGTATTTCTTACAGCCAGTTTATTATCCTCTGAAGAAATCTTTTCCGGATCTGGTGAATAAAAAACACGTGCCATGTAAAACCCGTCTACTTCTTGTTGAATAGAATGGAAATATTCATTTTTAGACCTATTACCTGCATTCGGGTTCGTATAAATTGCAATGATACCATTACTGCTTTCGTCACCAAAATATAACTTTGCCTGACTTCCTTTTATAGCGTCTATTCTTTCTATATCTCCCAGGTAAATAGCATCTACTTCTTCTTTAAAAGCTGCCATTCCATTAATCACAAAAAGTGGTGCTGCTTCATAACGAACAAAACGAACAGAATCTTCAAAGGACACAACTCCTGCTATTTTTTGCTCAATAAGTTCATAAATATTGGTAAATAAAGACATATCCTTATCTGCTACATAACTTGCATCCGGAATTCCAAAATGGGAAATTGATCTGGGTTTCTTTTTTCCGGCAATACTGACTTCAGCCAGCATATTTTCAGGTTTTACTCCAAAAGACGTATATTTCTTAAAGACGTTTTCAACGATTAGCGTTGTAGATTCATTCCGGTTAATTGTTTCATTCTTAAAAAAGACAGCTAATGGAGGCTGTTCAATAGGATTTACTATTATCTCACCGCTATATTTTCCTTTTTCATTTCTTGAATATAATGACATTTTGGTTTTTCCTGAAAACATGATATTTTCAAATTTAAAACTTCCTATTGAATCAGTATATGTTTTAAAACTGTTCATGTGCTTTTTATTCATTAAGACCATTCCTATCCTGTTATTAACTTTTGCCTTATCACCAAAAAGCTGCTTGACCCTTCCGGCTATCGTAAAACCTTTTTCGGCCATATATTTAATATTATCATTAGATCCTGGTGTAGTTTTCCATACAAAATCCCGCCAGCCTTGCGTTAAAAGCAAATTCTCTAAATGATCAAGTCTTTTTAGATTCGCAGTATCAAAATAATATCCGGGATTATACACTTTTCCCCTAATATCTGATTCCATCAAAAAATAAGAACTAATAGTTGTACCAAAATCTTTCTCTTCTGTCACACCATTCATATCTGTTACACTTAATGAAAAACTGGCTGATTTGGCTATGCCTGTTTTAGATTTGGAAATAACGTTTACCGTAGCTTTTTCATTTGGCTGATAGCTTACTTTGTCTGTCGATAACTGTACTTCTAAATCCTGTTCTTTTTCGATATAAATTAAACGCTCGCTTAGTGGTTTTAAATTGCTGTCGTATAGTGTTATCTGACTTATTCCTTCTGGGGTTATCTCTTTAGGAAGTTCAAAAGACATGACCGTTTGAGTCACGGTTTGCAGGCTTTCAAAGTAAGCGACACCTTTTGCACTGCAAACAACAGTAAGTGCTGCATTTGGATTTTGCAGCAACGTTTGCTCGTTGGTCAATATAGCTATAATACTTTTTCCCCTTACTACTTTATAATTCAATGAATAACCAGATTTTGATATTCCTGGAAGTTCAGTTCTCAGGTCTGGCGTATCCGGAAACTTAGTTTTTGCATAATAATTTTTACCTTCTATCGGTATAATTTGAAATTTCCCCATCCCATCATGAGTGCTTGAAAAAGAAGTGACCAATTCATTATCGGAGTCAAAAATTTCTCCTGTAACGTTTATTGGGTATCCTTTTGAGTCGACAGCCTTAAACCCGACAACACTTGTCACATTTAGCAAAAGAGAACCTCCCTCAGGGAAGAAATCAATCTTGAAGTTATTTTGTTTGCTGATTTCAGTGGTTTTAATATCTGAAATACCATTTTGAGTTTTATTAGTTTTGGAATGCGATTCAAAAACATCAATGATTTCAATATTCTTTTTAAATACAAAATCTTCACCAAAATTTCTATTCCAATTGGTGTAAGCCCGTAACTGATAAACTCCCGGTTTTACGCCAAGAGAATCTGACAATTGAAAGTCGCCGTTACCTAACCCCATTTCTAAGTTGGTCTTGTTTCTGGCAATTATTTTAGCATCCGGGGAAATTAATTCTACATATAAAATATTGCTGTTATCAAAAAGCAAGTTGTTATTGGCACGTACATTATAAGCTTTGTAATATAAATCATCTCCAACAAAATACCTTGAATTATCTGTATGAAGATATATTTTTTCAATATCAGGAATCGTTTTGTTGTCTTGTGCCCAGCAACCACATGCTGAAATAATTGATAAAAAACAAAAGAAGCTGTATTTTTTAATTTGAGTAATAGTTTTAAACATTTATGATATGGATTTTATCAGCGCATTAAAAAAAGCTAAAAATACATAAAAATCTTATTAATTTTAACTATGAACCAGAGAAAAAATTCAACAGTTTAAATAATTAACTCTATCTATTGAAAAACTAAACTTGAGATTCAAATAGTTTACGACTTAAATTCCTATTCTCCGTTAAATTTCATTTCACTTTCTATATTAGTATGATCTATAAGCCTTTAAAGCTAAAAAACTTAATAATAGTAATGCAACTATGTATATAAAACTTACAATTAAACCAATAAAAAAGTAAGATTATACATTATTAAAAACTATTTTTGCCTCATTATAAATTATTAAATTTTATCATGAGAAAAAATTACGTTCATCTCGTATTACTGCTCTTATTAAACATTTCGATGTTTGGGCAAACAGTTACACTTACTCCAACACTTGTAAACGGAGTAGCTTATAGTGGTGGTGCTATCAATCTAAAGTCTACACCTACTTCTACCATTTCATTATCTGTAAAAGTTGACATTCCAGCAACAGCTGCAGTGGGAGACCAGGGTACTATAAAAATTTACTTTTCAAAAGGCACTGCATTAGGATCAAATATCAGTAATGGCGGTGATGGTGGCGCATTGTATTTCGGAAACGGAAAAGTTGCTACAAGAAGTTTTATTATAAAATTGGACTGGAGCGATTTTTTAACCTCTGGGGGTTTTATATTTGCTGAATACAAAAGCAGCAAAGCTTACGTAAGTTCAAATATTGCTGTGATTAAAAATGCCACTGTAAATACAGGAACAAATTTAAATCCTCCTGCAGATGCACCTAACCCCAAAAAAATTGTAAATACATTATGCTGCAATCAAACCATTAGATTAGGGGAGAAACCCGCTCCAATAATTCTCTCCCAATATTTAAATCCTTATGAGGGCTTGCCTTATGGAATAACTCATAGAATAACCATTAATAACGGTATTATTGATAATTATGACGATCTAAATAAAATTTTAAGTTTAGATTACACTACAGAATTAAAAGACATAACAATTAATAGAGAACTTGGATACGTATATGGTGGAGAATTGCCAAATAAAAGCAATACAGTTAAAATAAAAGTAGTTCCTTCTCCTATATCTAACAATAAAATTTTTTCAAATGGATCTGTAAATCCTGATGAGTCGATAGAAATCAGCAGTGCTAGTCCTATAGACATTTTTGGCGACCTATCATTCATAAACTTAAATGTACTACAAGATCCATATTATATTCCTAAAAGAGGTGAAGCAAGCATTATGATTGAGAAATATGAATGGGAATATCGAATAACAAATGGCACTTCCAAAGAGAACATTTGGACAACTATTCCAAATCAATTTTCAGCATCAATAAATTCATCATATTTGCCACGCTCAAATAGTTCTAAAGACAATTTCTACATAATTAGAAGAATTGCAATTTATCAAGATTTAAGATTAACTAGCAATTCATTGACAATATCTCTTCGTGCAATTCGTGAAAATAATACTATATGTTGCGATCAAACTTTACAAATTTCATCTTCGGATGAAATCGAAATACCATCTATCATAACTGGAACAACTGCCATATCTGACAAAAACACTTACCTATCTTATCGTTGGCAAAGTAGAACGTTTTCTGAACGTGATTCAAAATTTAGCAATTGGGTTAACATACCAAATTCAAATTTGAAAGATTACTCCCCACCTGCATTAGAATCCATTCCTGGAATCGGAAGAAATCCTGCTACAGTACCAACTTATAATTATAGACGAATAGCAACAGATAATAGTTATAAAGGAGAAGAATATTATAGTAATGAAATAAGCTTAACTCCAACAAATAATATTAATACTAGTGTACCATTAATAATATATCCAAATCCAGCAACTTCTATAATAAATATAGAAAATCCAACCACAGGAATATTAACAGAAGATCATTTGAGTGATCCAAGTATTAATATTGTAGATATGATGGGAAATATTGTGAATTTAAATAATTTCACAAAAATAACCCCATATCATGTTAGCATTGATATTTCAAATTTAATTAGTGGAACTTATTTTATAAATGTTTCAAGTAAAAACCCAAGAAGAGGTTATAAGAAACAATTTACTTTCATTAAAAATTAATAATAACCATAAAAAAAGGAAATCTCACGATTTCCTTTTTTGCTTTTTAAACTAATTTTAGTTTATTTTTTTAACGTTGCTATCATCAATATTATATTTCTTGATAACTTCATAATAATCTGAATAATCTGGCTTAACGGATGATTTATTTGTAAAACTACCAGGTACAATTACAACTCTAAAAGTTTGATTATCTAAATAATCTGCAGCAGTAGTTTCCATATCATAATTTGCTCTTACATAAATTTTAAAATCCTCTTTACTAAAATCATAGTCATAATCTAATTCACGATTATTAGATAAGTAGATAGTTCTTGGGATCAACTGCCAAACTGGAGTATTTGAATCAATTGTTCCTGCTAATCGATAAATTAAAATAGTACTAGCATCTCCTATCAAAGGATTAAATATACCATATATATTATAACCATCATCATTATTGTAATCAAAATCTTCATTTAAGATCTCAAAAACTTTATTTACATTTTGCCCTGGAGCCCCTTCAGGTCCTTCCGGTCCCTCACAGCTTGTAAATGCAAATAATCCAACAACAGCGAAAAGTGTCAATATTTTTTTCATAATTTTTTATATTTAAAGTTTATATATTACAAGGTAGCCCAAAAATCAAACCAAAAAAAAAATTTATCCACTTCCCTATCAAAAAAAATATTATTTTTTTGTAACCACTTGATTTTTAAGCAGTATTTTACTAAAAAATAATACATGATAAGGCAATGCGTTTTCCCAATATTCCCAGGTGTGCGCTCCCGGTCTTTCCGTATAATCGTGATCTACTTTATTGTATACCAGCCTTCTGTGCAACTCTTTGTTCGGCTCAATTAAAAAATCATCAATGCCACAGTCAATAATCAATGGCAGTTTATTGGCTTTAATTTTATCAATCATATTTAAAACAGCATGCTGCTCATACATTTTTATATCATTACTCTTGTCTCCAAAAACAGGTTCTATCAACTTAAGAACCTGAGCAGAAGAATCCCGATTCAGCATAACACTCATATCAACGGCTCCACTCATGCTTCCGGCTGCACAAAACAAATCAGGATGTTTGGCTGATAGATACAAAGCACCATGCCCGCCCATGGAAAGTCCGGTAATAACACGACCACTTTTATTAACAATCGTTCTATATGTTTTATCTACTTTCTGGATGACTTCCTTCGTAATAAAAGTTTCAAACTGACTTCCTGTATTTACAGGACTATCTAAATAAAAACTAAACGTTTCGCCTTCGGGCATTACAATAATCAAATTATACTGATCTGCTAATTTTTTTACAAGTTCGCTGTCTGGTGTTTTTTTCAGCCAGTCATCAAAATGTCCGTAAGCACCATGCAACAAATACAAAACCGGGAATGTCATTTTGGTTTTGGAATAAGAATCGGGCAGCACAATAGCCGCTTTGTATGTTTTAGTCATTGCCGTACTAGCTATCTGTAAGGTATCTACTTTAGCTGCATAAGCTGTTCCTGAAAACAAGACTACTATGAATAGTAAAATTTTAAAGCACTTCATCATTTTAGATTTTTTAAAGAAAGATAAATATACTTTTTTATGTTCAAAACAGCATAAAAAAACCATCAACGAATTGATGGTCATTATTAAATCCCTATAAAAGCTGCATTTACATAATCATAGCCCTATGCTCCTGCCTGTACTCTGAAGCACTTTTACCCGTATATTGCTTAAACGACTTACTGAAATGGCTGAAATTATTAAATCCGCTTTCATAACAAACTTCGTTTATACTAATTGGTTTTTCTGCCAAAAGCTTAGAGGCATGAACCAAACGGTATTCATTTACAAATTCTGTAAAGGTTTTATTGGATATTTTTTTAAAGTAACGACAAAAAGATGAGGTTGTCATACTTACAAGATTCGCAACTTCATCTACCGAAATTGGTTCCTGAAAATGGTCCTTTACATAACTAAAAACTACATTCATCCGGTCATTGTCCGGTACCTGCATTTCGAGCAGAAAACCATCTGCATTCAAAACTGTATACTCTTCAGAAGATGCCAGATCTTTTAAAATGCTTAAAAGAGTCAGGAAACGCTCAAACGGAGATTTGTTTTCCATCAATTCCATTCTTGTTCCTATTATTTTTTTTGTTTCTCCTCCAAATGCAATTCCTGCTTTTGCCTGCTCAAGAAGTTTCTGAATTTTTTTCATTTCAGGAATACCAAAAAAATCATTTCCCAAAAAATCAGGCTTAAAATGAATCACCGTTTCATCTGTATTCCCCGTTTTTTCATTGGTAAATCCGCAATGCGGTAAATTAGAACCTATCAAAATCAGAGAACCGTTGGTATAGTAAGAAATATGACTTCCTATTTGTCTCTTTCCTGCTCCACCATTTACAAAAACAATTTCAATTTCGGGATGGTAATGCAGCAGATGCGACTTACTGTTTGTTTTTTGAGCATGTTTAGTATAAGTAAACGAGCTTCCGTAGGAACAGGATATTATTTCAAGAGCTGGGGCAATTGGTTTCATTTCGTAATGATTAAATAATAAGAGCAAATTTAACAAAATCACCTAAAAAAAATCGAATTTTAACCTACAACGCTTTCGTAACTAAGAAAAACGCATTGAAAACCATAATAATGTTAATTATTTTTAACAAATCTAAAATTAGAGATTAATTTGACAATCAACGTTATTAAAAAGTTTTTAAATTAAATTTTCAATAATCCGTGTTATTTAAGAAATAACTGTTGCAGACAAATATGTAATGCAAAATTTTGAAATTATCAAAAAAACGCCTTAAACATTAAATATTCAGATTCAGCTTTTTTAATAAAATTATTAAATAATGATTTTTTTCTGACAAAAATAACAAATACAACACAAAATCATTGAATTGATTTTAGTATTTACAATTGACTAAGGGTTTTGAAAAATAACAACCGAATTAGCAATAACATTAAGAATAATTCAAATTTTAACATATAACGGTTTCGTAAATGAGAATATAGCACATATATCAGCAAATATAGTTGTGTATTTTACTCTAAAGCCGAAGTAATTTAGCAGTATAAAATTTGAAGAAATAACTTAAAAAATATAATCATGAAAAAAATGTCAAAATTAAGTTTAGTAGTTGCAGTACTATTTTCAACAATCAGTACCTATGCAATTGATGGGAATGAAGATTATATCCTTCACGTAATTAAACAAAATGGTAACGAAATTACTTTCGGATTAAACAAGGTAACAGAAGCTAAATTAGTAATTTATGATCAGGAGGGTAATGAAATTTATTCTGAAAATGCCTCTGGTAAAGATGGTATCCTAAAAAAAATCAGATTTGAAAATTTTCCGGAAGGAACGTATATCTTGAAAGTAGAAGATAATGTAAAAATAACAAAACATGAAATTACTATTAGTTATAACGAAATAGTTTTATCATCAAAAGCAATTTCATCTGTTTATAAAACAGGAATTTCTCCAAAAAATACAAGCGTAGTAGTACGCTAAAAAAGTTATGCTGTATACAGTATAAAATGAGGTTAGATAGTTAGTAAAGTTTAAAACTTAACGGTTTTTAAAACAGCTCTTGGTGGTTCTTGAGCTGTTTTTTTTATGCCTTTTTTTGTGCACAATACAGGAACTTATACTTACATCCTCAGTTTTTATTTTTAAATAGAATTTATTAAATAACCATCAAATTAACATTATGAATTACAATAATCTAAAATTTAACCTATAACGGTTTCGTAAATGAGAATATAACACATATATCAGCAAACAGAGCTGTGCAAAACCACACATAACCTAACTAATTTAGCATCAGATAATTAGAACTAATAATTTAAAACTATTGTCATGAAAAAGATTTCAAAATTAAGTTTAGCAGTAGCAGTACTTTTCGGAACAAGTACTTATGCAATCGATGGTAACGAAGATTTTTATCTTCATGTATTAAAAACAAATGGAAACCTAATTACTTTTGCTTTAAACAAAGTAACAAAAGCAAAATTAGCAATCTATGATCAGGACGGAACTCTAATTTATTCTGAAAATGCTTCAGGTAAAGATGGAATTTTAAGAACATTCAGTCTGGAGGAATTTCCGGCAGGAACTTATTTTTTAGAAGTAGAAGACAGTATCAAAAAAGTAAGACATGAAATTACTGTTGGAAATAACAAAACAGTTTTATCCACAAAAGCAACTTCATCAGTTTATAAAAATAATTTTGCCAAAAATCCAAACGTGGCTGTTCGTTAAAACAGGTACAGTTTTAATGATTGTATAAAATGGTTCGATAGCAAAAGAATTAAACTTGATGCTTTTATAAGAAACAGCTCTTATGGTTAAGGAGCTGTTTTTTTTTTATGCTTTCAGAAAATGAATCCTCTTCACCCGTGTTTTTTGAGTAAAGAAATTAAAAATTTTTTTTTTGATTCGCAATAATTGAATCCTATTTGGTCAACGTGAGAAAATTTGTTTTACCGATACATTCTGTTATATTTTACCTGTTTTACCGGATTTCTATTAACAAAACCTACTTAAAACACTCAAAAATTACACCTTATATAATTTTAAAAAAGCAAAAAATAGATTAAACCGATTTTTATGTCCGGAAAATTACGATATACAAATAAAAACCCACTTTGAAATTCAAAATTAGTAATCTGTCTCTAAATTTTAGAAAATTATAATCAAATCATTCAAAAAACCAATAATAATTTAAAATTTAACATATAACGGTTTCGTAAATGAGAATATAGCACATATATCAGCAAATTCAGTTGTGTACTTTACTTTACAGTTAGAGTAATTTAGCACTATAGAATTAGAGCAATAATTTTAAAATTTAATCATGAAAAAGATGTCAAAATTAAGTTTAGTAGCAGCAATACTTTTTTCAGGAATCAGTACATATGCAATTGATGGAAATGGAGATTTCGCTCTTCATGTTATTAAAGGAAATGGTATGGAAGTTACTTTTGCATTAAACAATGTAACAAAAGCTAACTTATCTATCTACGATAAAGACGGTAATTTAATTTACTCTGAAAACGCTTCAGGTAAAAACGGAATTTTAAAAACTTTTAGCTTTGAACAATTTCCTGAAGGAACCTATTTCTTAAAAGTAGAAGATAGTGTAAAAACTACAAAGCATGAAATTACCATTAAAGGTGATATCGCAGTTATATCATCAAAAGCAATTTCTTCAGTTTACAAAGCGGGATTCTCTGCTAAAAATACAAGCGTAGCAATACGCTAAAAAGTTATGCTTTTCATAAGTATAAAATGAGGTTAGATAGTTAGTAAAGTTTAAAACCTAACGGTTTTTAAAACAGCTCTTGGTGGTTCTTGAGCTGTTTTTTTTATGCTTTTTTTACCTGAAGAGTAGATTAATCTATTGCTCCCGGACTTGTCAACAACCTCAATACTTTGTTAAATAATCGTCAAATTAACATTAACGATATAAATAATTCAAATTTTAACCTATAACGGTTTCGTAAATGAGAATATAGCACATATATTAGAAAACTCAGTTGTGTACTATACAACACTATTAAATTAATTTAGCAGTATAGAATTAGAACAAAAATTTAAAAAAATAAAGCCATGAAAAAGACGTTAAAATTAAGTTTAGTATGTGCAGTACTGTTTTCAGGAATCAGTACATATGCAATCGATGGGAATGAAAATGCAACTCTTCATGTAATAAAAGGAGATGGCAATAAAGTGACTTTTGGACTGAACAATGTTACAAAAGCAAAATTGTCAATCTATGACGAAAATGGAAATCTAATTTATTCTGAAAATGCTTCAGGTAAAAACGGGATTTTAAAAACTTTTAGTTTTGAAGAATTTCCTTCCGGAACCTATTTCTTAGAAGTAGAAGATAAGGTAAAAACTACAAAGCATGAGATTACCATTAAAGGTGATATTGCAGTTATATCATCAAAAGCAATTTCTTCAGTTTACAAAGCAGGGTTTTCTGCTCAAAATACAAGCGTAGCAGTACGCTAAAAAAGTTTATGCTTTCATAAAGTATAAAAATGAGGTTAGATAGTTAGTAAAGTTTAAAACTTAACGGTTTTTAAAACAGCTCTTGGTGGTTCTTGAGCTGTTTTTTTTTGAATCCTTATCAGATTTCGCAGCGAAACTGAATTATTCAATTAAAACAAGAGCTCACGGGCTATTCTTGTGTAAGGATACTTTTGTATTTTGAACTTAAAAATGGGAGAACCAAGCAGAACGTATCCCGAACCCCGCTAAAAATACAAACTTGAGAAAAAAGTTCCTGATCTTGCAGAAAAGGCAACGAAGATTACATTTGACCAATACAACAATATTAAAAACGAATGAATTCAATTCCTGCTTTTTTATGCAGGATTTAGGATAATCATAATTGGTAAAAAGTTTTCATTAACCAGCTGATTTAAAATCAAAAAAAACCGCCAAGAGAATCAATCTTGACGGTTTAATTTAGTATTATTTGCTTTTAAAGATCGCTACATTTTAGCTTTTAACGCTTTGGCTTCAGCCGTCATTTCAAGGGCTTTATAAACACCCAATAATGTTTTTGAAACGTCCTGGTTATTTGAATCTAATTCATTTGCTTTTTTAAGATATGGAATCACACTTTTGAAAACATTTTCTCTCTGTTTTTTTAAGATATCGTAACGCTTCATATCTTTATCTGAGGTACCCAATTTATTCATTTCGTCAATAATTGGTTTTTCTGCCTCCAATTTTAATGCGGCAAGATTTAGGTAAGCATTTGCATAATTAGGATCTATTTCAATCACTTTTAAATAATATTTCTCAGCATCCGCAGCATTTTTAGCATTGGCACTTAATACGCCAAGATTGAAAATCAGCTCTTTATTATTTGGATCTTTCTGCAAAGCTTCACCAACTAATTTCTTATAAGTATCATAATCTTTAGTTTCTAAATATAAGTTAGCTTCAGAAAGGATTAGAGAAGAATCCTCAGGATTGGCTTTTCTTGCATCAGCAATAGCTTTTTTAGCATCCTCAGTTCTTCCTTTCTGAACTAAGATTAAAGCATAATTTTTATAAATTTCTCCTCTCTTAGAAGGGATTGTTTCTGTCTTAGGTTTTTCATGTGTCCCTAATTTTACGGCCAGATCTCTCTCATTTGCCGTATTAAAACCATCTTCACTACCCGAAGCCTTATTTAAAGCTGAATAACTGGTTCCTTTTCCTGAATAATTTAATTTTTTTAACTCCTCATACATTGGTAAAGCCGCATCATAATCCTGAGCATTCACGTAAGTTGAAGCCGCATAATATAAATTGATTGTATCCTTTTTATCCAACATGTATGCTTCATACAATTTTTTTGCACCTTCAGCACTTTTGTTGGACTGAGTATCTGCAATAGCAGAATTGATTAATTGCCCTTTAATATTTGCAATAGATGTTGCAGCCTGAGTTGAATATTTTTGCTTTCCGGAAGCTTTTTCAACTTCAATTAATTTTTTGTAACTCTCAGCAGCTAAAGAAAGATTTTTACTTTCTTCTACTTTTTTAGTTGCCAGGTCTAAGTACGCATTTCCCTGAATAAAATAGTATTGCGCCTGCTCAGTATCTTTTGCATTTACAATAAGATTTTCTGCATCTTTTAATTGCGCAATTGCACCTTGAGCGTCACCACCTTTTAATGCTTTTTCAGCACTTTTTATTTGATCTTTCTGAGCAAAAGTAGCTACTGAAATCAATAATGCTGACGCTAGTATTACATATTTACTTTTCATAATATTCTATTTGTATATTTAATTTTAATTTGTGTCATTCAATTTTATTCTTCTGATTCTTCTGATTCTTCATCTTCAGAATCATCTTCGGCTTCACCTTCAGCATCATCTTCTTCATCCTCTTCTATCGTACCATCATCTTCAAGAACTTCTAAATCCGGTTTAACTCTTGCAATTCCTGATTCGATAACATTTCCATCTTCATCAACAACAACTTCTTCTGCTTCATCTTTCATTACTTTGGTTACAGCCGCAATAGAATCTTTTCCTTTCAGGTTAATCAATCTTACTCCCTGAGTTGCACGTCCCATAACACGTAAATCTTCAATGGCCATCCTGATAGTTAATCCGGATTTATTGATAATCATTAAATCATCAGAATCTGTTACAGCATTAATCGAGATTAATTTCCCGGTTTTTTCAGTAATATTAAGAGTTTTAACCCCTTTACCTCCACGGTTGGTAATTCTGTAGACATCTTCACCATCTTCGTCAACCAGTTTGGTACGTTTGCCGTATCCGTTTTCAGTAACCACTAAAATTTGTGAATCATTAATGTCGTTTTTATCAACAGTAACCATACCTATTACTTCATCAGTATCATCTTTTAAAGTAATCCCGCGAACTCCTGAAGCAGTCCTTCCCATTGGACGGGTTTTTGTTTCTTCAAAACGAACGAGTTTACCCGATTTAACTGCGAGAATAATCTGACTTTCTCCGTTTGTTAACTGTGCTCCCATTAACTCATCACCTTCTTTAATCGTAATAGCTGCAACACCATTTACCCTTGGTTTAGAATATTTCTCTAAAGATGTTTTTTTAACCTGACCTTGTTTTGTAACCATCACAAGATTATGGCTGTTGATATAGTCCTTATCTTTTAAGTCTTGTGTACAAATAAAAGCTTTAACTTTATCATCACTTTCAATATTCACAAGATTCTGGATTGCTCTTCCTTTTGCCGTTTTACTTCCCTCCGGTATTTCATAAACACGCATCCAGAAACATTTTCCTTTTTGCGTAAAGAACATCATATATTGATGATTCGTCGCTACGAACATGTGCTCAAGGAAATCCTGATCTCTTGTTCCTGCGCTTTTTTGACCAACGCCTCCTCTATTTTGAGTTTTGTATTCTGTAAGATTTGTACGTTTGATATAACCTGCATGAGAAATTGTAATAACCACATTTTCATCAGCAATCAAATCTTCGATACTTACATCTCCTCCAGAATATTCAATTTGAGAACGACGTTCGTCACCATATTTATCACGAATTTCTTCTAATTCTTCTTTAATTACGTTTGTTCTTAAATTTACATCCGCTAATAACGCTTTCAAATGCTCGATTAACTTCATTAATTCTTCGAACTCAGCTCTTAACTTATCTTGTTCAAGACCTGTTAACTGACGAAGGCGCATTTCAACAATTGCACGGGCCTGAATATCACTTAAACTAAATCTTTCAATTAATTTTTCACGTGCCTCCTCAGTATTTTTAGAACCTCTGATGATTGCTATCACTTCGTCAATATTATCTGAAGCGATAATTAAACCTTCTAAAATATGCGCTCTTTCCTCAGCTTTGCGCAATTCAAATTGAGTTCTTCTGACTACTACATCATGACGGTGTTCTATAAAATAATGAATCATGTCTTTTAGATTCAGCATTTGAGGGCGACCTTTTACTAATGCAATATTATTTACACTGAAAGAAGATTGTAATTGTGTAAATTTATAAAGTGTGTTTAGAACTACATTTGGTGTCGCATCACGCTTCAATATATAAACGATACGCATACCGTTTCTGTCAGATTCATCACGAATATTGGCAATACCTTCTATTTTCTTTTCATTAACAAGGTCTGCTGTACGTTTGATCATATCAGCTTTATTAACCTGATATGGGATCTCAGTAACAATGATGGATTCTCTTCCGTCAACTTCTTCAAAACCAACTTTAGCACGCATCACAATACGTCCTCTACCTGTTTTGAATGCTTCGCGAACTCCTTCATAACCATATATTATACCTCCTGTTGGAAAATCCGGAGCTTTAATATGTGTCATTAATTCTTCTACTTCGATATCATTATTATCAAGGAATGCCAATGTCCCATTGATAACTTCAGTTAAATTGTGTGGAGGCATATTAGTTGCCATACCAACCGCAATACCGGTTGCTCCATTTACTAACAAGGTAGGAACTCTGGTAGGCATAACTTTTGGCTCATATAATGTATCGTCAAAGTTCAATTGAAAATCAACTGTTTCTTTTTCGATATCTGCCATAATTTCTTCCGAAATCTTTTTCATTCTCGCCTCTGTATAACGCATCGCAGCGGGACTATCGCCATCTACAGAACCAAAGTTACCCTGACCATCTACCAAAAGATATCGCAGACTCCATTCCTGAGCCATACGCACCATGGCATCATAAACAGATGTATCTCCATGTGGGTGATACTTACCCAAAACCTCCCCTACAATTCTTGCAGATTTTTTGTGGGCTGATCTTGATGTTACTCCTAAGTCATACATTCCATAAAGAACCCTTCGATGCACTGGTTTCAAGCCATCTCTAACATCCGGAAGCGCTCTTGATACAATTACCGACATCGAATAATCGATGTAAGCTGATTTCATTTCTTCTTCGATGTTAATAGGAATTAACTTTTCTCCTTCAGACATAAATTGTTATATTAAATAATTATATTAATTTTCAAAGCGTGCCAAGATACGTTTTTTTGAAATTTTTTCGGCTATTTCCTTACACATATTTCAATGATTTATTAACAACTTTTTTTTGCGTTTTAGTTAATAAATTAAGCCTTTTTTAACTATTTTATTATTATTTTTTTTGTCTATTAGCTGACAGGTGTTTCTGAAAGGTATGGTTTTTGTTTTTCAATCACTAAATTCATTAAATTTACAATACCAATTATATATTATGGATGATAATTTTTCACCAAGAGTAAAAGATGTTATTACTTACAGTAAGGAAGAAGCCCTTCGCTTAGGACACGACTTTATTGGTACTGAACATCTCATGCTGGGCATTTTAAGAGATGGTAATGGAAAAGCTATTCACATACTTAATAACCTTGCAGTCGATTTAGATCATTTACGCAGGAAGGTAGAAATACTGAGTCCCGCCAACCACAGCGTTGAAGTAAATACCGAAAAGAAAAATCTTCACCTTACCCGACAGGCCGAAAGAGCCCTGAAGACAACCTTTCTTGAAGCTAAAGTATTTCAAAGCTCATCGATCAGCACGGCACACCTGCTTTTATGCATCTTACGAAACGAAAATGATCCAACAACCAAGCTGTTGAATAAACTAAAAATAGATTATGACATAGCTAAAGAACAATATTTAAATATGACTCCAAACGAAGAAGAATTCTTAGAAAACTTGCCAAAAAACGAATCATACAACGATGATTCAGGACAAGATGACAGTTTAAAGGAAAGTAGTTTTAACAATCCAGCCAATAAGTCAAACAAAAAATCCAAAACTCCGGTTTTAGATAATTTTGGTAGAGATTTAACAGAAATGGCTGAAGAAGGAAAACTAGATCCGGTAGTGGGACGCGAAAAAGAAATTGAACGTGTTTCTCAAATTTTAAGCCGAAGAAAAAAGAACAATCCGCTTCTTATTGGTGAACCAGGAGTTGGTAAATCTGCCATTGCAGAAGGACTAGCTTTGCGTATTATCCAAAAGAAAGTTTCCCGTATCCTTTTTAATAAACGTGTAGTAACACTTGATTTAGCCAGTTTAGTTGCAGGAACAAAATACCGCGGACAGTTTGAAGAAAGAATGAAGGCTGTAATGAACGAACTTGAGAAAAATGACGATATCATTCTTTTTATTGATGAAATTCACACCATTGTAGGTGCAGGAGGAGCAACTGGTTCACTTGATGCTTCAAATATGTTCAAACCTGCACTGGCAAGAGGTGAAATTCAATGTATTGGTGCTACTACCCTTGATGAGTACAGACAATATATTGAAAAAGATGGTGCTTTGGAAAGACGTTTCCAAAAAGTAATTGTTGAACCAACTTCTGTTGAGGAAACAATCGCTATCCTAAATAATGTAAAAGATAAATACGAAGATCACCACAACGTAACTTATACGCCTGAAGCTATCGAAGCTTGCGTTAAATTAACAAACAGATATATGTCTGAGCGTTTTTTACCTGACAAAGCCATCGATGCCCTTGACGAAGCTGGTTCTCGTGTACACATCACCAATATTGATGTTCCAAAACAAATTCTTGATTTAGAGCGTCAGTTAGAAGAAGTACGTGAAAACAAAAATATGGTTGTCAAAAAGCAAAAATATGAAGAGGCTGCCAAACTTCGTGATGACGAAAAACGCATTGAAAAAGATTTAGCTCTTGCTCAGGAACAATGGGAAGAAGATTCAAAAAGCAACCGAATTGAAGTTACAGAAGACAATGTCGCTGATGTTGTTTCTATGATGACTGGAATTCCTGTCAACCGAATTGCACAAACAGAGAGCAACAAATTAGCCAAATTACCTGAATTAATTCAAAATAAAGTGATTGGTCAAAATGATGCTGTACTAAAAATTGCACGTTCGATTCAACGCAACAGAGCCGGACTTAAAGATCCTAACAAACCTATTGGTTCGTTTATTTTCTTAGGTCAGACCGGAGTTGGTAAAACACAATTAGCGAAAGTTTTAGCAAAAGAATTATTTGACTCTGAAGACGCATTAGTTCGTATCGACATGAGTGAATACATGGAAAAATTTGCTATTTCACGTTTAGTTGGAGCACCTCCGGGATATGTAGGATACGAAGAAGGTGGGCAATTAACTGAAAAAGTTCGCAGAAAACCTTATTGTGTAGTTCTTTTAGATGAGATTGAAAAAGCACATCCAGACGTGTTCAACATGATGCTTCAGGTATTGGATGACGGATATTTGACAGATAGTTTAGGTCGTAAAATCGATTTTAAAAATACGATCATTATCATGACTTCGAATGTTGGGGCACGACAGTTAAAAGATTTCGGACAAGGCGTAGGATTTGGAACTGCTGCGAAAGTCGCTCAGGCTGATGAAAATTCAAAAAGTATAATCGAAAATGCATTGAAAAAAACTTTTGCTCCTGAATTCTTAAACAGAATTGATGACGTAATTGTATTTAATGCATTAGAAAAAGCTGATATTGATCTTATCATTGAAATTGAACTTAAAAAACTATATGCACGTATTTCTGAACTTGGATACAATTTAAGTTTGACTGATAAAGCAAAAGCTTTTATTGCAGAAAAAGGTTTTGACAGACAATTTGGAGCAAGACCTCTAAAAAGGGCAATCCAGAAATATGTTGAAGATTTGTTGGCTGAAGAAATCATAACTTCAAAAATACATTCAGGTGATGAAATCTTAATGGATTTAAAAGATGGTTCTCAAGAACTTTCAGTTGAAATACACAAAGCAGAAGAGCCGACTAATCAATAAATTAGTTAAAAATCATAACAGAAATAATACACCCGTTACGTTTTCATAACATAACGGGTGTTTTTTTTAGGTAATTCACTATCTTTAGTAAATACAAATAGCTATTTTTGAATATTAAATTTCTACAATAAAAAACAATATATGCTTCAAAACAAAGTCATTTTAGGGAGTGAAGAATGGTGTGCATTTCCCGATCTTGGGATCCCTACAATTAAAGCCCGTGTGGATTCTGGTGCAAAAACTTCGGCTATGCACGCTATAAACATAGCTCCTTTTATAAAAAATGATGCCAATTGGGTGAAATTTGACATTAATCCAATCCAAAATAATATCAAAACTGTCATTCATTGTGAAGCTCCATTGGTTGACAAAAGAATTGTAAAAAGTTCAAGCGGCTTCAGGGAACATCGTTATGTAATCCAGACCAGTATTAAGCTTGGTGAAATAAAATGGCCAATCGAAATGACATTGACCAATCGCGATTCAATGGGTTTTCGTATGCTTTTAGGCCGTGAAGCAATGAGCGGCCGTGTATTGGTAGATCCTGAAGAGAAATATATGTTAGGACAGCCATCTACAGAAACATTAAAAGAGCTATACCAAAACTCTGAAAAAGCAGCTTCCGGATTACGAATTGGGCTTTTGGCCAGTAATCCGGAATTATACAGTAATAAAAGAATCATGGAAGCCGGCGAAATGCGTGGACATGAAATGCATTTTTTGAATATTAAAGAATGTTACATGAAACTAGATGCGAAGACTCCGGAAATTCATTACAGAGGCGGAAAAATCTTAAATCAGTTTGATGCTATAATTCCGAGGATTAGACCTAGCATTACTTTTTATGGTTGTGCTTTGACACGTCAGTTTGAAGCTTTGAAGGTTTTTGTTTTAAATTCGGCTACAGCTATAACTCAATCGCGTGATAAATTATACTCTTTACAGTTGCTTTTAAACAGTGGTATCGATATTCCTACCACTGGTTTTGCTAATTCACCATTGGACACTGATAACCTCATTAAAATGGTTGGCGGTTCGCCATTAATTGTAAAGTTACTAGAAGGAACACAAGGAAAAGGCGTTGTTTTGGCCGAGACCAAAAAAGCTGCAGAAAGTGTTATTAATGCCTTTAAAAGCTTAAATGCAAACATTCTGGTTCAGGAATTCATCAAAGAGGCAAACGGAAAAGATATTCGTTGTTTTGTCATTGACGGAAAAGTGGTCGCCGCCATTCAGCGCGAAGCTATGCCGGGAGAATTTAGAGCCAATATACACCTTGGAGGAACTGCATCTGTAATCAAAGTAACTTCTGAGGAGAAAAAAATTGCTATAAAAGCCGCAAAAGCAATGGATTTAAAGGTAGCTGGGGTTGATATCATCCGCTCTTCTAAAGGACCTTTGTTATTAGAGGTAAATTCTTCCCCTGGTCTTGAGGGCATTGAAGGGGCCACGAACAAAGATGTTGCCGGTGAAATGATCAAAGCTATTGAAAAGAATTTTAAATTATAATTCTAAGTGCTCTTAAATACACTCTCTAAATTTTATACCTTGTTTTAAAAGCTTTGTCATCAACATATTTTTGAGAAAGCTTTTTTAAAACTTTAAAATAAAAAATATGTTGTTCCCCTACTTAGATATCATTTTAAGAAGTGCTGCTGTCTATCTTTTTATGACAATAGCATTAAAAATCTTTGGTAAAAAAGAACTTTCGCAATTAAATACCGCTGATATTATCCTGATTCTATTAATTAGCAACTCTGTTCAAAATGCAATGGTTGGCTCAGACACGAGTCTTTGGGGAGGTTTAGTGGCTGCGCTGGTACTATTTGTAATTAATTTTATAATTAAAAAATTAACCCGGAAGTATAAAATATTGGATGAATTGTTATTGGATAAACCCGAAGTTTTAATTCACAATGGAAAATTAGATTTTAAAGCCTTAAGCAAATTAGACATTTCTAACGACGAATTAAAAGAAGCCATTCGGGAACATGGTGTAGAACACTATACAGAAGTAAAATTATGTATGCTGGAAATTGACGGTACTATCAGTGTAATTTCTGAAGATAAAAAAAACCTTAAGCAATCACATTATAAACGAAAACGCAATCATAAAAATTTTAGAAAGTAAAACTTTTAAATTTTTCACAAAGAAAAAGGGCCATTCAGATATTGAAAAGCCCTTTCATTTTATTGAGAATAAAATTATTTTTGAAATAATTTATTAATCTGATCTTTTACTAACGGCTCAGAAACATTACTTGAACCTGAAGAAGCATCTTTGCTAGAAACCATAAACTGAACTGTAGCTTTTTCAGGTAAAGTACTTCCTGTATAATGCAACCAAATGTAATTATTCGGTAGTTCTAATTTAATATCATACAATGGAGTTGCACTAAAACCATTTATAATAATATTGTAAAGATTTGTATAATCGTTATTAACGTTTTTGAAAGAGAATTTTCTTAAGGTTGAAGAATCATCGCCATCACTTACAATACTAGTATAATAAACAGTGTATTCATCTCCGATTTTTTGAATATAGTTGTTATTTACTTTTCCTAATTTTTCAACCGGTACAGTTTCTAGAACTTTGATCTGTGCAAATGAAACAAAACTAAATAACAAAATGGCAAGGGTAATAATCTTTTTCATAATGAATTGGGGTTAATTTTTTTACTACTTTAATGAACGCCGAAATTATGAAAAATTACTTCTAAAATTACAGTTTGGTTAACAATAAATTGTGAATTTTACTCAATATTGATTTATTCGTTAGTTAAAAAAATCGCAATATTTTCATAATCAACAAATTACAAAAAAATCAAAAAGAAAAATTAGCTGTTTTTTTTACTCAAATTTTATAAAATAACTAAAAAAATCATTCCTATTCTTCCTTTTTTATGACTTTTCTTGCGACTTCAATCTTGAATTTCCTGCCTTTCATCTTCTCATCTTTTACATTTTTAAGCAGATCTTTTACTTTATTATATTTTACTGCTGCAAAAGAGACAAAATCTTTTACTTCAATCAAACCCAAATCACCTTTTTCGAGTTTTCCTTTTTGAGAAAAAAATCCAACGATATCAATTTTATTCAGTTTTGTTTTTTTTCCACCGCTGATATAAATGGTTTGAAACTCCGGTGGTTTCGGTAAAGTAGTTATATCACTTACCTTTAATACTTCCATTTCATAATCAATATAATCTAATCGTTTTTCACTTTCGTGGATGATAATATAAGCTGTACCCGAAGCCTCCATACGTGCCGTACGACCATTCCTGTGTGTAAATTCATCTTCTTTTAAGGGCAAATGATAATGAATTACGTGTTTCATTTCAGGAATATCCAAACCACGGGCTGCTAAATCAGTTGTAATTAAGTAACTCATACTTCCATTTCTAAACTGAATCAAGGCGCGCTCACGTTCTTCCTGATCCATTCCTCCATGATAATAAGTAGCGTAAATTCCTTTCTCATTCAAAGTATCACTAATCCGTTCAGCCGCATCACGATGGTTACAAAAAATAATAGCGGATTGTGATTTCAAAGAACAAATCAAATTAAATAGACTTCCTAATTTATCTTTGGCTGGCGAAACCACCATTTTCATCGAAAGATTCGCTTTTTCTTCTTCTTCTGTAATAAAATCTAAAACTGTTGGATTAATTACTCTGGTATACTTTGGAATTTCAATATCTGAAGTCGCTGAAACAAGTACTCTCTTGTTTAATTTTGATAACTTTCCAATAATATAAGACATTTGCTCATGAAAACCCAGTTGTAGTGATTTGTCAAATTCATCCAAAATTAAAGTCTGAATCTTATCTGTCCTAAAAGTTTCTCTGTCAATGTGATCTGCAATTCTGCCCGGAGTTCCAATTAAAACAGCTGGTGGATTACTTAAGTTTTTAATTTCTGTATCTATAGAATGTCCGCCATAGCAAATATTCACTTTATAACTGGTTCCCATTTTTTTCCAAACCTGTTCAATTTGCAAACCCAATTCGCGCGAAGGAACTAAAATTAAACATTGAACCGAAAGAATTTCAGGTTGTAATAATTCTAAAATTGGCAGTAAAAAAGCTAATGTTTTTCCTGATCCTGTAGGAGAAAGCAATAGAACATTATTTTCGTTTAAAATAGCATCCTGCGCAGCTTCTTGCATTTCGTTTAGGCTTTTGATCCCTAAGTTCGAAAGTATATTATTAGAATGGTGATTTTTATTCATTTGGCAAAGGTAGGGAAAAAGTTGGCAGATGGCAGTTTTTAGTGTTCAGTTGTGAGAAAAGATGGGAGTTGGAAGTTGGAAGAATCTGAAACCTAAAATCTGCAATCTGAAAACTATTCCTGTACCATTTCATTCAATAGTACCTCTTCTTGTAAAAGTGATTTCAGTTTAAACCGATATTTTGCTTGAAGCGGTAAACCATTTTTTCGCATTGCATCTTCGGCTTTTGCTTTTAATACGGTTAGTACCATTTCTTGTTCGGCAACTATTTGTTGGTCTTTGGTTTCTAAAAAATGAATAAAGCGCAAGGTAGTAACGCCCGCTTCGTATTTTTTTTCAATAGCTTTTAGTTTGTATTCCGTGAGGATTTGTCGGTGTTTATTAATCAGTTTTAGGTTTTCAAAAACTTTTTTTGCTTTGGCTTCTTCACTCTTTAGATCCACGAAACTATCAATTGTTGCGTTTTTGGGTTCTTGAATAAAGGCAAGCAATTCGCCCAATTTTAGTTGCGCTACAAGCGGCAAATCTCGCTTTCCTATTTCATACATTGACCACTGCGTTCGAGTAACCCGCAAAAGTATTGCCATATCCTCCTGTCTCAAGCCTAGTAGTTCTCTTATTTTTTTATCTTGGTTCATAGTTAGCTGCTATTTTTTTATGGGGGTTACAGTTGTGGCATTTTTTTTTAAAACGAATTTTTTGCCACAGAAATTGTGGCATTTTTTTTGAAATGAAAATTTTGCCACCGATTTTGTGATTTTTTTTTCGTTTTGAAAAAAATGTCACAAAATGAAAATAGAGTTAATTCTGTTTATCTTAAATTTAGGTTACTATTGTTTTTCAATTGCCGTTGACTTTAGTCAACGGAATTTAGGTTAACTATTGAATTGGCTTTAGCCAAAAGAGTTATACCATTTTGGCTAAAGCCAATAAATACAATTTCTAAATAACCTTTGGCTAAAGCCAAAGGCAATTGAACTCAAAAGAGCAAAACGTTTTTTATAATGTTCTCAATCTAGGAGCAGATCTATTTACCCAAAAAAAGGTTGCTCTCTCGAACAACCTCTTTGCTTATCTACAACTGCACTGCTACAATTCTGCTTTTCGGGTGGTTATGGCTGCCGAGAAAGTATCAATTTCTGCGAGTTCGAGTGTAACCATGGTTAAATCGAGCTCTTTTTCTAATAGGGCAACCACACCATAACTTTCTTTACGATTTTCAAGTAAAAACTTTTTGTATTCTAGTTTTACTTTTTTCTTAATCGCATCTTCTTTGCTATTACCCGCTGGCAGGGCCGCAATAACGGTTTCTGTTGACGCAATCTCAGTGGTGATGGCTTGTAGTTCAGCATCGATCTCGATAGAGGTGGCGCTGTAGTTGGTCGTTAATCTTTCCTCAGAAAGTTTTTTGAAATTGAGGTCTGCTCTTTCTTTTGCAGCCCAAGCAAGTAATAAATCACAGTCTGCTACAGAGGTGATTTTACTAATGGAATAAGACATAAAAAAGGATTTAAAGTTAATAATACACATTGAACGATAGTTGAATATGTAATATTTTACTTTAAGAAAAATTTAGGATTTTTCTTAAAGTATTAATTAGGATGTAACCTATTCATCTCGACTAATTATACCTTGTTGATCAGAAAGTAACAATTGTAGTACAAACTATACCAACAATTGTTAATAAATCTCTTAATCCAAATTCCATAAATCTATAATTTTAATATACTATCAATTACATCAACTACAATAAATCCTCTAACTTCGGCCTCTGAACTAAAATGTATTTCATAGTCGCCATTTCCGTGATGACCTTTTCCTGAACAATCTTGAAATAATGCTGAATATTGTACAGGAATATCACCTTTCTTTTTATTTACCCAAAGAATTATTTTTTTGTCCTGTATTTTAATATCAAAAATATTTTTCTTGTTTCTTTTAAAAGCAATATATTCTACTTTCGAGTCTATCACAATAGAAGAATCTTTTTCTAAAATTTCTTCTTTCAAAAGAGTATACATTCTTTTTACAAAAGCAGGCTTATTTCTTAAATGCTGACTTTCAGTAATTGCGATACCACTCTTTTTGTGTTTTAAATTGACAAAATTTGATGATGTTTTTTTAATTTCATCTGACACTTCTTCTTTGTCTGTTTTTTCAACATTTGTTTCTTCTTGTTTGAAAGCTTCATTTTGAGGTGAAACTGGCGGAGTTACAATAGGAGCAACAGGAATTTTATTTAATTTACTTATTTCTAAAATTAAATCAAATAATTTTCTAAATCCATCAAAATCTGATATTTCAAATTCTTTTGTTTTCTCCGCAAATTTAATTTTAAATCTACTGCTTGAATGATTGGGCATTTCAGTTACACAACTTACGTTTTCAAATAAGAAGTCTTTGTATTTATTTAAGGGATAATAATCTTCAATTATAAAATCAGACTTTGTATGGCCTTCCTTTTTTGGTATATAATTTATATAAATATTGTTTTTCTCATCTCCTTTAAATTCATCTTTTGTTCCCTTGAAATTTAGAGTTTCTTTTACAGCTTCAAAGCCTGCTTGGTCTCTATCTAAAAAAGCAAAGGTTTTCGTGTTTTTATTAACTGGAAATTCATCTACAAATAGTTTTAACCCACTAGCTCCATTAAATGGTAAAAATTTAAAATCTAAAACTTTATATCTTTCATCAATAGAACTCAACTTTTCTAAAGCAGTTTTAATATGTGTTATGTCAGTTTTACCTTCTACTAAAATAGTATCTTTATTTTCGCCAAGAAAATTACTCTGCTGATGTTTATTCCAGAAATCTTTAGTTAACTCATTGATTATATATTGCCTGTCTTTTTTTATTAATTCACCATCAGTAAGCATAAAGACATTTTCGTCTTTGAAACTTTGCGTAAGTGTTGGCGAATGAGTAGTAATTATAATTTGGCGGTTGTTTTCATAGGGTTCAAAAACTTTAACTACTTGTTCTTTATTATTAATATGTATATGTGCATCAGGTTCGTCCAGTAAAATTAAAGTATCTTCAGAACTAGCAAATTCTAACGTTGCTTTTATTAGAAGCATTTTCTTTTGACCTTCACTTAAAGAACTAACATTTAAATCGTCATTAAAAGTAATTTCAATGTCGTCAATTATTTTTTTGTCTTCCGGAGTAAAAGCGATATATAATGCTTGAAACACATCAGTACTGTCGTAACCAGTGAAATAGTCATCCGAATTATAATCTTCTGAACTAAAATCGCCTCCTAATACTGTTTTAAAACTTTCCAAGGAATAGGAATCAACACTATCAATTTGTTTAATAAAGCTTAATGCAGGACTATTATTATAATTCTTGTAGCGATCTTTAAAAAACTTAAATTTTATTTCGTTTACGTTTATAATTCCAAGCTTTTCTTTTACAAATTCTTTTACATCATTAGCTTCTGAAACTAATAATGATAGTAATATAATATTCCAATAAAACTTGTTCAAATAAAACATTTTTGGGTATTCCAAAACATTGGATTGATTTACACCAGCTATGTAGTTCATGTAAACCGGTCTGTAATACTTCCTCCAAAGTCTGTCTTCTTCACCGCTGTAAATAGCAATTACCCTTTTGGGCAAATACTCTTTTATATCAAATACAGGATTTCCATTTACAGCAAAAACTCTACCTTTTCCATTACTTGTTATTTTTACAGAAATAGTATTGAAAGTTTCATATTCTAAAAAATAAGCAAACTCATCTTTTTCATCAAGATACAAAGCTTTGAAAATAGCGCTAAAAACTTCGAGAATATTACTTTTTCCACTACCATTATTCCCTATAAAAGCAGCAACACCTTTGCAACTGGAAAAGTCAATTTCAAGATTCTGAAAATTTTTATGTTGACCTACAATTTTTAGGTTTTTTAGCTTCATAATTATTTATTTAAATCTATCTGTAAATTCTAATCCTCTTTCTATAACTTTTACAAAATCCACAGTTGTTTTTGCTTGTGCATTTTCACTCATTAAGATAGGTAACCACTTTTTCTCATTTTCTGTTAAATCGTATTTATATAGCATTTCAAAAGCTCTTTCGATTTTTTGTTTGATAGCTTTTGATTGGATTTCATAACTAGGTAAAATTGAATCAAACGAACCCTTTTCGACAATTAATAAATCTGCAAACTCTCTTTTGCTTGCTTTTGATAATCTTTTATCTATTCTAAAAATTCTATTTATAAAATTTTCATATTTGTAAGTATTATTTATTTCTTCTCCGTTTAGCATAATCTTAATTAAATATTTCTTTCTCAAACTCAACAATAGCTTCATCTCTATTTTTTGCACTCAAAGCATTCAATTCTTTTATTTTTATTTTTAATGAATTCATATGGTTAGAAATTTGTTTTTGCTTTTCAACTGGTGGAAATGGAATTAGAACTTTTCTCAAATCTTTTGAAGTTATAGCAGGATATAAAGCACCTGTCATATAATACTCAAATTGTTTTACTCCAAATTCTGATTTGATATACTCAAGTAAATAATCTAAACAGTAATTTTCGCTTGGTGCAATAATTTGAAAGGCGGAAGAAGCAATGTTTTCATTATTTTTCTCTGATACAATTGCAAATTTTTTCAAATAAGGCCGTGTTGTTCCAATAATCAAATCGCCTGTTAAGATAGTTTGAGTTGCTCTGCTTGGTGCTTTTGAAACTTCTAAATTGGTTGATTCTACAATACCTAAACCTGCATCTATTCCACCCATTTCAACATAAGTAAAAGTTTTTTCTTTGTGTGCTTTTTTATTCCAACTTCTATTAGTGAAATTAAATGCTTCATCTAAAGTTTTAACAGGATATTTTGATTGATGCAAAATAGAAAAAACAGAACTTGAACCTTTGTTATAATCCCATCTATCAAAAATTTCAGAAAAATTAAATAGATTCAATACACCTTTGACAAAAGGTTTTACAATCATTTTCTCAACACCCAACTCCTCAAATAAATACCTTTCAATTTCAATTTCGAGTGTTTTGGCTTGTTGTTCTTGTTGCTGGGCAAGTTGCAGTTTGTTATTATAATTGGCAACGATTCTGTTTTGTTCTTCTATTGTTGGAAGTGGGATTTCTAAATTTAATAAAGTGGATAAGGTAAAATGTCTTCCATCAGCACCGATAGCATTTTTATCCCATTCGTCAGTTAGTTTTTTTACTTTTAATAATAGTTCTAAAAATTCAGGCTTTATTATATCTAACTCAATTTTTAGATATTGCATATTACTTGAACCAAAAGAATTTTCAAATTGAGGATATACAACACCCCATTGCCCTCCAACAGTTCTAACTTTACAATAAAAAAGATGAAATAATTTTGATTTTTGATAGCGCTTCATTGTCAACTCACTTCCTTTCGAAACTCTATTTATATATAATCCTTTACCCTGTCCTTTGACTCCTAAAATGGGATATAATTCATCATCTTTTATGTCTACCCATTCCGTTTTAATAGGTTTTAAAACTGAATTTAATTTTACAGAAATGAAGTTAAATGATAATTTAGAATTACCATAAGTTTTTACATCCCAACTCGAAAAATTAGCAAACGGAACAAATGTTATATATTTTGATATTTGCATACTATTTACCATAAAATGTTTCGGGTTCGCCAAGTTCTATTTTAAAACTATTATTGTTTATTTTTTGTTTCATTATTATCTTTTGGCTAAAGCCAATTTTTGTAATTCATTATTTATTTGAATGGGTTGAAACCCATTCCTATTCATTTTGAATTGTTTGCGAATTTTGAAATGTCTCAAATTTTGAATTGCCTCCAGATTTATCTGGAGGAACATTATATTTTGATTAAATTGGCTTTAGCCAAAATATTATTTATCATCAAATTTTTGAAATCCATATTTTTTAAAAAATTCATCATACTCTTCTTGAAATGTTTTTTTGCTATGATGTTCTTCCTGATTTTTGATATAATTCCTCACCTTGTCAATCATAGATTCTGAAACTGAAACTGCAAAATATTCATCCTGCCATTGAAATTTTTCAAGTATCAATTTTTGATTATTAAACCAAAAAGAAGATTCGCCTTTTATCAATTGTATTGTTTTTTGAATTGTTTGATCAACTCCAAGCGATACTAAACAATGACAATGGTCACTATAGCCATTTATAAAATCAACAAAAATCCCTTTTTCATTGGCATTTTCTCTGATATGATTCCACATTTTTAACCTCAATTCTTTAGTAGCAAGAAAGGGTTGTCTGTTTTTTGTACTCCAAACAAAATGAATATATACTTTTATAAAAGGCATAAGTTCTTGTTTTATTTACCATAAAATATTTCGGGTTCTCCAGCAACCATTCTAAAAATGTTTTCGTCTATAATTTCATACTTTACTTCTTCAATTACATTTTCCCAAAGTTTATTGGCTTTTCTATAAGCGGTAAATTCAACTTCAAGCGGTTCTAATTCGTTTTCAATTACGGAACCTGTTGTGCTAATTCCTGCTTTTTCAACTTCGGCAATGGGTATTTGGTAATCAAAACGTTGTTTAATCAAAGCTTTAATTTCATTTTCTTTTGCGGTTTCAAATTGTTTTAAAGCATCAACATAGATTTTTTTAGCTTCTTTGACTTTATTTTTAGATTGAGTTTCTCTTTCAAATAAATCATCAAGTTTTTCTTGATTCACTTGAACTTTCAACCCTCTTTTGAAAGTTTTAAAATCTTTTATTTCTTTAGAAACAGTATTCAATTCCGCTTCTACCATAACCAAAGCTTCCTTTTGTTCAGCGACCTTTATCAAGTATTTTGAATCTACTTCATTTTTTGCTTTTGTTTTTATGCTTTTATACTCTTTGGCTTCTGCTTCTGTAAACTTCTTGAAAAACAACAAACTGGGTTTGACGGTAGCACCGCTGGCAATAAATACATCTTGAGGAATAGAGGTGATTAGTATAATTTTTGCAACACCCTCAACATAATCTCTAATTTTTTGCAAATTGGTGTTGTTTAAAACTCCTTCTGGTAAAACAATACCCAATCTTCCACCAGGTTTCAACAAATTAAGACAACGCTCAATAAATAGCACTTCGGTAAGCGTACTCATTGCTCCTGTTTTATACAAACTCAATAAGGGTTTACCAATATTATTATTGACTTGTTTTAATGCTTCATCATAAGCTTTTCCATAACGCTGACGATATTTTATAATTCTGGCTTCGTCTGTATATTTATCTGCTTCGCTAATTTTTAAAGATTTCTCCACTCTTGCCCCAAATGGAGGATTAGTTAAAATAACATCAAACCTATTTTCAAAAATTCCGTTTACATTCAACAAACCGTCATTATGATGTACGCCACCGTGTCCGTCGCCGTGCATAATCATATTCATTTTGGCGGTACGGCTCATTCTTGGGTTCGCATCTGTACCAAAAATACAATCATAACTCAATACTCTCAACCTACTTTTTTCGTTGTTTATGTCCAATTCTGCATTTAATTTGGCAAACAAATCATTTACGATTTCATCAACTTTTTCTTTTTCCTTTTCAGGCATTTTATCAAAAGCTTCATCAAAATAAAGTAATTTTATGCGTTCTTTTTCCTCGTGTATTTCTTGCTCAATTTTGGCTCTTACATATTCAAACGCCTTGATTAAGAAACCGCCACTACCACAACAAGGGTCGCAAATGATTTCTCCCTCTTCGGGGTCAAGCACTTTAACCATAAAATCAACAACTGTTCTTGGTGTAAAAAACTGCCCTAATTCTCCTCTAAATGTTCTGCCTAAAAATTGCTCAAATGCAATTCCTTTGACATCGTCACTGGTTGTAGAAAGGTTGTAAATTTGTAATTCTTCAACAATGGCTTCAAAACTATTTTCACGAATTCGTATAATTTCTGATGCTTCAAACAAATCATCATCTTTGAAATCTTCTTTAGTTTGTTCAAATAAATTTTGGTAAAAATCTTTTGCATCTTTAGACTTGAATTGGTCGTAACTTTCTTTAGCTTTCTTAAAATTCTCTTTTGAAAATATTTGAGAACCCGTGTTTGAACGCTCATATCTAATTTTGATAAACAAAATTTTGCTTATTTCATCAAATGCAGCTTCTGGAGATAGTTTGTCATTGTTACGAATAATATTGTGGCATTTGAAAAGCAGTTTAGAAAATTCATCTCTTGTAAAGGCTTTGGTTTGCTTTAATAAATCAGAGATTTTCTTTTCGTCATTAACAATATTTGCTTTAGGAATATCAATGATTTCTTCTAACTTTTTTGGAATATTACCTTTTATAACTTTAAAAATTCGAGTTTCTTTAATATTTGAAGTAACAAAAAAATCTGCTCCAGCCCAAGAGGCATAATTATATCCTTGAAAATAATCTTCTTCACGAACGGTAATATGTTCTGCTTTACATTCCACAACCACAATAGGACTTTTGCTTTCGTGTTTGTCTTTGGGATTTCTCCAAATAACAATATCAGCCATTGCTCTACCTTGTCCACGTTGCGAATTGCTAACTTTAACTTCTTGATCCATTTGGTCAAGAGCAAAGCCATAGTCATTTACCAAACGGCAAATATATTGCTGTCTAACGTTTTCTTCGGGTTTGAGCACTAACCACTTGTTTTGTAAAGGGGCAAATATCTTATGATCCTTTATCTGAACTTCTAATTTCATTTTGTTAATGTATATAATTCCTTCAAACCTACCAAATTTCTCACATATAGGCAATTCTAAAGAAGTATTTTAGTTGTGCATTTTATAGTCTGAATTGTGACATTTTTTTTGAACTGAAATTTTTGTCACACTTTTTGTGATTTTTTTTTTGAAACGAAAATTTTGTCACAAGATATACTTGACTGTAGATTTTAAAGAAAAATTCCGCAAAGTCAGGACACATTTGCGGAGCTTTTTATTGGAACGCTTTGGGGAGCAGGGACAAAATATATTTTAAGATTTCTCAAACTTAATAATAATCTTTCGTTTTAACATTCCTGGCTTCAAGGTTTATTTATTTAGAATTTATGATTTTAAAACTTTTTGAAATTCTTTGTTAAGTTTTACTATCGATTATCTTACTATTTGTCATAATCGACTATAATAGTAAAATTATTCAAAAGGGTTTTTTAATTTATACAAAGTAGTTTTATCCTTTTTATCGCTCATTTTATCATCATTGATTATATAAAAATAATTATCTTTTTTTGAAAGTACTACAGCTTCAATATTGGAATCTTCTTTATTTATGAAATCTGTAATTTCCTTGCTATTAAAGTACTTTTTGTTTGAATTATCAATTTTCCAATCCTTAGGTTTGTCCTTACGAATAGCATCAATATTTATTTCATCAATGTAATACTTTGGGTTTTCCGGATAATGCAATTTCAAGGCATATATTTTATGGTTGTAAACATAAATATCACTATAACGCGAGATAGTATCTTTTTCTTTGCCTAAATAGGTATGATTGATAATAATACTATTTTTAGTTGTTAATTTAATATGACCATTATCTTCAGTTATATCACAATCAAGTAAAATGCTATATCCATTACTTCCGGTTTTTTCCTGCATTAAGTAGCATTTTTTGGCTTCAGCATCTATTGCGATTCCTTCTACTCCGGAATCATCTTTCATACCGTTTATTTCCGGCACTGAAATAGGAATGATCGTTTTATTTGTAAAATCAATGATTGTAACATTTTTTTCATCGGAAAGAAGAAAATGGTCTTTGTACACAGCAATACCTTCATATTCAGGTTTAGGTAATTCACTTAATAGAGGTATTTTGATTGAATCCACTAAATTAAATTGTGTATCATATTTAAGAATACGATTATCTTTCTCGCAAACAACATAAAAGTCGTTTTCTAACATAGTCATTCCAGAAATTTCAGGATGGTAATCCTTTTTTTTTAAATGATGATTAATCTCAATATCTAACTTCATTTCTTGTTGTGGAAAATTGAATTGGCTATAGCCCAAAGCTGAATAAAGAAGCCCCAAAAAAAGCAATATATTTTTCATAATATGACTCATTATTTAAATACATTAAAACTTATGGAAATACTATAGTAGTGGCCGGTTTTTAAAACTTTTTCGGTTAAAGCTTCATTGGTTAGATTCAGGCCACTCAGATTTATGGATTGTCCTACATTGGCTGAAGCTGGGTCATGTTCTATATACTCATCTTTTATGCTATTGACTTTCCCCAATGATATCCCCCATGAAAAATTTACTTTATAGTTTTTGCTGTAGAAGCCAATCCCTGGTCCGGTAGCTATAAAGGGTGTAATATCTTCTTCTAGTGGTACGAAAAAGCCAAAGTTAAAGGTAGGCCTCATGTGGATTCCGGTGCGGTAAGAGAGGCCAATATTCAGCCCAAAACCGATAGAATCGCCGTCTTTCGAAGACATATATGCCCTTGTATCCTGATTATTGTCAGCTACTGTTCCTGTGGTTTTAGTATAAACCCTTTGGTTTTTTAAATCTGTTTGGTAGAATGCGGCTCCATAGTCAACAGAAACACCACCAAAAGTCTTAAAATTCCCTAGCGGTTTGGTAACTGCATTGGCTCCTTTATTTTTCATAGTGTAGCTTATATCCACTTCATCCCTGTCTGGAATATCAATAGAAATAGGAGTTAGAGATACATATTTAGGAAACCAGGCCATTATTTTTTGTAAGTAACCTTTGGCTTGTTCATCAAAAAATGGCTCCTTGTCATTAAATTCCGATTTATGATTATTGTAATAAATTTCTAAATTATCCTTGTACTCTTCTAGTTTATATAAGTCATTCAGGTTTAAATATTCGTAGGTATCTAAAATGTCAATGATTCTCTTTAGGTAATTATTTAATGGTTTGCCATTTGAGCGTTCAGTAAGATCATTACCTGTGCCAGCACTTGAACCATCTGTTTTATTATCAGCTTTAGTTGGCTTAGCTAATGCAATTTCATATATTTTCTTCAAATCTTGGTCGTAGCTATAATTCTCGCCATTCATAGTAATTGAAAACTGCTCTAGGTCATAAAAATTATAGTTCTCAATTAATACCGATAGATAACGGTTAATAGGTAAGGCCTCGGCATTCACTCTGGGACAGCTACAGGTTTTTTCTCCATTAGATGATGCCTCCCCTAATTTTTTATCAGCTCCATCTTGGATTGTACAGGACTCTTTCGTAATCTTTTTAAATTTATACAAGCCAGTTCCGTCACAATTATGGCATTTTGAAGGATTGGCGTCTAGTATTAAAACACGATTTTTTTTATGTAATATACTGCACGAACCTTCTTTATTCCTGTCTTTATTCCTTTTCTCGTTTAAAGGAAAAAAAACAATGTCTTTAACTACTTTTTCAATCGGTTTTGCTATAAATTCAAATACTTTACTGTCTTTATTATATTTAAATTTAAAATTAAAATTTTCCTTTATAATTTTGCCTCGGAATATTGTTACTTCTTTATTATTACAATCCAAAACATAACTTAAAGAAGCACTAACAGAGACAGAATCTTTTTTGCAATCTTTTCCAAAACTATTTTCATCAACTGTAAATTTTGATTCTAATTTTTTAGTCTTAGGGTTATCGTCATAGAATAAGATTTTATTAAGGCTTCCTGTTGAATCAGCTTTAATCTCTTCATTTTCAATATACACCGAAACTTGGTTAGATAAATCGGTAGTTGCAGGCGGTGGTGGAGTTACTACTGGTGGTATCGTTATATCTTTTACCTGCTTAAATAACTCTTTGTCATAAGTGAAATTTAGTGTTGACTTTAAATAACCAATAACTACTGTTTTCTTATCGCAGTCAATGGCAAATGTAAATTCAAGACCTTCTTTTATTGCAATAACTTTTTTGTCTTTGATTTTTTCGCAGTCGGTAGTCAATACTTTTGCTTCTAATTTTTCGTCCGAAGTTTTTGTCTTTACACCACTAGGGTCGCCATCATGAAATGTAATAGTTCCAATAGTTCCAATTTTTGAAACTTGTAAAGCATCTTTATCAAGGAAAACGCCATATTGTCCATAGGAATAATTGTTAAAAAATGCACTAACGAATAATGCCAATAAATATTTTTTCATAATTTTTAAATTTTAAGATTAGTTACTATATCTGAACATAAAGGCGAAATTTTGACTTTTGGCGACAATGACTCCTTTTTTGATGGAAGTAGTCTGACCTGTTTTTATTTTGTAGTACACAAATGAACCACTATCACCAAAATCTACATTATTGTCGTTTTGGCAATCAATTTTTATCAAGTTTAGTTGTTTGACAAATCCCTTATATTTGATACTACAATCCGTAGGTTGAAGGTCGCTAAACCGGGGTATTTCTAGATACTTGCTTGTAGCACCAAAAAGTACCATTCTTGAAGGACTAAAATTGTTTAAGTTATATTGACTTAAGAAGTTTTGGTGGGCAACATAAATATCTTTCGTTATTGGAGCAAAACATTGGTCTTTCCCTTCAAAATTCTTATTGCCAAACTGCAAACCATCTGCTTCAAAATCGCTTAAAAAAACCTTTCCTTGAATATTGAAGTGAATAGCTGTTTTGGTAAAATGGTTAATCTTCCCACTGTTAAAATCTATCAATTCCTTTTCATCTGCAAAAACATGTAGGTTACTAACCGCATAGTATTTTTCATTTCTGATTAGCGTATTGAATGACCCCATGTTTGAAGTTGAATCGGCATTGCAGACATAACACAATGGAGGTGTTTCAGTAGTGGTAAGTGCCCTCAAATAATCTGTTTTAAGAATTCTTAAATAATCCTTCAAATAAAAGGTGTTTAATTTCAAAACAATACTACCACTGAATTTAAGCCTTTGCAGTTTTTCTTGTGCTTCAGGATTGGTAAATTCGACCTCGATAATTTTTTTATAAAGTTTGGTGGTATCATCTAAGACAGTGGTCAAACCATGTGAAACTACTCCTTCAATGTCCTTAATTTGATCCTTATATATGCCATATAATCCTTCTGCTATATCATATTGCGGGGTTTCAGCTAACGAAATTAATTTATCAGCACTATCATAATCCGTATAGGTCTTTTTGTCCGATAGTACTTGCTGTGTATTTTTTAACTGAAAGAAAATATCAAGTAAATCATGCCAAAATTTTGAACCTAGACTTAAGAATAATCCGGTAAAAATATAACCCATAACATGCCTAACGATTGACAAGAAGTCCAAATCGGTACGAAAAGGATCTTTCATGTTCTCACCAATCTTATAAACAATTACTATTATTACAGTTGTAACAAACCAAATAATTAAAGGAGTTTTATAATTCTTTTTTTTATTGTCACTTTCAAATTCAGGCAAGCGGCTAAAAAGAATTAAACTCATCGACCATAAAAAAAAGAGCATGTAAATCGCCCCAACAATTAGATTCCATGCATTATCATTGTTAAAGAGAATTCCTTTAATGGCAATACTTTCATTTTCATTACTACTGATTTGTTTTATTAATTCGAAGAGACTGGCATTGGCGAGTGAGGCAATAACGATTCCTACAAGAACGTTGATAATCATAACCCTATATTCTCTTTCTTTTTCAGCCATTTCAGTTGGCTGTTTATAAGCTAATATTTCAAGTCTAACTTTTAAATAATATTGCCATTTCCCCTTTATCTTGGAAATGAAAGGAATGTAAATTTCTTTTCCCTGAAAATATAATTTAATAAAATTTGCAGCCCGTTCAGAAACTAAACTTAGCATCATCATTATGATGCTGAATGAAATAAAAAAATGTGTTGAGGACATAATAAGTAATAATTAAAATTCAGCCTACTCTAAAAAACCCTTTTCAGCATCCTGGTTTTATATAATAATTTAACTTAAAAGCATAGAAATTCTCAACACCTCTTTTAAGGTATTTCATTAATAATCATTAAGTTAAACGGATTAATATTTGGTGGTGTACTAAAGTAGCGAAAAAAATAACAGTTGTTAGGGAGGGTTGAACTTTTAATAATTTAGTAATAATAATAGCTCAAAAATAAATTGTTAAAAAAATTAACATGAATAGCGTTGCTAAAAATGTGCGGTAATGCAAAAAATTAAGAATTATAAAGTTCTTCATAAAAGTACATAGTTAATTATTTTTGATTCAATTCGCTAATAATCAGTGATTTTATGTAACTTTTACGATTTTAAAATTTGTAATTTAGTTTTACTCTTTTTAACTTCAAGGATGAAAACAGAGTACTTTTGGTATTGAGAATTCTATTCTAAAATAGAATTCTCCGGGTAAATATGAATTTATAAAAGATGCTATTTTTCAAATAATAATTTGATGTTTTCATAAGAGTTTTTCAAGGCCTCTTTGATTTGTTCAGGATTTAGCCAGGCAACTTTTTCTATACCCTCTTCAAGCTGACCTTGTGGTATACCTTCAAAATCTGAATGCATCTCAAACCAATGTGTGATTTTTAATTTATATTTTCCGTTACGTTTAAAGACGTGATATGTTTTTTGGAGTTTATTTGTAATTCGGAGTTTACCAACACCGGTTTCTTCTTCAACTTCCCGCATGGCTGTATCTTCAATTTCTTCTCCTTTTTCAGTTCCGCCTTTTGGCAAGTCCCATTTTCCATTTCTAAAAATAAATAAAACTTCTCCTTTTTTATTATACACAAAGCCGCCACCTGCCTTATTTACCGGTATTTTGGCTTTCAAAGTTTTCATTATTTCCTTTTCATCAGGGTGATACAGGTAAGCTTTCTGAATTTTATTTTGAAACATTTTCACGATTACCTGCTCTATATCAATACTTTCCAATAGGAATAATTGAAAATTAGTCTCTTTTGAGATTTCATTTGTCAAAAAAAGTGGTTTGTCGTTCACAAAAACTTTATACATTTGTACTATGATTTTTAATAAAGATACCGCCGAAAAAACAGCAGAATTGCTTTTGCAAATAAATGCAATTAAATTGAATCCAGAAAATCCTTTTACATGGGCGTCTGGATGGAAATCACCTATTTATTGTGATAACAGGTTAATTCTTTCATTTCCTGCTATCCGAAATTATGTTCGTGATGAATTTGCTAAAAACATAGAAAGACAATTTGGAAAACCAGAGGTTATTGCTGGTGTTGCTACAGGAGCCATTGGAATTGGAATTCTTGTTGCCGAAAGTCTGGGATTACCATTTGTATATGTACGACCAGAAGCCAAAAAACATGGCAGACAAAACCAGGTTGAAGGTTTTTTGCACAAAGGCCAGAACGTTGTTGTTGTTGAAGATTTAATCAGCACAGGAAAAAGCAGCTTAATGGCTGTTGAAGCATTACGTAATGAAGGGGCTAATATTAAAGGAATGGCAGCTATTTTTACTTACGGTTTTAATGTTGCTGAAGAAAACTTCAAAAATGCAAATATTGACTTGTACACACTGAGTAATTATGCTAATTTATTGGATTTAGCAGTTCAAAAGCAATACATAAGCGAAGACCAACAAAGTGCCTTACAGGATTGGAGTGTCAGTCCATCTACTTGGAGACAGGAATAATTTTACATTAAAACAAACAAAATAAAAATATGAACTTAGAAAGTCCAAAAGTTACCGTTCAGAAATCAGCTCAGGATTTATTTGATTTATTGAGTGATGTAAAGAATTTTGAAAAATTAATGCCTGAAAACATTGCTAAATTTGAAGTAATTGGTGAAGATGCTTTTATTTTTGGACTGAAAGGTATGCCAGAAATAAAATTAAAAATGAAAGAAAAATCAGCCCCAAGCAAAATTGTTTTAGGAGCTGCAAGTGATAAACTACCTTTTACTCTAGTTTCAAATATCGAAAGCGTTACTGACTCTTCAAGTGCTGTTCAATTATTGTTTGAAGGAGAATTTAATCCAATGATGGCGATGATGATTAAGGGGCCAATTAGTAAATTTATTGAAACTCTGGCGAACAATATGACTAAATTATAATTACTTATTATTGATAAAATTAAAAGTCCTGGCTATAAATCAGGACTTTTTTTATTTCACCAACTTGAAAAAATATACTTTTCCGATACCGATTATAAATTTAATATGCGCTAAAAAAGTCTGTTATCATAGGATATCGACATTGTATCATAAAATTTCCGAACTATAAAAGAATTTATTGGTATTATAAAAAGTATCTGTTTTTGCAGATATTTTAATTAATAAAGCATTTGGATTTGTTTAATATCAAATTCTGAAACCGAATCATCTTCTAATAAAATTTGTATTTTTCCGACAGAAGAAACTCCTTTAATTATCCCCATGAAATTTTGATTATAAAGGTTTTTAAATGGTGTTGGAATCCCTCTTCGGAATAACGAATTGAAATATTCTTTCCAAAAAAGAGCAGAATTAGTTTCCCAGAACTCTATTTTTTCTTTTATTTTTTCAATAATTAAAAATGATAAAGAATCTTTGTCAAATTCAACGTTACAAATTACTTTTAAAGAAGAAGCTTGTTGCAAATGTCCAAAATTTATCTGATTAACATTTAACCCCAATCCAATTACTGACACAATCCTGCCATCACTTTTAATCGTGTTTTCGATAAGTATGCCACCAATTTTTTTATTATCTGACATAATGTCGTTTGGCCATTTTATACTTAAACCAGGAATATCTAAAGATTTTAATGTTTCAATAACGGCTAATGAAACTATGACACTCATATTAAAAACCTGCTCATTATCATATAAAAAATCCTTCACCAAAATACTCATAATTAAGTTTTTACCGGATTCAGACTCCCATTTAGCCCCCATCTGCCCCTTGCCTTTTGTCTGATTTTCAGCCGTTACCACTGTAAAATTATCTAGTTCTTCCTGACTTGATAATGCCTTAAGAAAGTCGTTTGTTGAATCTATGGCATCGAGTTTGATTAGTTTCATTCAAGTAATTTAAATAACTTAATTTAATATTTTGTTAAGGTTCAAAAATAATCACAAATTTTGGTAACTTTACAAATTCATATAAAATAATTCATGGCGAAAAAGACTATTAATAATGATGTTCTATTGGCGAACATAATCAAAGGAATCGAAGAAGTAAAAGGAAACGATATCGATATTCTGGACTTAAGAGAAATAGAAACGGCAGTTTGTGACTATTTTGTGATTTGTAACGGAAGTTCAAATACTCAGGTTAACGCCATTGTAAACTCAATTCAAAAAACAGTATCTAAAGACTTAAAAGATAAACCCTGGCACGTAGAAGGAACCGATAATGCAGAATGGGTACTTATGGATTATGTGCATATCGTAGTGCATGTTTTTCAAAAGCATATTCGTGAATACTACAATATCGAAAGCCTTTGGGGTGATGCCAAAATAACTACAATCGAAAACAAATACTAAAAGAAACTTTCTCTACTAATGGCTAAAGATAATAATCCAAATCCGGGTAAATTTAAGATAAGTCCCTGGTTAATATACACCGCTATACTCCTTGTATTTTTATTTATAAGTTTTGCAACAGGAGGGTCAAATTTAAGCGAACCTGCTCAATTAAAATCGTCTGACATTGATAATATGTTAGCTAAAGGGCAAATTAAAAATGTTATTATTTTCAATAATAAAGATGCTGAAATTTATCTTTCTGATGCAGCGTTAAAAGATCCAGCAAATAAAAAGGTTGCTAGGGATATGTTTGACCGGCCTAATAAGGGACCTCATTACACCACAAAGTTTGGTGATCTGAAATCTTTTCAGGAAAAACTTGACAAGGCGAAGGCTGCAAAAAAATTAGTCGATTATGATTTCAAGGAAGCAAGCAACTGGAGTGATATCTTAGTAAGCTTACTCCCTATCATCATCATTATTGGTGTCTGGATTTTTATTATGCGCAAAATGTCAGGTGGTGCAGGTGGCGGTGGCGGACAAATTTTCAACATTGGAAAATCTAAAGCCAAACTTTTTGATGAAAAAACAGATATTAAAACAACATTTAAGGATGTTGCAGGTTTAGAAGGTGCAAAAGAAGAAATTCAGGAAATTGTAGAATTCCTTAAAAACCCTGAAAAATATACTAACCTTGGCGGTAAAATTCCAAAAGGAGCTTTACTTGTAGGACCTCCGGGAACTGGTAAAACTTTATTAGCGAAAGCTGTTGCAGGCGAAGCTCAGGTACCTTTCTTCTCATTATCCGGTTCTGATTTTGTGGAAATGTTTGTAGGTGTTGGTGCTTCACGTGTTCGTGATTTATTCAAACAAGCCAAGGAAAAATCTCCGGCTATCATTTTCATTGATGAGATCGATGCTGTTGGTAGAGCAAGAGGAAAAAGCAATATGTCTGGCGGAAATGACGAAAGAGAAAACACCTTAAACCAATTACTAACCGAAATGGATGGTTTTGGTACAAACTCAAACGTAATTGTTTTAGCTGCAACCAACAGAGCCGATGTTCTTGACAAAGCTTTAATGCGTGCAGGCCGTTTTGACAGACAAATTTTTGTTGACTTACCGGATATTCGCGAAAGAGCTGAAATATTTGCTGTTCACCTCGCTCCTATCAAAAAAGTAGAAGGTCTTGATCTGGATTTCTTAGCAAAACAAACCCCGGGATTCTCTGGTGCTGATATTGCAAACGTTTGTAATGAAGCTGCCTTAATTGCTGCCCGAAATAACAAAGCAGCAGTCGACAGACAAGATTTCTTAGATGCTGTTGACAGAATTATTGGTGGTCTTGAAAAGAAAAATAAAATTATTACTCCAGAAGAAAAAAGAGCAATCGCTATACATGAAGCCGGTCATGCAACTGTAAGCTGGATGCTAGAACACGCTGCTCCATTAATCAAAGTAACTATTGTTCCTCGTGGACAAAGCTTAGGAGCTGCCTGGTATTTACCAGAAGAAAGACAAATTGTACGAACTGACCAAATGCTGGACGAAATGTGTGCCACAATGGGCGGAAGAGCTGCTGAAAAAGTAACTTTTGACAGAATTTCGACAGGAGCATTAAGCGATTTGGAAAAAGTTACACGCCAGGCTCGAGCCATGGTAACGATTTACGGTCTGAATGATAAAATTGGAAACGTTACCTATTACGATTCAACAGGACAGAGTGAATATAACTTTTCTAAACCATATTCTGATGAAACAGCAAAAATTATTGATGCCGAAATTTCAGAATTAATTGAAGGTCAATATCAAAGAGCCATTCAAATTTTAGAAGAGAACAAAGACAAGTTAAATCAGCTTGCCGATATATTGATTGAAAAAGAAGTTATTTTTAAAGATGACTTAGAAACAATATTTGGGAAACGTACTTTTGACAAAAATTTAGGAGAAGTCGTTTCATAAATTTTCAAGGAAATATTTAATATTTTTTAAAATCTTAATTCAAATACCTCTTTTGAATTAAGATTTTTTTATCTTTGAACGTTTTCAATTAACATGTAAAGTATTTCACATAAAATGAGTTTTTTCAAAAAAATATTTGGCTCTGCCAATACTTCATCTGACGAAGAAAATGAAAGTGAGTATGGAAACAATCCTACCCCCAACAGTCATTTATCTATAGATGAACAATTCATTTTTAATTTTAAGAAAAATGGAGGAAAATTTTTGTATTGCGAAAACAAACAGGAAGTTGAAGAACAGTTAGAAAATATTTTAGAAGAAAATGATTGGTTTGAAAGTGAAGCTTTATGTTATGAATCAGGACTTTTTCCTTTATTAGAAGAGAACAAACTACTTTATATTTCGCCTAAAAGTCCAAAATTTTTATTGGCTTCCTGCGAAAATCTTATTGCTGATGAAGGTTCAATTTTATTTTCATCAAAACAAATCAGACAAGAGAAACCAAACGAGTTGCCGGCAAATATTGTCATAATAGCAACTACAAGCCAAATCCTGCCTATGAAAAGCGATGGTTTAAGCGCTATTAAAAGAAAATACGAAAGAGATTACCCTACGAATATTACCACCATAAAATATTTCGAAAAAGCAAAAGAAGAAGATTTTACCCAATACGGAAGTGTTGCAAAAAATTTGTATTTATTGCTCTTAGAGGACCTTTAAGATGAATGAAACACTCAAGAGAACCATTTCTGGTGCTGTTTATATCGCTTTATTACTAACTTCTATTCTGTTTTCTACCGAAAGCTTTATTATTCTTTTTGGCATTTTTTTAATTATTGCTACTTACGAATTTTGTAATTTAGTCAATCTTAATAAAGTATTTTCAATTCTTTTTGGCATTTTATTATACACAGCCATCATATTGGTTAGTCATTACAATAAAGAGATTACTCAATATTTGGACAGTACTTTTAATTCAAAATTAGATTTAAATACCAATATACAACAGTTAGACTTAATATTGCTTGCTGTAACTATTGTTATAGCTATTAAATGTATTTTATTTTTATTTTATGATAATGTACAGAAAATAAGTACTTCTTCAAAATACTTGTATTTATTGGGATACATTACATTACCTTTTGTATTTATTATTAAAATTTCTTTTGGCACCAATGACTATAATCCGAAAATTATTATCGGATTATTTATTTTGATCTGGACCAATGATACATTTGCCTATTTAGTAGGGAAATCTATTGGAAAACACAAACTATTTGAACGCATTTCTCCAAAAAAAACCATTGAAGGATTTCTTGGAGGAACAGTTTTTGCCGCTTTTGCAGGTTTTTTAATTTCAAAATTATACATTCAGCCCAATCCTGATTTCAGCAGCAGATCTATTTTAATCTGGATGATTATTGCTTTAATTGCCAGTATCTTTGGAACAATAGGAGATTTAATTGAATCTAAGTTTAAAAGAATTGCAGGTGTAAAAGATAGTGGAGCAATAATGCCGGGTCATGGTGGTGTTTTAGATCGATTAGATAGTGTTATATTTGTAGCACCAGTTATATTTTTATTTTATCAAATTTTATATTATGTTTCATAAAGAAGGAGGACCATCGATTTTATTAGGTGTAGTTTTTACTGTTATTGTAGTTTTATTAGCTGACCAGTTTATTAATATTTATTGGTTACAGAAACTAGTGCAAATTTTTGCTTTGGCTGTTTTAATTATTATTCTACAATTTTTCAGAAATCCGAAAAGGATTGCAATCAGAAATAGCGACCAAATTCTTGCCCCGGTAGACGGAAAAGTAGTAGTTATTGAAGAAGTTTATGAAGGTGAGTTTTTTAAAGATAAACGTTTACAGGTTTCTATTTTTATGTCTCCAATTAACGTACACGTAACACGTTATGCAATGGATGGCATTATTAAATTTAGTAAATATCACCCTGGTAAATTCTTAGTTGCATGGCATCCAAAAGCTAGTGAAGAAAACGAGCGAACTACTGTTGTAATTGAGAACGATACCTTTGGACAAATACTTTACAGACAAATTGCTGGTGCATTGGCACGCAGAATTGTAAATTACGCAAAGGAAGGAATGCAGGTTATTCAGGGAACCGATGCAGGTTTTATTAAATTTGGCTCGAGAGTAGATTTATTTTTACCTTTGGGTACTCCAATCGATGTGGTTTTAGGCCAAAAAGCAATTGGAGGTAAAACTATTATCGCCACAAAAGCTTAATGACTAAAAAAGATTTAGATATTCGTTTTTCTGAAGCTGTAGAAATAGCTATGAAAATGACACAGGCCTCACTTCCACAAGATGTGCAGCTAAGGCTTTATGCTTATTATAAACAAGCTACATTTGGTACAGCTGTATACAATCAATCTGAAAGTTTTGGTCTACGAGATGCATTTAAAACAAATGCATGGATGCAAATTAGTCATATATCAATTGAAGAAGCAAAAGAGAATTATATTGAAATAATCAATTCACTTACATCAAAATAATTAGATTATGAAGAAAAACATCATTCGTTTTACTCTCACAACTTCGTTACTGATGTTATTTTCCTGTAATGAAAATAAGTTAACCGAAGTTGTTGAAGTTCCTTTGCCAACAAAAGAAGAAAAGATTATAATAGGAACGCCTGCAGACGTAAAGGCAGATGAAGGTTCATTTGCATTAACAAAATTACCTTTTGGATACGATGCTTTAGCTCCGGCTATAAGATCATTGACTTTAGAAACTCATTATTCTAAACATTATTTAACCTATACCAATAACCTAAACAAAGAAATAGCATCAACTGAGTTTGAAAATGCTTCTATTGAAGATATCCTGAAAAAAATGGATCTGAATAATGCCAAACTTCGTCAAAATGCTGGAGGTTATTATAATCACACTCTTTATTTTGATATTTTAACTCCTAAAGAACAAACTCCTAAAGATACTTTAGCCGGATCTATTAACAAAGAATTTGGTTCTTTTAAGAATCTTACTACTCAATTTAAAAATGAGGCAACCAAACAATTCGGTTCCGGATGGGTTTGGTTAATTGTTGACAAAGCAGGAAAGCTACAAATTACAACTACCGAAAATCAGGATAATCCTCTAATGAGAAATGCCCTGATACCAGGTACGCCTATTTTAGGAATTGACTTATGGGAACACGCCTACTATCTGGATTATCAGAATAGAAAAGGAAGTTATATTGATGCTTTTTACAAATTAATCAATTGGGAGAAAGTAAATGAAAATTATAAAACTGCTCTCAGCAAGGTTAAAAAGTATTAAAAAAATTGAATTAGAAAAAAAAAGTTTGATGAACTAAATTTTCATCAAACTTTTTTTCTAACTGATATTGAAAACTTAAATACCGGCAATAACTTTTATTTCATCAATTATTCGAAGTGCTAAAACATCAGCTTTTTCCTGAGAAGGGGCTTCAGTATAAATTCGAATAATGGGTTCTGTATTTGATTTTCTTAAATGAACCCATTCTCCCGCAAAATCAATTTTTACTCCATCAATTGTCGAAATGTCTTCATTTTTATATTTTTCAGTCATGGCAACTAAAATCGTATCAACATCAATTTGTGGTGTCAATTCTATTTTATTTTTACTCATATAATATTCAGGGTAGGAAGCACGCAATGCTGAAACTGATATCTTTTTGTTTGCTAAATGTGTTAAAAACAATGCTACACCAACCAAACTATCCCTGCCGTAGTGTGATTCAGGATAAATAATTCCACCATTGCCCTCACCACCAATAATAGCATTATTTTTCTTCATCAGCTCTACAACATTTACTTCACCTACTGCACTTGCTTCGTAGTTACCGCTATGTGCATTAGTTACATCGCGTAATGCACGTGATGATGACATATTCGAAACTGTGTTTCCTGGAGTTTTACTTAAAACATAATCTGCACAAGCCACCAAAGTGTATTCTTCTCCAAACATTTCACCGTCTTCGCAAATAAAGGCTAAGCGGTCAACATCAGGATCGACTACTATCCCTAAATGTGCTTTCTCTTTAACAACCAATTCTGAAATATCTGTCAAATGTTCTTTTAAAGGTTCCGGGTTATGAGGAAAATGTCCGTTTGGTTCGCAGTATAGCTTTACAACTTCAACGCCCATTTGTTCTAATAGTTTCGGAATAATGATTCCTCCAGATGAATTTACCCCATCTACAACAACCTTAAATTTTGCAGATTTTACAAGTTCAGTATCTACCAATGGTAAATTCAAGACTTCATCAATATGAATGTCCATATAGGCATCATTTACTATAATATCCCCTAAATTATCTACATCAGAGAAATCGAAAGCTTCAGCATCTGCAATCTCAAGAATTTTTGAACCTTCAGCACCACTTAAAAACTCCCCTTTTTCATTCAGTAACTTTAGCGCATTCCATTGTTTTGGATTATGAGAAGCAGTTAGAATTATTCCACCATCTGCTTTTTCTAATGGCACAGCAATCTCTACAGTTGGCGTTGTCGAAAGTCCGAGATCAATTACATTAATTCCTAAACCTATCAAAGTATTTACGACCAGATTATGGATCATTGGTCCTGAAATTCTGGCATCTCTACCAATTACAACGGTCAGTTTTTCTTTTGAAGTATTATTTTTCAGAAAGGTTCCGTATGCCGATGCAAATTTCACAGCATCCAAAGGAGTCAGGTTATCTCCTACTTTCCCTCCGATTGTTCCTCTTATTCCTGAAATTGATTTTATTAAAGTCATTTTTGTGAGTTATGGTTATTTGTTACAAATATAAAAAAGTTGCTGAGTTACTGGGATATTGAAACACTAAGATTTTAAAATAATCGTTAAATAAATAGGATTAAATGACGGCTTGTTTATTTAACAAAAATGATTTAAAAAGTTTTTTTTATATATTTACCTGACGATCATAATTCCTTCATTCTCCAGAATCCTAAATATTACAAAAACAATGAATTTCCTTGCTCATATATATCTTTCAGGCGAAAATGATTTAATTAAAATTGGTAATTTTATGGCCGATGGCATTCGTGGAAAACAATTTGAACATTTCCCGGATGATGTGCAAAAAGGAATTATTTTGCATCGTTTTATAGATACATACACTGATTCTCATGTTGTTTTCAGACAAAGTACCAAACGATTACATGAAAAATACCATCATTATGCCGGAGTGATTGTAGATATTATTTATGATCATTTTTTAGCCAAAAACTGGACGAAATATTCGGATGAAAAATTAGAAGAATTTATCAATCGGTTTTATAATTCATTACATCATAATTACTCTATACTTACTGAAAAAACACAAAGCTTAATGCCTTATATGATTGAAAGAAACTGGCTTTTGAGTTATCAGACAGTCGAAGGAATTCATCAAATTTTAACTCAGATGGACCGAAGGTCTAAAAATATATCCAAGATGCAGTTTGCGAGTGTGGAATTAATAGAATTTTATAACGAATTTGAACAGGAATTTACTATTTTTTTTGAAGATATTCAAAAGCAGACCAAGCAAAAACTCCTTTTAGAAAACTAAAATTATCTTTAAAATAACAAATCCGTAAAATAAATTTTGAGCCTATTTTTTCTCGAAAACAACTCTTTTTCAAATGTTATGAGCTAAATTTGCAATATCCCCCTTAATTTTAGATACAGAATGCTTAAAAAATATTTTAGAAAACTTGAAAGTATAATTGCTCTGGCTCAGTCCTTAATGACTCAAAAACAATTTATTTTTTTATCAAGCGTTTTAATCGGAATTTCGTGTTCACTTGCCGTTATTGTTTTAAAAACATTTGCCCACAGTGTTTTTTCTTTTGCAACTTATATAAACGGAATTCTAAAATTAAGTTTCATTAATAGTATTCTACCAATTATCGGAATACTATTAACCGTTTTTGTAGTAAAAAAAATACTGTATGGCACTATTCAAAAAGGAACTTCTCAAATTTTGTATGCTGTAGCAAAAAAAGCGAGTATTATACCGAAAAAACAAATGTATGCCCAGATTGTAACGAGTTCATTAACTGTTGGCTTAGGGGGTTCCGCAGGTTTAGAAAGTCCAATTGTGATTACAGGAGCTGCGTTTGGATCTAACTTTGCACAAAACTACAAACTAGCTTATAAAGACAGAACTTTATTGATTGGCTGTGGCGTTGCAGCCGGAATTGCAGCCGCATTTAACGCACCAATAGCCGGAGTATTATTTGCAATTGAGGTTTTATTAGTTGATGTCAGTATTTCAGCCTTTACTCCTATTATGATTTCTGCAGCTACAGGTGCTTTGGTTTCTGCGATTGTATTAGACGAAAGCATTTTATTATCTTTCAAAAAGCAGGAAGCTTTTAATTTTCATAACATTCCTTTTTATATCCTTTTAGGCATATTGACTGGTTTTATGGCCGTTTATTATGCGCGAAATTTTCAAAAGGTCGAGCATTACTTTTCAAAACTGAATATGGATCCTTACAAAAAGGCTTTATTTGGCTCATCGCTTCTGGCATTACTAATTTTTGTTTTCCCAACTCTTTTTGGTGAAGGTTATGAAAGTATTAGAACTTTATCCGAAACTGATCCGGGAAAATTATTAGACAATACATTGTTTTCTGATTTTAGAAACAATCAATGGATTTTGCTTCTTTTTGTAGGATGCACTATGCTGATTAAAGTATTTGCTTCGGGACTTACAATTGGAAGTGGCGGAAATGGAGGGAATTTTGCACCATCTTTATTTTTAGGTTCTTATTTAGGCTATTTCTTTTCAAAATTCATTACTCTCATTGGTTTATCAAAACTGCCTGTTACTAATTTTACCATGGTTGGAATGGCAGGCATATTGAGCGGATTATTTCATGCACCGCTTACAGCTATCTTTCTAATTGCAGAAATAACAGGAGGTTACAGCTTAATGATTCCGCTTATGATTGTCTCTTCAATAAGTTTTGCTATTTCTAAAAAATTCGAAAAATACTCGCTTGATGTAAAAGGTCTTGCCAAAAAAGGTCATGCTTTTACCAGTAATAAAGACTCAAATATCTTATCAACTCTCGACATTAACACGATCATTCAATGCGATTATTTAACAGTATACCCAGATGAAAATTTAGGTAGGCTTGTTGATTTGATTTCACATTCAAATCAGGTTGTTTTTGCCGTAATAAATAATGAAAAAGACTTAATGGGCATAGTTCATTTTAACGATATCAGGGAAATTATTTTTAATGAATACCGAGTAAAATATACCCAGATCAAAGATGTAATGAAAGAACCTTTGGCAACTATTTACTCCTTTGACAGCATGGAAACAGTCATGAGTAAGTTTGAAAAATCTAAATCAGCTTTTCTTCCTGTTATACGAAATGAGAAATACTATGGTTTTATCTCCAAATCCATTGCACTTGAAGCCTACAGAATGAAATTGCGTTCCATGACTATTGAATAAATTAATATCGGATATGGAAAATATTTTTATTACCCGATATTAAGAAGTATCTTTGTGGCATGTGGAATATAGACCTCTCATACCGATCAGAATTTGAATCAACCTTTAACAGGTTATATCAAAAAAGACAGGATTTGCAAAAAAGCAGACCCCTCCCAAATATCGCTTTGAATAAAATCAGAGAAAGCTTATCATTAGAATGGACCTATAATTCGAACAGCATCGAAGGAAACACCATGAGTTTACGTGAAACTCAAATGGTTATTCAGGAAGGAATTACCATTAAAGGAAAATCTTTAAGAGAACATTTCGAAACCCATAATCACGATAAAGCCATTGACTATTTATATTCAATTGTAGATGATACTTATCAACTTAGAAGCATTGATATTCTTTCTATTCATGGTTTAGTTTTACGTTCTATTGAAGATGATTTTGCTGGGCGTCTAAGAAACGGAGGTGTTCGGATTTCAGGAGCCAATTTTGTTCCTCCAAATGCGAATAAAGTTTCTGATTATCTGGATGAATTGATTGATTTTATAAATACCAACCCACTTAATCTCAACGATATTGAACTTGCTACAGTTTTTCATCACAAACTGGTCTGGATACATCCGTTCTTTGATGGAAACGGGCGAACGGTACGTTTGAGTATGAATCTGTTATTAATGCGTTGTGGTTTTCCTCCGGCAATTATCCTCAAAAATGACAGAAAAAAATATTATGAAGCCCTTAATCAGGCCAACAATGGCAATTATCAAAAGCTGACCCTTTTGATGTGTCAGGCACTTGAAAGAACAATTAATATTTATTTAAATGCCATGCCAGGAAGTGACTACGAGTATCAGAAAATCTCTGATATTGTTAGTGAACCAGAAACTCCTTATGGTCAGGAATATGTAAGTTTACTAGCCAGAACCGGAAAAATAGATGCTTATAAAGAAGGCAGAAACTGGTATACAACCAGAGAAGCTATCGAAGAATATATGGCAACAAGAAAAAGGAAACGCTAAAATTAATCCTTTCAAATTAAAAATTTGAAAGGATTATAATTCAAATTTTAAACATGAAAATTAAAACCATTATTATTGATGATGAATCTCATGCACGTAGTTTTCTAAAAAAATTATGCAATAGATATTTTCCAGATAAAATCGAAATCGTCGATGAATGCAATTCTGTTGCTTCGGCTTTAATTTCAATAAAAAATAATACTCCAAATCTTGTTTTTCTGGATATTCAGATGCCCGATGAAAATGGATTTGAATTGCTTTCTCAATTTGAAAATATTCCTTTTGAAATCATTTTTACAACAGCTCATAAAGAATTTGCAATTGAAGCAATTCGCAAAAGTGCCTTAGATTATCTGGTAAAACCAATTGATGTACAAGATTTTAAAACTGCTATTAACAGACTTGAATCTGTTTTAGAAAACAAACACAACTTAGACCGATATCAATTACTGACCGAAAATTTAAACCAGCCGACTTCAGCAAAACAAAGAATTGCATTTCCTACCAAAACTGGTTTTGAAATAATTCATATAAATAAAATTGTCTTTTGTAAATCTGATGGTTCTTATACTTTCATTCAAACTACAGAACAACAACATTATACTTCCAAATCGTTTAAAGAAATAGGTGAATTATTAGAATCTGAAATCAAATTTCTAAAAGTGCACAGAAGCTATTTGATTAATGCGGAATATGTAAAGAATTTCAAATCTGACGTTTATGTTTTAGAAATGACTTCTGGTGATAAAATTCCTGTTTCAGACAAATCATTTAATAAAAAAGAACTTATTGATGCGATTACAAAATAAGTTTTTTTTAGCATCACTATTTCTTTTAATTACATCTTCTATTTTTGGTCAATATTTTCCATCGAGAAATTTTACGACTGCTGATGGTTTACCCAATAATGCCGTCCGTTCTTTATTTTTAGATTCTAAAAACATATTATGGATAGGAACTGAAAACGGTGTTTCAAGAATGGAAAACGGAATATTTACTACCATTGATGAAAGCAGTGGCTTAGGTCATAATAGCTGTTGGGATATTACTGAAGATACAGATGGAAATATGTGGTTTGCCAGTTATGGCGGAGGCGTAAGTAAATTTGACGGAAAAAAATTCACTGTTTTCACAACCAAAAATGGGCTTTTAGCCAATAAAACTAGGAAAGTTTTTTCGTCTAAAGGCAAAATCTACGTTGGTACCGAGCAAGGTATTTCTATAATTGATATAAAAACGAACAGGCTCATTACTCCAAAAGTTCCAGAGCACAAAGAAGATTTTATTTCTATAGCCTTTGTTGAATATAATGGTACTGTATATTTCACTTCTATTTTTGAAGGTTTATTTAAAATTGATGAGTCATTTTCAACTCCTCGCATTAGGTCTGTGATTTTACATAAAAATTCCTATTCATTAGGACTCTTCGGTTCTACACTTTATAGCGGAAACGAAACCTATATTAATAAATTTGACTTTAATAAAATTTCAAAAGGAGACAAATCATCAATAAACTTTGGAAAATCTTTTGTTTGGCAATTTGCAAAAGACAATAGAAATACCATTTTTGCTGCAGCTTGGGGCGTCTACACTCCTAATGGAGGACTTTATACTATTGCAAATGATAAAATGACAGATGTTTCTACTATATATGGAATTGATTCCAAAAATTTACTAAATGTTGTTTATGATCAATTTAATGACATACTTTATGTTGGTTCGAACAATAATGGAATTTATCAGATAAGATTGGATCAAATCATTAATTATAATTTATTCAATACTACATCCATCATAGATTTTGAAAATTTTAATAATCATAAATTAATTTTAGAAACCACAGGAGTAAAAGTTCTAAACCCAAAACAACAAATTATTAATTCAATTTCACTTGAAGATTTTAAGAAAATTGAAATGAATTTTTATAGAAAGGGAAAAAATATCTCAAATAAACAGGGGGCAGAATCGCGAGATTTTGAGTTAAATTTTAATATTCCGACAAATGAAATTGAGTTTTACGAAATCGTAAAAAATCAAAATTCTTTATGGATTAATAGTAACATTGGAATTTTTGAAATTGATAAAAATTATAAAATAATTAATTACTTACCAAAACATAGCTTAAAAATTGGTTTTACATATAATGGTAAATTAATTGAAACTATTACTTATGCCGGAGTTCGCGTTTACGAAAATTTAAAAACTTTAGAAAACACACATTATTCAAAGTTCCAGAAAAACACTCCACAATACATCGTAAAAATTTTAAACAACAATAATAAGACTTATCTTTTATCTGTTTTTAATGGCGTGTATGTTTATAAAAACAATCAATTTCAATCCTATTTGGCTAATGGAATCTGGAACGAAAAAAAGTTCAAACACATTACAAAAAACAATAAAGGGCAGCTTATCTTAGGGGCAGAATTTGGCGATGTTTTTATTGTTGATGATTCAAAATCTTTTAAGATTCTGGAAACTATTTCTAAAAAAGAAATTACCGGGAATACTATTTTATTTCTCGAAGCCTACAAAGATTACATTTTGATAGGTACCGAAAAAGGAATTAATATTTATAAAAATGGAGTTACCAGGCTTATTGATAAAGAGCAAGGATTAAAAGACTGTAATATAACCACGTCGCAAATTTTTGGAAATGCTTTGTGGCTCGGAACAAAAAAAGGTTTTTATACCATTGATTTAAATCGATTAATTTCTACTCAACTCACAGTTTCTGAAATAGGTATCAGCAAAATTTCAATAAATAACGTACCGTTAAGCCCCAACAATTATAAATGGTTTCGCTACAACTCAAAAACAATAGTTTGCGACTATAAGCACAATTCACTTTCGATCGATTTTATTCCGAAAGGGCATTCTTTTCCCAATAAACTAAAATTTCGTTACCGTCTAAAATCAAATGAGCGATGGAGTCCTTATAGTGAAAAAACGAACTTATTTTTACCTTATCTGCCCTACGGAAACTATAATGTACAAATTGAAATTTTTGATATGAATGCCGGAAAATCAAGAATTTTTACAATTTTACAACTTCAAATTCAGCCGCCAATTTGGTTGAGTTGGTGGTTTATAACATTAACTATTCTATTTTTATTAGCTTTAATAATATTCGTTTTTCTAAGAATTAAAAGAAAATCTAATGAAAAAACCATCATTCAGCAACGTATTGCCGAGACAAAATTGGAAGCATTATTAAGTCAAATGAACCCCCATTTTACTTTTAACGCAATGAATGCCATTCAGGATTTCATCATTAGTAACGATATTGACAACTCCTTGCTCTACATTAGCGAATTTTCAAAATTAATTCGGAAAACATTGGAAAATTCGTCAAAACAAAAGATTACAATTGATGAAGAAATAGAGTACCTGGAGGCATACATTACAATCGAAAATATGCGATTTGATAATCTAATCGATTTTGAAATTGAAATTTCGCCAGAAGTTGACACTTGTTTTACAAAAATTCCAACAATGTTATTACAGCCTTTTGTAGAAAATGTTTTTGTTCATGCTTTCAATGAATCTATTCCTTCTCCAAAATTGATAATTTCGTTTAAAATGATTTCAGAAACCATTTTAGAATGCAAAATTATTGACAACGGAATGGGACTCAAGGCATCTAAAAAAAACAAACTACATCAATCAAAAGGAATTGAGCTTACCAAAGAGCGGCTTTTGCTTTTGCAAGATTTGAATAGTAGCCCTATTGAAACTACGTTTTCAGAAAATGATGGCACAACGGTAACGATACTGTTGATGGTTTAAAATTTCTAATTATTATTTTATAAGCACTTGTTTTTTTAGCAAGTGCTTTTTTTTTGTTTATTGGGTAGAATGATACTTTCAAAGTATTTTATAGTGCTTTTATAAAGTAAAAAAGCAACAAATAAGTATTAGAGTATTTTTGAATCATAACCATAAAACTAAAAAAATATGCCCAATTTTTATTGCGAATACAACAACATCAAAATTATTAACAAATTAAAATAAAAAATGGAAAGATTAAATTCTGTAGAACGAATATTAGCATATCTAATGCTCGTTGTAATAATTGTTGCAATAATAATTATCAAAAGAAATAAAATAACTAATAACAGCAATTCAAACATGAACAAACATTACTTACAATCACAAATAAAATCATCTGGAACAACATATCTATTATGGTTCTTTTTTGGATTTCATTATGCTTATCTCGGCAAATGGGGACTTCAAATTTTATATTGGATTACTTTCGGAGGTTTCTTTATATGGGCAATTATAGATTTATTTACTCTTTCAGGAAGAATTGCTAATCATAATGCTCTAATTTTTCAACAAATTGACGAAATAGAAAAAAGAGACAGAGATGCCGAACAGGCAAGAAATTTGGCAATGTTACTTGCTGCAAAAGGGAATTAAAAAACTAAAATTATGGGAATATTTGACAGCTTCATCACTTTTCTAACCGAAGGAGGCAAAAAAGAAGGCTTTAGATTGTGGGAAGGCAAAAGTGGAAGTTATATCAAAAAAGGAGGAAGTGGAAGAAAAGGTAAAACGATATCATTTTTTAAAAAGAAAAAATAATTAATTATAAAATGAGTATGAAAGCAAAAATAATTTTAAAATGGATTATAGGAATATATTTTTTACTAGTAGCGTTAGGCTCTATAATTCAACAAAATTTTATAGGTTTAATTTTAATTCCATTTGGTTTATTTATAATTCCATCAACATATCAGTTTTTAATAGAAGAAAAAGCTAATTTAAAACTTACAGCCAAAACAAAATGGATTGTTGCTATTATTGGATTATTAATTTTAGGAAAAACGATAGTGAAAAATGAATTATCAAAGAACGAAGCTAGTAATTCGATAGAACAAATATTTAAAATCAATGACAACAATACAGAAAATATCCAAACACAGGAAGAATCAAAAATCTTAAACTTCATCCAAGTTGATACCAATCCTACATCAGAACCAAGACTTTCAGGAGAATTCATGTCAAAATTGAATCTTAACGAATTTAAAATATTTACAGTAAGAGTTAAAAATAAAAATGGTTTAGAACCTGAAGAAAAAGAAAAAACTTTTGAAGTACTTGCTTATAAAACCATAGAAGGTTATAAAGAAAATAGAGGTATTACCATAGAATATGAACATGATTATGGATTTAGAGATTCATCAGGATACTGTGTAGATAAAGTTATTTTTCACAATAATATATATGAAGTAGAACCTGAATGCAACTATCAAATACTATCCAGCAGAAGGTTTATTTATGAGAATGAAAAAGAAAACATTCCTTTTCAACTAGTTTATCCACAGAGACTTTTAAGATTATGCAAATAAAATTCTAATCTTATTTTAAAAAAAATATTAATCTAAACAAAAATGAAAAATTTAAAAAGATTCTTAAATAAAGCTATCTATTTGTATTGCAAACGATGTGATGAATGGGAATGGAATTGTCATTGTGAAAAGAATAATTAAGTATCAGATTATTTAAAAAAATCTAAACTTATTCAAATTATCGAAAACGCTAACCTCAAAACTTAGCGTTTTTTGTTACAATTTTTAACATAAACTTCTATACTCTAGCAACAAAAGAATAAATCAAAGTGGTAACTTTGCGTTTTGCTCAAAATTATGTTAGAAAAAGACAATACTATTGAAGTTCTTGGCGCAAGAGTTCATAATCTGAAAAATATCGATATTTCGATTCCGAGAGAAAAACTGGTCGTAATTACCGGTTTATCAGGCTCAGGAAAATCCTCTTTGGCTTTTGATACTATTTATGCTGAAGGACAGCGTCGATATGTAGAAACTTTTTCGGCTTATGCCAGACAATTTCTTGGCGGGCTGGAACGTCCGGATGTTGACAAAATCGACGGACTTTCGCCTGTAATTGCGATTGAACAAAAAACAACAAGTAAAAGTCCACGCTCGACCGTTGGGACAATTACAGAAATATATGATTTCCTTAGACTTCTTTTTGCCCGTGGTGCCGATGCTTACAGCTACAATACAGGCGAAAAAATGGTTTCTTACTCTGATGAACAAATTAAAAATTTGATTATTCAGGATTTTAACGGAAAACGAATTAACATTTTAGCGCCAATTATTAGAGCCAGAAAAGGGCATTATGCCGAATTATTCCAACAAATTACCAAGCAGGGTTTTCTGAAAGTTCGTGTAAATAGCGAAGTTCAGGATTTGGTTTCCGGAATGAAATTAGACCGTTATAAAACGCACGATATTGAAATTGTTGTTGACAGAATGGTCATAGATGATACTGCCGAAACTCAAAAAAGATTGGCAGAAAGTATTAATACGGCCATGCATCATGGTGAAGATGTCCTGATGATTTTGGATCAGGATTCTAACGAAGTACGCTATTTCAGCAGAAACTTAATGTGTCCTTCGACAGGGATTTCGTATCAAAATCCTGAACCAAATTTATTTTCATTCAACTCTCCAAAAGGTGCTTGCCCACATTGTAATGGATTAGGTACTGTGCATGAAATCAATGTAAAAAAAATTATTCCGAATCCTAAATTATCTATAAAAGCTGGTGGTTTTGCTCCTCTTGGTGAATATAAATCTTCGTGGATTTTTAAGCAATTAGAAACTATAGGAGAAAAATTCGGATTTAAAATTACAGATCCAATTGAAAAAATTCCTGAAGAAGCCATGCAGATGATTCTTCACGGCGGAAAAGATAAATTTACGATAAGCTCTAAAGATCTGGGGGTTACAAGGGATTATAAAATTGATTTTGAAGGAATTTCTAATTTCATCAAAAATCAATATGATGAAAGTTCCTCGACAACTTTAAAGCGTTGGGCAAAAGATTTCATGGACGAAATTGATTGTCCGGTTTGCGATGGTTCCCGCTTAAAGAAAGAAGCCCAGTTTTTTAGGGTTAATGGAAAAAACATCACTGAGCTGTGTGAAATGGATATTTCTGATCTGACAGCCTGGTTTCTGGATCTGAACAATCATTTATCAGACAAACAGCTTTTAATTGCTTCAGAAGTAGTTAAGGAAATCAAAGACCGTTTGAACTTTTTAATGAATGTAGGGCTGAATTACCTGGCTTTAAGCCGAAGTTCAAAATCACTTTCGGGTGGCGAGGCTCAGCGTATTCGCCTTGCAACACAAATTGGTTCACAATTGGTTGGTGTTTTATATATTTTGGATGAGCCAAGTATTGGTTTACACCAAAGAGATAATGAAAAACTGATTCATTCATTGGAACAATTACGTGATATCGGAAACTCCGTTATTGTAGTAGAACACGACAAAGACATGATCGAACGTGCTGATTATGTAATTGATATTGGTCCAAAAGCAGGAAAATACGGTGGTGAAATCATCAGTATTGGAACTCCTGCCGAGACTTTAAAATCGAACACGATTACTGCTCAATATCTGAATGGTAAAATGAAATTAGAGATTCCAAAAGAACGTAGAAAAGGAAATGGAAAATTCCTTAAACTGACCGGAGCAACAGGAAATAATCTTAAAAATGTCTCCATTGAAATTCCGTTAGGACAATTAATCTGTGTCACTGGAGTTTCAGGAAGCGGAAAATCCACTTTGATTAATGAAACGCTCTACCCTATTTTGAATGCCTATTATTTTAATGGCGTAAAAAAACCACAACCATACAAAAAAATAGAAGGTTTAGAACATATTGACAAAGTAATTGATATTGACCAAAGCCCGATTGGCAGAACACCACGTTCTAATCCCGCGACTTATACGGAGGTTTTTACAGAAATCCGAAATCTGTTTACGATGACTTCTGAAAGTATGATCAGGGGGTACAAAGCAGGTCGTTTCAGTTTTAATGTAAAAGGCGGTCGCTGCGAAACTTGTGAAGGTTCCGGTGTAAGAACAATCGAAATGAACTTTTTACCGGATGTTTATGTGGAATGCGAAACCTGTCAGGGAAAACGCTTTAACAGAGAAACTTTAGAAATTCGATATAAAGGGAAATCTATTTCGGATGTACTGAATATGACGGTTGATGAAGCGGTTCCGTTTTTTGAAAACATTCCGAAGATTTACAGAAAAGTAAAAACCATTCAGGATGTTGGTTTAGGCTACATTACCCTGGGTCAGCAAAGCACCACACTTTCGGGGGGTGAAGCACAGCGTATCAAACTGGCAGGAGAATTGTCTAAAAAAGATACCGGAAATACATTCTATATTTTAGACGAACCAACTACAGGACTTCATTTTGAAGACATTAGAGTTTTAATGGACGTTATCAATAAACTCGTTGATAAAGGAAACACAATTCTGGTAATCGAACATAATATGGACGTTATCAAACTTGCCGATTACATTATCGATATAGGTCCGGAAGGCGGAAAAGGCGGCGGACAGCTTGTTGCCAAAGGGACTCCTGAAGAAGTTGCACAAAACAAAAAAAGCTACACCGCTAAATTTTTGAAGAAAGAGCTCCGTTAACGCTACAAAATTTATGTCGGCATCTCCCAAAAATAATCCGGAAAAATTACAATTTTCTTATTATCAAAATCAGGATGTCCTTTTCCTTGCTAAAGATCTTTTGGGAAAGGTACTTTTTACCCAAATTAATGGAGAATTAACTGCTGGTATCATTACAGAAACCGAAGCCTATTTTGGAGTAACTGATAAAGCTTCACATGCCTATGGCGGTAAACGTACTAACCGAACCGAAACGATGTATAGCGAAGGAGGCGTTTCATACGTTTATCTATGTTATGGAATTCATCATCTTTTTAATGTTGTTACTTCAGTGGCGGGTGAACCTCATGCTATATTGATACGCAGTATTGAACCCTTCATTGGAAAAGATATTATGGAAATCAGACGTAAGATTCCTTCCACGAAAGCAGCAATCTCATCAGGTCCGGGATCTGCTGCCAAAGCACTGGGTATCGACAGGTCTTTTAATCAAAAAGATTTAACTGGAGAGGAAATCTGGATTGAGAATCATGGCATTCGGTATAATACGCATGAAATTGTTTCAACTCCTCGTATTGGCGTAGCGTATGCACAGGAAGATTCACTTTTACCCTGGAGATTTTTTATTAAGGGTACTAAATATGTAAGCAAACCCAACAAGATATAACACAAAATTATTTACTCAATATAAAAGTATATCCGAAGGATTATATGGAAGAAAGTAACATCCAAACTTATTTATTCGGGAGTCCCCATTTTTTAACGAGTTCAGCGTTTAATCCGCCTTCCTTACCATTCGGTTTTCCAGTTCCGGTTTCTATTAATTTTTTCAGACTTCCCTGAATATAACCTGTCCAGGCATCGTTACATACTTCATAACATTCATATTGCGGAATTAAACCTTCATGCGTGAAGGTTATTTTGCAATGTTCGCCTTCTTTCAAAATATCAAAAATAAGTTTCGTGTTTATCCATTCGGTTTTATCTTTTGTGAAATTAAATGCATTATCTATAACCAGATAAACCAATTTCTTGTTTGGAATTTCTTCAATAAGCTTTAGTTTGCAAACATGAACATCTTTGTAATGATAGAAAAATGTTTCATCAAGTTTATCAGTATTGCCCTCGATTTCTTCTGACCACCAGGCTCTAAAGTTTTTAATAGCTTTGAAAGATGTTTCGGTATCTTTATTTACTGCAATTATCGACGTATAATTTTTGTCTTTCATTATTGTTACTTTTAAAGTCTGATCTCCTGTTTTGTTATTCATATTGCAGGAAATCAATACGATTATTAAAAATATTGCTGTTGGTGTTTTTTATTAATTATTTAGTTTTTGTTCCAGATTTTGAAAATATTGTTTCCAGGCTGTCGAACATCCTCCATAACATTCATTTTGTGGTTCTAACCCCAAATGCATAAACTGAATTTGTGTTTCTCCTTTATTTTCTAAAATATCAAAAGTAAGCTTTGTGCCTGCCCATTCTTTTGGGTTATCCAAAAAAGAAAGATTACTTTCTGTGACCTCCCAAACAATCCTTTTATAAGGAACTAATTCTACCAATTTTTGCTTTGAAAAATGCATGCCATCTCCAGCAGAAAAAGTAAATTCATCACCAATTTTTCGGCTGTTACCTGTAATGGTTTCTCCAAAAATACCAGACCACCATTTATCTATATCTAATAATAAATCAAATATTTCCTTTGACGGTTTATGTGTTGCGAAACAAAATGTATAATTGCTCATGTTTCTAAATTTTATATTTGAATGACAAAGATAATTTCTAATACACAATTTATCAGAGTGTTATTTAGACATTGTAAGGGGTTGATTTAGCCATTCGTTTGATTTATCTTTATACCAAATTTTACTCAAATGAAACAGTTGGGGATATTAGTTCCGGATGATCAGACAAGTATGAGTACCATTGCTTGTATTGTTGGAAGCTATCAGGTATTTAGTGCTGCTAATGCTTTTTTTGAAAAGCTGGGCAGAAAACCTGTATTTAAAGTCGATTTGGTAAGTGCTTCGGATGAAAAAGTGCTTAAAAATGGATTCTTATCCATAAACTCTAATCTTACTATAAAAGAAAGCCGGGAAAACGACCTTATTATTATTCCCGCCACATTGATTCGGAGTTATGAAACGGCTACAGAAAACAATAAATTACTCATTAACTGGATAAAACTACAATACAAACAAGGAGCAGAAGTTGCAAGTATGTGTGCTGGCGGATTTATGCTGGCTTCAACAGGACTGCTTTCGGGAAGGATTTGCTCTACTCATTGGGCATTGGCAGAAGAGTTTAAGAGCTTATTTCCTAATGTCGATTTGCAGACTGATAAACTGATAACTGACGACAACGGAATATATACCAATGGCGGAGCATATTCTTTTTTGCATTTATTGATGTATTTGGTCGAAAAATTTTATGACCGAAAAGCGGCTATTTATTGTGCCAAATACTTTCAGATTGATCTGGATAGAAATTTACAATCCGAATTTTTAATTTTTAAAGGCCATAAAAATCATAATGATGATGTTATTCTTGAAGCACAAACTTTTATGGAAGATAATTATCAGGACAAGATTTCTATTGAAGATTTATCCTTAAAATTTGGATTAAGCAGACGAAACTTTGACAGAAGATTTATTAAAGCAACAGGTCTCAGACCTTTTGATTATTTACAAAGGATAAAAGTTGAAGTTGCTAAAAAGGAATTTGAAAATTCGCGAAAATCCGTCAATGAAGTAATGTATGAAGTGGGTTATATGGATGCAAAAGCATTTCGGGAAGTTTTTACTCGAATAACCGGAACAACTCCTATCGACTACAAGGAAAAATATAATATAGGAAGTTGAATTTTGATATATTTATTTAGCTGCTAACCTATAAAGCTCTCTTTACCTGTACAAACTAAGTGAATGCGTTTGCAATATTGGTCTTTAAATAATTACAACTTAATAAAACGTATCAAGAACCTTTTGTTTTGGTAACACACAAACGCTACAATTATCTTTTTAAATTTATGTAGGTACTCGTTGAGAAACGAGCACCAGAAGAGAGTACGTGTTAGTTCTACATGCCTAATAAATTTTAGCTTAATGGTTCTCCGTTGTTTTACTATCGCTTATGTATTCTAAAATATCACCTGGCTGACAGTCCAAGGCTTTACAGATTGCATCTAAAGTGCTAAAACGGATTGCTTTTGCCTTTCCAGTCTTTAAGATTGAAAGGTTAGATAATGTCAAATCAACTCTTTCAGAAAGTTCATTGAGAGAAATTTTTCTTTTGGCCATCATCACATCTAAATTTACAATTATTGACATAGATCAAACAGTTAAATCGTTTTCGTTTTGAATATCTACTCCTTTTTTGAAAATTGTCGCAATAATATAAATTACAGCTCCCATTAAAATAAAAGCCTGACTGTCTGCCCAAAACTGGTTTAAGTTGTCGGGAACAAAACCATGATGCTTTAAATTTTCAACTAATTGTCTGGCAATGCAACTCAAAAATCCTATCGAAAGGGTATAATAGCTAATTTGTGAAATTTGTCCTGCTACAAAAGTACTGAATGGTTTTGACAAATCCATTTTGTGCATTAGTACGGTAACTGTATAAAACAGCCAGGCTTTTAAAATTGAAATGATTAAAATAAAACTATAAACAGCGAAAAAAGCTAATTTACTGCTTTGATACATATTAATTAAGTCCAGCTTTTGATAAAGATTATGGATAAATTCAGGTCTATACAAGCTGAAAACGAAATTAACAATTAAACCTCCTGCTTCAATGCACAAGCCAACAAAAATCATCCAGGCCACTATATATAGCCCCCAAAATACGAAGTTATTAGTTTTTGACATAAATATTAAATTTAAAATAACTTTGTAAATATAATAAACAATTATTGATAAACAATAAATTTTTATTAAAAAACAAGCGAAACAATAAAATCACTCCAAAACATCTGTTAGAGTGTGCACGTGAGTATCATTTTTCTGGCATGCCGGGACTCTCAATAGATCTATTGATTTTTGCATTTGTTCTTCAGTTTTTTTTAAACCTTTTAGGTATTTCAGCTTAATTAATTATATCTACAAGTCGAAAAAGACACAGGATTAGTAAAGTGTTGAAGTTATTTCGAAATCGAAAGAACCAAATTTTCACTTTCATAAATTATTTTAAGCTAATTTATTGGATTGTGAATGCAGGTACAGCAAGCCATTCTGCCATCATTGAGACATATCGTGATCGGGTTTTTATTCTACAAATTTCCAGTTAAAATTATCTTGTAAAATATTTTGCTCTTTTCTGGTTAGTCTCATTATTAATATTGATTGTCCAAATCCATATTGGCTATCACCTAAACAATCAACAAGTCTAATATTTTTTTCTTTGATTTTCTTTTCACAAACTTTGAAAACAATTTCATCTAACCAATCATCATTATATTTAGGTTTGAATTTTGACTTTATATTTTCGAGTTCAAATTCGATTTCTATTGGTCCAGTTTCTCCAATCCAATTTTCTTTTATTCTTTTTGGATTAAAAACATTATTTGTTAGCACAGAAAATGCTTTTATTACTTTTGTATATACTTTATTTTCCCTGCAAACATCAGCCTCTAAATCAATAAAGATAGCTTTGGTTTTGTCAATACAAGCTAATTCAAATTCATCTAACTCCATTCCTGGGTCGTATTTTTTTTCAAATATTTTTGCATACTTGGCTTTTCTTTCTAAATGTATTTTCTCAAATATTTCATAGTCATTTAATTTTTCATAAGATTTGAAAAAACCACATTTTCTCAATATTGAAATATTCTTAATTACTTTTTCTTTTGTTATTTTTTGCTCTTTATTTATGTTCTTCTTGGACTCTAAATTATTACAAGAGTTAAATAAAATCACTATTAAAAAAAAATATTTCATTTTAGAAGTTTTATTTTTCGAGTTCTCACACAAAATCTCTGCCAACGTCAGTTTGTCTTAAAATCAAAGTGTTTGCAATGTGTTTTTTAGATAATTACAACTTAATAAAACGTTTCAAGAACCTTTTGTTTTGGTAACACGAAAACGCTACAATTATCTTTTTAAATTTATGTAGGCACTCGTTGCGAAACGAGCACCAGAGGGGAGCCGCCTACCCGACTGAATGCTGTTTTTTTTATTTTTTCATATTCAACAAAACTAGTTTTGCAACCAAATCGTCAAGCATTAATCGAGTATCTAAACTGGTATAAACTCTAATTTTACGACCCTCCGAAGTTTCTTCATATAATCCAGAATCATTAATGCCTGGAGCTCGTTTTATTGCATATTTACAAGATGCCGGGTCTGATTCCCATGAAGTTTGCAAAGCAGTTAGTAAAACTAAAGGACTATCACCTAAAACATACGCTTCTCCAAGAGAACGTTTTGACCTTTTCATTAAATCCTCAAGGTTTTCAATTAAAAATTCCCCAGTTGAGCCATTTGCTTTAAATTTATAAACTAATTCTGAATATGAATATAATGCTTGTCGGTATGCATCTCTTGGTACCTGCCAAATTGAAATATCAGAAACATTAAAAATTACCTGAGTGGCTTTTATATCAATCCCTAAATTATATTCAAGATTTTTGCCCTTGGGAGGTGGTAATGCTAATCCTTGATATTCTGCACCTCCAATCCAAACCAATATAATTTTTTTAGCTATTCGAGGTTCCAAAAGATAAGCACTCGCTATATTGGTTAAGCCTGCACCGCAAACCACATATAGTGGCATTTTTGTATCCTCACGCATTGCTTCTTGCACAATAGCCTTAGCACCATCTGATACAATTGGTGTTTTAATATCTGCCAACCCTGAAGCACCACCCTCATAAACAGGCAGTTTTCCGGTTAATTGCATTATACTTAATAATTCATTTACTTTGGTACATGCATAAGCTACAGTACCCGGTGAACCATAAAATCCATCTTTATAATGTTGAGAACCTATTATTCCTTTAATTTCAACCGATGGCGATAGTATATGATGCACCAATTGAAATAAACCATCGGGGTCTCCGCCAAAGTCATTATCAATTATTACACGAATTCTCGATTTAACAGTTTCATTAAAATATACAGTGTTTTTTTGAGCGTAGACAGAAAATCCTTGTAGCAGAATTATTCCAATTAGACATCTTTGAATAATATGTTTCATTAATTTAAATATTTAATCCTTTTAATTCTGTAAAGTAAAAATCTTTTTTAAATTTTTGATGACTATTTTGTTAAAAGTCTCATGTCCTGCGGTTCCTAAAATGGCATCCGGCGTCTGTCTGTAAAAAACTAAAATCAGCCTCTTGAGAATCTCTTATTTGAGTTTTTTCTTTGGCAGCCCTCCCAATACTTTTTAAATTTGAAGCGTTTTTTTTCACAGCCTGACGTTCTTCACTACCGCAGATTTGGGACTAAATTAACCTCATTTTTCGGATTTACCACCCGAGATAGTGAACAGACGAAGAAATCATCACTAATACAAAACCAATTACCCAAATACGTTGTAGCTGTTTGCAGTAGTATTATTTCCATTCTTTAATTAATTTTCCTTTTGAATATTTTTGAGCTTTTGAAGAAAATCCTTTTTGAATAGTTTCATCATTGTAATTTTCGACATCATTTAGGGATTCTGTTTTTAGAAATTTTATAATTCCAATAATTCTATTTTCTTTTGGTTCATAAAAGAGCATATAAAAATTATTTTCAGTAGCTAAATTTAAAATTCCAATATTTTCAGATTTAACTTTAGAAATATTATTAACACAACTTTTAGAATCTAAAATTTCATTTTCTGAAAGTTTTTTATTTTCTTCTGCAATTTCTAATCTTATTGTATAAATATCCAGTACGTGTTCATAAGGCATAATTATTCCTGATGAATAAATACAATCTGAATCTTTTGTTATATTTAGTAATTCAGGAACATATGCATTTTCTGTGTTTAGTTTGCAAAGCTCTATAAAGTCCTCAAAAGTTGGTTTACTCATTTACAAATGAATTGTTGATTCTGCGTGGTCATTCTAACTAAAGTCATGGTAATCAAAGGGTTTAGGTTCTAAATTAAGATTTATTTTTCGGTTATCACTAAACTGCCAAATACAAAACCAACTTTCCATTAAGCCAATTACCCAAATCCGTTGTAGCTGTTGGCGGATAGTGGCTTTTATTCCATTGCTTCTCTAATTTGAGTTTCCAAATCTTCTAAATTCTCAAACTTTTCAAAGACTAAATCTTTATTATTCTTCTTTAATTCTTCTATTAATTCTAGAATAAGTTCATAACCTTCAATTTCATAGCCAAACATATTTTGGTCAAAATTTGTTCCAACTAATAATTCATCATTGTCAATTCCGATACACCAATTCTCAATAAATTCGGCTAGGTTTATTTCTGTTGTTTCGTATACTTCCCAACCATTTTTAGCACATGATTTTGCTAAAGCTTTTTCTGACCAAAAACATATTATTCCAATCGGTTCTCCGTCTTCATCTTCCAAATCATTTGAACTTGAAGTTGCAAATCCATCTTCATTTTCTAATCCGTAAACCAAACTTGTTTCACAAACTTTTTTAACGAATTTCTCATGTTTCAATTTTACGTCAATATGATTTTTAAACATCTTCGTTTCTATTAGATTTCTGTTGAATTTCTGTTTTCGTTGTTTTCTGTTGCTATTTCCGACAACACCTTGATAATCAGTAGTTTTTTAGTTAAATTAAGCCCATTCTTCGGATTTACCACCCGAGCGAATCGAACAGACGAAGTAAATCATCCCAAATACAAACCATTTTTCCATTAAGCGAAATGCCCAAATCCGTTGTAGCTGCTACCGGTAGTTTTTTATCTTCTCAAACAATTCTGCTACATATATTTCAACAAATTTAGAATTCAGAGTCCTGCTAAAATATTTTCCGTATTCATCATTAGTTTTTCCAAATATTCCACTCATTTTTCCACTAAAGCAAAACCTTTCTTTTCCGTTTAGCGTTTTTCCATTTTCAAAGTCAAATTCATTTGTACGCCAAAAATCTTCAGGCATTGAACTATTTTCTCGGGTTGAAATTTTATAAGATGACTTATCAAATTTTAAATAAGCAACACTTAATTTGGTTTTACTTTTTTCAAAATAACTTTCAGTTACAATTTCGCCGTATTCGTAAACGGAAACATGAACTTCTATACTATCAATTTTGACATGTCCTGATTTTAACAACTTAGATTTTGCAGGGTGATTCTGTCCAAATGAACATAAGCCATTAAATAGTAAAATAAGTAATACTAAGTTTTTCATTTTATTGATTCTGTTTCAAGTCCGTTCGTCCGCGAAAATTACCGGTAACGTTCCGCGGCTTCGCGACAGTTGCGAAGCCAGCGAACTGATTATTTTCTGTTAAAGATAAAAGTTTTTCGTGAACGCGTAAAAATAAAAACCAGCAATTGCGCGAAACCGCTGTTATGCGCAGATTTTATTTTGTTTTCACGATTAACATTCCATCTCTTCCTCGGTAACCATAAGTTTTAGGACATTCTTCTTTCGACACAAATCCTATGTAAAGAATATTAAATTGATAAAGATACTCTTTAAGCTTGTCTTTTTCATATTCTGTGAGATCGTAGCCATTGAGACTAAGTATTGGATTTGCTCCTAATTTATTTTCTTTTACGTAATTGTCAATCACTTCAGCTATTTTCTCCTTTGTGTAAATAGAACTTGGCGTAATATTCAATTTGTTGTCATTAATCATTTTCCAAAATTTTGGAGACCAATTGGAATTTAGTTCCCAAACGTCTCTTTTTTTATCTAAAATATTTTCAATAATGTTTTTTTTGGTTTTTTGCTCAATAAGAATTTTAGATAAAAAATGTAAATCGATTGGCCATTTTGACGCTTCCATTTTTGCGATTAACTGTCTATTGTAATCTTTCAGATTCGCTAATTTTTCTTCCTCTATGTACAAAAGGAAATTGTATAAATTAAGCGATTCCATTTTCTGAATACTATCATTTATAACAATTTCTAGTTTTTCTTTCGTCAGTTTTTTTATTCCATTAAAACTATTGTCTTGCGAAAAAACTAATAAAGGGAAAAGTAAAAGAAAAGTCCATTTCATAACTAAAGCTCTATTGTGGGAAATTTGCGCATAACGTCTTGGCGCTTGGCGAGGTTGGGGAATAAAGATGCGAGATTTTCGGTTGAACACAAATTTCCCAAATACAAAACCATCTTTAAATTCAGCCTAAAACCTCAATCTCGCCAAACGGCTGTTAGCGGTAGTGCTTTTTTAATTGCAATATTTTTTTATCATTTTGTAAGCTTCTTCTAAGCCTAATTCGCCTGACTTGCTTAAATCAAGACATCCGCTATCTTTTTGATTTAATTTAATTTTGGCAATTCCCATGTTAAAATAAGCAATATCAATTTCATATTCAGATACTGCTAAATTGTAATCATTTATTGCACTAGTTAAATCGTTAAGCATAAATTTTGCATTTCCTCTGTTTAATTGAATTTTCGCTTTTTCGCTTTTATAGTAATCATTAGGATCTTCTTCGATTAGTTTATCTATTTCAATTATTGCCATGTCATAGTCTTTTATTGCTCCTCTATAATCGTTTAATTTAAATTTAGAGATGCCACGATTATTATATGAGTAACTATTAGCATTGATTTTAATAGAAATACTATAATCTAATATTGCACCTCGAAAATCATCAAGTGCGAATTTTGCATCTGCTCTGTTGGCGTAAATATATTCCTCGTTCGGAGAAATTTCTATTGCTTTGTTAAATGCTAATATTGCACCACTAAAATCTCCAAATGAATATTTGTTCGTTCCTTCATTATAATAACTATTATTAAAACTCATATCCACACCTAAAAGATCTTTTTCTTGTTTTATAGTTTGTGCGAATGAGTTAATAGTAAATAAAAATAGAAGTGTTTTTTTTATAATTTTCATAAATCACTTTATTGAATTCTCCGTCATTTTTCAACATTACCGCTAACGTTCTCGCGCTACAAGCAGTTTGGGACTAAATTAAGCCCTATTTTCGGATTTGCCAAATCATCCCAAATACAAAACCATTTTTCCATTAAGCCAAATGCCCAAATCCGTTGTAGTGGCTGTTAGGCGATGTACTTTATTTGTTGTATGTATATGGTATCCGTATTTTCTGTTATTAATTTAGGGAATGAATCATTTGAAGTTATTAATTCTATGGCTTTAATATATGGATGTCCAAATATATTCTCAGTACCAAAAGAGATTGGACAAATTAGGCTATTTTCTAAAAGAAAATTTTGATTAAAATCTTTTTTTGAACCGTGATGTGGAATCTGAACAGTACCAACTAACTTCCATTTCTTTTTAAAAACTTCTTTTATATTCACGATATTAAAGTTGGTATCTCCAGTAAATATACACGCAACTTTGTCATTTATAAACCAATGGTTGAGAAATATTGGACATTCAAGTAAAATATGACTTGTTACGTTTTCTAAAGGACCAGAATATACAATTAATGAATTTTCATTTATATTACCAGATAATTCTTTATATATTTTTCGAATAGTACTTATGTTTTTTAGGCCATAGTTTAGGTCTGATTTTAAGTTTTCAACATCTATTGTGTTAGCTTTTAGTAAATTAATCAATTCCTCATTGCGTTGAGTATATAAATGATTATATGGAATGTATTCCCAAAATTCATTTATCAATATTTTTGTTTTACTTTTTAAAGTTGTGATACTATTAGTTTCTAATTCTTTTAAAGTTATACTTGTTTCGTCTTCATCATTTTTAATATCTTCATCAGGACTGACATAAATAATTTTTGTATTGTCCGAAAAAAATGAATCAGGATTATTAATTAAGCTTGCAACTTCATTAAATCCTATAGAAAGATAAAAGTTATATAACAATTGTCTTTCGTCGTCGTGTAATAAAGGTAAGATTACAATGTTTACGGTATTATTTTGTATTAATAAGTGAATTTTATTAATATGGTCTTCATCATAATGTGAAATGAATAGTATGTTAATTACTTCATTGTTAAATGAATTTATAATCTTCTTATCCACTTTATTTTTATTTGATTTACTTCCGCAATCATATACAATATTAATATTGTTATCGTGTTTTTCTGTGTAGAAGGCACCTTGCCCAATCGGATAAAATGTTCTTATCATTATTTCTGTCATTTTTGTCATATATCGCCTAACGTTCTCGCGCTACAAGCAGTTTGGGATTAAATAAGCGTTATCTTTCGGATTTGCCAAATCTTCCAAATACAAACCAATATTTAAACTAAGCCAAATACCCAAATTGCTTGTAGCGTGTGTTGTATGCTGTGTTTTTTATGTTCTAAAATTTGTATTTATCTAATTCTATTGCTTCGTCAAAGTGATTCTTAAATTTTTCTGATAATTCTGCATCTTTAAATTTCACAATTGTATATGAACTATCCCAAGCAGTTATTTCAAAAACTGCGTTTTCCACTTGAAATTGGTCATTGTTCCAAACGTTATCATTTCCTTCAACGTAAGGAAAGTTTTCTTTGTCAAATTTCGGATTTTCAGTTTTTTTTACGGCAGAAATCACACCCCAAATAATTTGAAGATTTGATTCGATTATTTTTTTGAAATTTTCGGAAGAAAGTATTGAATAATTTTCACGGAAGTCAATAGGGAGTTCTTGTTTTGAAAAGTTTACAACGTCTAAATCTGACACTAACCAATTAAATTCTGATATGTCTATCCACGACGAATCTAAAAGATTATTTAGATTTGTATGACAATACAATTTCTTAGTGCTTCTAATTATCCAATTCAAATTTTCTCTTTATTAGGTTCTGTTCTTTTAACATAGCATACAACTAGCATATAGGTCTGATAAAATCAGACCTATCACGACTAAATTACAGAGATAGTTCTGACTAAAGTCAGATTTTATTTTAACCAAATATAAAAAAAATCACCCTAAATCATCAAAATGACTCTTGATTTATCAGATATTCAATACTGTACTTTTGCTCTTATGAAAACCGTAAATCTAATAAAAGTCTCCTGACTTTTCCGTAAACGGCTTAAGAATACATGTTGTCGACTCATGAAATTACAAAATTCTCTACTCAGACTATGTCTTTCGAAATATCCATTTTCGTCATTATGGTATTCATCAGAAAAAACAATTTCGTCATTATTTACTCCAATATTAATGTCAAGTCCCATTTTTTATCGTTCAGTTTTTTTAATTACTGCTAATCAGTTTGTCTCAAAACCTCCATTTTTTATTATTTTGAACATAAATATAGCTGATTTAAACTACAAAAAAACTTGCTGTAAAACTCAATCCGTTGATTGTTTTGAACGAGTACCGTTTTACTTGTACAAACTAAACCAAAGCGTTTGCAATGTGGCTTTTTAGATAGTTACTACTTGATAAAACAGATTAAGAATCTTTTTTTATTAGCCCGCATTGCAAACGCTACAATTATCTTTTTAAATATTATGAGGGATGGTTATTATGGGCTGTTTTTTTATTGTTTTTCATTCCACTCTGCTAGATATTTTAGAATTGTTTCCATTTTATTCTTTTCTGGATCTTGATTGTATTTATCCAATAGTTCTTTGTCATTTGTTAAAATTTCTGTTATGTTTTTTTCAGAAACTAAAGTTATCTTTTTATTTGACTTTTCCATAATATAAGGAAATCTCAACATTGCTAATTTCATTGCACTTAATCCTCCACCCAATCCACCAAACATAAAGGGCAATTTATCAATTTCTAATCCATACTCTTTATATTTATTTGGAAATGAACCACTAAAAACAAAATATTTTTTAGCGCTTATTACTTTAGCGTACCATTTACTAATTTCTAGTTTAGTACAATTTAAATATAAATTTTCTCCGTCGGAATACGCTTCAACTACTTTTTTTAATTCACCTCTGTTAGTTGATTTATCTAATGAATTTAATTGATAATCATTTCCGCCATTCATTTTAATTTCACCTTCGGTTCTTTTTTCTAATTCAACGTTATAATTTGCACTCGGTTTATTTTGAATTATTTCTTCATAATTTAAATAAATTCCTTTTTGATATTTTGTTTGTCCGTAACTGTTGACACTCAAAAGTATTAATAATGCTATAATTGTATTTCTCATTTTTTTATTACTTGATTTTCTTTCAGTTTGCTGATGCAAAATAGCCCATAACATCGTTTGTCTCAAAACCTCCATTTTTTATTATTTTGAACGTAAATATAGCTGATTTAAACTACAAAAAAAACTTGCTGTAAAACTCAATCCGTTGATTGTTTTGAACGAGTACCGTTTTACTTGTACAAACTAAACCAAAGCGTTTGCAATGTGTCTTTTTAGAAATGTACTACTTGATAAAACAGATTAAGAATCTTTTATTTTGGTAGCCCCATTACAGTGTTGCGGTCTCAGTGGTTCCGTTCAACACGGGTTTCATTGTTCGTGCTGCGCATGCAACTAATCTGTTAGCTATTAGCTATAGTTTTTATTATGTCGTATTCTATATGTTCTTAATATATTCTCTAATTCTCTGTGTGTTACATTCAGAGAGTCAATTTCTATCTTTTCAAACTCTTCTTCATCGTAAAAGTAAATCAGGTAGGATTTTGAGGATTTACCGTAACCTTCTTGAACTACTTCCTCAAGTTCTATATTTGACCAGTCTCTAAATTCAACATTTTTAGTTTGGATTCCTTTCGAGTCAATTATTATTTGTGGTTTGTTGTTAAATGCTTTTCGGTATTGTTTTATTGTGCTGTAAATTCCAATTACAGCCATAATTGCTCCCAAAATATATTGTTTTTTTTCCCCTATAGTGAATAAATAAATACCGACTCCAATTATTAAAACTGAAATTCCGAGTTCAAAATAAATATACGCTTTTGAAAAGTGAATTTCTATTTTTGGAGGAAGTGAATAATCCTCTCTGTATTCATCTTCTTGCTCAAATTTCTTTTCAAGGTCTTTGAGTTTTCTTTTATCATCGGTATTTCTAATTTCAGTTTTTTCGAAAATGTTTCCATCATTCCAAATCAGTTTTTCTTGAATTGCTCTTTTCTTTAACTCGTGAACATTTCTAACATTTTCAAAAGCCCAAACTCTCCATTTGGTTATCATAAAACTCCAAATTAACCAAGCTAACACAAATCCAATTAGGAAAGCAATTCCAATTCCCCAACCAGGAATCAAGTTCTGTTCTGATAAATAAAGAGCTAAAGCTGGACAACCGATTATTGCAATGAATACAGGGACATTTACAATCAAGTGTCCTCTTTTTATTGCTTTATCAACTGATATTTGTTCTCTCATAAAATTTTCGGTTCTGCGGTTTCAAATTACTGCTAATCAAGTCACGCAAGGGAATTTCACCCTTACGTTCTCACGGAACCGTGCTTGAAAGTCTCACTTCATATAGCTCTTCATGTTCATAAATCACACTAAATTAATTCAATTTATGAATATCCCGCTGGCAAAGTCTGAAGACTTTACGTATTTTTTTAAATGTTCTCGAAAACCGTAAATCTAATAAAAGTCACCTGACTTTTTCGTGAATGGTTTAAGAATTCAACACTGTTATACGGCGTATTTTTAACCATAAAGTTGGTCCCTTATAATCGATTAAGTAAGGCTCAAACTTTTTGTGTTGGTGTTTCTATATTCTATAAACTTTTTTTGCATTTTCAATTTGTTCAATTTCTGTTGTTTCTGGATATAAAATATATTTCGGAGCTATAATCCTTTTAACTTGTGCTATCGTAATTTTGGTTATAGATTTAAAAGGAAATTTGCCTTCAGTCATTTTTGATAATATTTTTTCCATTGCTAAAAATTCGGTGTCAGTTTCATCAATGATTTCAGCTTTCCCTTTAATTTGAAATCCTTTCTGTAACAGAATATCGATAAAACTTATGCATACATTTTCATTAATTTTAATATTACAAACCGTTTGCGGAGAAGCTATATTTGCAATAATTACCTTGTCTGTTCCATAATAATTAAAAATTTCTTTTGGCGAAACATTTGGTATGTTTTCTACTGATACTGTTGCGAGCCAACAAAGTACGCTTTTGTCAATAGATTCCTTAATCTCTTTAGTTAGTTCGATTTTAGCCACAGTTTTTGTTTATTGGGTTAGTTAATTTCAATGTATTCAGATTTGCCTTTTTCGTTACCGTTTGTTAGCCATTCCCAATCTAAACTCAATTTTATTTTCCCGCTATCTGTTAAAGAAATTTTAGCTATTGCTTTTCCCGCTTTCAATAAATTATCTGTTGTCAAACATTGATATAACATATTTAATTCATCTCCTTTCAAGTCAGCAATAATTTTTCCATATTTTATTGTTCCACCAAAATAGTCAGCGGTTACAAGATTGCTGTCTTGTCTATATTCAAAAACAGTTTCCGAGTTTACTTGTCCACTTTCGGAGTTTTCAATTAGTACAAATTTCTTGTTGTTAAAGTCGTAGTTATTCATTGTGTCTATTTTCTGTAGGGTTTCGGTTTTTCGGAATATACCGCATAACGTCTTTGCAATACAGCGGGTTTGGGACTAAATTAAGACCTGTTTTCGGATTTGCCACCCGAGCGAAGCGAACAGACGAAGTAAATCGTCCCAAATACAGAACCAATTTCAAATTAAGCCTAATGCCCAAATTGCTTGTAGCGTGTGTTAGCGGTTTGGGCTTGTTTCGGGCTGGTTTTTGTCCTGTCGTTGTTACTTTGAATAAACGTTTTTATCATGAAGTTCCATCCATTTGGTTGGGTCTGCAATGTCTATCCACCCAAATTTACGATATAGCTCGTGTGCGTCTCCTGTGAGTAAAATCCAACGTCTTAAACCTTGTAGACTCGGATAGTTCATAACCGTTTCCATTAACCATTTAGAAAGCCCCAATCCTCTGAATTCTTCTAAAATATATACGTCGCCCAAATAGGCAATCGTTGAAAAATCGGTAATGATTCTTGCAAGGCCAATTTGTTTTTCGTCTTGGTAAACACCAAAGCAGAATGAATTTTCAATAGCAGTTTGCACCTTGTCTTTCGGAATATTTATGCACCAATACGCTCTGGTTGATAAAAATTCGTGAATGGCGTCAAGGTCTAATTTTACCTTGTCGGTTGAAATGCAAAACTCGCCTTTGTATATGTTTATGTCTGTCATAGTTTCTGTTTACTTTCCGTGTCGATTTAGCCTGACCACTAACGTCCCGCCACTACAGCGGGTTTGGGACTAAATTAAGCCCTATTTTCGGATTTGCCAAATCTTCCAAATACAAGACCAATTTTCCATTAAGCCGAATGTCCAAATCCGTTGTAGCTGTTAGGTGAGGTTCCTTATAGTCTACTTTTTAAATCCATTATTCCATGAAGAATTCTTGCGATTTCTATTTCGTTCTTTGATATAATTGAGTAGAAGATAATATGTTCACCTGATTTAAAACCTAATATTCCTTTCGTAACTATAGTATAGTTTCTACCAAGTTCTGGATTATTTGCTAAATCATCACATGCTGCCATAAGTAAATCATAATACTTTTCAGCTTGCATTTCTGACCAAGTTTCGATTGTATAATCCCAAATTTCAGTTAAGTCATCAACAGCTTTATTGGTAAAATAATATTTAGCCATTTGATGTTTTTCTTGCTTTTAAAACGTTGAGATGTTTTTTAGCATCAAAATCTACTGCACGCCCACTTTCAACTCCATCATTGATTGCTTTTCTTAAAGCTACAATTTTATTTTCCTCATCTTCTAAAAGACGAAGACCGGCTCTGATAACTTCACTTGCATTATTAAATCTTCCATCATTTACACTGTGTTCGATAAAATTTTCGAAATGATTACCAAGCGATATAGAAGTATTTCGTCCCATAATTTTTTTAGCTAAGTTACCAAAAAATGGTAACTTCTTCAATTATTCCTTATTTTTTTTGGAATCTCACATAACGTTCTGTTACTATAGCGGGTTTGAGACTAAATTAAGGCCAGTTTTCGGTTTTGCCACCCGAGCGAAGCGAACAGACGAAGTAAATCGTCCCAAATACAGAACCAATTTCAAATTAAGCCTAATGCCCAAATTGCTTGTAGCGTGTGTTAGGGGTTTGGGCTTGTTTCGGGCTGGTTTTTGTCCTGTCGTTGTTACTTTGAATAAACGTTTTTATCATGAAGTTCCATCCATTTGGTTGGGTCTGCAATGTCTATCCACCCAAATTTACGATATAGCTCGTGTGCGTCTCCTGTGAGTAAAATCCAACGTCTTAAACCTTGTAGACTCGGATAGTTCATAACCGTTTCCATTAACCATTTAGAAAGCCCCAATCCTCTGTATTCTTCTAAAATATATACGTCGCCCAAATAGGCAATCGTTGAAAAATCGGTAATGATTCTTGCAAGGCCAATTTGTTTTTCGTCTTGGTAAACACCAAAGCAGAATGAATTTTCAATAGCAGTTTGCACCTTGTCTTTCGGAATATTTATGCACCAATACGCTCTGGTTGATAAAAATTCGTGAATGGCGTCAAGGTCTAATTTTACCTTGTCGGTTGAAATGCAAAACTCGCCTTTGTATATGTTTATGTCTGTCATAGTTTCTGTTTACTTTCCGTGTCGATTTAGCCTGACCACTAACGTCCCGCCACTACCAGCGGGTTTGGGACTAAATTAAGCCCTATTTTCGGATTTGCCAAATCTTCCAAATACAAGACCAATTTTCCATTAAGCCGAATGCAAAGCTTGCTTTTAGCTGTTGTAGGTAGTTTTTTTAGCTTTCCATTGTCATATAGTCCAATTGCCCGTTCTCATCAGTTTTTATTACAACTAAATAGTCGGTCAATTCACGTCCAATTGTGTAATCAAATATTGCAAAATTATCTTCATCGTGAGGATAAAGCCCAACTCTTACTAATTTCAATTTTGTCAAAAGTTGCTGTTCAGGTTCTGTTGATATGTCGTCAAAGTTTATGAGTATTGAAATTTCGTCTTTACTAATTTCTTTAAGATGATGTTCTAAGTAAAATTTTACAGTGTCACCATCTTCGTCACTGTAATCATCATGAATATACGACTTGTTTAGCTTGTCAAATTTATCAATATTCTCAATAAAGTTTTTTACTTTATCCATTGTTAACGTTTCAATAGTTGTGTCTTCAAAATTTAGGTCTACCTGAATTTCGCTTTCGTTGCATTCAATATCAACATCATAATAGTCTTCCAAATTTTCTGTTGGTAATTTTCCGAAATGTGGTAATGTATATTCTGTCATTTTTAAATGTTTATTTCTTTTTTATTTGGTGTCATTTGCACTAAACTTACCGACAACTCGCACATATGTCTGGCAAATGCAAGCATTAGTAGTTTCAAATATATTTGTTTATTCTTACAAATCATCAAAGTTTACTTTTATTTGTATGATTACTACTAACAAACATCTTCTTATAAAAACCACTGCCCTAGCCCAGATGGAAACGGCATCCTTTTGTGGCGGGGTTCGCCACAAAAGATAGAGTGTACAGCTGGAAACAGCTTCTGAGAAAAACCATCATAAAAACAAAAAAACCACTCCCAAAAAAGAGAGTGGCTTTAGACTGCTATCAAAGTTGAAATTATTTAATCGGCTGGATTCCCTCGTGTGTTGGGGTTACCTGTTTTATGCTTCCATCTGGGTTGAATTCAAGTTTGTCGATGCAGACTTCGCGGTGAAAACCTCCTGCCTGCCCCATCTTGATTCCGGTTGGGTACGAAAATCGGTGGTAGGTGATGTACCATTCGTCTTTGTTTGGGATTTGTAAAACCGAATTATGTCCCGTAGCGTGGATTCCCTGATCTGCGATTCCCTGGATTACGATGTTGTTTTCGGGAATTTCAATGGGTCCCAGCGGTGATTTTGAAGTTCCGTAGCGTACTTTGTAGTTTGGGCTTCGGGTGTCGTCTTCGCTCCACATGAAATAATAGGTTCCTTTTCTGTAGATTACATACGTTCCCTCTCGGAAAGTTTTGTCGACTTTAATTAATTTGATGTCGCCTTTGAACGAAATCATATCGTCATTCAATTCGGCTACAGCCATATAACCGTTGCCCCAGTACAAATAACTTTTACCGGTTTTAGGGTCTGTAAAAACATCGGGATCGATTTCCTGACCTCCTTTTGCTCCTTGTGGTTTGGTCGCTACCAAGGCTTTTCCGCTGTCTTTGAATGGTCCTGTCGGATTATCTGAAACGGCAACGCCAATTTTTTGTGCGGCAGTGAAATAGTAGTAATATTTGTATTTTCCTTTTACCTTTTTCTCTACAATACAAGGTGCCCAGGCGTTTCTGTTGGCCCAGCTCAGGTCTTTTGGAAGGTCTAAAATAACGCCTTCGTCTTTCCAGTCTACCAGATTTTCTGATGAAAAGGTTTTAAAATACGTCCCGGACCAGCCATCAAAACCATCGCTGGTTGGGTAGATGTAATATTTTTTTGTTTTGTTTGAATATAAAATGTCGGGATCGGCATAATAGCCTTCTAATACCGGATTGTTGTTTATTTTTGGAAACTTGGCCGGCATTCCCCATTTTGAAATCAGTCTTTTCAATTCAGAACGTGTGATTGGCAAAATAGTTCCGTGACGCGGTTTAAAATCCATTGCAATTTCATCATCAATGGCTTTGAAGTTTTCTAAATCGGTACTTCTTGTAAACTGATAGCGGCCTTTTTTGTACACATCATACATCAAAATATAATCATCGGTATTGTTGAGTTTGAAAATACTTGAGCCTTCAACAGATTCTTTGGTTTGCTGCAGGTAATTGTCGTTTTCTGTCCATTTTCCAGATGTCAGATCCGTTGTGGTAGCCACTTTGATACCCGGATTATCGGTTTCGGTTTTATAAAAAAGATGGTAAACGCCGTCTTTTTCTATGATATCGCCGTCAATACAGGCTTTTTCGGACTTTGGAACGAACAATAATTTTGGAGCATTTTCCAGCGCTGTGAAGTCTTTATTGGCATAAGCGTAATAAATTTTGTCGGCTTCACTACCGTGCTGCATGCTGAAGTAAATCAGGTATTTTCCGGCTTTTGCATCGTAAATGGTCTGTGGTGCCCAAACACGTTTTAAATTTTCATTTCCGGGAAAAGCAGTCTGAATGTTAACCACACTGCTCTGCCATTTTACAAGGTCGGTACTTTTTAGCAACACCATGGCACGGTTGCTGTCCCATCCTTTTGAAGAAGTCATATCAGTTAAAACCATGTAGAATGTTTTGCCGTCATCGCCTCTTAAAATATGCGGGTCACGAACTCCTCCAGTTGAACTGATTGTTTTGCTTTCGATTACAGCTTTATCGTTATTAAGGGCATGATAATGGTATCCATCGGCACTTATGGCGTAATGAACTGCTTCTTCTTCTACCCTGTTTCCTGTAAAATACACAAATAAATAAGCGGTCAAATCTTTTCCGGCAATAACCGGAGGTGTTCCCGGCAGTGTATTCTGGGCCTGTAAAAGATTAAAAAGGGATAAAAATAATACAAGACTAAATTGTGTTTTTTTCATTATTCTGTTGCGTTTAATTATACTGTTTTAATCAAAATTTAAAACGTTTCATTTAAAAGTATTTTTTCGTTTGCTTTCATACGGATTACGGCAAATGAATATGGAGGCAGCTCTTTTGAAAATGCTTCTTTAACATTCATTTTTTGAACCACGGGTCTGGCGGCTGTATTCCCGGGAGTTCCTGATAATAGTGTATAGCTTGCATTGTCTGCTGTTCCCAGACTGGTGATTTCTATTGATGGCGTTACGGCTACCGGAAGCACATTTACCAGTTTAATAATCAAATCGCCTGTTGCCTGATCCTTTACTGCAGAAACCCCAATTCGTTTGTTGACTTCGTTATTTGTATCCGATAATTTGATTGTGTTTTGAAGGTAAAAGTCACCCGGATTTTGTCCGTACAGTTGTTGTACAAAATAATTCACTGTTGGTTTTACTTCATGTCCGTTAAAATAAATCAAATCGGGATTCCACTGCGTATGTTTTTCGCGTGCCAATAAGGGTGCATACGAAGCCATTGTAACCACATCGCCGTTTCGCTCAATTCCGGTCAGATATAAAGCTTCCGCTAAAGCATTGTAAAATTTATTGCCCCATGAAGCATATTCACCCAGATATACTTTTGATTCTGTGCGGTCGTAACTGTCATAAAAATCCTGATTGTTGATAAACCAGCCTGGACTTTGATAATAATGTTCATCTACCATTGGCAGTTTCAGATCATTTGCAATGCCCCAGCCTTCGTTATAATCTGTTCCTTCATTAAATGGTCCTACAGTACCAATTATAATGATTTCAGGATACTTTTGCTGAACGGCTTTTACGATCATTCGGTAACGCTCTTCGAAAACATGGCTGATTAAGTCTTCATTTCCAATTCCGATATACTTTAACTTAAATGGCTTTGGGTGACCTGCTTCGGCACGTTTTTTACCCCAAACGGTGGTTATACTTCCGTTGGCATATTCGATCAGATCCAAAACATCCTGTACGTATTCGCCCATGTCTTCCATCGGGATGCCAAATTGCTGTCCGGCTCCTCCATCAGCTGAATTCTGGCAGGGAACTCCTGCGGCCAAAACCGGAACCGGCTCTGCTCCCAGATCTTCACAAAACTGAAAATATTCGAAATACCCCAACCCCATTGACTGGTGGTAATTCCAGATATTTCTTGACGGAATACGGCTTTCTAAAGTTCCAATCGTGTTTTTCCATTTGTAAATATTATGAATCCCGTCTCCGTGCGCTACGCAGCCACCCGGAAAACGTACAAATTTTGGGTGCAGATCTGCAATGGCTTCTGCTAAATCGGCACGCAATCCGTTTTTACGGTTTTTGAATGTTTTTTGAGGAAAAAGCGACACCATATCAACCGCTGTTTCGCCCGCTGTACTGATTTCTAAATGGGCATCGGTTACTGTTTTTGATGATTTTAAAACAGCATTCATTTTTTTCCACGATGTATTCGGACTTAAGGTGGCCTCCGCCAAAGTTTCTCCGATGACACTTTTTAGTTTTACCGTAAACTTTGCCCCTTTTGCAAAAATGCTAAAATCATATTTTTCATTGGCTTTCAAAGCAATTCCGTCAAATCCGGTGTTGCTGATGATGGCTTTTGTAACTACAGCATAATTGGGATTATTCTGATGAACTGGATGTTCTTTCGAAATTTTGAAATCACCGCTCCATGCCATCGTTGCATTCCATTTGTCGTCTCTGCCTTTTTTATCGCTTACAGCATATTCGAAATCACGGTTTTGAATTAATTCGGCATACAAGCCGCCATCTGCCGCATAATTGATGTCTTCGAAGAAAACACCCGTAAGCATGTTGCTGATTTTTTTTGACTGCTGTCCGTTGATGGTAATTTGGGCTTTTACAGGTTTTAAACCCGCAAATAACAAACTGTCACTTTTGGGAGAAGTGTTGTTTTGCTTATCCTTAAATTTTACGGCTTCCATCGTTTGGGTCAGCATTTCGACCACACTCCAGTCGACCTCAGTGATTGTTCCTTTTTGAACATCACCCTGTAGTGTAATTTCAGTTAATTTAGGCGCTCCGTCTGGATCTGCTTTTGTTGCTGTATAAATTTTAAAATCTGCTGTAGTATTACCATATTTTACATTATTTGAAACCCAGTGAATATTGTATTTTCCGTCTTTTTTACTTACAGTTATATTTTGAATCAGCGGTTTTTTATCCAAATCTTTGGTTAGATTTTTCATGACCGGAACATAACGCTGGCTTTTCCAGTTGATGAGGTCTTTGCTGGAGGCGTGGGCGATAACATCATCGTTTACACTCCATAAACAATGAAAAATTCCGTTATCATCCCTTACAAGAAAAGCTTCCGACATACTTTTGCCGGTTGGTCCCCAGCTTCCGTAATCTGATTTTAAAAAACTGTGTTCCGGCCCAATACCAAACCAGTTTTTCTGATCAGTACTCCACGCAAAATGAAGTCCGTTTTTACCATTGTTTTTTAAAGTTGAATAGGCAAAAAGATACACTTTCTCCGGTTTTTCTATTCTGGATTTAAAAGAAAATCCCGAAAATAAAAAAACCATTGCAAAAAGTGCTGCCAAACCCAAAAAATGATGCTGTAAAAACTTGTTCATTATTATTTGGTTGTTAATTTATAAAGAACAGTACTGTGGGGTTTTAACGTTGCAGCAATTTCATTAGAAGAAATATTCAGATTTTCACCTGTCCATATATTTATACCTCCTTTAAAACCAGGAATATCAAGATCGGTAAGATTTACTGAAATCTTTTGTTCAGCCGAATCTGAAATATTAAATAAAGCCAGATAAACACTACCGTCTTTAGGATTTTGGGAAGTCACGACAATTTTTCCGTCCTGATGAAAAAGCTGTTTTACATTCGTGCTTTCATTGTGCATTTTTACTACTTCCTTATTTGTTAATAATGATAAGGTAAAAGCATCGTTACTTGGCAAATCCCCGCCAAAGAATAAAGGCGATTTGAAAATAGTAAAGAACGTAATCAGTGTATATTGTTCGTCTTTTGTCAAACGTGTCATTCTGTCTTCTCCGCGTTCTCCCCTAACTGAAATGCGTCCCAGAGGAATCATATCACAATCCGGCCATGTTCCCGGAGCTATGTAAGGGTACCATTTTTGGGCAACATCCATCAAATGGGTAATGTGAGGCCAGGTATCCCAAACGTCATCGACCATACGCCACATATTGGCATGTTCTTTTACATGTGCAGCGGCCGAAATTGGTGTTTCTCCCGGTGAAGTACTTAAAACAATTTTTCGTCCGCATTTATCGATGGCGTTTCTGATTAAGTTGATTTCGCCTTCGTGATACGGTCTTGATAAATCGTCAATTTTAATAAAATCTACGCCCCATTGTGCGTACAATTCAAAAACAGAGTTGTAATATTCCTGTGCTCCCTGTTTGTCAGCCAGAATAGTATAATTGTCTTTCAGCCATTCGCATTGCAAAGCTGTTGTATAAATTTGATCTGCAGTAACACCGTTTGCACCTTTGACTGGCATTTTTTCCTCAACAGCTTTTTTAGGAATGCCACGCATGATGTGTATTCCGAATTTTAATCCTTTTTTGTGAATGTAATCAGCTAAAGGTTTGAAACCCTGTCCGTCTTTTGCAGAAGGAAAACGGTTTATTGCAGGCAGATAACGTCCGTATTGGTCTATTACATAACGTGGATTTGTCTGATTGTACCCGCCAGCTTTATCATTTTCTACAAACCATCTGATGTCGACCACTATATATTCCCATCCAAATTTCTTCAGGTTTTTTGCCATGTAATCAGCATTGGCTTTTACTTCATGTTCTTCGACAGTTGGGCCATAGCAATCCCAGCTGTTCCAACCCATTGGAGGGGTTTTCGCCCATTGCTTAAATTCACCTTGTTTAACTGCTTTTTGAGCATTTAAAAAAAAGGGTATTAAAAAAATTCCTAAACCTAATAATAGTATGCTTTTAATCTTCATGTTGGTAAAAAATAAGTGTTAATAGTACACTTCAAATATAATAAACTTTTTATCATTATAGCAATAAACCTGTCTGCGAATACCAAATGCAGACAGGTTTATTGAGAATTTTAAAAAACAACTAATTTATCTTACATTCACGGTAACCTCGGCCGGTTTAAGCCATTGGCTTGTAAATCTTACCTTGATTGGTTCTGTAGAATCTCCTTTTGTCTGAACATAGGCCGCAATATGACCATGATATACTCTCTGAACGTTATCGGTATAATCGGTCATATCGCTGTTGTTTCCGGCTTCAAGTCCTAATAAAATTCCCGGACCACTGATCGTACAGGTTACTTCATTATCAGAAAGCATTACCGGTACTCCGTTTTGATCTTTTACCTGAATCATGATTTTGGCAACGCCTTTATCTTTGGTAATCGTAATATCTTTATCAGCAATAGTCAGTTCAGCCGGCTGTTGTGATGATGTAATTGCGTAACGGCTCACTTCTTTATCCTTTGTATCTAAACCAATTACTTCTAATTTTCCTGCGGTAAAAGGGATATCCCAATACATAATTCCGGTTTTTTCGTCGTAAGATTTGGTTTCGCCTACAACTTTTCCGTTCAATTCCAAACGTGCTTTGTCAGCATTGGTATAACAAACCACACGGATTTTTTGCCCTGCTTCGTAATTCCAGATTGCCCAGGCATCTTTCGAAATGTCTTTTTCGTTTTTCAACGGATATGTTCCTAAATACGCCATTGGTTTATCTGACCATAATGACTGACGGAAATAGCCTCTTGGTTTGATAACGCCTGCAAAATCAACCAATCCGGAGTAAAAACCTCTTGAAGGCCATCTTCCTGACTCTCCTAAATAATCGATTCCTGTCCATAAAAACTGTCCGAAAATGTGTTTGTTGTTTTTTACGGCTAACCAGGGTTCCATATCGTGCACATTTTCACTTCCGAAAATCACTCTGTTTGGATATTTTTCGTGATCCGACTGGTATTTGCTTTCGGTGTAATTGTATCCTGTAATGTCTAAAGCACCCGGATATTCTGTTTCATTAGACATCGCAACTCCTGCTAAACCTGCCGTTGTTGGGCGTGATTTATCGTATTTTTTAACGGCAGCAACCAGACGTTTTGCAATCGCTCCCAGGCGCATCGCATCCGGAGCATCTTTTTTGTAGCCCCCATAATTGGCCTGCCCAAAACCATCTTTTCCTTTATCCAGAACAGGATGCGAATACGGATCGTTTGGATAATCTACTTCGTTACCAATACTCCAGCCAAATACTGAAAGATGGTTTCTGTCACGACGAACGAAATCTTCCATATCTTTTTCTGCCCAGTTGGCAAAAATATCAAACGTACCTTCGAATCCCGGAGTTCCGTAATTCCAGCCTTCCAGCCATTTACGCTTTGGGAATTCCCATTCGTCATACGCTTCGTTCAATACCAATAAACCTAATTCATCGCAAAGCTCATAAAAATCAGGAGCTTGTGGATTATGACTGGTACGAATTGCATTTACACCAATTTCTTTTAATGTCTCTAATCTGGTTTTCCAAACTTCACGAGGAACTGCTGAACCCAAAACTCCTGCATCGTGATGCAAACAAACTCCTTTCATTTTCATCCATTTATCATTCAGTGCAAAACCATTATTGGGATCGAAAGTGAATTTTCTGAAACCTGTTTTTGTAACCGTTTGATCGATTTGCTTTCCATCTTTTAAAACCGTGGTTTTTAGCTGATATAAATTTGGATGCTCTAAATCCCATAATTGTGGATTTTTTACATTTATCTTAGCTGACACTTTACCGCTTTGATTCGCTGCAACGGCTACTTTTCCAGAAGCTTTGGCAACTAATTTTCCGTCTTTTGAAATCAATTCGTTTACAACCGTAAGAGTTGATTTTGTTTTAGTATCGTTTTCAACCTCAACTTCAACATTCAAAGTACCATTTCCTTTATTCATTTCCGCATAGGCGTAAACTCCCCATTGTGCAATGTGTACGGGATTTGAATAGACCAGCCAGACGTTTCTGTAAATTCCGGAACCGCTGTACCATCTTGAATCGGCACTCTGGCTATGGTCAACGCGTACTGAGATCGTATTTTCTTCTCCGTATTTTATGTACGGAGTCGCATCATAAGCAAAAGAAATATAACCGTTTGGTCGTTTTCCTAAAGAATGACCGTTGATAAAAACTTCACTTCTGTTGTAAACCCCTTCAAAATATAAAAATACTTTTTCTCCCGATTTGCTTTGCGGAATATTGATTGATTTTCTGTACCAGGCTATTCCTCCGGGCAAATATCCGGTGCAGCTTGCCAGTGTTGGACTTAGTTGTCCTTTTACGCTCCAGTCATGAGGCACATTTATCTTTTGCCACTTACTGTCGTCAAAAGCTGCGTTTTTTGCATCCGGAGTTTCCTGTAGACTGAACTTCCAGTTGTCATTAATTTTTTTAGAATCTCCAAACGAAATCTGGCTGCTTGCCGACAGACACGAAAAGAGTAATACGGGTAATAAGATCTTTTTTGTGAACATGCTTTAATTAATTTTTGTTTCAGGTTTTAAGCTTCAGGTTTCGGTCTCAAACGTGAAACCTGACATTATTTTTATTATTGTAACTCTCCCACAAACGTCACGACAGACCTTGCCGGAATTTCGAGGTTATCTGTTTTCTGAATTGTTCCTCTTTTTAAATTAGAACTTTCAGAAGTGGTATACGGTGTGACTTCATTGTTTTTTACGGTTCCTTTAGACAAATCAACTTTGTATTGCTGTGCTTCTTTTCCACAGTTTACAGCAACTATTATCAGTTTTTTGTTCTGAGCATCTTTGTAAGCGGTTATCATTACATCATTCGCAGCGGCGGCTTCATCCTGATTTGGCACCTCTATTCTCAACATGCCCGGACGAACAAACAAAGAATAATTTCCTAAAGCCCAAAGCAGTTTTGAATCGTGAAATTCGCCGTCATTTCTCACATAGTCAGGAGCAGTTGAACCCGTGCTTTTTCCATCGTCCAGATAAATCAGACCGTCTTTGTAATCTGCACGTGTCATAGACGTCCACCATTGCCATGATGCGGCGTTGGCAACCGCAATGTCATTATGAATTAATCTTGCTACAAATAAAGCGGTCTGCATTCCTAAATCCCTTCCTCCGCCTGAACCACCCGGAATTTCTGCTTCTCCAGGGTTTTCCAGAATACAATATTCAGACTGCCAGTATTTTAACCCTGGTTGCTGCTTCACTTTGGCTGCGATTAATTTTCGGCTTAACACCTGTTTGTCAATTGGCCAGGTCGTGAAATACGAATGGCCTAAAATAACATTTTTAACATTTGAAAATTTAGAAATATTCGTTTTTGTTTTCCCGAAAAAATAATCGATTTGATTATCGCGATTTTCATCATTTACATTTTCATACAAATAATTGATTTGTGCAGCTTCGACAATTACTATTTCTGTATTTATTTTTTTTATTTTGAGTTTTTCAGAAAGTGCTTTCGTTACCTCGTATATCTCCTGATTTGTAGCTGGAGTACCTTCCTGACTGTTGGTGTCACCGCTTTTTGGCATCCACTCCCACTGCGGTTCATTTAATGGGCTGACATAATCGAATTTAATTCCTTCTTTTTTTTCCAGTCCCTGAATACTTTGAACTAAAAAATCGGCAAATTGTGGAATTGCACCATCTTTTAGATTCAGTTTATTTTTTCGGGAAGAAAAAGATAATCCGTTATGCGTCATGTAAACCGGTGGGCTGTTTGTAAAAATAAGAAATTTCTCAACGCCTCGTTTTTTGGCTGCCTGCAAAAACCATCTTTGCCCTTCCTGCTTCGAGAAATCATAAGTGCCATCAGCATTCAGAAAACATTCGCTTCTTCTCCATTCGTCATAAATTTTGCTGGTTTTACCTTGTTCCGTACTTCCGGCTCCGAGATTAAAACGCCAGATCGATAGTCCGATTCCTTTTGGATTGCCCTGCGAATCAATTTCTTTGCTAAATAATAAATCGGCAATGGCGTTCTTTTTTTCTTCTGGCCAGTTTTTACCCACGAACTGTGTTCTCCAGGCATCTGAACCGCCAAAACCATCCATGGTCTGAACTACATTATCTGTACTAATAGTAATGGTTCGCTGCCCATAAGACAGCGAACTCATTAGTACTAAAAGTGAGAGATATACTTTTCTCATTTTTTAAATTCTTTCTACATTTATCAATACTGTTTTTGTCATTCCGACGCAGAAGGAATCTCCGCAAGCCTGAATCAAAAGCAAAAATAGTTGTCGATCTTGCACCGGAGATTCTTCGTTCCTCAGGATGACAAACATTACGGATAAAACCTGTTATTTATACGTTCCCACATACGTCACAACTGACCTTGCCGGAATTTCTAAATTCGTAGCATCGACAGCTGTTCCTTTTTTAAGACTCAACGTTTCAGAAGTTGTGTAAGGTGTTAATTTATTATCTGTTAACGCGCCTCCTGAAAGGTTAAATTTGTATGTTTTTGCTGCTTTACTGATGTTTACTGCAACAATTACCAATTTTTTCGCAGCAACATCCTTATAAGCGGTTACCATAACATCGTTTACTGCTTTTGCACTATCAACACTCGGAATCTGAACTCTTATCATTCCCGGTTTTACGAAGAAAGAAAAGTTTCCTAATGCCCAAAGTGTTTTAGAATCCCTGATAAATCCGTCATTTTTACAATAATTGGCATCTCCGGCACCATTGCTTGAGCCGTTGTCGACGTGAATTAATCCGTCTTTGTAATCACCACGGCTAATGGCTGTCCACCATTGCCATGAAGTGACACCTCCAACCGCAATATCTGTACTGATGATACGGGCTGTCCAAAGCGCCAAAGAAATTCCTAAATCCCTTCCAGGACCTGCACCACCTGGCAATTCAGCCGTTCCTGGGCTTTCTAAAACACAATATTCTGTAGACCAAAGACTCAATCCTCCAATAGATTGTGCTCGAGTAGCAGCTAATTCCCTTGAATTTACTAACTCTCTTAAAGGCCATGCCTGCCAGTAACTGTGTGCTGAAATGGTTTTCTTTACATTGCTTAAACCTGCAATATTTTTAGCTGAATTTGCAGCAAAGAAATAATCGATCTGGTTGGATCTGTTTTCTTTACCTGAAATCGTTTTGTACAAAGGCTCATAAGATCCGCCTTCTCCTACTACAATCTGCGAACTCAGTCCTTTTGACTGCAATTTTGGCGAAAGCACATTCACAAAACTGTAAATATTGGCGTTTGTAGCCGGAGACCCTTCCTGACCGGAACCGTCCCATTCGTATTGCGGTTCGTTAAACGGACTCACATAATCGATTGTTAATCCGTGTTCTGTTTTTAATTTGTCTAAAGATGTGGCCCAAAAATCAGCCAGTTCTGACATTTTGCCTTCTTTCAGGTTGTAATATTCTTTGATACTCGCATGCGCTTTTCCGTTTTGTGTTAAATAAACCGGTGCACTGTTCGCAAAAGCCAATAATTTGTTTACACCACGCTCTTTGGCCGCTTTCATAAACCAAACCTGACCTGCTTGTTTGGTCATATCGTAATCGACACCGTTGGTAGTGAAGCATTCTGTACGTCTCCATTCGTCACCAATATCGCTTGCCTCGCCTTGTTCTGTACTTCCTGACCCCAGATTAAAACGCCATAACGACAAACCAATTCCTTTTGGGTTTCCTTCTGCATCCAGATCATTACTGAAAAGCAAATCGGCCATTTTATTTTTTTTATCCGAAGGCCAGTTTTTTCCAATAAAATTACACTGCCACGCATCAGAAGCTCCAAAACTTTCCATGGTCTGAAGATTCGCATCCAGGTTAATTTTGAGTTCTGCAACAGCATTATCAGAATCAGAATTTTCGTTTTTATCAGAATCACAGCTCACAAAAAGAGAGCTTGCTAAAAGCAAGCCTGCACACAGCAGACTTACTTTATTATTTTTATATAATTTCATCTTAATAATTAGGGTTTTGAGTAATTACACCTCCACTTAAATCTCTCTCAATTTGTGGTATTGGCCAAAGTAAATGTTTAGCTGGATCAAAATTAATTCCCTTATCCTGGGCTTCTTTTGTATTTGTTGTTTCGTAGGGATCCGTAGAACTTAAATTGTATTTCACAAAAGTACCATTTGGCCCCATCAAAGTTTCAATTACTCTTTTTCCTGTTGTTGGATCTTTTTCACGACGGATATCAAACAGACGCAATCCTTCAAAAGCCAATTCTAAGCGGCGCTCTTTGTAGATTTGTTTTAAAAGCGTTGGCCCTGAAATTCCTGTTTTAGGTTCTAAATCTACACGATCACGAATAATATTGATATCAGCCAAAGCGTCTCCGCTGGTGTGATAACTTGCTTCTGCTCTTGTCAGGTACATTTCAGCCAGACGAATCAACGGAACATTTAATGGTAAATGACCATCTTTTTTATCTAATGTACGACGTGTAGCGATTGGAATGTAATATTTACGGCAGATACGTCCTGATTTATTATCATTTAAACTGAATTTATGAGTTGGGTTTAAAACCTCATCTCCATAAGCAGCTTCTCCCCATTTGGTAATGGTGCTTCTGCGTCGAATCACATCATTTTCTGAAAGATAAGCATTCTCCAGGTCACTGGTTGGCATACACCATCCCCAACCGTCAATAACATCCTTAGCATCATTACTCGGGAAGTTTTTCTTGTCTTCTCCCCTTGCTCCCGATAAAGTTGGCAGCATAGATCCTAAAGCTTCATTTTGTACAGAAGATGACTGAGCCTCCAGAATAGATTCTTTACCATTATGATTGTTTACATTCCAGATATCCAGGAAATTTTCTTCCAATGAATATGGTCCTTCTGTAATTACTTTATTCGAATACAATTTTGCATCTGCCCATTTTTCCTGAAATAAGGTCACACGGGCCAATAAAGCATAAGCAGCCCATTTGTTTATTCTTCCGTTTCTGGCTACCGGAATTCCTTCCAGCTTCGCAGCAGACTCTTTTAAGTCGGCTTCAATTTGCGCATATACCTCTGTAGCAGGGCTTCTCTGTAATTTTAGATCACCTGTTCCCAAAGATTTTGTATATAATGGGACTGCTCCAAAAAGATTAACCAATTCATAGTAGCAATAGGCACGAACAAATAAGGATTCACCCATATATTGATTTTTCTGAGCATCGGTAATTGGTGAATTTACCATTTTTTCCAAACCGATATTTGCTGATTGAATCGTGTAATAATGTGCCGTGTAAATACTATTCATATCCCCCATATTATCCGGAGTAACGATGTATTGCGAACAAGGTCTGTGGGCTGAATTATCCTGACCTGTATTACCCATCCAGGCATCATCTGTTGCCATTTCGTTTGTAATTCTTGGAGCAAGCAATGTGTACCAGTCTTTAGAAAGCAATAACCTTTGTGTTAATTCATTGGTGTATTTTTCGCATTCCTGCGCTGTCTGAAAGTAGTTGTCCAGCGTCTGTGTTCCTCTTTCTTCTTTTTCAATAAAATCCTCACAGGAAACTGCAAACATTGAAAAAGCTAGTATTGATAAAATTATTTTTTTCATGTCTTTCTATTATTAAAATGCTACATTAAGCCCCATCAAAATGGTTGGCTGAACCGGATAATTCCATCCTCCAAAACCTGATCCTTTAACTCTGTCATCCTTATCAGGATCTCCTCCTGCAACTTCAGGATCTACACCTGAATAGTTTGTCCATGTCCATAAATTCTGTCCTGACAACGATATTCTCAATTTGTCTAAGCCAAACTTATTCTGGAACGTATATCCTAACTGAATGTTCTTCATACGGACAAATGACCCATCCTCTACATAAAAAGAAGAGAACTTAGTAAAGTTTTCATTGTTGTCATCTTTAGACAAACGAGGAACATAATTTGAAGTTCCTTCTCCATGCCATGCCATTTGATCTAATCCGTCTACTTTGTTTGTTAAGCTTGCACCATTATATAAATCTGAGATGTTCTGGTTTACGATATCATTTCCGATACTTGAATAAAAATTAGCCACCAAATCAAATTGTTTATAACCGAAATTAAAATTCAGACCTACATTGTAATCTGCCCATGGAGAACCAATTTTAGTTCTGTCTTTATCATCTAATTTTCCGTCACCATTGATATCCTTAAAACGAATATCACCCTCTTTTGCGTACGGCTGTAATTTAGTTCCGTGTTCATCTGTATGTGCATTCAGTTCTGTCTGATTTTGGAATAAGCCATCTGCTACATACCCGTAAAAATAACCAGGTTCATCGCCTTTAACCGTCAAAGTTCTGTTTCCTGCCCCATAAAGTCTTTCTCCTTCAGATGATAATGACAACATTTCAACATTAACTGTTGTAAAAGTCAGGTCTACACCATATGAGAAATCGCCTTTTTTATCTTTATAAGAAAGTAATAAATCTATACCGCTGGACTGCATGGAACCAACGTTTGTCCAGATAGTTGAATAACCAGGAAAACCGCTGTATGTTGGAAATTGTTTCTTGAACAACATATCATTTGTTTTCTTTTGATAGTATTCTAATGATCCTGAAAGTTTATTTTTCCATAATGCGAAATCAACTCCAAAATTGATATCCTCAACCGTTTCCCATTTGATATCTTTGTTAGCCATGGATGAAGGATAAGAAGTATCTACCATTTCACCTCCAATTACGTAGTAACCTTGACCAATATTAGACTGATAAACAGAAGTCGGAAGCCCCTGATTACCAACTTTACCCCAGCCAGCTCTTAATCTAAGGTCATTTATAACTTCTTTTGTATTCTCCATAAAACCTTCATTCGAAATTCTCCATGATGCAGAAGCAGATGGGAAATTGGCCCATTTGTTGTTTGCCATAAACTTAGAAGAACCATCGCGTCTGAAAGTACCTGTAAAATAATATTTACTGTCGTAGTTGTATGAAAAACGTGAAATATAAGACATCACAGAACTGGACCAGCTGTTCCCTCCGCTGTCCCGGTTTTTAGTAGCTGCATTTACCTCTCTCATTGATTCTGAATTGTTAGGTACACCTTCACCATACGCCCAGGTATCATTGCCATTATATTCTTCCATAGTGCTACCAATCATCAGGGAAGCATTGTGTTTTTCTGCAAATGTTCTGGAATACGTTGCGGTACTTTGCCATGTCCAGTCATGATTTGTAGTTGCTTTTCTTTCCACACTGTTAATTTCAGCTTTTTCGTGCGCCGCATCGATTACAAAGTCAGGTCTGAAAATACTTTGTACTTTATTCCCTACCTCAATAGAAGCCTGAGTACGAATTACCAAACCTTTAACAGGCTTATATTGTAAATAACCATTGGTGTTTAAGTTATACTGATCTGTATAGTCATCATACCTTTTTACAGCCGCAACCGGATTCCATACATACGAAGGAGAACGTGCATAAATGCTGTATTCATTTTCTAACCCTGTCAATTGATCTGCGGGTTTGTAAATTGGCGTGATTGGATCAATTTTAACAAAATCAGCCCAGTTTCCTGGTCCTCCCCAACTTTCATAACGTGGGTTTAAAGTAACTCCTGCTGAAAATTTATCCGAGAATTTAAAATCATTATTGATTCTCATTGTGATTCTCTCCCATCCTCCTATTTCATAAAAAGATTCTGAGTCGTAATAGTTTAAGCTAACCGCATACGTGTGTTTGTCTGAACCTCCCGAAGCTCCTAGAGAAGCATTTGTTACCGGAGCACTTTTTCTGATTCCCGCACCCCACCAGTCTGTAGTTTTTCCTCTGTACTGAGAAGCATCTGGTAAATAATCTGAATAGCCCGAATTATTATAAGCCGTATTCATAATGTTAGCATAGCCTTCAGCATTTGCCATATCGTATGGATTCTCCATCATCTGCATACCTGAACTCAGATCAAAAGTAAATCTTGTTTTTCCTGATTTACCCTTTTTTGTTGTAATAAGAATAACCCCATTAGAAGCACGAGAACCGTAAATAGCACTCGCAGAAGCATCTTTTAAAACTTCCATCGACTCAATTTCGTTATTACTCAAAAAGTTGATACTGGTTCCCATCGGAATACCATCTACCACATAAAGCGGATCAGTACTAAGGTTGATCGTAGAAATACCTCGAATCAATACCCTTGGCTGCGCACCCGGACCTCCCTGTCCAGTTACCTGAACCCCGGCAACTTTTCCCTGTAAGGATTCTGTAACGTTACCCACTGTCATGGTTTGCAGTTCTTTTCCTTTTACTGAAGAAATAGAACTCGTTACATCGCTCTTTTTTACAGAAGCATATCCTACTACTACAATTTCATCCAAAACCTGGCTGGATTCTTCTAAAGTTACATCAAGAGTAGTTTTATCTCCGGCAGCAACGACTTTCGTTGTAAAACCAATGAAAGAAAATTCGATCTGAGTATTTTTATTAGGGACAGAAATCGAAAACTTTCCATCAAAATCTGTTGCTGTTGAGTTAGAAGTTCCTTTAACAATTACATTGACCCCCGGAATTGGCACATTGGCCTTATCCTTAACAGTTCCTTTGATTGTTATTTGCCCAAATGATGCAGCACTGCACAATACGGCAATAAAAAACCATATATATTTAAATTTCATATTTCGCTATTTTATTTATTAATGTTATAACAAAGACTATAACAACCTATTTTTTTGTTATAAAGGCTCTTTCCAACTCGGTATCAACAATAACTTTGTAAACACCCGCAGCTGCTGTGTATGCACCATTACCATTTTCTCCTGGAGACATAGTGGCAATACCATTATTAATCAATCTCCATTGTGGATTCCACCACTGCCCTGTGAAAGTAATTTTCATAGTTGATCCTGTAAGTGTAATCTCTCCAACTAATTGGTACGGATTATCTGGATTATTAGCCAGGTGTAAACTTCCCATAACCCATGCATTCCATGTGTCCCAGTTAGCGTCTTTGACTCCTTCACCACAAACACTCACAAAAGTTTTTCTTAGTGCTTCATCATCATTCCATGATCCGTTAGCAACATCTGCCCAAACTTTGCTTGATGGCGTATATTTAGTAACCGTGTAAGTCATTGTGTTTGGGTTCATTTTAATGTTGTAATACCCTTTTGTCGGCAAAATAATTGGTGATGAAGAAGCAGCATCAATAATATTTCCTGAGGCATCCAATCCAAAACAATGTGGGGCAAAGTCAGATTCCTGTCCTAAGAAATAAATTTCTTTATTATCCTTATCAGCATAATATTTAAATTCAAAATTCTGCCCGTTTTTCTCATGGAAATACATCGGAACACCTGCTGCATCCGTTTTGAGGTTAGTCCCTTTTGGCTGGTCACATAAATAAATGGCAGGATACTCATTTGTAGCCACCACATTGATATTTAAAGATCCTGTATTCGGAATTTTAAATTTATCTTTAGCCGTAATTGTCAATACATAATTTGCTGCAGTAACTGGTAAAACATATTCTTTACTGAATGTATACGTTTGCGGTGAGCCTTCTAACTGAACAGTTTCATTAATACCAAGAGCAGCACATTGAACCTGAACGTAATCGATACCTGAATCATCATTCACAACAAAATTTACCGGCATTATGTTACTTGTCGATAATAAAATAACAGCTCCATCATTTGGGGAAAGCATACTTATTGCAGGGGCAGCAAATTCTCCGTCTAAGCGCAAGTCTATTTCCTTATCAACAGTATTACCAGAAACGTCTGTAATGGTTAATTTAATTTTGAAAGTTTCAGAAGTTCCTCTGTCTGCAGGAACTTCAAAAAAATAACTTAGGTTGTAGGTTTCAAGCAACGGATCTGTTGCAAACGTAATGACTTTATCAAGTGACAATTCAGGTATTTGAATTTGTACACTTTTTAATCCTAAGTCATCTGCCAAAGCGGCCTTTATTTCAAATTTTCTGGTTGGAGCACCATAAATTTCAGTTGTCGCAACCACAATCGTAGGGTCGTCAGAACTTGGAAAATCAGCTTCATTATTTTGACATCCTGTAAACAGGAGGGCAAAAAAAGCAAGAAAAAATAAAAATACATTTTTTTTCATTTCTTTAATTTTAAGGTTAGGTTAGTTTGTTTGTTTTTAGAATTCTAAAAGTGATTGCAATCTTGTAGGTTTTATAATTTTTGGGGTAAAACAGAATGGATTATAAGATTCTTTTCATTTTTTATTTGATTATTCTTTTAGGTTTATTTCTTTTTATATTCTTTCGTTATGAACTTGTTTTGTTTAAAACCCGCAATTTTTCAACTGCGGGTTAGATAAGTAATTGTGTAAAAACTAACTCTCACTATCTTCATTTAAAGAAGGCTCAATTCTTTAAGCAGATAAAAACTTATCTCAAAAACTAACACTTATAACATACAGCCACATAACTCACATGCAACCTGTAGATGCAAAGTAATGTCTAGTTTGAAATTTCGATAAGGGGTAAAATGGAAAAAAAAGGAGGTCAAATTCGCAATCAGGAGTTATTTTATATCAAAAATTAAGGAGTACAAAAAAATAACAGCTTTTTTTTACACAAACCATAATTCAGTATGCGGTTATATCTCAAAGTCTTAACAAAGCCTGTTTTTAGTTAAAACAGGCTTTATATTATAAAATAAACCCTTCGAAGTTAAACCTTATATACCCCGTTTAACGCTTTGGGCTTGATTAATCTTGATGAGGTTATTTAATAATATTCAAATCAGAATTAAAAGAACTCTTATACTTTTTGATGTATTCTGAAGGTGTCATTCCAAATAATTTCACAAACTGCTGTCTAAAATATTTAGGATCTTCAAAACCAACCTCTGCACTGGCCTGGGCTATATTCATTTCTTCAGTTAACATAAGCATGGCTGCCCTCCTGATCCTTACTGAACGGATAAAAGCATTTAAGGTCTGACCGGAAATGATTTTGATTTTGGTGTAAAGTGTTCTGTGACTCATTCCCATTTCTATGGCAAAATTTTTAATGGTAAAATCTCTTTTATGAATATTGGCTTCTACAATATCAATACATTTTTTCAAGATTTCCTGATATTCTACAGGAACCTTTTGCGTATTTTCCCTGAGGGTGATACTGTTTAAAAAATACGTTCGGAGATTGCTTCGGTTTTTCAGTAATGATTCTACCCTCGCCACCAGAATATCATCATCAAAAGGTTTTGTTATATAATCATCGGCTCCGTCACTGATTCCCTGAAGATGTGTTTCAGGATTTTTTGACGCTGTAAGCAGGATTACCGGAATATGGGATAAAGTATCACTTTCCTTAATTTTTCGGCATAATTCCAGTCCGTCCATTTCTTCCATCGTAATATCACTTATTACAAGGTCCGGCATGTGTTTTTTGGTGAGTTTTAAACCTTCTTCCCCATTTTCTGCACTGTAAATAATATAATTTTGTGAAAACAATTTTATCAGATATCCTCTAATTTCTTCATTATCATCAATTATTAAAACCGTGCGTTTTTCAGTAAGCAGGTTATTTTGAAAATCATTTTCTGAAACCGTAGAAACCGTATTATTTTCTTCGATGTCATTAATAATCAATTCATCAAACAACTGGCTTCTTTGCGGAATTTCATCTGTTATACGTGCGTTTTCAAAATGATTGCTTCCTTTTAAGAAGGTGAGTTTAAAAATACTTCCTTTTCCTGCTTCGCTGCTACAACTTACCGTTCCTTTATGTTTATCCGTAAAATATTTAACAATGTAAAGTCCGATACCAAAACCGGTTCCAACTGAAACTTTTGAATTGATTTGTTTGAATTTTTCAAAAATAACATCAATATCTTTTTTCTCAATTCCATCACCGTTATCTGATATTTCCATCATGACCTGAGTTTCGTTTTCTGTAAGGATCAGCTTAATTTCTCCTCCGGTCTGTGTATACTTGAAAGCATTTGACATCAGGTTGAACAGCGAAATTTCGATTTTTTCATAATCACCAATCATTTCAATTTCATGATCCGGAATGGTAAAATTGTACTGAATATTTTTGTCTTTGGCCTGATTTACAAAACACTGATAGACTTCATTACACAAATTATTAACGTTAATATTCGATAATCTAAGAGAATCGGCATCATTTTCGGCTTTTCTAAAAAGTAGTAACTGGTCAACCAGACTCAAGAGTCTTCGTGCATTTCGGTGTGCAATCGCCAAATCACTTCCTGACGATCCGTTTTGAACGTTCTCTTTTTGAACAGCTTTTTTAAGCGGATTTATAATCAGCGAAAGCGGAGTTCGAAACTCATGGGAAATATAAGTAAACATCGACGATTGTTTTTCGGCAATTTCCTTTTCCTTCTTGCTTTCGAGTTCGGCAATTTTGACCTTATATTTTAGTTTTTCTTTATTTCTATTATATTCCAGATAGGCAAAAAGAATTCCGACGACACCTAATAGATACAACGAATACGCCCACAAAGTTCTGTACCAAGGAGGTAAAACCTCAATTGTTAAAAGGCTGACTTCTTTATTCCAGCCACCTTTAAAGTTGGTCGTTTTTACTTTAAAGGTATATTTTCCTTCGGGCAATCGCGAGTAATTTGCTTTTCGGGACTGCCCCACATAATTCCATTGCTCATCCCAGCCATCCAAGAAATAGGCATAATTTATTTTATCGGCATTATTGTAATCTATAGCAACAAATTCCAGTGATAAAGTCGTTTGATCATACTCTAAACTCACTTCTTTTATTTTTCCCTTATTTTCGGCTGAAGCTAATCCAACCTTACTTACTTCAACAGGCTGATTGTTTACATAAAAATCTGAAAGTAATACATTATTTTCCTGATTGAAACTTTTAACTGCTTCCGGGAAAAAGATGTTAAAACCATTTATTCCTCCAAAAAGAAATTCTCCGGACGCTAATTTAATCCCGGCATTAAAACTAAACTGATTGCTTTGAAGCCCATCATTTACAGAGAAATTCCGAAAAGTTTTTCTTTTTTTGTCAAACCTGCAAATACCGTTGTACGTACTCATCCAGAGATTTCCTTCTTTATCTTCCAGTAATCTTAAAATGGTGTTCGAAGGCAGGCCATCATCTGTGGTAAGCCTTTTAAATGTATTTGTTTTTCGGTTAAATAATAACAATCCGCCTTCCTGGGTTCCCAGCCAGAGATTTTTGTCTTTATCCTCATGAATACAGCGGACAGGCTTGCCAATAGCAACCTTATTTATTTTGCGGCTTTCCTTATCAATTGAATATAAATTGGAATAGTTTCCTCCCCAGAGTTTACCGTCACTGGTTTCTGTAAGGCATTGCAGATTTGTGACCGATTTATCAAAAAGAACAAAACGGTTTGCAGCACGGTCAAAAAGATACAGTGCCCCTTCGTTTGTAGCACTTGCCCAAATATTAGCTTTTGAATCCTTATAAACAAGCCAGATATTTTTCTCATTCTGTCCGGTAAACGGATTATAACATGAAAACTGGGTTACCGTATTATTGTTTTTATTGATTCTGTTTACGCCTCCAGCCCAGGTAGAAATCCAGATATCATTGTTATTGTCTCGAATGACTCCCGTGATAAAACTGCTGGAAAGTTTGTTGTTGTAATTTACATAAGTATCACTTTTTCTATCCCAGTATTTTAAGCCTGCGCCATCAGTACCTACCCATAGATTGTTTTTTTCATCTTCACAGAAAGATAAAATAAAGTTTTCAGCAGGGTCTTTAGCATTGTCCCTGACGTTTTTAAAATATTTTGGTGTATTGCTCAGCATACTCACACCGCCACGCAAAGAACCAAACCATTTGTTTCCTGATTTATCTTTATACAAACTCCAGACCGAATTACTTTTGGCCAACTGATTGTTTTTTATTGCATTATAAGGAATCGCTTTTTTACTTTTCCCGAGAATCTGATAAACACCACAGCCATCTGTTGTCAGCCAGATTTCGCCTTCTTTTTCCAGATGAATACCACTCACAATGCATTTATTTAAAAAATAGTTCTCAGAAAGAACCCCTGTTTTAGTGTTACACAAAAAAAGCCCTTCATCAGTTCCTATCCAAAGATCTCCATCACGATTAATCTTCATTGCTTTCACTTCTAAAGAAAATTTAAAAACAACGCTTAGCTTTTTTGAAGTGTAACTGTAATTACAGAGTCCAACATTACGAACATAGACCCAACAAGAAGCACTTTTTTTATCATCTTCAATCGCTAAAGGATCGTAGTTATTGACAACATTTCTGTTCCCTAACATGACAAGGGAAATATGTTTGCCGGTAAATGAACCATTTTCAAAAGCAATCAGTCCCAAATCCTGTGAAGCAACCAAAACGAGATTTTTAGAAACCGTTCGTATCTGATGAATAATGTCCTTTAAAATTTCAGGCTTTTTATTTAAAAATCTATAGCTGACAGCATGAAACGTTGCTTTGGATTTGTTATAAACACAAACACCATTTGAACCTCCAACCCAGATATTTTTCTTTGAATCACCTTCAATATTATAAATTGTATTAAAGAGCAGCGATTTTTTATCGTTGATCCTGTTGCGGAAAACTTTAAAATTATATCCGTCATAGCGATTAAGTCCGTCATAACTGCCAAACCACATATACCCGTCACTATCCTGAAATATAGTAGTAACCGAATTATTAGATAACCCATCAGAAATATCAAGAAACTTAACCGGATTTTCCTGCGAAGTAATAAGTACAGGAAATCCCACTAACAACATCAGATTAATAAAAAATTTCTTCAAATTTATTTGTTTTTAAAATTAAAAGCCTTTTATTTTGTTAAAACACTACAATTACGCAATAAAATTACGAATAATTTAAAAAAAGACTACTAAAAAGAAAACTGGGGTTTACTTATTTTTGTTCCGAACATATAATTTGTTGCTTTAGATTAAAAAAACGGACAGACACAAAAAACAGGTACTTATACTTCACGGAAATAATTCTGAATCGGCTATTTTTGGTTCTGATTAAATAGAAGCTAATTTCAAATTACGTTAACGGTTTTTCCCGACTTAGCTGATGCTATAACAGATAAATCAAAATTCATAATAAACTAAAAAACGCTGTAAACTATGCCTTGGAACATTCTAAAAAATTTATGGAAACAGACAGTAGATCCTGATACTATTTCCAAAGAAAATAAAGCCAAAACCTGGAACAACGAAATAAAAACCTTGTATCAATTAGGTATCAGTATGGAAGATACCTTACAGTTTTTATATGCTCAGAAACCCGATTTTAAAACTTTTAAACGCTGGATCGATGACAAAAAAAAAGAGACTCCTGAAAGAAACGAAACTTATACTGAAGATGTTCTCTCACAAGAGGATCTGGATTTTTGGGACCATAATGGTTATATTGTTGTAAAAAATGCTATTTCAAAAAAAGATTGTGAAGACACACAGCAAGCGATTTGGGATTATCTGCAAATGGATCCGGACAAAAAAGAAACCTGGTACATCAGACACAAGGATCAAAAAGGGTTAATGCTTAATTTTTCAGACCATGAAACCTTAAACCGAAACCGGTTTTCCCCACGTATAAAAAAAGCATACGAACAGCTTTACAAAACAACTGAAATCTATAAAACCATAGATAAAGTAAGCTTTAATCCTCCTGAAAATGAAAATTTTATTTTTTTAGGAAGCCGGCTCCATTGGGACACCAGTTTAAAACAACCCATTCCGTTTGGACTTCAGGGGCTGCTTTACCTGACGGATTGTGGCCCTGATGATGGTGCTTTTCACTGTGTTCCGGGGTTTCATAACCAGATAAACCAATGGTTAAATGATCTTGAAACCAATGAGAATCCCAGGGATAAAGCACTAAAAACACTGCAGTCAAAACCAATAACCGGAAATGCGGGTGATTTTATAATCTGGGACAATACTTTACCGCATTGCGCTACACCAAATAAAGGAGAAACACCCAGAATGGTTCAGTATCTTACCTATTTACCAAATGATTACAATGCTTTTGGGGAATGGATCTAAACGGAAGAACGTAAACAGCTCCACCCCAAAAGGAACGGACAGCATCTCTGAAATATTTATATTCACCAAAACAAAAAAAAGAATAAAACCTGAGTAAACCAGCTAGCGCAAGGGACATCCATATAAAATCAACCGAAAAAAAATATTTTTTTCCTATAATTAGTAGATAAAACATCAACAACTTATGGCACAAAGCCAACGATAACAGAATTTATTTATGCCATTTTATGATGGTATGAGTAGGGTATCTGATATTACCCGAAACCAACGTGCTAAAAAACGAAAGAAATGAATACAAAAGAAAAATCTCAATGGACAACTCCGCCACAAACGAAAAAGAGTGGGCCTCTCAAATATTTATATTCACGTAGAAAAACAGGCTTTAAACGGCGGTTCGCAAAGAGATGTTGAGTTGGACATAAACATCGATAAGGGTTCATAGCCCCGTTGCTTTAAGCATTTCAAGGTAATGGTGGCATTCAAAAACCGAATCAGGTTTTAATTTTCCGGTCCTTCCGGTCCGCCTAATGCCAAAATACTTTCAAAATACTTTTAAAATAATGACAATACAGGATTTAATTGGCAACTATTCCGTTTCAGGAAGCAATCAGGACGGTTCAGATGAAGTAACTTATAAAGGTATACTTAGATTATCTGTTGATGAAAACAACCGGATCAAAGCCAAATGGATTATCAACGAGATACAGGAACAAAGAGGTTCGGGATTTTTTAAGGATAATATCCTGGTCATTAATTTCAGTTATAATGGTGACAATAATAAAACCTACAAAGGAGTAGCCGTTTACAGATGCCTAACCAAAGATATTCTGGAAGGATTCTGGTCTGAAAAACATGGAAACCCTCTTTATTTAGGAACCGAACATTGTATCAGAATCGGAACTACTGAGCGATTAAACTAATTTCTCTTACATAAAAAACCACTTATTTTACCTGAATAAATAAGTGGTTAAGTAAAAAAAATATCAATCAGGATTTGCCAGTATTTTGTACAATTCGGCATTCGAAATGTAAAACTGATTTTCTATACCAATTTGGGAAAGTTTGGCACTGACCAGATTATTCTCCCTTGAATTGATAAGAAATATGGAGCTTTCGCCAAATGAAAACAGTTTCTCTTCAGAATTCAGCATTGTCAGATAATCTTTTACTAAATTATCAATTACCCCTTTTTGTCTTTTTAAAGAAGCTATTTCAGTTTGTTGTGCCTTAATTTTATTTTTAAGTTCCAGTCGCTGCTGATCAATATCAAACTTTAAATCCTGAATTTTGAGTTTTGCCAGTTTCAGGCTTCCTCGCTCTTTTCTGAGGAATATCGGAATGCTTAAATCAACATTGAATTTATAATCATCGGTATTGAAAGAATTAAAATATGTTGGCTCAGAAATATAATTGTATCCAACATTTAATTTAGGAAGCAACGAATTTGCTTTCAACTGCCTTCCTACTTCAAGTATGGACATTTTCGTTTCCAGAGCCTGAATTTTCGGATGGGTATCTAAGGTTTCAGCATTTACCATCATGGCAGCTGTTTTGAGTGTTTCTTCGAGCGTTTTAATTAAATTTTCTTCTGGTTTAACGCTATCATGCAATTCAACCGGAACATTTTCAATCCACAGATAATTAGAAAGATATAATTTAGCTTTGGCTAATTTTAAATTTCCGTTTTCTACGTTCAGCTGTCTGTTTCGAACGGTAATACCTGCTTCAACACTATCAATTGCTGGAGAATCTCCGTGTTTGATCAGTTTTTTTACACCTTCAAAACGTGTACTGGCAAAGCCTAAATAGCTGTTGTACAATTCGGCTTCCTTATAGCTTTTTCGCCATTCAAAATAAGCCTCGCTGGCTTTGTACAAAACTTCTATTGCTTTCAGTTTTCGCTGTGCATCGCTCAGTTTTAATTGTAATTTACCTTCACGGACATCTGCCATACGCTGATTGATAAACATGCCCTGTCCTAAGGCAACATTGATACCTAAAGAAGTCAAACCTGCTTCCGGAGTACGGTTTTGAGGGTTGTAATACTGTCCGTTTGTATCGTCGAAGCCTGCCTTAATTTCGATTCCGTACCAGGTAGGAATTTTAAAACTGCTGTTTAGAAGGGAATAATATTCAGTCCCTTTAAATTCTTTTTTACTGTAATCCACTTCAATTTTAGGATCAAACCCACCACGGGCAACCATGAGTGCTGCCTGGGCATTGCTTATTTCAAGATTGGCCTGTTTTACAAGTGGATGGTATTTTTTTACATATCCTAAAAACTCGCTGTAACTTAATTCTTCTTTATTAAAATCCTGACTGTACAAATTAGAGAATCCGAATAAAAACAAGAAAGAAAACAGCATTACAACATATCTCCATTTATTTTTTGTCTTTGCCATTCTTCGATTCTTTTTCGTCTGCTTTATAATAATTTGGAGGAAAACCATTCAGGTTTCGCCATATTTCATACCCTACTGAAACGGTTTCGAGCAAGGCTATACTCTGTGCTCCTGCTCCGATACTTAGTTGCTTTGGCCATTTATTATCCGGCCCGTCTGGCGAAATAAGCACTCTGTATTTTCCGTTATCACTGATAAAATTTTCAATTGCTACTACTCTTCCACCGTACGTACCGTATGATAAACCCGGCCATCCGGAAAATACAATCCTTGGCCATCCGTCAAACCAGACACGAACTTTTGCACCACGATGCACCAGAGGCAAATCGATTGGGTCTACATACGTTTCTACTGCAATATCATAAGTTGCCGGCATAATGCTTACAATTGGGGTTCCCTCCTTAATTGTCTCTCCCAAACCGGTCAGTAAAGCACGGTTTACATAACCACTCTGTGGCGCTGTAATATAGTACAAACCGTTTCTGATACTATAATTCACATACTGATTCTGTAATTTATTCACCTGGGCTTCTGTATCATATTGTGTACTCAAAGCCGTAAATTTATCACTTTTTGATTTCGAAATTTTCTCTGAATACTCAGCTGTAATTCGGTTAATTTCTACTCTGGCATTTATTAATTCATTTTTACTGCTCAGTAATTTGTTTTCCTGCGTAATTACATAAGCTTCTGATTCCTGAAGCTTTAATCTTTTCTGCTCGACATCAGTAAGCGGCTTAAGACCTTCTTTATTTAAGGCTGTCGAACGGTCAAATTGTGTTTTAGCAATTCGAAGCTGGGTCTTTACTGCCACAAGATCCATACTGTCACTCTTGATTTTCAGCTGGGCCTGTCTGATTTTGTTTTGCGCCTGCTGAAGTTTCAGTTCCCTTTCTGTATTAAGGGATTTTGCCTGTACTTCAAGAGAATTCACCTTATCTCCGTATGATTCAACGGCCATTTTTTTAGCATCTACCTGTTGCTTTGTATTGCCAACAAGATTTGGATCCAGATAATCTTCTTTTACTTCAGAAATAAAAACAATCGTATCGCCTTTTTTTACATAATCCCCTTCCTTTACATACCATTTTTCGATTCTTCCGGCGATGGCATTATGAACAGTCTGCGGTCTTTGATCCGGTTTTAAAGTAGTAACAGAACCGCTACCCGAAATATTTTGTGTCCATGGCAGAAAAAGACAGCCCAGGCAAAAAATTAAAAATCCAATTATAACCCTGTTTAAAATTTTATAATGAGGCCTGCGGGCAACGCTGGTAATAGATTTGTATTTTCCCGGAGTAATAAGTACATTATTTTCTTTTGATATATTGAGCATGATTATAGCTTTATGTCATTAATAATTTTTCCGTCGTCAATTGTAATCATACGGCCGCATTTATTCTTCCAGAGATCACTTTTAGAAGTTACAATAACCGTCCATTGATTTTCTTCAGAAAGCAGAAAATTGATAATCCTGCCCGCAGTCAGTTCGTCCATTTTGTCAACAGGGTCTTCCAGGAATAATATATTAGGTTTGTGGACAATACTTCGTGCCAAAAGAATTTTCTGAATATCAGATGCAGAGAGTTCATTACCACCAGGATGTACCTGATGTTCCAGCCCGTTCGGGAACGTTTTTATATCTGGAGTCAGACCCACGTTATCAAGAGCCCATTTGAGATCATCATTATTTAGTGTATCGTTTCCAAAAAGAATATTTTCTCTAATGGTTCCTGCAAAAAGTGTATCTCCCTGTAAAAAAGTGCCGGCCTGAGCCCTGTAGGCATCTTCGTTAAGACGGTTCATATAATTATCGGTAACATACATAGCACCACTTTCAGGCTCCAGTAAGCCTGACAACAAACGCAGCAGTGTACTTTTGCCTGCTCCGTTTGTTCCTCTCAAAATGATCTTTTCACCCTGATTGATTTTAAGGTTGATATTTTTCAGGGATTTTTTATTATGAGCAGGATAATTGTAGGTTACACTTTCCGTTTCAATATTGATTCCGGTTTCAGAAATCACTGATGTTTCCGGGATACAGGAAGTTTCCATATCGGTAACCTGCCCTATTTTCTCCAGAGAAGTCAGGACATCATAAAAAGATTCTAGTCCGAAAATGATTTTCTCTACCGAATTGATCAGCAAAACAATCACAATTTCAGCTGCCACAAACTGCCCGATGTTCATTTGATGGTGTATTACCAAAAAACCACCAATAGACAATAAAGCAGCTGTAACGATTACTTTAAAAACGGTAAGCTGAATGTATTGTTTTTTCATTACCTGAAAATGTTTTTCGCGGTAATTGACATATTGACTTACATAGCCATCATTTCTTTGCAGGGCGTATTCAAAACCTCCTTTTTTGCGAAAACTGTCACGATTACGGGCAATTTCCTGCAACCATGCTGCAACTTTGTATTTGAATTTTGATTCGTTAAGACTCGTTTCGAGTCCGTTTTTATATGAAAATTTAAAAATAATATATAAAATGGCGATAAATAAAAGACCAATTACTGTAAAGAAAGAATGATATAAAACCAAGAGTATGATTCCTAGACCAACCTGTAAAAAAGCTGCACAAAAGTCGAGTAAAAGTTTTGCAGTTCCTTTTTGTACCAGCAGAGTATCAAAAAACCGGTTAGCCTTTTCGGGAGCATATTCAGAATACATTTCCTTGAATTTGATTAAAGGTAATCTATAAGCAAATTCAAATGAGGAACGCACAAAAATGCGTTGCTGCAAATTTTCGACTATTCGCAATTGCAAAATAATAAGAATTCCGCCAAAACCTACTCCAATTGTAACCAGAATTACCAGTACAACCCACGAGACACTCAACTGTCCGCTCTGAATAAAATTAATAATGGCCTGAATTCCCAGAGGCAACGAAAGATTTACCAACCCGGCAAAAGCAGCATAAAAGATAATTTGATATACATCGCGTTTATCCAGCTGAAGTAAATTATAAAAACGTTTTAATGGTGTCATGAATTTAAAGATAAATACAATATTAATAGATATAGCATAAGGCAAAAGCCATAGCAAGTATGTCAGATTTATTCCAACAGTAACAAAATTAAGTATTTATACAGTAAATCGCGGAGGAGGTAAATGAATTTTACCATGAAACCCAAATAAGAACATTGCGTTGTCTGTATCACTTTGTTTATTTGCACCGGTTTGAAAGTACAGAACTGCTAATGAAGAATCTGATGGTATCAGATAATCTAATGGAAGGCTGGCTTTTACAAGTTTTGTTGTTTTGGCTTCCTTTTTTTCGTAATCATCCACTTCTTCCGGAATCCCATCACAATTAAAGATTTTCTTTAGAAAATTACAGGTAAGTCCCGTAATTGTATCTGTTTGGGCATTATCTGTTATAATGCGACCAAAACTATTGGATAAGTTAATACTGTTGATTAGAAAGTAACCAATTAGCAACGCCTGAAGGCATTTACTGATGATACTATTTTTAATTCTGTTCAACATTTTCCTGTTCTTAGAGTGGTGCAAGTTAGAACGAAATTTTATGACCAACATTAAAATAACATTAGAATTGAGCTCTGTTCTGTTATTTTTTTCTTAATATGGTTCAAAAAAATAGCCCGAAGAAAATCTTCCGGCTATTTATAATGCAACTAGTATTAAATTCGTTACTTTTTATCAATTTTATAGAGTCTTCCCTCATCTGTAACCGCATATAAAGCTCCATCATTTCCCTGTGTTATATCCCTGAATCTTTGATTTTCTCCGGTTAAGATTCTCTCTTCTCCAATAACACGATTATTTTCAATAGCAAGACGTGCAATATGTTTTCCGCTTAAAGCTCCGATAAAAAGGTTATTTTTCCATTCTGGGATACGATTACCCTTGTAAAAAGTCATACCGCTTGGCGATATTACCGGATCCCAGTAATAAACCGGCTGTTCCATACCATCTTTTTTCTGAATCGCATCACCAATTGGCTGACCGTTATATTCGATTCCGTAGGTTACAACAGGCCAGCCATAATTTTTACCTGACTGAAGACGATTGATTTCGTCCCCTCCACGTGGTCCATGTTCGCTGAGCCAGATTTCACCTGTTTCGGGATGCATAGCTAAACCTTGTGGATTTCTATGTCCGTATGTAAATAGTTCCGGCAAAGCATCTGACTGGTTAAAAACAGGATGGCCAGGTGCAGCCATTCCGTCTTTGTTTATCTTAATCACTTTTCCGAGACTTCCTGCAAGTGACTGCGCCAGTAGCCTGGTTTCGATAACAGAACGCTCTCCGGTACTTAATACAAGATTTCCCTGCTTATCGAAAAGAATACGTCCTCCATAATGAAGTGTACTTGAGTGAGCCGGATTTGCCCTATAAATTACTACTGCTCCTTCTACTTTTGTCTCATCTGCTGATAACTTGCCTTTAGCGACTGCAGTAACATTCCCACCTGCTACTGCATCTGAGAAAACCCAATAAATCATTCGGTTAGATGTAAAATCAGGATCCAGACACAAGCCCAACAAACCTCCCTGACCAGCAGAATTTACAGCCGGTAAACCTGTAATCTTACCTCCTGCTTCTCCCGTAACTTTAACGATACGCATATTGCCCGCTTTTTCCGTAACTAAAAACCTGCCATCGGGAAGGCTCTTTATTCCCCATGGACTGGTGAGTGTTGTGGTAATAACTTTGGCTTCAAAAGCTGTATTCGTCTGTAAACCTCCAACGCGGGTCTGACCTTCAAACGCAGGCACATAAGTTGTATTTGCATCATTATTTTCAACCGGATCAGTTGGCGTTCCCGGACCGTTCGTATTTTTATCATCGTTCGAACAGCTTAATAATAGCACTGAAGCACTCAAAAGCCATACGAGGTAGTTTGTATTTTTCATTGTATTGGAGTTTAAAATTAAAAAAATCGTTTTACTGAAACAAATTGTATTTTTTTTACTTAACTATGTAGCTCAAAAATCGACAATTATCATTAGAAAGGATTATATAATTTACCTCACGAGTTATATAATTTCTTTAACTGTCATATCCACTTTAAATTGGATCATATTATAAAAATAATCACAAAATACAAACTTATTTAAGGAATCATTAATTGGCATTCTAACATTTATTTTTATCTTTGTATTATTTTTATTTATTCTAAATAACTAAACAAAAGTTCAGCAAATTTAAACCTTTTGGGTCCTATGGCATCTAATCAGCATGATGCTTCCACCAAAAATATTTTATGTCCTATTATGAAAAATAATTTACTTGTTTGTCTTGCTATAATGGCTTCGTCATTTACAAATGCCCAGCAAAAAAACACTTTGTTAGACCAGTCTTTCTGGAAAACCAACCCAGATGTAATTACCGTAAAAGCAGCAATAGAAAAAGGCAACAGTCCTTCAGCAGTAACTTCAAATGCATTTGATGCTGTTGTTATGGCCATTAATAATGATGCTCCGGCAGAAACCATAAAATTCTTATTGGAACAGCCTGGGAACGAGGTAACCAAGCTCACACACGATAGCCGTATTTACCTTCACTGGGCTTCAGGAAAAGGAAATACAGAAATCGTTAAATACCTGATCGCAAAAGGTTCTGATATTAATTTAGAAGACAGCCACGGGATTTTTCCTATTACTGCTGCAGCCAGCAGCGGACAAAGCAATACCGAAGTTTATGACGCTTTTTTTAAAGCCGGAATAAATCCCCAAAAAAAATACAAAGATGGTGCAAACCTGCTGCTCATGGCAATTCCGTATGACAAAAATCTTTCGGTATCCAATTACTTTATTACAAAAGGATTGTCACTTAAAGATGTTGACAATGATGGAAATACAGCCTTTAATTATGCTGCCAGAACCGGAAATATTACGCTTTTAAAAACACTATTGGAAAAAGGTGTAAAATATACAGACAATGCCTTATTAATTGCGGCGCAAGGCTCACGCAGGGAAACAAACACAATCGATACTTATAAATATCTTATTGAAGATTTAAAAATAAAACCAACTGCTGTTAACAAAGAAGGCCAAAACGTGCTTCATTTCCTGGCAAATAAAGCTAATCAGACGGAAATCATCAATTATTTCACAGCTAAGGGACTAAACGCAAACAAAGCCGACAATGAAGGAAATACTCCACTAATGGTTGCAGCTTCGGCGCGGGAAACAGCAGTTTTAGAACAATTAGTTCCTCTTACTAAAAACATCAATATGCAAAACCTAAAAGGTGAATCTGCACTAACATTTGCTGTAAGATCCGGAACCCCAACTGCGGTTGATATCCTTTTAAACAAAGGAGCAGATGTAAAAGTGCTGGACAAAGATGGCAACAACCTTGGTTTTTATATAATACAATCTTATCGCCCTCAAATGATGGGTCGTGGCAGCGATAATGGTAATACAAAAGAAGACCCGCTTACTGCCAAAATGAAATTATTACAGGATAAAGGACTTCATTTAGCCACTCCTCAAAAAGACGGAAATACACTATATCATTTGGCCGTTATAAAAAATGATCTGTCTTTACTGAAAAAAATTGCAGATTTAAACATTGATATCAACGCCAAAAACAAAGATGGTTTAACAGCTTTGCATAAAGCAGCTATGGTTGCAAAAGATGATGCAGTCTTAAAATACCTTATCTCTGTTGGTGCCAAAAAAGACGTAACAACGGAATTTGACGAAAGTGCTTACGCTTTGGCAAAAGAAAACGAATCGCTCACTAAAAACAATGTATCTGTTGAATTTTTAAAATAACTTCGCTTAAATTTAAATCTCAAATTCCAAATTCCAATAAATCAATCCAAATGAAATCTGTACTTAAAATTGCTCTTACGGGCGTCCTTGTTTGTCTTGTTTCTTTTCAGATCAACGCACAATCATCCAAATACAAATGCATGTTGCAAATGTCCAATTATATGGGAGAAGGTGCTTACATCGTAGTTTCTCTTATTAATCCAGGTGGCGAATACGAAAAAACACTTTATGTAATGGGAGATGATAAAAAATGGTACAAATCATTAAAAGAATGGCATAAATTTTATGCTAAAAAGACAGAAGATATCAGTGCCAGAACTGGAGCATCGGTTACTGGCGGAGACCGCAGCATCACTACAATTGAAATTGAAAATTCTAAAATAAACAAAGGGTACAAACTACGTTTTGAATCGGTTGTTGAAGATCAGAAATATTATGTGAGCGATCTTGAAATTCCGCTTACTACTGAAGGACTTGCTGACAAAACAGAAGGTAAAGGCTACATCAGATACGTACGCCTGAACAAAATATAATACCGTTACATTTCTAGAATATCATCAATGACTCTTTCTTTCTGGCGTTATGCACATGTGGCTTTGGCCTTATTTTCTTCAGCCTTTTTAATTTTGGCTTCGGTAACCGGAATAATTCTGGCAGTCGATACAGTCCAGGAAAAAACATTGCCCTATAAAGCAGCCAGTTTTGACCGGATAACTTTAGGCGAAACACTGCCAATATTAAAAAAGAAGTATCCGGAAATTACAGAATTGAGTATTGATTACAATAAGTTTGTAACAGTACAGGCAATTGATGAAGACGGAAATGACATCAATGCCTATATTGATCCTAAAACCGGCAAAACTTTAGGGATTCCTGCAAAAAAAAGCGAATTCATTCAATGGATTACAAGCTTGCACCGTTCTTTGTTTCTTCATGAAACAGGACGATTTTTTGTGGGTGTAATCTCTTTTTGTTTAATACTAATAGCAATTTCGGGTTTTGTACTTGTTCTAAAAAGACAACGCGGCATCCGAAATTTCTTTTCTAAAGTCATTAAGGAATATTTCGCCCAATATTACCATGTCGTTTTAGGTCGATTGGCTTTAATTCCGATTTTGATTATAGCTCTTTCCGGAACATATTTGTCTCTGGAAAGATTCCACTTTTTTATGGGTGATGAAAAAATTAAGCCCCTAAAAACAGTACTTTCGGCAGAAGCTAAAAAAACTTCTATATTCAAAAACACATTGCTGTCTGATGTAAAAAAAGTCGAATTTCCTTTTACAGATGACCCCGAAGAATATTATATAATCGAATTAAAAGACCGTGAAGTTGAAGTGAATCAGGTCAATGGTACCGTTGTTTCAGAAAAACGTTCTCCCGTAACCCTTCAGTTGTCTGCGTTGAGCCTTGATCTTCATACCGGAAGAATCCATGCACTCTGGGCTACCATTTTGGCCTTGGCGTGTATCAATATTCTTTTCTTTATTTATTCCGGTTTTGCGATTACTTTAAAAAGACGATCCAGTCGCATAAAAAATAAGTTTAAAGCCAATGAAAGCAGTATCATTCTTTTGGTAGGTTCCGAAAACGGAAGCACTTTCAGGTTTGCGAATGCGATTCTGCAGCAATTAATCGATCAGGGACACAAAGCTTTTATAACCGAACTAAACCGCTTTTCTGTTTATCCAAAGGCAGAACATATTATTGTGTTTTCTTCAACGCACGGACTTGGAGATGCTCCTTCAAACGGAACTCAATTTAAATCTCTGCTCCATAAGCAACCCCAACAACAGAAAATCAATTTTTCAGTAGTGGGTTTTGGTTCAGAATCCTATCCTGATTTTTGTGGATTTGCTGTTGAAACCGATCAGCTTTTAGAGACCCGGAACTGGGCAGAACGTTTTTTGGAATTGCAGACTGTGAATGACAAATCGGCTGTTGAGTTTGTAAACTGGGTGAAATTGTGGAGTGAAAAAACCGGAATTCCGCTGGCTACTACACCATCTTTATACAATCATGTTCCGAAAGGGCTGCAAAAATTAATGGTTTTAGACAAAACAGCGATTTCTGAAACCGAACATACTTTTATCCTGACGTTGCGGGCCAATATACGTGCGAAATTCAGTTCGGGTGATTTGCTGGCTGTTTATCCTGCAAACGATTCCCGCGAACGCCTCTACTCTATTGGAAATCATTTCGGTAACATTCAATTAGTCGTAAAATTACATTCACACGGATTAGGTTCGGGGTTCTTACATAACCTTGAAACAGGAAATACCTTTAAAGCCCGGATCATCAACAACAAGGCTTTTCATTTTCCGTCAAAAGCCCCAGGAGTAGCTTTAATTTCAAACGGAACCGGGATTGCACCTTTTCTTGGAATGATTGAACAAAACAAGAAAAAAACAGAGACTCATTTATATTGTGGTTTTAGAATGGAAACGGAAACCGTCTCCGGCTATAAAAAGTTTTCTGATGACATGATTCAAAAACAAAAACTTACGAGTTTTCATCTGGCCCTTTCGCGTGAAGCGGAACACATCTATGTGATGGATTTGATAAAAAGAGACGCAGCGTTTTTTGTAGATTTATTACAACAGGGTGGTGTTATCATGATTTGTGGTTCACTTGCTATGCAAAAAGATGTAGAAGCAATGCTGAACGAATTATGTCTGGTCAACAGCATCAAAAATCTGTATGATTATAAGAAAAACGGACAGCTGTTAACTGATTGCTATTAATATTTTTATACCAAATGAAAGGTTCTTATTGTACTATTTTATTTCTTTTCATGCTTCTCTGGAGCTTTTCCGGAGATTCACAGGTATTGCGTAAAAGGACTACTTTGCTTATGGGAGGCCGTTTTGACATTAGCATTGTAGCTTCGGATTCCCTAACGGCTGAACAAAATATTAACGAGGTAATTGCAGAAATCAGCCGGATTGAAAACCTGATTTCGGACTGGAAACCGGATTCGCAGGTTTCTGAAGTCAATCAGAATGCTGGAATAAAACCCGTAAAAGTAGATCGTGAGGTTTTTGACTTGACACAAAGAGCTATACGGTTCTCTGAAATTACCCATGGCGGTTTTGACATTAGTTTTGCTGCTTTAGACCGTGTTTGGAAATTTGACGGATCAATGACCGAAATGCCTTCGGCGGAAGCCATCAAAAAATCAGTAGAAAAAGTCGGTTATAAAAATATTGTTTTAGACAGCGTTCAGTCGACTATTTTCTTAAAGTTAAAAGGAATGAAAATTGGTTTTGGCGCTCTGGGCGAAGGGTACGCAACGGATAAATGCAGAACCATGATGCTCGTAAAAGACATAAAAGCCGGAATCATAAACGGATCCGGAGATATGAGTACCTGGGGAAAACAACCCAACGGAGAAGACTGGAAAATCGGCATTACGAATCCGTTTAAACCTGAAAAATTGCTGGCAGTTGTTCCGTTGAAAGATGGCGCTGTGACAACTTCGGGGAATTATGAAAAATATGTGGTTTTTAACGGGAAACGATATTCACACATTATCAATCCGGCAACGGGATATCCGGCAACAGGTTTATGCAGTGTTACGGTTTTTGGCCCCAATGCCGAGACCGCAAACGGATTAAGTACTTCGATAATGGTTCTAGGAAAAGATGATGGTTTGCTTTTACTTCAAAAATTTCCGGATTATAGTGCTGTGATGATTACTGATAGCGGAAAGGTAATTAAGTCTAAGAATTTTAAGATTTCTAAACTCAAAGCTAAATTATAGATACTGTTTTTGGTCAGTTAGAAGCTTATTTTAGGATTATATTGAAAGTGACCTGAATTCTCCTTTATCATTTAATAAGACATACAATAATCCTATTCCAATAAAATTTGCAATGAAAAAAAACAAAAGATTGGCTGTAAAAACATTTAAATACATTTCATAATCAGCACCGTAAATTAATTCAAGTAATTCCCCTGTAAGAATAAAAGATAAAATTATCGCTATTGATGAAGACAAAAAACTATAAAAAAATTTTTCAAACAGAAGTAATGTTCTCGAAAAAATAACATAGAAAAGGGGACAACCAAATACCAGAGAAAAAATTAATCCTTTCTCAAAAGTATCGGTTCCGCCTTTTTGAAATTGCGAGGAAATATGCAGAGAAAAAACAGTTAAGATTATTACAATTAATAAAAGTCTGTTCCAGTAATTAAATAAAGTTTTCATTATTTACTCAATTTATCGTTACCTTACTTCCTATTCGAAGACTCACGTGCCAGAACCTCAGTATTCAAAAAAGTAATTTCTTTAACCTCATCACTTTTAGAAGATTTCAGGTTTTTAATAATAATTTCGGCAGCTGCCTTTCCCATTTTTTCTGCAGGATGTGTTATAGTTGATAAATTGGGATCAATAATTTGAGATATGGGGTCATTATTAAAGCCAATAACCGCAACATCTTCAGGTACTTTAATTCCTCTTTTCTTGGCGGTCTGAATGGCACTCACCGCAATAATATCTCCAGCTGCAAAAATACCATCCGGAATTGGCTTCAAATCAAACAATTTATTGCTTGCCTTTACGCCGTCTTCGTATGTAACTGATTTTAAATTCACAATCAGTTCTTCGTCTACAGGCAAATTATGATCTTTTAAAGCTTCAATATAACCTCTTCTTCTTTCATTATATAAATTACCAAATTCTGAACCCGCCGTTAAATGCGCGATTCGGATACAGCCCTGCTCTATAAGGTGCTTGGTCGCTTTGTATCCTGCGGAATAATTATCAATGATTACCCTGAACGTATTGAAATCCTTTGGAACCCTGTCGACAAAAACAAGGGGAATATTATTGTTTGAAAATTGTAAAAAATGTGATGTATCCCTGGTTTCCATAGCCAATGAACAAATAACACCGCTTACACGATTGCTATATAAAGACTTGGCCATGTTTGCTTCCTCTTCAGAAGAGTCATGCGACTGCATGATAATAACCGTATAACCTGATTTTTGAGCAGCAATCTCAATACCGCTAATTAATGACGATAAAAAGGGCTGAGTCACAGTCGGAATCAAAACACCAATCGTTTTAGTTTTATTTCCTCTTAAACCTGCTGCCAAAGTATTCGGTACAAACCCCATTTCCTCGGCAGTTTTCTTTACTTTTTTTATGGTTTTATCGCTAATAGTGTGATGATCCTGTAAAGCCCTTGAAATGGTTGAAGTTGCTAAATTCAGTTTTTCAGCAATATCGTATATCGTTACATATTTTTTTTCTTCCATGAAATAAACAATAAAAATAGGTGTAAATATAGCTATTTTCTATCTAAAGCAATCTCTCGGACATCTTTCTGATTTATAACGTTACAATTTCACCCGAAATTTTTCATATATTGCCAAGTGATCCGATGATCAAAAATACACAGAAAATAAAAATGAACTGACATCAGCCAGCCCAATAAACAAAACAAACTTTATAACCAAAGCATTACAAACATGACCTATTCTATGTATCCAGTAATAAACAAAAATCTCAAAAAAACAATTACAGCAGGCATAATTCTCTTCTCAGCTGTTTCAATTTTTGCGCAAACAGAAAACAGAAATTGGAATGGTAAAAAATGTGCTGTTGTGCTGACTTACGATGATGCTTTAAACATTCATCTTGACAAAGTTATTCCGATGCTCGATTCTTATCAATTAAAAGGTACATTCTACCTGATAGGCTCTTCTCCTGTTGTTTCTCAAAGAATTTCAGAATGGAGAACGGCTGCAAAAAAAGGACACGAACTTGGAAATCATACCTTAAACCATCCTTGCGACGGTAGTTTGTCCGGAAGAGATTTTGTAACCTCAGAAACTGATTTGTCCAAATATACCGTCGTAAGGGCTGTCAATGAGATCAGAATAACCAATACTTTGCTAAAAGCCATTGACGGAAAAGATGAACGTACTTTTGCTTATCCTTGTGGAGATTTAACTATTAGGGATACGCTGTATTATAATTTTATAAAAAATGATTTTTTGGCCGCACGAGGAGTATCCTCAGGATATTCGGCTCTAAAAAAAGTCGATTTTTCGAATGTAAATTCGTTTTTTCAGAATGGAAGTACTGCCGAACAAATGATCGCTCAGGTTGAAGAAGCAGAAAAAAAAGGTTCTTTTATTGTTTTTCTGTTTCACGGTGTGGGTGGCGAACATGCTTTGAATATTGATTTGGAAGAACACCGAAAATTACTGGAATATCTAAAGAAGCGAAAAAAAGACATCTGGACAGCTCCAATGGTAGATGTTGCAAAATTTATCAGGGAAAATAAAAACAAATAAATTGTTAGTGATACAAAATTACCGAAACACTTCATTTTTATGAAAAAATTTAAATCGTGTTATTATATTTGCAACGTTAATTCCCCAAATTACTGAATATGAAAAAAGTATTATTTATTGCCTTATTGACATTTTGCATCAATACGGTCACAGCACAGGTTGTAGGCCTGGAAATTGGTGATATTGCGCCGGAAATTGATCTTCCGGATACAAAAGGAGAAAAAATTGCGCTTTCCTCTTTAAGAGGAACCATAGTATTGATTGACTTTTGGGCTTCCTGGTGTGGTCCGTGCATCAAAGAACAGCCGGAATTATTAAAATTATACAATACTTATTCTGAAAAGCTTTCTATTTACGGAGTTTCTCTTGATACCAAAAAGCCAGTCTGGACAGGAACAATAGCAAAACTAAAACTGCCATGGACCCAGGTTAGCGATTTGAAATACTGGAGTTCGCCTACTGTTGCAGACTATATGGTTCAGGCTTTACCTCATAATTTAGTGCTTGACAAAAACGGAATTATACTTGCAAAAAACATTCATGGAGCCAAACTAAATGAATTAATAAAACAAGTTACAGGCAATTAATATCATACCCTTTTCTTTTCTCAAATACCTCATCTGAGAAAGAAAATAAGTCTTAAAAGCACTTTTATTATATTTTCAAAAATAGCTGCCTTTTTATTTGGTAGCTATTTTTTTTATTATTTACTTTGTTTCTCAAAGTACTTTTAAATAAATTAGAAGAGCACATTAAAATACTAACACATTAAAATTGTCTCTTTTTTTTGCTGAAATACTTTGAAACTCAAAGAACTTTTAAAAAACAAATTAACCATGAGAGATTATATTATTGAAAAATTATACGAATGCACCAAAAAGCCTTATCAAAAATTCTTTAAACAAAACAAACCATGGGAAGTTGACAAGGAAACGCTCCTGAACTATCCGAAAGGCAGTTTAGGAAACAGCTTAGGCAACTTTCTGAATGAAAATCATTTTGATATGCAGCCCAAATTAGAAGATCATGATGTCATTCATGTTTTGACCAATACGGGTATTTCTGTTACGGATGAAATCGGGATGCAGTATTATCTTTTGGGAAACGGAAAGAGAAGTATGTATTTGTTTTTGGTAATTTTTTCAGGAACTCCGTTCTACCCTAAGCAAATTCGGTATTTTATTGAACAATACAAAAGAGGCAAAAAAGCACATCCTTTTTATTACCTGAATTTTTCAAATATGCTTTTAGTACCCGTTAAAACTATTCAACACATTTTTAATATTTAAAATTATGACAACTCTAAATAAAAATCTTTCAAAGGAAACTCAAACTATTGAATTAGTAATTGGAACTTTTATAATCATTACTCTGTTATTTGCATTTTATATGTTCACTAACAAAAACGCTAATGTTTTGGTATTTGCTTTTCCTTTTGTTGTTTCAGCTTTGTTTCTAAACGGAATTATACTGTTGCTCCTTACAGGCCGTTTTGTAAAACTATATCATGAAAGGAAAGATATAGCGGTTAAAATTCTGTTGCTGCTCAGTAATATTCCTATTGCGTTTTTGTATTATTCAGTGGCTATGAAAGCCTGATCTAAAAAAATCATAAAAAAAGCTATAAGTTCAAAACTCATAGCTTTTAGATATTAGTTTAAAACAAAACTTAATTAGTAGCCGGAAGCACAATCCCACTCTGATCTATCAAATAAAGCAACGTAGTCATAGTCGCTGCACCCAATTCTAATTCTCTTTTGTTTATGGCATCAAATTTATCGTTTGCTGCATGATGGTAATCAAAATAACGTTGTGAATCCGGTTTTAAACCTGCTTTAACGATAGCTTTTGATGTTAAATGCTCAATATCTGAACCGGCATGTCCAATGGTGAAACTATGTACTAAATAAGGTTCGAAATAATCTTTAAAGCCTTGGATTTTCTTCAAATTGGCATCGTCAGCTTCGATTGAAAATCCTCTTGGTGTAAATCCGCCTGAATCACTTTCTAAAGCAAAAATGTGGTTCTCGTTCTTTTGTTTGGAGACTTCTTCGTATTTCGCTCCGCCTTTTCCGCCGTTTTCTTCGTTCATAAATAAAACGACACGAATGGTGTTTTTTGGCTTGTAATTGAAACTTTTAAGGATACGAATGGCTTCCATACTCTGCACCACTCCTGCCCCGTCATCGTGAGAACCGTCTGCCAAATCCCAGGAGTCCAAATGACCTCCTACTACCATAATATTTTCAGGAGTTACGGTTCCTGTTACCTCTCCAATTACATTATAAGATAATTCATCCGGAAGTGTCTGGCAGGATTGTTTAAAATAAAATTTTAAAGCAGGATTGTTTTTTAAAGTGGCACTGAGCAGTTCGGCTCCATTTGTACTGATAGCAGCTGTCGGAATGTATTGTTCTTTTGGTAAGTCGCCATAACTCTGAGCGCCAGTGTGTGGAAAATCGTCTAAACGCAAATTCATGGAGCGCACAATTGTACCAACAGCACCAAATTTTGCCGCTTCTTTTGCACCTGCAAATCGCTGGTCTACACAGGCACCGTATGATTTGAAGGTTTCAATATTTTCAGGGTTCATGGGTCTGTTAAAAAACACGATTTTACCCTTTACCTTATCGCCTAACGTTTTTAATTCTTCGATACCCTGAACTTCTATTACCTCAGCGGTTAATCCTGTTTTTGCGGTGGCAACAGAGCCTCCTAAAGCACAAATAGGCACTGTTGTTTTTACTTTTCCATCCAGAATATAAGCGGTCTCTTTTTCTCCGCGTACCCAATGCGGCACCATTACTTCCTGTAGATATACTTTGTCTAATCCTAAACTTTCTAATTGTGTTTTTGTATAATTAACAGCCAGCTGTGCATTTTGTGATCCTGATAAACGTGCTCCGATGTCATTGGATAAATACTCCAGCCAGGTATAACATTTGGAATCGGTTAACGCTTTTTTATAAAACAGTTTGATGTTTTTTTCTTCATTTGATTGTGCAAAAGACAACAATCCGCTTAAAATTGAAACGGTCAACAGAATTGTTTTTTTCATGGTTGTTATAGATTTTGGGGTTGTGTTTACATTCTGACTTCTTTAGCAAAGAAACAAAAAATCTTCAAACCCGTCAGATTTTTTCCTCAGCCATTTTCACAAAAAAAACCTGATTACAAATTCTTTACTTTGCAATCAGGGTTTTTAAAAAATTCTCAATTAAAAGTTATTTTACCTCGATAATCTTATTTTTTGGAGCAATTCCGTTTTCGTTAAAGGCTTCAATGGTAAAATAATATTTTATGTCTTTGTCCAGACCTCTAAAATCATAGGAATCATCATCGTAAACCATAATACTGTTGTACAATTTATCAGGAGCAATTCCGTAATAAATATTGTAACCAACTGCATCATTTTGTTTTTTCCACGAAATTAAGGCATTGCGGGAATCTGTTTTGTTTCTGTTTACTTTAAAAGATGCAACTGCTTTTGGTTTTACGGCTAATCCGTTTCCGAAAACCCTGAAATCTGAAATAGCAAACAAACCGGAAGCATTGTGAATATTCTCCATTTTGATGTAACGTGCTTTAATTGATTTTGAAAGTTCTACATAATCATGCGGCGCATCTTTATCGTTTTTGGATTTATCTACAACCCGTTTCCAGTTGACGGCATCATCAGACATGAATATTTTATACTGGTAATAAATGTCCATTGCCTTATTGAACTGCGTTGCTTTATGATCTGCGTAATTGATCTGAAGAGCGTTGATTTCCATTGGTCTTCCCAAATCCATTTGAAGCCATTCTCCGGGATTGCCTGTTTTGGCAGACCAATAGGTCTGAATATCTTCGTCGGTTAAATTTTCCGGTCTGTAACAGAATTTCTCATAAACTTTTTTACCACCATTGTCCACTCGGTGTGTTTCTACTTCCATACATTCTTCTGATGAGGAAACGGTTACCGTTTTTTTATACGAAAGCAGCATCCAGCCTGATGAAGCCCCTCTTGTCTGGTCACGCTCACCAGTTGGCAATACAATTGGAAAATCTCCGTAAGCTGTTATCGAGTACATCACCTCATCGTTATCAAATCCGGCCGGAAACATATCGATACGGCGTTCAAAACGGTCTTTAATGGAAATTTTACAGGTTCCGGTGTTCCAGTAATTTCCATAATGATCTGCAAAAGTATTTCCGTGTCCGGCACCAATTACAAATCCACCCGGTTTGTACGACATCGGATTGTGTTTTTGATAAGCAAAAGGCCCTAACGGATTATCGCCGACATGAACTCCGTTTGCATAGCCTTTAAATTCGGTTGCCGGAGCGCCATATTGCATGTAATATTTTCCGTTGTGTTTGGTCATCCACGCCCCTTCAATAAAATTTCCCCAAGGTGCTGGTTCCATATCGTTGTTTGGTCCAAAACGTTCCCAACCATGTTTTGCAGGATTGAGGACAGCTACTTCTTTGATTTGTCCGTACGGTTTCTGAATATCTTCTACTTCGGTTGCTTTGTACAATGTTTCATAATCGGTCTGATTTCCTTTTGGAAGCCAGGTGTTGTAATCTACCTCAACGCCAACAAGAGGCAATTTTCCGCTGGAACCGTAGTACATATATACTTTTTTATCATCATCCTGAAAAATCGCAGGATCCCAGGTGGGCAGCATGGCTTTGTTTACGTGACGGGTCCATCTGCCTGATTTCGGGTCGGCTGTTTTCCAGATGGGATGATCTCTTTTCCAGGTCGAGCCTACGTAAAATAAAGTATCATTTAGCACCCAGGCTGCCGGAGCACACTGATCGTCATCGGCAGGCTGTCTTTGAAAACTTCCGTAAACAAAATTCCAGTTTGACATATCCTTACTCCAAAAAAAACCTGCCTGATTGGTGGCAAACAAGTAATAATCTCCTTTGTAGTTAATAATCACCGGATCTGCACTGGAACGGCGGGACTCCTGAATTCCGTTGTGATTGAAAGTTGTGTAATTGTACCCAATATTTATCGGATTACAGTAAGTAGAGGCGGGTTTATTGGGATCAAACCACTCTGTTTTTTGTGCTGATACCTTTAAATTAAATCCAATCAAAAGGATCCATAGCGGAATTACATATAGCTTATACATCTGTTTTATTTATATTTTTTTTGTTTTTGTCTAAATTAAAAAAGCCCTTCGTATAACCAGTACGAAGGGCAATTACTAATTAACAAACCAATCATTTAGTTAACTCAAAACTAACTTTCTTGTCGGCAGTTGAATTTCCTCCAACGAAAACATCAAACTGTCCGGGCTCTGCTGTGAATTGTAAATCAGCGTTATAAAATTTTAAATCCTCAACCGTGATATCGAAACTTACGGTTTGTTTTTCTCCTTTTTTAAGGGCGATTTTTTGAAAGTTTTTCAGTTCTCTGACTGGTCTTGTTACGGAACCAACTAAATCCCTGATATATAACTGAACGGTTTCTTTTCCGTCAAAATTTCCTGTGTTTGAAACATCAACCGTAACTTTTAAGTTTCCGCTATAGTTCATTTTGTCAGAAGAAATTTTAAGGTTTGAATAATCAAAAGTTGTATAACTTAAACCAAATCCAAAAGGAAATAAGGGCTCGTTTCTTTCATCGATGTAATTAGATCTAAACTTTTCGAATTTTCCTTCTGAATTAGAAAGTGGTCTTCCTGTGTTTTTGTGTGCATAATAAATAGGTAGCTGCCCCACGCTTCTTGGGAAAGTAGTTGTTAGTTTTCCGGAAGGATTTACATCTCCAAATAAAACATCAGCAATGGCGTGACCTGCTTCACTTCCGGCAAACCATACGTTTAAAATGGCCGGAACTGTTGTATTTTCATTATTTAACACCAAAGGACGCCCGTCAAATAAAACCAAAACGACTGGTTTACCTGTTTTCAGCAAAGCATTCAGTAAATCTTTTTGAGCCTGCGGAATTTCCAGATTAGTACGGCTGCTGGATTCTCCGCTCATTTCGGCAGATTCTCCAAGCGCTGCTACAATAACATCCGATTGTTCCGCTACTTTTAAAGCCTCTGCAATTAATTCTTCTTTTGGACGGCTGTCACGATTTAACGTTTTACCAAACATGGTGGCATTGGTCTCAAAAGTTTCATCATAATCTAAATTGCTTCCTTTTGCGTAAAGCACTTTTACAGCTTTTCCGCCTACTTCCTGAATTCCCTGTAACAGCGAAATACATTTCTCACCAACTGTTGCTACACTCCAGGTTCCTGACATATTGTTTCTGGCATCTGCCAATGGCCCTATTAAACCGATTGTTCCTGACTTTTTAAGCGGCAATAATTGGTTTTGATTTTTCAGTAAAACCAATGATTGGGCGGAAATTTCACGTGCTTCTTTTCGGCTTTCTGCTGTAAAAATTTCAGACTTAGCTCTTTTATCATCGCAATATTTATACGGATCGTGGAATAATCCTAAATCGTATTTTGCTTCTAAAATCAGTTTTACGGCATTATCAATGGTTTCGATAGTGACTTTTTTCTCGTCTAAAGATTTTTTTAAGGTTCCTAGAAATCCTTCGCCCACCATATCCATTTCGACACCGGCATTTAATGACATAGCCGAAACTGTCTGAAGATCTCCCATTCCGTGTTCGATCATTTCAGGAATTCCTGTAAAATCGGTTACGACAAAACCTTTAAACCCCCATTGTTTTCTAAGGACGTCCGTCATCAACCATTTATTTCCCGTAGCAGGAATTCCGTCCACTTCGTTGAAAGACGCCATAACCGAACCTACTCCGGCATCAACGGCTGCTTTGTACGGAGGAAAATAATCATTGAACATTCTGATATGGCTCATATCAACCGTGTTGTAATCACGTCCTGCTTCGGGCGCACCATACAAAGCAAAATGTTTTACACAGGCCATAATCGAATTGTTTTTAGAAAGATCATGCTGCTGATAGCCATTTACCATTGCTTTTGCGATCTGGCTACCTAAGTACGGATCTTCACCTGAGCCTTCAGAAATCCTTCCCCAGCGTGGATCCCGGGAAATATCTACCATTGGCGAAAATGTCCAGTTGATACCGTCAGCACTTGCTTCCTGAGCCGCAATCTGCGCACTTCTTTCAATTAGCTTCATATCCCAGGTACAGGATAATCCCAACGGAATCGGGAATGTGGTTTCGTAACCGTGAATCACGTCCATCCCAAAAATCAACGGAATTTTTAAACGGCTTTTTTCAACAGCAATTTTCTGTACTTCCTTGATTTTCTGAACCGATTTGATATTAAACAAACCACCTACTTTACCCTCTGCAATTTTTTTTGCCACATCAGAACTGTTCGCCTGACCGGTTGTAATGTCACCCGAAGTTGGCAAATTAAGCTGACCCAGTTTTTCATCCAAAGTCATTCTCGATAATAATTCGGCAATAAATTCAGCTTTTGGTTTGATTTTTACAGCATTTTTAGGATCTTTCTTTTGGGCATTCCCCAAAATTGTACATCCTAAAAACAGTATGATTAAATTTTTCTTCATTTTAAATAATTTAGTTTTTAAGTAGATCGTCATTCTTTGATTCCTAGTTGAGTTCGGAACAATGGCGATTTAATAAAATGTGGTATTTATTCGTTTTTATTTGTCTTAATCTGTTTAAACATCCAGTCATAAATTTCGGGATTGTCATAGACTCTTGTCCAGCTATCGTGGCCCGCATCATCAAAAATGGTCAATTGAAGATCTTTTGGATTGCATTTTTTTAATTCTTTGTAAATAGTTATTGCATAATCTACCTTTACGACATCATCTAATAGTCCGTGATAAATTCTGGTTGGAATAGCCACAATTTTACAAGCGCTTTCTAACTGAATCAAATCAACAAAACCTGAAATAGGCACTATTGCTGCAAACTTATCAGGATAAGAAAGTGCTAAATTCCATGCCGCCCATCCCCCGGAACTTAAACCTGTAAGATATATTCTGTTGGAATCTATATTGTTCTCCTTTTGAATTTTTAAAATCAACTCATAAATGGATTCAATATCCCAATTTTCATCTTCTTTACATTGAGGTGCCAAAACATAAGTATCTAATTCGTGTGTTTTCAAATATTTTAAAGGACCATGAATTTTTACTTTTTCAATATCAGTCCCTTTTTCCCCATCACCGGAAATAAAAATTATTAATGGCTTTTTATCTTTTGTATTGGCAGGTTTATGTAATGCATAGCCTAATTCATGCTGAACTACAATAACCGTTTTTATTTTTCCGGTTGTTTCTCTTTGAGCTAAACACAGTACAGAAAATAATAGCATTAATAATGTTATTTTATGTTTCATTAAATAGATATTAGAATCCGTATTTACCTGAACTAAATCCAAGTTTTATTAAACCTTGTTTTACTTCTGGAGCATTCATAAACAATTTCCATAATAAACCTGTACGATAATTTTCGATCATAACGACTTCCGGTCCCTGATCGATTGCCAGATAACGTTTTGCTGTCCAGTTATTTTGTAAACTAACCGCGTCATAAAATCCGGCATCTCCCCAAGTTTCTTCTTCGTGATTTTCGTATAAATTTCGAATAACAGCCATAGCTTCTTTTGGAGAATAAACAATAGAACTAATTGCAGCTGTTGGCGAAATAACTCCTTTATCATTGCCCGGCATATGTGCATCGTACCCTATAGAACCGTCAGAATTTCTGGAATATGAAGCTGTTAAGCCCCAATAGTCGGCACCATAACCTTTAAAATTTTTAGGATTTTCGAGACAATATTCATAATCAATTTTAACATGGTTTACATTGAGATCCCAATAGTTAGCATATTGATCACTTAATTGGTTTGGGTCAAGTCCTAGATAAGAATAATGCGCCCAGAATAATGGCCCTCCAAATTCTTCAGCTCCATTATGTTTTAAAATCAACGGAATATTATATTTTGTATTTGATGAAATAATTCCGCTACTTCTCGCCCAGCCTTCATGATATACTTTGGGATCAATTGTATGTGTTGGAGAAGATGCCGCCATCACATAAGTAATCAAACATTCGTTATATCCTTGTAATGGAAAATTCATTTGCCAGTCGTAAGTTGGTGACCAATGCCAGTATAGAACGTTTTTGTTGTTTGTATACCAGTTCCATTCTACCCCTTTCCAAAGCGCGTCATATTTTTGAGCAACTGCCTTTTCTTTTTCAGAACCGTTTTTTAGATATTCTCGAACCGTAATCATTCCTGCAACCAAAAATGAGGTTTCGACTAAATCTCCTCCATTATCCTTGGTTCCAAAAGGTTTTACTTTTCCTGTATTTCCGTCTATCCAATGCGGCCATGCACCATGAAAACGATCTGCTTTAGCTAAAAAATCAGCAATTTTGTTCAGTCTTTCAACTCCTTCTTCTTTGGTAATATAACCTTGAGACATTCCTGAAACAATGGCCATTAAGCCAAAACCAGAACCTCCTGTTGTAACAATGTTAACATCGTTTTCAGGATAATTCCCGTCAGGATGATAACGTTCTCTGGCTAATCCCGAATTTGGTTCGGCATAATCCCAGAAATATTTGAAAGTTTGTTTTTGAACAGTCGATAAAAGCTCCTCATCTGAAAGTTTTTCTTCAGACGATGTTGTACTTTCTTTTTGTTTATCTAAATACGAACTACAGCTAAAAAAAGTAAATGAAAAAAGTATGAGTGCTATTCTAATCATTGTGAAATTTGTGCAATTATTAAAATAATCACTCCTTTCAAATGAAGAAAAGAGTGATTTTTAAAGTATTAATTTGAATATCCCGGATTTTGTTGAGATAAGCCATTGGCTTGTGATAAGAATGAAGCCGGTATTGGAAACAATTCATTTTTATTTTCTGTAAATATTTTTCCATCAGCAGCAAAAGCTTCTTTAGCTTGTCCGGTTCTGACTAAATCAAAGAATCTGTCAAACTCAAAGGCTAGCTCAACTCTTCTTTCTTTCCAGATTGCAGTTCTAACCGCATCTTGAGAAGTAGCCGGAGTATTTCCTAATCCTGCTCTGTTTCTGATTTGGTTTAATAACGGAATAGCCTCTGAAGTTTGACCAAGTTCATTCAAAGCTTCGGCTTTCATTAATATAACTTCTCCGTATCGTAGATATACAATGTTGGCATCTGTTTCCCATGCATCTGTATATTGAGAAGAATAAGCTTTCATGTTATACATTGCATTTTCTACTGTTGCAGGAACTACTCTTCCATCATATAAAGTTGTGCCTCTAAAAATAATAGTTGCTTCTTTTCTAACATCGCCGGCTTCATAAGCATTTAACAAACTTTGTGATGGTGTATTGAATCCCCATCCCCATCCGCCGGTACCACGCGCACCTTGCGTATTAGAATATCCTGAAATTCCTTTAATTGGAACAGAACCTGCTCCGTTAATTTCAAAAATAGACTCAACTCCATTCTCTCCTTCTACCCTAAACATTTTAGCATAATCCGGAGCAATTGAATATCCTGTAACCAAATTACAGTTGTCAACTACTTTTTGCCAATTTTTTTGATACAGGTTAACTTTTGCTAATAATGCGTAAGCTGCTCCTTTTGAAGCTCTTGCTTTTTCATCTGCTGAATAAGCTGACTTTAGAGGCAGTACAGCAATTGCATCATTTAAATCCTGCTCAATAAAAGCATAAACTTCTGCTGCTGTTTTACGGGTAAGCAACATATTTTTATCATCAACAGATGACGGATTGGCTAAATGATCTACAATTGGAACGCCACCATAACATTTTACCAAGGTAAAATACATGAAAGCTCTCAAAAATTTAGCTTCACCTATTAATCTTTGTCTTAAACCAGCATCTGCTTTATCTAATTTTGGAAGAATGTTTAATGCCTGATTACATCTATTGATTCCGTCATATTGCGCTAAAAAAGTACTTTCGGCTGAAGGATTTGATGAATTATAAGTCAAGGCATCCAAAATATCTTTATCAGTACCAGTATCTCCAAGTGCAGAGCCTTTGTCTGCATCATCAGAAGTGATACTGGCTAATCCAATCCATCCAAATGAGCTCATGTCCCAATCAAGAAATTTACTGTAAATAGAAGTTACAAATGTTGCTGCTCCAGCATCATTATTAAACAATTCTATATCGCTTGTAGAGATAGACTCCGTTTGATCAACATCTAAAAAGTCGTTTGAACATCCTGCAAAAAAGAATACAGATAGTACAAAGATTGATATATATATCTTTTTCATAATATTAAAATTTTAAATTAGCACCAACAACAAAAGATCTTAAAGTAGGATAAGCATCCAGCTCAATTCCCTGAGTTCCGTAAGGATAACCATCACCATTTAACTCTGGAGAATAGCCAGAGAATTTTTGAGTGATAAATGGATTAATTGCATTTACATAAATTCTGCAATAGTTAATAAAACCAGTTTCGTTTAAAGGTAGTTTATACCCTAAAGTGATATTGTTAACTCTAAAGAAATCTCCAGATTCTAAGTAATAAGTTGAAGCAAAAGGAACCTTATTAAATGGTGCAGGATTAGATGTGTTGGTATTTGATGGAGTCCAGAAATCAGTTGCCAATGAAGCCTCTATATTTTCACCAGAAAAACGCTGTGCTTTTTTACCATTGTACACTTTTGCTCCACCAGTACCATAACCGTCAACAGAAAAATCAATATTTTTATAGTTTATACCTAATGTAACACCGTAGTTTGATTTAGGTAAAATTGAACCTGCATACTTTCTGTCTTTATTTAAATCTAATGCATCTTGAGTAACTTTAGCACCTGAAGCATCATAATACAACATATTACCATTGGAAGGGTCTATACCTGCATATTTATATAAATAGAAACTCCCTAATGGTTGCCCTATTGATGTTTCATCTAGTATTTTAGTCGTTTGACCATTTCCTAAGCTTCCTCCAGTAAGTGGTGAAAGTTCTAAATCTTTCAATCCTGCAAGTTCATTTTTGTTATGAGAGAAGTTACCTCCTACCCAATAGCTTAAATTGTCGGTAATTTTATCATCCCAGCGTAAAGCAATTTCATAACCCTTGTTAGAAACCTCTCCTACGTGTGCCGGAGTTACAAGAGTAATTCCAGAAGTTCCGTATGGTTTTGTATTTAAAATTACATTGCTTGTGTTTTTATCATAAACATCAACAGAACCTTTTAATCTGCTGTTTAAGAATTCAAAATCAATACCTGCAGAACTTTCTTCTGTAACCTCCCATGATAAACTTGGATCAATTTGAGATGAAATTGTAGTTCCTTCATTAAGGATTGAACCTCCTAAATAACTATTTAATCCAGAGTTATACGATTGATTATTTAATGGAACATTTTGATTTCCTAATTTACCCCAGCTTCCTCTTAATTTAATTAAATCAACACCTTTAATATCTGACAGGAAACTTTCTTTGGTCATAATCCAGCCAATACCAAAAGATGGAAAGGTTCCCCAACGATAATCTTTAGCAAAATTTGAAGATCCGTCACGTCTAACTGTACCAGTTAAAAGGTATTTATCCATTAATTTATATTGGAAACGTCCAAAATAAGAAGCTAGTCTGCTTTCATTATATTTTATGTCGTATAGATTTACAACATTACCTGCATAATCTACACCTTCACCGTCAGTAGTATTATATAATGACCAGTAATTAGAATCTGGATTTACATTTTTTCTGACTATACTTAATTTTTCTCTGGGACCTTTTACAGAAACCTCCATACCTGCAGTTACTTCTATATCATGTACAGTAGCAAAAACTTTGTTGTAGGTGAAATAGTTTGATAAATTCCAGTTAAAATATTCTTCTCTACCCCTTGTCAATAAATTGGTGTTTGAAGTTGCAGAATAATTAGCAGCGATGCGAGTTGGATCAGCAGCTAGCCAAATATTTTTAGTATCTTCAAAATTATATTGTTTCCAATTATAATATTCTCCATTAAATTGTGAGGTAAATTTTAAACCAGTAATTATTTCATAATCTAATTTTAAACCACCTTGAAGTGTTACACTACGTTGTTGCTCATTGTAGAAGTTTAATTGAGAAACTGGATTTCCAACATTATTAAAGGCTCCTTTTTCACCTGTTGGGCCAGCAATATCATCTGAATTTCTAAAAGAAACACCATATTGTCCTGTTGAGAAATAAACCGGTACATTTGGAGCTTGTTTATAAGCATTTGTGAATGCACTTAACGGTTTTGGAGCAGAATTAGCTGAAGTAAAGCTAAAGTTCTGATTTAAAGTAACTTTTTTAGAAATTTTATATTCATTATTATTTCTAAAATTGGTACGACTGTAACTCAAACCATTTAAAATAGCCTTTTCCTGGTAATTTCCGGCACTAAAAAAATATTTAATATTTTCTGAAGCTCCAGAAACAGAAATGTTATTTTGAATATAAGAACCAGTTCTGGTTATTTCGTCAAACCAATTTGTGTTATAAGGTTGCTCTTCAGCAAAATAATCAATAGTACCAGGTGCACGATTAGTATAGGCAACATATTGATCACTATTTGCCATTTTTACTGTTTTAAGGGGATTTCTAATACCTGCAAAACTTTCTACCTCTATAGAAACTTTATCCCCTTTTCCTTTTTTAGTTGTAATAATGATAACACCATTTGCAGCTCTTGTACCATAAATAGCTAAAGAGGAAGCATCTTTAAGAATTTCGTACGATGTAATGTCATTTGTATTGATATTATTAATGTTCTCAGTTGGCATTCCATCAACAATATATAAAGGACTTCTTCCTCCCAATGCAGTCCCCAAACCTCTAATAACGACAGAGGGTGTACTACCCGGCAAATCAGAAGAAATAACTTGTACACCTGCCGCTTTACCCTGAATAGCCTGAGAAGCATTCAATACTTTTGTTTTGGTAATATCTTCGGCTTTTAACGAAGTAATTGCAGAAGTATTATCAATTTTCTTTCTGGTACCATATCCAATTACAACTACTTCTTTTAAGGCTGTATCACCTGCTTCTTTTAAAGTAATCGTCATTAAACCAGAAGTTGCCGCTACAGAAATTGCATCAAAACCCAACATGGAAACCTTTAATATGTCTCCAGGTTTTGCATTAATAGTAAAGTTTCCGTCGAAATCTGCATCAGCAGTTGCTCTGGCATCAGATGAAGCAATTATTGCTCCGGGAATTCCCATTCCGCTGCTGTCAACTACTTTTCCTTTAATTGCTTGTACTTGTCCAGACATAGATGCCGGAAGTAGCAAAAGTGCTAAAAAGCTAAAAATAAAATTTTTCATAAAGATAATAATCATTTAAGTTAGTGAAGCCAAATTAAACAATTACAACGTTGGAGTACATCATATAGTACTACTACATAGCCACATCACACGATCTAAAAACACAGATAAAACCTTGTTTAAAAACAAGTTAACCCCTAAACCAACTCAATTTACAAAAGGTTATGATGTAGTAATGATGTATTGTAATAATGCAAAAAAGAAAGCTAAAAAATATAATATGTATAAAAAACAAACCAAATATTATATACTCAATAAAAATTTAGGCAAATTTTCTTCTTGTGAGAGGTTTAGCTTCTTTCTTAGTCGATATCGATGCAATTCTACACCTCTAAAAGAAATGTTCATAAGAGGTGCAATTTCCTTTGAAGCAAGGTTCATTTTAAGGTAAACACACAGTTTGATGTCCTTTGGTGTAAGGTTGGGAAATTTCTTGGAGAGGTTAATTATAAATTCATTATGAATCTGGTTCAGATTGGTTTCAAAAGTCTCCCATTCGTGTTTATTGACTTCATTGATCTTAATCGCTTTTTTAATTTCACTTTTAAGTTTATTAAAATCTTTTTCAGAATCCAGAATGTTCTGAATATTATCTATCATCTCACTTTGTTTGGCTATCGACAAGGATTTTCCGGCAACTTCAGATGATTTAGTTTGGAGTTCTAATTCAAGAATATGTTTTTCATATTCCTGAACATTCAATTCGTTTTCGGCTTTTAATTCCATTTCCAGAATTTCACGCTGATGTTTTAATTCTTCAGCCTGTAATTTTAATTTTTGAATGTAACGGAGCTTATTCCATTTATAATATACAAAAAGGACAACTCCAATTAGCAATAAATAAAGTAAAATCATCCAGACTGAAAAATACCAGGGCTGGGCAACTTTAAAATCAAAATTACAAACCTTGTCATAATTAGCACCACTGTGTTTATAAATAACAACAGAATGATCACCACTGCTTAGGTTATTCAGCAAAATCAATCCATCAGAAATGGGTATGAAACCCTTGCTATCATTGATTTTGTAAAACAAATTAGGTTTACTGGCTCCATAAACTCCAGATATCACATTAATTTTTAGTTCGGTATTATATTTAATTTTAGCCTCTCTTGACAGCAGCATTTCTTCGCTAAATGCTTCAATTTTTACCTCAGTACTTTTTTTATTATGATATTTGAGAGGAAGAGAAATAAATCCGTCATCCAGATTCAGTAAATAATGAGTGTTTGTCCGATAGATCCTCAAATTGTCATTAATGAGCTTTCCTTTGTAATATTTTTCCTGAATGATATTCCATGTAAATTTACTCCCTGAAACATAAATATGATATAAAATCCCTTCCTGAAGCACCATAAAATGATTTTCATCTATTGCGACAACATCTGTTATATTTTTAAAATTGGTATTAAACAATTCATTTTCCTCAAGCTGATTGGTAATTGAATTATAGGTATACCATGAACTATTGATTAGAAACAAAATCTCATTTCTAAATTCAAAAATCTTAACCCCAAAATCATTTTCTATGTTACTCTGCTGGGTAATGTTTTCAACCTTTTTAGTCTTAAAACCATTATCATATAAAACACGGTAAAGTCCACGATAATTATCGGCAGCAAAAATTTCATTTTTTTTATTTTGGGCTACATACTTTATCGGTTTCGAAATATCGGCGATTTTTTTATATTCTGATAATTTTGAAATGTCATCATATACTAAAATCCCACTGTACGTTGACTGAAAACAGGTAGTATTGATACTGCTTTTTGATAAATTCCAGCCACCGCTTACATTATTTGTTTTCATTAAAGAACCATTTTCATAGCAAAAGGTTCCGTCATTATGACCAATGATATATTTATTGTCTGTTTTAGTAATATTCCACGCCTGTCCCTGTGTATTAGGCAGCATTTTAAATTGCCCCGAAATAAACTCAAAAACCCCATGATTCGAAGCAATTAAATATCCTTTATTGGTTGTTGCAACAGAATAAACAGAACCTAAAATCCCGGAATTGTCATAAAAGATAGATATGGGCGAGTTCACTTCTACGTGGGCAATACCGTTATCCAGCCCAAGCCACAAATCATTTTCTTTATCTACCCCAATGCTTAAAACTGAGTTGTTCATCAATACATTGTCCCGGCCAATATTTTTATGGGTACCGGTTTTAAAATCATAAATAAAAACACCTCTGTTCCCTGTACCCAATACCAGTTTTCTGTTTTTTATAAACTTTGCCACGTTAATTGTTGCTGACTTTAGGGTTTCATTTAATGAATTATTCCAGGGTTTTAAATTGCCGTTTTCAACAATAAAAATTCCTTTTTTCTGAGTAAAGACATAAGTTTTATTCTGATACGTTTCCATGGCATGAACCACGCAGTTTTTAAGGATATCCCAACCTTTTGGATTAACAATTCGTGAACCGTTCATTTTAAAAACCCCTTTTTTTACCGAAGCAACATAAAGATTCTTGTCGACTACGAAACAGTACGATATTAAAAATGGAAATCTGACTTTTTGAATGTGTTTTCCGTTATAAATAAAAACATCATTAAACGACTGAAAATAGATAGATCCGTTAAACCTGAAAATTTTCCAGATTTCTTCATTGTCTTTTTCGTCAAATAAGCGAAGGTTTTTGGTAAGCGAGACATAGTGCATCTTTCCCTCTTTTCTATACCAATAACCAAACTCTTTATAAGAACCGGAATAAATTTTATCACCCTCAATACTAATAGAGCGAATGATTGTTTTGTTGGGCAATGTATATTTTTCCCATATTACTCCATCATATCGCAATAAATAATGATTGTTGGCAAAATACATAGCGTTATCTTTTCCCTGAACAACATTCCAGATCTGATTATCACCCTGATAATTTGATTTGCTGTAATTTTCTACGAAGGGAAGTAATTCTTGCGATTGAATTTGAGAGGTGATGAAAAAGAAGAAAAGTAATTTTAAATGTATCGATTTCAAAATATTCGGATTTAAACTCAAATATACTGACAAATATTTAAATTTTGAGTATAAAAAAACTCCTGTCAACTGTTGAAAGTTGAAGAAGTTAAATCGTGTTCTTGTTTGATAAAAAAACGAAATTACGGAAAGAATTATTTGTCAGATTCCATAATAAAGCTAAACGCTTCAATAACATTGTTCGCATATGGGTTTACGGTATTAACAATCAAGGAAACATATTCTGATTCTGGAGAATTAGGATATACTAATTTTCCATCATGTTTCTCAACCATCTCCCAAGAATAATTTTTATACCATTTATCGAAAAGCTTGCTTCTTGCAGCTTGTTTTCCATCACTTTTATCACAAATATATAGTATTGCATTTTTCCGCAAACTTTCCGATTGAGAAATTACTCGTATTCAACATTTCTATTTCTGATCTTCTGAAATAGTGATTAACTCACCAATAACTGATAAACCTGATTGGCAATTTCAAATTCCTCATCAGTTGGAACAACCAGTACCTTTGTTTTTGAATCCGGTTTACTGATTTCTCTTATTTCTTTAGAACGAATTTGATTTTTTTCATCCTCTATTTCAATTCCAAAATAATCTAAATCTGTACAAACCAGCTTACGCATATACGAAGAGTTTTCTCCAATCCCTGCCGTAAAAACAATCGCATCCAGGCCATTTAAAGCAGCTGCGTAAGAACCAATAAACTTTTTAATACGGTAGGCATTCATCAGCAAAGCCAATTGACAGTCCTTGTTTCCTTTTTCAGCTTCTGATTCAATATCACGCAAATCACTATAACCTGTCAGGCCAAGCATTCCGCTTTGTTTAAGCAAAATAGCATTTACCTCATCAGCCGTGTAACCCAGATTTTTTATCAGATAAAAGATGACCGACTGATCGATATCACCTGCTCTCGTACCCATTATCAGGCCATTGGCAGGTGAAAATCCCATTGTGGTATCGATGCTCTTTCCATCTTTTACTGCAGCCATACTACAGCCATTTCCTAAATGAATGGTAATTATTCTGGAGTTGTTTTCTAAATAATTAATCGCTTGTTCAGAAACATATTTATGACTTGTTCCGTGAAAACCGTAAACACGAACTTTATTTTCTGTCAAAAGATAATTAGGGATTGCATATTTATAAGCCTCAACCGGAATAGTCTGGTGGAAAGCAGTGTCAAAAACGGCTACCTGACGGGCTTCTGAAAATATTTCCTCTGCAACATTTATTCCAACCAAATGTGCCGGATTATGTAAAGGAGCCAGTTCTGATAATTCTTTTATTTTAGCTTTGACCTCATCACTGATAATGGTCGTATCAGAAAAATAACTTCCTCCATGAACCACACGATGTCCGACTGCTGTAATTTCTGAAGTTGATTTTATAACTCCTTTTTCAGTGTCCAGAAGCATTTCAGCAACTTTTTGTAACCCCTCTTTATGTGTTGCAACCGGTACAATCGCTTCAATTGAATTTTCGGTAGTTTTAAATGTTACATTTGAAGTTTCAAGTCCAATCCTGTCAATCATACCTGAACAAATTACTTCGTTTTCCGGCATAACCATGAGCTGGTATTTTATTGATGAGCTTCCTGAGTTTATTATTAGTATTTTCATTTTTGCTATTTATGATTTTGTCATCCTGAGCAGATCCGAAGGCTTATGAACTATCAAATGGCTTAGGCTCCGCTCAGCCTGACATCGTATTAAATTTTTAATTTCTCTAATTGATTAAAGTCCCTGAGCCTGAATGGCTGTAATGACCACAGTATTGATAATATCATCTACAGTACAGCCACGGCTTAAATCGTTTACGGGTTTGTTTAATCCCTGCAGCATTGGCCCTATTGCCAAAGCACCTGTTTCTCTCTGAACGGCTTTATAGGTATTATTTCCGGTATTTAAATCCGGAAAAATCAGTACACTCGCCTGCCCTGCTACTTCAGAATCCGGCATTTTACTTTTTCCTACGGCACGATCTACTGCTGCGTCATATTGAATAGGGCCTTCAATCTTTAAATCCGGGCGTTTTTGTTTTACGATTTCGGTTGCGGTACGAACTTTTTCTACTTCATCACCTTTTCCGGATGAACCGGAAGAATACGAAAGCATGGCGATTTTCGGTTCAATTCCGAAAGCGGAACTTGAGTCTGCTGATGAAATCGCAATTTCCGCCAATTGTTCAGCCGTTGGATTTGGATTAATAGCGCAATCTCCAAAAACCGAAACCCTGTCTTCTAGGCACATAAAGAACACAGAAGAAACCACAGATGAATTGGGTTTTGTTTTGATGAACTGCAATGCCGGCAAAATGGTATGTTGCGTTGTATGGGCAGCTCCGGAAACCATTCCGTCAGCGTGGCCTTTATACACCATCATCGTTCCGAAATAAGAAACATCTTCCATTAAATCCTTTGCCATTGTGATGCTAACGTTTTTGGCTTTCCGAAGCTCATAATAGGTATTCGCATAATCCTCATAATCCTCAGATTCAATTGGATTAATAATATTTACTTTCGAAAAATCAAACGAAATACCGAGTTCTGTAACTTTATTTTCAATTTGTTTTTTTTCTCCAATGATTGAAATATCGACTACATCCATATCCAATAATCTTGAAGCCGCAATAATAATTCTGTCATCACCACCTTCCGGAAGTACAATGTGTTTTCGATGCTGCTTAGCTCTTTTAACCATATTGTACTGAAACATTTTTGGTGTCATTCCCTCCGGCACAAAAGTAATCAGGCGTTCTGATAAATCATCTATTTGTACATATTTTTCAAAAGTACTTATTGAAGTTTCAATTTTATGGGTGTTATTAGCGTAAATCTCAGAATTGATAGCACCAATTTTATTGGTAATATGATAGGTTCCGCCATCTACGGCAATAATAGGAACAATGGCTGAAAGTCCCTCGATAAGTTTTAAAATACTGTTTTCCGGAAGGATATTTCCGGTAAGGATAATTCCTGAAATCGTTGGGTAATTAGCCGATTCGTTGGCCTGCAAAGCACCAAGAATTATATCAGAACGATCTCCCGGAGTAATCACCAGCGCATTATCATGCAAATGTACCAGATAATTATGCAGTTGCATTGCACCAACACTAAAATGTCCAATTTCATTATTAAGATAATTTTCTCCAAACAAAACTTTAGCATCCAGTTCATTGACAATTTCCTGCATCGTCGGATTGTTTAAAGTAGAAATCAAGGGAATCGTATTAATCAGAACATTGGATGGCAGCGTTTTCTGAAGACTTTTGGTAACCAGCTCAATATTTTCTGGCTGGACTTTATTGGCAAAAACAGATAAAACCTCTACTTCTTTTACTTTAAAAGAATCGTAAACCAGGTATAAACTATCCAGTAGTTCTTCTAATGTTTTACCAACTCCCGAACCAATAATAATGGTTGGAATTCCGAGGTTTTTGGCAATCAAAACATTCAGGTCTAATTCGATGGAAGTCCCTTCACCGGTAAAACTTGTTCCTTCTACCAAAACAAAGTCAAAACGTTCTTCGAGTTTTTTATATTTTTCAATAATCAGATCCAAAACCTCCCCTATTTTACCCTTATTTTTCTTCTTGATTAACTTGCTTTTCGTGATCGCATAAGCATCTTCAAACTTAATATCAAGGTTAAAATACGAAAGGACAGTTTCAATGTGATTGTCCTGTTCTCCATCAACAAAATCCTCAATAATAGGCCGGAAATAACCAACTTTAGCCGTTTTACCAATTAAAATACTCATCAAACCAAGTGTAATAATTGATTTACCACTATTCTGATCACTTGTGGCAATGTAGATCGCTTTACTCATAATTTATATTTTGAAAGTAATAAATGTATTCGATTTGTAATTTTTAATTCTGCCCCTTAAAACCAGCGTCTTTTCCTGAAATAGATAATTAAGGCTATAACCAATAGAAACATGACTATCATAACAATAAAGTAGCCGTTTCTGGTATGCAATTCGGGCATATTATCAAAGTTCATTCCGTATACTCCAACAATAAAAGTAAGCGGAATAAAAACTGCCGAAATAATGGTGAGTGTTTTCATAATCTCGTTCATCTTCCGACTTTGTTCAGAGAAATAAAAGTTTGAGGCACTTTCCAGTGAACTCATATCCGACTCGATCTGCTCTAAAAGTTCCAGACTTTTTTGGTGCAATCTGATGAAAAAATTAAACGTTTCCTTTTGAATCAGATAATTTGTATCATCTTCTTTTATAGTTTTCAAATAATACAACGAATCCCGAAGCGGAATAATCGAACGCTTTAAAAAATTAAAATTATCACGGTGGTTTTCAATCTTTTCCAGAATAATTGGGTCAGCTCCTTTTTTGGTTAAATCAATTAATTCCTCAATATTCTCTTCTTCGTCTTCAATTGTAATATAAAAGTTTTCCATTACGGCATCCAATAATAAGTAGAGCAAATAATCGACTTTTTTAGTTCTTACAATTCCTGCATGTGTCCGAATGCGTTCTCGTATATGCGTAAAGAAATCACTTCGTTTTTCCTGAAAAGAAATCAGAATTCCGTCTTTTAAAATAAAACTAAGCTGTTCAACTTTAAGACCGTCAGAGTATTCTGAAGGCAAAAGGGATTTAATATTAAAGAATAAAACATCCTGCTGTTCTTCTAGTTTGGTTCTTTTAGTGGTGTTTAAAATATCTGCCAGTAAAAAATCGTCCAGCTTAAAATGCACCCCAATAGTTTTAATTAAATTGATATCATTTAATCCGTGAATGTTCAGCCAGTTATTTTTGGTATAATCAAAACAGGAATTTAGGGCTAAGACCGTAAACTTTTCATATTCAACAATATCGGCATCATTGTAAACAAAAAGCTGCATTTCTGTTTCGTGATCTTTATGGGAGCCTGTATACTCCAGAGTGGTATGCTGTAGCTTGCGGCCTTCTTTGTATTTTATCTTACGCATCAAAAAAAAATTATTATAGTAATATTACAAAAAAGAATCGGATTGGGAAATGACAAATATCATTTTAAAATGAAGATTCTGAATGAGAAATTATAAAAAACCATTACTTTTATAATGACTACTACAGCTAAATTTTGTCATAAAATGAACATTAAAAAATGAATCACAAAATAAGAATCTCAATTCCAGAGCCTTGTCACGAAAATTGGTTTGAAATGCCCCAAAAAGAAAGAGGCCGTTTTTGTAACAGTTGCCAAAAAGATGTAATTGATTTTACAGAGTCTACCAATAGGGAAATTGTAATGGCTTTTAATGAAAATGAAAATTTATGCGGAAGATTTAAAACATCACAACTGAAAAGGGAAATAATTATTCCAAAAGAAAAAAAATCATTTTGGATAATTACTGCTGCATCATTAATTGCATTTTTAGGGGTAGGAACTCAAACTTCAAAAGCACAAGGAAAGATACGAATTGAAAAAATAAGTGAAGCAAATCTTTCTGTAGATAATGACGATGAAGAAATAGAAGTTAACGGACAAATTATCATTGATGATATAAATCCAAATTTTGAAGATGTTGAAATTCTCGTTTCTAACAAAAATAAAACATTTCATCCTTCTGCTGACGGTAAATTTTGTTTTATGGCAAACAAAAAAGATTCACTTATATTTAGTAAAACTGATTTTGGGAATTATAATACTATAGTATATAAATTATCTAAATTTGCTTCTGTAGAATTATATAAAGAAAAAACAACTGTATCTTATACTGTTGGTGGTGCTTATGTAGTAAAAAAAAGAAGCCTTTGGCATCGTCTTTTTCATAAAAATTAAATCCTAAAAAAACCGAGTCATTTCTGACCCGGTTTCTATCTTAATACTTACTACTAATTACTTAGTGCAAAAGAATTATTTTACTTCTTCGAATTCAACATCTTCAACATTGTCTCCGGACTGCTCTTGTTGTGGAGCAGCTTGTTGCCCTTCACCACCTTGAGCGTACATTGCTTCTGTAGCTGTTTTCCAGGCTGCATTTACATTGTCTAATCCTTTTTGGATAGCGTCAAGATCCTGAGACTGGTGAGCCATTCTCAATTCAGTTAAAGCATATTCGATAGCTGTTTTTTGATCGTCTGTCAATTTATCACCTAACTCTTTCAATTGAGATTCAGTTTGGAAAATAGTACTATCAGCTTCGTTTAATTTCTCAGCTCTTTCTTTTGCAATTCTGTCAGCGTCAGCATTAGCTTCAGCATCTTTTTTCATTTTTTCGATTTCTTCAGCTGTTAAACCAGAAGAAGCTTCGATACGGATATCGTGAGATTTTCCAGTTCCTTTGTCAGTTGCAGAAACTTTGATGATACCGTTAGCATCAATATCAAAAGTAACCTCGATTTGAGGAACTCCTCTTGGTGCTGGCGGAATACCGTCTAAGTGGAAACGACCAATCGTTTTGTTATCAGCAGCCATTGCTCTTTCACCTTGTAATACGTGAATTTCAACAGACGGTTGAGAATCAGCAGCAGTAGAGAATACCTGAGATTTTTTAGTTGGAATAGTTGTATTAGACTCGATTAATTTAGTCAATACACCACCCATAGTTTCGATACCCAAAGAAAGAGGTGTTACGTCAAGTAACAATACATCTTTTACATCTCCGGATAAAACTCCACCCTGAATAGCAGCTCCAATAGCCACAACCTCATCAGGATTAACACCTTTAGATGCTTTTTTACCAAAGAATTTCTCCACTTCGTCAGCGATTCTTGGCATACGGGTAGAACCTCCAACAAGAATAACTTCGTCAATATCAGATGTAGATAAACCTGCATCTTTTAATGCTTTAGCAACTGGCTCCATAGAACGTTTTACTAAAGAATCAGATAATTGCTCAAATTTAGCTCTTGACAATTTTTTCACTAAGTGTTTTGGTCCAGAAGCAGTAGCTGTAACGTATGGTAAGTTTACTTCAGTTTCTGCAGAAGAAGACAATTCAATTTTTGCTTTCTCAGCAGCTTCTTTCAAACGTTGTAAAGACATTGGGTCTAAACGTAAGTCAATACCTTCTTCAGATTTGAATTCGTCAGCCAGCCAGTCAATAATAACCTGGTCAAAATCATCACCACCTAAGTGTGTATCACCATTTGTAGATAATACTTCAAATACACCGTCTCCTAATTCCAGAACAGAGATATCAAAAGTACCTCCACCTAAATCGTAAACAGCAATTTTTTGATCCGTTCCTTTTTTATCCAATCCGTAAGCCAATGCAGCAGCAGTTGGCTCGTTGATGATACGCATAACTTTCAAACCAGCAATTTCACCAGCCTCTTTAGTAGCCTGACGCTGAGCATCGTTAAAGTAAGCAGGAACAGTAATAACCGCTTCAGTTACAGTTTGACCTAAATAGTCTTCAGCAGTTTTTTTCATTTTTTGAAGTGTCATAGCAGACAACTCCTGAGCAGTGTATAAACGACCGTCAATATCCACACGTGGTGTATTGTTGTCCCCTTTTACAACACTGTAAGGAACTCTTTTTGCCTCTTCCTGAGTTTCAGCAAAAGTATGTCCCATAAAACGTTTAATAGAAGCAATCGTTTTTGTAGGATTCGTTACTGCTTGTCTTTTTGCAGGATCACCCACTTTAATTTCTCCACCTTCAACAAAAGCGATGATAGATGGTGTAGTTCTTTTTCCCTCTGCGTTAGGAATAACAACTGCTTCGTTACCTTCCATTACAGAAACACAAGAGTTCGTCGTACCTAAGTCAATTCCGATTATTTTACCCATTTTTTATATATTTAATTTTGATTTAATTTCAAACTCATGTGGCATAAGTCAATCTTTGTGCCAATATAAAAAATCAAAGTAATTTGTCAGTTATACTGTCTGAGCATTAAAAAGCACCTGACAACATGACATTTTCAAAACCTGACATACTGAGTAAATTAACGCTTTATGTGTCATTATCAGGAGCTTTTTCCTGCTGTCCGTTATTATCTCTGGCTCGGTTGGCTTTTTTGTCTGGGCCGCAAAGGAGCTTCCGTTGGTCGCTCTTTCCGTCCTGCCAAAAAATAGCCACCCGGGCCAGAGGATGTCACTACCATCAGGGCTAATAAGGTTAGAAGTTAGGACTCTAATCCGTTATCCATAGCACAGACTAATCACTAATTACTAAGGACTAATTACTAAGGACTAATCACTAAAAACTAATCACTAATCACTAATCACTAATTACTAATTACTAATCACTAAGTACTAATCACTAAAAACTAATCACTAAAAACTAATCACTAATCACTAATCACTAATCACTAATCACTAAGGACTAAGGACTAATCACTAAGGACTAATCACTAAAGACTAAGTACTAATCACTAAAAACTAATCACTAATCACTAATTACTAATCACTAATCACTAATCACTAATTACTAAGGACTAATCACTAAGTACTATAATCCTGTAAAATTAATTTTGAACGCTCCTTCTAATTTGAAACATAAAACGATGTTGTCTTTGATTTACAGTTGTGGCTTAAGACGAAGCGAGCTTTTGAATTTAAAACCTGCCGATATTGATTCCAAACGAGGTATTATACTAATTCGTCAAGGCAAAGGAAAAAAAGACCGAATCGTACCCTTATCTACGAAAATACTCGAAATGTTACGAAATTATTATAGCACTTTCAAGCCCACTACTTGGCTTTTTGAAGGACAAATTGCCGGAGCAAATTACTCTGAGAAAAGTTTGCAGAGTATTTTGAAGCAAGCATTGCAAAAAGCGGGGATTAGCAAACCAGCCACCTTGCACTGGTTGCGCCACAGTTATGCCACGCACTTATTAGAAAGCGGCACCGATTTGCGGTACATACAGGAGTTATTGGGTCACAACAGTAGTAAAACTACCGAAATTTACACTCATGTTAGTACGAAAAGTTTACAACAAATTAAGAGTCCTTTTGATGATTTATAATAAATATTTTTATATTTGAAGAATATAAAGTCTGACTCAAGTCAGACCTATCTCTCTACTTTTGGTGTGATAGGTCTGATTTTATCAGACCTATATGCTAGTTGGCTGTAATTATAAAAAACCGTACATAAATAAAAAATTAAAAATGGAAAATTTAGAATTTGATGATAAAATTTCAGAAGAAACTGAAATTACTGAAATACCTCAAGAAATTCGAAAAATTAATACTCAAGCATACGATAAAAGTGTTTCTGACATAGTTCGTATGATTGACGATGGCGATATAAATTTAAACCCTGAATATCAAAGAAATTATATTTGGGACAATAAAAAATCATCACTACTTATTGAATCTATAATACTGAATGTACCAATTCCTGTAATATATGTTTCACAAGAAGCAGATGATTCTTGGACAGTAATTGATGGATTGCAAAGGTTAAATTCTTTGCATCGTTTTTTCCAAAGAGATTATAAATTATCAGGTTTGGAAATACTTACAGAACTTAACAAGAGCGATATTAAGTCTCTTAATCCTAAAGCCGTTCGTGTATTAAGAAATGGACTTTTAAGAATTATAGTAATTTCTCACGATTCACATCCTGAAATAAAATACGATGTATTTATGAGATTAAATACTGGTGCTGTAAAATTAAATGACCAAGAATTAAGAAATTGTCTTTATAGAGGTTCAATGAATGACAAGCTAAAAGAAATAGTTTCAAAACCAAATATTCTAAAATTATTTAATTTAGAAATGCCACATAATAGAATGTCTGATTGCGAATTGATTTTAAGATTTTTAGCTTTATTAGACAACTATGATGAAAATGAAAACCAAATTAAAAATTATAAAGGAAGAATGAAAACCTTTATAAATGAATATTTATTAAAAACCAAAAATCTTGATCCATCTCTATTAATGCAATTAGATGAAATGATTGAAGATACAGCTAAAACAATTATTGAAATATATTCAGTAAACGCTTTTAATAGATTTAATTCTGATGGACAATATGAATCTACTTTAAATAGGTCTCTAATGGATATATTATTCCTAAGTACGACTGTTTTACCAAGTGAAAAATTAATTGAATATAAGGACCAAATTTTTGCTCGATACAAAGAATTAGTAATTAATGATTCTGAATTTAGAAACAGTATAACTATTGGTACATCTGATACAAAAGTTTTAAATTACAGACTTAATAGATGGATTTCAGAGATAAAAAATATAATCAATGGATAATTTTGAATCGGTTAATGATTTTAATGAAGCAATCAAGGAAATTCATATTCTTATTGAAAATGCAAATTTGTCAATAAGTGATAATCTTAAATATAGAACATTTAACAAATCATCAATTGTCTTATTATGTGGGAAATTTGAATCATTTATTGAAGGTTTTTTAGAGGAGTTTGGATTCTATATTTTAAATAATTTTTCAAATAAACAATTAGAGACTTACATTAAAGAACACCTAATCGATATATTAATTAAGGATTTGGACAATAAAAAGAATAACCCAATTAAAAGGGGAGAAATATTGATGAAATTTGTAAAAATATTAGGTAACGATGAAGTATTATGCAACGAGTTTGAAATTAATTCAAAATTTAGTTATGGTAAACACGGACAAAGTGAAGTAACCAAACTATTGAAAAAATTTGGTTTTAATGAGTTTGCAGACTCGGAAGAAAACAAAATTTTTTATGAAAAATTTAATTCTTTAAATAACATAAGAAATAACATCCTTCATCAGGATTCAACACCTTCACTAACACATCAAGACGTTGAAAACTATTTGGCAATTTTAGAGATGTTTATTGAAAATATACATAAAGAAGCTATTAAAATCATTAGTGAGATGAAAAATAACTACAGCCAACAGCCGTTTGGCGAGATTGGGGTTTTAGGCTAAATTTAAAGATGGTTTTGTATTTGGAAAATTTGTCTTTAACCGAAAGATCTCGCATCTTTAATCCCCAACCTCGCCAAGCGCCAGAACGTTATGGTGTATAGCTCCGCCGACGAGAATCAGCTGATTTTAATCGGGTGTTGTAGTTCGGAAAACAAAATGAAGCAAAAACCAAGCTGACCGAAACCGAAACTGAAATTGATACCGAATTGTTGCGGACTAACAAAGGTGAACCGCTTATCGGACAAACGAAAGCAGATTTTTTTTGTCGCATTTTTTTGAGATTTAACTAAAGTTTGGAATTCAAAGACGGGAACTATTTGGAACGGAAAATCGGAAGGCGGAAAAACTTGCCGAAATTGAAATCGATAATTGGAATGGAAAATAGTGCGTGCTTAACAGACGTGTCGCTACACACCATAACACACGCCTCTAGCTATTTGCAAATTTAGTGGAATTATCGTTTTTAATTCCTATTTTCGTTTAACCGAAAATACTCAGTTTCATAAGTTGCAAACAGCTAGAGGCGCGAGAACGTTAGCAGTAATGCGCCCAAAAAAAAAGAATATTTATGAGAAAAATAAACTATCTACAAATCATTTTTCACTTTATAGCAACGTGTTTTTTTATATATTCATTTTACTCCTATTCCGCAATTTATAATATTAAAATTTTGACTGCAATCTCAGAAAACGGAAGTGAGAATGTATTACGAAATTCTGAAAAATTTGGAATAACTATAATGGATATTTGGAACTTTTCTTTCGTAACTCAACTTTCTGCTGTTTTAGGAATATTAACTTCATTTATTATTTCTATGGTAATTTCTATAAAAAATAAATGGTCTGTTTGGAATAGTTTCATTGTTCTTGTACTATGTTACACACTAAATCGATTTGATCTTTTAGGTTGGAGCTATTTAAAAACCTATATATCTCCAGGAAGATTAGTAAATAATCTGCTTTTTAGTTTTTTAATTACGGGGAGTTTCCTGCTTCTAATTGGATTGATAATTTTCTTTTCTAATTTTTTAAAAAACCGAATTGAAAATCAGAAACTGAAACAAATGCACTACTGCTAACACACGCTACAAGCAATTTGGGTATTAGGCTTAATGGAAAGTTGATTTTGTATTTGAAAGATTTCGCAAATCCGAATAATGGGCTTAATTTAGTCCCAAACTGCGTGTAGCGCGGGAACGTTAGCCGTCATTGTAAGAACGACCGTAATCAATAGAAAGACAAAGAATTAATGACAGAAAAATTTCCGACAATAAATAGCACACTTTCACCAAATGAACTTGGAAAACTTATTCAACAAAAATTTGGACTGAGCGACAAAACCGAATGTAGCATATTTCGACTTGCAATGAACCATTTATACATTGTTCAAGACGGTGAAAATAAATTCGTTTTTAGAGTTTACACACATAATTGGCGGACAAAATTAGAAATTGAAGAAGAATTAAGACTTTTAACTCACTTAAAGGAAAACGACCGACAGGTTGCATTTCCAATTGCAGACAAATCGAACAAATTAATTCAAGAAATTGAAGCACCAGAAGGAAAAAGATTTGGGGTTTTATTTTCGTATGCCAAAGGTACAAAGACAGCAAAATTTTCATACCAAACAAGCTTTCATATCGGACAAGCATTGGCAAAAGTTCATCAATCGACAGAAAAATTTGAGTTAAAAAGAATGTCTTACAATGCTGAAAATTTGCTTAAAAATTCAGTTTTAAAAACAAAGGAGTTCTACAGTAAAAACATTGACGAAATTAATTTTTTAGAAAAACTGTCTGTTTACTTAACAGACAAAATGGAAAATATTGACAAACGTAAAATGAGGTACGGAAGTGTTCATCTTGATGTTTGGTTTGACAATCTTCACATTGATGATGAAACAGGAATAACTTTTTTTGACTTCGATTTTTGTGGAAATGGTTATTTATGTTTCGACATTTCTTATTTTCTGTTTCAGTTGCTTGCAACAAATTTAAACGAAGAAGAATATCAAATAAAAGCAGACAGCTTCATAAAAGGTTACGAAACAGTAACAGAAATAAGTAACGAAGAAAAAGAGTTCATAAATTATGGCTGTTTAGCAATTATGACGTACTACATTAGTGTTCAGTGCGACAGATTTAACTATTGGACAAATATTTTCCTAAATGAAGACCATTTAAAAAGAATGGTTGGAAATTTGAAAAGGTGGATTAAATATAACAAAATTGAAATAAACACGACTGAAAAAACAACGAACGGCTAACAGCAGTTTGGCAAAATGGCGGGTTCGGTGCTAAATTGAATATTTGGTTTTCAAATGGACATTAGTGCTAAATTGAAAATAAGTGCTTCTAAATCCGCCACTTCGCCAAGCTGCGAACCGTTAGCCGTCAGTTTAAACGAACATCATAAAAAGAAAACTTTCAAAAAAATACTTATGGACAATTCAAAAATTGATACTTTATTACTTGAAGTAAGTAACGAGAAAAATTATCAAATGAAAATGGAAGATGAGTTCGATAATTATAAAGATTACATAGATTATAAAAACAATTTAATTTTAATGCTTGACGATATTAAAGTACTTAAAAAACCACATTCAAACAGTCTGGAAATAGTCTTAACTAGTTTTGGACTTGAAGTTATTGAAAAAGGTGGATGGCTAAAATATCAGGAAGATCGAAAGGAAAAAGAAAAATTAAATGCTGAAAAGGAGAACTATGATTTTCTTTCTAAGCGGTGGATTTATAAAAATCGACTTCTGCCCTATTTTTTGTCTGTAGCGGCTTTAACAGTTTCAATACTAACTCTTTACTTTAATGCGCAAAAACAAGAAAAAATTGAAACATTGAAAAAAGAAATAGAAAAAATAAAAACCGAAATACATACTAAAAAAACAAAACCGAACGGCTAACAGGCGTTTGGCAAGATTGCGAATTTTGTAGTAAATTCACGTTTATTTTTCGAAAGAAATTTTATCTTTGATAGAAAATAATCAGTTCCGAAGTTCGCAACCTCGCCAAGCGCCGGAACGTTATAGGCAACCAAACCAGAAACCGTAATCAGACATGAAAACTTTAACGACAGTATTTATCTCAATTATTTTGTTTACATACATTGCTTGTGATAGACCGAATTGCAAAAACACAAATCCAAT
>NZ_QJHK01000053.1 GCF_003202435.1 Flavobacterium cheongpyeongense
GGATCTAATTATACGATTAGTTACGCAGGTGCTAACTTTACTATTACGGCAAAACCAATTACAGTAACAGCAGATGCTTCACAAACAAAAGTTTATGGAACAGTAAATCCTGTTTACACTTATACGGTTTCTCCAAGTTTAGTAAGTGGTGATTCTTTCACTGGAACTTTAACCAGAGCTACTGGAGAGAATATTGGAAACTATGCCATTACACAAGGAAACTTAAGTGCAGGTTCTAATTATAACATTACTTATGTAAGCAAAGATTTTACTATTACGGCAAAACCTATTACAGTAACGGCAGATGCTTCACAAACAAAAGTATATGGAACTACGAATCCGGTTTACTCTTATACGGTTTCTCCAAGTTTAGTAAGTGGTGATTCTTTCACTGGAACTTTAACCAGAGCTACTGGAGAAAACATTGGAAACTATGCTATCACACAAGGAAGTTTGAGTGCGGGAACAAATTACAATATTACTTATGTAAGCAAAGATTTTACTATTACGGCAAAACCGATCACAGTAACAGCAAATGCTTCACAAACAAAAGTATATGGAACAACGGATCCTCTTTTTACTTATATGGTTTCTCCAAGCTTAGTAAGTGGTGATTCTTTCACAGGAGCTTTAAGCAGAACTGCTGGAGAGAATGTGGGTGTTTACGCTATCACACAAGGTAATTTAAGTGCCGGTGGAAATTATACCATTATGTATAATGGCTCTAATTTTA
>NZ_QJHK01000006.1 GCF_003202435.1 Flavobacterium cheongpyeongense
CTGTCCGAAAACAGATTTAGTCGAAAAATACTTATTTTTACCCATCGTTATTTGAATTTTGCAACTCTAAATTACGATGTTTTTTAAGAAGCCATTAATTTGGCTTCTTTTTTATCGGACAACAATGTTTTAAAATTAATCTACTTTCTAAAAAAACAACATCTTTCCTTATGAACAGGAAAGTGTTAACCTGTCATTTTCTAAAAATAAACTTCCGTTAATGAAGTTACAGCCCCAAATTCCATAAATCTCTTTTCTCAGTGTGAATCTCGATTTGGAGTAATTCTTTCTCGAAATCGGTAATGAAAACTGTATATCCATTTAATTCTTCGGGACTCCGGATATTGTGCAATCGGTAATCTGTAATTTAATTTTCCGCATCCTGTTATTTTGGAGTATCAGAATCAGTGGATTTGCAGCTATATGCTAAATAAATTATCAATGAATAAAACATAAGCGTCTCTTCATTTCAGCTATTTTAGAATAAAAAAATAAACGGCTTTGAGGCAGTCTGTCAGAAAAAGAATCAATAGGGGTAACATTTAAAGTTAAGGCAAATAGAACCGATAAAGAAGCGCATTAAAAATGACTTGGTGGCTGAGTTGTTTATATTTATTTGGTATTACGATAAAATACGTATTTAGAAAAATTCTAATTAGTAAAAAAAAATACGTATCCAAGTGTTTTATATAAGTATAAATACTTATATTTGCGTAGTAATACTTAATTAAAGAAATCATGATTAAAGTAATAGTAGTTGGAAACGGGATGGTTGGTTATAAATTCTGTGAAAAATTTATAGCAAAATCAGGTCAGGAGAATTATCAGATTACCGTATTTGGTGAAGAGCCAAGGCGTGCTTATGATCGTGTACACCTGAGTGAATATTTTGGAGGCAAGACGGCTGATGATTTATCATTATCAACAACGGAATGGTATGAAGAAAATAATATTACTTTAAATACTTCTGAATTAATTACAGATATTAACAGAGAAGAAAAAACAATTCACACGCATTTAGAAAAAACACATAAGTACGATTACTTAGTTTTAGCAACAGGATCGTCAGCTTTTGTTCCGCCAATTGACGGAGTAGAAAAAGAAGGTGTTTTTGTATATCGTACGATTGAAGATTTGGATGCGATTATGGCTTATGCCAAAAAAATAAAACAAAGGGGTTGCACTGAGGCAGCTGTTTTAGGCGGAGGTTTATTAGGTCTTGAAGCCGCAAAAGCCGTTCGTGATTTAGGACTCAACCCGCATGTTGTAGAATTTGCACCGCGTTTGATGCCAAGACAATTGGATAAAGGAGCAAGTGATATGCTGCAGTCAAAAATTGAAGAATTAAATATTGGTATCCATCTTAATAAAGCAACGCAATATATCGACGGAAAAGATAGTATAACGGGAATGATGTTTGCCGATGATGAATTGTTAAAAGTAGACATGTTGGTTATATCTGCCGGAATCAAACCGCGTGATGAACTGGCCAGAGTTTCGGGTCTTGAAGTAGGTTTACGCGGTGGGGTTGTGGTAAACAATCAAATGCAAACATCAGATCCTTCTATTTTTGCTATCGGAGAAGTGGCATTATACAATCAAAATATTTATGGTCTTGTGGCTCCGGGTTACGAAATGGCCGATGTTGCTGCAGAGCAAATCTTAAATGGTTCTGGTTCTAAAACCATGAGGGAAACCATCGATATGTCGACACAATTAAAATTAATTGGTGTTGAAGTGGCGAGTTTTGGTGATCCTTTTATTGAAAATGACGAAGTAACCGCTATTATTTACGAAAATAAATTATCCGGAATTTATAAAAGGATTAATATAACTAAAGACTCCAAGACCTTGTTAGGAGGAATTTTAGTAGGGGATTCAAGTGATTATAATTCGCTTTTCCAAATTTACTACAACGGAATGGCTTTGCCTCAAAATCCGGAAGATTTGATTTTAGGGGCAAGAGATGGTTCTGAAGGCTCAGCGATGGGTGTAATGGATTTGCCTGATACTGCTGTAATTTGTTCTTGTGAAAATGTAACTAAAGGTGCTATCTGTTGCTCTATTTTAGATGAAACCTGCTCTAATCTTTCAGATGTGGTGAAATTGACCAAAGCAACTTCGGGTTGTGGAGGGTGTAAGCCAATGGTTTCTGATTTGGTAAAAGCAGTGCAGAAATCTATGGGTAAAGAAGTAAAAGATGTGATCTGCGAGCACTTTAGTTATGCACGTCAGGAGTTATTTGATTTGGTTAAAATCAATAAATACAATAATTTTTATGAGGTAATCGATCATCACGGAAAAGGTGATGGCTGTGAGGTTTGTAAGCCTGTAATTGCTTCGATTTTCTCCAGTATTTACAATGATACAGCTAATAAACATGTTACTACTCAGGATACGAATGACAGATTTTTGGCTAACATTCAAAGAAACGGTACTTATTCTGTTGTGCCAAGGGTGGCGGGTGGAGAAATTACTGCCGAGAAATTAATCGTAATTGGGGAAGTAGCCAAACAGTTCGATTTATATACCAAAATTACAGGAGCACAACGTGTTGACTTGTTTGGAGCACACTTAGATGATCTTCCTAAAATATGGAAAGTATTAATCGATAATGGTTTTGAAAGCGGTCACGCTTACGGAAAATCATTAAGAGCTGTAAAAAGCTGCGTAGGAAACGCATGGTGCCGTTACGGAATGGATGACAGTGCCGGTTTTGCCATCGAACTTGAAAACAGATATAAAGGAATCCGTTCTCCGCATAAATTAAAAGGAGGAGTGTCAGCGTGTATCCGCGAATGCGCCGAAGCAAGAGGTAAAGATTTCGGATTAATTGCTGTAGAAGGCGGCTGGAATTTATACATCTGCGGGAATGGTGGAGCTAACCCAAAACATGCTGTTTTACTGGCTGAACAAATTGACAAAGAAACAGTAATTAAATACATGGACCGCTTTTTAATGTACTATATCCGTACTGCCGGTCCGTTAATCAGAACATCAACATGGTTGGAAAAACTGGACGGAGGTTTAGATTACTTAAAAGAAGTAATTATCGAAGACAGTTTAGGTATCTGCGAAACTTTAGAAGCTGAAATGCAGACTTTGGTGAACACGTTCGAGTGTGAGTGGAAACAGGCTATTGAGAATCCAAGATTGCTGAAACGTTTCAGTCATTTTGTGAACTCGGATGAAAAGGATGATAACATTGCTTTTGTACCGTTAAGGGATCAAAAAATGCCAAAAGCGTGGTCATAATAAAGTCCTGATTTTAGAATAAGATATTAACGTTTGCTGTCCTCTTACCCTCTTTTTTACTGCGCCATCAAACTCTCTTGATTGTAAAGGGAGGGATAAGAACACAGATTTATAAATACAGCCAAAATGGAAGAAATTTTAAACCAATACGAAACTGTGCATCTAAGTGATGCCAAAATATGGTTCAAAGCCGGAAATGTAAGTGATTTTCCAACTAACCGTGGTGGTTGCATCAAATACAAGAACAAACAAATTGCCGTTTTTAATTTTGCACGCCGTAATGAATGGTATGCTTGTCAAAATGCCTGTCCACATAAAATGGAAATGGTATTGTCAAGAGGAATAACAGGTTCTACGGAAGATATCCCTAAAATTGCCTGCCCCATGCACAAAAAAACATTTTCATTAGCCGATGGTTCTAACCTGAATGGCGATGATTTAAAAATTGCAACATATCCGGTTAAAATTGTTGAAGACGAAGTGTTTGTTGGCTTTTTAGATTAATTATGTATATTTGAAAATATATTTTTAATAAAAATGAATACACCTTTCCAGAAAGCAAGTGAGTGGATTGATGCCGAAAATGCTCAGGATCCGAATATAGAAACAGATCAGAATATTGAATATCCAAAAGAGCTTTTATACTCCAACAGGATGTACGAAAAACTGATGCAGTTTTGTCCTGAAGCTTCAGAAGAGGTTCAGATTGCTTCAAAAGCTCAGCATATCTGCCGATGGAAAGTGGCCCGCGAATCCTATCCAATGGATCGTGTAGGATATCTAAGATGGCGGGAAGACCTTAAAAAATTTCATGCTAAAACCACTGCAGAAATTTTAGAAAAAGCCGGATACGATCAGGTTTTTATCGATCGTGTTTCTTTTTTAATCGAAAAGAAATTACTTAAAAAAGATGCGGAAACCCAATTGCTCGAAGATGTAATTTGTCTGGTATTCTTAGATTATTATTTAGAGCCTTTTGTTGAAAAACACGATGATGAAAAACTAAAAAATATCATCAAAAAAACCTGGGATAAAATGTCTGAAAAAGGACATCAGGAAGCCTTGAAAATCAGTTATTCCGAAGAAAATTTAAATTTGATAAAAGCATCTTTAGGGTTATAATCTGATTTTATATGAAATGAGCTAGAAGCGAATTCCATTTTCCTAAAAAACAAATATTATCTTCGAATGAAAAAAGGCAATCAGGAAGTTGCAGAAAAAATTACATTCAAAAATTTACGACGTTTGTATTTTTTTGCACTCTGGACTATTGCTATAACCATTATTTTAAGTCAGCTTTTAATTCAGTACAACTTAAAACAGCAGCTTAGCGATTCTAAAATTATCAATATTTCCGGAAAGCAAAGAATGTTGAGCCAAAGGATTACCAAAGAAGTTTTAATTTTAAATTTTGTTTCTGATGCTTCTCCAAAAAAAGAAATTGCACATGTTCGAAATGTTTTGTCACTTTGGCAAACCAATCAGAATGCATTAGAAAATGGCAGTGATAGTCTTGCTTTTCCTAGAGAAAAAAGTGAAGCACTTTCTAAATTATATGCAGAAATAAAACCGAGTTTCAATATTATAGTTGAGTCGGTGAATTTATTTATTTCAAATTTAGAACAAAAAAACAACGCTGTCGATAATCAAAAACTGGTGCAGAGAATTCTGAAAAACGAAGGAATCTTTCTTTCGAAAATGAATGAAATTGTAACCCAGTATGATAAAGAAGCACATGAAAAAGTAACCGAGCAACGTACAACCGAATATTGGATTTTCGGATTTACATTGCTGGTTTTGGTTCTGGAATTCTTTTTCATCTTTAAACCAACCAACAAAAAGATTGAAAGACTTATAGCCCAACTTTTATCATCTCAAAAGAAAGCTTTAAAACTGGCTTATGATACTGAAATTATTAGTGAAATAAAGGAGAACTCCGTAAAAGAATTAAAGTCGCTAAATTATGCGATGGAAAATACCTTACTCTATTGCCGTATTGCACCCGACGGCTCTATTATTCACGTAGGTGAAAAATTCGCCAAACTTTTAAATTATACCAAGTTTTCTTCGAATAAAACGTTTTCGCAGATCTTAACGATTGATGAAAAGGAACAGCTTAACATAGATCGTATTATTTTTGAAAAGCAGAGAAGCGGCTGGCAAGGCGAAATTAAAATCCTCAATCGTGAAGACCAGACAATCTGGCTCGATTTATCAATGGTGCCGGTAATGATTAAAAAGGACGAATTAGAACTTTTAATTGTTTGTTTTAATATTACTGAACGTAAAAAAGCGCAGCGGGAAGTAGAGCGTCTGAATATTGAAAATAGTACCGAAAAAATCAATCAGCAAAAGATTATTTCGAGTAAAATTGTTGAAAATCAGGAAAACGAACAAAACCGTATTGCCAAAGAAATTCATGACGGAATTGGCCAGATGCTGACCGGATTGAAATTTAGTCTCGAAAGTATTAATCTGGACGACAAAGAAAAATCGGCACAGAAAATTGAATATCTCAAAAAATTGTCACTCGACATTATTAAAGGTGTCCGAACGGCAACTTTTAATCTAATGCCACCCGAATTAAGTGACCACGGAATCGTTTCTTCAATCGCAAAACTGACTCAGGAACTTTCCAAGTTGACAGGAAAAGAAATTCTTTTTTACAATAAAACCGATTTTGATCAGCGACTTGATTCCTTAATCGAAATAAATATTTATCGTCTGACTCAGGAAGCAATCAATAATGCTATAAAGTATGCTGAATCAACCCATATTATCGTGCAGCTTTCTCACAGTGAAACCCTGTTGAGTATTATAGTCGATGATAATGGAAAAGGTTTTGATATGGCGGGCGTAGACAAAAAACGAAACAGCGAATCCGGAATGGGACTTTTATTTATGAAAGAAAGAATTCAATACATCAATGGTCGTGTTTTCTTCAATTCTATTCCTGGCGAAGGAACAAGGGTTACTTTTAATATTCCGATTTCAAAAATAGAAAATTAGGAAATGTTAACATACAAACCGATGCTTTAGAAAGTATCGGTTTTTTTATTTTGGCGTGACCACAAGGGTCGGGCTATCCGTTGCAAGTCCTCGCACTTCCTTTGTCAGGCTGCGGGCTTTCTACTTCAAATAAATTCACTGAACTCCGATTAAAATAAAATTTAGTGAAGTAATCCCTCACGCAAATCGTAAAACAATAAAATCTTCAGTACAATTTAAATCTGCCAAATCTCCAAAATCTGCGTGAGAATAAAACTCAATTTATTTATCTTTACTTTTCAAACTAAATCCAAATGAAGTCAAAAAACGACATTAAAAAAGGCTTAATTATTGCAGGATTTTTGATATCTTCAATTTTTCCCGTATTAATATTCTCTCACAGCTATTATATCAACTACCTTAATGCAATATGTTATTTTGGCGAATTTTGGAATTCATTTTTCTGGGGAATTATATTTCCTGTATTTGTAGTTTTTCTTTTCTGGAATTCATCAAAAAAACTTAGCTTTTTATTAAACCAAAACTCTCATATAAAAGCTTCCTTTAAATTTTCTTTTAAAGTAAGCTCAAAATTTGCTATAGCACTTATTACAATTTATCTAATACGAGAATTTGCCATGAGAGTATCTTTTGCATTTCTATTATATTATTACTCTATAATTATATTCTCGCTACTAATGATTTTATTTCTATCATTTCTATTAATGATTCTAACTTTTATAAGCAGTTTAATTATCATAAAAGCAAGCCAAAATACTCAAAATTTAAATCAGACAAAATGAAAATACTACTCCTCGGTTCAGGCGAATTAGGCAAAGAATTCACGATTGCCGCACAACGAATCGGAAAAACCATAATCGCAGTTGACAGTTACGAAAATGCACCGGCCATGCAGGTTGCCCATGGTTTTGAAGTGATCAATATGCTCGACGGCGAAGCCTTGGACCGAATCGTAGCCAAACACCAGCCGGACTTTATTGTACCCGAAATAGAAGCCATTCGCACCGAACGTTTTTACGATTACGAAAAACAAGGCATTACCGTTGTTCCTTCAGCGAAAGCGGCCAACTTTACCATGAACCGTAAAGCAATCCGTGATTTGGCATCAAAAGAATTAGGATTAAAAACCGCCAAATATCAATACGCAACTTCTGCCGAAGAATTGCAAAAAGCGGTTCAGGAAGTTGGAATTCCGTGTGTGGTAAAACCTTTAATGTCTTCGTCAGGAAAAGGACAATCGACAATAAAAACTCAGAACGATATTTTAAAAGCCTGGGAATATGCTGTTGCAGGTTCACGCGGAGATGTCATCGAAGTGATTGTAGAAGCTTTTGTTGATTTTTATTCAGAGATTACACTTTTAACCATTACACAAAATAACAACCCTACTTTATTTTGCGCTCCAATTGGCCATAGACAAGAACGGGGCGATTATCAGGAAAGCTGGCAGCCGGCTTTGATTGCCGAAAAAGATCTGTACGAAGCACAGGACATGGCCGAAAAAATCACGGAAGCCCTTGGTGGTGCAGGACTTTTTGGTGTGGAATTTTTCCTGACCAATGAAGGCGTTTATTTCTCAGAACTTTCTCCGCGTCCACATGATACCGGAATGGTAACTCTTGCCGGAACACAGAATTTCAACGAATTCGAATTGCATTTAAGAGCAGTTTTGAGTCTTCCAATTTTCGAAATTACTTTAGAAAAAGCCGGGGCAAGTGCCGTAATTTTAGCTTCAGAAGATTCAGTAAATCCAACTTTTACCGGAATCGAAAAAGTAGCAGCTTTACCAAAAACTGATTTCAGGATTTTTGGAAAACCAACATCCAGACCATATAGAAGAATGGGAGTCGTTTTAAGTCATGATTCGCTTTCGACTCCAATCAATGAAGTAACAGAACGCGCCAAAGAAACGGCGAAATTAATAACTGTAAATTCTTAATTATGAAAAATATTTTATTAGCAACTTTCCTTTTCATTGGAATTGCTGTTCAGGCTCAAAGCAAAAAGAAATTTGATAAACCAACCATAGTAGAAGCTTCTTGTGGTGAATGTCAATTCGGAATGAAAGGCAAAAGTTGTGACCTGGCCATTCGTATTGACGGGAAATCGTATTTTGTTGACGGAACAACGATTCACGATCATGGTGATGCCCACGCTGAAAAAGGTTTTTGTAATGCAATCAGCAAAGCCTTAGTTACAGGAGAAATAAAAGAAAATCGTTTTAAAGCGACTTCATTCACTTTAATAGACGAGAAAAAATAATGGCATTGATTCTTGAAAACATTGCTAAACATGTTTTGTTGACACCAGAAGAACAGGAACTTTTTTTATCTAAATTAGAAACGAACACTTACAAAGCCAAAACCATTTTACTGAATGCCGGCGAAGTCTGCAAACATTCTTATTTTGTAAATTCCGGAATTTTAAGAAGTTTCAATATTAACGATAATATAGTAGAGCATGTTCTGTCATTTGCCTGTGATGGCTGGTGGATGAGTGATATGTACAGTTATTTTTCTCAAAAACCGGGACAGCTTTTTATTGAAGTTTTAGAAAATGCTGAAGTGGTTTCACTTTCTAAAGAAAATCAGGAACAATTGTATCTTGAAATTCCAAAACTGGAACGTTTTTTTAGAATTCTAATTGAAAATTCGTTAGTTGCCAATCAACAGCGATTAATGGATAATTTGAGTTTACCTGCCGAAGAGCGTTTTGAGAAATTTTGTTCGAAATATGGAACATTGGTTCATAAAGTGCCTCAAAAACAAATCGCTTCCTTCATTGGGGTTACGCCTGAGTTTTTCAGTAAAATGAAAGCAAGGCTTTTGAAGAAGTAAGCTTTATATCATTGAATAAAATTGATTTCAGGGATTTTAAATTTTAATGGGGTCAAAAATAATTCATCCAACCGTTATTTATTGATTTTTATAACAGAAAGACTTCTTAGATAGGAAGAAGTCTTTCTGTTTAAATCTGTTTTATCTTATTTTTTTATCAATTTAATCGTTTCAACCTGATTGTTATCATAGGTTATTTTCAACAAATAAACTCCATTTGGAGAGCTATTTAAATTCAAATTGGTATTTCCTGTATTAATATTTTCCGATTTAATGATTTTTCCATTCAGATCATATACTACAATAGCGGCACGTGCATCAGTATTTAAAGAGAATATGCCATTTGACGGGTTAGGATAGACTGTTGTTTTTGATGAAAATTCAAAATGATCGTTATTTAAATTAGTCGAACAGGTATTTCCTGTTGTCACAATACTGGTTGCAGTCCAGTTAGAGGTATTTCCTGTAAGTGTAAAACCATCTAATATTCCTGTATAGGCATTGTTGCTGGCATCTGCGACTGTGGTTACTGTTGAATTGTTTCTATTATCAAGACCTTGGTTAAATTGGTAATACGCTAATAAATTAGTTTGTCCTGGCCCTAGTTCGCAATTCTTATTATTTTGAATTTCAGTTTGAGTCAAAGCTTTGTTCCAAACACGAACCTCATCCATTTGTCCCTTAAAAATTTCTCCATAGCCATTATATCCTAATATCATTGGTGCCACGCTTGTTGGCAAAGTATAATTGGATGGGGTTGGTGTGGTACCAACATTTACTCCATCAACATACAGTGTTACAGAGGTGCCATCAAACACCATTGCTACATGTTGCCATGTGTTTGGTATAACTGTTCCTCCTGTAACTACGTAACTACCAAAACCAATGAAACAATCAAATTCACCATTAACGGTACGTAAATCGAATTGAGTTGAAGATCCGTTACCGTGATTGGAAACAATAGTTTCTACATTTGAATCTCTGGTTGTTTTGATCCATGCCTCAACGGTTAATTTATTGGTATCACTCAATGTTGTAGAAATAGTGGTGTCGCAGTTTACTTTGTCATCTATTCCATCAAAATCCAATGCCGATGCATTCAGGTTTACCTCAATAGCCGTTCTTAAGCTTTCGCAACCTGAAACCGTTTGAGAGACATAATAGATGCCGCCGGTTATTGGAGATGAATTTGCTAAAGGTGTTCCTCCTGTAGGATCTGCATACCATTTTAAGTCGGTTCCAGTTGCGGCAATGTTGGCAACCGTAGCGTCTTTATTAAAAGTTTGTGGACTAGTGGCTGTAGGTGCCGAAGTTGTATTTATCATTATAACAACTGCATTTCTTGGACTTTCGCAGCTACCAATAGTTTGCGAAACATAATAGGTTGTTCCTGATGTCAATGCAGTTGTGGCACCCAATTCGTTTACTGATAGCAATGAAGAATACCATTTTATATTGATTCCTGTAGCCTTTAAATCAGCAACTGTAGCCGCCGTACAAAAAAATTGCGGACTTGTAACCGACAATTGTGCCGGACTCATTGTTCCGGTAACTACGCCTCCTGGTGTAACCCAGTTTGAGGAAGATCCAGTTAAGGCAAATCCGCTTAACGTACCGGTATTATCATTTCCACTGGTATCAGTCAGGGTAGTAATTGCTGTATTATTTGCAGCATGAATACCTTGGTTGCACTTGTAATAAGCCACCAATCCTACTTGTCCTGCAGGAAGTTCCCCATTCATATTGTTTTGAATTTCACATTCAGGTAATACTCTGTTCCAGATACGTACTTCGTCTAATTTACCTCCAAGTAAATTTGCAGTATCAAATGTACCAAGTCGTACAGCGTTTCCGCCAGTAAAAGGAGGTACAGAGGTATTGCTTGCCACTAAAACACCATTTTTATACATTTTCATTGTGGTCGTTGCAGCATCATAAGTCAAAGCAACGTGATACCATGTATTAGCTGCAATTGGAGTTGGGTCCTGCACTGCATTCCAGATACCATTGTGTCCTGCCGACAATCTGTTTCCATAATTTGCAGAGGGATACAGTGCGTGTTGCCCATCTGAGCCTCCCGAAATAAGATTGTTTTGGAGACTTAAATCTGATAAATAAAACCAGGCTTCTTTGGTATATGTTACAGGCATTATATCCCCCAGTTCCACATAATCATTGACACCATCAAAAGACAATGCACTTGCTGAAACCTGTCCTCTCGAAAAACTTGTGGTCAGCACAATGGCAAACAAAAGTATTTGATTTCTTAATAGAGTAATTTTTCTCATAGTTTTTCTTTAAAATGTTAGATTACAAAATTCTGGCAAATCCAAACGAATTCACGCAAGGGGAAACCCCTGAATTATTTATTTATAATTCAAATACTGATTCAAATAGATACATTTGTAAAAAAAACAATAAGGTTATGTCTAAAACCAATTATTTATTTCATGCTTTTCTTATTGCAATTTTTTTGCTTGTTTTTTCTTGTCAGAAGAATGAAACGAATGAAGTTTTATTTCAAAAAGAAGAACCAGTAAAGGAAGATGCCACAAAAGCCTGGTTGCATAAAGTGGAGCATTACAAGAAGGACAAAAATTATTTATCGGTTTTTCACAACTATTACAACGACAAAATAAAAGAAAAAAAATATTTGGAAGCAGCCGAAGTTTTAGATTTCGCCTGTGTATATCTTGCAGATTCTTATGACTTTAATGATCAGTTTATGACTAAAGTCAAAGAATTTGACACCAGATACAGACACAAAGTCCCTGAATTAAAAACCACTTTTGTAGATGCTTATCTTGCCAATTATTATTTCGACAAGTATAATTTAAAAAAGGCATGTGAGTACTTTAAAAAGATTACGACATTAGAGCCTGACGACTATAATAGCTGTTACAATATTGCCAGAGCTTACTACGATTTGTCCTATATTTATTATGTAATGGGCAAGCAAAATTTAAGTCTGCTTGCCAATCAGAAATCTTTTGAATATTTCAGCAAAATAGATAATCCTAAAGGTTTGGCTTTTGTTTATTCGAATTACGCTAATATATACACTGCCATTGGTGATAAAAAAAGAGCTATTCAAAATGCGGACAAAGCAATACAAGCGTATAAAAAAATTGACAATACCTATAATGTCTATATCGGTTTGATTAATAAAATTTCGATATATGAATATTTAAAGGACAAACGTGAAAGGCCATTAATCGATTCTGTTTATCAGGCTTTTATTAGCAGTAACGATGAAAGTAAAATATTAAAAATAAAAATATTTGACTTTAAGGCAGAAAATCTAATCTATGCCAACAAGTTGCCAGAAGCCAAAAAAATACTTACTGATTTAAAGCCCGTTGTTGAAGAAATAGATTCTGATGATTTAACTCAGGAATACAAATTAACATCTGCATTGTATGAGATAAAAAAGAATCCCAATTATTCCAATTTTGCAGATATAAAAAAAACATTACCCACTTTAATCAGCAATCAGCAATATGAAAAAGTCAATATGCTTTATGGAGTATTACAAAACAATGCTATTCAAAATAAGGACTATAAAAGTGCTTTGGCTTACGAAGTTGATAAGAGAATTATTGTAGACAGTATAGGAAACATAACGACAAGGATAAAAACGGTTGAACTTGAAAAAAAATATCAAACTGAAAAAAAGGCCCACGAACTAAAAATTAAAGAACAGACTATTACAAATAAAAACACAACAATTGCGCTCTTAGGTACCACTTTAATAGGTATCCTCTTCATAAGTTTTGCGTTCAATTTAACACAAAAACAAAAAAAATTACGTCTTGAAAAACAAAATGCCCAATTATATACCAAACAACTGCTGGAAAAAATAGAAGAAGAACGTAAACGTATTGCAAGCGATTTACATGACAGCGTAAGCCACGAACTATTGAGTTTAAAAAATTTCCTTGAAGGAAAAGCAGACGTTGCTAACCAAAAAATTGATGCTATTATTAATGATATCCGAAGTATCAGCAGGAATTTACACCCTATAATGTTTGATAAAATAGGATTAAAAGAAAGCATCAATCAAATGGTAGAACGGGCAGAATCTGTTAATAATTTCATGGTTACAGCCGAGATTGATTATGACAGTGTTTTATCTTCTTCCGATGAATTACAAATTTACCGTATTGTGCAGGAAGCACTTTCCAATATCATAAAATATGCTGATGCAATTGCTGCTAAAATTTCTATAACTGAAAACGAAAACAGTATTATCATTGAAATTAAAGACAATGGAAAAGGATTTAATGTAGAAGAAACTTTAAACAGTAAATCTTCATTTGGCCTGCATAATATTATAGAACGAAGCAGGGCTATTGGCGGGCAAGCTAATATCACATCAAATACAAACGGCACAATAATTACCATCGATATAAAGAAAGCTCAATGAGAATATTAATTGCAGATGACCATCCTTTTACCCTCTTGGGTACAAAAAGCTTTGTGGAATCTTATGGTTACAGAGTAGAAGATACCTGCTCTAACGGAATTTCGGCATTAAATTTAATTAAGTTACACTTGCCGGATATTGCTATTCTTGATATCAACATGCCGGGGTTGGATGGCCTTGATGTGGCCAAAGCAATACAGGAAAGTAAACTGAGAACCAAAATCATTTTACTGACTATGCATAAAGAGATGACTATATATAAAAAGGCGAAAGAATACGGAATTTATGGTTATATTCTAAAAGAACATGCTCAAACCGAATTAGAAAAATGTCTTCAGGAAGTAAAAAAAGGACATGAATATATCAGTGCTTTTTTGAAAGATGATTTAATAACAGATACTCCCAATGATAACAATGAACTGGCACATCTGACATTATCTGAAAGGAAAATTATTGAACTGATTACGCAGCAAAAAACTACAAAACAAATTGCCGAGTTATTATTTTTATCCGAAAAAACAGTTGAAGGCCACCGAAGTAAGATAATCGATAAATTAGGCTTGCCTAAAGAAAAAAATGCATTACTGATTTGGGCCATGCAAAATAGTAAAAAGTAAACGTCTAAAATCATGAAATCTTCCATTTTAATAATTGCTTTCTTTTTTATCAATTTTGGCAATCAGGAAACCGATAAGCTTAAAGGCAGTTATTATTTTATCTGCGAAAATGGATATTTTACAAACCAGAATGATAAGATTATATTTAAAGATAGTACTTACGCTTTTTCAAATAAATTTATTCCATCTGGAAAAATTTCGTATGGAAACAGCATTTTATTAGACAATTTCACCAATTCTAAAACCATTATCAGTATTCCAAAAAATCAAATTGAGAAAGATACCATGATTTTTTACATTCATGATAGAAATGGTTTTGTTATGAATTATTTGGATATTGCTGTCGGAAAAGGAAAATTTATAAAAATAAAATGATGCTGTTTTAATCTTATAAGATCTGGAAATTCTCTCTTTTTGAAGGTTCCTAATACTTCTGAAAATAAAGATTTCTAATGCAGCCCTGCTATACGCTATATCTATTGTTGCGGGGTTCGCAACAATAGATATAGCGTATAGCAGGACTAAAGGTCTTTTGATAACTAAAATTGCTGCTCCCAAAACCAGCACAATATAAATCTTAGAATCTTAGCGACTCAGAACCTCAGAACCTTTCTTAATCTACATTAAGTGCTTTTAATCCATGACGGTGGTATCTTTGTACTATAAAAATAACAAATACACAAAATCATGGAAAATATAGTATTGCACAAAGCAGAAACAAGAGGAAATGCAAATCACGGATGGTTGAACGCTTACCACAGCTTTAGTTTTGCAAGCTGGTACAATCCGGACAGAATTCAGTTTGGAGCACTTCGTGTTTTGAACGATGACACGATTGCAGGCGGAATGGGATTTGGAACGCATCCACACGATAATATGGAAATCATTACTATTCCGCTTGAAGGTGATTTGGCACACAAAGACAGTATGGGAAACACTGAAGTGATCAAAAACGGTGATATTCAGGTCATGAGTGCCGGAACCGGAATCCAGCATAGTGAGTTTAACCCGAATGCAGATCAGCAGACAAAATTACTGCAAATCTGGCTGTTTCCAAACAAAAGAAATGTTACGCCGCGTTACCAGCAAATTACATTGAATGTTGCAGACAGACACAATAAACTGGCTCAGGTTTTGTCTCCAAATGCAGATGATGAAGGAGTTTGGATTCATCAGGATGCCTGGTTCAACATGGGGAATTTTGACTCAGGAATTGAAACAGAATACAAAATTAAAAAAGAAGGAAACGGAGTGTATGCTTTCATTTTAAAAGGAAATGTAACCATCAATGGTCAGGAATTAAATACCCGCGATGCTGTTGGAATTTCAGGAACGGATATTTTAAATATAAAAGCAAATACAGATGCTGAATTCCTGTTGATGGATATTCCGATGAATTATTAATTTGCAAAATACAAAAAATATTTTTTTTAAAGTAACGGTAATTAATCTGTAAATCAGATTATTGCCGTTTTTTTTTATTCAATAATCGGTTTGATTTAGGTTTAAGTATAGAAATATAAGAAAAAGGAAAAAATAAACATGTTTGTTTTTAACTCATGAAAGTCATCCAAACTGTTATTACTTAATCTAGGTTAAGTGCCTTTTGAATGCTGTCAGCATACCTTTGTACTATCAAAATGAAATTATAATATTTAAAAAATAAAATTATGGCAACTACAAAATGGTCAATTGACCCAACTCACTCAGAAATTGGTTTTAAAGTTAAACACATGATGTTTACAAACGTTTCAGGAAAATTTGGAACTTATGAAGCCACAATTACAACAGAAGGTGATGATTTCGAAAATGCACCTATCGAATTCTCCGGCGATATTGCTTCTATCGATACAGGAAATAATGACAGGGACAATCACCTAAGAAGCGGTGATTTTTTTGATGCTGAAAATCATCCAAAATTAACTTTCAAAGGTTCTTCATTCAAAAAAATCAATGATGGAGAATACGAACTAACTGGAGACTTGAATATTAGAGGAATTTCTAAAACAGTAACTTTTCCGGTAGAATTTAGCGGTATCCTGACTGATCCATGGGGAAATACAAAAGTGGCTTTAAGTATCGAAGGAAAAATAAACCGTAAAGACTGGGGTCTAAATTGGAACTCTGCTCTTGAAACCGGAGGTGTTTTGGTTGGTGAAGAAGTGAAACTGAATATTGAATTGCAGTTTGCTAAACAGGCTTAATTACAATCTAAATAAAAAGAGAAACCCTTCATGTAATTCATGGAGGGTTTCTCTTTTTTAATATTTTAAAAGCTAATTAAGCATTAGCCGTAGCAGCTTCTTTGTCAATTTTATTGATTAAACCTGCCAAAACTTTTCCAGGTCCAACTTCTGTAAACAAAGTAGCGCCGTCAGCGATCATTTGCTGTACAGACTGTGTCCACTTAACAGGAGCTGTCAACTGAATAATTAAGTTCTTTTTAATTTCGACTGCATCAGCAACCGCATTTGCAGTTACGTTTTGGTATACCGGACAAATAGGAGTAGAAAAAGTAGTGGCTTCAATAGCTGCTGCTAGTTCTTCTCTTGCAGGTTCCATCATCGGGGAGTGAAAAGCGCCTCCAACAGGTAAAATCAAAGCACGTTTTGCTCCGGCAGCTTTCATCGCTTCGCACGCTTTTTCAACTGCTGAAGTTTCTCCTGAAATTACTAATTGTCCCGGGCAGTTATAATTTGCCGCAACCACAACTCCGTCAATAGAAGCACAAACTTCTTCTACAATATTATCGGCAAGTCCTAAAACTGCTGCCATTGTAGATGGTGTTATTTCGCAGGCTTTTTGCATCGCCAAAGCACGTTGTGAAACTAATTTCAATCCGTCTTCAAAAGATAAAGTTCCATTAGCAACCAAAGCTGAAAATTCACCTAATGAATGTCCTGCCACCATTTCCGGTTTGAAATCATCTCCTAAAGTTTTGGCTAAAATAACCGAATGTAAAAATACAGCCGGCTGTGTTACTTTTGTTTCTTTTAGTTCTTCGGCAGTGCCTTCAAACATAATATCTGTAATTCTGAAACCTAAAATTTCATTGGCTTTTTCGAACAATTCTTTTGCTAATGGTGATGTTTCATATAAGTCTTTGCCCATTCCTGTAAATTGTGCGCCCTGACCCGGAAATACGTATGCTTTCATTTGTCTAATTTATTTTTGTTTTTTTTTGAAATTGAAATTAGTTTCAATTGAAAGGCAAAAATAGCATTTTTTTAGCTCGTATAATCCTTAAAAATATAAATCCACGCTAATCTTGAGAATCGGAGATTGAAAGAAGTCAACAGGATGATGACAACAGCAATTATCGGAATAATTCTTAAATCGAATGTGTTTTCAAAGAAAAACTGCGCTATACAATATGTTGCAATTCCCTGAGCTACTGTCAGACCATAATTTACATACATGGCACCAAAGAAAAACCCGGGTTCTTTTTGAAATTTATAATTGCAATGGCTACAATGTTCATTCATTTTTGGAAAGCCAAAATTCAGGAAAATATTTTTGTCCTTAAAAACTTTTCCTTTATGACAAACCGGACATTTGTTGCTTAAAATATGAGTTAATGCATTAGACATGATATTGTTGTTTTATATTTATACAAAGGTAAATCAGATTGGATCAAAACCTTTTTTATATCTTCGCCACTTATAGCACAATAAAGACATTTTATCATGAAAAAGTATCCGGTTTATAGTGTTCAGAATTTTAGCTGTAATGACATTCACCGTGATTTTTACGTGAATACGTTTAAGGAGCATTTGAAAAATCACAGTTTTGTAGAGGAACCTCATCGGCATGATTCGTATTTGATGGTTTTTTTTACGGATGGTTCCGGAATGCATGAAGTCGATTTTGACCGCTTTGAGATTAAAAAAGGAAGTTTATTCGTCCTGCAACCCGGACAAATGCATCATTGGAGTCTGTCTGATAACATTGAAGGGTTTGTGATTATATTTTCCCAGGAACTTTACAATTTATATTTCGGAAAGAAAAACATCAATGATTATACTTTTTATCATTCGATTCACAATCGTCCTGAAATGGTTTTTGAAGCCGAAGAAATGCCAAAGATTGTACCTTATTTTAAATTATTGAATGAAGAAAATAAACAGCCTAATGATTTTCAACTGCATAAAATGCTGAATTTACTGGATTGTATTCATATTGAAATTGCCCGTAAATATGGTGAAACTTATTCGCATCAGACCCATTCGTACAACATTAAAATAAGCGCATTTGAGAAGCTTTTGGAACTGCATTTTAAAGAAGAAAAATTACCTTCTTTTTATGCTGATAAATTAAGCATCACCTTAAAACACCTCAACCGAATCTGTAATGAAATTTTACAAAAAACAGCCACAGATGTGATTATGGACCGTGTAATTCTGGAAATCAAACGAATGCTTACAGACAAACAATTAGCTGTAAACGAAGTCGCTTCAGCAGTTGGGTATGATGATTATTCTTATTTTTCAAGGGTTTTTAAAAAACAAACCGGAATTTCTCCAACGGCTTTTCGGGATTTTAAAAAATAAAAAATTTCACCATATAAGTGATGTAAGTTCATTTAAGTTTAGCGTATAATCTGTTTTCTAAAAGAATTTCGACTTCGCTCAATATTACAAAAAGTAAAACGTATATTTTTTTATATCACTTAATATGGTTTAAAAACTGCTTTAAATTAAGTAGTAACGGTTTCTAAAATTTTAAAGTTGCTTTTTGGTGCTTCACATAAGGAGCAGCAATAGGTTTCGGCTAAATCCGTAAATAAAATACCTTTCGATATATTCTGATCCGGATCTCCATATTCAGGATTATACAGAGAAAGACATTCCTGACATTGGAAAACATCCAGTTGAGGTTTTTCTTTTTTCTGATTCTTTTCGGTTGTTTCGGGGATTGAATTCCCTAGTTCTTCAAAGTATTTTCGGCTTAGTTCAATCAAAATGGTCGGCAGTTCCAGCTTGTCAATATCTTGTGAGTGTACAATATATTCGCGTGTATTTGGGTCAAAATTCTTTGCAAATAAGACATTGTAGGTGTCACGTATTTTAATCGATTCCAGATCTTTTGGCAAATCATTTTTTTCTACTACAATCGAAGTGAAATAATGCCCATCACGATTGTATTCAGATATTCCGAAAGTTAATCCGTACGTACTAATATCAAACTGATCAAGCGTTCTGACCAAAAAGGTTTTGAGGTTCAAAGCCCATTCCATTGCGACAGGTAAATGCCAGTTTAGTTCTAAAAGAGAATGACGGACATTGATTCCTTTTTTTCCTAAAAACTTTTCCCATTCCAGTTTCCTGTCTTTCGGAATTCCTTTTATTATAAATGATTTCCAAGGGGTGATACATATTTTTCCGATTTTGCAATCGAAACACAAATCACACATTTGTTTCAGGAATTCTAAATCATACAGATTATTTCTCCAGTACAAACCGAGCCAATACTGGTCAATTCCCATTCGGTTCATGCCTTCGTAGTACGGAAAAGGATAAAATGGAACATTTAATGGTTTGTCAATCGTTCTGTTATTGGTGTCTAAAGCTTCACTTACCAAACTAAAAATCATATCGATTCCGTATGATTCTTCAGAAACAATACGCTCAATTTCGTAATAAAACGTGGCAATATCCCAGCTGTAAATCAAGACCGGATACACTTCCATACGCTGCCATTTCGGCAAACGAATGTAGAGGTACCAATAATCTTCATGATCAGAAGCTATAAAATTAAGATGCCCTGTAAACAATGGAACCAGTTGTTGCTTAGGGTCGTTGATGTTTACTTTTAGTTTGGGTTGTTCTTTAAATTGTTCTAAAATATATAAAAACTTATTGCCTGTCAGCCAGTTGGTGTTTCTGAAAATATCCGTTGAAACATAAGAAGAAACGATATTGTTGCCGCTCTTTTCATCAGGAAACACAAAATGATGTTTCCCCATTTTTTCTTTATCCAAAGCTTTAAAGCCCTTAGAAAAAATAATATCCTGTCTTGAACCAAATGAAATCGAATCTAAACCCTGATCTGCAGCCATATTGACTACTTCCCTAAGTTCCCCAGGCGAAATAACGCCTCCTTTTACTATTAATCTCGTTAATTCCATGTTCTTATAGTTTTTTTAGTTTGCTTCGCCAGTTCGGCTTCCAGCCTCGAGTCATGTTTCAAGTTTCAAGTTTCTCTCCATGCGATTAACTTGAAACCTGAAACAAAGAAAACCTGAAACAAAATTTTTTAAACTTTACATTTTGCTAAAATCTCTTTGACTTCTGTTTTACAGCTTCCACAGCCTAATCCGGCTCCTGTATTTTTACATAAGTCCGTAAAATTATTCACTCCGCTTTTAATCGTTTCTTCGATATTTCCGATACCGACCTGACTGCAGGAGCAAACTAATTTTCCAAGAACCGGCTTGGCATTTGAACTCCCTCTAAGCAATGAATTTCGTTTTTCTGACAATTCGATTTTACTTTCGATCATGGTTTTAAACTCGGCAAATTCGTTTTTGTCGCCCATTAAAATAGCGCCTACCAGCAAATCATTTTTAACGATACATTTTTTGTAATACCGCTGCTTTAAATCGGCAAAAACAATTTCTTCATACGAATCATCGTTTTCCGGAATTTCAACCTGACCGATGCTGCACAAATTAATATCTTCCAGTTTCAGAATATTCATTAGTACAGAACCTTTGTAATAACTGCTGATATCCCCCGCTAAAAAGTTAGCCAGAATATCGGCCTGCTCTTCAGCTGCTGATGTGATTCCGAATAACTGGTTATTGAATTCGGCTATTTCCCCAATAGCATAAATATCAGGATTTGACGATTGTAAATACTGGTTTACTTTTACTCCGCGACCGCAGGAAAGGCCTGTTTCTCTTGCTATTTCGATATTCGGAATCGTTCCAATCGTATATACAATAGCATTTGCGGTAATGATACGTCCACTTTTCAGTGCTATTTCGAGTTCGTTGTCGTTATCCGTTTCAAAGACGGTACTCACTTCATTATCAAAATAAATCTGGATATCACGAAGCTGCACTTCTTCAGCCAATAATTTACTTGAAATACGGTCCAATTGACGTTCCATCAAACGGGACGCCCTTTGGATTATGGTAATTTTTACTTTTTTATGTTTTAAGGCTGCTGCTAATTCTAATCCCAACAATCCTCCGCCAACGATTACTACATGCTGTTCCTCAGGAGGCAAATTGGTGTCGTCAAGGTGTTTTTTTAAACGATCAGCATCTTCTTTTCGTCTCACGGTAAAACGTCCAGGCAAATGTAATTGTGCATTTTCAGGCACAAAAGGGCGGCTTCCCGTAGCCAAAATTAATGAATCGTAAGAATGTATGTCGCCATTACTGTCAATAATGGTTTTTTCGGCAGCATTTATTTTGCCAACGGCGACACCGGCATTCATCGTGATTTTTAGCTTATTCAGAGCTTCACCATCCTTCACCTTTAATAATTGCTTCCACGAAAATTCTCCCGTCATATATTCTGGAAGTAATACCCGATTGTAAAACGGATTGAGTTCATTTGAAAAAACCACAATTTCATCGGTAGAATTGAATTCCCGATAATTTTGAATGAAACGGAAAGCCGCAGCACCTGCTCCAATAATCGCAATTTTCTGAAATGGTTTCACATATTTGGTAATTGAAACCGTTGTATATTTAAAATCAGGTTCTTTTGAAATTGGATCAATCAGGGTATTCGTTAAATTATTGGTTCGGTTCAAATCATTTTCAAGCTGTTTCCCCCAGTGCATGGGAAGAAAAACTACTTTTTCCCTGATCGAATCGGTAACTTTTGCTTTTACACGAACCTCGCCATTTTTGCTGGTTACGATTACGATATCACCATCTTGAATTTCAGCTTTAAAAGCATCAATTGGATTAATTTCAAGCACCGGGCTAGGTGTATGCGTCATTAATCGGGCCACTTTACCGGTTTTGGTCATCGTATGCCATTGGTCACGAACTCTTCCTGTAGTTAAAATAAATGGAAATTGAGGAGATGGCACTTCAGACGTGTTTTCAATAGATATTGGTAAATTAAAAATCGCTTTTTGTGATGGCGTATAGAATTTTTTATCCGTAAAAAGGCGAGGCGTTCCTGGGTGTCCATAATCAGGAACCGGCCATTGAAAAGTACCTTCGGTTTTTAATCGGTTATAATTTAGAAATGAAATATCAATATTGGTGTTTTTTGTCAAAGCGCAATGTTCTTTGTAAATCTCTTCGGCACTATTGAAATTGAAACCGCTGAAATTCATTTTTTTAGCAAAGCGAATTAAAATTTCGATGTCCGGAAGCGCTTCACCTGGAGGATTGATACCCTTTGGAAGATAAGCAATACGACGTTCAGAATTGGTCATTGTGCCTTCTTTTTCCAGCCATCCTGCAGCGGGTAATAATAAATCGGCATATTTAGCAGTATCAGCATTATGTGAAATATCCTGAACGACAACAAATTTGGCATTTTGCAACGCTTTTTCGATTCGACGGGAATCAGGCAAGCTTACTAACGGATTGGTGCAGATGATCCAAACGGCTTTCATTTTGCCTGATTCCAGTGCTTCGAACATTTCGGTTGCAGTCAGACCCGGTTTATCTGATATCGAGTCAACACCCCAAAAATCAGCTACTTCTTTTCGATGCTCCGGATTTGCAATGTCTTTGTGGGCTGCAAGCAAAGTTGCCATTCCGCCAACTTCTCTTCCTCCCATTGCATTAGGCTGCCCTGTTAGTGAAAAAGGGCCTGAACCCGGCTTTCCAACTTGTCCTGTTAATAAAGACAAATTCAATAAAGCGGTATTTTTATCTACTCCAACTGCACTTTGATTAAGTCCCATAGCCCACAAGGAGATAAATCCTTTTGCTTTTCCAATGGTATCAGCGGCCAGTTTAATGTCGTTAACTGAAATTCCGCATAATTTTGAAGCTTTTTCAAGTGAAGTGTTTAAAACTAAATCTTTATATTCTTTAAAATTTTCCGCATGATTTTTTACGAAGTCATGATCTACATATCCTTTTTCGATGATTCGTTTTGCCATGGCATGATATAAAATAATATCAGAACCCGGAATGATCTGTAAATGCAAATCGGCGAAAGCAGCAGTATCTGTTCTTCTCGGATCAACAACAATAATTTTTATTTTCGGATTATTTTCTTTGTGTTTTTCTAATCTTCTGAATAAAATAGGATGGCACCAGGCAGGATTTGCTCCTGTGATTAAAAAGGTATCAGCCAATTCAATATCGTCATAAGCAATTGGAACAGAATCTTCTCCAAATGTTTTTTTATACCCAACTACCGCAGAACTCATACAAAGCCTGGAATTGGTATCTATATTATTGGTTTTTAAAAAACCTTTTACTAATTTATTTACTAAATAATATTCTTCGGTTAAACACTGGCCTGAAATATAGAAACCAACACTATCAGATCCGTGTTTTTTTATGATAGAAGAAAAAACAGCAGCAGCACGATCAATTGCAGTATCCCAGCTTACACGTTCTAAAGGATACGATTTGTTTCCGCGCATTTGTGGATACAGAATCCTGTCTGAAGTATCATTTACAACATAATGCAAATTTCTCCCTTTAGAACACAACATACCCTTGTTTACAGGATGGTCTTTGTCTCCTTCAACCATTACACCACTTTTGGGATCATTTGTTACAATAATTCCGCAGCCAACGCCACAGTAGGAGCAGGTAGTTTTGATTTTTGTGTTTTGCATCACGCTTGTTTTTAAATACTACAATTGTTGTCTTTTAATAAGTTTTTAGATTAAGCACTTATATAAATCTGGACAAAAATAAGTATTTTTACGTATAAATACTTATTTTGTTGATTTATTTTTCTATTTTTGAATTAAAATAAATAAGGAGCGGGAAATTTGTTTGGATATAGTAATTAATGAGTAGTCATTAGTTTAAATTTAAAATTAGACTGAATTCAGAATTACGTATTATTTATTTAGTTGAAGCTAATCCTCATTACTAATCACTATGAACTAAAATAGCTAAATAAGTCGATATCATGAAAGAAGAACTGGCCATTTGTTATACCTGTACAAACGAAAACTGTTTCATAAAAAAACACCTGCATTTAGAGCAGATGAAACAGTATGTTGCTAAAAAACATAGTTTTACCTGCAAAAAATCACAACAGTTTATTATTGAAGGCGCACCTATTCAGGGACTTTATTTTATCTGTAAAGGAAAGGTAAAAACGGTAAAAACGGGAATTAATGGGCGTGAACAAATAGTTCGTTTAACCAAAAACGGAGACACAATTGGATTTCGTGGTTTCGGAACAAGTAAACGTTATTTGATTGGTGCTTATGCTTTAGAAGATACAGTTTTGTGCAATTTTAGTAATGAAACGATGATGGAAATACTTCAAAATGTCCCTGAATTCACGTATGATTTAATGCTTTTTTATGCTGATGAATTAAACAAAAGCGAAAACAATATTCGAAAAATCGCCCACATGAATGTTAGGGAACGTGTAATTGATTTACTCTTGTATATTCACCGTAAGTTTGGCCAAACCAATGGTTTAATAGAAATAGAACTCTCCCGAAAAGAAATTGCCGACTTTGCCGGAACTACTGAAGAACAGGCAATTCGCATACTTTCAAGCCTTAAAAAAGAAGCACTTATCAAAACAGTTGGCAAAAGAATTGGCTTATTGGCACTTCCAAAACTGCAATCCGAAATAATGGAACATAAATATTTCTAATTAAGATCTAAGTAGTTATACATTTCTTTTTCATAAATCTCCTGATTAAGTATTTTTGACAATCACTTAGGAATAACTCTACGTATATTTCTATGATCTTTTACTTTTTACACTCAAAAAGCAATTAAAAAAGCCTTTTTTTATCCAAATAAACTTTTAATTTCTAAAAATATTACCCAAAATCTCAAAACAAGGCATTTGTAAAGCCTTATTATGACTTGGTTTTTTCAGGTTTTATGCGATAACACAGTAAATCAATTGATTTTAAAACGCTTTTTTTAGTTGAAAAAAAATGTTTTGATATGGAAAAAACACACTACTTAAGTATTAATACGTATGTAAGTTTGCTTCATACTAATCAAAACAAATAACCATGTCTACATTAACAAATTTGCTATTAAAGAATCAAAGTCAAAAAAAAGAAGGTTTTTTTAATTCAAAACTTTCAAAAACAATTGTATTGGGAGTTGCTATAACTTGTTTAGGTAAATTTGAAGCCAAAGCACAATTTACACTTACAGGCCAAATAAGAGAGCGTGTTGAAATGCGTGCAGGACAAGGAACACTACAGCAAGATGGAGATAAGGCTGCCTTATTTACAAGTCAAAGAACAAGATTATCTGCAGGATATACAGGATATCGTTTTAAAATTTATACTTCATTACAAGATGTTCGTGTTTGGGGTCAGGATGCTTCTACTATCAACAGAACAACTACGGAAGCTAATAACGGAATTTTATTACACGAAGCCTGGGCAGAAATTTCATTAATAGATACCTTAAGTACTATTCAAAATTTAAGTATCAAAGCAGGACGCCAGGAAATTGCTTATGACGATCAGAAAGTTTTAGGAAGCTTAGACTGGTTACAGCAAGGAAGACGCCACGATGCAATCGTTTTTAAATATGCAAACAAAGGCTGGATTGCAGATGTCGGAGCAGCCTTTAATCAAAACAAAGAACTTAACACCGGAACCATTTACAACGGTACCAATTCAGCTTATGGTGCGGGTACAAACGGAATCGGGACTATGTATAAATCATTTCAATATGCCTATATAGGAAAGAAATTCTTTTTTGGTGATTTGTCTTTTCTATTCTTTAAAGATGATTTCAATAAATATACCAACGTAACCTCTGGAACACCTGCTGTAACTACAAAAGTAAATGGCGAAGGCGTTTGGAGCAGAAACACGACCGGAATTTACTATAACGTAAATGCAACCCGAAAATTAAATTTCATGGGAAGCTTCTATCACCAGGGAGGTCATGACAAGGACGGAAGATCTTTAAGTGCCAATATGGCTTCTATCACATCAACGTATCAGGTTGGAAGAAAACTATTCATAGGCCCTGGGGTTGATTATTTATCCGGTGATGACGGAACAAAAGCCGTAACCGCTACTTCTGACAATAATCGTTTTGATCCATTATACGGGACGCCTCATAAATTCTGGGGAAGCATGGATTATTTTTATGCGGCCAATGGATTCGGAAAACAAGGATTACTGAATTATTTCTTTAAAATAAAATATAACGCTAAAGACAATCTAAGCTTCAATTTAGATATCCACGGTTTTGAATCGGCGAACAAAATATCTAACGGTGCAGGAGGAAAATTAAACTCTTATTTAGGTACCGAAGTTGATTTGACAGTAAGATACAACCTGACAAAAATCATCAATTTTGAAGCAGGTTACTCTATAATGAAAGCAACAAATGCTATGGCTTCTACAGCAGTTAAAAATATTGCCAATGCAGATTTGACACCACAGTTTGCGTATGTAATGCTAAATATCAAACCCAATTTTTTAGCTAAAAAATAAATTCTAAATAATCTTTAAATCTATTTAAAATGAAAAAAATAAACACACTCACAAAAAAAATATTGACTTTAGTAATAGTCATGATCGTTTCCTTTACAGGAGTAAAAGCTCAGAATGACCCTGTAAGATTAGGATTTATTCCACTTACGGATTGCTCGCCAATCGTAATGGCAAAAGAGTTGGGACTGTTTAAAAAATACGGCGTTGAAGTTGTTGTAACCAAAGAGTCATCATGGGCCAATGTTCGTGACAAAATTTTAACCGGAGAATTAGACGGAGCGCACTGTCTGTATTCAATGCCATTTTCGGTTTACACAGGAGTAGGAGGAAAAGCAGGTTCTGAAATGAAAATCGCCATGATGCTTAACGTAAATGGTCAGGCAATTACACTTTCTAAAGATTTTTGCGGGAAAGTTGGTTTCAAGCAAATGAATAAAGTCGCCCCGGTCGTTGCAGCCAAGTTGAAAGCTGAGAAAGAAGTGACTTTCGCTATGACTTTCCCGGGAGGAACGCATGATTTATGGTTACGCAACTGGATGGCAATTGCAGGTGTGAACCAAAAAACATCTAAAATCATTACGATTCCGCCTCCGCAGATGGTAGCCAATATGAAAGTTGGTAATATGGACGGATTTTGTGTTGGAGAGCCTTGGGGAGGAGTTGCGGTAAAACAGGGAATTGGTTTCACACAAGTGGCCTCTCAGGACATTTGGAAAGACCATCCTGAAAAAGCTTTGGTAGTAAACAAAGAATTTAGTGAAAAACGCAGAACAGATCTTGTAAAAGTAATGAAAGCTGTTTTAGAAGCCTGCATTTGGTTAGACAATCCGGGCAATCGGAAAAAAGCAGCTGCCATAATCGGAAAAGCACCTTATGTAAACGCACCAGCAGATGTTATCGAAAACAGATTAATGGGGAACTATGACTTAGGCTGTAATCAGGGAACTCAGATTTATGCTAAAGATTATATGTTGTTTCACAAAGGCGGAGCTGTAAATTACCCTCGTAAATCACACGCAATCTGGGCAATGGCACAATTTGTACGTTTCGGGATGTTAAAAGAAGCACCAAATTATAAAGCAATCGCAGACAAACTGATCTTGCAGGATTTATATGAAGAGGTTGCCAAAAGCATGAAGGTAAAAGTGCCAAATGATGATATGAAGCCTTTCTCTCTAACCATGGACAAAACGGTTTTTGATCCTTCAAATCCTACAGCTTACCTCAAAGCAGTTAAATAATAAAGTTCTTTTTATTCCTGTACACAAAAGTTTGTTTCTTGCCACAGATTTAATGTCTTTAAAAATTATCCTTTACACCTACTTAAAGTTTTAATCTGTTAGAATCATTTTAGCTGTGGCCAAATTTACTTACTCGGGAATTAATAAATCTAATTTTTAAATTTAAATTACAATATCATGTCTGATAAAGATACCTTAACACTAAGTGCTGTTTCCGGTCAAGCCGAAGTTTTGACACCAGGCACTTCAAATGATTCCGTAAAAAATGACAAAATAAAATTGATTATCAGTCAATTTGCAGGAAAATTAAAATCGACTGTCTTCGCAGGAATCGGAGTTCTGGTTTTTATAGGCTTTTGGAGTTTGTTAAGCATTTACACCAAAGATGCACTTCCGGGACCATTGGCGACTTTTACCGTTTTAAAAGAAATGCTAAGCGATCCGTTTTATGATTATGGTCCGAACGACAAAGGAATCGGTTTACAGTTATTCAATTCGATCAAAACCGTTCTAACGGGATTTTTGCTAGGATCTTTAATAGCAATTCCAATTGGAATTCTGATGGGGGCGAGTACTATTTGTAAACAAATTTTTTATCCAATCGTACAGCTTTTAAAACCGGTTTCGCCTTTGGCCTGGTTTCCAATCGGGTTAGTTGTTTTTAAAGATACCGGAATGGCGACTATTTTTATTGTTTTCATTACCTCATTATGGTCCACTTTAATCAACACTTCTTTTGGTGTGGCTTCGATTCCGCAGGATCACAAAAATGTAGCAAAAGCTTTTGGATTTTCGAAAATGCGTTATTTAACCAAAATTCTGATTCCGTATAGTTTGCCTCATATTATTACAGGATTACGTTTGAGTATCAGTGTGGCCTGGCTGGTAATTGTTGCCGGGGAAATGCTTTCAGGAGGAGCAGGTATTGGGTTCTTCGTGTGGGACAGCTGGAATGCCCTAAGCCTGGAAAAAGTAATCTCTGCCATTATCATCATCGGAATTGTGGGACTTCTTTTTGATAAATTATTCACTTTTATTGAAAGTAAAGTGGCTTATAAAGCCTAAGAAAAAAGGTTCTGAGGTTCTAAGCAAAATACTAAGTTTTTTTCACTTGAAACCTGAAACCTGAAACTTTTCAAAAATTTAAAACTAAAACATCATGAGTTATTTAGAAATAAAAAATTTAGAAATATCATTCCCAACTCCAAAAGGAAAATATATAGCAGTAAGAGACATTAATTTATCTATTCAAAAGGGAGAAATTATCTCTATTATCGGGCATTCAGGCTGTGGAAAATCAACTATTATGAATGCTATTGGCGGAATGTTAACTCCAACCGGAGGAACAGTTGAATTGGCCAATGAAAAAATAAAAGGACCGGGACCTGATCGCGGAATCGTTTTTCAAAACTATTCGCTTTTGCCTTGGCTGACTGTTGAAGAAAATATTTTTCAGGCTGTTGATTCAGTAATGAGTATTTCTAAAAAAGAGAAACACGATATCGTAATGGAGAACCTTAAAATGGTGAATCTTTTTGAGCATAAAGATAAATTGCCGGGACAACTTTCTGGCGGAATGAAACAGCGTGTGGCCATTGCGAGAGCTTTCGCCATTAACCCTGGAGTACTGCTTCTGGATGAACCTTTTGGTGCTTTGGATGCCTTGACAAAAGGTTCTATGCAATTGGAAGTCTTGAAATTATGGAACTTGAATAACCGCGAAAAAACGATTGTCATGATTACACATGATATCGAAGAAGCCCTGTTTTTATCAGACAGAATTGTCGTTTTAAATAATGGTCCTGCATCTACTATTCGTGAAATTGTAGAAGTAAAGCTGCCAAGACCAAGAAATAAAATTGAAATCGTAAAAACTCCTGAATATATCGAATTAAGGGATCATTTATTGCATTTGCTGACAGATAAATTCTCTATTGAGGACATGGGAATGGTTTATAAGAGTTAGTTTTTAATTAATTTTGTTTAGCAGAGAATTCCTGTAATGACATACATTATGGGATTTTCTATTAAAAAATCAATCTAAAACTTTCCAAAAATAACTCAAAACGGATAATTGTTTCTATGCTTATTGTTTCAATCAAATTTCATATTGATTCTCAAAAAAGAGTCATTACGTATGATTTAATTGAAACATTTGAATATTTAAAGGTCAATTAAAATACTGATAAAAAAACCTCAATCTCTTTTAAGTAATTTATAAAGAGATTGAGGTTTTTTATTATTTATTGAGATTTATTTTTCTTCTTCATTAGCGAAGAAACCTGTAAAAAATCCTTTTTTCTTAATTTTAATAATATCGGAACCTTCTGTGTCTGAATTTTCAGAAACAGTCTTTTCGATAACTTTTGAAGTCATGGCAGCTTCTGCATTATTTTCTACAACCTCGTTTTCATCTGAATTATTGGATTCCAAAATACTGTTGATGTATTCTACAAATGTTTGATTACGTTCTTCCAGAAAACCAATCAGATAATTTTCGCTGGCTACTACACCGCTAGCCTGTTCAATATGCAGCAGTTTTTTATATAATGTGATCACTTTTTTCAAAGCTTTGCTCTCTTCTGATAAAGAATTCTGCCTGCTGGTATATGTGTATTCTCCGTTTTTATCTGTTGCCGTATTAATTTCATTAATAACCCAATAATATCGGCCAGTTTTTGCCATATTCTTAACCAATGTGATAAAATGTTTTCCTTCAGAAATAATTTCCCACATGATTTTGAATATCACTCTGGGCATATCCGGATGTCTGGTTATGTTGCAACTTTTGGTAATTAATTCAAAATCATCATAACCACAAACATCAATGAATGCTTCATTGGCATACATTATGGTTCCTTTAGAATCGGTTTTACAAAGCAAAGTTTTTGTTTTATCCCATATCACTTCTCGGTCAGAAGGTGTTGGTCTTTGTGTTAATTCAAATACTTTGTCATCTGTACTCATTGGACTTATATTATATTTAGATTCTTCCGCTCCCATTTTCTTATTTTTTTAATCAATAAATATATCATTTTGGATCATCGACAAAATTAACATAATTTTCGCAATTGAGTGTTTACGAGTAGTATTTTTTAATCAATAAGTCAAAATTAACAAAAACGTAATATAATTCTCAGTTAAACAAGGTTTTTTGTAAATATTTTTAATTCGTGTATTTTTGTGTATCTGATAAAATGACCACTTTTTTTATATATCTAAATTGTGAAATTATTAAAATTAGTCTGTCTAAAAAAAGCAGATTGCTTTTTTTAGACAGTTAATACTGCCTAAAAACGCTTTTTTTTTACGTCCAACGACCTATTGTTTCTTAGCAAATAATTAATAAATCAATATTTTTGAAATGAACTCAAAACAATATAACATGAAAAGAATTTTTTTAACATTGATTTTATTATTGGTAATGATTGTACCTATTTTTTCTAATTTAATTTTTGTCGATCAGGTCATTCCTGTCACTACTCCCAAGTTTGATTCCGGGGATACAGCCTGGATGATTGTTGCGAGTGTCTTAGTATTATTGATGACTCCGGGACTTGCTTTTTTTTACGGAGGTTTAGTGGGTAAAAACAGTGTGATTACTACTATGCTGCAAAGTTTTTTGGCCATGGTTGTGATTGCTGTCTTGTGGATAATAGTAGGTTACAGTTTAAGTTTTGGCCCTTCTGTTAGAGGAATTATCGGAGACCCGAGTACCCATTTCTTTTTTCAGGGCGTTGGTATACAATCCAGCTGGATTTTATCACCTACTACACCATTGATTATTTTTGCAGTCTATCAAATGATGTTTGCCATTATTACGCCTGCCCTAATTTCGGGTTCATTTGCAGAACGTATCAATTTACTTCCTTATATATTATTTATTGCCTTATTTTCATTATTTGTGTATGCTCCAATTGCACACATGACCTGGCATCCTGATGGATTCTTTTTTAAATTGGGAGTTTTGGATTTTGCCGGAGGTACAGTTGTGCACATGAGTGCTGGCTGGGCTGCATTAGCAGGAGCAATCTATTTAGGAGAACGAAAACTGCACGTTTCTAAAGCGGAGCAGGTTCCGTATGTACTTTTAGGAACAGGAATTTTATGGATTGGATGGCTGGGTTTCAACGGAGGATCAGCCTTAGCGGCGAATGGTCTGGCGGCACAGGCCATAGCCAATTCGGTTGTAGCTGCTGCAGCGGGCGGATTTGCCTGGATGTTTCTGGATAAAATTAGAGGTTATGAAATTACTGCTGTCGAAACCTGTCTGGGAATTCTGGTTGGTTTAGTAGCCATAACTCCTGCTTCTGGTTATGTAAGTATTGAACATGCCGTTTCGATAGGCTGTATTGCCAGTATCATCAGTTATATTATAGTGAGTGAATTCAAAATCATAAACGATGCACTGGATGTATTTGGCTGTCACGCCTTAGGTGGAATTTCTGGTATGTTATTGACCGGAGTTTTTGCCAATAAAGCCATTAATCCTGGTATTACTGAGCCTGGTTTGTTATTTGGTGGTTCAACATTAATCGTAAACCAGATTATTGCTATAGTAATTGTTTCTGTATTTTCTTTTGCGGTTTCTTATTTACTATTTATTATCGTCAATGCCATTTCGCCTATTAAAGTAAGTGAACAACAGGAAATTGATGGATTGGATGGTAATCAGTTCATTAATAAATAAAAACCTTTTTTGCGTTAAGCACTTTTGTTCAAAGTCATTATTTGTCATTCTAACCAATGATAAATAGTGGCTTTTTGTTTGGTAAATCGTGGCAGACTAAAACCCCAATAGAGCTTACACAGGGCTAAAAAACTCTGAAATTGGTAACAATTTTGGTTTAGTTGAAGTATTCCGTGCTAAGCTGAAGCAAAGGTATAATAAGTTGAAATGAGCAGCTGTTAGTTATAATAAAGTCAGTAACATTACTAAAACGAACAACGACACCTATATAGTCATAGCCTTATAATCAAATATCGAAGACAGAAAAGCAACAGAATTAGTTTATAAAGTAAATGCAAAAGCAAAAAAACAAACCACTAAGAATGAAGTGATTTGGTCAGTTAAAATGCTGAAATTTAATAGCCGTTTTTAAAATATAAAAGAGGCTGTCTATGCTTTTTAGACAACCTCTTTTGTATTCGGGTACCTGTCTGAAAATTTTTCTAAATAAGCGATTTTCAGAGGGTAGTTGAGACTTTTTAGACGGCCTCTTTATTTTATTTAATTATTTTAACAGAAATTCTTCTGTTTTCTTTTCTATTAGCTTCATTATCATTTTTGAACAAGGGAAATTCCTGCCCATAGCCTTTTGTTGTAATTCTATCCTCAGTAATTTTTAATTTTATCAGCGCATCTTTTATTGAATTTGCTCTTTTCAGGCTCAAAGTTTCATTGCTTTTGGGATTGCCTAAATTATCGGTGTAACCTGCAATTTCTATTTTGGTTTTTGGAAAAGAAGATAAAATCAGGGCAATGTTCGTTATTTGTTCTTCAGAATCAATAAAATACGAAGGAGCTCTGTCTTTAAAATGGATTCTGTCTAAAACAATCCAGTATCCTGAACCATTGAGACTGTTAGAATTATCGAGAATAAAATCCAGAATGGCTTTCTCACTGCCTTTTTCCGGTATGGTAATAATATCGTCACTTGGCAGCATATAATCGATGTAGTCACCGAGTTTGTTAATATCTTTAAATTCGATGTTCTGAGGCTGTTTTTCGGCATCGATATTGGTTTCTGTTGCGGTTGTTTCTTGTTTGGAACCAGCCATAAAAAACAATGATAAACCCACTAGAAGTATTGCTGCTATGGCAAACATCATTTTTTTAGACAAACCAGACTTTGTCGCTTCTTCTATTGCTTTTTCCTGAATATCCTCTTTGGGGTCTTTCTCTGCTACTTCGTCTTCAAAATGGGATTTGATCTGGGCTTTATCTATTTTTTGTTCAACAAAATAACAAATTACTACAATAATCGACATCTTAAAGATTCTTTCAGCAGAATCTAATTTGATGAAGGTTTTTTGAGCAATAGACTCCGTGATAATATCCAAATCAAGGGAAAAATTCAATTCAAAATTTTCACTAAGCTCATCCAATGAAGTATCATTGGTTAAAACAGCCGGGATATTCTGGATTATATTTTCATAGGTATTTCTTATTTTATAGGCGTCTTTATAAAATAAGTCTATTTTGAAACTATCGGTAGTGTCAATTATTTTTTTTACAATTATCTCTAACGATAAATCAATAGCCTTGGATACACTATTTTCAAATTCGTCCAAATATTTGCTTGATTCGTTGATATTGTAATTGCTGATAGACCTTTTTAGAATTTGAATTTGTTTTGAATACATTGTGATGGAATGGAGTATTTGGGTTAAATTAAAGTAAAACCTGATTTCAAGGCAATTTTGTCGTTTTTAAACAAATAAATGGTATAATTTCCTTTTGATAAAGCTGACAAAGGAAGGCCTGATATTTCCTCTAAATTTTCTCCTGCATAGCTATAGTCTTCGTGGTAACTATAATCTAAAACAATGGAACCAAATTTGTGCGAAAGTTTGTATCCTATTACCTCTCCTTCGGGATTAATAATTTGGACATAATATCTTCCTTTTGAATCACTTACATTAGGATTTCCACGTATCAAAAATTTGATCCTGCAAAAATTCACCATATCCGACTTATCCGTTGTAACCATTTTGGTCAACGTTTTGTTTGCCGAATAAGTTTCTACTTTCAAATTGGCAAAAACTACATTTTTACTTTTAGTAACATTAAGGTGTTCAGAAAGACTGGTACCACGATTGGATGGCAAATTAACTTTAGTATTATCGTAACCACTGCCGTTACTTTCTTCTTTATTCTTTAAAACAGTCAATGTACTGTCCTGTTTATTTTTCAAAGCTTCGTATTTCTCCACCAATTCCATTTTATCGCTTTTGAGAAGTATTACCTGTTTTTTAAGTTTAACAACTTCTGTTTTGTATTTGTTCAGTTCTTCTACTGTGGCTTTTGATTCTTTTAATTCATCAATCAGATTGGTGATTTTTTGCTGTTCTACCAATAATTCTTCTTTAATAGAACTGTTTTCATTGATTACAGATGCAATCGAATCTCTTGATTTGGTAAGATTGTCAATTAATGCTGTTTTTTCAGTATTAAGTTTAGCATTACTTTCATATAGATAATAGGAATAGCCTCCTGTAATTAACAATAAAAGTAATAAAATGAGTCGTTTTTTACTAATGCTTTTGTTTTCTGTCATAGTATTTTTTTTTTCAAATTTATAAAATGAAAAATTTCACACCAAGCTATTTACAGCTAAAAGTCTATTTGTATAGCATTATTGCATTATCAATATAAAAGCATTTTTGATTTTATTAATTAGTTAATTTTTCATAATTGAAATGATAATTGTAAAAAATGTAGTGGTTTTATTAGATATTTTCAATACTGAAAAATGTAATTTTTCTCTCTGAGATGGCGTTTTCTCCTCATTCATAAAACTCAAAACCGGCTTTTATTATTTTCTTCAGATAAAAATCATCATTGCTATAAATTATTTTCTGCCAGTCAGGATTTCAGCATTTTGATTTAAAATTAACGGTATTATTTTCCTGATTGATTGTTCTGCAAATAAGAATCACTCATTTTTGAAAGAGTTGAACAATAATTGGTGACCAGTATTTTTTGCGTGCTTTTTTAGAAAGATTCAAAAATTCTTTCAAATAGGAAATGGTTGCCGCTGGTGTTATTTAATCGTCATTGTCATAAAAGAAATCTTCCCGCATCTACTATTCGTGAAATTGTAGAAGAAAAGCTGCCAAGACCAAGAAATAAAATTGAAATCGTAAAAACTCCTGGGTATATCGAATGAAGGGATCATGTATTGCATTTGCTGATATATAAATTCTCTATTGAGGATATGGGAATGGTCTATAAAAATTAATTGTTTTATCAAGACATATCGTTAGAGACGCACAGAGTAGTGTGTCTCTAATTTTTAAAGGATTTTTACAACTTAAAAACAACGTATAATAGATTATCTCTTTCCAGCTTTCGCAGCCATAACTAATCCGTCCAGCCAGTCCTGATGACCATTTATCATAGGATTTGGTTTAGTTTTTGCTAGCTCAAGGGCAGGTCTTCCTATTTGTGACTCCTGAGTTAAAATCCGGACACGTCCACCTTCTACTATTTCAATAAGCCAGGCATGTATAACATCTAGCCGTTTATCAGCATCTCCTTCTACCCAGCCGTGCCATGCTAATCGTGCCGGCTGTCCTGATGTTGCCGGTATATATTCAGTTATTTGCGCTTCAACAGGAAGACCAAATGTTTTGAACCGAAAACGAGCCCCCAGATAAAACTCAGTGTCCTTTTTGTTGATAAATTCTATATCAGACGAGTTACTGTAATAATACGGCCAACAAAAAGGGTTGGTTAGATAAGGCCAGATCTCATCTGCCGTTAAACCTGCAATAATGACTTCATTTGAACAATAATTATCTGTTGTTCCTGGTAAATATTCTTCAGGCCAATTAATTGAATTTTGCATGTTATAATATTTTTTAAATTAATTATTACTATAAAAATTATAGTTGCAATATTATTGATAGTTAATTAATTTTGCAATAACTATCTAAATGGATAGGCTTAAAACCAAGATTATGAGAAAAGAATGTTTAGGAAATCATGTGAAACTTCATGGAAAAACGTACCCTTGTACCGTTAGTCTGGCAATGAATTTAATAGGTGGGAAATGGAAAGCCGTGATTCTTTATCATCTTAAGGAAGGACAAAAAAGATTCAGTGAACTTCGGAAAGAGATACCTGCTATTACTGAAATGACATTGAGTTTACAATTAAGACAACTTGAAAAAGACGAATTAATTACACGAAAAGTTTATGGTGATAAGCCACCAGTTAAAGTAATTTATGAGTTAACTGTATTTGGTAAAACTTTTATTCCTGCTTTGGAATCAATCACGCAATGGGGAAATCAGGTCGTGACAGAAAAGGGGGAATTTGTAGCAGAAAATTAACGATTTAAAAAAAGCAGAGACACTAAAGAGCGCTTCTCTGCTTTTTTAGTTTTTAAAGATTTTCGTACCAATCCAAAATATAATCAGCGACATCTTGCCAGCCTTTTTCGCCACAGATAAAATGGCTTTTATCATCAAAAATCTTTACATCGGTTTTGCTGTTGGGATCTTGATATTTATGGGCAATCTTTTTAGTTAATTCAGGTGGGAATATCGCATCTTTTCCTCCTCCAATAAATAGAATCGGTTGATGTGGTTTTTTGAAATTAACATTTGAGAAAGATTTTAGCAGGGTTTCTCTTATTGTTTTTCTGCTTTCAGTAACGGCAACTAAATTATATGCTTTATCTTGTTCTGTTCTTGGGAGTGTATTAAAAAATGCCTTATTATACCAATCTCTGCTTCCTAAATAATACTTTTTTAAAGTAAAAAAATTCACAGCAGGCCAGATAGTTTTTACAGTAGAAAGTGGTGGCAAAACATTTTTTGGAGGTGCTCCACTGATGCTGACTGCGGCATAGACTTTATCTAGATCCAGAAGTTTTTGTACTGCAAGCCCAGCCATCGAATGTCCGATTACGAGTGGTTTTTCAGGCAGTCTGTCAATAAATCTTGCAATTTTTGTTACGACATCAACAAAACCGGTGTTAACAAGTTCATAATGAAGGTTTTTTCGCAGTCTGTAAGGATCTCCTTCATGTCCGGGGTTTGGTGGTGCATAAACAGTAAAACCCTTTTGTTGGAGATAAGATTCCCATTCAGACCAACTGTTATTATTCACGAACATACCATGTACCAATACAATTGTTTTTGATTTTGTCATTATATAATTTCCTTAAATTAGATATTCTTTAATTCAAAATAGGGTTAAAGGAAAATGAGAAACATCCTTTTCAAAATTTCCGGGATGTTTGGTGGTAGATAGTATATTTGCTTACGAAATTACAAGTTACAATTTATGTTTTAACTCACTTTTTTAGTGTTAATTATTTTTACGTATGCATACGTGAAAAAGCATTCTGTATATCTTAAAAGTTTCATATGAAATAATTTTTTTTGCAACGAACCGAATAATAGCATCTTTTCAGCTATGTGATAAACACTCTTTCTCTTCTGTTGGTTTCAATTAAATGATATCATAATCAGAAAATCCCATAAGAGAACATACCATGTTCTTTATGCGGATTTATACCAGAGCGTAGCATAGGTGTTGTCAGTAAATTTGAGTCTTTCAGGATTTACATAAACATAAATCATAACAATGCAGGAATTGTAAGATAAAATACACTTTACCTTTTCCTTAGCTGTCATATTTCATTTCAAGCGATTATTTTAATAAGATAAAATACGATAAGCGATTTAAATTAAATGTCGCTTTGTATTAAATCTTAACCAATAAATTTTGTTATGCCGCTATTTATGTCAATTTCTGCAAAATTGTGTTTTCCGATAACGATAAGTAGCTTATCGGTATTATATCCTACATATCTTATTTGAGGTTCTCCCACTTTTGGTTTTCCGCAAACAGAAATTACATTTGTTTGCCATTTTAATTTGCTCCTTTTGTAGGCAGATATTGTTTGAAGGTCGTTTTCAACATAATAAATAATGTTGTTTTTTTTAATTCCTCTTTTTTGTGTTTTTGCAAAATTTATTTCTGAGTTTTTTGAAATTAAAGCATCATTAAGTTTTTCAGAAATGCCTGTTTGAGTCACAAAAAAGGTTAACATAGATAATTTTAAAAAAGGTTTCATAATGATAGAATTTGGGGTTCATAATCGATTCAAATATAATTAATTAAAGTATATAATAAGTTTTTAGTAGGTCAAAAAAAAACGCCCTTTTCCGAAATAAGAAAAGGGCAAAATATAGAAGTTAATTTTAAGGAAAAGCTATTTTTTTTAGGTAAAAATTACTGGATTCATTAAAATTACAGGGTAAGACTAATCCTTGATACCAATTTTAAAGCCTTTAATGTATTCCAAAGGCTTTTTTCCATCATATACCATGTTATCTATGAACTCTGTAGAGGCAGGTTTGTAGCCATCTGTTGTCGGAATTTCGTCTTTGGTTAAAAAACCTTCTTCTAATAATAATCTGGCAGCACTCATCCAGATTTCCGGTTTGTAAATTTCTTTGATTTTAGCATGATACCAGTCATTTGATTTTGGCTCTGAAATCTGCCCCCATCGTTTCATTTGAGTTAGAAACCAAATTCCGTCAGAATAATAAGGATAGGTTGCGTTATATCTGAAAAACACATTAAAATCAGGCACAGATCGTATGTCTCCTTTTTCAAATTCAAATGTTCCCAGCATGGAGTTATCGATGACTCTTTTATCGCCATCAACGTAAGCTGATTTTGATAAGATGCGGGTTGCTTCTTTTCTGTTTACAGGGTCATCCAGCCATTTTCCTGCTTTAATCAGCGCTTTTGTAATAGCAATAGCTGTATTTGGATATTTTTCGACAAATTCCTTTGTCATCACAAACACTTTTTCGGGGTGGTTTTTCCAAATTTCCCTGCTTGTTACAACCGGAACCCCAATTCCCTGATCAACAGCCTGCTGATTCCATGGTTCTCCCACACAGTACGCGTTTATTGTGCCCGCCTGAAGTGTTTCGGGCATTTGTGGTGGTGCTGTTATATTCAGCAATACATCTCCGCCTGTTGTTCCTTTACTTCCCTGAATGTTGTTGTTGTTGTAAAACCCCGGATTAATTCCGGCAGCAGCAAGCCAATAGCGCAATTGATAATTATGATTAGAATAAGCCGATACCACTCCAATAACAAAAGGTTTATTTTGTTTTTTATATATATGCAAAGCCGGCATTAGTGCGCTTGCTGGTATTGGATGTACAGGTCTGCCATACTCCTGCGGAATACTGTCTGCAATTTTTGACCAGACATCTTTAGATACCGTGATAGCGTTTCCGTTTAAATCCATAGAAAATGTTGTAACAAGTGCGCCTTGTCGTCCACAGCCTGCTGCAGCAGCTATGGGTTGCCCTGCAAGCATTTGTGCACCATCTATTTGCTGATCCAGAACTTTGTCTAAAATATCTCTCCAGTTAGCCTGTACTTCCAGTTTTACATTTAAGCCTTCAGCATCAAAAAAACCAAGATGCTTTGCAATTGCCAAAGGAGCCATATCGGTCAGTTTAATGAAACCTATCGTTACATTTGGTTTCTCCAGAACTAATTTTTTTGTTGTTGGAGGATCTGTTATTCTTGATTTTGAAGAGGTTGTTGTTGGATTTTTTCCTTTAAAACTAAAAATAATAAAGGTCACAATAATAAGCATTGACAATCTAAATAATGTTGGTTTCATACCGGTTGATTTTAGGTTTAAAAAAATTATTTGGGCATTTCGATCTAAAGAACAGGGATCACAGTTACTCCTTTAAAGAAATAATTGTATTGGTGTAAAAAAGTGATATCTGCGCTTAGCGAATCATTTTTACGCATGGGGTGTAATAATTAGTTTTTGATGATAATTTTTCGTCAGTTTGGGTAATTTTCAATAGAAAATGTATAAAGGAAAAATTATTATTGAAAACGTTTCTCGATACATTTTTGGTTTCGTTTCCCTGCACAAAAAACCAACCGAACTGACGTTTTTAAAATTAGACCCAACGGGTTATTTTTATTAAAAAAGAGTTTCTGAAATGGATCAAAAACTCTTTTTTTAAAATTCCTTTTTGGTGGTTATAAAAAGGAGAAAAAATAGAACACTTTGGCTTTAGCCTAATTCAAATAACTAAGAATTTTAAAAAAAAATATAAAAGCTTATTGTCTATCAATTACTTTTGATAAAACAGGCTGTTTTTCGTTCATGATCCTGGTAATAGTGTGATGCATCCATACTAAGCAAATAACAGAAAGAAGCAGAATAAAAATCCATGAACTTGACCATATTCCTGTCCCCGTTAATAAATATCCAAAGATAATAGGTCCAAAGAAGCCACCTAAGCCTCCAATCATGCCTACCATTCCGCCAACTACTCCAACTTCTGTCGGGAAATATTCAGGGATGTGTTTATAAACTGCAGCTTTGCCGATTCCCCATGAAATTCCAATAAGAATCACCAGTACTAAATATACCCATATATTGGCATCAAATTTAATTACGGTAATTCCTTTTGCGAGTAATTCTTTTTTCTTTACAGTTTGATTTTGTTCTACAACTACTTGCTGCCATGAAGTTCTGGATGGAAAAATAGTATTTTCAGCTGTGATTTCCTTTTTTTGAGCTACAGCAAAATCTGTTTCTCCAATTTTAATATTTTGATCTGAAACTGAAGTAATAGTTCCTTTTTTGGTTGCCAAAACTCCAGGTCCTGTAGTTGTAATTTCCATTTTTGGAACCATCAATAGAGCACTCAGTACAACAGATGAACTCAATACCCAATACATTACTTTTCTGGCACCATATTTATCTGATAAGTAACCTCCAAAAGCCCTGATGACACCAGATGGTAAACTAAACATAGTAGCAAATAAACCGCCCATTACCAAGCTCGTTTGATAAACGTTCATGAAATTAGGCAACAGCCATTGTGAGTAAGCTACAAAACATCCAAAAACCAAAAAGTAATACGCTCCAAAACGCCAGACACGGGCTGATTTTAAAGAACCTAACATTTGTGAAACACTTTTAGTGCTGTTTTCTATTTTTTTGTTTTTTGCAAATAATAAAAAAGCAAGCCCGATTACTACTAATGCAACAGCATAAATAACCGGAAGGATTTTCCATCCGTTCTGAGGATCTTCAATAGAAAAATGATTTAATAAGGAAGGAGCTAAAAATGTAGTAATTGCAGCTCCGGCATTTCCCATTCCGAAAATTCCTAAAGCACGTCCCTGCCATTCTTTTGGATACCATATAGAAGTATAGCCAATCCCTACAGCGAAACTGGTTCCTACCATTCCAAATAAAAAGCTTAACACGGCAAACATCAAAAAGCTATCTGCAAAAGGCAATAAAAATAATGGAATTGAGCAAAGCAACAGTAACGATGAAAATACATATTTACCACCAAATTTATCCGTAAGGATTCCAATTGGCAAACGCATTACAGAACCGGTGAGAATCGGAATACCAAGTAACCAGCCAACCTGGACAACACTCCAGTTAAAGATGCCATTATCGACTAAAAAGGTTACTAAAACTCCATTTAAGGTCCAGCATGCAAAACATACTGTGAATGCCAATGTATTTAAGAATAAAATCTTGTGTGATTGTAATAATGAATTTGTATTTGTCATCGTACTTAGTTTTTTATGTAAAAATAAGTACTAAAACGTATTTAAAAACTGCGAAAACGCAGTTTTTATGGAAATATTTAAGTATTTGTACGTATGTTTTTTATAATAAAGAATACTCGGCCGCTTTGTTAGATAATTCCATTAAGTTTTTGACTTTCAATTTTTTCATTAAATTAAAACGGTGTACTTCAGCAGTACGCTTGCTTATATCTAATGCTTCGGCAATTTCTTTATTTCCTTTTCCGGATAATAAAAGCGTCAAAATTTCTTTCTCTCTTTTTGTTATCATCATTTCTTCACCCAAATTTTGTTTTGGTTCTGCAGAAAGTGACGAATTTGTTAGCTGGCCTATCAGGATAGAAGAGATATCACCACTAAAATATTTCCCCCCATTAGCTACGGTATGCAGTGCTTTCAAAAATTCATCTTTACTTGAGCCTTTCAACAAATAACCGTCGGCACCAGCTTTTATTGATTTTAACACATACTCTTCTGATTCATGCATCGAAAGCATAATAATTTTTACAGCATTATGATCGTTTCTAAGTTTTTCTACTACTTCGATACCCGTTAAGTTTGGCATGCGAATATCTACTATAAGTAAATCGGGTTTGTTAGCGTTAACAACTTCAAGTGCATCGGCTCCGTCAACTGCTTCACCAACAACTTCTATGTTTGCTTCATTTTCAAGTAAAGATTTGATCCCATCTCTTACAAAAACATGGTCGTCTGCTAGTACAACCCGAATAATATCACTCATATTTTACTTAATTTTGATCCTGAACTTTTACGTATATTCATCTAAAATGAATCGCTAAGATACGTAATTTTTAAATTAAGAAACTAGATAATTGAAAAATGTAAAAAAGGAGGTGCATAAAAAAACCGATACTTTATAGCATCGGTTTGTATGTTAATGAAAATGATCCTCTTCAATCTCAAATTCAGCATCTTTTTCCCAGATTTCCATTTCACAGGGTTTGCAGTTGAATTTTAGTTTGTATTCCAGCTCTCCCTGTTTTAAGACCAATGGCTCTTTTACTTTGACACCTACAATGTCTTTTTGGTGTATAGGGCATTTTTTTAGTTCGTACTTAATGCAGTATTTGGTTGTCATTACACGGGATTTTCCCGGATCCCATTGTAATTCGAATGCTTTTTCGATTTCCGTAACGCCGTGACGTTCGTAGAATTTACGGGCGGTTTTGTTAGAAACATTGTACATGAAATCTAATTTTGTTTCCGGATAAGGATGGGACGTTTTTACCAATTGGTGTTCTTCTCGTTTGTAATTTGCCAAACGAATTTCTGTCAATTGTTCGAAGACATTTCTTCTCATTTCGTTGATTTTTGAAATAGGAAGGAACCAGTTTTGCGAAAATACCACATCAATTTCATCGGCGCTGTAAGGCGTAAAACCTGTTTTTGCTAATTGAGTTTTAATGTTTTCCTCGATTGATTCGCCAGATTTAGTTTGTTCTTTTGCGTGTTCTAATCGTACAGTACTTACGTTTTCGTCTTCGTCTGTTGCGATTAATTCAAAACCGTTTTCGTTTTCGGTAAGTAATAAAGTAGTTCCTATTTTACGGATCGCACTATCTTCTCTTTCAACAATTTTGATGAAAGCAATATCATTATTACGGTAAATAAAAGTTCCGTCTTTGATTTCTTTTAAAACGTTTGGATATATTTTTCCGTTTTCGGCTTTGTTAACATAAATTCCGTCAGCTTCGTTGTTTTCGTTGATGAAACAAAGTCCGTCTCCGTTGTTTAGCAATTCGCCGTTTTCGATTTCGTATGCGTTTCCAATCGTTCGGATTAATTTACCAATATACTGCCCTTTAGATTTTGGGCTTTCCCAGGAACCAATGGAACTGTGTCTTTCGTTTACGAAATAGTCCGTATAACCACGATTGAAGGTTCTGTTTAAAGTAGAATCGAAAGTATAGGTACATTTTCCGGAAGAAGCTTTGGTGTATTTATCGCTTCCTTCATTTTCTAAAAAGCTATCCAGTTTTTGACGTAAATACGAAACGTTGTTTTTAACGTAAGCAACATCTTTTAACCTTCCTTCAATTTTAAAAGAAACAATTCCGGCTTCAATCAGATTCGGAATCTGATCTGATACATCTAAATCTTTAATGGATAGTAAGTGACTGTTTTTGATTAAAGTATCACCGTTTCCGTCAATTAAATTATAAGGTAAACGGCAGTTTTGAGCACAGGAACCACGGTTGGCACTGCGTTCTCCGTTGGCTACGCTCATGTAGCAGTTTCCACTAAATGAAACGCAAAGTGCTCCGGTTACGAAAAATTCCAGTTCAACATCTGCATAGTCGTAGATTTCTTTAATTTGATGTAAGTTCAATTCACGTGCTAAAACGACACGTTTGATTCCGGCATCTTTAAGGAATTTTATTTTGTCTTTATCACGATTATTGGCTTGTGTGCTGGCGTGAAGTACGATAGGAGGAAGCTCCATTTCCATAATCGCCATATCCTGAATAATCAGGGCATCAACACCAATATCGTATAATTCCCAAATCATGGAGCGACACGTTTCTAATTCGTTGTCGTACAAAATCGTATTTATTACCACAAAAACCTGAGCGTTAAATAAGTGTGCATATTTTACTAAAGCGGCAACATCTTCAATAGAGTTGTTGGCATTAGAACGTGCTCCAAATTGTGGTGCACCAATATATACGGCATCTGCTCCGCTGTTTATAGCAGCCATTCCACCGATTAGATCTCTTGCCGGAGCTAATATTTCAATCTTCTTCTTCATTTTTAAAACTTTAGGCTTTTGTGGTATTCACGAAAAAAAGTGTGCAAAGGTCTTATAAATTATTTGAGATTGCTAATACTGAAGCGATTTTTTTGGAATTGTAAACTTAATATCGAATGATAATGGTTAAGATTTTTTGTTTATTGATGTGACTTGTTGTATATTTTTCTTTCTTCTTCAGAGAGATAAAATTTAAATCCGGTTTGCTTTACTTCTATATCAAAGTCTCGTTTTATTAAAAAACGGGATTCAAAAACCGTTGCAAATAATATTTCAATTCCAAATAACACCGTTGCAATTGCATAAATAGTTAAAAGTTGTTTCTTGTTTAATCTTATTTCAAAAAAGAATTTATTTATCAAAAATAAAAATGCAAATACCGCCATAAAATAAACAAAAAAGTCAATAACAAGAGCCATTAAAAAATATTGATTAGCCATAGAAGTATAAAATGCAGGAGATTTATAAATTAATGGAAAACCGTACATTATACCATCAGTTCCATCAACGACATCAGCGATCCACCATTTTGTAAAAAGGATGAAGATGATTATTGTTAATGAGAGTGCTAAAGTTAATAATCTGTTTTTGTTATTCATTTTATATCAAACAGTTTGTTTTTGATTTATAAATTAATCTAAAGCAAAAGTATATCCAGCAGTAAATCCCCCAAAAGATTGTTCAGTACTTAGATTTCCGTAGAAAGAAACTCCAAGTTCTATATTGTTTTTTGGACCAACAGCAAGTCCAAAGCCAATTGGAATATGTGCTACGACTCCATTTTTTTTCTCCATAACATAATTTGTAAAAGTTTCGAAAGACCCTATTGAAGCACCAATTCCTGTCTCTATGAAAGGAGCAACCCACGGGATTGGAGCGCAAAGACGTACTTTTGTTCCGAGAAGAAAAGCATTAGTTTCGACTTTATAGCCTTCAGGGTTTTTAATTTTATCTTCATCTGTTGAAGTAAAGATACCTCCTGCATATGGTCTTACACTAAACCATCTAGTTATACCTAAAACATATTCTGCATGTGTGTAAAATCCAGAACCATCTATAATTTCAGGATTTTCTTCCTCATAATTTGATGTGCTTGATCCAAAGCCTATTACTGCTTTGATAAATTTACCCTTTGTTTGGGCTTTTATCTGATTAGAAAAAAATGCAATGAAAACGAGAATTATAAAACTGCGTAAAGTTGATTTCATAAAAGGTGTTCTGGTTTAGAATTTCAATGTGCGAAAGTAAGATTTTTTTAAATTGGGCAATAAAAAAACTACCCAATCCGAAGACCAAGTAGTTCTCAAAAAAGCATGAATCGATCGATTAATTGGTTTTCATTTTAATTTGTACCAGTGTATTTTGAATACGGTTTAATTGTTTTGAAACAATAGCAATTTGACTTCCGTCAAGTTCGTTTTTTTCTAAAGCCATTTTATATTTTTCAACTGCAGCTGCTTCTCCGGTGATACACGCATTAATGATGGCTTCTGTATCACCACCTGTAAATGATGATTTGATGTCAATCCAGGTACGGTGTAAAGCTCCTAATGACCCTCCGCCGGATGTGTCAGTTGATTTTCCGAGTTTGTTGATTTCATCTTGCAGTTCTACAATAAATAGTGCACGCTCACGGGCATATTCTAGAAAATCAGTTTTGATTGCTGCATTTTCTACATGCTCGGCCGCATTTGTGTATCCTAGTTTTCCGTCTTCCAAAATTGAAATTAATCCTTCAAATGTACTCACCGCTTCTTTCGTAGTTTCTTCTGTATGTGTCATGATAATAATTTTTAATTAATTTATATTGCAAAGATGGGATTTTGTAACCCCTTGTGAATTATATAATTATAAGAGTGATTTATAAAATTGTGGAATGGGAATTTTGAAAGAATAAATTCAATCTGAGATGATTTTTCTGTGAGATGTCATAAATAATTAAGTGAATCGAGATTTATATTGGTCGTTCCTAAGGAACTTTAACGTGTGGTGTTTTTACTATCAACGGATTAGAATCCGTCGCTACAAAATTTGTTGTTCCTATGGAACTCTTTTTTGAAAGAGCTGTAAGCTCGGAAAATATTGTAGAGGCGGATTTTAATCCGCTCAAATTGATAAGATTTAGATAGAGAACCATAGGTTCGGTTCATTTTTTCGGATTGGAAAATAGGCGCGCAGATTCGGCAGATTTAGCTGATTTTATGGTTTCTTTTGAAATAAAAATGTTCTCGTTTACGATTTGGGTTAGGGATAGGAGCGGTATCTCCCGATTTAGAAAAACAAGGCTTTTTAGCCGTAGTTTTTGTTAATCGGGAATATAACGGATAGCCCGGCCGGAGGCAACCCCAAAAAGAAGTTCATAAAAAAACAGCTCAAAGTATAAAGTGATGAAACTTTAAACCTTAAGCCGTTTTAGTAAAATGATTATATGTTATGCAGTCAAAGCTTCTTTGATTCTGCGTAAAGCTTCTGTTAAAATAGCGTTGCTTGTTGCGTAAGAGAAACGAATACAATTTGGGTTTCCGAAAGCATCACCGGTTACAGTTGCAACATTAGCCTCTGCCAATAGATACATTGAAACATCGTTTGCATCTTTAATTTCAGTTCCTTTTAATGTTTTTCCGAAGAAAGAAGAAACATCTGGAAATACGTAAAATGCTCCTTCCGGAACATTGATTTTTACTCCTGGGATTTCTTTTAATAATCCAACCACTAAATCTCTTCGTCCGTGGAAAGCCTGAACCATTTCGTTTAGAACACTTGGATCAGCATCTACAGCTGTAATTGTCGCTCTTTGAGCCACAGAGTTTGCACCGGAAGTTACCTGTCCCTGGATTTTTGTACACGCTTTTGCGATGAATTCCGGAGCTCCGATGTAACCAATTCTGTATCCTGTCATGGCGAATGCCTTAGCAACCCCGTTTACAGTAATTGTTTTTTCTAACATTCCCGGGATAGAACCGATACTGCAGAATGTTCCTGAGAAATTGATATGCTCATAAATTTCGTCAGCTACTACATATATATTGGGGTATTTTTCCAGCACTTTTGCCAAAGCTGTTAATTCTTCTCTGCTGTACACAGAACCTGAAGGATTACAAGGAGAACTGAACCACATCATTTTTGTTTTTGGTGTGATTGCCGCTTCTAATTGCTCAGGAGTAATTTTGAAATCAGTATCTACCGAAGTTGGAACCTCTACAGGAACTCCACCTGAAAGTTTTACAATTTCGAAATAAGAAACCCAGTATGGTGCTGGTAAAATAACTTCGTCACCATCGTTAAGCATTACTTGCGCAATGTTGTATAAGGATTGTTTTGCTCCTGTAGAAACTACGATTTGGGATGGTTTGTATTCTAGGCCATTGTCTCTTTTGAATTTTCTGCAGATTGCTTCTTTTAAATCCTGATATCCATCTACCGGAGAATAGGTACTGTAGTTATCATCGATTGCTTTTTTTGCTGCTTCTTTGATAAAATCAGGCGTATTAAAATCAGGCTCGCCTAAACTTAAACTGATAATATCTTTTCCTTGTGCTTTGAGCTCACGGGCTAATGCAGCCATCGCTAAAGTCTGCGAAGTAGCTAAATTGTTAATTCTGTCTGAAAGAATATGGTTCATTATAAAAAATTTAATTGCTCTTAAATATGCTGTTTTTTTAAGAGAGGTTATTATTAATAGATTTTAGTTTTGATTAGGCAAATTCCGGCTTTGTTCCGAGATCTTTTAAATGTTTGTAATGCGCCCAGACAGCTCCTCTCATGGTTCTGAATTCATGATAAGGCAAATTGCATTCTTTTGCTGTCTGTTTTACGATTTCAGCAATTTTTCCGTAATGGATATGACTGATGTTCGGAAAAATATGATGTTCAATCTGATGGTTCAGTCCGCCTGTAAACCAGTTTACTATTTTGTTTTTTGGTGCAAAATTAGCCGTAGTGTATAATTGATGAATGGCCCAGGTATTTTCGATTTCACCATTTTCATTCGGAACAGGGTTTGTGGTTTCTTCTACAACATGCGCCAACTGAAAAACGATACTCAAAATTAATCCGGCTGTATAATGCATTACAAAAAAGCCCGTAACCACTTTCCACCATGTTACACCCAATACCATTGGTAAAACCATCCAGATCATGACGTAAATGATTTTTGTGATGACTAAAACGGTCCATAATTTGGTTGGGCTTTGTGGTGTTCCATAAGATAGTTTTCTTTTCAGATAGTTTTTCATCTGCTTGAAATCGGTTGTTAAGGCCCAATTAAAAGTCAGTAATCCATAGAGGAAAAAAGAATAATAATGCTGGAATTTATGAAAACGGTGCCACTCGGCATTTTGTGTAAAACGGATGATTCTTCCGGCATCCAGGTCTTCATCATGACCGTGAATGTTGGTGTAGGTATGGTGAAGTACATTGTGCTGAACCTGCCAGTTATAGACATTTCCGGCTAAAACATAAATACTGCCGCCCATAATTTTGTTAATCCATGATTTTGAAGAGTAAGAACCATGGTTCCCATCATGCATAACATTCATTCCAATTCCTGCCATGCCGACACCCATTAAAATATTCAGTAATAATTGCGCCCAAAAAGGCATGTCAAGTGCAAGGATTAAAAAATAGGGTGTAAGAAAAATGGTAAAAAGAATAATCGCTTTTAGATGCAGTTTCCAGTTTCCGGTTTTCTGGATATTATTCTCTTTGAAGTAATTGTTTACCCGTGAGTTAAGCGTTCTGAAGAACTTCAGATTATCCTGCTTTGAAAATGTCGGTGCGGTATTATTCATATCAATTTTAAATAGTTGTCAAAGGTAATTATTATAAATTTTCAATTTGCAAAATTGAGTTAAATATTTCAATCGTAAAGTAGTACTTTTGTTAAAAAATTAGCACAATGGACGAGATATTGAAATATTTTCCTGATTTGACTGACATTCAAATCGAACAGTTTCAAAAATTAGACTTTTTATACCATGACTGGAATGAAAAAATCAATGTTATTTCAAGAAAAGATATTGATTCCTTATACACCAAGCATATTTTGCACTCGCTTGGCATTGCAAAAATCATGAAATTCGAACCTGGGACAACAGTTTTGGATGTGGGTACAGGAGGAGGCTTTCCGGGGATTCCGCTGGCAATCCTTTTTCCGGAAACCCGATTTTATCTGATTGATGTGATTGCAAAAAAAATAAAAGTGGTTCAGGGCGTGGTTGATGCCCTAGAACTAAAAAATGTAAAAGCCGAACAAAAACGTGCAGAACTGGTAAAAGGCGATTTCGATTTTATCGTAAGCCGTGCGGTGACGAATATGCCGGATTTTGTATCGTGGGTTCATGATAAAATCAAAAAGCAGCATAAACACACGTTAAAAAACGGAATTTTATATCTGAAAGGAGGTGATTTATCTGAAGAACTCAAGGATTTCCCGAAAGCGACTTTATATGATTTATCAACTATTTTTGAAGATGAATTTTTCGAAACCAAAAAAGTAGTGCATTTACCTTTGAAATTTAAAGTGTAAATATTTTTCGTACTAATTTAAAAATTAAGCTCTGTTTTGCAATAGAATGGGGCTTTTTTTGTGCCAAGTCCAGTGCTAACGTTAAATTAATCTTGGAGAAACCACAATTTTTTATCTTTGAAAAAAGGATAACAAAATAAAATGAATAGAAGAAAGTTTTTTAGAAACGGCTCCTTGTTAACGATAGGAGCGGCGGTAATGAATCCTTTTCAGGCTTCAGCCAATATTTTAGATTTAGAGTCTGTAAACAAAAACAAGAAGGCCAAAAATATTATTTTACTGGTTAGTGACGGAATGAGTACCGGAACGCTTAATATGACCGACTTGTTCCTAAACAGAAAAACAGGAAAAGGCTCTAACTGGATGCAATTATATAAAGACAGTAAGGTTTCAAGAGCTTTGATGGATACGGCTTCGGCCAGTTCTATAGTAACCGATTCGTCTGCTGCGAGTTCTTCGTGGGGGGGTGGTTTTCGTGTCAATAATGGTTCGCTGAATGTGAGTCCGACCGGAGAACCCCATCTACCCATTTGGCAAAAGTTCAAAAAGTCGGGAAAAATGGCGGGCTGTGTAACAACGGTTCCTATTACGCATGCAACTCCGGCCGGTTTTTGTGTCAACAGCAAAAGCAGAAATGCCCAGGAGGATATTGCCGAACAATATTTAGAGCTTGGTTTTGATATTATGATGGGCGGAGGTGCCAATTATTTTAGTCCGGAATTAAGAAAAGATAAAAAAGATATGTTTTCTGCTTTTACTGCAAAAGGATATCAGGTGGTAAAGACCAAAGCTGAGATGGAAGCAACATCCAACGATAAACCGGTTCTGGGTGTGTTTGCAGATGATGGACTTCCGTATTATATAGACAGAAACTCCGATGATATATTAAAAGCAGCTATTCCGAGCCTTGCCGAAATGTCTCAAAAGGCAATCGACAGAATGAAAAACCATAAAAATGGTTTTGTTCTGCAGATTGAAAGCGGGAAAGTCGATTGGGCAGCACATGCTAACGATATCGCAGGTTTGATTCACGATCAGATTGAATTTGATGAAGCCGTAAAAGTGGCGATTGATTTTGCTGAAAAAGACAAAGAAACCTTAGTAATTATTACCACCGATCACGGAAATGCAAATCCGGGAATTATTTACGGAAAAAGCGCTAATGACAATTTTGACAGTATTCAGAAATATTCGCAGACCAATGAATGGATTTTAAATCAGATAAAGTCAGATTCTTCTGCTTCGCAGGTAAAAGAAATTATTGAGAAAGCAAATGGTCATTCTGTTTCGGATGATGAGGCAAAAACCGTATTAGGCTACTACAATGGATTGCATAAAGAAGACGGCTTGTATAATTACAAAAAACTTCCGTATAAAGCTTTTGCAGAAATGCAGGGAAAAATAAATTCAGTTGGCTGGATTAGCATGGATCATTCTGCTGATTATGTGGAGCTGGCAATGTTTGGCCCCGGAAGTGAACTTTTAAAACCTTTTGTAAAAAATACTGATTTGCATTATGTAATGCTGCAGGCAGCAGAAGTGCAAAATAAGTTTTGATCATTTTCATTTTAAACAACATAAACAAGCCGAATCCTAATTAAAAGATTCGGCTTTGTTTGTATTCAAAAAGTCTTTTCAGACTTTCAACTTATGACAACTATCCTAAAAAAGGATATCTGTAATCCTCAGGAGTTACAAACGTTTCTTTGATTGTTCTTGGAGAAGCCCAACGTAATAAGTTCAGTGCAGAACCTGCTTTATCGTTAGTTCCAGAAGCTCTTGCTCCGCCAAAAGGCTGCATTCCTACCACAGCTCCGGTTGGCTTGTCATTAATATAGAAGTTACCTGCTGCGTTTTGCAATTTCGTAGTTGCTACTTCAATAGCATAACGATCCTGACTAAAAATCGCTCCTGTCAAAGCATATTCAGAAGTAGTATCTACTAATTCTAAAGTTTCTTCCCATTTGGCATCTTCATATATGTAAAGTGTCACAACAGGACCAAATAATTCGGTTTCCATGGTTGTGTATTTTGGATTTGTAGTTACAATAACCGTTGGTTCAATAAAGTATCCAACCGATTTATCGTAATTTCCTCCAACAATAATTTCGGCTTCAGCATCTTTTTTTGCCTGATCGATGTAACTTACTAATTTATCAAAAGAACCTTCGTGAATAACGGCTGTAATAAAGTTTCCGAAATCTTCCGGAGATCCCATTTTCATCGATTTTACATCGGTAATTAATTGCTCTTTTACAGCTGGCCATAAACTTTGCGGAATATAAACTCTTGATGCTGCAGAACATTTTTGTCCCTGGAACTCAAATGCACCACGGGTAATTCCTGTAACTACCTGTTTTACATTGGCACTTGGATGTGCAATGATAAAATCTTTACCACCTGTTTCCCCAACGATTCTTGGATAGGTTTTATAGTTATGGATATTAGCTCCGATTTTTGCCCAGATATCTTTAAATACATGGGTTGATCCTGTAAAGTGAACACCTGCAAAATCACGGCTTGCCAAAACCGTGTCGGTAATCATTAAAGCATCACCAAAAACAACATTGATAACGCCGTCAGGAACTCCTGCTTCTTTGAAAACATCCAAAATAATTTTGGTTGAAAATACCTGGCTGTCACTTGGTTTCCAAACCACAACGTTACCCATCATCGCAGCACTGGCAGGAAGATTTGCAGCAATAGCCGTAAAGTTAAAAGGAGTTATTGCGTAAACAAAACCTTCAAGAGACCTGTATTCTAAACGGTTCCATGTTGTAGAATCCGATTTTGGCTGGTCTGAGTAAATTTGAGTCATGAATTCTACGTTGTAACGTAAAAAGTCAATCAGCTCACAAGAAGCATCAATCTCTGCCTGATGAATATTTTTTGATTGTCCAATCATAGTTGCAGCATTAATACGTGCTCTGTAAGGACCTGCAATTAATTCAGCAGCTTTCAGGAAAATTGCAGCACGCTGTTCCCATGCCATGTTTGCCCATGCTTTTCTTGATTCAAGGGCATTAGTAATTGCTTTTTCAATATGATGTTTTTCAGCCAGATGATATTTTCCAACAACGTGTTGATGGTTATGAGGTGCTGTTATATTTTTGGTATTTCCGGTTCTGATTTCCTCGCTTCCGATGTATAAAGGAACATCAATTTGAGAATTCCACATTGTGGTATAAGCGGCCAGAACTGCTTCTCTTTCCGGTGAATTTGGTGCGTACCCTTTTACCGGCTCGTTTACCGCTTTAGGGACATTAAAAAATCCTTTTAACATGGGATATGATATTTTGAAATTACGAATTGTTTAATTTTAGGCAAAAGTACAAAGGTTATTTTGATTATATCACAATACATTATTAAAATGTTGTAATTTAATAAACAAGACTTGTCTGGTATAAAATAGCCAAATACTAAATAAATGATAATGATAAAAGGGTATGCTCTTGAAAAAGGAGAAGTAATAGAAATAAACGGTTGATTTAGTTCAAGGCAAATGGAGCACACATCCTAAAAGTAGGAACTATCACTTTAAAAATTTTGGTTGTGGTAAAATTAACCATATTAAAATGACCTTTCATTGCGCCGTAGGGCGATGACAATAAACAGCCTGAACTGTAGGTGTGGTTTTCACCTGGTTTTAAAACAGGTTTTTTTCCGATAACACCTTCTCCATCAACAACTTCAAGGTCGTTTAAAGAGTCAAAAATTTCCCAGTGACGAGACGTTAACTGTACCGAATCCTTACTGTGATTTTCGATTGTAACAACATAACTAAAGGCAAAGTGAATCTTATAGTTTTTGAAGTATGTACCTTCAAAACTAGTCAAAACAGATATTTTTATGCCTCTTGTTATCTGAGAAACCATAACTAAAGTAGTATATATGTGTGTGTTATAACTGCAAACTTACAAAAAAAAATGATTCGATTGAAATCCTTTTTTAGAATGTTTAGTTAATAATGTTCAATGAGTTGGCGTTTCCTTTTCCGATAACTCTTTCGTAACGGTCTGTATTTTCACGGTAATAGACTAAAATAGTATATTCGTTTTCGGTTTGGTAAAAGTTTCCGTCAATGGCATTTTCATAATCAATTATATCTTTTTTGTCAGCTACCGTGTATTGAAAATTTGTAAATCCCTGTTTGATCATAACGGCCTTTTCATAAATTCCTTTCTCGGCATTATAATCCATTTTGAATTCCGGCGACAAGTTGTAGTTGTTGAACATTCCTGTAATATAGATGTCCTTGTTTAATCTGAAAGTCGGAGCAGAAAGACTAAAATAAACCCAGGCATAATCAGCTTCAATTTCCTGATTGGAACCGTTGCTATTTTTGACTACAAAATTTCCGTTAATATCCTGATAAACCGTATAAATTTGATTTGCTCTTGCCGGGCTTGTGTATAAAAACGAACTGTAAATATCACTCGTAGAGCTTACTTTTGCCACATTATTACTGGCGGCTCTAATATCTTTATTTTCAAAATATAAAAATTCATTTCCGCCCCAAAATTGTGTTTCGCTATCGTATTTATAAACCAATTGATTTCCAAGGGTATATTGTGGAGGAACATTTTTAATGGCTGTGTTAAAATTTCCATTCTGAAGTAAAAGAATTTTTACGTTTTGCAATGGCGTTTGAAAAGCGATGTCATTTGAAGTAATTGCGATATCCAGATTTTGTTTGTACTCAATGTTGTTTAAGTTTCGGGATCGTTTAACCTGAGCCGCTACAGTTGAGTGATTTTCATACAAAATGAATTTTCTGGAGAAAATAACTTCCCTGTCTTCATTCAGGATTTTCAGCATATAATTGCCCGAAATGCGAAGTTGGGTAGCAAACTGATTTGGAAAAGAAAGCCGGTAATGTGAATAATTCTGAAGGGTATTGAAAGAATTCGAATAATCCATAATTCTTTGATTATCAAAACCGCGAATATAATCTGTTTTTGGGATATTACTAGGGGTCCAGTTGTAATTACAATGTACTACTTCAAAGTAATAATTGGCTTCGTTGCCGTATAAATCATCAAATTGGAATTCAAATGTGGAGCCTAATTCAAATATCGGAACAACATTGCTTCCGTTTTGAACAAACGAAACGGTTTTTATATTGTAGGGCGGAATTACTTCAGTTTCTATTTTCTGAGCGTTGGCCAAAGTGAAAATAAAAAGAAAAATAAAGCTCGTATATAAAAATTTCAGCATCAGATTACGTTGTAAGATTGTAAATATAAGAATTTTATTGAACGAAAAAGAAGCTGTTTTATTCGATTTATTTTTTTAAGAACCCAAAATGTATTCCAGATTAGTTTCAATTTCTTCGTTGATATAACTTTCTTCTAAAAGAGAATCAGATAATAGCTTTTTATTTTCCTGGAGTTTGATAATTTTTTCTTCGACTGTATTTTTTGAAATAAACCGAACAACATTTACTTTATTTAACTGTCCAATTCGGTGTGCTCTTCCAATTCCCTGTTTTTCAGCAAAAGGATTCCACCATGGATCCAGAAATAAAACATAAGAAGCTTTGGTGATATTCAGACCAACACCTCCCGCTTTAAGCGAAATAAAAAACAACAAAGGCTCTTCTTTTTCCTGAAACAATTTCACCTGCTGCTCTCTTTTACCTGCTGGAGTTTCGCCGGTAATTTCACAATACCCTATTTTACGCTCTTTGCACCAGTCGGTATAAAAACTCAAGTTGGTTACAAACGAACTGAATAGAATCGTTTTTTGTTTTCCTTTTACTAAATTTTCCAGATAATTCGTAACAGCAATGTATTTCCCTGAATCAATTTCAGATTCCTGATCGACCATTTTGGGGTGATTGCTTAGCTGACGTAATTTCATCAGTGTATTGATGATACTGATTTTATCCGGACTGGATCCATCTGTTTTCAGCAGGAAATTACGAGCTTTTGATTTTTCTTTTTCGTATAATTTTTCCTGTTCCGGATCCATATCACAATAATAAATCTGCTCTGTTAATTCCGGCAAATCTTTTAATACCTGTTCTTTTGTACGTCTTAAAATATAAGGCTGTATAAGGTTTTTTAATTCGGATAAAATAGCTTCATCCTGTTTTTTTTCGATTGGGATTTTAAAATTTTCTGTAAAAAAAGCATAACTACCTAGGATATCCGGATTTATAAACTGCATCTGCGACCATAAATCGTCAAGCGAATTTTCAATAGGTGTTCCGCTCAGGGCAATTTTATGAGCTGTATTTATTTTGTTAATAGCTTTAAAAATTTTAGAATTTTTATTTTTGATGTATTGGCTTTCGTCTAAAATCAAATAACGGAAATTGCATTTTTCTAAAATTGAAATATCACGGTGAATAATGCTGTAACTCGTAAAAATTAAGTCGGTCGAATTTAATCTGCCCGCCAATAATTTCCGGTCATTCCCCACATATTGTATTTTCGAGAAATGTGGTGTAAATTTTCCGGCTTCATTAAACCAGTTAAACACCAATGACGAAGGTAAAACAATCAGCGCTTTTAGAGGTTCTCTTTCAATAGCGGTTTCATTTGAAAACAAATCAAAATGGGTAATTTTGGTTGTAAATCCCAATTGTTCCTGAACAGCTACTAAAACTGCCAGCGTTTGCAACGTTTTTCCAAGTCCCATGTCATCTGCCAGACAGGCGCCTAAGCCGGAGTTAAAATGCCCCAAAAGCCATTTTACTCCTTCAATCTGATAAGGTCTCAGAGTTGCTTTAAGTAAATCAGATGCTTTGTATTCAGCTTGTTCAATTGCCTCTTTTTCAATTTCAGGAATCGTCTCCAAAGCAGTAAAATTACTTTTACGCAAAAGAAGGTTCCCATTTTCTGTATTAGCCCATTTTGCGAGCGAACTATATTTGCTAAACCACTCTAACGGAATCAGAAAATAGTTTCCGTCTGGTAGCATAAAGAGTCTTTCCTTGTTTTTTATATTGGGAATAATTTCACTAAAATTAACGATGTATTTCCCCATCGTGATGATAATTTTGATGTCAAACCAATCCCCTGTTGTTTCCTTTGAAGCCGAGATAGTATGGTTTTCAGTGATGATTTCTTTGCTTTCAAGTTTCAGGTTTTGAATGGTAAAACCTAAACTTTCAAGTTTTTCCTTATTGTCAATAATTAATTGAATATTGATGTAAGGATCATGGTTTTCTAAATCTGTTTCCAGACCAAACAATTCGTTTTTGATTTTTACCAAACCAATTTCAAGTAGTTTTTTTATATATAAAATTTCAACGGCACTTCTTTTAAACCGAATTATTTTCGGTTCATTGGCGATACTGAAATCGACAAAAGAATGTGTTTTTTTAGTTGTACTTCCGTCAAAAATATAGCCGTTATAATCAAAATAAAGATTGAGATAGTAACAATTTTTAAAGAAATCATAAACAGGCTGAATCGTGCTTGAAATAATTTTGTCACGAACTTCCATTTCAAAACCTGTTGCTTCAATATCAATTTTTTTTGCTATTTCGGGAATAAAACCTTTAAAATAATTATCAACCAGTTTTGAAGGTATTTCAATTGATTCTTTTTTTAGAAAAGGGGTCAGTTTTTTAGCATTGAGTTCTTTTAAGCGGCCTAATTTCTTATCTATAATTAACCAGCCCGGTTCATCCAGCAGTATAGCGATACTACTGTTTATAGGTAAAAAAGTGGTTTTATTTTCTTTTAAAGAAAGAGTATAAGTTATGCCTTCTGAATGTTTGTCAAATTTTATCTGAGGTTCAAATTCGAGTGGTTCAACGTTTACTCGGGATCGATAAAAATCTTTTTCATGTCCTAAATTCAAAGATAACGGAAACTGTTCCTTCACGATTAAATCGTAAAAGGAGCTTAAATTAAATTTTAAATACTGCCGGATAGCAAACTCAATTTTGGAATCTTTTTGCAAATCGGCAATAGTTTTGGCCGATTTGATTTTGGCACTGAATTTCCTGAAAATAAATTCAGGTTTTAAAGATTCGCAGGCAGTCAGGATTTTTTTTGAATTAGAATCTAAATTTTCAAAATCAATTCCGAAACTTTCCTGGACTTCTTTAGTTGCTTTTTTGTCAAGATATTTAATTTCTTTGACATTCTTAACGACATAAGCTGTTGGGATATAGGTATTCAGGTTTTTTTCAAAACTGATATCAAAGCAGAACTGAAATGATTTTGTAGGTTCCATTTAAGAGGATTTGATTAGGCTGGTAATTTGGATTTTGGCAAAAAAAAGAGTTTTCAAAAATAGCAATAATTTGAAAACTCTTTTAAATGAACTTACATCACTTGTATGGTGAAACAAAAATTAGTTTTACTGTTTAAAACAAAGCGGAATAATTTCTCCTTTTGCCAGACAATATTTTTCAACTAATTCTGGAGCAATTTTGTTGGTATAATCTTCTTCGATAACAATAAAACCAATGCTTCTTAATTTATCAAAATAATCACGTCCGTAAACTCGAACATGATCGTATTGGCCGAAGATTCTGGCACGTTCTTTTTGATCAGTGATTGTATCGTCTGCAAACGTAACTTCTCTGTTTAGATCCTGCGGAATCTGTAGTACTGCCATTCCTCCTGGTTTCAGGACGCGAAATAATTCCTGCATCGCTTTGGTGTCATCCGGGATGTGTTCTAAAACGTGATTACACAAAATCACATCGTATTCGTTGTCCTTAAAAGGCAAATTACAGATATCCGCTTTTACATCTGCCAAAGGCGAAAGTAAATCAGTTGTTGTGTAATCCAGATTTTTTTGCTTACGGAATCTTTTGTAAAACGCCTGTTCCGGAGCAAAATGAAGCACTTTCTTAGGAGCTGTAAAAAAATCAGTCTGATCGTTTAAATACAGCCAAAGCAAACGGTGTCTCTCTAACGAAAGTGTACTTGGCGAAAGTACATTGTTACGTTGTTTACCATATCCATAAGGCAAAAACGACTTAAAGCTTTTTCCGTCAATAGGATCGGTAAATTTGCTTCCTCTTAACGATAAAGCTAAAATTGGTCGCACCACATAACTCAAACGAATTAATAATGGGCGGGGTATTGTATTAAGTACTAGTTTGAATAGTTTTTTCATTTATGTATTGAATAAGCGTATGAATTCATCACTTTCTATTATGTGATATTCTGAAATAAAATGTTTGAATTGAGTTCTAAATTTTCTTTCCAAATTTCTGAAATAAGGCAATGCAGTTGCGCTTATATTATCTTTATTGTAAATAAAATAAATTTGAAATAAATCATTAGGAAAGCATATATTATCTGTGAAATTTTGATTAAAAACATAGTTGTAGAAAGTTACTATTGATTCCATTGCTTTTAATCTAAAATCAGTTTCAGGTATTCTTTGTCCTCTTTTAAATTCGATAAAAATTACTTTACCATTTTTGAAATAAATTGTGTCAGATGTTTTTATTTTATCTCTTTGAATTATTGGTGTGTCAATGTTGTCAAAATCAAAACTTTGATTATCAGAATTAATTAAAGAAATATTATTATTGCTGTCTAAAGAAAGTTCAGTTAATGTTTTTTTAGGGACATTTCCTTTAAAAAACTGTTCAATATCGTTAATCCTCATCGATTATATCTTGAATTTTATAAAATGCTTCAGAGATGGAACTTAAAATAGGAGTTATATCATTTGTTACATCAATAATTTCAGAAGATAATCCATCTTCATTTTTCTTCGCAAAATAAAAATTTGTTGAACTTTCATATTGATGTTTTTTAGTGTATCCTTCCAAAGCTTCAATAAAATATGGACTGTGTGAAGTTAATAAGATCGGAATGGCTAATTCTTTAGATAATAAAACTAAAATCTCAGCAAATTTAACTTGCCAAGTTGGATGTAAATGAACTTCTGGTTCATCAATAATTAATAAAGTGTTTGAATTTAATTTTCCTTTTTGTAAAAGTAATTGCAATATTCCAAAACTTTTTATTCCAGTAGCAATATTTCCAAATTCGAATTCTGTCGCATTTTTTGTAAAAACTATTTCATCTAAAGTATCGATACTAAAATTTCCATTTATGACTTTTGAAATTAAAGATAAGAGGTTGTTATTCTTTTTGCTATCATCAGAGAAAATATTTAATTCATTTTCTCTTAAAAATATTAGTTTATTTAAATGATCATTCTTATCTATAATTTCATTAAAACGAACTGAGTAAGTTTGTTCTAGTCTTAATGGAGATTCAATAAAAATGACTTCATCGTAAAAATATAAAGAAGAAGTGTTTTCAAGTCCTACGAATTCAATTTTATCTTTAAAATAAATACTTTTTTCTTCAATTCCTCCAAGTTTAATAAAGGAGTCACTTTTGTTAAATGAGTTTGATATTTGATTTCCAAATTCATTTTTCAAAAAAGATTCTAATCTGTAGTACAATGCTTCTGTAGAATCAAAAGAAATTGAAGTTCTACGACCAAAATCAACTATAAATTCAGAAAGTTTTTCTTTAATCTGTGCATTAGAATAATTATCGTAAAGGCTAAGTACAGATTCTAATTCATTATTTATAGAATTAATAATGTCAGTATCTTTTTTTGAATGTAATGAGGAAGGTCTTATTTCTAATTTTTCTAGAAATTCTGAAATAAATTTATTTTGAATATTTTGGTCGCTTTCATTAGTTGCTGTAGTTCTTGATAAAAGATTTCGAATATCCCTTGTTTTTTCGTAAACAAATCGAATTTTATTTGCATTGTGAGAGATTTCATCGCCATTTACTCCTCTAATTAACGCATATAAAACTTTTCCAACAGTACTCTTTCCTGAATCATTTTGACCCGCAATAAGAGTAATTCCCTCGATATTGATGTCAGCTTCTTCTATAATTCCAATATTTTGGAGTTTAATTTTCATTAGATACTATTTTTTATAAAAGTAGTTATTTTTAAATTTAATAAATTAAAAATATTATTCTCTACTAAAATATTAGTATTATATATTAGTAAATGGTCTTTGCAAATCTCTGTGAAACAACTACAATACTAATGGCACTTTTCTAAATTCATCTTCTTCGTTGCTTTCGATTCCTAATGCTTTGTAGATATAATAGAAAGTAGATAAAATTTCTGGTTTTCCGTCAATTAAAGCAACGTCGTGTTCGAAATGCGCACTTGGCTTTCCGTCAGCGGTCAGGATTGTCCAGCCGTCTTTAAGCTGTTTGATGTTTCTTGTTCCCATGTTGATCATAGGCTCAATGGCTACCACCATTCCTTCAACAAAAAGTTTTCCTCTTCCTTTTTTACCGTAGTTTGGCATTTCAGGTGCTTCGTGCATTTTTTGTCCAACACCATGCCCTACCAGTTCGCGAACCACTCCATAGCCGTGTGCTTCAGTATATTTCTGAATAGCATTTCCTACATCTTCAACACGGTTTCCAGCTTTAAATTCCCTGATTCCTACGTAAAGGGATTCTTTGGTGACCTGCAAAAGTTTTTTGGTTTCTGGGGCAACTTCACCAATTTCAAAACTATAGGCGTGATCTCCGTGGAAACCATTTTTAAAAGCACCACAATCAACCGAAATTACATCTCCGTTTTGTAAAGGGGTATTGTTCGGAATTCCATGAACTACCTGAGCATTTGGACTCATGCAAAGTGAATTAGGAAAATCATATAATCCAAGAAAACTTGGTACTGCACCGTGATCACGAATAAATTCTTCGGCTAATTTGTCAAGATATAATGTAGTGACTCCTTCTTTTATTTCAGAAGCAATCATTCCTAATGTTTTCGATACGATCAAAGCACTTTCGCGCATTAATTCTATTTCCTCACGGGTTTTTTGGATAATCATATTTTTCAGATTTTCAGTTTGCAAAAGTACAATTTTAATCTTAATTTTTTTAAAGTTGATTTTGAAATTAATTGGGACTAAAATTTTCAATTACTTATTTGAAAATCAAACCAGCTATTGAATTCTAACATTTTTTTAAAAGTGCATTTCAGAAAAAAGGCATAAATTAGTAATAAAACCTTGTTCATCATGAAAACTATTACAGATCAGGATATAGCCAAAATACAGGCTCTTAAGAAAATGAAAAGAAGTGCTTTGGCACTTTTGGGAGTAGCAGTTCTGTTGTTTATAATTGCTATTTATTTTAAAATCCCGATACTGCAGGCTTTTAGCGAGGCAGCAATGGTGGGCGGAATTGCCGATTGGTTTGCAGTTGTGGCTTTGTTTCGGCATCCGCTTGGAATCCCAATTTGGCATACAGCGATTATTCCGACTAAGAAAAATGAAATAGGGGATAATTTAGGGAATTTCGTTTCAGAGGAATTTCTGGATCGCGAAAAACTGGAAGGTAAACTTGATGAATTCAATTTTGCATTGAAAACCTCTGACTGGCTTTCGCAACAAAAGAATGCGGAAAATATCGCAAATGCGGTTGCCGCAAATGTGATTCCGGGAGTTTTAAGAACCATAAAGGATGAAGATGTAAAACGATTTATACAGCTGCAGTTTGCTGAAAAAATAGAAGGAATAAATTTTGGCGATTGGGTTGCTGTTGCTTTGGAACCGCTGCAAAAAGGAGAGTTGAAAAATCAAATGCTGACTAATCTTCTTGAGGTAATGAGCAGCGAGCTCACTAACAATAAAGATTTGATTCGACAAAAAGTCAAGACTTCAACGCCGTTTTTAAGTTTCGGTTTCGCTGATAAAAGTATTACAGAAGGTGTTTTTAATGGTTTGCAGGATTTTTTAAATGAAGCTAAAAATCCAGATAGCGAAGTGCGTATCAAAATTGATGAATATATATATGATTTTCTTGAAAAGGTAAAAAAATCAGAAGATATGAGAATTAAAATTAATGATATGATCTTAGATTTCATTGGTAAAAAAGAAGTGCAGGATTATATTAACGGAATTTGGGATGAAATAAAATTATCAATAACAACTGACTTAGAGAAAGGTGACGATTCTTCTATTAAAAAAAGTGTTGCAGGTTTCATTCAAACTTTTGGTAACGGAATAAAAGAGGATGCTGTTATGGTTGATAAAATCAATAACTTTATTAAGAATGATTTACTTTCTGTTCTCCTCAATAATAAAAAGGTAATTGGGGATTTAATTGCTTCTACGGTAAAAAGCTGGGATGGAAAAGAGGTTTCTGAAAAATTAGAATTAGAAATAGGAAAAGATCTTCAGTACATCAGAATTAACGGAACTTTAGTAGGCGGACTTATCGGACTCGTAATTTATGGGGCTGAATGGACATATCATTACTTTGTAATGTAGATAAAAGTAAAAAGAGACAAATCCTAAAACTTGTCTCTTTTCTATTTAAAAAAGTGGTTTTCTATAATAATTCTATAATAATGAATGACAAGTCATTGCTTCAGGCTGTGGAACGCCCATTAATTCTAAAATAGTAGGGGCAATATCGCCTAAAACACCATTTTGAATATTTTTTAATTCCTTGTCAACCAAAATAATAGGCACCGGGTTTGTGGTGTGCGCTGTATTTGGGCTTCCGTCTGGATTGATCATCGTTTCGCAGTTTCCATGATCGGCAATCACAATGGTTGTATAGTTGTTTTCAAGGGCAGCTTCAATGACTTGTTTTGCACAGGCATCAACCGCTTCGCAAGCTTTGATTGCAGCTTCCATGATCCCGGTATGACCAACCATATCACCATTTGCAAAATTAAGGCACACAAAATCTACTTCGCCTTTATTTAATTCAGGAACAAGAGCACTTGTAAGTTCGTATGCACTCATTTCAGGCTGTAAATCGTAGGTGGCAACTTTTGGAGAATTTCTTAAAATACGTGATTCTCCTTCAAAAGGTGTTTCTCTTCCTCCCGAGAAGAAAAAGGTTACGTGTGGATATTTTTCAGTTTCAGCAATACGAATTTGTTTTTTTCCGGCTTTTTCTAAAACTTCACCAAGAGTTTCTGTAATATTATCCTTGTTATATACCACTTTTACGTTTTGGTAAGTTTCATCGTAGTTGGTAAGCGTTACATAATACAAGTTTAATTTGTGCATGTTTTGCTCATGAAAATCTTGTTGAGAAAGTGCTTCGGTAAGCTCGCGCCCTCTGTCAGTCCTGAAATTGAAGAAGATCACAACATCACCTTCTGTTATTGTTGCTAATGGTTTTTCTTCTTCATCAACCATAACAATTGGAGCAATAAATTCATCAGTAATATCTTTTGAATAGCTTTCAAGAATACTGGCAACAGCATTTTTTGACGGAGTCCCTATTGCATTTACGACCAAATCGTAAGCCAGTTTTACACGTTCCCAGCGTTTATCACGATCCATTGCATAATAACGCCCAACAATTGAGGCAATTTTTACCGGAGTATCTTTAATATGATTTTCTAAATCCTGAATGTATTTAGCGCCTGATTTTGGATCAACATCACGTCCGTCTGTAAAAGCGTGAACGAATACCTTTTCTAAACCATATTCCTGAGAAGCATCTATAAGCCCACGTAAATGTGATGTGTGTGAGTGGACACCTCCATCAGAAACCAGTCCTAAAAAATGTACTTTTTTATTGTTCTCTTTTGCGTAAGTAAAAGCGTCAACAAGAATTTGTTCCTTAGCCAGTGTTTGGTGTGCAACTGCCAGGTTTATTTTGGCTAAATCCTGATAAACGATTCTTCCCGCACCAAGATTCATATGTCCTACTTCACTATTTCCCATCTGACCTTCCGGTAAACCTACGTTTAATCCGTCAGTACGAAGCTGAGCACTTGGATAGTTTTGGTAAAGACTGTTTATAAATGGAACATTTGCATTGTCTATTGCAGATACTTTAGGGTCAGGAGATTTCCCCCAACCATCTAAAATCATAAGGACTACTTTTTTATTCATTGGTTTTTAGTTTTTGGCAAAGATAAGCCATTTATAAAACACGCAAGAAACAATGGTAACAATTATATTTTATAAAAGGAAGCATGTCAAAAAATAATAATTTATTTAAAGAAGGCTTTGTTTTTTAAAATTAATGCAGGAGGGCAGGCACTTCGATGATTAGTGAAACACAATTTATAAATAATTTTATTGATTTTTTTGTTGTTGTATATCTAAATTATATCAAGGATTTGATTTTCTGTTGATTATGTTTTGAAAGTGTAAATTATATTCATTAAACAAGGTAAATTCCTGCAAAATAAAATGATATATTTAGCTTTATTTAACTTTTTTTGCGATTAAGTGTTAAATTTTGAGTAAAAATCACCTAATTTAGTGATGTTAAGTTCTGTAATTGCAAATAAAGTATACATTTGTCAAATCCCAAATCAAGTATAACCTAAACGTAACCAATGATTTATAAGATTTATCCCGCAATTTTATTTTTGTTTTTGTCTTTTGGTACAGATACTAAAAATAATACTGAAGCTAAAGAAGTAACAGGAAATAGCATTGCTAAAGTTGAAAAACTAGCTATTGATGCTAAAATTGAAAATATTTATAACACATTAAACACAAACAATTTTGTTCTGCCGGAATTTCGGACTTTTACCGAAGCCTTAAAAGGATTTTACTTATTGAAAGAAAAAGGCGTTGTTCAGAAAGATATTTTAACGCTGATTGATTTCGGTCTTTCATCATCAATAAAACGTCTATGGGTTATTGATTTAAACACCAATTCGATTCTGTTCCAGTCCCTTGTAGCTCACGGAAAAAATACAGGTGAAGAGTTTGCTTCTGCATTTTCTAATATTAATTCATCATACAAAAGCAGCCTTGGCTTTTATGCAACCGGTGAAATTTATAAGGGAAAGCATGGTATTTCATTACGTCTGGATGGTTTAGAAAAGGGTGTAAATGATCAGGCCCGTAAAAGAGGCGTTGTGATGCATGGAGCTGATTATGTTTCTGAATCGTTTATCAGAGAGCATAAAAGACTAGGCAGAAGTCAGGGGTGTCCTGCGATTCCTGTTGAATTAACTGCCGAAATTATTCAGACTATAAAAGGCAAATCATGTTTGTATATCTATCATCCGTCAAGAAGTTTTCCTATAGAGGAACTAATTTCGTAATTTAGCGTACAAATCTTCATCAAGATCATAAACATCATATCTGAAAATCAATTGATTTTTTTCGCTCCATGCGGTCCAGTACCATTGATATAATTTGTATTTTTTGGTAATTTTAATACTGGTTGTTTTTTTACGGGCGATAATGGTATCTATTTTGTCTTTCGACCAGTTTTTAGAGTCGTCTAAAATATGCCGGGCCAATTCCAATGGATTTTCTACACGCACACATCCGGAACTTAAAGAACGATTGCTTCTTTCAAAATAATTCCGGTGATTGGTATCATGTAAATAGACACTGTAATTGTTAGGAAACATAATTTTTATTAATCCTAAAGAATTGTAATAACCTGGTTTTTGGATATATCTATAACTGCGAGGTTTGTTAATGTTCCAGTTTGCCGGGTCGACTTCATGTCCGGCAGTATTATAAATAGTAATGTTTTTGTTTTTTAAATAATTCCGGTTGCGTTTCATTGCCGGAACAACATCTTCCTTTAAAATAGTAGGAGGTACTGTCCATGTTGGATTGAAGACGATGCTTTTAAGTGTTGATGTTAAAACCGGTGTTTTTCTTTTGCTGGTTCCGACTACTACATTTCTGACAGCTGTCGTATCATTTTTTTCTACAACATGCAATTTAAAATCAGGAATGTTTACTATAAAATAATTTTCTGAAAATTCGTTTGGATACCATCTCCAGCGCTCTAAATTAGCAATAATCTGATGTTTTCTTTTTTCTTTAGAAATGTTCATGGCATGAATAGTGCTTGCTCCAATGACACCGTCCGGTATTAACCCATGACGGGACTGGAATTTCTTTACAGCTTCAAGTGTTTTACTGTCGTATATAGTGGTTAAACTATCTTTTCCTGACATATCATTCCAGTATAAAAGCCTTTTTTTAATGTTGATTAAGGCGGGATTAGTGTCTTTAAATACTATTTTTTCTGAGGCTTCAATAGTTTTAATATTATCATCAGGAAAATCATTAATGAGTTTCAGGGCTTTTAATAACTGTTTGTAAGTTGGTGATTTTGATTGAATGTTTTTGACTAAACTGTCTAAAGTGTTATGGTTGAAGCTTTTTACTAAGGCTGTGTTTATTTTCAGATCCTTGTCTTCAAGTGCCCAATCACGGTATAAATATTTTGGGTTTAATTTTCCCTCATATAAATGTATAACGTATTTCTCAAAATTATGAGTAAGTAAGAGATCATACTCTGCGAGTTGTTTGTTATTTAGTTTGTTGATTTGGGTTTCGTAAAGATTCATCTTTTTTACCCGATAATCATTAGGATTTAATCCCAACTCATCTGATTTTTTTAGTTGTGATAAAACATAGCTTCTTTTTTTAAGATTTCCCCAAATAGTTTTATTGTCAGATGAGAGATAAAATTGCTTTAATGTTTCACTTTTATAAGCATTAATAAGAGCAGTATCTATGTCGATAGTCCGCGCATCCGTAATAACGATGGCGGGTAAGGCTTTTTTTGTTTTTTGGACTGCGTTTTTTTGATCTTTTTTACAACTTATAAAAACACACAATAGCAACAAAATGTAAAGTTTATTCATTTGTATAATTTTTTGTACATTAAATAATGTTCTCCAACTTCGGGAATTTCAAAAGAATTTCCTTTGATTTCATATCCCATTTTTTTATAAAATCCAATAGCAGCCGTGCGTGCATTGAACCATATTAAATCAATCTGGTTTGAAATACAGTAAGCTTCACTGTGTTTCACGAGGGCTTGTCCCAGACCTCTCTTCTGACAAGACTCTACAATTGCCATGCCGCGAATTTGAGACTGTGAATTTTCTGCAAATATAGGATTGGTTTTTAAAAACAATGAAATTATTCCTGTTAAACAAGAATTTTCGAATAATCCAAAATGATGAGTTGTTTCTAAATCATCGCCGTCAAAAGCGCAGGATTCAAGAGGTTTTTCTTTTCGAAGTACAGGATGTCTTATAATAAAAGTTTCCTGAGCGGTTATTTCTTTAATTAATGTCATGTTTTGAATAAAAAAACAAAGCTATAACATTTTAATTTTAAATGAATTACTAGAGATAGTGATTTTTAATTTATTTTTTTTCAAAAAAAGCTTGTTTTAAAGCTTACTTATTTTTTATATTTGCACCACAGTAATGCGAAAGTAGCTCAGTTGGTAGAGCTCCAGCCTTCCAAGCTGGTTGTCGCGAGTTCGAGCCTCGTCTTTCGCTCTAATCGAAACTTAGGTTTAGATTTAAATTTAAATAATTTTGTTTTTTATTTTGCTGAAAGATTAAATTGTTTATATTTGCACCCTGTTAATGCGAAAGTAGCTCAGTTGGTAGAGCTCCAGCCTTCCAAGCTGGTTGTCGCGAGTTCGAGCCTCGTCTTTCGCTCTTTAAAATCCTCAAACAATTTGTTTGAGGATTTTTTTTTAACCCTAATTTAAATTACTTAAATCACTTTCAGGATCTAATTCTGTTGGAAGCTGATTTTGTTGAAATAATCGGGCCGACAAATTTCCTTTCAAAGTAATTTTTTCTCCTTTTATTTCAAGCCAGCTGCCTTCTCTTAGTCCTAAAACCGGAACTGAATTAAACGCATGAAATTCATGTATACGTTCCTCACGGGTTTCTCCCATGTGCTTCGATTCTAAGGCGGCGTCTAAATAATGCGGATTTAAATTAAATGAAATCAGTCCTAAAGTTTGAAAGCTTGGAGGATAAACAATAGGCATGTCATTTGTAGTTTGCATCGAAAGGCCACAAATATTGCTTCCGGCACTGGTTCCTAAATAAGGTGTTCCATTTTTTACAGTTTCAGAAAGAAGCTGCATGATATTTTTTCTGTATAATTGACTGACTAGTAAAAAAGTGTTTCCTCCACCTGTAAATATTCCTTCGGCCTCTTTTATGGCTGTTTCCGGATTTTCAAATTCATGAATTCCTTTTACTGAAATATTGATGCTCAGAAAAACTTCGGTTGCTTTTTGAGTGTATTCATCATGAGAAATTCCGCCAGGACGGGCATAGGGAATAAATAAAATACTTTTACAATTTTTAAAATGCGATTCTAAGACAGGAAGTAAGTATTCTAAATAACGTTCTTCGTGCAGTGTAGAAGTGCTGGCAATAATAATTTTTTTCATAAATTCTAGAATAGGTTCTTTTTTGTTAAAGGTATTAAAAAGGGTGTTTTTATAGTTAAGGGCTTTTTAAATTAACATATTTTTACCAAGCTGTTAGCACTAAATTTGGAACACATTAGGATATTTTTACATTTTTAAGAATAATTCTAATTTTATCATTTTGATTAACAAAATTATCTGTTTTTGTGGATTGTTTCTTTGTCAGACTGCTTGGGTTCAGGGTCAGGAACGAGCTGTTTTAAACGGAAGAATTATTTCAAATACCAATGATCTGGAAGGCGTGTATGTTATTAATGCGCAAACCGAAGTAATGTCAACTACAACAGTTGGCGGGCTTTTTTCTATAACGGCTAAAAGTGGTGATACACTGGTTTTTTCGTCGATTCAGTTTAAGGAAACCCGAGTTGTACTAACAAAGGAAGATTTTTCAAATCTCAATTTTACTGTAAAATTAAATCTCCTGATGCATCAGTTGCAGGAAGTGATTATTAAACGATACGACAATATTAATGCTGTGGCTTTAGGTATTATTCCTTCCGGACAAAAAAGTTATACAGCAGCAGAGAGAAAATTACATACAGCAACTGCTTTAAATGCAACTGCAAATGCCGGAACAATGGCGGGAGGCTCTCTCTCTGCGGATCCATTATTCAACTTTTTTTCAGGACGTACGGCAATGTTGAAAAAAGAAGTTGCTGTAGAGAAAAAAGAATTTTTTATGAGGCTTTTAGAAAACATGTTCACATTGGATCATTTTGTCGAGAGACTTAAAATTCCGGTTGAATATGTAAAAGGTTTTGAATATTATGCTGTTGAAAATGAAAAGTTTACAAAAATTTTAAATTCTAAAAATAAAACCTCGACTGAATTTTTGTTAGGCGAGCTGGCTGTTAAATACAAAGAAATAATTGCAAGTGAAGTTAAATAATACATTATACATCATTATACTTTTTATTGTTCAGATTTCTTTTGGGCAAACTTCTGGCAATAAAGAAATCCAGGGGCAAATTTTTGAACAGTCTACTGTTGTCGATGGTGTAAATATTATTAACAACAACACTCAGGTGACGGCCGTTTCAGACACAAACGGTATGTTTTCTATTGTGGTAAAAGAAGGAGATGTTTTGGTTTTTTCGTCAGTAAATTTAGAGCCTTTAAAACGTAGGATTAGTGCTGAAGATCTGGCTTCAAATTCAATTACGATAAAAATGTCAGCGAAAGAAATTGAGCTGAAAGAAGTTGTCGTAAATGAGAATGCCAATATTACAGCAGAAAATCTCGGAATTATTCCGAAAGGACAAAAAAAATACACACCGGCTGAAAGAAAGGTTTATACAGCGACATCAACTTCTGTAGATAAGTTACTAAATGCAATCTCTGGAAGGACTACAATGCTGAAAAAGGAGGTGAAAGTAGAGAAAAAAGAAGCCCTCTTCAGAAAGATGGAATATCTTTTTGAAGAAGCATATTATACAGATCGCCTTAAAATTCCGTTAGAATATATAAAAGGATTTCAGCTTTATTGCGTGGATAGTCCTGAATTTGCTGTATCTTTGAATACTAAGAACAAAACCATGAGTATGTTTTTAATAACCGGTTTGGCACAGGAATATCTAACAATTATAGAGCATGAAAAATAAATTAGGAATATTTGCAGTCTGTTTGTTTTGTCAATTCATAATGGGGCAGACTTATTCGAGAAAACCTTTGCATGGGCAGGTAGTTAATAGTTCGCTTCCTATTGAAACAGGGAATGTGATGAATATAAATTCTAATACTAGAACCTTTATAGGAGCAAATGGATTATTTGATATTCTGGCAAGACCTAAAGATACTTTGGTGTTTACCGGCATGGCATTTCAGTCCAAAAAAATTGTATTGACCGAAAAAGACTGTACAGAAGGACTTTTTTCAGTGCGTTTGGATTTAGTGAATGTTGAATTGAAAGAGGTTTTGGTGCATAAAGAGTTAAAAGTAAAATCACTACAAGGGGGCTCTCAGGAAGTTGTGGATATGCAATTCGAAGATGACCGGCAGTCTACACCTAAGAATACGGTCATGTATTCTGATCAGACAATTAAGTACGGAATCGATTTTGTCCGAATTTTCAAAGACGTTAAAAAATTGCTTCTCAAAGATAAAGAAGTAGAAGAGGAAGTTATAAGTGATATTGCTTTTGTTGCTTATGCTAAGGATAATTTTACAAAGGACTTTTATACCAAAACATTAGGACTGAAAGAAGATGAAATCGATTTGTTTTTAATGTACTGCTCTAACGATTCTGAATCTAAAAGGCATTTAAAAACCGATCAGAAATTTGAATTGATCGATTTTATGATCAATAAAAATAAAGATTTTAAAAATGCTGAGGTAAAACAAAAATGAAAAAGAATGTAATGTATTCCTTAATCGGAATATTATTTTTAGCACTATCTTCTTTTGTATTCCATAAATTTTACATGGGGATTTTTCAGGTGAATTATGCAGCCGAAAAAAAAATGATTCAGATTACCTCCAGAATATTTGTGGATGATCTCAATAAAGGAATTGAAAAAAAATACAATAAAAAGACATTTTTAGGAACCGATAAGGAAACTCAGGCAGATATTGATTTATTGAAAAAATACCTTTCTGAAAATTTCAGCATAAAAATCAATGGTCAGCTAAAATCAATTATTTTTCTATCCAAAGAAATTGAGGCTGATGATATTTTGATTTGTTATTCCAGAATTCCAGCAGTTGAAAAATTTAAAACATTAGAAATCTCAAATACTATTTTGACTGATTGGAATGCAGAACAACAAAATGTTACACATATTTCAGCATTTGGCACTAAAAGAAGTATTCTTTTTACAGAATCTTCAAGGAAAGAAGTGTTAAAGTATTAATGAACAAACAAGTTTGTTATTTTAATTGCTATTTTCACAGCATCAAAAAAATCCAATAAATATTTATGAGAAGACTTTCATTACTATTGCTTTTTCCTGCGGTGTTATTTGCCCAGGAAAAAAATACAACTGTTACACCAAAACAACAGGGAAAGTATGATACGAACAAGTTTAGTCAAATGTATGATTTGATGGCTACTCCAAATATGTTTCGTACAGCATCAGGAGCTCCCGGTCCTGCCTATTATCAACAGCAGGCAGATTATAAGATTGATATTGAACTTGATGATAAAAACTCAAAATTAAGTGGATCTGAAACCATTACCTATTCAAATAATTCACCGGACAGTTTAGAGTATTTATGGATACAGCTAGATCAAAATCAGGCCAAAGCCAACACGCAGTCTACTTTAGCAGAAGGAGAAAAAATTAATCAGGTATTGCCTCTGGAAGGATTTTCAAGTAAATATTTAAAGAAGGATTTAGAACGTGGTTTTAATATTGAACATGTAAAAGATCCTAAAGGAAATCCCATGTCTTATACCATCAACGAAACGATGATGCGTATTAATTTGGATAAACCATTAAAGCCTGGAGAAAAGATTTCATTTTCTGTAAAATGGTGGTATAATATCAATAATTACAGGAAAGAAGGAGGGCGTTCCGGATATGAACTGTTCGAAAAAGATGGAAATAAATTATACGTAATTGCTCAGTTTTATCCTAGAATGGCAGTTTATAACGATGTGGAAGGCTGGCAGAATATGCAGTTCTGGGGAAGTGGGGAATTTGCCTTGCCTTTCGGGAATTTTGATGTAAACATTACGGTTCCTGCCGATCACGTTATTGATGCAACGGGAGAATTAATAAACAGAAGTGAAGTTTTTACTGCAGAACAGGTAAAACGTTATGAACAGGCTCAAAAGTCATTTGATAAACCAGTCGTAATTGTAACGCAAGCTGAAGCTGAAGTTGCTGAAAAAGGATTTTCTGAAAAGAAAAAAACATGGAAATTCAGTGCGAAAAATGTACGTGATTTTGGAATTGCTTCGTCAAGAAAATTTATTTACGATGCAATGGCTGTGAAATTAGGTGGAAAAATCGTAATGGCAGAATCCGTTTACCCAAAAGAAGCAAATCCGCTTTGGGGAGAAACTTCAACCATGACTGTAGCACATACTCTAAAAAGCTATTCTTCGCACACATTTGATTATCCGTATCCAAAGGCGGTATCCGTTTCAGCAGAAGATCAGGGCATGGAATATCCGATGATTTGCTGGAATTTTGGTCGTCCTGATGAAAATGGAGTCACAAGCAAAGAAGTTAAAAACGGAATGATTGGTGTCGTAATTCATGAAGTTGGTCATACTTTCTTTCCAATGATTGTAAATTCGGATGAGCGCCAATGGACCTGGATGGACGAAGGGTTAAATTCGTTTTTGGAGTATTTGGCTGAACAGGAATTAGATCCGAAATTCCCTTCAAGACGTGGCCCTGCAAAAAACATCGTTCCTTATATGAGCGGAGACCAGAAGTTTTTGGAGCCTATTATGTCAAATTCTGAAACGATTCATCAATTTGGAAATAACGCTTACGGAAAACCGGCTACAGGACTTAATATTCTGAGAGAAGTAGTGATGGGAAGAGAATTGTTTGATTATGCTTTTAAAACATACGCAAACAGATGGAAGTTCAAACATCCAACCCCGGAAGATTTTTTCAGAACGATGGAAGACGCATCTGCTGTAGATCTGGACTGGTTCTGGAGAGGATGGTTTTACTCAACTGATTTTGTAGACATCGGAATTAAAGAGGTAAAACAATATTATGTTTCTGAAACCGCCACTACTGATATCAAAGATGTTAAAGTTAGAAAAGGACGCTTCGGTTATGAAAAAGGGCCTTTTGTCTATTTGGTTGCAGGTGATAATACAGAAGTAAATGACTCGAATAAAAAACCTTTAAAAGTTGAAGATTTCAAAGCACTCTCGGATTATATAAACCAAACTTTTACTGCAGAAGAAAAAGCAAGTTTAAGATCGCCTAAATATTTTTATGAAGTCGAATTTAATAAGCCGGGCGGAATGATTATGCCAATTCTTGTTGAAATCACTTATGAAGATGGTACAAAAGACAACTATCAGTATCCTGCACAAATCTGGAGAAAAAACAATGATACAGCCAAAAAGGTTTATGCAACAGAAAAAGCAATCAAAAGCATTCAGATAGATCCAAAATTAATGACTGCCGATATTGATACAGGAAATAATTCCTGGCCAAAAACAGAACAAAAGTCAAAATTTGATTAAAGATGATACAGGAAAGACTCAGAAAAGAGTCTTTCTTTTTTTAAGTTAATTTTAAAACGCACAGTTGCAAAATTTAATATCTTTGTGACACAAAAATAAAAGATATGTTTGGTATAGGAGGAGGAGAATTAGTTTTCATACTATTTATAGTGCTAATGCTTTTTGGTTCAGATAAAGTGCCTGAAATTGCCCGAACAATGGGTAAAGCTATGGCGCAGCTAAAGAATGCAACGAACGATATTAAAAGTGAAATCCAAAAAGGAGCCGAGGCAAATGGTCTTGACTCCAAATCGTTTACAGATATAACAGGGAACATCAATGCTCAAATAAATGATGCCAAGTCAGGTTTATTAGGAGAAACTACTAATTTACTGGGGGATACTGCCTCAGAAATTGAAAAAGTAAAAGAAGATATTGATTCCATTTCAGGACCTGTAAAACGCCAAATATAATATGCTTGAAAAAATACAAGAATTAGACTCCAATTTGCTGGTTTACCTGAATAGTTTAGGTTCTGAAACATTCGACCCGCTTTGGCTCATTATTACAAAACAAGTTTACTGGACACCTCTTTTTTTATTAATGTTTTATCTTATATATAAAAAAATAGGAGGAAAACAAACCTTGTATTTATTGCTTTTTATAGCTGTTTTACTTGCTTTTACGGATCAGGCAACTAATTTTTTTAAAAATACTTTTCAGCGTTTACGTCCTTGTAACAATCCAGAAATCAATACGATTATAAGGGTAGTACAATCTCGAAAATCATACAGCTTTTTCTCAGGGCATGCGGCCAATACAATGGCTGTTGCCACCTTTTTATACCTCGTTTTAAAACGCCATTTCAAGTATTTAGGATTCTTGTTTTTATGGCCTTTAATCTTCGCCTATAGCCGTATCTATTTAGGTTTACATTACCCGGGAGACATCTTCACAGGTTATTTCTTCGGTGTTATTTTCGGATTTTTGATGTTCAAAATCTATCAAAATTTAAAACCAAAATACTTTCCGGGATAATACTTTTGTCATCCTGAGCGTAGTCGAAGGAAGGAGCTGTTTCCGGCTGTCCGCTATATCTTTTTATTTTTAAAGGAAAAATAAAAAGGATGCCGCTTCCATCCGGGCTAGGGCAAGTGTTTTCAAAAGAAAATATTAGTTCAAAAGAATCGTTTTCTCACTCCATTCCAATCCATCTGGTAGTTCCTGTCTGCTAAATTCAATATGAATGACCCTTCGCCTTTCATTATTTGTAGTTTTATTGGAAGCATGAAATAATAAAGGTTTCATAATCATAATACCGCCTTTTTCAACTTCACAAATCGTTTCTTTTTCGTTTTCAAAATCCAGGTTTTCAATTCTTAGAATTCCTTTTGAATGCGAATTATTAATCACCTTCAAGGCGCCATTATCTTTTGTAGTTTTGTCAATATGAATTCTGATAGTGAAATTATCTTCAAGAATTGCTGCAGGAGGCTGAACCGCAAACTGATTTTGTTTTACTGTCCAGTTTTCAAAATTGTCAATCTCGATTCTCTTATCGACAGAAATAGTCAGATCCTGATGATAAGCCACAAACCAATTTGATTTCTCGGGCTTGTCAAAATAGATGGATTTGGTTATAAAATATCCTTTTCCAAAAGTGTTTTCAATAATACCTTTTAAACTTTGGTTAAAAATAAAATCCAAAGTTTCCGGAACCTCTTTGTGAAATTGTCTGATGGCAAACAAATCCTGGGATTTTCTAAAAGTTGCATTTTCAGGATTATTTTTGGTTCTGTTTTCAATCAGAGAAATTAAGTTATCAATTTCGCTTTCGTTGTAAACCTGATTTATGATTGTATAACCTTTAGAATTTATTTGGCGCTCGTAACTCATTATTGGTATTTTTAAATAGCGTTCTGCTTTTGCTGCAGGTAAATTGATAATAAAGTAAAAATGGCTTTAGCCAAAAAAAACGATATTATAAAATCCTGCTCACCGTCAACCCATCACGAATAGGCAGCAAAACCGTTTCTACTCTAGGATCATTTTTTAAAAGTAAATTGTATTCTAAAAGCACTTTGGTACTAACATCGTTCGGATGAACCGGTTCCAGGATTTTTCCGCTCCACAACACATTATCAGACAAAATGACTCCGCCCTTATTCATTTTAGGAACAATCATTTCCCAGTAATTGATATAGTTTTCTTTATCGGCATCAATAAAAACCAAATCAAATTTTACGTCCAGAGTCGGAATAATATCGATTGCTTCACCTAAATGCTGAAAAATCTGTGGTCCCCATAGAGAAGCATCAAAATACTTACGTTGGAAATCAACTAATTCCTCTTTAATATCAATAGTATGCAATTGCCCGCTTTCCTGCATTCCTTCGCATAAACACAAAGCAGCATAACCAGTATAAGTTCCAATTTCCAAAATATTCACCGGTCGGATCAATTTAGACAACATGCTTAAAACACGACCCTGGAAATGTCCGCTCAGCATTCTGGGCAAAAGGATTTTCTGGTAGGTTTCTTTATTTAATTTAGCTAACAACTCCGGTTCTTTTTCAGAATGCTGTTCGATATAATCTTCTAATTCCTGTGATATAAAATGCATATAATGGTTTTCTAAAATTGAAGTGCAAAAATACAAAAAATACCGGGTAACTTTTTTGCATAAAAAAACCATTCGTTCTCGCGAATGGTTTGATTTTGAATTTTGGTGAAATTATTTTTTCAATGCTTCATTTACTTCTTTAGCCGTTTTTACTGTTCCGTCTTTAGCAGCTTTAGCAGCAGCTTCTACTTTTTCAGCCCCTTTTTTAGTAGCATCTTTTACTTCCTCTACAGTCTGTTTTGTTTTTTCTTTTGCTTCTTCAGCAGCTTCTTTTGCTTTTTCAGCTGCATTTTGTGCTTTAACAACGGCAGTATCTTTTACTTCTTCAAGATCTGTTGTCAATGAATCTACTTTGTTTCCTAGTGTTAATTCGTCTTCAGGTTTAGTAGCCTTTTTGTCTTCACAAGACTGAACACCGAATGCTAATAAAGCGATAACTGCCAAACTTAAAATTTGTTTTTTCATGATGGATTAATTTTTTAAAATTGATTAAAATATAAAGGTTAAAATGCTGAAAAAATAATAGTACAAATTTTAAAATTAAGCGCTCTTTGCAAGATTATTTTCTATTTGATAGCAAGACAATTCCCGTGCCAAAAAAAATATTTTTTAGCAGGATGCTGGAATTTTTAGCAAAAATATTTTGCCCATTGGTTTTGGTAAAAGAACTGAAAAGTAAAACGGAGTCGAAGTACTTTATAAAAAGGACTCCAACTCCGTTCATTTTTGAAAGTGTTAAATATGTTTTACTTCAATCAGGATTATTTGATTACTAAAACATTTTCACTTTGAGTATAATCATTTAAAGTAATATTAAAAAGGATAGTCAGATCTTTTCCGGTTCTTACTACTCCAAGTGCTGCTGTTGGGGGAGAAATTCCAAAATCATTAAAAGTGATTTGGTTAGAGCCTCTTAAAACAAAATTTCCGTTAACAGCCGTCACACTAATTTGTGTTCTGTATTCTTTGCTCACACCAGAAATAGTATATATTCCGGTTAAGTTCCAGGTTGTTTCGTTTATTTTATCAGCAGATTTTAAAACATATTTAATGTTTTTGTATGTTTTTGTGTCCAGAGCTTCGTAAGCTACATCGTCCATACTTTCTTTGCCGCTTTTTAAGCTCTCTGCAGGTAATATAACTGTTAAGCTATTTATGTCAGTTAGTTTTGAGTCCTTAACCGTTAAGTTGGCTGTGCCGCTTCCGTCTGTAGATTTCATTACCCAATCGTGTACTGTAGAAGTTCCTGCAACTTCAAATTTAGATTTTGTATTAACTGTATAATTTTTTTGACCATTGGTGTAAAGTGTAATTCCTAAACAGATAACTGTTAAAAAAAAAGATTTGAGAGTTTTCATTTTTATTGATTTATTTCGTTAATCATTTGATTAGGGACTGATGTTTTTGATAGTCGGATAACCTTTCTATTAAATAATTAATTCCCTTAATTCCTGTACCAAATTTATTGCGAATACAGAGCAGATTTAATGATAAAAATCATAGTCAAAATTATTTTAAAGAACTATACTAGTAAGTAGGCGTGATGTTTTTTGCTTAAACAAACTTTGGTAACACCTTTTGGACTTTACATTTATTTGATTTTAAATTATTTGTGCGTTTAAAACTAATTGCGGTATAAGAAGTTTTTTTACTTTTTATAAAGTTTTATTTCGGTTTAATAATTGAGATTTTCCTAAAATAACTTAAAAAAATGTGCTTTTTCGGTAAGAATGACTTTAGAAAGTATTAAAAAAGGACAAAAGTGATTAAATTTGCACCATGCAAATTGAGAAAAAAGACATAAGAGCCTTATCAAAAGATCAGTTACGGGAGTTTTTTGTCGCCAATAATGACAAAGCCTTTCGTGGAAATCAGGTTTATGAGTGGTTATGGAGCAAGGGAGCACATAGTTTTGATGATATGACCAATGTTGCAAAACCTACAAGGGCAATGTTGGAAAATAACTTTGTAATCAATCATATTAAGGTTGATACCATGCAGCGAAGTACTGACGGAACGGTCAAAAATGCTGTTCGTTTGCATGATGGTCTGGTTGTAGAATCTGTTTTAATTCCTACTGACACCAGAACAACAGCCTGTGTTTCGAGTCAGGTTGGCTGCAGTCTGGATTGCAATTTTTGCGCAACAGCCAGATTAAAAAGAATGCGAAATCTGGAACCGGGCGAAATTTACGATCAGGTTATCGCTATTGATAAAGAAAGTCGTTTGTATCACAATCATCCGCTTTCGAATATTGTTTTTATGGGAATGGGAGAACCTTTGATGAATTATAATAATGTCATTAAAGCCATCGATATGATAACTTCATCTGAGGGTTTAGGAATGTCGCCAAAACGAATCATGGTTTCCACTTCAGGAATTCCAAAAATGATTAAAAAAATGGCAGATGATGATGTGAAATTCAAATTGGCAGTTTCATTACATTCGGCTATTGATGAAGTTCGTGCGCGAATCATGCCTTTTAGTAAAAATTTTCCTTTAAAAGATTTACGTGAAGCTTTGGAATACTGGTACAGAAAAACAAAGAGCAAAATCTCTTACGAATATGTGGTCTGGAAAGGAATTAATGATGATAAAGCTTCTGTAGATGCTTTGGTTAAATTCTGTAAATATGTGCCTTGCAAAGTCAATTTAATCGAATACAATCCTATCGATGATGGCGAGTTTCAACAGGCTTCTGAAGAATCTATTATGACTTATATAAAAGCATTAGAAAATATTGGAGTAGTGGTAAAGGTACGCCGAAGCCGCGGTAAAGATATTGATGCTGCTTGTGGTCAACTGGCGAATAAAGAAGGTTAAATCTTCTATAAAAAGCCTTCAAAAGTAGTTTTCGTGTGCCGGATTTTATTTTCAAAGTAGTATATTTGAAGCCGAAAATGAATATTACTTCTCAAATAAAACAGCCTATTTTTCATGAAATGGAACTTTTCGAAAAAAAGTTTCATGAATCGATGACTTCAAAAGTTGCATTGCTAAACCGTATCACCTATTATATTGTAAATCGTAAGGGGAAACAGATGCGTCCGATGTTTGTTTTTCTGACTGCGAAAATGGTTTCCGGAGGTTTTGTCAATGAACGAACCTATCGTGGTGCTTCTGTTATTGAGCTGATTCATACCGCAACTTTAGTTCACGATGACGTGGTAGATGACAGTAATCGCCGTCGTGGCTTTTTCTCCATCAATGCACTTTGGAAAAATAAAATTGCCGTTTTGGTTGGGGATTATTTGCTTTCAAAAGGACTTTTGCTTTCAATTGATAATGGCGATTTTGATTTACTTAAAATTATTTCTGTTGCCGTTCGAGAAATGAGTGAAGGCGAATTACTTCAAATAGAAAAAGCCCGAAGACTTGATATTACCGAAGATGTATATTACGAAATCATCCGTAAAAAAACAGCTACACTTATTGCTGCCTGTTGTGCACTTGGCGCCAAATCAGTAATTGAAGACGATCTTCAGGTCGAGAACATGCGCAAGTTTGGTGAATTAATCGGAATGGCTTTTCAAATTAAAGACGACTTGTTTGATTATAGCGAAGAAGCCATCGGTAAACCAACCGGAATCGATATTAAGGAACAAAAAATGACTTTGCCTTTAATTCATGTGTTAAATACCTGTACCCCGCAGGAAAAAAAGTGGCTGATAAACTCCATCAAAAACCACAACAAAGACAAAAAACGCGTAAAAGAAGTGATTGCTTTTGTAAAAAACAAAAATGGTCTGGCTTACGCCGAAAACAAAATGGTTGAATTCCAGCAGGAAGCGCTTTCATTACTTCAAAACATCGAAGATTCTGAATATAAAGATGCTTTGACTCTGATGGTGAACTACGTTATTGAGAGAAAGAAATAGTTTTGTAAATTAAGATAATTAGAAAATTTATTTAATCAGATAATTGGTTTTATTTGACTGTAAATCAATTTCTTTTTTTTTTTTGGAAAAAAATCACACTCTCATGCAACCATTTCGAAACGATAATCGTCTATGCTAATAGAAGTCTGTTTCTAAACCAAAACCGAAAAGCTTATTAATGAAAATTATTCAGTTATATCACGAAGAAGCTAAAATCATAAAGCTGGCTGTCGAAAATAATCGACAAGCACAACAGCAGATTTATAGTCGGTTTTCTTCAAAGATGTTAAGTGTATGCCGACAATATATAAAGGACATTCAGTTGGCAGAAGATGTAATGATTACGGCTTTTATGAAAGTGTTTACCAATTTAAACAAGTTTGAACAGAAAGGAAGTTTTGAAGGATGGATTCGCCGAATTATGGTGAACGAATGTATCTCTTATTTGCGAGTTCAGAAAAAAGTAAAATTTGCTGAGGATGAATTTTTTGTTGAAGAAAGTTTCAACGAAATCGACAGTCAGTTTACTGTTGATCAGATACAATATTTGATTGATACTTTGCCGGACGGGTACAAAATGGTTTTCAATTTATATGCAATTGAAGGTTATAAACACAATGAAATTGCGAAGATGCTTGGGATTAATGAAGGAACATCAAAATCGCAATTATCGCACGCCAGAAAGATGCTGCAAACACAAATTACTATTTTAAAAAAACAAGATAATGGAACCGAATAATTTTGAAAAGGATTTCCGTGAAAAACTAAATCAACGCAAAATTGAACCAAGTGATAAAGTCTGGGGCCGATTGGATGCCATGTTGTGTATTGCAGAGGAAAAGAAGCCTAAAAAGAAAAATAAATGGTTGTATATCGCAGCCAGTTTTGCTGCATTTTTATTGATTGGAACCTTCTTTTTCAATCAAAAGAATAGTACAATTGAAATGCCTAAAAAGACTGTTGTTATTAAAGAACATGTTCAAAAAGATTCGGTAGAAAACCAAAATCGTATAACAACAGATCCAATTGAAAACCAAATCGTGACTTCGGAAAAAGAATCAAGTCAAAACAGAGGAAATTCAATTAAAGAAGAAGAAAAAAAATTAATTCAAAAATCAAATAAAACTATTAAAAATGGAAACAATCAAATAGCGGAGTCTTCAGTCATCATCAAAAAAAATCAGGAAAAACAATCAATCAACAATCAAACTGTAGTTGCCGAAAACACGAAAAACTCAAATGTTGACCAGTTATTAGAAACGGCTGATCATAAGGTTATAGCCGAAAATTCGGCTAAGCCAAAAACGAAAATAAAAGTCAATGCCAACAATTTACTGAATCAGGTCGATGGCGAACTCGAGCTTTCGTTTCGGGAAAAAGTAATTGCAAGAGTCAATAAAAACTATCAAACCGTAAAAGTTGCTGTCGCTAATCGAAATCAGCAGGAATAATTTCAAAATACAATGTCAATTACAATATCAATATCAATAACAATGTCAACAGTGTTATAATTAATAGCAATAATAAAGAATATAATCATCAATCAATCAATTTTAAAAAATCAATTATGAAAAATTTTACCATTTATCTCGTTATTCTGGTCTTCTTATTTGTCAGCAAAGTATTGGGACAGGAAACTTTTGAATCTAAAGCAAAACAAATTGCAAATAAAATCGAAAAAGTTACTAAGGAAGAGAAAGAAAAGCTGAAAGAAGAAGTTGAAACTATTAATGTACAGCTTTCTGAAGGCAAAATCAGCCAGGAACAAGCCGACAAACGTAAAAAAGAATTGGCAGAGGCAAGGGCAGTAATCATCGAAGAAAAAGTAACGCTGGCTCAAAACGAATTAAACGATTTAGTACAACAAAAAGTAGACGGAAAAATACAAGAGCAGGACTCTGCCAAAAAGCACAGATTAGTTTTTCATTGGGATGAGAAAAATTGGGGCAATAATAAACACAAAGATTCTATTTATAGCGAAAAAAGAACAACTTCACAATTTGTTTTTGCAATGGGGTTAAATAACACAATGGCCGATGGCAAATTACAGGATTCGAATTATAATTTTAAAGGGTCACATTTTTACGAATGGGGTTTTACATATAATTCCCGATTAATGAAAAACGACAATCTCCTGCATGCAAAATACGGACTTTCTTTAATGTACAATAACATTCGTCCTACAGATAACAGGAGTTTTGTGGTTAATGGAGATCAGACCAATCTTGAAATAAACCCTGTAAATTTAAAAGAATCACGTTTTAGAAATGTATATCTGGTGTTGCCAGTTCATTTAGAGTTTGATTTTAGCAAGCCTAAAGAAAGAAATGGTAATACTTATTTCAGAACACATAAAAGTTTCCGTTTTGGAGTTGGAGGGTATACAGGAATCAATGTAAAATCAAAACAAATATTAAAATTTGAGGAAGATGACTTGAAATACAAATCAACAATAAAGGGTGATTATAATGTAAATAATTTTATTTACGGGTTAAGTTCCTATATCGGTTACAAAGAATTGAGTTTGTATATGAAATACGATTTAAATCCATTATTTCAGGATAATTTAATTAAAGAGAATAACATTTCATTAGGCTTAAGATTTGATTTTAATTAAGAATACAATTTGGTTATAGTTCGTAGAAAGCGCTTCGAAAGAGGTGCTTTTTTTATACTAAATCATTCAATTTTAAAATAGGATTTGTGTACTTTTACAGGCTTTCAACTTTAAAAATATTTTACATTTTGATTTCACAAAATACGATAGATACTGTTTTTGAAACTGCTCGTGTAGAGGAGGTTATTGGTGATTTTGTCAATTTAAAACGTGCCGGAAGTAACTTTAAAGGCCTGAGTCCATTCTCTGATGAACGTTCTCCATCGTTCATGGTATCACCTGCAAAAGGGATATGGAAAGATTTTAGTACAGGAAAAGGCGGGAATTCTGTAAAATTCCTGATGGAACATTCACAATTTACCTATCCCGAAGCCATTCGCTATCTGGCCAAAAAATACAATATTGAAATTGAAGAAACCGAACAGACAGATGCTGAAAAGGCCATCACGGATGTTCGCGAAAGTATGTATCTGGTTTCAGAATTTGCTGCCAAATATTTTAATGATGTTCTTTTAAATTCAGAAGAGGGAAAAGCCATAGGGCTTTCGTATTTTAAGGAAAGAGGTTTTACAAATGAAACGATTAAAAAATTTAGTTTGGGATATTCTCCGGAAACCTGGGATGCTTTAACCAAAGAAGCTTTAGGGAAAGGCTATAAACTGGAATTTCTGGAAAGTACCGGTTTGACAATTCCAAGAGAAGACCGGCCTTTTGACCGTTTTAAAGGGCGTGTAATGTTTCCAATTCAAAGTATGTCTGGACGTATTTTGGGATTCGGAGGGCGTATTTTAACGAATGATAAAAAAGCAGCAAAATACCTGAATTCTCCTGAAAGTGATATTTACCATAAAAGTAAAGTCCTTTACGGGATTTTTCAGGCCAAACAATCCATCGCAAAACAAAATAATTGTTATTTGGTCGAAGGTTATACAGATGTTATCCAGTTTCATCAGTCCGGAATTGAGAATGTCGTGGCCTCTTCCGGAACTGCCTTAACACCAGATCAGATTCGTTTAATTAACAGGCTTACCCGAAACATCACCGTACTTTTTGATGGAGATGCTGCAGGACTCCGTGCTGCAATCCGGGGGATTGATTTGATTCTTGAAGAAGGAATGAATGTTAGGGTTTGTGCATTTCCGGACGGAGAAGATCCCGACAGTTTTGCCAGAAAAAATTCTTATGAAGATTTAGTTGCGTATCTGGAGCAAAACAGTAAAGATTTTATCCAGTTTAAAGCTTCAATTTTAATGGGCGAAGCAAAAAATGATCCTATAAAAAAAGCCGATTTGATTCGGGATATGGTTACTAGTATTTCTAAAATTCCAGATCGAATTCAGCGTGAAGTATATGTACAGGAGTGTGCCAGAATCATGGATATTTCTGAGCAGGTACTGGTAAGTACACTCGCACAGCTAACACAAAAAGAGATTGCAGAAGCCGGTAAAAAGCAAAAACAAGAGCAAAAGGCATTTGAAGTTCATAGAAATAATTATTCGCCGGATGATCCCAGATATTATGATGACCCAACTTATCCCGGAGATACGCAACAACCATCTGAAAAAACAGATATTTTGTACGGTCTGGAAAGAAAAATCATTGAAATTCTATTACTCTATGGAAGCGTTACCGAAAATTTTGAAGACGTTTTCTTAAAGGCCGATGAAGAAGGAAATGTAAAAGAGGTTACAGAAAAAAGACAGTATAGGGTTTATGAGAAAGTTTACCTCAGCTTACAAGAAGATGAAGTAGAATTGTCAAATCAATTATTTCAAAGCATTTTTAATGATATAATTGATTTTTATAATCAGAACGAAACCTTTAGTTTAGATAAATATCTGATGCACCTGCAGCCGGAATTTGCTCAGGAAGTAACCAATATTTTAATGGAAGATGAAAGGCTGACCATTCATAACTGGGAAGGACAAAACATTTTTCCAAAGCATAAAAATGCAACCATAGAGCAGAATGTTTCCGATACTATTTTTTCAATGCGGTGGTATTTAATTTCTAAAATTATTCATGAATTAAAAAACACTTTATTAAACGATCCGCAGGAAGATAATTCAGAAATATTATCCATGGTTGTAGATTATTCTAAACTCCTTAATAATTTTTCGAAAAAATTGGGAAGGGTTATCGTTCCTTATCATTCATAAAAAAAGCTCTATATTTTTTTTAATATAGAGCTTTACGTTTTGATGATTTACTAAAGTAAATCAGTCATTTTGTTTAAATAATTTCTAAAGTCTTAGCCTTATTTACTAAATCAACTAAATTGGTAACATTCAATTTAGTCAATAGTCTTAGTTTATAAGTACTAATTGTTTTTTCGTTCAGGTTTAAAATTTTAGAAATTTCATTGTTTTTCTTACCGTCACTTAAGTAACGTAAAACTTCAATTTCACGATTGGAAAGTTTTCTGTACAAACGTTCACTTTTGCTTTGTTTAGCAATAAGTGCCATGTTTTTACGTACAGTTTCGTTAATAATAACTTTTCCTTCGTGTACCTTAATAATTGAAACACCCAGTGTTTCAAGTTTTTCCGTTTTGTGTACGTACCCGGAAACACCCGCTTTGATTGCATTAGGAGCATACATTTGCTCGGCCAGATCGCTAAAGATTACAATTTTCGTTTTTGGGAAATTTTTCAGGATTGACTTTACTTCAAAGATGCTTGAAAGACCTTCTAATTCCAAATCCAGAATTAGAATGTCAATCTCCTTCGTTTGGAGAATGTCTCTTACCATTGAAAAATTACCTACATTGGCGACAATTGAAATTTGGTCATGGTCTTTAAAATACGACTTAACGCCAAAGTGAGTCACAGGGTGGTTGTCTGCTAGACATACTTTAATCATAATTTTACCTTTTTAGAATTGTACATTGTTTTTGGAGCTGTAAAATTAATAAATAAATTCTGTAGTTTATCGCTGACAAATGTTAAAAATTTTTATTTTAACGTTTTTGGTATCATACACACAGGTATCTCTTCCATTTTATGCTTGTTATTGGTGTTTAGACGCTTATAGATTTCAAAGACAATTTTTTCTCTTCCGTTATAGTCAGTAGCTGTATTTCCTGCTTCTTCGGCGAGCATTGCCCATTCCAGTTCGTCATAACTTGCGCCCAATTGGTCTTCGTCTGTTCTGTTGTCTCCAAACAAACCATCTGTAGGGGCGGCTGTTAAAATTGAGGCAGGAATTGTTAAAAATTCCCCAAGAGCATAAACATCAGACTTCATTAAATCGGCAATTGGACTCAAATCAACACCACCGTCTCCATATTTAGTGTAAAAACCAACACCAAAATCTTCTACTTTGTTACCTGTGCCTGCAACTAAAAGGCCATGAATTCCGGCTAAATAATATAAAGAAGTCATTCTGATGCGTGCACGTGTATTGGCTAATGATAAATTTACTTTCGTTTCGTCTTCAGTAACAGGAACTGCACTTTTAAATGCTTCAAAAGTTGCGGTTAAATCTGTTTCAACAGATGAAACATTAGGAAACCGTTTTTTTAGTTGTTCAATATGTTCCTTTCCTCTCAAAACCTGATTTGGTGCCTGATGAATAGGCATTTCAACACACAGGACTTTTAATCCTGTCTGAGCACATAATGTTGATGTGACAGCAGAATCAACTCCACCGGAAATTCCAATTACAAAACCATTCACTTTTGCATTGTTAGCATAATTTTTCAACCACTCTACAATGTGGGCATTTACTTTTTCTGTTTGAATAGTGCTTTTTTTAGCCATAATAATTCAAGTTTTAAGGTGTAGGGATGTATATTTGCAAAAATATTTTTAAGTATATGTTTACTAAAGATAAGTAACACAAATCTAATTAAAATAAAATGAAAATATGTCGCTTTGTAGTGGTTCTATCCCTGTTTTTTTTATCATGTGATCAAAAAAACAAAATAGAAAAGGCAGTTGAAGAAATTCCGGTTGATATTAAGGTAGAGCGTTTTGATAAAGTTTTTTTTGAAACTAAACCTGAAGATTTAGCAAAGGTAAAAAAACAGTACCCATTCTTTTTTCCGGCTGGAAATGATGATTCGGTCTGGCTTCAAAAAATGCAGGAACCTATCTGGAGAGAGGTTTATACTGAAGTTCAGAAAAAATATTCCAATTTTGAGCCTGTTCGTCAGGAATTTAACAAGCTCTTTCAACATGTAAAATATTATTTTCCTAAAACAAAGACACCTAAAGTTATTACGGTAATTGGAGAGATGGATTATAATGCCAAAGCTATTTATGCAGATAGTCTGGTTATAGTTGCTTTGGAGTTGTATTTGGGTAAAGACCACAAATTCTATCAATTTCCAAATTATATGAGACAAAATTTTGAAGAAAGACAAATTATGCCAGATGTCGTTTCGAGTTTTGCTTATAGAAATATTCCTGCCTACGATGATAAAAATCTGGTTTCCCAAATGATTTTCGAGGGGAAACAATTGTACGCCAAAGATTTGCTTTTGCCAGAATATACAGATGCTGACAAAATTGGTTACACACCAGAACAAATAAAATGGTGTGAAGAAAATGAGGCCTATATGTGGCGTTATTTTATAGAAAAAGAAATGTTATATAGTGTAGATCCTAAATTAACTGGTCGTTTTATAGCTCCTGCTCCGTTTTCTAAATTTTATCTGGAAATAGATAATGATTCACCTGGAAGGGTTGGTGCTTGGATCGGTTGGCAAATGGTTCGTTCGTATATGAAAAATAATGCTGTAACTTTACCAGAATTATTGAAAACAAATGCTAAAGAAATTTTCGAAAAGTCAAAATACAAACCTAAGAAATAATGTCAGATACAATAAACTCAGAAATTAAATTCAATATACAATTAGACGAAAACCGAGTGCCTGAAAAATTAACATGGAGTGCTCAGGATGGTGGGGTTCAGGATGAAGAAGCAAAAGCAATTATGCTTTCTATATGGGACAGTAAAGCCAAAGAAAGTATGCGAATTGATTTGTGGACAAAAGATATGCCGGTAGATGAAATGAAAATTTTCTTTCACCAAACATTAGTTGCAATGTCGGATACTTTTAAACGCGCTACAGATGATGAAAAAATGGCAGACACAATGAAAGATTTCTGTGATTATTTTGCAGAAAAATTAGAATTAACCAGATAGTAAATTCCAATAAAATACAAATTTCAAATCCTAATGATTTAACTCAGGATTTGAAATTTTTTTTCTCCTGATAGGTAGGTAAGCGTTTTACAGGTTTGATTGAGTTTTTCTTGATATCATTTATAATTTTTCTGTAGCAACCCATTATCACTACAGATGTGGGTTGGTTTGTAATACTAAGGTCTTCTTCGAGACATCCTCCGGCTGCTTTACAGTATATTATTTCGCCACGATTCAAATCATATACTTCTAAAATAATTTCGGCGTATGTCATTTGTTTTTTATAGTAAAAATGATTTTTAAATTCAAAATTACTAAACTCGTTTTTTGCGTTTTTACATTTTATATTTACATAATAATCAGAATCAGCTGCTTTTTTGAGTTCTAAAATTGCTGATTTGTCTAATTTTAAAGGGACTTGCTTGGTTGCGAAATATTTTCGTTCGGCCATCGAATACTTTACTCTTCTTCCTAAGTATTTTGAAAAGTCAGCCATTACATAATGAGTCAGCTTTGTTTTTGTATTTTGATCAACTTCGATATCGCCGATAAGCCATGTACCTTTAGTAAAATCCAAACTATTCACATTGTCTGTACTATGTAAAAAGTAGTGAGTGACGTTACAGGAAGATAAAAGTAACAAAAGTAAAAGACAAATATTTTTCTTCATAAAAGAATCATTAATTTTGGTCAAATATAATTTAAAAAAAATAATGCCTAAAGGTTATTCTTTAAAATAAAAAATCAGATTCAAAGAATTTGCCAATAATAAAGAATTCCAAGGTTGATATTTAAAATGGAATTTTAATTTACCATTCTTCTTTTTAGAATTAAAACCCTGAGTTGTTTTTGAAAACCTCCTGATTCACTTCGTCAATATAAGATAATAGCTCTTGCTTTCCTGTTGATTCTGTAGATGAGGTTACAAAATACTGAGGCATTTCGGCCCAGTTATTGGCAAACATCTGTTTTTTGTAAGCGGCAATATGCGAATCTGTTTTTACTTTACTAATCTTATCAGCTTTGGTGAATATAATACAAAACGGAATTTCGCTTTCACCCATATACGACATAAATTCAATATCTATCTTTTGAGCCTCGTGTCGAATGTCAATCAAAACAAAAGCACAAACTAATTGTTCTCTGGTTTCAAAATAATCCGTAATAAATTGCTGAAAAACTGATTTGGTTTTTTTAGAAACTTTTGCATATCCATAACCCGGTAAATCGACCAAAAACCAATTGTTGTTAATCTTGAAATGATTGATTAGCTGTGTTTTTCCTGGGCGACCTGATGTTTTTGCTAAATTTTTATGATTAGTTAGCATGTTGATTAAAGAAGATTTTCCAACATTAGATCTTCCTATAAAAGCATATTCAGGTAAAAATTCCTGCGGGCATTTTGCAACTTCAGAATTGCTGACAATGAATTCGGCAGTAGTAATTTTCATGTTTTTGAGTTTTAAAACTTCTAAATTCGTAAGTCTAGATACTAGAAAAATTCTTTTTAGTAAGCCATTCTTCTAGAATTTCATTAAATTCCTCAGGATGTTCCATCATAGCAGCGTGACCGCATTTGTCAATCCAGTACAGGGTTGAATTAGGTAATAATTTATCAAACTCTTCGGCAACATTTGGAGGTGTTACAGAATCGTTTTTGCCCCAAATGATACAGGTTTCTACTGTCATTTTTGGTAAATCTTTGGCCATATTATGACGAATTGCACTCTTGGCAATCGTTAATGTTTTAATCAGTTTGATGCGGTCATTGGCTGTTGCATATACTTCATCAATAAGATCAGGAGTGGCAATTTTTGGATCATAAAATACATCTTCAGATTTCTTTTTGATGTATTCATAATCGCCTCTTCTTGGGTAGCTGTCTCCCATTGCGCTTTCGTAAAGTCCTGAACTTCCTGTTATTACAAGTCCTGCTACTTTTTCAGGATATAATTTAGTGTGGTAAAGGGCGATATGTCCCCCTAATGAATTTCCTAGTAATATAACTTTGTCAAAACCTTTAAAATTGATGAAATCTTTAACGTATTTAGCAAAGCTTTTTACGTTCGTTTTTAGGATACTCTGCGTGTATATTGGCAAATCCGGGATAACAACTTTGTAACCTTTGGTTGGGAAATATTGTGCTACACCGTCAAAGTTACTTAGACCTCCCATTAATCCGTGAAGAATTACGATAGGAGTTCCTTCTCCAGCTTCAAAATAGCTGTATTTGCCTTCTTTTTTGTAGTGTTTGTCCATTTAATTTAATACCAATTTCAATTTGGACAAATATAGGGTTTAATAAATAAAAATGAATTTTTGCTGTCATTTTTTAACTACATAATTTTAGTAGAATTTATAAATGTTTAAAAATCAGGTTTTAGAGTGCTTTTTGTTGAATCTTGAAAATGTTAAAATCATTGCATTATAATTGTTTTTTTAAGAGAAAGACTATTTAATTTTTACAAATATTTCTTGAATTTATTTGCAAACTGATTAATGTGTAAAGTATTGATTGTCCATTAATTAAGTGATAAGGTGTGAAAGTAGGTAAACTTATCAACAAAGTGGTATATAGTGGTAAAATGTGGTAATATTTTTTATATTTTTGCTGTATAACATGTTAATTGATTTTCTTGAACACTATTGTAGGAACATATGAGTGTAAAGTCGATGCTAAAGGAAGGCTAATGATACCAGCGCCTTTAAAAAAGCAATTGACTTCATCTCTTCAAAACGGATTTGTTTTGAAGCGCTCTGTTTTTCAACCGTGTCTGGAGTTGTATCCAATGGAAGAGTGGGATTTGATGATGCAAAAAATCAACAAGCTGAATCGTTTCGTAAAAAAGAATAATGATTTTATCCGAAGATTTACTGCAGGAGTTAAAATAGTAGAGATTGATGCATTGGGAAGATTGTTAGTTCCAAAAGATTTGGTTTCTTTTTCAGGTATTTCAAAAGATGTGGTTTTTTCATCTGCGGTTAATATTGTGGAGATTTGGGATAAGGATTTATATGAAAAATCAATAAGCGGCGAAGATATGGATTTTGCAGATTTAGCCGAAGAAGTAATGGGAAATATTAATGACGACGACAATGGAATATCATAATCCGGTTTTACTTCATCCAACAGTTGATGGTTTAAATATTAAGCCTGACGGAATATATGTAGATGTTACGTTTGGTGGCGGAGGTCATTCAAAAGAAATTTTGAAGCGATTAGGACCAAACGGAAAGTTATTTGCTTTTGATCAGGATGAGGACGCGCTTGCAAATGCTTTACCGGATGAAAGATTTACTTTGATCAATGAAAACTTTAGGTTTATAAAAAGATTTTTACGTTTTCATGGTGTAAAAAGTGTAGACGGAATTTTGGCAGATTTAGGAGTTTCATCGCATCAGTTTGATGTTCCGGAAAGAGGTTTTTCGACAAGGTTTGATGCGGAACTCGATATGAGGATGAGTCAGAAAAATGATTTGAATGCGTATCGTGTCGTTAATGAATATGATGATGCCAATTTGAGAAGGGTATTTCTGGACTATGGAGAATTGAAAAATGCCCCTGTATTGTCTAGGACAATTATAGAAGCCAGAGAGCATCATGCAATCAAAACTACTGATGAATTGAAAGAAGTTTTAGCGAAATATTTACCTGAAAGAGTTCGAAATAAAATATTGGCTCAGATTTATCAGGCTATCCGGATTGAAGTAAATCAGGAAATGGATGTTTTAAAAGAATTTATTGAGCAATCATTAGAGATTTTAAAACCGGGCGGAAGGTTTTCTGTAATATCCTATCATTCCTTAGAAGACAGGCTAGTAAAAAGATTCATTAAAAACGGAATGTTTGAAGGCGAGCCGGAACGTGATTTTTTTGGAAATTTTTCTGTTCCGTTTAAAACCATCGGAAAATTGATTGTTCCGGATGATGCAGAAATTAAAATAAACAACAGGGCTAGAAGTGCAAAATTAAGGGTAGCTGAAAAGATATAATATAATAGGTAGAAAATGAAAAGTGGCGTATTTAGCATATTAAAAGCAAGGTTTCTGATTAACGATGATGCAATTAAAAACTGGAGATTCATTGTTTTTATCATTCTGCTTGCTATAATAATGATTGCAAATACACAACGATACGAACAAAAGGTTTTTGAAATTGCAAAACTCAACAACGAAGTAAAAGAATTGAGATCTGAATTTGTAGACCGACGTTCAGAATTGATGAAGTTAAAAATGGAGTCCACTATATCGGATAAAATGCTTAAAAAACAGATTTATCCCTCTACTGTTCCTCCGATAAAGATAGAAGTTAAAAAAGAAGAAGAAAAAAGTTTCTTTAAAAGAATATGGCAGTAGACGATAAACATATATCCTACAGAATTTATCTCGTAGCAGTTTTCATCTTTTTGATGGCAATTGCTATTGTTGTTAAGTTGACCAATATTCAATGGGTAGAAGGAGATTATTACAGAAAACTGGCGAAACAGCGAACGGTTAGAAATTTTGTAATTCCGGCCAATAAAGGAAATATTTACTCTGCTGATGGAAGTTTACTGGCAACATCAATACCTAATTATGAAATTCGTTTCGATTCAAAAGCACCAAAAGAAGAGAACTTCGAAAAGTATGTAAAGCCTCTTTCAGATTCTTTAGCGATTGTATTTGGCAGACCAAGTGGCTATTATCAAAATGAGCTAAGAAAAGCAAGGCAAAATAAAAACCGGTATTATTTGATTGCACGTAATTTAAGTTATACTGATTATATGAGAATTAAAGGCTTTCCGCTATTTAATTTAGGGGCTTTTAAAGGAGGAATTATTATTGAACAGGAGACAGTTAGAAAACATCCAATAGGGAAAATTGCTGAAAGAACAATTGGCTACGACCGAATTGATCCTGCAACGGGAGTAGAGGTTGGGAAAGGAATCGAGTGGGCATTTAAAAGTTATCTGAACGGAAAAGACGGTAAAATTTTAAAACAAAAAATTGCCAAAGGACAATGGAAGCCAATTCGTGATGTAAACGAAGTTGATCCAATTGATGGTTACGATGTAATTTCAACAATTGATGTTTTTATTCAGGATATTGCACATCACGCCTTATTGAAACAGCTTCAGGATTACGAAGCTGATCACGGATGTGTAGTTGTGATGGAAACCGAAACAGGTTATGTAAAAGCGATTTCAAATTTAGGAAGAGCAGAAGACGGGACTTATTATGAAACTACCAATTATGCTGTTGCTGAATCTCACGAGCCGGGGTCAACTTTTAAATTAGTTGATTTAATGGCGATTTTAGAAGATAAGGTTGCAGATACAAGCACAGTTTTTGACAGTCATAACGGAGTGGTAAAATATTACGGTCGCAGCGTTCGTGATTCGCACAATGGAGGTTATGGAAAAGTTTCTTTAGCACGTGGATTTGAACTTTCTTCAAATACAGTTATGGTGCAGGCGGTTTATGATAATTACAAAAGTAATCCGTCAAAATTTGTAAATCATATTAGAAATTGGGGATTGGATAAAACTTTAGGATTGCATTTTAAAGGTGAGGGAAGGCCAGTTATTCCGCATCCGGGAGATAAAAGCTGGTCAGGAACTACACTTCCGTGGATGGCTTTTGGTTATAATGTTTCAGTTACCCCAATGCAGACTTTGACATTTTATAATTCGGTTGCCAATAATGGTGTAATGGTAAAACCACAATTTGTTTCTGAAATTAAAGAGTGGAATAAAACAATCAAGAAGTTTGACACAGAAATAATAAACCCAAAAGTGTGTTCGGAAGAAACGCTAAAAAAAATAAAAGCTGTTTTACAGAATGTGGTTAAAAAAGGAACAGGTTCTAAGTTGTATTCGAAAGATTTTTCGATGGCAGGAAAAACAGGAACGGCTCAGATGAACTATGGAGGAAAAGAAGGAAAATCAGCTTTATATTATGCATCTTCCTTCGTTGGATATTTTCCGGCAGATCACCCAAAGTACTCTTGTATTGTGGTGGTTCATAAACCCAATACATCAAAAAATAATTATTTCGGAGCTGATGTTGCAGGGCCGGTTTTTAAAAGAATAGCCCAAAAGATTTTTACTGATGCGCCTTCAACAAATAAAATTAAACGTTTGGATTCTAAAATTCCAAAACAGGAATACAGTTATGACAAGTTTGATATAGAATCCAATAAAAAAACAAAACTGATTCCGAATTTAAAAGGAATGCCAGGAATGGATGCTATTGCCTTACTAGAGAATCTGGATTTAAAAGTAAAAGTGATCGGTATCGGAAAAGTAAAAAAACAGTCTGTACAGCCTGGACAAAGATTTAATAAAAACACAATTATAGTATTAGAATTATCGTGAAAATACTAAAAGACATATTATATAAACTAGCTATTGAATCTGTAACAGGTTCAACAGATATTGCTATTCAAAAAATCGATTTTGATTCAAGAAAAATTAAGGAAAATGATGTTTTTATAGCCATTCGCGGAACTCTTTCAGATGGTCACGACTACATTGAAAAAGCAATTCAGTCAGGTGCAACTGCTATTATTTGCGATGCGTTACCAGAAAATGTTGAAAAAGGGATTACATACATTCAGGTAAAAGACACCAATACGGCTTTGGCTTTTATGGCAGCTAATTACTTCGAAAATCCTTCTGAGAAATTAAAACTAGTAGGTGTTACAGGTACAAACGGTAAAACTACTATTGCGTCATTATTATTTCAATTGTTTCAAAAAGCAGGTTTTAAGGTTGGTTTACTATCAACAGTCAAAATAATGGTTGATGAATCAGAATATAAAGCAACTCATACAACACCGGATTCAATCACTATTAATCATTATTTGAATGAAATGATTGAGGCCGGAGTAACACACTGCTTTATGGAAGTAAGCTCGCACGGAATTCATCAAAAAAGAACGGAAGCCCTGCATTTTGTAGGTGGAATTTTTACAAACCTTTCTCACGATCATTTGGATTATCATCCGACTTTTGCAGAATATAGAGACGTTAAAAAATCTTTTTTTGATTCATTGCCAAAAACAGCTTTTGCTTTATCAAACATTGATGATAAAAACGGACCTGTAATGCTGCAGAACACAGTAGCAAGAAAATTTACGTATGCTTTAAAAACATATGCCGATTTTAAAGCGCAGATTTTGGAAAGTCAATTGTCAGGTTTATTATTAAAAGTGAATGATAATGAAGTTTGGGTAAAACTGATAGGTACTTTTAATGCTTATAACATATTGGCTATTTATGGAACGGCAATCGAATTGGGTATGGATAGTCTTGAAGCGTTGCGCTTGTTGTCTGATTTAGAGAGTGTTTCCGGACGGTTTCAGTATATCGTATCAGAGAGCAATGTTACTGCAATTGTTGATTACGCACATACTCCCGATGCTTTGGAAAATGTTTTAAAAACAATTAATGACATCAGAACTAAAAATGAACAATTAATTACCGTAGTAGGTTGTGGAGGAAATAGGGATAAATCCAAAAGGCCAATCATGGCTCAAATTGCCGCAAATTTAAGTGATAAAGCAATTTTGACAGCTGATAATCCAAGAAATGAAGATCCTGAAGTGATTTTAGATGACATGGAAGAAGGTATTGAAGCTCATAATTATAAAAAGATACTGAGAATTACAGATAGAAAGCAGGCAATAAAAACGGCTTGTCAATTAGCACAAGCAAACGATATTATTTTAATTGCAGGTAAAGGTCATGAAACTTATCAGGAAATAAATGGTGTCCGTCACCATTTTGATGACATGGAAACGGTAAAAGAAATTTTGGAACAACTAAAAAAATAAAAAAATAGAAATTGCACATTCCAAAATCCACAGCTCATGTTAGGATTTTAGAAATGGAATTTAATTCGAAATTGGAATAAAAAAAATAAGATATGCTATACTATTTATTTGAATATTTAAACAAAACATTGGATGTTCCCGGAGCAGGAGTATTTCAGTACATTACTTTCAGATCAGCTTTGGCCTTTATGCTTTCGTTGCTTTTGTCAACAATTTACGGAAAAAGAATTATAAACTTTTTACGCCGCCAGCAAGTAGGAGAAACTGTTCGTGAGTTAGGGCTAGCAGGTCAAAATGAAAAAGCAGGTACTCCAACAATGGGAGGATTGATCATCATTTTTGCTACTCTAATACCTGTTTTGTTATTTGCCCGTTTGCATAATATTTATATTGTATTACTTATTGTTACAACACTTTGGATGGGTACAATAGGTTTTGTGGATGATTATATTAAAATATTCAAAAAGGATAAAGAAGGACTTAAAGGTAAATTCAAGGTTATTGGTCAGGTTGGTCTTGGTATTATTGTAGGATCCGTTCTTTATTTTAATCCGGCTGTTACAGTGAGAACAGATACTGGTTATAGTGAAAGTTTCAAAGCCACTAATACCACGACTGTTGTTCTTCAGGCTCCTGTTGAAGAAAAATCAACTGCCACTACAATACCTTTTGTAAAAAACAATGAGTTTGATTATGCTGAAATTTTAGCGTGGACTGGTGAAGGCTATGAAAAATGGGCCTGGTTGATTTTTATTCCGGTTGTTATTTTTATTATTACTGCAGTTTCTAATGGAGCTAATTTGACTGATGGGATAGATGGTCTTGCAGCAGGAACTTCGGCCATATCTGTCTTGGCACTTGGGATATTTACGTTTGTTTCGGGTAATATCATTTTTTCTAATTACCTCAATATAATGTATATCCCCAATTCAGGAGAAATGACCGTTTTTATTTCTGCTTTTGTAGGTGCTTTGATTGGTTTTCTTTGGTATAATTCTTATCCGGCATCTGTTTTTATGGGAGATACGGGAAGTCTAACCATTGGAGGGATTATAGCAGTATTAGCAATTGCTGTTCGTAAAGAAATATTAATTGTTTTGTTTTGTGGAATTTTCCTGGCAGAAAGCGCTTCAGTAATTATTCAGGTGGCTTATTTTAAATATACTAAAAAGCGTTTTGGAGAAGGCAGAAGAATTTTCCTGATGTCGCCTTTGCATCATCATTATCAGAAAAAAGGATATCATGAAAGTAAAATCGTGACGCGTTTCTGGATCGTAGCTGTCATGCTGGCAATATTGTCAATTGTTACTTTAAAATTGAGATAGATGAGTAGATTGGTAGTATTAGGAGGAGGAGAAAGCGGTGTCGGAACCGCAATACTCGGAAAGAAAAAAGGATATGATGTTTTTGTATCTGATTTTGGGAAAATAAAGGAAAGTTATAAAGAAGTTCTTGTAATTAATGGAATTGCCTGGGAAGAAGAGCAACACACAGAAGATCTGATTTTGAATGCCGATGTCGTCATGAAAAGCCCGGGAATTCCAGAAAAATCTCCCATAGTAAAAAAGCTCGTCGCTGCCGGAATTAAAGTAATATCAGAAATCGAGTTTGCAAAGCCTTACACCGAAGCATTGACAATCGGAATAACAGGGAGTAATGGTAAAACCACGACAACAATGTTAACGCATCATTTGCTAAAATCAGCAGGATTAAATGTTGGTTTAGGTGGCAACATAGGAAAAAGTTTTGCATGGCAGGTTGCCGAAAATAAATATGATGCTTACGTGCTCGAATTAAGCAGTTTTCAGCTCGATGGAATAATAGAGTACAGACCGGATATTGCCATAATAACCAATATAAGTCCAGATCATTTAGATCGTTACGATTATAAATATGCGAATTATATTAATTCAAAGTTCAGAATTACAATGAATCAGACAGAAAGTGATTATCTGATTTACGATGCCGATGATGAAGCAACTACAGAATGGTTAAAAAACAATAAAACAAAAGCTAAATTAATTCCTTTTTCACTGACTAAAAGTTTTGACGAAGGAGCTTCTATAAATAACAATAAAATGGAAATAAAGATCAACCAGGAAGAGTTTACAATGGAAACAGAATACATTGCGTTAGAAGGAAAACATAATATTAAAAATGCAATGGCAGCAAGCTCTGTAGCAAAATTGATGCAAATCAGAAATGCAACAATTCGCGAAAGTTTATCAAATTTTCAAGGTGTTGAACACCGCTTAGAAAAGGTTTTAAAAATTCAAAATGTACAGTACATCAATGACTCAAAAGCAACAAATGTAAATGCTACTTTCTTTGCTTTAGAAAATATGAATGTACCAACAGTCTGGATTGTGGGTGGTGTTGATAAAGGAAATGATTACAATGAATTAATGTCATTGGTTCGCGAAAAAGTAAAAGCAATTATTTGCTTAGGGATTGATAATCGCAAAATTATCGAAGCTTTTGGTGATGTAGTTGATATTATGGTAGAGGTAAACAATATGAATGATGCTGTGAAAACAGCTCAAAGATTAACTGAAAAAGGAGATACGGTATTATTATCTCCTGCCTGCGCAAGTTTTGATTTATTCGAGAGTTACGAAGACAGAGGAAAGCAGTTTAAGCAAGCGGTACACAACTTGTAAAAAAATTTGTTCCAGGTTTTAGGTTTCAAGTTAGGATGAACTTGAAACCTAAAACAAGAAATACTTGAAATTAAAGATTATGAAAGAGCTAGTTAACAAATTAAAAGGAGATAGAGTAATATGGTCATTCGTGGCTTTATTAGCGCTGTTTTCGTTTATGCCTGTTTTTAGTGCGAGTAGTAATTTGGCTTACATCGGTCATGGAACCGGAAATACTTTAGGGTATTTGGTCAAACATCTAGCCCATATTTGTATTGGTTTTTTGATTATCTATTGGGTGCATAAAGTGCCATACCATTATTTTAGAGCCATTTCAAAAATTGCCTTGCCTGTTGTTTGGTTTTTGTTGCTTTACACATTGTTAAAAGGAACTGTAATTGCCGGTGCAAATGCAAGTCGTTGGATCCAGGTGCCTTTTATTGGTATTACATTTCAGACGTCGACTTTGGCAGCAATCGTTCTTTTTATATTTGTAGCACGTTATTTATCAAAAACAAAAGACAGCAATGAACCTTTTCAGGTTTCATTAATACAGCTTTGGTTGCCGGTTTTTATAACACTGGCACTTATTTTACCGGCAAACTTTTCGACCACAGCGTTGATTTTCGCCATGGTAATAATGCTGACTTTTATTGGTAAATATCCATTAAAATATATTGGTTTCATTATTGGTTCAGGTGTTGCAATGCTGATATTTTTCTTATTGGTAGCAAAAGCATTTCCAGATTCAAGGTTCTTCAGCAGGGTATCAACTTGGGAAAGCCGTATTATGAATTTTACCACAGACAAACCTGATGAAGATGATTATCAAATTGAGAAAGCAAAAATTGCTATCGCATCGGGAAGATTAGGAGGTTTAGGTCCAGGGAAAAGTGTTCAGAAAAACTTTCTACCGCAATCATCTTCTGATTTTATTTATGCGATTGTAGTAGAAGAATACGGACTAGTTGGAGGAGTTTCAATCTTGCTTTTATATTTGTTGTTGCTTTTCAGATTTGTAATTGCATCGCATAAAGCAAATACACTTTTTGGAAAATTAGTGGTCGTAGGGCTTGGTTTTCCAATGATATTTCAGGCAATGATTAATATGGCAGTAGCTGTTGAATTATTGCCGGTAACAGGACAAACGCTCCCGCTTATAAGTAGTGGTGGTAGTTCTATCTGGATGACTTGTTTCTCTTTGGGAATTATTATCAGTGTGACTAAAAAAGAAGAAGAAATTGCAGAAGAACAACAAGATAAAGAAAGAAGAAAAGAAGCACTTCAAAGGCTAATTGATAAAGAATTATCAGAGGAAGATTTACCTGCTGATGAAATATATAAAGAAGAGGGAATGTATTCGATCGAAGATAATTCCGGAAATCCGATGAATGCAGTATTAAATAAATAAAATTGAGAAGAGAATAGTTTTTAAACACTATACTTTAAAAAAATATGACACAATATAAATTCATACTAAGCGGTGGCGGGACAGGAGGACATATTTATCCTGCCATTGCGATTGCAAATGAGTTGAAATTACAATTTCCTGATGCTGAATTTCTTTTTGTAGGTGCCAAAGATAAAATGGAAATGCAAAAAGTACCTCAGGCTGGTTACGAAATAAAAGGTCTTTGGATTGCCGGTTTACAAAGAAAGTTAACATTACAAAATATAATGTTTCCTTTAAAATTAGCAGCAAGTTTGCTAGAGTCAAGAAGAATTATTAAGCAGTTTAAGCCGAATGTAGTAATCGGAACTGGTGGTTTTGCCAGTGGACCTTTATTGCAGGCAGCCGGTTCAGTAGGAATTCCAACCGTTATTCAGGAACAAAATTCTTTTCCGGGAATTACCAATAAATTATTAAGTAAAAAAGCAAATTCGATTTGTGTAGCTTATGAAAATTTAGAAAGATTTTTTCCAAAAGAAAAAATCATTTTGACAGGAAATCCCGTTCGCCAGGATTTAATTGATATAGATAGTAAAAGAAGCGAAGCAATTACTTTTTATGGCTTAGATCCAAATAAAAAAACATTGTTGGTTCTGGGAGGAAGTTTAGGTGCCAGAAGAATCAATCAGTTGATTGAGAAAGAACTGCAGAATTTTGTTTCGCAAGAGGTACAGGTAATTTGGCAATGCGGAAAACTATATTTTGAGGATTATAAAAAATACAATCAGCCAAATGTAAAAGTGGTTGATTTCATTGAAAGAATGGATTTTGTTTATGCTGCGTCAGATTTGATTATTTCGCGTGCAGGTGCTTCCTCAGTTTCTGAATTATGCATTGTGGGGAAACCGGTAATTTTCATTCCGTCGCCAAATGTGGCCGAAGATCATCAGACCAAAAATGCTCAGGCAATTGTAGAAGCAAAAGGAGCCATTTTATTAAAAGAAACAGAATTAGAAAGTGAATTTAGTATTGTTTTTGAAGCTTTATTGAAAGACTCAGAGAAGCAGCATCAATTAAGCGAGAATATTAAAAAATTAGCTAAGCCAAATGCTACGAAAGTTATAGTAGACGAAATTAAAAAGTTGTTATAATATAACTTTAATTGATAATTATAGAACACGATAAAGAATTCAGAACGCTATTTTTAAGTGTTTTGAGTTATTAAAATAAAAACACACAAAAGCTTAATTACTAATTTCTTATAAATGTGTAAATAGCTCAAAATTAAAAATTGAAATGAATTTAAATCAAATACAAAACGTTTATTTTATAGGTATCGGAGGAATCGGTATGAGTGCTTTGGCCCGTTATTTCAAGTATATCGGAAAAAAAGTTTCAGGATACGATAAAACGCCTTCAATGCTTACAAGTGAATTAATCGAAAGCGGTATTGATATTCATTTTGAAGATAATATAGGACTAATTCCTAACGACTATTATGTAGAAAATACTTTAGTGATTTTTACACCTGCCGTTCCTATAACACACTCAGAGTGGAATTATTTCATCGAAAGAAATTATCAGGTCAAAAAACGCGCCGAAGTTCTGGGGATTATCACAAAAGACACATTTTGCTTTGCTGTGGCAGGCACACATGGAAAAACTACAACATCTAGTATTTTAGGTCACATCCTGCATGAAAGTGGAGCAGATGTTACGGCATTTGTAGGTGGTATTGTAGAGAATTATAACTCTAATTTGATTGGAAGCGGAAAAACCGTAACAGTTGTAGAAGCAGATGAATTTGACAGGTCATTTTTGCATTTGCATCCCAATATTGCCTGTGTTACATCAATGGATGCAGATCATTTAGATATTTACGGAACAAGTGATGCAATTGAAGCATCATTTATAGAATTTGCTTCAAAAGTCGAAGACAGAAATAAATTGTTTATAACAAAACAGCTGCCTCTTGATGGAATGCAGTGTGCTATAAATGAAGATGCAGTATATAAAGCGTATAATATCCGAATTGAAGAAGGAAGCTATGTTTTTGATGTGAAGACACCATCAGAGATTATGAAGGATTTGCGTTTTGGACTTCCGGGAAAACATAATTTAATGAATGCTTTAATGGCTATTGCGATGTCAAAAACTTTTGGTACTGCAACAGAGGCTATTGCAAAAGCACTTGCTTCTTTTAACGGAATCAGAAGACGTTTTTCATACCAGATAAAAACAGAAAAATTAGTTTATATAGATGATTATGCCCATCATCCAACAGAAATAAATGCTGTTCATCAGGCGGTTACAGAGTTGTATCCCGGACGAAAAGTATTAGCCGTTTTTCAACCGCATTTATTTAGCAGAACAAGAGATTTTGCAGATGGATTTGCAGAAAGTTTGTCAGCTTTTGATGAAGTGTTTTTAATGGATATCTATCCAGCACGCGAATTACCGATGGAAGGAATTACATCAGAATGGCTGATGACAAAAATGACAAATCCTAACAAAAAAATTGTTGCAAAAAATGATTTATTAGCGCAGATTAAAGCCAGTGATGCGCCAATAATTGTAACCATCGGAGCTGGTGATATTGGAGAAATGGTTCCGTCAATCAAAAAAACACTAAATGAAAATATTTAATTGGACAAATATTCGATTGATTCTCATTTTTGGACTTGTTCTTTTTTTGTATTCGTTTGCCCAGCATCGAAACGGAGATAGAAAACTCAAAAAAGCTATGGTTGTTTTTGTAGGAGAAAATACGCTTTTTGTGAAGCCGGAAACGGTTAATAAATTGTTGATAGAAAATAAAAGAGACGCTTCCAGTATCCGAAAAGATGAAGTAGATTTGAACAAAATTGAAAAAATCCTCGATGCACACGACATGATTGAAAAGTCAGATGTTTTTGTAAGTATCGATGGAGTTCTCAAAGCGCAGGTAAAACAGAGAACACCAATAGTAAGAGTTTATGATGGTGTGAGCTCTTTCTATGTTGATTATGAAGGAAATAAAATGCCTTTGTCTGACAATTTTACGGCGCGGGTTCCTCTTGTTTCGGGGACAATAAATAAAAAAAATAACGAAGATTTAGCTGCCCTATTTCGCACAATTTATGACGATGCGTTTTTGAAAAAAAACATCATTGCAATAGAAATTATGCCTAATGGTAGCTTAAAGATGTTTAATAGAAATTATAATTACTTCATTGATTTTGGAAGAACGATGAATATGGATGAAAAATTCAGGAATTATAAAGCCTTTTTTCAAAAAGCTGTTTTAGACAGTTCGTTATATAAATATAATAAAATTGATCTCAGGTTTACGGAACAAGTAGTTTGCACAAAATAGTAGAAAATGGAAAAAGATAATATTGCAGTAGGTCTAGATATTGGAACAACCAAAATAGTTGCCATGATAGGCAAAAAGAATGAGTATGGAAAATTAGAAATTTTGGGTATTGGTAAATCCAAAAGTCTGGGTGTAGCAAGGGGTGTTGTAAACAACATTACACAAACGATCCAATCGATTCAGCAAGCTATTCTTGAAGCCGAAACAAACTCAGGTTATAAAATTAAAGACGTGGTTGTCGGTATTGCAGGACAACACATCAGAAGTATTCAGCATACCGATTACATAAGCCGCAATAATCCCGAAGAAGTAATTGGTGAAAAAGATATTCAGCTTTTGATTGATCAGGTCAATAAGCTGGCCATGTTACCAGGGGAAGAAATTATTCATGTTTTGCCACAGGAATTTAAAATTGATGGTCAGTCTGAAATAAAAGAACCAATCGGAATGTACGGCGGAAGATTAGAATCGAGCTTTCACGTAGTAGTTGGACAGGCATCATCTATCAGAAATGTAGGAAGATGTATTCAGAGTTCAGGAATAGAATTATCCGGACTGACACTAGAGCCATTGGCTTCGGCAGATGCTGTTTTGAGTCAGGAAGAAAAAGAAGCCGGGGTTGCCCTTATTGATATTGGAGGCGGTACAACAGATTTAGCCATTTTTAAAGATGGGATCATTCGTCATACTGCTGTAATTCCTTTTGGAGGAAATGTAATTACCGAGGATATTAAAGAAGGGTGTTCAATCATTGAAAAACAGGCAGAACTTTTAAAAATAAAATTCGGATCAGCATGGCCGGGAGAAAATAAAGACAACGAAATTGTTTCTATTCCAGGTTTGAGAGGAAGAGAACCAAAAGAAATTTCGCTGAAAAATCTATCAAAAATTATTCACGCCCGTGTGGTAGAGATAATCGAACAGGTTTTTACTGAAATCAAAGCTTACGGACATGAAGATCCACGTAAAAAATTAATAGCAGGAATTGTTCTGACAGGTGGTGGAGCACAATTAAAACACATCAAGCAGTTAGTCGAATATATTACGGGTATGGATACCAGAATTGGATATCCTAATGAGCATCTGGCAGGGAACTCAAGCGAAGAAATTTCCAGCCCATTGTTTGCAACTGCTGTCGGATTGGTAATGAACAGTATTGAGAACAGCTCTCAAAGTGCTGTGAGGATGGAAGTTGTAAATGAACAGCCCAAGGTTGTTTACAGAAATGTTACCCCAGTACCCCAGCAACGATACGAAGTTGAAGAAAACTACGTTGAAAGAGTGGAGACTATTGAGCAATCAAGAGAGGTTAGAAACAACTCAGCTGTTGAAGAATCCACAGAAACTAAAATAAGAAGATCATTTTTTGACAGGTATGTCGACAAAATTAAAGATTTTTTAGACAACGCAGAATAAAATAAATAAGAGAAAAGGAATTACTATTGGCCCCAAGTCAAGAAGTAAAAAATGTATTAAATAAGAATTTCAAAACCAAAAAGATGATGAGCAACTCAGAATTTGGAAGCATTTCATTTGATTTACCAAAAAACCAATCAAATGTAATCAAAGTAATAGGTGTAGGAGGAGGAGGTAGCAACGCTATCAATCATATGTTCAAACAAGGTATTAAGGGCGTTGATTTCATCGTTTGTAATACAGATTCACAAGCACTTCAAAATAGTTCAGTACCAAACAAAATTCAGTTAGGTGTAAATTTAACAGAAGGTCTTGGAGCAGGTGCAAATCCTGATGTAGGGCAGCAATCTGCTATTGAAAGTATCGCTGACATTGAAAAAATGTTAGACCGTGGTACTAAAATGGTATTTATTACTGCCGGTATGGGTGGTGGAACCGGTACAGGAGCTGCTCCTGTTATAGCACAATTATCAAAAGAAAGAGAAATCCTTACAGTGGGTATTGTAACAATTCCATTTCAGTTTGAAGGAAAAGTGCGTCAGGAACAAGCACTTATAGGAATTGAAAAATTGCGTAAGCAGGTAGATTCGCTAATTGTAATCAATAATAATAAATTAAGAGAAGTTTACGGAAATCTTGGTTTTAAAGCCGGATTCTCAAAAGCGGATGAAGTTTTGGCAACTGCATCAAGAGGAATTGCCGAAGTAATTACGCACCACTATACTCAAAATATCGACTTACGTGATGCCAGAACAGTTTTGGCAAATAGCGGAACAGCTATTATGGGATCAGCTGTTTCAGAAGGTGATAACAGAGCCAAAGATGCTATAGTATCTGCATTGGATTCTCCGTTATTAAATGACAATAAAATAACAGGAGCCAAAAACGTATTGTTGCTTATCGTTTCTGGATCTAATGAAATTACACTTGATGAAATCGGAGAAATCAACGATCATATTCAGGCAGAAGCAGGTTATAATGCTAATATTATCATGGGGGTTGGTGAAGACGAAACTCTTGGTGAAGCCATTGCTGTAACCATCATTGCTACTGGTTTTGATGTTGAACAACAAAATGAAATCGTAAATACTGAACCCAAAAAGATCATCCATACATTAGAAGATGAACAAAGAAGTGTTCATAATTTAACAAACAGACCTCTTACTTCTTTTGATTTGAATGCAGAAACTCCAACCGCTCCAACAGAGCCAAAAGTTGTTTTTGATTTGATGGAAGATACAACTGCAACAATTACACCTACACCCGTGGCTGTTGCTCCTGTTACTCCAGCAATAAATCAGGAAGAGTTAGTTGTTATGTCTGAGTTTATCAAAAATCTTGATGTGACTTTTGAAATCGTATCGCCAATTACAGATATCGATTTTACTATTTCAAGTCCTCAAGTGAAGTCTTTTCAGGAAACAAAACAGGTTGAACAGAGAATTTTAGAAAGAGAGGAGCAAACTACTTTTTCATTTGATTTGCCTCTTTTCAGAGCTGAGCCTGAAGTAAAGAAACATCAAGTTGTCGAGGATAATAAAATTTTATTCGAGTTGACAAATGAAACCCGTAATATAAAAGTAAATGAACCAGTTTCGTTTGTGCCGGTAACAGAAGTTTCTGAGAATGGAATCATCAAGTATTCGTTAGAAGAGTATATGGAGGTTGAGAATGATTTAATGACATCAAAACCAGTTGAAAAAGGGACAGAAGATGTAGTTCCGGAGGAATTAAATATTACATTGAAGCAGGCAGTAGATTTTACAAGTCAGCCTGATTTTACCACAACTTCAGAAATTTCTCCAATGGAATTGACAATTGAGGAAACATTGCGTTTAAGAGCTGAGGAAAGAAGAAAGAAGCTAAAAGAGTTTAATTATAAGTTCCATAATAATGTTTCAAGAATTGATGAACTTGAAAAAGAACCGGCCTATAAAAGATTAGGTATCGATTTGTCGAATACACCATCAAATGCAGCCAATTCAAGAATTTCTGTAGGAACTGACAGCAATAATGATTTGCAATTGCGTTCAAATAATTCATTTTTGCACGACAACGTAGATTAGTTTAAGATCTAATATTAGGATAACCCGAAAATTGGATTTAATTTTCGGGTTATTTTTTTTATCTTCGCACAGAATTTAGAAATTTGATTTCTTTTCGATGATAAAAAAAGTTAAAGCTACGTGGGGATTTATCATTCACATTATACATCAATTATAAGCACTGCTTATTTAAATAAAACAAAATGAGTTTACAAGCACAAATCATGGACGAGATAAAAACCGCCATGAGAGCAAAAGATACTGTTGCATTAGAGTCATTACGAGCCATTAAATCTGAATTGCTGTTAGCCTCTACAGCTTCAGGATCTAAAGAAGAATTATCGGAAGAAGATGAGATTAAATTGCTTCAGAGATTAGTTAAAACCCGTAAAGAAAGTGCAAGAATTTTTACTGAACAAAACCGTCCTGATTTAGCTGAGCCCGAATTGGCTCAGGTAGCTGTAATTGAGAAGTTTTTACCGGCACAATTAAGCGAAGCAGAAGTAGAAGCGGTAATTGCTAAAATTATTGCAGAAACGGGAGCTTCAGGAATTGCTTCTATGGGGAAAGTTATGGGCTTGGCTTCTGCTCAGTTAGGAGGAACTGCTGAAGGTAAAACCATTTCGACAATAGTCAAGAAGTTACTTGCTTAAATTTGAATAAAAAAAATCCAAATTCCAAGTTTAGATCGTCTCAAATTTGGAATTGGGATTTAAAAATTAAATATTTTTGACCACGTAGTTCAACTGGATAGAATATCAGATTTCGGCTCTGAGGGTTGGGGGTTCGAACCCCTCCGTGGTCACTTGACGGGACAAAGAAGAATTTCTCTTTTTTGTCCTTTTTTATTTGAAGCTAATCCAGCCTACGCTATATCTTTTATGGCGAAACCCGCCATAAAAGGATGACGCTACTGTCTGGGCTAGGGTTTTTCGATTTAGAAGAAAATTTACTGCAGCATACATTTATTTTCTGTTCAAACCTTTTGCTGATAGCTTTTAAAAGTAGTAAATCCATTTTCTGAAAGGTTCTCCAAATCCAGCATTTTGCTTTATACTGTATCCTAAATTTGCCAGTTCTGAATTTTTGCCACTTTTGCTATTTCAAATGATAATTATCTCATTATATCAGTATCAACAGGAATATATTCTAAGTGTCTAGCCAAAGATAATATTTGACCTTTGTGGTGATATTCATGGGTAATTACATGACTAAACAATCTAAGAGGTTTTGTTGAATGATTAATATTTTTGATTTTATATGATATCCCATTATCAAAATAATCAAGCTCTGAAATGAATTTGAACATGAAATCGTCTATAGTATTAAACAATATTATTACATCTTGTATATTTTTGAAGTTTTCGTATTCAGCATAGATTATATTTTTGTTTAAAGCAAGATTGGCAATCCAATATTCATAAGTGTTGGCTACATGAACTAATAGGTTTCTGATACTTCCGCCACGACCAAATGAAGAATTTTGGTTAACGAAGTCTTCCTCTGAAATTTTTTTACAAAATCCGAACAATACTTCTCGGGATTCTTTTACAAACTCATATTGCTCTTTATAGTATGAAGACATAAATTCCATAGTGAAAATTAAAATGGTATTTAAAATCATTTCTTAGAAAACAAATTCTCTAAAACCCAGGCAGGACCGATCATTAAAAACTGGACATCTTTAAGGAAAGATGGTTTTTTTCCTTCAATGTTATGTCCGTAAAATTGTCCGATCCATGCAATAATAAAAACACCAACAGAAAACATCCATAAAGGTAAAATCTTGCTGATGTAATAATTTGCAGTCAGACAAATTGCTGAAAATACAGCAATCTTAAAAGCCATAGCAATTGATAGCCTTGTATAAAAAATAAGTACAAAAATCAATACAACAACTGCCCAATTTTCAATTATTGGCATATTGAGTGATAATGTATTGGAAATGGATTTATTGGGAATGCTCATCAATAAACCAACAATTGAGAAATAAATCGCTGGTACGCAGATATAATGTATGCTTTTGTTTTTTGGGTTTTGATGACTAACTGCATATTCTTCAAACCATTGTTCTAATGTTCTCATTTTTTGTAATTTAGGATTGTATCAAAGCTATAAAATATTTTTGATTTACGATACAATTTCAAAACTGATTCCTGTTCTAAAATTGTGAATATCTATTTCTCGAATAGCCGATTTTTTTTCTATGAAAATCTATCTTTGGATTCCTTAAAAAAACACAAAAGAAATGAGCGCAATTTGGTACGAATGTAAAGTAAAATACAGAAAAACGGATGATATTGGGTCACAAAAGGTTACAACAGAACCTTATCTGGTAGACGCCATATCGTATACAGAAGCTGAAAGCAGAATTAATGAAGAAATGAAGGCGTATGTTAGTGAGGAATTTAAGATCACCAACATAAAAGTGGCAAATTATGCAGAAATTCATCCTTTTGAAAACGCAGACCGTTGGTTTAAATCGAAAATTTCTTTAATAGCTTTTGATGAAGAAAGCGGAAAAGAGCGCAAAACGAACATGTATATACTGGTGCAGGCAAACGATGTAAAGGAAGCTTATGATAACACCGTTGCTGTTATGAAAAACACTATGGGGGATTATACTATTCCGGCAATTTCTGAATCCCCAATTATGGATGTCTTTCCTTATTTTAGCGGCGAAGAAGAAGAATTGGAACAGTTAGAAAGATTCAATGCACTTAAAGCTTCTAAACCTGAATTAGTAACTGTGGGTGAAACAGTGGAAAATTTTATTGAAACAGAAACGGAATAAGTTATCAGTAAATTTTGTGAACGTAAAAAAAAGAGAACTTGTTTGAGTTCTCTTTTTTTCTTTTACTAATTAGTAAGCACTTTTTTTATTAAATATTCTAAAAATATTCAGAATATTTTTTTCTAAAACCAGTGTGTTTTGATGACAATTTTAATAATTTTCAATAGCCAGATTGGATCCATTTACCTAAAACAAGGATGAAAATAGAAATTAAAAGAAACGAAATCCACAAACCAAGAAGCATTTTTTTTGTCATAACTTTTTTTTGTTTAAATAGTAATCATTTGTTAATTAATTTTTTTAAATCTTTAGTTTTAACTTTTGTAATGATTTTTTTTCATACAAATAGATGAAAAATAAAAATTATAGAATAGAAATGATTTTTTTTAATAAACAAATTTTTGTTTTTTTAACCTTGTCAATATTACAAATTAAATCGATAAAGAGCAAAATAAATCCGATGAAATGCTGGTTTTTTTTCCTGGTACTTTTATAAAGTGTTTTTAATAGAGGTATTATTACAAAACAGAAAAGTACACATGAAAAAGAAAGTTGAGAATGGATTAAAGGAATTGATAAAATTATAAAGATTTTGTATTTCAGATTTGTCGTATACAAGTTTAATAACAATCAAATAGAAAATTATTTTTGATTGTTATAATCAAAAGCATCATCCCATAATTGATCAATCGTAACGAGTGCTTTTTCAAGAGGAATAACTTCCCATTTGTCATTGGTTTCTATTCCAAGACCGATGTTTTTTAATTTCAATAAAGCATCTTTTACATCAAAATCAATGTTTGTATTTAGTTTAGTTTTAAACCAGGATTCTATTTGATTGTCAATTTCTTCAGCCGTTAACGGATTTTCACTTTTGTATAAAAAAGTATAGGCCAAAATAGTTTCTTTAAGTACTTCTTCCTCAGATGAATTTAAAAGCGAATAAAAAGCACCGCTGTTATTTCCAAGGTTTTTAAAATAAAGACTGTCCGAAAGCATCTTAGAATATCTGATTTTCTTGTTTATAAAATTATTGTATTGACGAAAACAATAAGCAGATAAAATTCCGAGTGCAATTAATCCCTGATTTAAGGAGGTTTTACTATTTAATAAATCAATAGCTTCGCCTGTTTGATAAGCATCATACATGTTAATCAAGGCCGGAATTACCTTGGCGCTTAATAATGAAATACCACCGAAAACACCTGGTATCCAGAGAAGTAATTTGTCAGTAGCAGACATTCTTGGAATTGCATTTGGGAAAATGGTTTCAAGGTCGTTTATAGGTACACGTTTAAAGATTTTCAAAACGATCGACCCCGGATCAACAGGCATCTTTCCTAATTTTACTTTTTTCTTACTAAGATAATCGGCTTCGTTATAATTCAGATAAATCATAACACGATCATAATACTCGATTTCAATTTCTTTCTTCCAGAAAATATATTTTTTAACTTTTTCTTTTGCTTTATGATGGCCACGAACATATAATTCATATTCTTTAAAAGCATTAAAGTCTATTGAAAGCTTTAAGCCAATTAAATCAGAATCTTTGAAGGCTTTGTCCAGTGTTTCTTGATCAACACGACGATAGTTGCCATGCCCTAAAACTTTGAGAAGAGTTTCTTTAAAGATTGAAAAATCACTCTTGCTTACAAATCCTTCACGCTCTTTCTCACTTAAATCTGGATCAAATAAAGCATAGTTTTGTTTTAGATTTCGATTAAGATTAAAAGCTTCATAATGATAATAATGTTCGATGATATCGAATAACCTTTTAAAGTCCTCTGCTTTTTTCTGATCTTCTGCAAAAGCAGCTATTTGTTGTTCGAGTAAGAATTCCTTGTTAAAGGGAATGTAATGTTCTCGTGTCATATGAATTTCGGATACTTTAATCTTAGTAGTATTTTCTAAAGCGTAAAAATAACACTCGAAACTTGATTTTGAGTGGTATTTGTATTAAAGTTTAGTTATTGTTTAAAAAAGAGCTGAATTCGATTGGAAATTGATATATTTTTTAAATATAGTTTCAGTATAATTACCAGACAATCCTGTAGGATTGATCAGCTGAAACCCAAGTTCGTCTTTAATTTTAGATTTTTTTAATGCCAATTGCAAGTTGCTGATATAAGTAAGATAATGGAGTTGGTTGTAATGAGTTTTGCTAATAATTTTTTGTCTTCTTGAGTAATTTTCGATAGAAAATCGTATTAGGAACAGAAAAAAAATTATTGAAAATGATTCCCGATACATTTTTTGCTCCATTTCTCTTCACAAAAAGCACTCGAAACTAACGTTTTTGAATAATTTCATCCAAAGGGTTAAAAATTTCTTTATTATACTTAAGATACTCATTATTTGTTGTTTTTTGAATATATTTTTTCTGTTCCAGGGAGAATGATATTGTTTGCTCCCAGTCAGCATTGCAAAAAATGTCTGTAGTAGGATGATATCTTATGATCCGGCATTAGAAAATTGTACTCCAAAATTGGTCGTTTGTGATTTTAGACAAAATGCAAAAGCGAAATAATGGAGATTAAAAAGGTTCTGGGGATAGATTATAATTGTTTGATTTCTTATAAATGTGTTTTATTACAGAAAACAAAAGGCAAACTTTCATCATATTGAGGGTTTAGTAGATATAAAAAGCGCCAAGTTCAAACTCGGCACTTTTGTAAAAAGTTTTTATGCTTTAAGAACATAAAATATGAACTTAACAGGCATTTGTGTATAATTTAAAATTCGCGGATCAATTTATAAAAAATTACTCTAATGGTGTGGTTTCAGTATTTACCGGAGTAACTGGATTTGGATGAATGCTTTCGGTTATTAAATTACCCTTTTTCATACTAGGTAATAAAACTTTTAGACAACTTTCCCCAATCGTTAACGAGTCCCAATAACATTTGTGCATCTTTATACTGTTTAGTAATATAAAATCAATTGCATTTAAAGGTTTATTACGTATTTCATAATTGATGTTTTCGGGTATAGTAGAGATGTCCTTTAAGCCAAATTGAGCTTCGCCTTTCTTATTATCATTCCTGAAATTGGTTGCAAAAGTATCTAATAAGGAATAAATATTTAGCCATTTTATCTTGTCTTCCATAACACGAGATCTGCCTTCGTAATAATTTGGATAATATGCATTTATGAATTCGAATGGATTTCCTATAGTGATAATCAATGTTGTTAAATTTCTGATATTATCACTTGGAGGTATATTGGCTATCGGAAAAAGTGCATCCAGTGCTATAATACTACCAAAGCTGTAACAATGAAAATGTAGCTCTGGATTGGTTTCATTTTCAGCAATATATTCTGTTAGTAAATTTAGATTGCCTAATAAAATTTGACTTTGTTCTCCATTATTGATATAACTGTCTACACAAGCAAATTCTGTTGCCAAAGAAGTAATAAGTGTTTTTGATTGAGGCACAAATAATAGTAGTAGGGCAGTAAATGAAAGTATTGATTTGCTATATTCCCTCACTTTTTCAGCATCTACCCGTGTTATTATTTTCTCTAAAATTGAATTGTCTGGTTTTTTAAAAACCCCGGAATTTAAGATTAAATCAATACAGGTAGGTATTAAAAAAAGTATAAATAATGAAATTACGAAAAGTATTAAAAAGGCATAGAAAGTTTGCCCAGGTCTGCTAAAACCATTGCGATTGAAAAGCTTCAAAAAGATATGAGGTAATTTTTTTATCACTAAACTAAATAATATTAAACTTTTAATAAAAATATTGCGATGCGAAAATTTGTCTGTTAGTATGTTGTGATATTGAAAATCATATATTTTATATACTAATTCTTCATTATCGGTTTTTTTATCTTTTCTTAAAAGCTGGACTACCGTGCTGCTTTTTTCTGGGATGTAAAATATTTTTTCTGTTTTTAAATAATAGTCAAATCCAGTTGTGGTAAAACTTAGTTCATTTTTTAGTCTTTCAGCATGTTTTTCTACTGTTTCATTATCAATAGATTGTCCAAGTCCAGTAATGTATATTCCTATTTTATTAGTCATGATGGTTGTGTTTGGTTAGTATCAATAATTGTAAATAGTTTTAGTTTAAAATGTATTAAAATCCTTCAAAATTATAAGTAACATTTAGGAAACCCAGAAAATTAGCTTTTTCAATATCATATTTTATTACTAGAGGAATCCAAAGATCATCTGCTATTCTTAATCTGATTTCAGCGTTTGCAGTAATTACCTCGTCATCTTCATCAGATAATACATTATTAAATATTTTATTATACTCTGCAACAGCTTTAATTTCTAGGTAGCTTTGTTTTTTATAATCATTTCCGAATTTAAAGTTCGAGCCAATTTTTGTATTTAATTCAGTTCGTGGTAAATGATCTGTAACTAAAGTATCAGCATAAATAAGTTTCGCTCTTAAGTCAATTTCATTCCAGGCTTCCTTATTCCCTTTTAAATATGTTATGCTAAACGAAGCCTTATTAAATTTTCCACTTTCATTAGAAGTTCCATCTGTTGCTATAGTTAACAGGCCTTTTGATTGTAATTCTTTGTAATAAGCTTGAGTAAGTTCATTTAGATGTGCCATTAATCCGCTGCTGTTGGTTATCGTCTCACCATATCCCTTGCTAGCAATTTGGGGATCGATTGCTTTTAGAATTTTATTTACATAAGGATTTTTGCTTGATGTTAAATCGCTTTTATAATCTAAAATTTCATCAACAGCATTTTGTAATAGTTCAAATTCCTTCTTTTTGTCAGATATTGTTGCATCTAAAGCGATTTGATTACCAATAGTAGCTTGAACCGTGCCTAAAAATTCAGATAGATCGTTGTATTTCGCTTCAAGTGGTGTTCCTCTGAAATTAGCAAGTGTTTCATTTCGATTGTTTATGAGAGCATAAGATATTCCTCCTGTAAAACCTGTGTATTTTAAATCTTTATTCAAATCAATTTTGAAATTGAATTGAAAATTTCTTGAAAAAGTTGCTTCAATATAATTTACATCTTTTAAAAGATTTGGATTTGCTTTAGATTTTAACGCAAATAGAGTTGAATTAAAACCTATGGATTTTTCTTCACCTGAAAAATCTTTAACCGCAAGTTGATAAAATGAGGTTAGAATATCTTTGTAATTACCAGATTTTGAATTCTCATTTACCTCTACTAAGTTTACTTGAGCATTTAAAATGTATGTCAATAAACAAACGATTGTTGTAGTGTATTTTTTCATAATTAATTACTTATGACACCATAAAATAATTGAGAATAATAAGTTTTCTCAGTTGTTTTCTCATCTGTAGGTAAAGGTCCTTCACTGAAATCTCCATGAACGTGCATTTCAGTTTTCCCTCCACTAGGGTTCATTCCCGAAATAATAATCATATACCTTCCGGGTGGAAGAATGTAATCCTCACTAAAAGAATTATTTCTTGAAAATTTTATGTCATGATTATTATCAAGATTATCGATAATGACTTTGATTGGCAATGGAGGTAATCCTCCAAAAACAGTTACAGAAATATTTACCATAATTTCTAAATTTAAAATTCTGCCTACTCTGTAATCCTCTTTTCGGCTTCCGAGGTTTTTATTTTATATAGTTGGCTTCTTATACATCTATTTTTTTGTTCTTTCCTTGTAGTTTTATCAGTGTTAATTTTATGCATGGAGTTAGAGGCATTCGCTAACTTACCTATTGCATTTCACAGTGCAGAGTTGTCTATTACGTCCATTTGCAGCTTCTGTTTTTGCAATAAAATTATTTTAACATATTCAACAAGATTACTACTATTTTTAAAATATGAAGCAAGTATTTATACGGTGTTTTTTTATAAAAAAAAACACTCAACTGGTTTTAGTTGAGTGTTTATATGGTTTTTTAACACAATATTACTTAAAAAAGCTGTCCAGTAAAATTTTATATTTCCTTCCCACCGGAATAATTTCATTATTGCACATCGTAAGATTTTTAAAAGTTACAGTGCTGATTTTACTGATATTTACAATATAAGAACGATGCACTTGCAGAAAATCGGTACAGTCAATTTCTGCTGAAATGCTTGCCAGAGAACCGTAAATAATCATCGGAAGATTGTGCCTCGAACTGTAGAGTTTCATGTAGTTGCCCAGACTTTCGATATAAATAATATCACTTAAAGGGATATCAGTCATTTGACCGTTTACACGATGCGAAAGCACTTTTCCGGTTGAGATATTTTCTTTTTTTGCGCTGTTACCGGAGAAATAAATTTTAGCCTTTTCGATTGCTTTAGAGAATTTTTCGAATGAAATAGGTTTCATCAAATAATCAATCGCATCGTTTTGATAAGCAGAAAGCGCAAAATCAGAATAAGCAGTGGTGACAATCGTAAGCGGGCGGTTTGGTTGAGATTCCATTAATTCAACACCCGAAATTACGGGCATGTTAATGTCAAGAAAAATAATATCGTATTTATTTTCATTCAGCATTTTAAGTGCTTCCATTCCGCTGAAAGCACTTCCGGAGTGTTCCAGATTGTCAAATTTTGAGATGTGTGAGATAAGTGCTTTGTGTGCCGGCGACTCGTCATCAATTATAATACAGCGGTAGGTAATTGCCATATACTTAATTTTACAATAAACATATTTTTTTCTTTTTCACAATTTAAATTGTGCTTTAGTCCATACACTTCTAAACGCCTTTTGAGATTTTCAATCCCAATTCCAGTACCGGAAAGTCGTGATCCTGACTCCAGATAATTATTTTTTAAGGTAAACCTCAAATTTCGGCATTTTACTTTTAAATCCAGATTTATAAAGGGTTCAGCAGTTTCGGCAGAAAATTTAACGGCGTTTTCTACTAATGGCAAAAAGAACAGTGGCGGAATCTCAATTTTGTCAAAATCCCCTTCAAAATCTTGTGTAACTGTTAGACGTTCATTTCTAAAGCTATAATATTCAATGTATTTTTTTACGAAAGCAATTTCTTCTTCCACCAAAACATAATCTTTTTTGCAGGCTTCAATCTGGTAACGCAGCATATCGGAAAGATTTAGGATTCGGTCTGGCACTTTATCTGGTTCTGATAATGCTTCTCCGTAAAGATTATTCATCGCATTCAGTAAAAAATGTGGATTAAGCTGCTGTTTTAAAAACGAAAGTTCAGACTTGAAATTCATAATATCCTTATCAGCCTGCATTACCTTTTTAGTAATAATAATGTGAATAAAATAGAAAAATGTTCCATTGATGATAAGTGACAATATTTGAAGGGTTCTTAATTCTCCAAGTCCTGCTGTTGGGAAAAACCAGCCCATAAAAAAATAAAAAGTAATCCAATAAGTTACAAGGAGTGTGAAAAAAAGTCTTATTTTTTTACGGAATAAAAAAGGTCTGATAATAAAAATATTAAAGCAGGTAACCCACACAATAGTAGGGAAATAACCAATAGCTATTTTTCTGAGAATATAAGCCCAGTCGTGCCCATCCAATTTTATTTCATCATATATACAAGCCAGAATAACAAGATAAACAAGAGTATTTACAATGAGATTGCGTAGAAAAAAATTTTGATAAATTTTAGCGATTGTCATAATGCAAAATTACTCTAATTATGGTTTATAACTATTTACTAAGTATAAATTATACAAACGCCATTGGTATAAAATATAAGCCACTGGTATAAAATTGCTATTAAAATCAGGATGGCTAAATTACTTTTGGACTGAGTTTTAATCCTTATTCAAAATTAGTTTATGAAATCAAAAATCATTTTGTTAATCGTTGTATTGTCATCTTTGCATACTATAGCTCAGAAAAAAGAACCTGTCATTGAAACTTTAGGAAAAGCAGTAGTAGACAAATTTCCAACGACAAGAACTTTTGATGTGCAATATGAATCATTAGGCCCTTCCAATTATGATTCGGAATTATTTGGGAATAAATTTGAAAAAGGCCGAATCCAAAGCCACAGTCGGTTTAAAGCGGCATTTAATATGCCTTTTTACGTTTCCACAACTAAAAAGCTTGTATTGACAACTTCACTTCGATATAAATATGAAAATTATAATTTTGGAAATATTTACAATTATAATACAACACAGACAATTTCGGGAAGAAAGGAAGATTTTCATTATTGGGCGGGTGCGGTAAGCGCTACTTATATGTCAACTCTTTTTAAAAAGCCGGTTATTTACAATGCAACTGTAAGTGTTGACGGAAATGAAGATGATTTACAACGATTAAAAGGAATGCTATCGGCAATAATAGTTGTAAAAAGGACACCAAATACAATCATAACTATTGGTACTTTGGGAGTATTAGATCCATCGTCGATTGTACCGATAACGCCAATTTTTACGGTCAATCATAAATTTAAAGATTCAAAATGGGATATGGATTTTATTTTGCCGCAGCGTCTTTTGTTTAGAAGAGAATTGTTAGAGAACGGAAGAATCTCTTTTGGAACAGAACTAAATACTGAAAGTTTTTATCTCAATGTAAATTCTGTCAATTTAAAAGGTATTTATGAACTTAATCAGTTAGAGTTAAAATCCGGAATTACCTATGAATATAGTTTTTCACCAAAAATAAATGGATTTTTAAAAGCCGGTGTAAATAATGTTTTAAGTACGCGTATTACAGAAAGGGGAGAGCGTACAAACAAATATGTTTATGACCAGAAAGAAGATACACAAGGGAATTTTAGGTTTGGAATTTCGTACAATCTTTTTAATCGAAAATAGAAATTAGTTCAGTTTATAATTTAAATTAATAATTATGATGGTAGAAGTTTTTAAAACAAATGTTCAGCAGGAATCAGATAAAAGTCGGGTTCTGGCTATTATTCAAAAACTGTTTCCTAATTATAAAATCAATTTTGATTTAGAGGACTGTGATAGAATTTTGCGGGTAGAAGGCGCAAAACTTAAACCTGAAAATATTGTAGAACACTTGAATTGTCTGGGATACATTTGTGTCCCGTTAGAATAAAAATTATCATCAGTTTTAGTATTTGATGTATAAAGCTATTGTTGAAACAGCTGTAAATGCATAAGTTGCTTTTGAGTGTAGAGGTTTGTAGATTTTATGCCTATTATTTTTTAAATTTGTCGCCTATGAAAAAAGCATTCCAACTCTTCGATTTCACCCAAAAAGTCAATTATAAAAATGAAATTTTAGCAGGACTAACGGTTGCCATGACCATGATTCCGGAATCATTATCATTTGCAATTTTAGCAGGTTTTCCGCCTTTGGTTGGACTATATGCTGCTTTTATCGCCGGATTAGTTACGGCAATATTTGGAGGAAGACCAGGAATGATTTCAGGTGGGGCAGGTGCAACGGTAATCGTTTTGATTGCTCTGATGAAATCGCACGGAATAGAATATGTTTTTGCAGCCGTCGCCCTGGGCGGAATTGTGCAGATCTGTATCGGACTTTTTAAACTCGGAAAGTTTATCCGGTTAGTTCCGCAACCCGTAATGTTTGGTTTTGTAAACGGACTTGCGGTTGTAATTTTTATGTCTCAGCTCGAACAATTTAAAACAATTGTAAACGGAAAAGTTTCGTGGCTACAGGGTACTCCATTATACATTATGCTGGGGCTGGTTGCTTTGACCATTGGTGTCGTTTTAGTATTTCCTAAAATAACAAAAACAGTTCCGGCCTCTTTGGTCGCTATCATGGTCGTTTTTGTTGTTGTGCTTGTATTTAATATTGAAACGAAAACCGTCCAGGATATTGCTTCTGTACAAGGCGGATTTCCACCCTTTCATTTTCCTAATATTCCTTTGTCTTTTGAAACTTTAAAAGTCATATTTCCCTATTCTGTAATCGTTGCAGCTGTTGGATTGACAGAAGGTTTGCTTACGCTGAATCTAGTTGATGAAATTACAGCAACCCGTGGAAATAGTAACAGAGAATGTATAGCGCAGGGAAGTTCAAATATTCTAAACGGCTTCTTCTACGGAATGGGCGGCTGTCCGATGATTGCACAGACTCTGGTTAATCTGGAAGCAGGTTCTAGAGCCAGACTTTCTGGAATTATTGCTGCGTTGACTATTTTATTGATTATTCTTTTTGGAGCGCCTGTAATCGGTAAATTACCTATGGCAGCATTAGTTGGAGTGATGATGATGGTCGCAATTACCACTTTTGAACGGGCAAGTTTTAAAGTGATCAATAAAATGCCCCGACATGATATTTTTGTTGGGATTTTGGTTGCTGTGATTACAATAGTATTACACAATCTTGCTTTAGCTGTTTTAATAGGAGTAATTATTTCTGCTTTAGTCTTTGCCTGGGAAAGTGCTAAAAGAATTCAGGCCAAAAATCATATAGATGAAAATGGTATAAAACATTACGTGATTTATGGACCATTATTCTTTGGTTCTACAACAACTTTTATTGAGAGTTTTGATATCCAAAACGATCCAAATCATATTATAGTTGATTTTAAAGAAAGTCGTGTTGCAGATATGTCGGCTATTGAAGCTTTGAATAATCTGACCAAAAAGTACAATCAATTAAATAAAGTTGTCGAATTAAAACATTTAAGCGAAGACTCTCGTCAATTATTAAAAAATGCCGATGCGATTATTAATGTAAATGTTATTGAAGATCCAACTTATAAAGTGGTTTCTTAATCAGAAAATGTATCGATTAGATCCAAACTCATTTTATAAACTAAAAAACGCCAAATAGAAAAATCTATCTGGCGTTTTAAATTCTAAGAAGTGAACAACGATTACATCATTCCCGGCATTCCGCCCCCCATTGGCATTCCGCCTCCGGCATTTTCTTCCTTAATATCGATTAACGCACATTCTGTAGTTAAGATCATTCCCGAAACAGATGCAGCATTTTCTAATGCAACACGAGTTACTTTTTTAGGATCAATAATTCCGGCAGCTAACATATCAACATATTCGTCAGTTTTAGCATTATAACCAAAATCACCTGAACCTTCAGAAACTTTAGCTACAACTACAGAACCTTCAAGACCTGCATTTTCAACAATAGTTCTTAATGGAGATTCTACAGCACGGGAAACAATCTGAATTCCGGTTGCTTCGTCAGCGTTATCCGCTTTTAATTCAGTCAAAGCTGCTTTAGCTCTCAATAATGCAACACCACCTCCGGCAACGATTCCTTCTTCAACGGCAGCACGGGTTGCGTGTAATGCATCGTCTACTCTGTCTTTTTTCTCTTTCATCTCCACTTCAGAAGCAGCACCCACATAAAGAACCGCAACACCACCAGCTAATTTAGCCAAACGCTCCTGCAATTTTTCTTTATCGTAATCAGATGTTGTAGTTTCCATCTGACCTTTAATCTGGTTCACACGGTTTTTGATGATATCTGCTTCACCTGCACCACTTACTATAGTTGTATTGTCTTTATCGATAGAAACTCTTTTTGCAGTTCCTAACATTTCGATAGTGGTGTTTTCTAATGTGTATCCTCTTTCTTCAGAGATTACAGTTCCACCAGTTAAGATGGCGATATCTTCTAACATTGCTTTTCTTCTGTCACCAAAGCCCGGAGCTTTTACAGCAGCAATTTTAAGGGCACCTCTCAATTTGTTTACTACCAACGTAGATAGCGCTTCTCCGTCAACATCTTCAGCAATAATTAATAATGGTTTCCCTGATTGTGCGACTGGCTCTAAAACCGGAAGTAATTCTTTTAAAGAAGAAACTTTTTTGTCGTATAATAAAATGTAAGGAGAATCTAATTCAACTTCCATTTTCTCTGGGTTGGTTACGAAATAAGGAGAAAGATACCCTCTGTCAAACTGCATTCCTTCAACTACATCCACGAAAGTGTCAGTTCCTTTAGCTTCTTCAACAGTAATAACACCTTCTTTGCCTACTTTTGCAAATGCTGTAGCGATCAATTCACCAATAACTTCATCATTATTAGCAGATATGGCAGCGATTTGTTTGATTTTATCAGAATCACTTCCCACCACTTTGGCTTGTTTTGCAAGATCGGCAACGATGGCTTCAACGGCTTTATCGATACCGCGTTTTAAATCCATTGGATTTGCACCTGCAGCAACGTTTTTAAGACCTTCTTTTACGATTGCCTGAGCTAAAACGGTAGCAGTTGTAGTTCCGTCTCCCGCTAAATCATTGGTTTTAGAAGCAACTTCTTTCACCATTTGTGCACCCATGTTTTCTAATGGGTCTTTTAATTCGATTTCTTTTGCAACAGAAACCCCATCTTTAGTAACCGTTGGTCCACCAAAAGATTTTCCAATAATTACGTTACGACCTTTTGGTCCAAGAGTTACTTTTACAGCATTTGCCAATGCATCAACACCACGTTTTAATCCGTCACGTGCTTCAATATCAAATTTTATATCTTTTGCCATTTTTTCTTTTTTGTTTAATGTTCGATTTGTTTCAAGTTACTTTAGTCTTAATTCTTAATACCGAGTACTTAATACGTATTAATTTTAGATAATTGCCAGAATATCATCCTCACGCATGATCAAATAATCAGTTCCTTCCAGTTTTAATTCTGTTCCTGCGTATTTTCCATAAAGTACAGTGTCACCAATTTTTACGGTCATTGTGTGGTCTTTAGAACCATTTCCTACAGCAACAACAGTTCCTTTTTGTGGTTTTTCTTTGGCAGTATCCGGAATAAAAATTCCTGAGGCAGTTTTGGTTTCGGCCGCAACTGGCTCGATAAGTACGCGATCTGAAAGCGGTTTAATGTTTAAGGCCATGATTTTATATTATTATAGTTATACGTTTTTTAATGTTGTGTAGACTTTCAGAAATTATGCCATGCTTATAAAACTGACATTTTTTCCTAAAAAAAATGCCAGCTTTGACAGGCTGGCATTTTTGTATTTATTTCAAAACTATTATTTAGCGGCAGGAGTTGCCGGAGCTGGTGTCTGTTGAGCCGGAGCAACTGGAGCAGTAGGTGCTGTGGCTTCGGTTTTTTCAATAATTTTAGATTCAGTATCACTTAATGATCCTGTAAAACTTAAACTTGAAAGTAAAATTAAAGCAATCAGAATAGTAGCTAATGTCCAGGTGCTTTTGTCTAAAAAGTCAGTGGTTTTTTGTACTCCGCCTAACATTTGAGTTCCGCTAATTGTAGAAGATAATCCTCCGCCTTTAGGGTTTTGCACCATGATTACTACGATCAATAGAAAACAAACTATTGTGATTAAAACTAAAAAAATTGAAAATGTGCTCATTACTTAATTATTGTTATTGTTATTTTGTTGTAAAATCTTTATATCCGATATGCGGTCTGCAAAGAAAGTAATTTTTTCTGGATATTTCAAAATTAATATTTCATATGCCTGAATTGCTTTTGTATATTTTTTTTGTTCTAAATATACTCTTGCTAAAGTCTCTGTCATTAAATAAGAATTATCTTCCCTGTAAGAATCAGGTGGTATTGCCGGAATTATTGGAGTTTGTTTTATAGGTGGTATTTTAGGGTTTGTTTCGATGAATTTATTGATGATTTCTAATTTTTTCTTTTTCTCTTCATCAATCATTTTATTTTCTGTTATGTTTTCAACTTTTGTTTCTGTCTGTACTGCTTCTTTTGGACTTTCATTGGTCCGGTCAATTGCTTCTGGTTTTGCTAATTGGAGCCATTCCTGAAATGAGTGTTTTTCATTAACAGAGAAATCCAATGGTTTTCCTATTTCCAGATTTTCTTCGGCCGTTTTTACTGTGTCCTCTATTTCAGTTTCTTTTGATTTCTCAATCACCAAAGGAACTTCCTCAGTAGAAACTTCTTCAAAAACAACTGCTGAAGCTTGTTGTAATGCATTATATATTGATTCTTCAATTGGCTCAACTTTTACTTCCGGAATTTCATCGTCTACAATTTCATCGTCTACAATTTCATCGTCTACAATTTCATCAAAAAAGGTTCGTATAGGTTCCTTAATGACAGGAGTTGGTTCAGGCACTGTTTCAAGAGCAGGAGTTTCCTTTATAATCGGGGTTATTTCTTCAAAGGAATTTATGACAGGTTGCGCAATAATGGAATCAATTGGTTTTTCTTCAGTTTGTTCAGATTCTTCAAAAGTAGTATTTCCTACTTCTGTAAAAGAATCTAAAATAGATTGTTCGGAAACCGCTTCAATTGGCATCTCTTCAACTTTTACTGGTTTTTCAAAAGTAACATTTGTGACTTCTTGAAAAGAATCTAAAATCCATTGTTCGGAAATTACAGGAATTGTTTTTTCGTCAGTTTTTACAGGTTCTTCAAAAGCTTTTACAATTGCAGCCTCTTTAATTGAATCTAAAATAGACTTCTCAATAGGATCAATACGAATTTCAGCAGCTTTTTTCTTTTTTTCCACCAAGACAATTTCACTGTCAAAAACGTTTATGTTTAAAAGATCTCTAAGTTTACGGTCATAAAATTCGCCTTGGATAGAAGTAAAGGCTTCAGAAGTAATGAAATCAAACAAAACGGAACGGTCTGATGTATGGGCAGCTGTAACTTTTAAAGCGTAATTATACTTAAAGCTATTTTGATCGTAAAGCCCTTTTAAACGCAATGCGCGCGCACTTTGAAAATACGGGAATTCATTCAAAACACTTCCTAATGCTTCTGTCTGCTTTTCGGTAATGGCATCAGGTTTGTTAATCAGGTAAGTATAATTGGCTACGTTCATTGATTTGGTTTTTAATCTTCTAGGCTTAATTATTAATCGGTCTTGCTTATCAATTAGTGATTAAGCAATTAAAAAAATCAGTTTTTTACCATTTGGCTAGCGACTCATTAAAGATGTCCTGAGTTATTCTTTCAAATATATCTTTTATAGCTTCATTTAAAACGGTTCCTACAAGTTGGGACTGTGCCGGATAATCGTGATAGAATTCGAATGTTTTTTCAAAATCGTCAGTTTCCTTATTTTTATTTGAAAAACGAACATTTACACGAATTGTTAAGCGGTTTTGAGAAGCTTGCTGGTCAGCAGTTGCTGTCATCGGAGTGATTCTGTAATCTACAATTTCACCTTCGTAAAGTAAATCACCATTCGAACTAACCAGATTTAAATTGGTTTGATTCATAATCAAATCCTGTAAAGCCAATGTGAACTCCCTGTCGATTCCCGGTTCAATCAAATCAGCGTTATTCTGAAAAAAGTTTACCTGAAATGTTTTGGCATCAATTTGTCCGGTACCTGTAAAATTATATACAGAACAGCTGCTAAAGGTTGTAGCGATTAACAGAATTAAAATATATTTTAAGTTTTTCATTTTTATTTTAAGAGTTGTTTGGTCAGTTCGCTGATGTTTGGTTCAAAGATATTTATTTTCGTTTAAAACATTTTGCATCTTTGAGGTTAAATTACAAGTCAAATTGTTTGATTTTTCGATATAAAGTTCGCTCAGAAATGCCTAATTCGTCAGCGGCTGCTTTTCGTTTGCCTTTGTTTTTCTCTAGTGATTTTTTGATCATTTCGATTTCCTTTTGTTCTAAACGCAAAATCTCTTCTTCCTCAATCGTTTCGGCATCTAAATAATTATTGTCTTCTTGGATATGATAATTTTCTTCGCGCACTGCTGGCGTCATAACTGCTGTTCTGGGTTGTTCTTCAAAATCTATTTCGCTGTCATTTTCCTGTGAACCGTATATTTTCTGAATCAGATTCGGATTGATGTCCTGTACTTTAGAATTGCCGTTTTTCATTAATTCCAAAGTGAGTTTTTTCAAATCATTTAAATCACTTTTCATGTCAAAAAGTACTTTATATAATATGTCTCTTTCCGTACTAAAATCACTGTCTTTTTTCTTATCACTAATTACAGATGGCAAATTGCTTCCTTCAGTTGGTAAATACGATTGTAAAGTAGATAAGGTGATATCGCGATTGGTTTCCAGAACTGAAATCTGTTCGGCAACATTTCGCAACTGACGAATATTTCCGTTCCATCTGAATTTTTGTAAAAGCTGCACGGCATCATCATCCAGTTTCAATGGAGGCATTTTGTATTTATGCGCAAAATCAGCCACAAATTTCCGGAACAATAAATGAATGTCTTCATTTCTTTCTCTTAAAGGAGGTAAGGTAATTTCAACCGTACTTAGGCGATAATACAAATCCTCACGAAATTTTCCTTTTTCAATTGCATTAAATAAATTGACATTTGTTGCTGCAACAATCCTCACATTTGTTTTTTGAACCTGAGACGAACCTACTTTTATAAATTCGCCATTTTCAAGCACACGCAGCAAACGAACCTGGGTTGTTAAAGGCAGTTCTCCAACTTCGTCCAGAAAAATAGTTCCGCCGTCAGCTACTTCAAAATAGCCTTCTCGGGTACTTGTAGCACCTGTAAAAGCCCCTTTTTCGTGACCAAAAAGCTCACTGTCGATAGTTCCTTCCGGAATGGCACCGCAGTTTACCGCAATATATTTTCCATGTTTTCTGTGTGAAAGCGAATGAATGATTCTCGGAATATTTTCTTTACCAACACCACTTTCTCCGGTTACCATTACCGAAATATCAGTAGGAGCAACCTGAATGGCTTTTTCAATGGCGCGATTTAATTTTGGGTCATTCCCAATAATCTCAAATCGTTGTTTTATTGCTTGAACTGTTTCCATTTGTTTTTGTTTCAAGTTTTATTCGTTTCAGGTTTACTTCGTCAGTTCGGCTTTCAGCCTTGTGTCAAGTTATGCCTAAAGCTTTGGCTTATATTTTTCTTTGCCACAGATTAAAATGATTAACACAGATTTTTTTTAAATCGGTTAGAAATGTTATTTATTAAATTAACCACAAATTACACAAATTAGCGCAAATTCAGTTTAGGAATTTATCAATCTTTTGTGTACTAATGATTTTGTTTTGAAAATTTGCAATTATTCCAACAGGAGTATCTGCAAGCTTCATGTAATTTAATGTTTGAGCAAGATGATCATTGCTAATTTCTTTAACTGATTTTAATTCTAATATTATATCTTCATAAACTATAAAATCGGCATAAAATTTATGAGGTAAAATAACTTCTTTGTATTCTATTGAAAATTCCTTTTCTCGATGATACGGAATTTTGTTATTTTTAAATTCAATTTTTAACGCGTCTTTATACACAATTTCAAGTAATCCAGGCCCCAATAATCTATGTACTTCCATACATATGCCTACAATTTGATAATCTTGATCTTTCTCGTAGTAATATTCGTTCATATAAATCATGAAAAATGATTTGCGAAAATTTGTGAAATTTGCGGTTAAAAAACTAATTCATTTCAGAATAGCCCACTGCTTCACCTTTCAACGTTCCTGAAGTACAGCTTGTTATTTTTACGTTTACAAAATCACCAATTTTATAATTTTCTTTTGGAAAAACCACCGTTATACTTTGCGAGTTCCTTCCGGAGAATTCTTCTTTTGATTTTTTAGAAACTTTTTCAACTAAAACTTCAACCGTTTTTCCAACAAATTCTTCGCTTCTAAACCAGGCGTGCTTTTGTTGCAAGTCAACAATTTCCTGTAATCTTCTGGATTTTGTTTCTTCCGGAACATCATCTTTCATTTTTCTTCCGGCCAAAGTCCCAGGGCGTTCAGAATACGAATACATATAACCGAAGTTATACTTTACATATTCCATAAGACTCATTGTATCCTGGTGATCTTGTTCAGTTTCCGTTGGGAAACCGGCAATCATATCCTGCGAAATCGAAGCATCTGGAACAATTGCTCTGATTTTGTCAATCAAAGCCATGTATTCTTCGCGAGAATGCAGACGATTCATTTCTTTTAAGATTCTGTTACTTCCGGATTGTACAGGCAAGTGAATGTGCTTACAGATATTCGGATATTTCGCTATAACATGCAAAATACTTTCATGCATATCCTGTGGATTGGAGGTCGAAAAACGAATACGCATTTTTGGAAAACCAATAGCAACCATTTCGAGCAACTGATCAAAATCAACCGCAGTAGCTTTTTGCATTTCAGAAGCATTTTCAAAATCTTTTTTCAAACCACCACCGTACCAAAGATAACTATCAACGTTTTGCCCTAAAAGTGTAATTTCTTTAAATCCTTTTTCCCATAAATCCTGAATTTCTTTCATGATACTTTGTGGTTCACGACTACGCTCACGCCCGCGTGTAAAAGGAACAACACAAAAGGTACACATATTGTCACAACCGCGGGTAATTGAAACTAAAGCGGTAATTCCGTTGCTCATTAAACGAACAGGCGAAATATCTCCGTACGTTTCTTCTTTTGATAAAATTACATTAATAGCGTCACGTCCTTCTTCAACTTCTGCCAGTAAATTGGGTAAATCTTTGTAAGCATCAGGACCAACAACAAGATCGACAATTTTTTCTTCTTCCAAAAACTGACTTTTCAAACGTTCCGCCATGCAGCCAAGAACACCCACTTTCATTTTTGGATTGGTACGTTTTACCGCATTGTATTTTTCAAGACGTTTGCGAATCGTTTGTTCAGCTTTGTCACGAATTGAGCAAGTGTTAACCAAAACCAAATCGGCTTCTTCTAAGGTTTGAGTTGTGTTGTAGCCGTTTCCGGATAAGATGGAAGCTACGACTTCACTGTCCGAAAAATTCATCGCACAACCGTAACTCTCTATGAAAAGTTTTTTAGTATTCTCAGGCTTATTTTCTAAAACAAGACTTTCGCCCTGTTTGCTTTCTTCAATAATCTTTTCCATTGTAAAATTTCAAAGTGCAAAGATAGCGTAAATACGGTCAATGTGACAAGATGTCAGATAAAGAATTAACAATGTTTTCAGAATCATTCGTTAACATTGTTTTGTAAATACATTTTACATTTTACAAATTGCATTTTACTTATTAAGAGCTATTTCCGGCTTTCCGTTTCAAGTCCTCATAAAAAAAGCTATTTTTCTATACCATAAAAACGAGCTTCCGCTGGTCGCTGTTTTCTGGTACGAAAAATTAGCTTTTTTTATTCTGGGCTTTTTACTGCAATCCGGGCTAAAACTGTAGTACTCAAAAAAAGAGTATTTAGTGTTGCAAACCTTTAAAAACTATACCTATATATATAATCAATATGTTTACAGATAAATCTTCAATTTTTAGAAACATTAAGTCAAAATACTTCAAAAATAAATTATCAGGGTTGATATTTAAAAAAAACTTCTACTTTTGTTGCAGAAAAATAGACCAATGGCAAAGAATTTAGTAATAGTGGAATCACCTGCAAAGGCGAAAACGATCGAGAAATTTCTAGGGAGCGATTTTCAGGTAGAGTCAAGTTATGGACACATAGCCGACTTACCATCAAAAGAAATAGGAGTAGATGTAGAAAATGGATTTAAACCTAAATATGAAGTTTCTCCTGATAAAAAAGCCTTAGTAAGTAAACTTAAGACACTATCTAAAAATGCCGAAACGGTTTGGCTGGCAAGTGATGAGGACCGCGAAGGAGAGGCTATTTCATGGCACTTGGCGGAAGAATTAAAACTAGATACTAAAAAAACCAAACGAATTGTTTTTCACGAAATTACCAAAACTGCGATTCTTAAAGCAATCGACAATCCGAGAGAAATTGACTATAACTTAGTAAATGCACAACAGGCACGCCGTGTTTTGGATCGTTTGGTAGGTTACGAATTGTCTCCGGTTTTGTGGAGAAAAATTAAAGGAGGACTTTCTGCTGGACGTGTGCAGTCGGTTTCTGTTCGTCTGATTGTAGAAAGAGAACGTGAAATCCAGAATTTTAATGCAGTTGCCACTTATTCGGTTGTTGCAGAATTTGTAAATGAAGCCGGAAAAGCTTTCAAAGCAAAACTGCCAAAAAATTTTAATACTAAAAAAGAAGCCGAAGATTTTTTACAGAAAAATATCGGTTCTTTATATAAAGTAGCAGATTTAGAAACTAAACCTACCAAAAAATCACCAACAGCGCCATTTACAACTTCTACATTGCAACAGGAAGCAGCAAGAAAATTGTATTTGCCGGTAGGTATCACAATGCAGCTTGCACAGCGTTTATACGAAGCGGGACTTATTACGTATATGAGAACCGATAGTGTTAACCTCTCTAAAGATGCAATGGATGCTGCTGAAGCAGAAATCATAAAATCATACGGAAAAGAGTTTTCTAAGCCCCGAACTTTTGCAAATAAAAGCAAAGGAGCACAAGAAGCACACGAAGCAATTCGTCCAACAGATATGTCGCGGCATACAGTAAATATTGACCGTGATCAGGCTCGTTTATACGATTTGATCTGGAAAAGAACACTGGCGTCTCAAATGAGTGACGCACAATTAGAAAGAACCAACGTAAAAATTGAAGCGAATAATCACAATGAAGTTTTTACAGCTTCCGGAGAAGTTTTGCTTTTTGAAGGTTTCTTAAAAGTTTATCTTGAAGGTCATGACGATGATGAAGAAGAACAGGAAGGAATGTTGCCGGCTTTAAAAGTGAATGAAAAATTAGCTAATAATTACATCACAGCAACTGAAAGATATTCAAGACCACCAGCCAGATACACAGAGGCTTCTTTGGTAAAAAAACTGGAAGAATTAGGAATCGGACGTCCTTCTACCTATGCGCCAACAATTTCTACTATTATTAACAGAAATTATGTAGAAAAAGGAACACTTGAAGGGCAGGAACGTAACTATACACAACTTACTTTACAAAACAGTAAAGTAGGAGAGAAATTGCTTAAAGAAAACACAGGCTCAGATAAAGGAAAATTAGTTCCTACAGATATCGGAACCATCGTTACTGATTTCTTAGTGAAGAATTTTGGGAATATCCTTGATTATAATTTTACTGCAAAAGTAGAACAGGATTTTGATGAAATTGCTGAAGGAAATATCGACTGGGCAACTATGATGCAGGAATTCTACGATAAGTTTCATCCAAATGTGAAAGATGTTGAAGCAAATGCGGAAAGAGAAAGTGGTGAAAGAATTCTTGGGAAAGATGCAGATGGAAGACAGGTTTCTGTTCGTTTAGGTAAATTTGGTCCTATGGCTCAAATTGGAGAGGCAGATGACGAAGATAAAAAATTCGCCAGTTTAATGGCTGATCAGAATATTGGAAACATTACTTTAGAAGAAGCTTTAAATCTATTCTTGCTTCCTAAAAACCTAGGAGAATATAAAGGAGAAGAAGTTGAAGTAAGCAATGGGCGCTACGGGCCTTATGTGCGTCATGGAAGTGTTTTTATTTCGTTGCCAAGAGGTGAGGATCCTCTGGCTGTTACTAAAGAAAGAGCTCAGGAATTAATTGACGAAAAAGCCCTTGCTGATGCTCCAATTGCAGTATATAAAGGAGAAGCGGTTCAAAAAGGAGTTGGCCGATTTGGACCTTTCATTAAATGGAACGGTCTTTTTGTTAACGTAAGTAAAAAATACAATTTTGATAATTTATCCCAGGCTGATGTTGAAGAACTAATTGAAGATAAATTACAGAAAAATATAGACAAAGTCCTCCATAACTGGGAAGAAGAAGGTATTTTGGTTGAAAAAGCCCGATGGGGGCGCTCGGTTATTACAAAAGGTAAAATCAAAATTGAATTAAGCAAAGATGTTGATGCAACAAAATTAACATTAGCTCAGGTTCAGGAAATGATTGCAGCTAAAACGCCAGCCAAGAAAACGACCGCAAAAAAAGCAACAACAGCAAAAAAAGCTCCGGCTAAAAAAACAGCTGCTAAAAAGAAATAAAAAATGGAATTTGATTTTCTGCAACCAGTTAACGAAGGAACATTAAAATTCATTAATTCGTTATCTTCTCAAGAGTTGGGTAGTAAAATTGTTTTGCATACTCTGGATCAATTTCCTGATGTTGGTAAAATAAATATTGCTATCATTGGTGTTTTAGAAGATCGCAGGAATATTGATATTGTTAATGAAGTTAGTCTAACTGCTGTTCGTAAAAAACTATACAGCATGTTTCCGGGTAATTGGGATGCATCTATTGCCGACTTAGGGGATATTTTAGCAGGGGAGACGGTAGAGGATACTTATTTTGCTCTAAAAAAAGTAATTTCATTACTGATAAAAAATAAAGTGATTCCGTTAGTTCTGGGAGGCTCACAGGATCTGACTTATGCTATGTATCGTGGATATGATGATCTGGAACAAATGGTCAATTTGGTTACTGTAGATAACAGATTTGATTTTGGTAAAGAAAATGAAACGGTTTCTTCTAATTCTTATTTGACAAAAATTATAATTGACGAGCCTAATAATCTTTTTAATTACTGTAATATTGGCTATCAAACTTATTATAATTCTCAGGAAGAAATTGATTTGATTGAAAAATTGTTTTTTGATGCCTATCGATTGGGTGAAATTTCAAATAATATAGCTTTGGCTGAGCCTGTTTTCAGAGATGCTGATTTGGTTAGTATTGACCTGAATTCAGTTAAGTCTTCAGATTCAGGAAATATGATGTCTTTTGAACCGAACGGTTTCAATGGAAAAGAGATTTGTTCTTTAGCCCGCTATGCAGGAATTAGTGATAAAGTTTCATCATTTGGTGTTTTTAATCATAATAGCACTTTACATGAATCAGCAATGATTGCTCAGATAATTTGGTATTTTATAGAAGGGTATCATTATCGTTCTAAAGAATATCCTTTTGGAAGCAGAACAAATTATTTAAAATATATCGTACCGCTTGAAAATGAAGAGCTGATTTTTTACAAAAGTGATAAAACGGACCGCTGGTGGATTGAAATTCCGTTTTTGTCAAATGGAAATAATAAATTAAAAAGAAATACGTTGTTACCTTGTTCTTATGATGAGTATTTATGTGCTTGCAATCAGGAATTGCCGGAAAGATGGTGGAAAGCGCAAAGAAAAAACGTTTTGTGAGTAATAATTTATTTAAAAATCTTAATTTTTTGATTTTATAATGATTTTGTTTTGGTTTAATTAGTAGGATTAGATGTTTAAAACATAAAATTTAACGTTTTTTACTGAATATTTTTAACAGTTTGACTGTGAAATATTTTTTTTTTATTTTTTTTAACATTAATTTTGACCGCTGAAATAAATATAGATATAGTATTGTTTTTTTAAAAAATAATAAATACGTTTACGACTTATAATAATGAATAGAAATCCCAAATTTATATGAAGAAGTTTATTGCATTTGCGACAATGTTAACACTAGTAATTGGCTGTGGTAAATCAGGAGATAAAGGAGAATTAGTTGGTGTGCAAGGAGGAAAGTGGCATCCTGAAAAACCTTATGGAATGACTTTAATTCCAGGTGGATCTTTTATCATGGGTAAATCCGATGCTGATTTAGCCGCAGTAGAAGATGCTCCTACAAAAACAGTAACCGTTCGTTCTTTTTACATGGATGAAACAGAGATTACAAATTCTGAATACCGTCAGTTTGTAGAGTGGGTAAAAGATTCTACAATGAGAGTTCGTTTAGCTATTTTAGCAGACGAAACGGGTCAAAAATCAGCGGCAGGAACTGGAAAAGGTAAAAATGCCGGAAGTATTGCCGATTATGCATTTAATGATTCAGAGCCTGATAAAATGACAGCTTATGATAAATATATGTATGATAATTATTATAGTGTTGGAACAAAAGATGATCCTTATGCTGGAAGAAAATTAAATAAAAAAGTTAAATTAATAAAAGATACAAAAGCTTATCCGGATGAGTACTATACTGAAGTAATGGATTCGATGTATTTACCAATTGAAGAGTCATATAATGGTCTAAGAACAATTGATGTAAATAAATTAAAGTTCCGTTATTCATGGATGGATATTCAGGCTGCAGCAAAGGCTAAAGTTGGTAAGAGAAAAGATTTTGTAAAAACAGAAGAGGTGCCAATTTATCCTGATACAGCTGTTTGGATTAAAGATTTTGCTTATTCATATAATGAGCCTATGCATAATGATTATTTTTGGCATAAAGCATACGGTGATTATCCTGTTGTGGGGGTAACATGGAAACAAGCTAAAGCATTCTGTGCCTGGAGAACCTTAAATAAAAACAGTTATATTAAATCAAAGAAAAAAGGACGTGATTTAGTAAATGCTTTCAGGTTACCAACTGAAGCTGAATGGGAGTATGCTGCAAGAGGAGGTCTGGAATCTGCAACATATCCTTGGGGAGGACCTTACACGAAAAGTGACAGAGGTTGTTTCTTAGCGAACTTCAAGCCAAGTAGAGGAGATTATGCTGCTGATGAAGCTTTATATACAGTTGAAGCTAAATCATACGAAATGAATGGTTATGGATTGTACAATATGGCTGGAAACGTTTCTGAATGGACAGATTCGGCTTACAATCCAAATGCATACGAGTATGTTTCTACAATGAATCCAAACGTGATTGATGGAAATAATCAGAGAAAAGTTGTTCGAGGAGGCTCTTGGAAAGATGTAGCTTACTTCTTACAGGTTGGTACGCGTGATCATGAATATGCAGATTCTGCGAGAAGTTATATTGGGTTCAGAACTGTACAGGATTACATGGGGACTCAGGTGACCGGAACCGGAAGTAAAAAGTAAATTAAATTCAATTCAATAACCAAATCTAAATTAAATTAAAACCTAAAAAAGAGTATTATTATGGCATTATTAAGTAAAAAAGCAATGAATTTCGCTTATGGTATGGGAGCGGCAGTAGTAATTATTGGAGCTTTATTCAAAATTACTCACTTTGAGATTGGACCTTTAACTGGTACATTAATGCTATCAGTCGGACTAGTTACAGAGGCGTTAATTTTTGCATTATCAGCTTTCGAACCTGTGGAAGATGAATTAGACTGGACCCTTGTTTATCCTGAATTGGCGAATGGACAGGCAAAAAAGAAAGCAGATAAAGTTGAGACTACAGCTGATGCCCAAGGATTGTTATCTCAAAAATTAGATGCAATGCTTAAAGAAGCTAAAATTGACGGAGAATTAATGTCAAGTTTAGGAAACAGTATTAAAAACTTTGAAGGAGCTGCGAAAGCAATTTCTCCAACAGTAGATTCTATTGCAGGACAAAAGAAATATGCTGAAGAATTGTCAATGGCTGCTGCTCAAATGGAATCATTGAACAGTTTATATAAAGTACAATTAGAAAGCGCTTCAAGAAACGCACAGGCAAATACCGAAATAGCTGAGAATGCATCTAAATTAAAAGAGCAAATGCAATCTATGACTGCAAACATTGCTTCTTTAAACAATGTTTATGGTGGTATGCTTTCTGCAATGAGTAACAAAGGATAATTAGTTTTTAACTATTATATTAAATTATTAATAAGAACTAATTAGAAAAAAATGGCAGGAGGAAAATTAACCCCTAGACAGAAGATGATTAACCTGATGTATCTGGTTTTCATCGCAATGTTAGCAATGAATATGTCCAAAGAAGTTTTATCTGCTTTTGGATTAATGAATGAAAAGTTTGAAAGTGCAAATACCTCTTCAGAGCAAACAAATGCTGGATTATTATCAGCACTAGATCAAAAAGCCGCTGAAGCAAAAGGAGAATTTGCCGTTGCTGCGGTTACAGCTCATAAAGTTGAAACAGCTTCAAAAGAATTTTATGCATACATCGGTGGATTAAAAGGCGATGTTTTAAAAGGTTTTGAAACTGATAAAGAAACAGGAAAATTACCTTATGAGGCGATGGATAAAGGTGATAATATCGACAACTGGTTTACTGGTGAGGGATATACAGCTAAAGGTAAGGATATCATTTCTAAAATTGAAAAGTACAAAGCCGACATGAAAGCTGCTTTATCTGATAAAAAGTATGCTGCAATTTTAGCTGAAGTTGAAAAGAAATTCGATGTTTCTGATGTTAAAAACAAAGAAGGCTTAAAAGATAAGTATTTGGCTTATCATTTTAAAGGTTTCCCAGCTGTGGCTTCTTTAGCTAAACTTTCAGCTTGGCAAAATGACGTTCAGAAAGCAGAATCGGATGTTTACAGTGCTGCTTTAGGAAAAGCTGCTGTAGCTGCTGCTTCTTACAGTAATTATCAGGCTATTGTTGTATTAGATAAAAACGCTTATTTCCAAGGTGAAAAAGTAACTGGTAAAGTAGTTTTAGGTCGTTATGACGAAAACACAAAACCAACTTCATTCCAAGGACCTGGTCAAATCGTAAACGGTCAGGCTGTTATCTCTTTAACAGCAGGAGGTGTAGGAGAACAAGATATTAACGGACAATTTACATTCTTGGAAGATGGTAAAAACATTCCACTTAAATTTGCAGGAAAATATGTTGTAGTGCCAAGACCAAACTCTGCTACAATTTCTGCAGATAAAATGAATGTAGTATACCGAGGAGTTGTTAACCCAATCTCTGTTTCATTTGCTGGTGTTGATGCTAACAAAATTGTTGCAAGTGCACCTGGATTAAATTCTGCTGGTAAACCTGGTAAATATAACATGAGCCCTAGTTCAGGTACTGAAACTACTATTTCTGTTACTGGGACATTACCAAACGGAGATAAAGTTACGGATAAGAAAACATTCAGAATTAAAGGTATTCCTGGACCAACAGGTACTATTAGAGGTGAAACAGGTGTTGTTAAAGGACCTAAATCTAATCTTGAAATAGCAACTATTGGTGCTAAATTAGAAGATTTTGATTTCGAAGTTGGTTTGGATGTTGTTGGATTTAACATGAAAATTGCTGGTCAGCCAACTGTGGTTGTTAGTGGTAACAGGTTAAATGCACAATGTAAATCAGTTCTTTCTAAAGCAGGTAGAGGTGATCAGGTTACTATTTCTGAAATTAAAACAAAACTTGTTGGAGCGGGTAGTTATTTATTGCCAAGAACTGCTCCTGTAATTTATGAAATACAATAATAAAGTAGGTAAAACTACGTTCAATATCTTATAATGATATCATGATGAAAGTAAGAAATTTTTTAATAGCTATTATTTCTATCGCAGGGACATTTGCTTCTAATGCGCAATCTAATTTGCTTAATGCAAAAACACCTGATCAGATAGGACTTAAAACTCCTGCACAGCTTATCTCAGACAATGACAAGCCTTTGGCTTATGGTTATGTAGATGATAGAGATGTATTAATGGGAAAAACTACTTGGGAAATTATTGATTTGAATGAAAAAATCAACTTTCCACTCTATTTTCCTGTAGATACTGCTAATATTGGTTCTGACAGACGTTCTCTTTATGATGTTTTGACGAAGGCTATGAAAAATGGCAAGATAACTGAAGTTTATTCTGATAGTTATTTCAATACTAAAAAATCTTTGAAAGACATCGAAGGATCATTGTCACGTATTGATACAACAGATGCAGGTAGAGAACTTATTAACCAATATCCAGATGATTACAAATCACACGTTGTGAAGAAAAAAGTAGTTACTGGTACCGGAAAAAAGAAAGTAGTTACTTATGTTGATGAAACTGTAGGTCCTACAAGAACTGTGCCTTCTGAGTATATTTTAAAGCAGGATCTTACTGCTGCTGATGTTTCTCAGTATAAAATAAAAGGTTACTGGTATTTTGACAAACGTCAAAGTGAGTTAAAATATCGTTTACTTGGAATTTGTCCGGTAACTCCTGATGTGTATACAATGAATAGTGATGAAAAGGATTATATTGAGTTGTTCTGGATTTTTTATCCTAATTCAAGAACTGCTTTGCATGAAGCCAAAGCTTTTAACGACAGCAACTCAGCACTTCCAATTTCATTCGATCAAATTCTAAATTCAAGACGTTTCAACGCTATTGTGTACAAAGAAGAAAACCTGTACGGAGATCGTGAGATTAAAGAATACATGAAAGACAATGCACAAAATCAATTGTTGGAATCTGAAAGAGTAAAAGAAAAGATCCGTAATTTTGAGCAGGATATGTGGAATTACTAAATAGACAATTCAAATTTTAATATAGAAAAAACTCTTGCTACCTTTGTAGTAAGAGTTTTTTCTATATTATATACTTATTATATGCTTGATTATTTAATTGTCGGATCTGGATTAGCTGGAATTTCTTTTGCTGAAGTTGCTCTTAAAAGCAATAAAGCTATTCTGCTTATTGATGATAAATCTCAAAACTCTTCAAAAATTGCCGGAGGTTTGTATAATCCGGTTATTTTAAAGCGTTTTAGCGAAGTTTGGAATGCAAAAGAGCAGTTAGTTTTGATGAATGATTTTTATAGTCAGGTTGAAGATAAATTGAATGAGAAGTTTAATTTTAAAATGCCGATTTTAAGAAAATTTTTCTCCATTGAAGAACAAAACAACTGGTTTGCTGCTTCTGATAAAATAAATCTTTCAGATTTTTTATCCACAAAACTAATTTCTACAAAATTTGATGGTATTGATTCTCCATATGATTATGGTGAAGTTTTACATACAGGCTACGTTGATACAGCTTTATTATTGGTGAAATACAAAGCATATCTGCTTAAAAAAAAATTATTGCTTGAAGAATCTTTTGATTGTAGTGATATTAAGTTTTTAGAATTTGGAATTGAGTATAAAAATATTCGGGCACGGCATATTATTTTTGCTGAAGGCTTCGGGTTGCATAAAAATCCTTTTTTTAATTATCTCCCCTTGGATGGTACAAAAGGCGAACTATTTCTAATTAAGGCTCCCAACCTAAATCTTGACGTTATAGTTAATACAAGTGTTTTTATTTTACCACTGGGAGGTGATTTATTTAAAGTTGGTGCAACTTATAATTGGCATGATAAAACTCCTTTGCCTACAGAAGCTGGGAAGCAGGAACTTTTAGGACGTATCAGGGAGATCATCACTTGTGATTTTGAAATTATAAAACACTTTGCGGGGGTACGGCCTACGGTTGCCGATAGAAGACCTTTAGTTGGAACACATGATATGTATAAATCTATTCATATACTTAACGGATTAGGTACACGTGGTGTTATGCTTGGTCCAGCCCTGGCAAAAATGTTATTTGAACATATTGAAACCGGAATTCCTGTCGATCCTGAAGCTGATATTAAGCGATTTCATAAAAGGTATTTGAAATCTCTTATTTCCCGGCGGCCTTAGAATCATATGAGATAAACATATTGATGTATAAGTTTCTGGAAAGTCTTAAAACAAAGGGAAATAAAACAATTAAAGTTATGACAATCGCTAAAAATGATTGTTCTATACTGACACCGAAAAACACAAATGAAACAATAAAAGCAGCAATACCCAAAGCTACATTTAGTCCATAACTTACATACATTGCCCCATAAAAAAAGGAGGGTTCAAGTTGGTATTTTAAACCACAATGACTGCACTTTTGATTCATTTTGAGAACTTTGGTCAAATGAAGTGGGTTTTTGTCCGAATACATACTCTCATTTTGACATTTTGGACAACTTCCTGTTAAAATACTATTTAGTTTGGATCCTTTTTTTAACATTTGCAAAAAATTTTCACAAAGGTACATTTTTGAACCTTTACTCCTTGTAACAATAGTCACAAATTATGCTTAATATACACAATCTTTCGGTTTCTTTTGGTGGAACTTATTTATTTGAAGAAGTTACTTTTCGTTTGGGTGCAGGAGACCGCGTAGGTCTTGTTGGTAAAAATGGAGCCGGTAAATCGACCATGTTAAAAATGCTTGCAGGAGACTTCAAACCAGATTCAGGAGTTATTTCGCAAGAGAAAGATATCCGAATGGGCTTTTTGCGTCAGGACATTGATTTTGAACAGGGAAGAACAGTTTTGGAGGAGGCCTATGAAGCTTTCACTGAAATTAAGATAGTGGAAAAAAAGCTGGAAGAAATCAATCATCAACTGGTTACAAGAACCGATTATGAAAGTGAGGAATATAGTCAGATTATTGAAGATCTTTCTGATTATACACATCGTTTTGATCTTCTTGGAGGCTATAACTATGTCGGTGATACAGAAAAAATCCTGTTAGGTTTAGGTTTCAAGAGAGAGGTTTTTAATAACCAGACCGAAACATTTTCAGGAGGTTGGAGAATGCGTATTGAGCTGGCTAAATTATTATTGCAATCCAATGATGTTTTATTACTCGATGAGCCTACCAACCACTTAGATATAGAAAGTATCATCTGGCTCGAGAATTTTCTTCGTAATTATCCCGGAGTTGTGGTGATCGTATCACACGATAAGATGTTTTTGGATAATGTGACCAACAGAACAATCGAAATTTCATTAGGAAAAGCATACGATTTTAATAAACCCTATTCTGAATATTTGGAATTGCGACATGAAATCCGCGAAAAGCAATTGGCTACTCAAAAAAACCAGGCCAAAAAGATTGAAGAAACCGAAAAATTAATCGAGAAGTTCCGTGCCAAAGCTTCAAAAGCTTCCATGGCGCAATCATTGATTAAAAAACTGGATAAAGTAGAAAGAATTGAAGTTGACGAAGACGATAATTCAGTAATGAATATTTCCTTTCCGGTTTCAAAAGAGCCTGGAAAAGTTGTTATTGAAGCTGAAAACGTAACCAAAAGTTACGGTGACAAAACGATTCTGAAAGATATTAGTTTATTGGTTGAAAGAGGAAGTAAGATTGCTTTTGTGGGGCAGAACGGACAAGGAAAATCAACTTTTATTAAAGCATTGGTAAACGAATTCGAATATCAGGGAAATATCAAATTAGGACATAATGTGCAGTTAGGATATTTTGCTCAAAATCAGGCAGAGTATTTAGACGGTGAAATTACTTTGTTGCAAACTATGGAAAATGCTGCAACAGATACGAACCGATCTAAAGTGCGTGACATGTTAGGTTCTTTTTTGTTCCGTGGAGATGATGTCGAAAAGAAGGTAAAAGTACTTTCAGGAGGTGAACGTAACCGTTTGGCACTTTGTAAATTATTGCTTCAGCCCATCAACGTTTTACTAATGGATGAGCCTACGAACCACTTAGATATCAAATCCAAGAATGTCCTGAAAGCGGCCTTGCAAAAATTCGGCGGAACATTATTACTAGTTTCTCACGACAGGGATTTTCTTCAGGGAATGTCGAATATCGTTTACGAATTCAAAGATCAAAAAATCAGGGAATATTTGGGAGATATCAACTTTTTCTTAGAGCAACGCAATCTTGAAAACATGCGTGAAGTCGAGAAAAAAGACGTTATTAAAACGTCGGCTCCAAAAGAAAATAACAAAACTTCTTACGAAGATCAGAAAAAAGTAAAAGCTTTGCAAAACCGTTTAAGCAAAGTCGAAAGCCAGATTAAACAATTAGAAAAAGACATTCAGCACGACGATAAAATGCTCGCTTCAAATTATGATAAGCATATTGAAGACGCTTCGTTTTTTACCGCATACAACAAAAAGAAAGCCGATCTGGATCAATTGCTTCTCGATTGGGAAATCGTTCAGGAAGAAATCGATAATTTCAACGCTTAAAATAATTTTCAGGAGCTATTCCAGCTTTCCGTTTCAAGTCCTCACAAAAAAGGCTGTATTTTTAATGTTGCAAAAAGAGCTTCTTCCAGTCGCTTTTTTTCAACAGGAAATACAACCTTTTTTGCTCCGGGCTTTTCACTCTAATCTGGGCTAAAAGAATTTTCGTTTTTTCAATATGTATTGTTTCGGGTTCAGGCTCTCAAATCATAACTTTTTCAGCCTAATATCCCTCATTTAATAATACCAATAGATTTTGAATGCATGATTGCTTCACTGCTTTCTTTAAAATAGCAGGCCGAAACATCAAGTGTTTCTAAATTGTTCATAATTTTTTTGACTTCTGATTTTTGCATTTTACCAGTTTGCCTGATGTAAACTGCAATTACAGTAACCGGAAAAATTTTGCAGATTTGCTCATACAAAAAGGGATCATGTTGTGAATCATCGCCTAATAACACATATTTTAGATTCGGATAGAACTCTAAAACATGTTTTATCTTATCGAATTTATGGTTATGATTGCCTCTTCCGCTCAGAAAAAAATCAGTAATACCTCTTTTGATGTCTTTCAGCAAAATAACAGCTCGTGGCAACTGATGTATTTTGGTGAATTTTACAATAAACCGATACAGGTTCCATTCACTGCTGGAGATGTAAAAAAAAGCATTCTGTTCGTCTTTATTGTTCCTTCCGGCTGAACTTAACGCCTGATAATGCGGCACTACATCTTTAAAAACTTTCCGGTCATTTACATTTTTGAATAACAGGATATAAATTTTCCTAAAAACATTTCTGGTGTGAGAAATCAAAAAGGTATCATCGATATCAGAAATAATTCCAAGATTTCCCTCATGAGGCCTGATAAAACTGCCTTTGCAAGAGATAATCTCTGTTTTATATTTAATGTTCACTTCGTATTCCAACCATCCAAAATGAAATTCCTTTTCGAGTGGAATACAAAACTTAAAATAACCGTCGTTCAAAGTTTTAGTATGGATTTCTTTTTCGCCCAATTTCAGGTAAACATCAAAATTTAGAATGGTTTTTATCCTAAACTGATTAATAATCGAACGTGCATTTTTTAAGTTTTTCTTTTGAAAATCATACTCATAAGTTCTTTTAAAAACATGACCCATTACAATTAATTCCTGTTCATTGGCGTAACCACGATATAATTGTAAGATTGGTTTCATTTATTGTGTATTTTTATATAAGAGTTAATCTGTTGGCTGAAAGTATTATCAAAAACGAATTCAAACCCAACACGTAAGAGTTAAATTAATTATTTTAATTGGTTTTTAAATAGAAAATTTTGAAAAAGAATATCATATTCGTTGTAAACCCGATTTCAGGAGACCTTGATAAATCTGATTTGATAGAAGCGGTTCAGGAGTTTGCAACCACAAATCATTTTGAGTTGGCGGTGTATGAAACCACAGGGAAAAGTGATGCAAAACAAATACAAGCCTTACACAAGCAGTATAATCCGGAACGAATTGTTGTAGCCGGTGGAGACGGAACTATTAAAATGGTAGCAGAGGCGATGGAACAGCACGATGTAATCATTGGTATTTTGCCTGCCGGCTCTGCTAACGGTTTGTCTGTCGATTTAAATTTACCATCAACAATTGATGAAAACCTGAAAATAGCTTTTTTGAGTCATTATATCGAAATGGATATGATTTGCATCAATGGCAAAAAAAGTATTCATTTAAGTGATTTAGGTCTCAATGCCGATCTGGTAAAAAATTATGAAGAAAGCGATATACGCGGTTTTTGGGGTTATGCCTTGCAGGCATTTACGACTCTCACAGAATCCAATGAACCGTTTGTTGCCACAATTACGGCAAACAAAGAAACGGTTGACCATGTTGCGAGAATGATCGTAATTGCCAATTCACAAAAGTACGGAACAGGCGTAACTATCAATCCAAGAGGCGCAATGAATGACGGAAAATTTGAATTGGTTATCCTGAAAAATCTGGATTTATTGTTAATTGGAAAAATTATTACAGGTAATATGCCTGTTGATTCTGAAGATGTTGTCATTATTTCTACAGACAAGGCAACAATTCAAACCGATTATCCGGTGAGCTTTCAGATTGATGGTGAATATTGCGGATCTCAGACTTTACTGGAAATTCATATTCTGCATAAACAAATGAAGATTGCGATACCGTAAAATTATTTAAACGGATTTCGCTCCTGCCAATCGGTTTTGGGTTCCAGGTAATTAAAAAAGCGGGCAATGTTATGATTGATCAAAGCATTGCTATGGGTGATTAATCCGTACATTTTTACGGGTTTGGCTCCCACAGAACTTTTGATTTCAAGAGCAGTTCTGGCGAATACAATTGTTTCAAAACCTTTTTTAATGGAGTATCCGATCATGTCGTAAAGCATGTTTAGATAAAGCATCTTTTCGCGCTGCACACTTTCATCATAACCTAAAAAATAAGTATCCATCACAGTTCCGTTTTTTATCAGTGTATTGAAACCTACGAGTTTTTCGTCTAAAAAATAACCATAAAGCAGAAAGTCATCTTTCATGATTTCTTTAAAAAAGCTAAAATGATTGCGGGCGAGGAAAAAAGTATTAAAAGGCGCATTCTTTGCAACATGAAAATAGAGGTCGTAAATTACATCTTCATACTTTTTAATATCAGAAAAGGACATTTTTTGTTTTACGATTCCGTCTGCTTTTTTTCTGGCACGTTTGTACTGATCCCGGTATTTTTTGGATAAAGCATCAATATAATCCTGTTCAGTCTTCCAGTTTTTATTGATTTTAAAAACCATATTGGGTTGGGTAGAAAACGTATAATTGTTTTTGAATTCAGTTTGCAGAGGCGCGATTTCTTTTGCAGTAAAATCTTTTAGACTGGTAATATGAACCTTTTTTCCAGTCGCTTTTAAATCTTTTTTGAGCTGATTAATGGCTTTATGCAGTGTTTTTACAGCTTTAGACTCTTTGATGTTTTTAGCAAAAGCAAAAGCATTTTGTCCTGTCAGCATATTGTTGCCAACGAATAATACATGTGAAGCAAAATTTCGAAGGGCAAAATTCCGGACAGAAGTTTTCAAGCATTTGTCACGTTCTCCAAATGATTCGAGTTTTTCTGCAAATAAAAATTGGGTCAGGGCAATGCCGATAAGTTTTTCTTCTTCAAAAAAGCCGATAAAATGACACGTCATATTTACCGGAGAAGAATTTTCCAGAACTTCCAGATATTCTCGGGTCAAAAAAATATTATCTGCAGCCAGTAAGTTCCATTCTAAAGGCAGTGATAACACGCTTTTGTATATTTGGAAAGAATAAGTTGTATTCAAGATTGTGAGCTAATTTCTTCAAAATTAGATAATAGTTGCAATAATTTTTTTTCTTTAAGTTATTATTAAGAGAATCCGCTTGAAATCTAAATTCAAACGGATTCTGTTTCTGTAGTTTTATCAGGCATATGCGCAAACAATTCCACCAATAATGGTAAGGGTGAGCATCCAGTATCCGGCGTGAATAAAGATGTATTTCCATGATTTTCTTTCGAATAAACCATTAATTCCAATTAGAGGAAAAGCAAAAAATAAACCCGACATAAAACCATGAAGGGCTCCATGTTTAAAAGTGCGGTAAGCTGTTTCGTAATCTGCCATAAAAGCATGATAAGATGGCTTGGCACTTGCTATCATTGTAGGTCCGCCAATCATCCCCAAGGCTCCCGACTGGTGAATTGTAAACGACATTAAAGCCATTGAAATCAATACGGAGAAAATATAAGTAAAGCCAAATATTTTGAGCATATTGCCTTTTCTTAGATCGTCTTGTGTAAAATTATTTTCTTTCATCCAGATGGTTCCAAATACCATTGGATTGTACCAGATAAATCCGACTACCAGTGTCACAACTGCTGATGCCAGAAATGTAATAAAGTTAATTTCCATAAAATAAGGTGTTTATGATTAGTTAGTCAAATTTAATTAAAAATTTAGCGTGAAGGATATTTTATTTAGAGTATTAAAATCCTGTTTTTTTTTACTTATTAACACTTTATTGACATTGCTTGTGCTGAAGGTTTAAATCATATAATTTTGCAGCAAACATTGAGCCCCCCCCAACTATGCGAAAATTGTGTTTTTTGTTTGTACTATTTGCTTTATCAAATTCAGTTTTTGCAGATACGGTTTCTGATAAAGAGAAATACGCCCTGATTAAAATATATCAGGCAACAAATGGAGGGGAGTGGAAAATAAAATGGGATTTAACATCTTCAGTTTCTGCCTGGTTTGGTGTCGAAATTAGGAATGGTCAGGTTGTCGGACTTAATTTAGCAGGTAATAATCTTAAAGGCGAATTGCCTTCAACTATTGGAGATTTAGAGCATTTAGAAACACTTGCGCTTTTTAATAATGAAATAGAAGGGAGTCTGCCAGATTCTGTATATGAAATTTCAACTTTGAGAGTATTGCTTTTAAGTAATAATAAATTCTCAGGAAGTTTAAGTCATAAAATAGGCGACCTTAATTTTTTAGAAAACCTGAGTTTGTTTGATAATAATTTTCATGGTGAAGTACCAAAAGAACTGGAAAAACTTCATCATTTGTCCGAAATGAACCTTTCGTATAATAAATTTAAAGGTTCCGTTTCAAAAAAGCTCACTTTGCTTGACGCTTTAAATATGACCATGCTGGATGAAAAAGGATATCCTTTTTTGCTTGACGAAAATATAGAAAAAGATAGTAGTAATATTACCGTAAATTAATCGTGCTTATGAATGAATTTTACTCGTGAAAAAAGTTGATTAATATATTTAGTTAATTGTGAAAAAACCGTAATTCGTTACGGTTTTTTTATGCCAAAAAGTATAATTTAACACAGGAACAGTAACATTTTGCTTTTTTTTCATAACTTTAAGTAATGAATTAAAAAGCATTTTGACTAAAAATAAAATAAATTCTAACCTTTAATAATAAAGTCATGGTAATACATTATCAGGGAAAACAACACGGAAAAAGTACTAAATTCACTATCAGAATAATTGGTAACAATCTTTCGAAAAGCAGTTCCAACTACCAGATAGATTTGTTGGTAGCAGACAAGCGGTTACCTTTATTTACTTCTGAAATTCATCAGAGTTTATCTAATTGCCTTAGAGAGATCTATCTGTTCAGGAAATACAACGGAATCACTTTTGAAGAATCTTCAGAAAAAATCGAAACATTGTTGGTGCCTTATGACAAGGTGTTGTACGATTATAATAAGTATGCTTTGTTTAGGGCTTAAACTAAAAAAAGGCTGCAATTCGCAGTCTTTTTTTGTATCTAAGTTAGGATTTTTATAATCCGGGACTGCTGTTATACCCATTATAGTCATTTAACAACTCGGAAACTTTCCGGAATAATACCGATACAATATAAAAACAGGCTAATTTTTATTACACAATATTGGAATATATAATTGGTATCAGGAGCTATTTACTTCGTCAGTTCGCTATCGTGTACAGTTGGGCTAAGGCATTGATTTTCATAAGAAATAGAGAGTTCACATTTGCAAATCAAATATACTGCTGTTTAAAGTATAACCGCAGCCTTTAACTTCCCGATACGATCAAACTCACTTTGCTGTATACCGAAGTGAGCGATAAAAGTATTCGAAAAATAACACTTCTATTTGATGATTTGTAGGATAATAATTAAAATGTATATTTACAAAGTATACGCTACTGAATAGCGGGTTTGCTTCCTAAAAAGGAGGGATAGTCGCTATAAAGTAGCGACTATATACAAGTTGGTGGCAAGCGCACGAAAACTGCACAATAGAACCCTTTTTAAACGACAAAATTTCAAAAACTATGTTAATTTTACATTTTAGTGTAAAATAATATATATATATTTGCTTATTATTTACAATAAATACAATTATTATGTTGTTGCAATTTTCAGTTAAGAACTTCAAAACTTTTAAAGAGAAAACTTCTTTAAACCTTGTTGCGTCAAACTATGACAAAGATACCCGAGAAGTCGATAATATTTATAATGACAATAAATTCGATATTAGACTACTTAAAAGCGCTGTAGTTTATGGGGCAAATGCTAGCGGAAAAAGCAAATTTTTTGAAGCGCTAAATTTCATGAAATTTTTTGTTATTTCAAGCTCAAAAGATAGCCAAAAAGGAGATGAAATCGATACTGAGCCATTTAAATTAAGTAGCGAAACTGAAAATTCTCCATCAGAATTTGAAGTTGTATTTACACAAAATGATGTGATGTTCCGCTATGGCTTTGAGGTTGATAAAAAAAGTGTGATTTCTGAATGGCTTTATTATAAACCTAAAACTAAAGAAATTGAACTTTTTTACAGAGATGGTGATATTTTTGAAACACATTCTAGAAACTTCACTAAAGGAAAAACAGTTATTAAAGAAGGACTTGTGAGAAACAACGCTCTATTATTATCTGTTTCTGCTCAATTTAACGATAAAACTTCTATTGAAGTAATGGATTGGTTCAAAGAACTTAAAACTATCTCGGGACTCAATGAATCTGGTTATAGAGGTTTTACATTAAGCAAAACTGATGATCCTAATCAAAAAGTAAAAATTTTAAATTTGTTAAAAGCCGCTGATTTGGGAATTCAAGATATTAATCTTGAAAAGATTGATTTAGCAAATCTTCCTAAAGATATGCCAAAGGAACTCAAAGATAGAATTACTAAAGAAGTTATTGACGACAAGAAAGAAATTCTTTCAGACGTTTTAACTTCTCACAAAAAATTTGATTCTAACAAAAAAGCTATTGACTTTATTAATTTTTCATTGTTTGATGATGAATCATCTGGAACTAAAAAATTCTTTGCTTTAACTGGTCCTATTTTAGATGTTATTGAAAATGGTTACACTCTAATTGTTGATGAACTTGATTCAAAACTACATCCTAATCTAGTTTGTAAAATCGTTTCCTTATTTAATTCAAAAGAATTTAATAAAAAGAATGCGCAATTAATTTTTAATACTCACGATACAAACCTTCTAAGTTCTGGATTATTTAGACGTGACCAAATTTGGTTTACTGATAAAAATAAATTTGGCGAAGCCAAACTTTATTCTTTAGCGGATTTTAAATCTGACGAAGTCAGAAAAAACGAATCATTTGAAGAAAATTACATTAAGGGTAAATATGGAGCGATTCCATATTTAGGATTTTTTAATAATCTTGATAATATTCTGCCGTAATATGAGAATGAAGGATAAAAAAGCAGAACAGGCTCTAGATAAAGAAAAGCATAGAGCACAATTAAAAGCTAAACGTAGAGCAGAAACCAGTATTGAAAGACTAGAACCTGTATTAACCAAAAAACCAACAATTCTAATAGTTTGTGAAGGTAAAAATACAGAACCATCATACTTTAATCAATTTAGACTTACATCAGCTACAATCGAACCTGTTGGAGAAGGATTTAATACAATATTTTTAGTTAATCGAGCAATACAACTAGCAAATCAAACTAGTTACGAACAAGTTTGGTGTGTTTTTGATAAAGATGATTTTGATAATATTGACTTTAATAATGCAATTTTACTAGCTGATGCAAATGGTTTTGGTATAGCATATTCTAATCAAGCATTTGAATATTGGATTCTACTTCATTTTAATGACCATCAAGGTGGTGGAATGCATAGAGATGAGTATAACGAGAAATTAAATAAATCTTTGAAAGAATTTAATATTACCTATGATGGCAAAAAAAGTAAAATGATAACCGAAGAAATTTTTGATTTACTTGATGGAATTGATCAGAAATCTGGAAAAGAGCGAAAAATTCTAGCTATTGAAAGAGCTGAAAAAATTTACAACAGATTTGACCACCATAATCCTGCAAATGAAGAATCATCAACAACGGTTTACAGATTAGTAAGAGAATTATTAAAATATTTATAATAGAAAAAATGCCAGACACCAACAGCAAGGGATTCGTTGCGTGTGAAGCACGAACAATGAAGCCCGTGTTGAACGGAACCGCTGATATTCCGCTACTATGGGTTTTTCGATAAATGAGTTATAAGAATTTCAAGAGGCTCGCGCCTCTTTTTTTGGAAGTAGTTTCTGCTTGGTTTTCTCGTGTTTTCCTTCACTTTTAGGCATAGATCCCTTACCCATAAATCAATCCCGCTGCGCAGTCTTTTTCAGATTTTGCCAGCGGAATATCCATAAATTAAATTAATTTAGCGTGATTTATGAACATGAAGAGCCCTGTGAAGGGAGACTTTCACGTACGGTTCCGTGAGAAGGTAAGGGTGAAATTCTCTTCCGTGACTCGATTAGCAGAAAGCATAACCAAAAATCCGCAGAAAATGTGTGAAATAAGCAATCAACTAAAATTTTGTACTTGTCTCGACGAAAAAAATATTGAAAACATTAACTTTCAAAAAAGACTAGACAAATTTCATAAAAAGCAACTTCCAAAATCTAAAGAGCCATTTAGTTGGATTCTCTACGAATATAAAGGAAGTGAAGATAGCGGAAAGATGGGTTTATTAAATATGCCCAGTGATAAAATTGGATTTAGTCTATCAGAAGAATTTGTTTTAGATGAAATTAACACTAAAAACTGTTTTGACTTCGACTACAAACCAAATGAAGGCGATAACTTGCAAATAAACTTTCAAAGAAATAAATATTGGACAGAATTTTTATCTTTCATTTTTAGAAATAATAAATGGGAACCTGACAGTTATTATACATTTACTGAAAAAATTGAACCTAAAAATTACGGAATACTAAAGGTGAACAAATAATGTCTTTTGCTACCAACTAGGGTTGGGTTCGAAGAGCCAACACCGGAGCCTGACGAACTGACGAACTAATGAAATCCATGTCGAACGGAACCGCTGAGACTCCGTCACTAGAGGTTATCATAAAACAATCAGTAGGATTTCCAGAGGATTTGGATCCCAAGGCATGTACGAGCAGAAATAATCACAATCGCTCGTGAGAGTGTCATACTCATACCTAAAAAAGAGAATCGACAAAGCATATAAAAAAACAAACCTCGCCATCAGCGAGGTTTATGTCTAGGGAATTTTGAAAGCAACAGCATTACTTTAAAATCGTTCTAAGTCAATATTGATTTTTACATTACAGCTTGGTTTTTCCTGAAATTCATCCAGCCCGGAACAATCAATAAAAGATTAAAAAACAATAAAGGCAGCAAACTTTTTGCCAGGTTTGTCTGAGAGTTGTCTTCAAAAGTTTCTACTTTAAATTTGGACCAGTTTTCTTTCGCTACAGCAGCATTATCAAAAATTTTCGGGTAAAAGTACAGCCTCAATTTTTCATGAAACGCTTTGGTTTTTTGCATAAATAAAAGCTGGTTTTCCAAATCTGATTTTGCTATCTCATTCAGTTGGATTTGGGTATGTAGCGTGGGAATGAATTGCGCAATCGTCTGGCTCGCCTGATTACGTTGCTTTAATTTTTCTTGTAATTCCTCAGACTGTTTTGCTGATTCATCATCGCCCATTTGCTGCATGGCATAATACCACAGCCAGCTGAACTCCTGGGCAGGAATGCCGTAATTTTTGAATTGCGGATAATGACGGTAGAATTTATCCATCGTCGTTTTTTTATCCATATCCCATTTTTCGTGGTAGGCATTTCGTTGTTTAAGCGTTAGTTCTAATGCCTCGGGAACCGGATATTTATTGACAATATAAGTGTTAATGGCTGCCGGCAGAATGATAATCAGGAACAGCCAGATTGTCAATAAGATTACGGCATTAAAATTTGAATCTTTTTGAAGTGAAACGATAAAAAAACAAACGGCAAACCAAAAAAGAATATATAAAATACTGATAATGTAAAAAGTGAGAAGTGAACTCTTAAATGGAATATCCAAAAGCAGGGCTGCCATAAAGAGGATAATTGTCAGCAATACAATCAGGCTTAAAATCCGGATACAGAATAATTTCAGGATATAGAAAAAAGTATTGTTGCTTTGCGTGGCTACAATTTTCCAGGTCCCGGATTCTTTTTCTTCAGAAACAATATTATAGGTAAAAGCAACGATCAGAAGCGGAAAAAGATAAAGGAGCACAAAACTGAAATCGAGGTTTCCCAACAAAAGATTACTAGGATTGTTAAGTTCTGAATCGTATTTCTGACCTTCCAGACCCCGAATCGTAACGCTCTGAACCGATGGGTTGACATCACGCTGACCAATTGCCAGGCTGTTTAAGGGAAACGTCTTATTTACCAGTGAAAATTTTACATAATAAAGCAAAAGTCCCATTTCGTCTTTGTGAAAGGAAGCGTTTCGGACAATGTGTTCTTTTTGATAAACTGCCGCTTCGGTGATGTTTTTGTTTTGCTTTTGCTGGAATTGCTGTCCAATTAAAAGGCTGATAAAACCAATAATCAGGAGAAACCATAACCCCACTTTTGTTCCCTTAGAGCGGATGAAATTTTTAAATACTAATGCTAACATATTAAATGGCTTTAAGGTTTTTTGAAGCTAACCGGATTAAAATAAACAATAAAATAATCCAGCTAAAAAGTGAAATAACAGAGGCAATTTCGTTCTTTAAAACGCTCAGGACTCCTTTGGGCTCATAATGAAATTCCTGAACTTCTGCCCAATGATTTTTATCAATGACAGCCGGCTTGTCTTTTTGATTGCTAATGTATTTAATTTGTAAGGCATTCATTTTTTGTGCCATATCATAACGATACGATTCGGCTTTTTTCTGGAAATCGATATACGAATCATAATCGGTATTTGATAATGCCATTGACAGGTTTTTCATCGCGATATACGGATTCAAAAATGATACTGCTCTTGAAAAACGGTTTTGCTTTTCGTAAATATGAAGCAGGTTTTCTAAATGTTTATTGTAAATTTTGGAACTGATCTTCTCGCCTTCGGTCATGATAAAACCGGAATAATTGAAAGGAAGTTTCTGAACCGAATCGACTTTATATACCAACAGTAAAGAATCTTTTATCGCTTTATAATGCGAATCATTCGGGTTATGGCTGTCCCCTTGTTTTAAAATATCTTTTTCGATATCGCTGTTGAATTGAATTTTCGAAGGAGCTTCATAAATATAAGCGCCAATTGCCTGCGTTGTTCTCGGTAAGATAATTGTGAAAACCAACCAAATCCCAATTAATGAGATCAGCGCTTTTTTTGAAGTTTTGCATGAGGCAGAAACCAAAACGGCAATGGCGCAAAATAATAAGAGATATATAAAATGAAAGCCGACAAACAAGATCATTTTAAGTGTCTCATCAAATGAAATGCTAAAGTTTTGAAGCAATAACCAGATGAAAACCAAAACAAGAACCGCCGGAAGAAACAGTATCATAATTACAGAAGCAATGCCGAGTGTTTTACCTGCTAAAAGCTGTTTCCAGTTGATTCCCTGACTTGAAATCAGTTTTAGTGTTCCGTTTTCTCTTTCGGCTGCGACCGAATTAAATCCAAGGAAAAAAATCAGCAAAGGCAATAAGATTTGAAAAACCATAGCCGTGCTGATTTCCCCAAAACGCAGCATGCTGTTCGAGAATCCGGCTTCAGAAAAATTGGCTGTATTTTGCTTATGTGCTTCCAGAAATATAGCATTTCCAAAAAAAGGTTCCATTCCAAATTCAAAAACACTCAGCGAAGTACTTTTTCGAAAAGCAAAATTTCCGTAATGAGCCATTCTGTGCGGATTTTTATCCGGGTTTTTCAGCCAGTCCTCACGCGATTCATGCTGGTATTTTTCACTGGTCTGGTTTTGATTCGTATAATTTTCCCAGCCTGATAAAACAGCATAAACCAGCAGAAGGCTAATAAAAAGGGTGATGATAAAAACAGCCTTATTTTTAAAGGCTGAATTTTTTAAATGTTTTGCAATTAAAATTGCTAGGTGTAAAGACATGCTTTGTTAAAATTTATAAGTTACGGTAAGCGTCGCATTTCGTGGCGCGCCGGGAAATAAGCGGAGGTAATTTTGTGCGCCAAGCCAATACGTACGATTAAAAACATTCCCCACATTCATAGCAATCTGCATATTGCTTTTAGTAGGTTTGTAATAAACGGCAGCATCAAAAACCGTAAAATCCGGAATTATAAAATCTCTGGTAAACCACGGAATTTTGCTGCTTTGGTATTGCATTCCCACACCAATTCCGAAATTATTCAGAGCAGAATCAGAGTTAAAGTTGTAACGGGTCCATAAGTTAGCACTGTTTTTTGGCGTATTTTGCTTTCTGGCGCCAATTAAAGAAGCATTACCGTCATTAGTAATTTCGGCATCGATATAACTATAAGAAGCATTAATTTGCCAGTCCGGAATAATGTAACCAGCGAGATCACACTCAAATCCACGGCTTCTTTCGGCTCCTCTTGTTACCAGTAAATCAGGATTTACAGGATCATTGGCGTTCATTAGAATATTACGCTGATTGATTTCGTAAACCGCAGCATTAAAACTCATTGAATTATTAAGGAAAGTAGCTTTAATTCCAACTTCCTTCAAATTACTTTCTAAAGGATCAAACTGGCTTCCGGCTGGTAAACTTCCGGTTTGCGGCATCAAAGTCACTGTGTTCGATTGTGGCTGATAGCCTTCGAGATAAGTTGTATAAATATTAATAGAGTGGTTTACCGCATACGTAACCCCAACCCTTGGCAGCAAAGCCGATTTTTTTACCGTGAGTTCGTTGTTTGTTTTGTAATTGGTGATGTCTTCAAACCATTCGTTTCGTAAACCTAATAAAAAGCTAAATTTTGCCCACTGAATCTGATTCTGAATATAAATGGCATTTGTAGTGGTCAAGGCTGATGGCAAAGCGGTTCTAACATTTAAAGTATAATCTTCCGGGCTAGTAACAGTATATTTCGGATTGTTTAAATTGAAATAATTGACATTTGGTTTTGGCAGAACGATCCCGTCGATAGTGGTGGTTTGGTAATTTGAAGCATTTGCCAAAACGAAAGAACCGGCTACTGTTCCGTCATTTAAAAGATAACCTCTGGCTGCATTTTGTCCGCCGCCTTTGTTTTTATTCCAGCTGCTTAAATCGTAACCCGTTAACAATTTATGTTTCAGTTTTCCGGTTTGTAAGTCGAAATTTAGGTAGGTACTTAAGTTATCAATATCCCAATTTTGCTGGCGTTGTACAAATTGCATCATCGCCAGGCTGGTTACCGGCTGGTTATTCATGTCCACCGCAAAAGCATTGGTGGTTCTGTGTTCCTGAAGATCTTCTGTCCAGGTTTGTTTCATGTACGAGGCATTAAAGCCAATTTTAGAATTGAATTTATGCACAAAATTTGTCATCAGAATCATTTCTTTAGACCTGAAAAAATCGCTCGGAGCACCCAGATTCAAACTTATTGGGGTTTTGTTTAAATCTGTCACTCCGGCTACGGCACCAAAAATGGGCTGTCCTCTATCTAAGATTCCTTTCATGTCGCTTAGGATCAATTCAGTATTGATAGCCGTTTTTTCATTCGGAATATAACTGAAAGATGGCGAGATCAGGAATGATTTATTGTTTACCAGGTCACGAAATGATTTGGCTTCCTGATAAGCACCGTTTACCCGATACAATAATGTTTTTGATTCGTTTAGTGGCCCTGTGAAATCCAAAGTTCCGCGAAGCGTACTGAAACTTCCAACACTCATGCTGACTTCTTTATGCTCTGTTGCCAAAGGTTTTTTAGTCACCATATTGATACTTCCACCCGGATCTACTGATGAAAACGTAGCACTCGAAGGTCCTTTTATTACCTCAACACGTTCAATATTGGTGGTGAGTGGCTGTAAAAAATAATATTGTCTTGTTCGCATTCCGTTGATAATCTGACCCTCTTCATTTTGACTGATACCGCGAATCGTATATTGATTATAGTAACTGGCCGGAATAACACCGCTCGTCATTTTTACGGCATCGGCCAGATAGAATGCCGCTTTATCAGCAATTAATTCCTTGGTTACAGTCGAAATAGATTGTGGAATATCTTTGTTCAATGCGGCCGTTTTTGTCGCTGCAAAAGAATAGTCGCTGTAATATTTTTTGGTAGAACGTCCAATGATTTCAACAGTTTGCAGTTCATTTTGCTTCGCTTCCATTTTAATAGAATCTTTTGCGATGCTGTCCCGTATTTTTTCGTTAATGGTTTGGGATTGTATAGATTGTATGCCTGTTAGAAATAATAAGGCAAATAAAAATAGATGTTTCATTTTGATTGATGGAAATAATTTTTTCCTTTTAAACAGTTTGTAAATACAGATTTTCCAGTTCGTTGGCAGAGATTTTTTCGGCTTCTATAACCGTTACCAGATTTCCCTGTTTCATGATGCCAATGTGTGTTGCTACTTCTCTGGCTCTGAAAATGTCATGCGTCGCCATTAAAATTGCAGTTCCGTCTTCTGAAAGTTCTTTTAAGATTTGAGAGAATTCATTTGAAGCTTTAGGATCCAGACCACTTGTAGGTTCATCCAGTAAAAGCACTTTTGCTTTTTTGGCAATGGCAATGGCAATGCCTACTTTTTGGCGCATCCCTTTTGAGTAGCCACTCAAATTTTGATCGTGGGCTGTAACCTGCAGACCGGCTTTGGTCAAAAAATAAGTCAGTTCGCCGGTCGAATATTTAAAACCGGCAAGGGAAGAAAAGAATTTCAGGTTTTCTAGTCCCGTCAGATTTGGGTACAACATTACAGTTTCCGGAATGTAGGCGACATCTTTTTTTGTTTTATCTGCAGCGGTAACGACCGAAATATCGTTTATTTTAATGTCGCCTTCAGTAGGTTTTATAAATCCAAGAAACAGGTTTATGGTAGTGGTTTTTCCGGCACCGTTTTGTCCTAAAAGAGCAAAAATAGCTCCTTTATTGATCGTTAAATTCAAGCCGTTTAAAGCAATCCGATCGCCGTATTTTTTGGTCAGGTTTACTGCTGTGAGCATAATGTATGGATTTAGAATTATTTATTTTAAGATACAGCTGTTTCCAATCGTTCTTTACTGAACAATCAAAGCTGTTTTTTTTATTGTAAGAAGAAGTTTTCTGAGGACTCTGATACTTTTAAATTTAAAAATGGAAAATCATCCCTTTTGTCTGATGAACCTATCTGCCAAAATAGATTTTATCAGCTGAAGATTTGAAATAGCAGCCATTACCTTTTGTTTAAACAAAAAGAAATGATTTCAAGATTTAAATAGTAAGAAATCCGGTCAACTAAAATAGGGCAGGAGGTGCTCTTAAAGCAAAGAGGCTGCCTTTGAAAAATGTAGAGCTAGTTTTGCTGTAAAAGAAAACAGCAGAAGTTACAACGTCTTGTTTATGAAATGAAAAAGTATGAAAAGAATTTGAAATAAAAGTGCTGAATGCAAAATGACAGACAGGACAATTAGTATCGACAGCATGACTATGCGTGATCTGTTTTTGATGGGGAGTATATTTATGATCGCAATGTTTTTCGTGGATTTGCGTGTAAATATGCTCGTAAGAGTGAATCGTCTGAAAAAGCATTGCGAACAATACCATTAAAGACATGAAAAGATTAATTCGTAAAAATTTCTTTTTATTCATTCTGGATTTGGAAATCTTAGCGGTAAATAACGCAACTGAGTTGCAAATGTATAAAACTTAATGGTTAAAATTTTATTTTTAAGAAATAAAAAGATTTACTAAAAAAAGCAAACATGAAAAGTACCATTTTAAAATCAGGTTTAGCTGCAGTAGCAATTGCTGCGACTATTGTTTTAGAAAAAAAATGAATGAAGTTAAAGGTGTCAGCTATTTGAATTTTTTCAGCTACACAAAAACCGTGTGCCAGCTCGGTTCAGGACAGTTGTTTTATTTAAATCGAATAAGTTTGTGGCGACAATTGCTATAAAGAGAGCTGATTAGTAATTTTTAGTTAAAATTGTCATTCATTATTTTATTAACACTAAAACGATTAATTATGAATGAGGTCACAATTGATTGTGTAGTTTTCGGTTATGATAACGGAAGTCTAAAAGTACTTTTATCAAGGGAAAATAAAGGAGTTGGCGCAAAATGGAGGCTTATATCCGGAATTGTAAAGGATGTAAAAAATGCAGACGCGGCTACCCTGAAATTACTCAATGAATTTGGCAACTTTGAAAATGTGTCCCTTAAACAGCTGACAGAGGCAGCTGGTTCTAATTCTCAAACTTTGTGCTATTTTACGATTATTAATATTGAAGAATACAGGGTAAAATTTGGTGTAGTTGATTTGTATCAAAGATGGTTTAAAGCAACTGAAATACCTGATTTAATTCATGATCACAATTTAATACTGGATTATAGTTTGTGTCAATTGGAAACATGTGTACGTGAGTCTCCTTTTAGTTTTAATCTTTTGCCGAGGAAATTCACAATATCAGAATTAATGAATCTTTACAAGGGAATTTTGAGAATAGAAACGGATAAAGAAAGTTTTAGAAGAGCGTTTTTGAAGAAAAAAGTTTTAGTTCCTTTGAAAGAGAAAAAAGAAACTGTTTCTGAAAAGGAAGATCAACTGTATAAGTTTAATGCCGCTTTTTATGAAAAATCCGGTTTAGATCATTTTATTTTGGATTTTTAATATTCTAAGCTATAATTCTTTTAAAAATTAAATTTCTTTTGATAACAATTGTCTTAGCCCAGACAGAAACGGCATCCTTTGACTGCTTTCTTTAAGCAGGCAAAGATATAGTGGATGGCTGGATTAGCTCCTGAAAAAACAAAAACCTTAGCAGAAATTCGTTTACTGCCAAGGTTTTTTTATTGTAAATAGTTAGGAATTTTGTTTCGTTTATGAGGTATTACCAGATAAATGGCAAATACCAGTTATTGACATTCATTAATTTAGAACGTACTTCATCAGCATTTGCGTTTCCTTCTTTGCTCAGTTTTTCATAAACTTTATCAGCTAAGAAAGACGGGTCATTTCTACGTAAAGAAATACGTACGAGATCCTCCCAGCGATTTCCTTCGTAGGCTAATTCTAGAGCTGCTTCATCAATGATATTATTTTCAATAGAAGTCAGACTATCTCCAACAACTGCAGCCCTTTGAAGTCTTGCACGGCCACGAATACCACCCCCGCGATGCCAGATTGCTCTAAACGAAGGGAAATCGCCCATACGTGCATCAAAATCATAAGGGAAAGCTTTTTTGGTTTGCATGATATCTGTTGCATTTCCTGTAGTTGTATTATATCCTGCAGGAGTATAGGCATCTCTTATTCCAAAATTTAAAAGGGCATCAGCAATTTTATGCTGATTGTCTCTGTTGGCTGCTTCGGCATAACGCAAATGCAATTTGGCTGCACGATATAAGAACCAATCTCCATCTGTTTTAAAGGTATTGGCAGCAGCTTCGTATTTGTAAATATATTTCATGATGACAGGATCTCCGCCTATCTCTTTGTAAGTAAATTTTTGCCCACGCGCATCATAAGGAAAACCGTTACTTTGTGTGTTGCTTTTCCAAAGATCAATTGCACGTTTGGATGGTTTTGCTAAATATTTTCCGCCTGTTTTTGAAAAAATTTCAATAAATGGATTTTTTGGGGCAAAATCGCTGTCAAAAGGTAATGACCAAATCCATTCGGTGTTCCATAATACATCTCTGTCCCTTCCAAAAATAGATCTCCAGCCTTGTGTATTGTTATCTACCAATGTTGTAGCATCCTGTTCGTAAAATCTCAAATACCCAACTGCTAAGTCATTATTTGTAACGACTTCAGCAAATTTTACTCTGTACATATCAACATCGTTTCTTGGTGTACCTGTTTCCATTACGTTTTTATAATGCATGGCCGCCTGCAGGAAATTCCCTTTCCAAAGTTGTAAGTCGCCCAACAAACATTCTTTATTGATAAAAAACTTCTCTGTATTGTAGCCGTCAACTGTTACTAATAAGCTGCTGCCGGATTCGTATATTTTTTTATACTTCAGTCCTTCAGTAAATTTCACCAGTTCATCCAGAAGCTGATTAAAAGAAAGTCTCGGAAATTTATTAATATTTTTAACATCGTCAATGTTAGCCAAAGGTTCCGTGATGTAGGGTACGGTACCATATTGAATTCCTAATTGTAAATAAATCCAGGTACGGATACACGCAACATCTGCATAACGCTGTTCGTATTGCGATTGCGTAAATTTCTTTTCGGCAACCATAATATCGAAATTTTTAAGGGCATCGTTACAGTTTTGAATCACGAGATAGAAATCTTTTGGATTCACGTATGGATTTCCTGCCGAAATATTTTGTTCTGAAAGTTCTTTTAAATAAGGATCAGAATTGCTGGTTGTTGTCATCAGGTCTGCACGCATTTCATTAAGTATAACGTACTTTTTTGCAAGTCCCATAAATTTCCCATAAATCCCTATAACAGCAGCATCGGCATCATATACGTTGCGGTACATTTGTTCTTCAGCTACTTTGTCCTGAGGTTCTACATCCAGATATTGTTCACAAGCGCCTAAGCTAAGTAACAGCACTGACGCCCATAACATGGCTTTGGTAGCTCTCTTTGTCTTTGTTTTTATTGTTGTTGTCATTGGTCTGTTCTGTATATTGTAATAATAATTTTAAAGCCCTAAGCGTAATCCAAGCTGATAGTTTGTAAACTGAGGAACCAGACCGATATCTGCACCTTGTCCAAAAATAGATGAGGTAGCACTGAATTCAGGATCATATCCAAGATATTTGGTGAAAGTAACCAAGTTATTGGCAGTAGCGTACAGTTGAATATATTTTACATATTTACTGTTCATAGGAATATTATATCCTAACACTAACGTTTTTAATCTCAGGTAAGAACCATCTTCAATCCATCGATCTGAAAATTCAGCGTTGCCCATTGGGTCTCCCCAGACTGCTTTTGGCATATCTGTTTGCTGGCCTTCGGCTCTCCATCGGTTTGCAACAGCTATACTTTGATTTTCGTAGCCGCTCATTTTTTCAAGATTGTAACGTACTCCATTATAAAGATCATTACCAACAGAGAAATTAAACAAGGCCTGTAGGCTAAATCGCTTGTATGTAAAATTTGTACTAAAACTTCCTATTACATCCGGATTTGGGTTTCCGATAACCATACGGTCTTTATCATCGATTACTTTGTCTCCGTTAACATCTGTAAAACGCATGTCTCCGCCACTAAACGGAACTAAACTCCCATTTGTTAAACGTCTAGATAGTCCGTCAGCATTGGCTTCTGCAGTTGTAGTATATACTCCATTACTATTTAATCCATAAAATAAATTGGCATCTTTGCCTACAGAAGTTAAGTAAGTAGCTCCGCCAAATTGCGTAAGAATGTCTCCGCTTGGCAAACTTTCTACTTTATTTTTATAATGGCTTAAATTAAGGCCAAAGTCAAAAGTAAAATCTTTAGTATTGAAAACACGGGCATTCAAAGCAACTTCAGTTCCATAGGTACGCATTGCACCACCGTTGGTAACTACATAGTCGAATCCGCTTTCAGCAGTGATTGTTTCGTATGTAATCATATTGGATGTTTTATTAAGATAATAATCCACAGAAAGATTGATACGCTCTTTGAACAAGCCTAAATCCAAGCCTAAATTCTTTTTTAAAACAGTTTCCCATTGCAAATCAGGGTTTCCGATATTGCCACGAACCAAACCTTGCATTCCCAATAAATTTTGAGAAACATAATACGTTTGAGCCGTATAATTACCAATATCATCGTTTCCACTTGTACCTACACCAACTCTAAGTTTAAGGTAATCGATGTCTTTTATATCTTTCATGAAATTTTCTGAAGATACTAGCCAGGCACCCGAAATTGAAGTCATCAATGCATATTTACTTTTTCCTGTTGCTGCATCATCTCCAAAACGGCTTGAGCCATCTACAGCATAACTTGCCGTTAGAAAATATTTATTACGGAAATTATAGTTTCCATTAGCATACATATTCATCCAGTGAGATTCGCCTAATGCTCCTCCTACCTGACGTAATAAGTTCGAACCGGCTCCTACACTTGTAAAATCATCCGTAGAAGAATTGTATCCTAAACCTAAATCACTTTCTGTTTTATTACTTTGAGCCCTGAATCCGAAACGAACATCTAAATTATGATCATTATTAAAGTTTTTCAAATAACTCGCAAAAGTATCCGTATAAAGTCCGTTATAAATCTGAACTTCACTTCCTGACTGGTTTTTTCCAATAGCAGTAGGCAAGATAAGATCTGCAACTCCCATATCCGGAAGAAAAAACGATTCTCTTTCTTTATTATAACTCAAACCTACTATAGAAGAAATATTCCATGCTTTGTTTAAGGCATAGTTGAATTTTAAGTTACCGAAAAAGCGATAGTTATCGTTCTTAGCAAATCCATTTGCAAGGATCGCATTTGGATTACTAACATTAAAATAATCTGTATCGGCAAAATTTGGTGAAACTTCTCCGGCATCGCTAACATCGTTGTAAGTTACAAAAGGAGATTTTGTCAATGCTAAATATAATGGGCTTGTTTTATAAGCTAAACCTTGATTCCACTGATTTTGTTGGTTGTCAATAAAAGAAAGATTAGCATCTACAGTTAATTTTTCTGTTAGTCGTAAAGCAGCATTTAAACGAACGCTATAACGCTTTGAATCAGTGCCTTTGATAACTCCTTGGCTGTCTAAGTAACCTACAGACAGACCAAACTTTGCAATATCGTCACCTCCACGAACTTTTAGGAAGTAATTTTGATTATAACTGGATTTAAAAACCTGATCCTGCCAATTGGTCTGGTTATGATATTTGTAATATCCCAGAGAACCAACCTCGTCGTTCATGTAAGGCAAAGCAGCAATCTGGTCCTGAGACAAACCACGACTAGCTTCTAACTGAGAGATATGTGTGCGATAGGCATCAGCACCCATCACAGGTAATTCATCCGGAGTTTGATTGAAGCTGCCATACATCGTGAAATCAATTTTAGTTGATAACTCGCTGGCACGGGTAGTGGTAATATTAATCACTCCATTGGCACCTTTAGTTCCGTATAATGAAGTACCGTCTTTCATAATCGTTACATCTTCTATATCCTTAACATCAATATTTGTCAATGGAGAAGAGCTGTTGTTTTGTATGATTCCTGAGCCGTAATCTTCATCATCATAAATCATTCCGTCTACAATAATTAAAGGTTTGTTGCTTCCATATAGAGAATTAAAACCTCTCAAAGCCAGATAACTTCCGGCATTTGGCGCTCCGGAGCTTCTGATACTGGTTAATCCGGTTGCTCTGCCCTGAAGAAATCCTGCTACTGATTCTGTTACAGAACTGGACCATTGGTTTTTTTCGAAGTCAATAACACTAGAAGCATGGGTATTGTTATACTGCATAACATTTCCGGATGGCAAATTAGCTATTTGATAGGTGGCAGAGTAGTTGGTCTCATGTAAGAATATTTCTAAACCTGTTTTTCTGTTTTTAATGGCATACACTTTCGTTTGAAAATCCTGACCACTTATGGTAAGAAGTGCTTCTAAATTGGGCACTCCAATTTCAAAACTACCATCATCTTCTGTAATGGCTGCCGAGAATCCTTCGACAGTGATGTTGATTCCTGATAGAGGTGCTTTTGTTTTTGCGCTTTTAACAACACCCTGCACTAAAATTCTCTGTACTTTTTTCTGAGGAGTTGTTGCAGTTGAATCCTGAGCGTCCTGGGCGTATAATTGTGCTTCAAGGCTGCCGGCAAAAAAGAGGCTTACAAGGCAGGTTAGTTTTATAATTTTTAACATAATTAATTTTTTATTTTAACGACAGGAACGAATTTCAAATAATCAAGGGTAAGGGCACTGGTTGATTTTGTCCCGCCTATAAGAGAAATCAGGCCACTACTGCCTGCGGTAGTATATTCAAACTCTCCTATTTCGACCTCTTCATAATTATTAAGCGGCACTATAACAATTGGAAACGTTTTCGTAATATTGACTAAAGGGAATCCTGTAGCAGCCTGATCTATTTTTCCGCCAATAGCTAATTGTTGTTCAAAAAGATTTGCCGTTCTGTCATTTATTGCTCTCCAGTAGATCTTGTATTTGGTACTAAACATATCATTTGCCTGATAAAACAGGCTGAATTTAGCCAGGTTAGGAAGTTCTACCATAATATCATTGTACAGACCATCTGGGTAGAGTGGGTTAGCGGGGCCTTTTTTATCCCGATAAAGTATCCTGCTTCGAACTCCATAATATCCTCCATTATTTTTTTCTCCTTGTATTATGGTAGTAACCAAACGTTTTTCCAATTTAACCTCGACTTTTTTCATGATGTAAATAATTCCGTTACTAAGCACAATTGGCTCACCTACAATCTGGGTTTTATCAACGTCAAATTCAACACCAAATCTCGATGTTAATGCAGCAGGCAGTTCATCTTTTGTATAGGCTTTTGGAAAGGCCATGTCCCTTACTGTAAAATATTTCGAGTAAATAGCAGTCGAATCTACTGCAGGATTATTAGATGGTTTAATCAGATAATCTTTCATTTTGGTTACTTCAGCATCGAAACCATCATTTTCCATTAAGAAAAGTGTGTAGGAATTCTTTTCGTTATTAAGATTATAAACATTTTTTAAATACGAATTTGATAATGAATCCGCAAGAAATCCCGGAACTGCAGTAGATTTAGCAATAGCATCAGCATTGTAAATACTAAATTCTTTCAGACTTAATAAATAATTACTCATTGCCGAAGTACCGGTCTGAGTATTGATATATTCCCAGATATTCAGTTTTGGAGCAAGTGCTTTATTGATGATATGATACACACCATTGGCAGTATAATGGTTTGGTGTAGTAATAGTTGCATCGCCTATTAGTGCACTTCCTTCGAATGTCAGGTATTTATCACTTAGCATTTTGATACGTTCTTCGTTTGTATTTCTGACAGATGAATAAGAAGTTAATGCAATATGGTTTTCAACAAATTTTTTAAGTGCTTCCGGGTTATTTAATATGGTTGTACTAACAGCTTTCAGTGCCTCGTTTGTAGGTACAAAAACAGTATAGGTTTTAGAGCCGGCCAATATTTTGTCATACCCGGTTTGAGTTAATAATTTACCAAATTCAGTTGTTTCCGGTGTACTGCTGATAGCTTCATTTAGTGTCTCATTTAGGTTTGCATCACCATTATCCCCTTTGTCATCCCACGGACTGGAACATGAAACCAATCCGAGTATGAGAATGACAAAAAGAAGTTTTTTATATTTTAATAAAGTCATTTTTACTTAATTAAGTTTGAAATTAGATTTTTGGTTTAATTCTGGAATTATGGAGTTGGAGGAGTGTAAAAACCATCTCCGCCTGAATCAAATTGTGGGTATAACTGATCCATATCTATAGGACGAAACTCGGCCACATCAAACCATGCCTGGGCAGAGAATGACGATTGGGATTGTAAGGTGAGTTTATGTCTTCCTGTAGTGATAATATCTACTGTGCCCACTAATCTGCAATTCATTTTGGTAGTATGAGGGTAAACATGACGTTTGTAGCCTTGCGACTCTAATACTCTTGCTTCTATACTGCTGAATTTGTTCCCGTTTTCGAGCATATTGATTTGTCTTGACATTTCTACTCCGTCGACAAACACTTTTACAAGTCCTACTTTTGTATCTTGTCCTCTGTAGGAAATCCATAATTTGTATTTTCCTTTTATAATGACCGGTGTGGTAAAAGTGATATTTTGACAATTTCCATCTCTGAAACGGTTTATTTCAAGACAATCACCGTGCCATCCAAAACCTACCGTTCCTCCTCTGGCAGCATCTTTAAAGTAAGTAATAGGATCATTATGATCCCAGGTAACATCTTTAAATAAAGTTTTTGCTAAGGATGTTTTAGGGGCTGCTCCGGGTATTCTGAAAACAGAGGTTAACTGTCTAAATTCATTTTGATCACAAAAATCAAAATAAACAGGTGACGGTAAGCGTTTTTTGATCGCAAAATTAGCTCCTACAAAATGCAATACACCGTTTGTAGCTGTAACATCACTTTTTTCTCTGGTAATAGCTACTCCCTTTTCTAATACACCATTAAAAACCTCTTCGTTTAATAAGATTACATCCTTATCAAGTTTTGCACTTATAACTTCAAGGGGAGCTTTGGTTTCCAGGGCAGGTGTTATTGCTAAATCTGCTAAATATTGTAATTTTGGTAAAATACGATAGCTCACAAATAAGTTTAGACTGTCTTTTGGATTTAAGGGCTCGTGCAAATGGCTATACTTTGTTTTCAATTCTTCAATATTGTTGATACCTGCTGTTTTGAAAGCTTCATTAGTCTGAGCCAAAACGGTCAGATAACTATCTATATCATTTTTTGTATAATCAATAGGTTTATTGAGTACATCATACCATCCTGTAATTTTTAGCGCCTCTGTAAACAAAGAAAGACTTTGATCTTGTTCAATAGTCTGTGCCAGTGTTTTATCAGCCACACGAAGTACTTTATCGATCACATGAATTACCCCGTTTCCTACTGGAACATTAGATTTAAGGATACTGGCTGTTTTATTAACAGTTGTACTGGATTCACCATTTTTATTTGTAGCACCGGTTACTAAAAACTGGCCGTATAAACTTGGTGTGGCTATTTTCCCATCAGTAAAAGATGTTGTATTTATTTTTTGGTTTAAGATGTGAAGCTTTACAACATTCTGTAAATCTGCCAACGGGACTTCTTTTAATGAATTGGCACCTACATCTTTTAAATACGCTTTCATCGCATCATTGGTAGGAAGAAATAAGGTGTAAGTTCCATAGGTATTCATAAATGGAGCATAATTTGTAATCTCCAGAGCTTCTAAAAACATAGAATAATCAGGAGTATCTCTTAAATAATCAGTAATGTTAAGAGTTTCGTCTGTACTTTCCTTAATTTTTTGCTCAGTGCAGTTTTGAAACACTAATGCAATCAAAAACACTAAAGTAAATCTCAAGAGGTCGGGTAATCTTAATAGTCTTTTCATGTCTTGTTTTTTTTATTTGTAGAATGGATTTTGTACAAGTTTTTTATTGGTATAAAGCTCGTAAGTATTAATAGGTAAATAATGGCTATTTGAGTCTTTTAATTTTGCGACAATGGACTGCTGTTGTTCAGGAGGTGCGCTTAAAAGAGCAGCATCAATTAAAATATCTAATCGTGCGTAATTGTTTCTTCTGGCATTACGAAGCATATCGAACCAGCGTTTGCCTTCAAATGCTAGTTCACGTGAACGCTCTGCTAATATATAATCTATAACTTCTTTTTTGTTATCATTACCAATAGACTCAGCAGTCAGTTCGATTGCATTATGTTGCAATCTGACATAATCTATAATTGCGACTGCTTCTGTTCCTCTGTTTAGTTCAGCAAGTGCTTCAGCCTGAAGCAGTAACACATCGGCATAGCGATATACAAACCAATGGGTATCTGCTTCCTGAAAATCTTTTCGGGTGTCGTTATCTAAACCTATATATTTATAAATTTCATTCGTTCCGGCTACCAAGGCAGTACGATCACCGCGAATATCTTTATTGGCAGGATTTTGAAAGTCAACCCCAAATACATCATCTAAAACTGTAGCTGAGGCCAAAAACTCTTGTCTAAAAGTTAATATATTATAAAATGGGCCTAAATTTGTTTTAGTATATTGAAATTCAAAAATACTTTCAATTGAGTTTCCTTTCGCAAAAACGGTATTAAACCAGCTGTTTTTTGAAGCTTTGATTAAACCAAATTTTCCGGATTTCACTATTTTGTCAGCTGCATCATAAGCTTCCTGAAAATTATCATTCCACAGATAAACATCTGCCAGCATTGCATTAATACTATAAACTGTAATACGTCCTTTATCAGAAGCAATGTCGCCATAACTTTCAACAGCGTACCCTTCTGCTAATTTTAGATCTTTGATAACCTGTTCAAATACATCTTTTTGAGGAGTAACTGGCAATTGAAAATTGTCTTCATCAGTAAGTGTTGCTGTTAATTTTAAAGGCACATCTTTAAAAGTACGAGCCAATGTAAAATACAAATAGGCTCTTATTGCCAAAGCTTCAGAAAGAAAATGATTTAACTGGACCTGTGTTAAAGTTGGATCTTTTTCTCTGACAGCAGGTGCAAGATCAATTATGGTATTACAATAATTAATGGTTCTGTAGAAGATAGCCCAATTAGTCAAATCATTTGAAGCCATAATATTAGAATTCATAATGTCTCTTTCGTCTTCGGTAACATTAGGCCCCGGGGCAATCATGTCGCCTCTTAATTCACCGTGCATAAATAAATATTGAGACATTGGCAAATCACGTACTCCAGGAGGTGAACTTAACAAAGAAGAATACATACCGATAACAGCGGCCTGAATGTCTTCTTTGGTTTTCCAAAACTCTTCACGGATAATTCCGTCCTGCGGACGTAAATCTAAGTAATCATCACATGATGTTACAGAGATAAACAGGGTAAAGATGGCTAGAATTGTTTTTATTTTAGTTTGCATAATTCAAATTTTAGTATTAGAAACGAATAGAAGCTCCTATCGTAACACGTTTTGTTGGCGGAGTACTGGAATTATCCTTTGCAATAGCAAATGGATCTCCGGATTTCATAGTTACCTCAGGATCCTGACCTCTATATTTAGTAAAGGTGATTAAATTATCAGCAGTTATGTAACAGCTTAAATCACCCAGTCTTAACTTTTTGATTAAATTTTTGCTAAAATTATAACTGAAGGTAACGGAACGAAGACGGGCAAAAGAAGCATCTTCAACATAACGGTCTGAACCTAACCAGTTATAACCAGCTCCATAAACAGCCCTTGGCATATTGGTTACATCACCCGGGTTGCGCCATCTGGATAAAACAGCAGTACTTTGGTTGCTGTATCCATACATATTAGTCGTTTTCATATCGGTTTCATTTACAACTTCATAGCCCACTCTGTATGTGAAATAAAGCAATAATCTGAATTGGTTATTAAAAGTTACTGTAGGACCAAAACCACCGGAGAATTTAGGATTACTATTTCCTAAATAAACGACATCCCGGCTATCAATATTTCCGTCATGGTTTACATCTTCGTATATGGCATCACCCGGCTGGAACACATAATTTGTAATTGGATAGTTGAAACGCATAAATACTTCTTCACCATTAGGGCCTACTATGGTATTGCCGCTGGCATCTTTAGCTTTAGTTGCATTAAGATCTGTATAGACTCCCTTAAAACGGTATCCGTAAAATGAACCGAAAGGATTACCTACCTGCAGAAAACGCTTGTATTCTCCATTTCTGTCTGTGTTTCCACTCTCACTAGGATAATATTCAGAGATTTCCTTAACAGTATTCTCATTACTTGAAATATTGAAATTAAAATCTACTTTCCATTTATTAGATTTGATAGGAGTAGTATTAAGAGCTATTTCGAAGCCTCTGTTCTGTAATGTTCCTACGTTCTGATCCACACTATTGTAGCCCGAAACGCTGCTTAATTGAAGATCGTCAAAAATCAGGTCTTCAGTAATGTTTTTGTACAAATCTACATCTAGTGTTACACGGTTTTTGAAAAGTTGTAAGTTGAAACCCAGGTTTAGACCTTTTAGGGTCTCCCAGCGAAGATTACTCAATTCGATATTAGAAGGGATGACCCCATTGAGACCTAAATACTGAGTGGCATAATTTGAATAGGTGTTGAAATAAGTGTAATCTGCTTTTGGAGCTCTTCCGGATTCCCCGTAACTCGCCCTGATACTCAAATCGTCAAGAAACGTAATATTTTTCATGAATGATTCACCTGAAACTCTCCAGCGACCGGATATTGAAGGGAAAAAACCATATCTGTTTTCGGGACCAAACTTAGAACTTCCGTCTCCACGTACACCTACATTAAGAATGTAACGATCTAATAAACCGTATTGTACACTCATTAAGCCACCAACAGTCCTGGCCTGACCATTATTGGTATATAAAAATAATTCAGAATTTTGAGTTCTTGAAGGAATTGATGGATCTGTCAATACAGACGAAGCTGTATTGGATGTCATGGATCGGTGTGTGGTATACATAAAATCATTGGTCTGCAATGATAATAATGTTTGCAAAGTTTGTTTTGCCCCAATATTTGGTGTCCAGATAAAGTTTGTTTTTGTTACAATATTAGATTCGTCACTATCGGCATCAGAGGCTCTGTTTACAGTGGTTTCAGTAAAAGGGCGTCCTGTTGCGTTTTGTGGTAAAAATGATTTGGTTTTTGTGCTTTTATAGTCAAATTGTAAATCAAAAGTCGAAATAAATATTTTAGGTATAATATCCACATTCACATTAAAATGGGGAGTTATACGATCCTGTACCTGATCGTTCGTAGCGTATTCAGCCATTGCCAGTGGATTATAAGTACTAGAATAAGTTCCTTGAATATTAAAAGCCGGAGAAAAATAATTTGGTGTAAGGTTTCCCATTTCATCATATTCATAGATACTCATATTTGGCATTTTAGTGAAGGCTACAGCACGCAAACGGTCTCCATCCTTAGCATCAAAACTATTTACATAATTTCGTTGCGTATTGGTATGCGTATAAGCGATATCGGTTCTGAATTTAATACGGTCAGAAACGATATAATCTAAATTTAATCTGGCATTTAATCTTTCCAGGCCAGTTCCTACTGTTACTCCTTTTTGTTTGTAGTAACCAACAGAACTAAAATATCGTGCTTTTTCTCCCCCTCCCTGTAAAGAAAGGTTGTGTTCATGGGTTAAACCTGTTTGCGAAATAGCACCTACCCAGTCTGTATTTTGCCCGTAATTTTTATAGTTATAAACATCAATAGGGTCATATTGAAATTCTTTAACTTGATAGGTATTCAATGGTACTCCGTTTCTGTTCATATATTCTTCAGGAATTAATTGAGAATACTGATCCCCACTTAACATTGGAATAGTAGAAGGCAATTTAGAATAAGTTGATTTATACGTGTAAGAGATTTTAGGAGCACTCACGCCTCCACGTTTAGTAGTAATTAATAACACTCCGCTGGCAGCACGTGATCCCCACATTGCAGTTGCAGCTGCATCTTTTAAAACGGTGATGCTTTCAATATCTGTAGGGGCAATATTCAATAAAGCAGAATAACTTTCTGAATCTGCTGTACCGAAGTTAAAATCATCCGGAACAGCCGTTTCATAAGGCATTCCATCCACAACAATCAAAGGATCCGAAGATCCGGAAATAGAAGAAGTTCCTCGAATTCTGATTTGCATCCCTGCTCCCGGATCACCACTGGTAGCTGTGATGTCTACACCAGCCAGACGTCCTTGTAAGGCTTCATCAATAGTAGGAGCTTGTGTATAGGCTAAATCTGCTGCATTTATAGAAACAGAACTGGTCGTTCTGTTTCGGTCATCAATTTTCATTAAACCATTGTCAGATTTTTTTGTGCTGGTAACAACTACCTCAGTTAATGATTCTACAGTAGAGACAAGTGCAATTTTAATTGATTCCCTACCTTTAATTTCAATGCGCTGAGACTTATATCCTATTGTAGAAATGAATAATTTATTATTTGGATCTTTAACACGTATGGCAAAATTTCCATCAATATCTGTTATGGCACCGGAAACAGTACGGTTTTCAGAATCCTGTTCTGCAATTGTTGCTCCGGGAATGCTTAGTTTATCACTTGAGTCAATAACCTGACCACGAACTAAAAAAGTTTTATTTGCTTGTTGCGCCAAAGCTGGAAAAGCAGCTAGTAGCACTAGGGCAAAAGTACAACTGTAAAATATATTTGTAATTTTTTGTCTCATTTTATTGTTGATATGTAAGATAGTTATCTACTAAATGAATTAAAGATCTGTCTGCCAGATTATTGCTTTGTGCAGGTATGTAATGAGCCCAGTTTAAATACGAATCCCTGAAAGACAAAGTCCCTGGAGTACTTTGAACCAGAACATAGATTTTTTCGCCAAAACCATCTTTTTTTAGCGTTTCAAACTCCCCGGTTGTCAATCCATCATCAGAAGCTGTTTTATTTACTAAAATATGAGCTTTAATAAAGTCTGTAACTAAATCCTTATCAGGTTGAAGAGTTGGTGAAACAGATGTAGGTAAGGCACCTTTTGTTACTGCCTTTGCAATTGCAGCATTATTTGGGATTACAAAAGTGTAAGAAGTCCCTAACTCAACTCCCTGAATTTTACCCGTAACAGCATCATACAGAGAAGAATTTTTGAGGTAATTAAAGAAAGAAAGATACTGAGAATTAGCCGTTTCAGATAAGCGTTTTATTTTTAATCCCTGCATTTCCTCACTATACTGAAGTAAATTATCAACATAATACGTTCTGCCATTTTGCTGATCTTCGTAACCAACAATTCCAACTGGCACACCACCTGTTACTTCATTTCCTGCAGCATATAATTTATTGTTGTTCCATTTGATATATTCACCAGGCAGGTCAATATCTCCTGAACGAATAATTCCTGAGCCGGACAAATCATTTAACTCCCCGTTTGGAGTTTGTACTATTCCATTATACAGGATACGCAATAAACGGGCGCGGGCAATGGCACTTGTGGCAGATGCTCCCCCAACTGCGGGATTAACATATGTCCATGTTGAAAGAGTGGCATTATATCCAAATCCCATCTCCGTAAGTTTCGCATCCGACGGTAAGAACAGGGTATATTTTGTATTGATATTACTAATCATTTCCTTTAGTCCGGACCCATCATTCATTATTCTGGTAGCCATAGTAAATTTTGGATCTAAATATGCCGAAGTATAAACACTGTAAAACAAATTCGATTTTTGAATTTTATTAGTACCGTAAAAGAATCCGTTGCTGAGTATTTTAGCTTCAACAATGTCACTATTAAAATTAAATCTTAAATTTTCGTTCAGAGCATTGCTGTAAGCGGGTCCTTTAGATGGCCAAACAGCATTTTGAACCATATGGGCATTAATAAAATCCCGAAAAATGTATTGTGGAAGTACATTTAGGGAAGTATAATTTTTGAGTAATACCTTGTCTATAAATTCTTGTAAAGGTCCATTTTCAGGAACTAACATCGTATAAAAATCACTTTGACCGTCATTATCAGCCTGTTTTAAATAATTCTCATTATTTGGAGAAAATGACAAAGTAGGATCATAAAATTTAATGTAAACATTATCTGATTTTCCAGTGTAATTACGATATGTGTTTGTAACATCCTGATTAAAGTAGTAAGAAACCAGTCCATGATCTTCCAGTAATTCACGAAACTTACTATATTTTGGGTTTTGTTGTAAATATTGCTCAAGTGTTGGTAACGGAAGATTTACTTTATTAACTTCATGAATAATTCCATTTTCAGCAACAATATCAGCTTGGGTAACTTTAGAATCCATAACATTAAATCCGGAGTATTGCGCATTAGGATAGAAATAATTAAAATCGACAGCACTTAAGCTTTTTGCTGCGAAATGCTCATCTGTAAAATAACTGATATATTTATTGTTGTTGTCTCCAATAGCATAAGCTCCATTACGATTGGCACCCACGATCACTTTAGATTCTCCATTAATTGTTTTATTTACGAATCCGTCATAATACGCAGTCCTTCTTCTAAAAGCATTATCAGTTACCCATCCTGTTGCAGATTGGTAGTCTGACAGCTGCTCGGTACGGAAGGCATTGTATATAAGGGCATATCTGACAATTTTTGCTGCAGTTTCAGCATCAATTTTATTTACATCTGTTATTCCTTGTTCCTGAAAATACTTAGTAAAAGCCTCGTCATTAGGTGCCATCATAGTCCAATAACCTGCTTTGCCTAAAATGTCTTTATATCCGGCTTTTTCTATTAAAACCAAAAGATTTTTAAAATTCCCAAGGGATTCAAGTCGCTGGTAGATAGGAGGTTCCAGGGAGTCTGGTCGCTCATAGTAATCATCATAAGCATCCTTGCTGCAACTTGACAGAAGGATTAAAAATGAAAAGACAAGTAATTGGTGTATTTTTTTCTTCATTTCTGGTTAGTTTATTATAGTTGAAAGGCTAGTTAGTTTTAACTTTTTTTTAGTAAATATTGATATGTCAAACGTAAAAGGTTATGTTGCTAATTCTATCCTGTACTATCCTGCTTTTTTTATTATGTGTTTTTATTGTTTGAATTAAATATTGATACTATAATATATGTGTTAATATTTTATAAATACATAAAATATAGGATTTGTGAGGGATTGAATCAAGCTTGATATAAGGGGGAAGAGATAATTAACACATAAAAAAAAACTATTTATTTAACAAAAAAAGGTTAAAAATAATAGTTAAATTCATGATTAATAAAAAGATGAGGTCTTCTTTTTTAATGAAAATCAGGATGCAATCTCTGTGTTAATGCAATGAAAAAATGAAGTTGTTTTTTAAGTTTAAGAAATAATTGTAACTATTTTACAAACGGGGGCATTTTAACATTTTTTATGTTAAATAAGTTAATTAAAATAAAGAATTGCATGTAGCTTCTGAAAATTCTGGTATGGTATATTTTTTATATTAATTACAAAAGCTATGGAGAATACGCTCCCTCTTTTAAAGAATAAAGATGTAACAGAAACAATTCAACAGATCATGGTTAATGCTGAACTCATTGTTAGTGAATTTTGATTAAAAAAATAACAAGTTTTGAGATTATATTAAATAGAATCTCTAATTTTATTGTTAATCCTGAACTTCAGGAGATAATTTAAAAGAAGTAAAACCCCAGTGTTTTCATGAACCAGATTAATAATGATTTGATTAATTATTTCAAAAGAATCATTTTAGTTTCTGAGTTAAAATTAACTTCTATGGAGTCTTTGTATTTTTTTTTGACGATAATGCCATTTTGAGGTTCATTAAGTTTTAATTTGTATAATTTAGAATCTATTTTCAGTAATACTAATTCCCTATCTTTCGATTTTAGGTATCCATAATATTGCAGTGTAGGCCAGCTAAGATTTGACTTAGGTTTTTGAACCGTCTGAACCGTTGTTTTTTTAATAAGAGTATAATGGGGTGGTTTTTGGATAGCAACAGTATTCTGAAATTGTTTATTCAGAAAGGGATCCCGATTTATTTTTTCCAGATCAAATGTATCTTTATTGATTTGTTTAATTGATGCATTGTACTTTTGATCCTGTGTTGCATTAATAATTTTACTGTCTGAAAACTGGCGGTACAGTGTTCTGTAGCCAATAGTGCCCCATAGTCCTAAGACAAACAGAATAAGTATTATATTAATTTTCTTTTTCGCCATTTTAATTTAAAGTAAATTTAAATGCAGCACTGTTAGTACCAACATTCCCTGCTCCATCGATAGCTCTTACTCTCCAATAATATATTCCTGTAGCTGTAAATGTTTTTTGAAGTGTTGTTGAATTACTGTTTTGTGTTTGAACATTAGTATTAAAATCACTATCATTTGCAAATTCTACTATATAGGAAACGGGAGATTTAGAAATACCGATATCTGTAGCGATACTCCAGGTAAATGTAATATTCAGATTTGATGTTTGTTTAAAATCGTCTGTAGGTGATGTATTTTTTGGCTGATTAGGAATTGTGGTGTCAATATTAAATTTGCGTGAAGCATACTTTTTAGTTTCACTTTCATCATTTTTGGCTGTTAATTGCCATTCGTAACTGCCTTCTTCTAAAGAGGTTAAATCCAGCGTTAATGACTTTACAGTCAAATCAGGTTTGGCATATACTTCAAGACCAGTTGTTGCGTTGACGATTTTCAAGTTATAAGTAGTCGCATTTGCAAGTAATTCCCAAACAAGAGGAATGTTGATGTGATTAAAAAATTTATTGTTTTCGGGACTCGATAAAACAACTTTTTGGTTGGTTAAATCATCAGGAATAACGGTTGAAAAATTAGAGTTAGATGAGTAAAGAGATTCATAAGCATAATTTTCTCCTCTTACACTCCAGCTATAACTTCCTGTCTCTAAGGGTAAGGTTAAATTGGTACTGGCAGTTAATGAATCAAGTAATAAAATCTCGTCTTCATATATTTGAATCCTATATTTATCAGCTCCTTTAAGGCTTGACCATTTAAAATTCACAACATTACTTTCTATGGTTGTATTTTCTGTTGGGGAAATAAGCTGAACAGTATTGTCACTGATGTCTTCTTCAAGGATATCATCACACGAATAAGTAAGGATTGATAATGCAATCAACAGTAATTTATTTATTGTTTTCATAGTTTTGAAAAATCATTTTTAGATGTAAAATTTCAGATTTGTTATTTTTTTTTATAGTGTAAAAATTCATACTTACAATTCTGGAAAGATTAAATTTCTTTTCAAAATCATAGGCGAGAGAGAGCAGTTGATTACTGTTTCCGGTTACATCCAGCTGATTGGTAATAATATGATAATCATCTTCAGGAAAATCGTGTATAGGTTTTAGGTCACTTATGGAAACGCCAGGGGCATTTTCTGAGGCAAAACTTACTATGCCTTGCTGTACCATTTCTTTGGTCGTTCCTTCTTTGCCAATGATTTTATCTAAATAGGCAATATCTTTGGTTAAACCATCTGTGTTCTTTGCTTTTTTGTTGATGTCATCAGCTTTTTTTGATAGTGTTCGATATTCGTGAACTACATCAAATAAAGTATGAAATGATCTTTTGTAGGCTGTTATGGACAGAATACAAAATAGCACACCTAAGGCATAAAATTTTTGTTTATACGAATAGTTTTCAAACATCTTTCAGGGTTATTTTTATTTCAAAAACGGATTTGTTTTTCTTGTCTTTTTTTAAGCTGATAATTTCAAAGCGTTGTAACCAGTTCATCTTTTTTAAATCGTCCAGCCAGTTATTAAAGGACTCTTCCTGAAAAGTTTCTCCTCTTATGATAATGGTTTTGGTTTCAAAAAAAGCTTTTTTATTTTCTTTGTATTCTTCTTTTAGCGGAATGATATTTAATTCATTTAAAGAAATATTTGAGGGTATCGATTTGATGATTTCGTACCCGTAGTAAGAAAGAAATTTAGAGGATAAAACTCCTGACTCTTTTAATATGTTGAGTTTTCTTTCTTTTTGGGCTTCTAAATCCAATATCAATTGATAGGACTGGTTTGAGTATACGGTCTGTAGATTCAATTCGGAATTTTTTGTTCCATAATACTGAATCATAAAATAACTGATTAATAGTGTTGTTAGAAAACCAGCTAATATTGCTACTCCAAAATATCCAAAAGCTTTCTTATAAATTAATTCTTCGCTGTTTAAAGTTGAGTTTGTTGTTTTTGAAACTTCTTTTGGTTTAACAAAAAAATGAATAATAGCACCATATAAAGGTAAAAAGGTATTGGAAACAGTTTCATCGGCAATCTTGTAATTTATTGTTTTAACCTCTTCATTTTGTTTACTGAAACTAAGAAGCCTTTCATTTTCAAATTCTAATCGTAAATCATTTGAAAATAAGGTATCTTTTTTTAGAACATTATTAAGTAAGGCTGATAAAAAAGAACCAATGTAAACATCAATCACCTGAAAACCTTTTTTTTGAAATTTTGAAATGGTTTCCTCAACAATGTTTTTTCTGCAGAAACTGATGAAATTAGATTTAAGTCCTTTTAAATCAGTAAAATAAATGGCGTTATGGTCAATATTTTTTTGCCAGTTTACATCTGTTTCATTATTATAATCGATTTCCTTATTCAGGACGCCTTTGCCTTCTACGACAATTAAAAGAGGCAGTTTTTTATCTGCGGCTCTGCTCAGTTCTTCAAGGGTTTCAAAAGTTTGTTTATCGACTATAGAAATCTTGTTTGCTTTTTTTTTAATAGTCAGCAAATTATAAATATCATAATCTTCTTTTTTGATTACACCAACAACATTTAAGTCGTTTATTTTTATGAATTTAGATAGAGTTGCTAACATTAATAAATAACCGTTGGTTTAATAAAAATATGAAGTTTAGAATCATTTTTCCCTTTTTTTCTACTGCTAAAAAACCATTTGATGATAGGGATTCTTGATATTAGGGGAGTTCCGGTTCCTGTGTTTTCTTTTTTCAATTCGTCTAAACCACCCAGTAAAATCATTTCACCGTTTTTAACCCTTACTAAAGACTCAAATTTTTGAGTAGCTTTTCCGGGAGGGGCATCTTCACCGGCTCTGGCTAAGAAAGAACTTTTTTCTACAGCAATAGTCAATGTTACGTTTTCATCGGTAGAAACGTATGGTTTTATCGATACACTTAAATTAGCATCTGTAGATTTCCATGTTCCGGAATTTAAGATATCATTTCCAATGTTACTATTTATTAAACGGTTATTTTGTTCAAAATAATAACTGGTTTCTCCAATTGATAGTTTTGCTTCGTGTCCGCTTATTGTGGCTATTTTAGGAGTGGATTCAACTTTTAATGCCGAATTACTTTCCAGGAGCTTCAAATTAAGATAAAATGATTCTGTTACTTTTCCTAATTTAAAAAGGCCGAAACCATTAAAAGCATCAATTAAGCTATTTACAGAAGTTCCGTTTAAAGTCATATCAGAATTAGGAAATAATACTCCGCCAGTCTGAACCGAATTTATTTTGTCTAAGCCAGCTTTCATTCCGGTCTGAATTTCATATGATTTGTTGTACTGCACAATAATGACTTCAATTTGCACCATCGGGACAACCTTATCAATTTGTTTGATATATACTTTTAATTCTTCCAGTATAGATCTTGATCCGGAAACAATTAATCCGTTTAATTCTGTGAATTCTTTTATTTCTAATTTTTCCGAAAAAACTTTTGGCAGCGAATTGATTATGGATTCAATCGATCTGTTTTCTAACTGAATCATTTCGGTTATTCTTAATCCTTCCGTAGCTTCCTCACCAATTAAATATAAATTATCCTGTTTTTTAAAAGTATATTTTTTCCCTTTAAAGATATTTGCCAGCAACTCATCAAAAGTGATATTGTCTGCAGAAAGCGTAGTTTTTTCGTTTTCGGGCTTATTGTATAAAAAATAATTGATGTGGAGTTTTTCGGCCGCTTCGGTTAATAAATCAGAAGCATCGGCCATGTATGCATTTACTTGTAAAAAACCATTTTTATTGACGTTTACTTCATAAAAACCAGGAACACCGAGGCCTACCTTTGGCTGTTTCGTTTTAGTATTGCTGTTTAATGTATTTATATTGGCAATTGTATTTTTTTGTATAAAGTAGAATCCGTTATCATCTTTAACAGCCGATAAATCGTTTGCTTTTGCCATCATTTCAATCACCTGATCAAAAGGACGATTTAAAATATAAGAAGAAATCCGGATGTTTTTGATATCCTGTGCCAGGATCAGATTTTTTTCGGATTTATCAATAATCGCTTTTGCCACAGCAGAAAGAGTATCATTTTCCACTTTTACTGATAAAAAGTCATTTTGAGAATTGTAAGTAACATCTATAATTTTAGGCAGCTTTTTGGGAACGACAGTTGTAATTTTTCTCTTTTTGAAGACTATGATATTATTCATGAAAGATACTTCAAGATCATATTTTTGAGTAAGATGAATGAAAACATCTTTAACCGTAACATCAAAAAAATTATTGGATACCGGCTGGCTAAGTTCTATATCTACATCAATGTTCAGCTGATGTTCTTCGGCTATTGAAGAAATAAAATCATGTAGTGTAAGCCCTGAAACATCAATTTTAATAGTCTCGTTTAATCCTTTTTTTTGTATTGATAGTTCGTCAAATTTCCTGCCTAATTCAACTATATCTTGTTGTGCTACAAGAATATTGGTAAAAAATAACGCAGTTAGTACGAAAAGAACCTGTTTAAGCATTTATTTATATGTTTATTAAAATTGAATATATTTCTTCCAGAGAAGTTTCTCCGATTGCTAAAATCTCAAATGCTTTTTCGGGCAGAGATTTATAGCTCTTGTCATTACTATATAATTTGGTAATCGTGTTATTTTTGATTGCTTCGGCAATTTTGTTGTCAATATTTAATATTTCATAAATTGCTGTTCTCCCTTTATAGCCTGTATGAAAACATTGATTACAACCCACCGGTTTGTAATAGGATGAAATTTCGTAGGGAAATTTAAAATTCATCGGAAAGTCTTTAGGATTGATTGGCGTTTGTTTTTTACAATTTTCACAAAGTTTTCGAACAAGTCGCTGGGCAACAGATAAATTTAAGGTTTCGGCAATTAAGTAGGAGGGAACCCCCATATCAATTAGCCTTGATATTGTTCCTATTGCTGAATTAGTGTGAATAGTTGACAAGACCAAATGTCCTGTCAATGAAGCACGTATTGCCATAAGAGCAGTTTCTGAGTCACGAATTTCTCCCAACATGATTACATCAGGATCCTGACGTAAAAATGACTTTAAAGCAGAAGAAAACGTTAGACCAATATCTTCCTTGAGCTGTACCTGATTAATTCCTTTTAAAGTGTATTCAATAGGATCTTCAACGGTTACAATATTTCTTCGGCTGTCATTGAGTAATCGTAAAGTTGCATAAAGTGTAGTGGTTTTTCCTGAACCGGTTGGACCGCTTATCAAAATGATTCCGTTTGGTTTTTTTACCGCTTCAAGATAGCTTTCTAATTCTTCTTTTTGAAGTCCTAAAGTGCTCAGGTCTATATTTGAAGCATCCTGCCCCAAAAGACGCATTACTATTTTTTCTCCAAATAATGTTGGCAAAATAGAAACCCTGATATCAAATGATTCATTGGTAATTCTTCCGTCTTGCGGAAGCCTTTTTTCGGTAATATTTAATTTAGCTTTTATTTTGACCTTATTGACTAGTTCAAGATAATTATCCCGTTCTATTTTATAACGTTCAATCAGTTGTCCATCAATCCTGAAACGAATTCGGGATGAATCTTCATAAACTTCAAAATGAATATCGCTACATTTTAAAGATTTTGCTTCGGTAAGCAGGTTTTCAAGAAAATCGCCCTTATCTACATTTAAGGATTTGTTCGAACTTAACGCTCTTTCCTTTCGATAATATATAGACAATGCTTTTTCTATTTCGGCTGCATTTATGGGATGAAAAACAATGTTTTTTCCTAAAAATAATTCTAATTCCTCCTTGGCATCTTCGCTATTATTAGAAGCATCAACATATAATTCCAAATTGTTTTCAAATAATGCTTTAGGCAAAACGCGGTACTGGTTTGCTAAATCATTAGAAACAGTATGTTGGATTTCAGGAAGAATTTTGATTTCTTGTGTCATTATAATAAAGTGATTTTTTGAAAATCAATAAAGTTGTCTTTCAACAGTATAATGAATAAAAATAATGCTGAAAATCCTGCTAACGGAACAGTTTCTTCTTTAATAAACTTTTTTAATCCCAATTGCATTAAAATCGCAAATAACATGGATAAAATAAAATATAAAATATAATTTTTCAATAAAAATAGTGGAGTTATGGCTATATAGAATAACAAATCACCCAATCCAAAATAATTTTCAAACGGGTTCAGGAATTTTTTCGTTTTCAAACTCATATAAAGTGTTAATATGCCTAAAGTGATAAAGAAGAAACCTGTATTTAAAAGTAATATTTCTACTAGATCATATTTTTTTAAAGGAACTACAAGAAAGGATATACTAAAGATTATAAAAGGTAAAATGACATGGATTCTTCTGTATTTTAGATCCTGAAAAAAAATAAATACCAAACAAAGCAACAAAATTATCGGGGCTACTTTCAATTTATTCTTTTGTTACTTCCGTTAATATTTTTTTACTGTCAATTTCCCATGTATTAAAACTGCCATCACCATCTAAATCAGATGTAGCAGTAGCTCTTGCAGAAAAGGAGTCATTAGAGGCTTCTAATATTTCGATTTTATAAACAGCCTGACCGCCTTCTTCAACCGTTTTTTCCTGTTCAAATCCAATTTCTTCTAAACTGCCTGAATATTTTGAATGTCTGTAAAAATAACTTTTTTCCAGTCCGTAAACCTGATTAAGCATTGCCTGAGCTTCAATAGCTTTAGCCTGCCCAATTACAGAGGTTTGATTTGGTAATACCATCAGTAATAAAATGCCAATGATGCACAATACAATTAAAATCTCAGTTAACGAGTATGCTTTAACCTTTAGGGTTTTATTTAGTTTTTGATATGTTCTAATTTTTTTTAACATTAATGTGCTTTTTTTTGTGTTAAAATCTGTTAATCAATAGGTCGCAAAAATACAAATTGAATTGAAATATCTGCTATTTATTTATAATTTTACTTAAGTCAAACATTGGGGCATACATAGATACCATAATAACGCCTACGATTGCTCCAATTACGATAATAATCATGGGCTCCAGAATCACTCCAATCATTTTTGTCTGATGGCTTATTTCTTCATTATATTGTTCTGTCAGTCTCTCAAACATAGTTTCAAGCTGGTTCACCTGTTCAGCAACTTCTACCATTGAAACCATTTTGTTTTCGAATACAGTATGTTTTTTTAAGCTTTCATTTAAGGAAGCTCCTCTTGTAATGTCTTCTTTTATTTGGTCTATAGCGATTTCAATCGGATAAAAACCAATCATTTTTGCTGTTAAGGTTAGCGAATTGATCAGGGTTGTTTTTGAAGTGATCAACAAATTCATGGCCTGACAAAAACGTGAAATATAAATTTTTCGAATCAGGTTTCCAAAGTATGGAATTTTTAAAACCATATTTGTGGTAAACGACCTGTAATTATCTTTGTCTTTAGATAACATATGAATTGCGATCAAACCCACTATAATACCAATTAAAATAGAAAAAATGAGTCCTGAATGATTTGATATCTTCAGGATAATCTGAGTGCTTTTCGGCAGTTCGCTTCCAAATTGTTTAAAGACCGAACTAAACATCGGAACTACTTTATTGAGCATGAAATAAAGAACCAGAACCGTAACCAGCATCACAATTGTTGGATAAGTCATGACCGATATGATTTGCCTTTTCATCTGGATTTTTCGGTTAAAATATTTTTGCAATTCACCCAAAACTTCTTCTAATTTCCGGGTTTCCTCACCAATCTGAATACTGTAATATTCATAAGGTGAAAACTGATTGGTTTCAAGCATTGATTCGTAAATACTTCTTCCTTCGACTACTTTTTCCTTAATTTGAAGAATAAGCTCTTTCTCAAATTTATTATTTGACTGATTGCTTAGAATCTCTAATGCTTTTTTGAAATCAACACCGGATCGCAAAAGCATGCCCAGCTCCCTGTAGAAAATCTCCTTTTTTTTATCAGAAAGTTTTTTAGAGAACTGAAAAGAACCGGTTTCAATCCTGAAATCTTTCTTTTCGGCTTTAGGTGCTTTGTATGTCGTTAAATCAAAACTCATTATTTTTTAATTGCTTGTAATAATTCATTAGGATACACTCTCTTATAAAATCGTAAATCCATTTCCTTTTCGTTAGATTCGATATTTAATTTTATTTTTTGAAAAACAAATTGTTCCGATTTGCTTTTTACCGTATCCATTATCATTCTGTTCAGTTTGATGCGGAATGTATCAATAAAAGTTTCACTGTTTCTCAGGATATAATCGTCAGAAAACTGATAAGAAACCCTTTCTCCGGCATATCCGTTAAACTGTAGTTCACTTTCAGAAACCGTCATTTTTTCCTGTTCAAAAATATCTTTATTTAGGCTATACGTTAGTCTGTTCAGATCATTTACCAATTGATTTTGGTTTTTAAAGTCCAGCATTCTTCCGGTAACAATCGAAAAAATAACAAACAAAATGCCCATAATAATAGCCGTTATGGCCATACCAACAACCGCTTCAATAATAGAAAATGCGGGAAGAGATTTTGAATTATCACGGACGGATCTGAACATAAAAGCTTTTTTGAAACCTGAATTGTGTACTGTCCTTATAGTCAATCGAAATCTTTTTAAGTTCAGTACTAATGTTTTCTTCTTCTATCAAAAGATTTTCATCTTCACTTTCGTTAGATAAGGAATCGCTTTTTAATTGTGATAAATAAAAAAGCTCGTTAACTTTATTTTGAGTGCTGTAAAATTTAGCTGAAGTTTTTGGGGTATAAACCGATGCAAAAATCATCACAGCAAAATACAGGCATATAGAGATAATAGTCAGTGCAATAACCGATTCTAATATGGAATTGGCGCTCAGGTTATAATACTTTTTTGATAACACCATACGTTGTCTTTTGAGTGTTAAACAATGGAATCGAAATATAATAATCAGGACGTTTTTCGGTATTGATTTCAATATCGCTGATCAGATTTTCGTATGATGAAGAACTGGTTTTCAGAAAAAACCGATTCGTATAAACTGAACCGTAAACATTGCTTCTGAGCATTAGTTTTCCGCTGCAATATAAATCTCCAAACACAAGCCCGTCTTCCTCTATTTCGATTGAATTTTTATCAATCATCTCGGTTGTGCTGCCAAACAGAACAACAGCACCGGTAATCTGACATTCTTTTTTTATTTTTATTTTAGATTCTTCAATACTTTCATTATATACGCAAATTACCGATGGATAGTGTAAAGTGACTTTTTCTTCCAATTCAATGCCTTTGGTTGCAAATGCCTGAACGGTTCCTTTAAAACCCTCTTCAAAAGTTATTTTTGGGGCCATTAAAATGACATCTTCCAGGACTGCATTTTTTTTAACCCGGATAGAATCTTCAGACCGTAAAATGAAATTACCTTTGATGATGATATTTCCTAAAGTCGATTTTACCTGAATTTCTTTGGTGTTGTTAAAAAAAGAGTTGTAGTACAAAGAATCATTTGATTTTTCTATCTCAGACAGTTTTATTTTTTCAGATTTTATCCCTTGAAATATTTTTTTGAAATTAGTATTTATTTCGGGTAAAAAAGGTTCTGAAATACTCTTTTCTCCTTTTACAACAAGCTGATTGAGGTTGTTGTTGATATAAGAGGTTTCGATAAAAGGACTTGGAAGCTGATTATTTCCTATCAGTTTTACTTTTCCGGAGTAATAGAGTGATTTTGATAAGTTGGTCAGATAAATGGCATTTTTATCTGTATTTTGTGCACCAACAAAATGTACAGATGAAACCGTGTCGGTTGAAACATAGGATTTGGCTAAAATTAAAGACAGTAAACCGTATGTTTTTGTTTCGTAGCTGCCTTCGATTCCTGAGTTTTCGTCTTTTTCAATCTCTGTTGGAATCGTTTTGTTTCCCAAAGCAAAGTTTAAAACCGATTGGTTCTGAATATAAAGTTCTTCCTGCAGGTTATAATACAAATTAAGCTGATTGTATAAATTTGAGAAATACAACAGTGCTCCGCAAATAATAGAAACAATCAGGCAAATATAAATGGCGTATAACAAACTATGAGCCTTAACCATTATTTAGGAGCTTTATCTTTCTTTTTGAAAAGATTGTTGAAGAAGATAGTTACTTTAGAATCTTTTTTAGGCGCATTCCTGGCTTGTTCCTTAGCCCGCTTTTTAGCTTCTCTTTCTGCTTTTTTAGCAGCGGCTGCAGCTTCTTTTTCTTTTTTAACCCTCTCTTTTTCTAACGCTTTTTCTTCTTTTTCCAGGGCTTTATAGTTTTCCAGTTTAGCAGCATCTGATGTAGCTTCTAATTCTTTTTGTGTTTCCTTCGCTTTTTCTAATTTGGCATTTTCCCGTTTGATTCGGTATTTTTCAGATTTGGTAAAAATTTCTTTTTGTTTAACGATTACGCCCTTTTTGTAGGTTGTTATTTCTTTTGTCTCTGTATTGGTCCATTTTCCGGTTTTAAGGTTCGAACTGAATCTTCCGTTCTCTACTAATGTACCATTTTCATTATATCTGAAATATTTTCCGTGGCGTAAACCTTTGTAATATGTTAGGGTAGTAGCCAATGCCCCATTAGGGTACCAGGTTTTCCATAAACCAATACGAAGCCCTTCTTTAAACTGCCCTTGCTCAGCCAGCTGATTGCTGTGGTACATTTTTATAAATTTGTCATGAAGCAAAACCCCGGCAAAACCTCCCTGTGCTTCATGTATAAGCCCGCCTTTGAACCAATAATAGGTTTTGTCGAGCTTTGGGGCTATTTTTTTATCTGTTGTATAAAATTCATATCTGAAATCTTTGTCAGAGATTCTTTTTAGGGTATAAGGATCAGCAAAAGAAACTAAGGTAAAGGTTAAAAATAAGAATATAAAGCGTTGAATAGTAGTTGTTTTCAAAGTACAGTGAGCGTTTTTTATAAGCGAGGCAAGATAGTTTTTTTTTATTAGCTTGCAAAAATAATTTGTACGTTTGATAGGACTAATATTTCATTAAGCACATAGAAGAAAAAAAACAATTTTGAAACTGAAAAAAAGGCTTTTATTTCTCCTGTTTTACTAACTTTGAAATGCCAAAAATTGCTAAAAACTGCAATTTTGAAGCTTTTAAAATGACACGCAAGTTCTTTTATTTATTGAGGTAAGCTTGTATTAGATTACTATCCTTTTGGAATGCTAGTACCTTCGCGACATGGGAAGTCTGAATCGTATCGTTATGGCTTCCAGGGGCAGGAAATGGATAATGAGCTGAAAGGTGAAGGGAATTCGCTTAACTATACATACAGGATGCACGATCCTAGGGTGGGAAGGTTTTTTGCCGTTGATCCTTTAGCGCCTAAGTATCCACACAATTCACCTTACGCTTTTAGTGAAAATAGGGTTATGGATGCAGTTGAATTAGAAGGATTAGAAGCTCAGACACTTAATGGCGGAGGTACGGTCTATGGCCCTTATACAAGTGCTAGAGCTGGTGCAAATAATGGAGCAACCGTTAACTTGGAAGAAGTAGTAGTAAAAGGAAAACCCGTTTCTTTCGAGAAAAAGTTTTCCAATATGCAAGCGTCATTAGCAGCCGTACAGCGTGGTTATAATAATCAATGGGTAGAAAATGGAAGATTATATAATCAAGTAGCTTCTAATACTCTTGTTGTCAATACAATTGGAGAAGATAATCCTGAATTTAAGTTCATGTATCCAAGTGATATGGGTACTTTGGACAGAGAAGGGTCAGATGGTCTCAGATGGTATGGTTGTGCATCTTGTCATGCAGATAATGGTGCATATAGATATGCAGCTTATAACTCAAGAGAAGCTTTTACTGGTAAATTTATTGGTGAACAAGCAAATGCACTAATGCTCGGAAGAGTTTTAAAGTTAATGCGTACCCCTAATGTAATACCTAAATCACTTGGAGCTGCCTCAAAAGGATTTACAACGAGATGGCCTTGGAAAAAAATACTTACAGCGAAAGAAATTGAAATTGCTAGTTGTGATGCGGATGCTTTAAAAATTCAAAAAATGATAGGAGGGGATATTTTAACAGTATCAAATCCAAGAGGAATGCAGTTAGGACCAGTAAAGTATGGTGAAGAAACAATTTCGGGATGGTATTACCATAAAGCTGTATTCAAAGACAATATGGTTTATGATAGAATGACAGGACCTAGTGGAATGCATATCGATAGATATAAAGAATTATTTGAATACGGTAGTGATTTAATTTTTAAATAATTATGGAAGAAAATATTTTAAGAATATTAAATAGAATTATTAATGAGATTGAACTGAAACCCAAAATGTTTTTTGTAAATCCTAATTATCCGGAATTGTCCTCTTACTTGTTTGGCTATTTAACTTGTATTGATGATATTCATTCAACTTCTATCAATAATATTTTTTCTGAATGGCTAAATAATAGAAATAGGAAAACTTCATTATTTTGGACAGAATACATTTTAAGAATAAGTGCAAATAATAATGAAAAGAATGCATATGAAATATTGATTAAAGAATTTAAATTATTTTTAAAATCTAGTCAACCAGATGGGGTAGTGTTTCAGAGTTAGTGATATAAGATTTTATATTTATAACGTATTGAAAAAGAATGATAATTGAAAGTGATTTAGTAAAGGATGAGCAGTAAATGTTCATCCCACTGGCGCTCGTTTGTCCGAGTTCTCTGGTGCTCGATTGCATCGAGTACCTACTTAAATTAGAAGACAAAAGGTAGCGTTTGCAACGCGGGTAATTAGCAAAAAAAGCAACTCGTAAATGAGTTGCTTTTTTGCTTTTATTACATCAAACTTATTTTAGCAGACTTTATAAAATGATCCACTGTAGTAAGTAAACATTCTCTGTCTTTTTCAGGGAGTGTTGCAATATCCTGAAATCTCTTCAACATTAAAGGGTCTTTGAATAAATCACTTTGTTGGTTTTCTCCCAAAAGATACCCTACGGAAGTATTTAATATGTTGGCTAATTTTTTAGCAGCATCAATACTGGGTATCATCTCATCACGTTCGTACTTACCGATTGTAGTATGAGAAGTAACAAAAGCTTCTGCCAGTTCTTTTTGCGAAAGGTTTTTTGCTTTTCTGCATTCGGTTAATCTTTTGCCAAACGTATCCCAGGCTGGCGCGATGCCTCAGGCTCGTGCCCACAACATGTCTCGCGAGCAGCAATAAGTTCAACGGCTAGTGCGAGTGTTCCACTCGTACCCAATGGTTTTCATCCGATAAACTAAAAATAAAAATATGGAACAAAATAATTACCTTTGTAATATTAAAAAAAAATACGATTATGGGAGCTTTAGAATTGAGAGATAGTATTTTAGAATATATAAAAACAGCTGACGAGCGTCTTTTAAAAGTCGTTAAGGCAGTTATAGAAAGTTATCAGGAAAATGATATTGTGGCTTATACAATTGATGGAGAACCATTAACCAGAACGACCTACAAAGAAGAACTTCAAGAAGCAAAAGCAGAAATAAAAAGAGGCGAATATACCTCTCAGGAAGATTTAGAAAAAGAATCAAATAACTGGTAATGGGCGAATTAAAAAAGGTTTGGACAAATACCGCCAGAGCACAGTTAAAAGCGATTTATGAAAATTACAAAGTAAAATCCCTTCAGGGTGCAAAAGCCATAAAAGATGAAATACTGCAAGCCACTAAAGAACTCCATTTTGCAGAACAATACCAACAAGATGAGATACAACCTAAATTTAGAAGAATCATCGTAAGACATTATAAATTACTTTACATTGAGGAAAATGAAACTGTATTTATCGCAAGAATTTTTGATACTAGGCAAAATCCGAATAAACAAAAAGAATAAAATCAAGGAGCAGAAATGTTCCTTTTTTCATGTTTAAAAATCAAGTTCCAAAAGAAACATTCCAGATGGTGCTGATATGTCAACACAACGATAGGCGGAAATGCTTTCCGTGCCCGCAACGATAAGACACAAAAGTATTAAAATTATAACCCTAAAAAGTTGTAGTTTTTTATTTTAATAACTCTCCAGCTTACTATGAACTTTTTCAATTTCCTTATCCATATACGCTTGTGCATAATGCACATAACGATTAAAAGAAGTACTGGCATGACTGTGTCCGCTAATTTTGCGAACTAAATGTTCCGGCATTCCTAAAATTAATAATGTGGTAATAGCGGTTCGACGCATCATGTGAGAACTCATTTTATCGCAAAATCTGTTTTTTGATGCGTCTGTTTTTTTAGTGATCCGTTGGGTTTTTCCTTGCTTTTCCCTTGAAACTTCTATGGGAGTTGTAAAACCGGCAAGTTCTCCTATTTGCTTTAAGCTTTTATTGAAATTGAATAAACTGGTGTTTCCAAACAACGTCGCTTTGTTATTAGTTGTGGTATATCGCTGAAAAATAGTCACGGCATAAGCTGATAATTTGATAAAACTAAACGTTTTGGTTTTCTTGGATTTGAGTTTTAAGTACCATTCACCCTCTATTTTTTCGAAGTTTTTATTGGTTAATAAAAAAATATCAGAGTAACGTAAACCAGTAGTGCATCCAAAAACAAAAATATCTTTAATTCGTTTGTAACTTGGTATCAGCTTTTGTTCAAACTCTTTGTCGTGTATTAAAAATTTTAGCTGCTCCGGTGAGAGTACAAAGATTTCGATTTCTTCTTTTCGTACATAAAACAACCGCTGAAAATCGCCTGTATGTAAATCTTTATCGTTTTTGAGATAATTAAAAAATACCCGAATCACTTTGATATTAGCACCTACATAGTTATCATGACAGCCTTTTTTGTATAAGAATTCTGTAAACTTTTGATAGAATTTTTTCCAGTAACTTTTCTCAGATTTTAGTTCGCGTTTATCCAATTTAGAAGCATCGCAGATGCGGAGCTCAAATTTAGTTTCACTCGAAAACCGGATCAAATTATTCAATACATATTTATAGTTTTGAATGGAGTCTGGTTTTATTTTTTCCCCGTTCTTTTTGAGTCGTTTCCCTGTTTCAGTTTCTTTAATGAATTGATTGAATAAGGGTATTATTGGACTCGGTTTTTTCATGTTTTGGTTTTTGCCAAAAATACAATTTTAGTTGAGAGTTGAAAATGGTTCGGTTGTAAATAAAAAAAACTACAACTTTTTCAGGGTCGTAGTTTTAATACTTTGTGTCTTATCGTTGCGGGCACAGAAAACATTTCTGCGCTATCGTTGCGTGACATATCAAGGACGTTCGGGTCACCAGAGAACCCGGACAAACGAGCGCCAGTGGGGTGTTGCTTTTTTGGTTAATTACCCGCGTTGCAAACGCTATCTTTTGCCTTCTAATTTAAGTAGGTACTCGATGCAATCGAGCACCAGAATAACGTACAAACGAGCGCCAGTTGGGGACCAGAATAACGAACAAACGAGCGCCAGTGGGGTGAGCTGGGTACGAGCAAGATGCTCGCACTAGCCTTTGAACTTATTTCTGCTCGCGCCAGCCTGGGGCATCGCGACAGCAACTGTATTACCTAATGCTCGAACCAGCTGAGGGGTGTTTTTTTAAATATTTTATTATTTTCTTTTCCTCTAAGCCTTCATAAAGCCTTGTCCTTGAGCAAATATCAGTTTCAATAAATTGATTAACTTTTTCTCCGCCTTCGAAATATTTCTCTGAATATACTCCATAAATGATATAGGTGTGATCAATTAAAAAATTATAACCACAATCTCCATTACCTATTCCTGTAACAATTCTTAAAGTATCATTTAATATCTTTCCTTTATATTTCTTCGTTAATAGAACTGTATATTCTACTTTTTTAGGAGAAAATTCTTCAGGAACATATTCAATTTTAATAGAAAATATTCTTTTAGATAGTATTTTTCCAGAAAATATAATATTAGATTTTTCAATCTCTATTTTTAATTTACTCTTACCAATACATGAACAAGGTAAAGCAATACTTGGAAAACAAAAAAGCAAAATAATTAATACTTTTTTCATAATTATAATTCATCAAGTTTAAAATATTAAGAACTATTCCGGCAATTCTTCTATATTCAGTTCATATTTTTGATTCGTATTACTTGTGATACCAAGAGGATTGGTTCCATTACTAGAACCTTCTTGTGAAATAATTGATACTTTAGCATCTGTAGAAACAGTTCTTCCAGCCAAGGCATCTTTTGCAAACTTTAAAACCGCTTTTACATCTTTATCACTAACCGAACTTAAATTTGTACCTACATATTCCATAATACCATTTGCACCACCATAGTAAGGATCTGTTCTACCATCACTATTCCCATCTTCATCATCTAAGCCAAATAAATGTCCCATTTCGTGAGCAACTAAATCTTCGTAATCTCCCATATCCCCCATACTTGCTTCATTATTCATACTTATTACTTTACCATTCGCAGTAACACCTCCAACAAAACTTCCTCCATTGCTATTTATTGACTTCGAATTTGGTCCATTAATTCCTGCATAAATATTAGAATTTTCGTCATTCATTGAATCCGAAGAAGCAGCCCCGAATCTAACTCGACTACTTGAGGCTAATTGAGTTGTCGTAAAATTACCTGTTGACGGTTTCATAACTATAACAAAAAAAGCTACACTATAACTATCAACTGTCGCACTTTTACTATTCCATTGTTCAGCAGCCTTCATAGCCTGATCATAAGCTTTTCTATCTGTTGTATAAACTGTTGTAACTATCATTATTTGTTTAGTCTTATGATTTATTATAATACCAAAATCATTTCCATCATAATCTACAAAGTGTATTGGATTGTTTGCAACATATATATACGGGCTTAAGTCTGGATATTTTTTAAACTTTGCATCAACGGCAAACCATCTTCCTACTCTCGGATCATACATCCTCGCTCCAAAATCATAGCTATTTCCTTCACCTTTTAATTCATTATCATTCTCTTTACCGTTAAACCCATAACGATAATCTTCAGACTTCCCATGTCGCGAAGGTACTAGCATTCCAAAAGGATAGTAATCTGAGTAGCTTTGAACATCAGCTATGAAAGTACTATTTGCAAAAAGAGTACGGTCTGAAATTACCGAAAGAACGTTACCTAAATGGTTCGATAATTCATACTGTTTGTCTCCCACAAAACGATAAGCAGTGAGTGGAGTAGTGGCAAATGAATTTTTACCCATACCTTGTGCGAGTCCTTCGCAGACATCTCCAATACCGTTGTTGTTTTCATCCAGCTGATCAGGGTTGTAAATAGTCCTGCAATTGTCGCAGGTATCGCCATATCCGTCAGGATTTGGTTTTCCGTTTTCATCTACTTCAGTGTCAGCCTGGTCAAAGTTAGCAAATCTTTTACAATTATCACAGGCATCACCTATACCATCACCATCAGTATCCAATTGATTTCCTATACCTTCTAAAGCTGCCTCATCTTTACCATTACGTTTTAAGTGGCAATTATCGCATACATTTCCAACACCATCTTCATCATCATCTTCCTGTCCTGGATTGAATACTGTAGGACACTTATCAATATCGTCTTTTACACCATCAGCATCTTTGTCATCGTCATTAGAACCACAATAGGTTTGTGAAAAAAGAATGTTAGTAAAAGGGAGACTATTAACCAATGTCATGTCATAATCATGTCCGATAGAAGAATTGGCGATGGTTCCGGTTTCTTCATCAAAACTGTAGAAATTGGTTACAACATCTTCTCTTTCCTGACCATTGTCAATGGTATAGCCAAAATCACATATCTGGCTTCTTAGTGCAGGATAGTTTGTGTTTTCTTGTGGTCTGTGGATAATGGATGTTGCACCAAGTGTGTTAGGAGGTAAGGTAATAGGAAGACGCGGCGAATCGCTCATCATCCGCTCTTCTTCAGGGCCTCTATAATTTTCTGTTACACCACGTAATGTACTATATTCATTTCCATTTATACTAATTTTTACATTGTATTGATCTACAATTGGGTCAAGTTCTATTCTCGCTTTTATGTCCCATTCATCTTCCGGAATAGGTGGGGATTTAATGATGTAATCAATTGTTTCCTTATCACTTCTATAGCTGAAACGCCATTTTTTATATCCGACTTTAGATCTATGGTGGTTTCTTCTATATTTTATAAGACTTACAACAGGCTTATAACCTGTTGGGTCTTTTCTGATCGATAATAGGATTGAATTTAAGTAAGAGTAAGACTTACCATATGGCCAGTTCCCTTCTTTATGAGTGCTGTGTAAAGCTGCGACCAGATTTGTACCAGTATTTGCTGCATCGATCTTTAAGTGCCCCGTTAATTCTATTACTTTAGTTTGTTGCTTTTCGCTTTTAAATAAATTGAATGTATTTTCCGGTTTTTCGTTCCAGCTTGCTCTGTCGTTTACATTGTCTAAAAGTAGGCCTGCAAGAGTATTTTCGGCAGGATTTTCTGTTGTCAGGGTCTGTGCATCTCTACTAGCAGTTATTTTACTGTTCAGTGCTTTCCTAAGCAGAGTACCATTTTCCTCACTGATTAGTATCTTGCGGCTTTCAGTTCCAAGTCGGCTGCTGCCGTAAATGTCCTGCTCAACAAGGTAATAAGTGGTTATATTACCTTGTTTGATCATTTCATACGTACTCAGTACATTGCCCTGTGCATCGCGCTCGTAGTAAGTTGTCGTGGTTTTTGTAGGCGTGGTCACGGTTTTGGCAATTCGGTTTCCTAAACCGTCATATTCAAAACTAATAACGGTTCCATTATTTTTTGTAACCGACTTCACTTTTCCGTCTACACGCCAGTCAATGTCTATTCCTTCCTGTTTGTCTTTTGTTAACTGGCCAATATTATCGTACACATAGTTTTCGTCTTCGGTTTGATTGTCAATATCTAACGAAGTATCGTTAACTGTACCGCCCGGAGCTACAAAAACGCCATTTCCTACTGCGTCATTAACACGACGTAACTGGTTGTTGCCGGGATTGTACTTATAAGACAGCTGATCCATAGGTATAACATTACCATTTAAACGATCTGCTCTGTTCAGGGTAGCTAAATTTCCGTTTTTGTCGTAACTGTAATTTGAATAATAACCATTTGAAGCAACCCCAGCCGCTGTGATCGACTTAGAGGTCATTTCCTTAATCCTGTTCAGCTGATCGTATTTGTAATAATTGAACTGAGTAGGTATACTATTTTGCTGGTGATCTGTCAATGAAGTAACCATTTCTTTGATATTTCCATTGAACAAATTATTAGTATCCAGTTCTAATGCCTGTGCTTTACTGAAACTGAAAACAGCATTATCCTTACTCACCCCGGCACGCGATTGATAATCTCCTTTGTAATAATTTAGTGCAAAACCAAAAGCATCCTGAGCAACATTTAATCCATCTTTACCGGCATCGTATGCAGCACCTAATTTCTCAGAGTTTACTCCTTTTAACCAGCCTTGTAGAGTATAAATATAGTCCATACCCTGAACTTGTTTGTCTCCAAGCTCCACACGTGCCAGTGGACCATGGTCGTAATACAGATAGTTGGCTTCTTTCTCCCAGATGATATTGTCTTTACTGGTATAAACCTGTTTGATTCGGTTATCGGCATCGTATTCGTAGCGGTGTATAAACTGGTCTTTCGGGTTATTAGGCTGATACGTTACCTTGTTTACATTTCCGCTGATCAGGTCATAATCATACACTACTTTTTTGACAGCATTATTCATGCTTGTCAGTTTCGGGTTGTTATTGATATGATGCACCAGTTCTTTTACGTTTCCGTGAACATCGTAATCATAAAAGATACCATTGGCATAACCGGATACAGGAGAAGCACTGGTATGCGTATCGTAGTACAATACAGCGGTAACCCTTTTATGGCTATTGTCTGATCCGTAAGAAGTAAACCAGCTTTGGGTATCTTTTACCGGACTGTCATAAATAGTTGTGGTTACCTGTTCTGTTTCATCAGCAATGTTGTAGGGGTAATTGATAGACTTTGTTACGGCGTCTGATGCAATTAGATTTCCTCCGGTGTCTGTTAAGCGGCCGTTTTCATTGATGGTTAAAGCAAGACCGTTTTTTGTTTTTAGTTGCCCTGCTTCTGTGATTCGGCCAAGACCATCGTAACAGGTATAGCTGAATTGCTCCTTAGTTTTTTGCTTACTATTCTGGCTGGCAATAATACGACCTAATGGATCATACGCAAAAGTAGTCTGTCCACCATCTGGTGTTTGCTGCCATACCAGTTGGTTCAATGAGTTGTAGCGGTATTGCGTCTGCATTTTATGGGCAGGTGCAACATTTTCGGTATTTAGCTCATTTTCCGGCTGAGTTTTTCTGATGTTATCAATCGTTTGATCATCAGGAGCTGATAACCTGTCAACACCCTGAGGAGGAACTGTCTGAACCAGGTTTCCTGCCTGATCGTAATAATACAGAGTGTACTGATATTCCTTATCAAATGACTCTTGGGTTAAGGTTTCATTTAAGTCTTTAAGGGCTGCTTTAAGATAATTTTGTTTAAAAGCTTCTCTTTTATCCGTATAAAAAGCTTCTGATATTTGTTGGATATTGGTATCGTTAATAGCTTTTTTATAGATTTCGCATGGGGTTTTTGTTCCTGGGGTTACAGGTATTTCCAGACTAAAAGTAGGTACCATCGTTGCAGGCGCACAAACATCATCATGAGTGTTTACATAAGTATTTGCATAGTCGTTCCAGTTTAAAATCTCGATTTCTGCGCCTGCTGCTTGCTGAACGGCTGTGGTTCTTTCGCCTATATAATTAAAATATTCATTGATTACTTCAGTGGTTTTGGTATTACCATATTTTAAATTAGTAGAACCAAATTTTGCAATGTTTATAAAAAATGGGCTCTGAACACTTGTAATATTAAACTTTTTCAAATACGCCAGATAATCTGTACTGATATAGCCATAGTTTGCCTCACAAAAGAACTTACCATCTAAATCAGCTGGAAGTGTATATCCGGAGATTGCCTCCATACCTGCTACAAATTCTTTCCATTTATCGCCACAGACAACTGGTGCTACTGTTGGGGGGATGCAGAGTTGTTGGCAGGTTGGTGGGGTATTCTCTATGGTTGTTGCTGATTTTGCAGTTGAATTAGCTGTAAGAGATTTGTTTGTTTTCGCTGAAATATTTGAACCAAAGTATGATAAGAAGTCGCACAGTCTAGTTTGAGCAGCCAATGAATTATTCACTCGAATAGCATTTGCAATCCAAGCATTAGTATCATCTACAATGGTTTGACCATTTTTGTCTTTATATATTATTTTAATTTTTTGCTGATCGCTACTGTTTATATAATCAATAAAAGTAATTTTATCAATATTATCAATATTTGGAAAACTTAAAGTCAGATAAACTTCTCCAGCAAAATGTATCTGAATAAAATTGCTATAGAAATGGACATAACAATTCCCTGTTAGGCTTACTGGTGTTGTAAACTTATTTGGAAGAGCTGGGTAATTATTGTTTGCCCAAATTCTAGCTGCTTGATATCTTTCAACTAAATTAGGTATGGTGATAAAATTATTAATTATTTGATTGTTATTAAAAGTTCCCTGAGATCCTATTGTATAAGTTTCAATTATTCCATTAAAAAAGTCTTTTAATCCATTCTCAAAAGTTCTTTCATCCTCCGAATATAAATCATCACAAGCAGTAATTATAGGAGGTAGATAATCTTCAGTCATAAACTGACAAAAGGTAGGAGCTACTACTGATTGAATACCATTTAATGCAATTGCATTTGTAATTGTAGCATTATTTTGAACTGTAAAATTTTGATTATTTACATCTGTATATTTAATTTGGACTGAGGAGATATCGTTAACAAAATCAATCGAATTAATGGTTTTAATTTGATTTGCATTAGGTATTGCGAGTTTTATTTCGGCTTCATGTGCATAAGAATCATTGGCAAACTTTAGCCATATTGCATCTGAACCAATGGATGCAGAATATTTTGAAAGTTGTACAGCGGTATTTGCTGCATTTGGATTAAGACTTACCGCATAGGTTCTTAATGCCTGAAAATGTTGAATTAAATTTGATCCGGAAATAAAACTACTGATTGCATTGTTACCAGAAGAAGGTTGGTTTCCATTAGGGAAATTTGTTATAATTTCATTCAAAGCATTTTTCAAATTCTCCTCATAATTGGCTTCGTCCTGAGCATTAAGCTGGCATACAGTTATGCCGGGTGTAGAAGCATTAGGATCTCCACAAACATCCCCATAACCATCTCCATTGTAATCATTTTCACCACAAGGACTACAGCAAGCAAAGTACAAAGCATTGTTTTTACCGGCTGTTATAGACCATGTTTTGGTATCAAGACGGTATCGTGTTCCATTGAATTTTTTTGTAACAACTCTAAAGATGTTGCTTTTACCGTCGGCTTTCAGGTCGCCAATAAAAGCGTCTGTAATGTTGTCAATATTTACTGCGATATCTCCGGCATTTATTTTCATACGGAGCGTGTCGTTTACTGCAATAGAGAAAAGTCTTTGGCCGGAAACCGTTTCATACTTCCATTGTACAACATCGCCTGATTTTACACCAAAATAAGTATTTAAGTAACTGTTTTTGAAAGCATCTTTATTGGTAATATCCTGTGTAGTTGTTAAAGAAGTATTTCCTTGAAGGTCGAGTACTAAACTTTTTAAAGCATTACTAAAAAGGTCTTTTTTAGTACATTGGTTATCGGCTAAAGCCAGACTTTCGCCTATACCATTATTACCAGCAAAATTACATTCTCCTACGGCTGCTTTTGTATAACCTTCAACAATTACTTCTTCAGGAATTGAACAGCTGCTTGCAGGGTTGCGAACAATGGTAGCGAGGATACTAAATTTAAATGTTTTGGTAGAAGCCTCATAACTTATATAATGGAAGTTTTTAAAACCTTTTACCTGAGCCCATTGTGGTTTAGCTACACTAGTTTCGCAAGGATCAAGATAAGTACCGGATCCAGGATTGAAACTTGCAAATTTCAGGGTAATTGGACTTGCTAAAGAGTTTTGTTCGTCCGGTGTTTGATTAGAATAGAAATTTATAGTCAGGTCATTCCCTTCCGGTTTCCCAATTAACCATGGAGAAATTGTAGTAGTGGCTAAGTCAAATTCCGGTTTTTTTTGTGCATTGAATATCCCTGCTGTTAAGTAAGGCATACTGGTAGCCGGAATGTTTAACAATAAACCATTAGGCTGAATCGTCGAGTCAACTAAGCCTTTTAAAAAGTTTTCCATGTCAGAAGCCAAAGGACATTTTCCGGTTTCAAGGTACGAATTGGCATCGGCCTGGCTTTCAGCAGCAGCTAATATTTCCTGATCACTTAATCCGGCATCATAGCCATAATCAGCCGGGATAAAACGTTTTTCTTTGCCGGCGTAATATGATGCAGTTTCTTCTGAGCACGAAGACAATACTCCGTCTGATCCGGCAGGTAAAACAAGAGCATTACCTATTGAATTATCGATCAGTTGTGTTACTGTCGAAAAATTACCGGTATATTTTTTTAATAAACTGGCATAGGAGTTGGTACTGTTTGCATTGCCGATACAATCGTTATTGCCTAATTTTTTGTTGGCATAGATATGTGCAAAAACAGTACGTGTTTTTTCTTTCAGGGCAAGATAATAACTTTTAAAATTAGCCCAGACTCTTTGTTTTAAAGGATCTGAGAGAGTATTAATATTATTTAGTAAAGTAGTATTGGTAACATTTAATTCATTTTGAAGTTTATTAGAACCCATAATACCATTTGAAAATACTGCAAAATAATAAGCGGTCTGCAACATGTTCATTGATTGATCATTACCTTGGGAATTTTTAAATTTCATGCCATCATAATTAGATGTCAGGGCTTCCTGCATAATGGCTTTACGCAATTCGTATTCTTGGGTACTCTCTCCTAGATTACTATTTGCAGAGCTGTAAAAAGGATCTTTTGGACTTACGATGTTTAGTAATTCGGATAATTTACCACCACTGGTATTAAATATATTATTATTGGGTACGACAGTATTCTTCTCCGTATCAAAATATTCCAAATCTTTTAAAGCTTCATCAAAACCATCAGAATTTGTACCATTGGCATCTGTTTTATTGCAAATACCCACATTGTATAAATAATAGTGATATTCGGGATGATAGGGTAATAATTCATTTGCCCATCTTGGCTGCCATTCTTTGATGAAATCTGCAACATGATCTAAATAGTGAGGTGCCACCAAAACGTCTTTTTCATCGTCGCTTTCAGGGTCATCTATAGTAGGCGGCATAGTGCCATCATCCAGAGGTCTTAGGGCAGGAATGTAGGATCCGTCTTCTTCTTTAATAATTTTGATGGTTTCTGGTTCTCCGTTTGCGTCTTTATAGAAACCACCATAAGGATATCTCCAGTTGAATTTTGAAATTTTCACAACAGTAGTGGTATCAGTATCTTCGTCAGTTACTGTTGTGTTTTTATATCCGCCGTATAATAATTGATTATTTTCATTAAAGACACTTAAAGGGTCAATTTCAATACCTTCTGTTTCTGACGAGTCTGTTTCCTGATCCAGGCCTGTAATAGATCCGTATTGCCCTTCGGGACTTACATCTCCCAACAGCGTTTCGAGATTGACATTGCATGAGTTTACCGGTTGCTGGCATAATTCATGACAACCAGCAAGCAGTTCCCTAAATTCTGTTTGGTAATGTATGGTGTAGATGCTTATTTCTTCTGTAGAGAAAGTGGTGTTCTGTATATTTTGTAAATTTTGAATATTATCATTCACATATTTTGTTTCGGCAGTGTCAATATAACTTTTTCTGTCGTTTTTAATTCCAAGACTGCTTTGATCTGTGGGAAGTTTTGCTTTGTATGCAAGTCTTTGTGTTTCGTCTTCTAAATTTGAACTTACCAGAGCTTCTTCACAGCTTATACACGTAACATTACAATCCGTTTCCTGAATAACGGTTTGAAATTCTGCAATAACAGGTTTACACGTAGTACTTTTTTTGAGTTCTTTAATATAATCATCTGCATAGTCATTTAATGCCTGAGTATCTACTTGCAGTTTTTTGTTGAAATTATAGGTGCCAATATTTAGAAATTGATAAGTGTTTTCACCTGTTTTTTCTTTGCCTTCAAAAATCTGGTTACTAAAATCAATTGAAGAAGGCGCATAAGACGAAATATTGGAAGTGCCAATTTTTGTAGAGCGGACAGTTGTGTTTGTTGTTCCATACAGCAATTCAGTTGCGCAGTCATTTGTCATGCTTACAGACCAGTCATATACAAAAGGATAGTATTTAGTACTTAAACAAGGATCTGCATAACTTCCAATGGTTTTTGTAAGACCATATGTAAATTTGATTGCATCTTGTTTCACAACATTTACAGTAGTATTTAAACGAACACCATCCTCTGTAGTATTATTATTTCCTGAAGCATATTTATCATTATTAATGAGGAGACTTTTTGTGGTCAGTTGATGTAAACGGGTATTGGTTTCATCTTCCAAAGAAACCAGATTTCCCTTTTTGTCTCCGGCAAGGGCAGTAGCAATGGTTCTGCCTTGCGGGTCTAAATAGCTCACACTGGCCTGACCATTAGGGTCGATTACAATATTTTTTTTATATAGCGAAGCATCTCCAACTTTATAACCAAATAGCCTGTTTAATTCAGACTGTGAAGGATTCCCATAGAAATACCTCATTTCATGACCGGTTCCAATCTGATGTTCTTTCCCAACTCCTCCTTTTCTTTTAATTCGTCCGGTATTGTCCGGAGTATATTCAATTTGCGAAAAAGGAAGCAAATCAGCTTTAGGTACCAAATCCTGATAATTGTCTGAAACCGGATTATTCTCAGAATAATATTTACTGGCTCCGCTCGTGTTTGACATTCCCGGAGCAGGAGAAGGTTCGCAATTTTGGTTAGTTGTTTTGTCCCAATCAAAATCGTTGTGTGTATAGATGGAAGTTCCAGTACTGTTTTTATTTAAATTCGGGTAAAAATGTACTCCTGAAGATTCTACAGGAACAGGCAATACTTCTATAGCTGGTCTTCCTTGATTATCATAAATGACTTCTCCAACAACAGCTTTGTTATTTGAATTTATTTTGGTAACGGTTTGACGATTTCGTAATGAACCATCGAAATAGCTTACGACTTCTTTTTTCTTTCCATCTTCGGCAAAAGAAGACTGAAATTGCCAGTTTTTCTTTCCTTTTTCATGATTTTCATCAATTTCCAGAAAATTTGGCCAGCTACTAACATGTGTATGTGTTTCGGAAAATCCGGAGGTCCAGTTCCCATAGTAATTTTTCGAAATATCATCTAGAAATCGTCCTACTGGCCTTACCCTGTAGACAAGATATCCTTTTGAATAAATAAGAGGAATTCTATAACTTTCTTCTTTAGTCTGGATTCGGGTACTGTTAAGCTTAAAATCCTGATCGGTTAAAGGTATTCGATTTGGAGCCAATTTAGTACCATCTTCTGCAAAATTGTCTATCCAGGTCCATTCGAGTTCGTATTCTACAGCTGGCGCAGTTGCGTTTTTTTTCCAGGAAATCAGTATTTCTTCAGCACCGGCAGTAACATTGTCAACTTCAGCAGCTGTAGTCCCGGTGTATTTCATAAATTTATGTTCCAGCTGAGTAACAGAATTAGGCTGGGAGCTGTCTAGCTGTAAATTATAATAACGATCTGTGGTAAATTTTAACTCTAAGTAAGCTGATGAGTTAGTCACATTTGTAACAGCACCGGCTTCGTTGTAATAGGTAATAGCTTCTACTTTTACTTTTGCTCTATGAACTCCCGGAAGCTTATAAACAGCATAATCATCAAACTGCAATCCTTTAGTTTTATTGTTATACTTTATTTTTAAAGTGATTTCATCCGGATAAGAAAAGTTTTTGTTATCCTGGCTGGCATCTTTATACGACGTTATAACAGCATCCGAATTGTCATAAGCCGTTATCTTTAATTTTATTTCGCACGAATAAATCCTTACATACTCGGCTGTATTTGTTTTATTGTCAATAAACCCAAAATGAATAGATATATTGGGATTAACTGAGGTAAAGACATTTTGCTTTTTTATGTCTTCAAATTTTGGATCCTTAACTTCTAAGGTAGGCAATGACGATAACTCATCTCCAACTTTTTTCTCACCAGAAAATGTTTCCTGCTGTGCAAATGACAACAATGAAATAAGGAAAAAGGTAAATGCTATTATATATTTGTTGATATGCATATATCTGATTTTATTTATTGGAAATGTTTCGTTGGTCAATAATTTCATAATTCTTTAAGCGTGTTGCTGTTACGTATTTATTTTTACTTAAGAAATCAAAATAGGTTTTGTCTGCAAAAAGCGATGCATTAACTGCTTTCCTATTAAAGTTCAAATTGGTCACTTCTAATCTTGGCATGTAGGATTTTGGTGACCGGTAATCTTTAGAAAAATTGACAGCAGTATTGTAATAGAAAACTGATTTTTGTAAAAAATACTTCTTAGATATCTGAACTACTATTTTAGAGTAGGGAAGATTTGAGTATTTTTTTGGGATTAGAATTATCTCCCAATATATTTTAAAATCTTTAAATGATTCTATTTTGCATAAATCCAGTAAGGGATTAATGTCAAAGTTTCCAAAGTAACTTTGCAGGGGATCTGAGATCAATATGGCTTTTTCCGAATGACTGATTTTCAGGTTTATGCTTTTAGAATTCAGTATTTCTGTCTGATCAATTTTCATATAAATCTCGTTTTGAGGATTTTTACGAAAAAAACCTTTATAAGCCTGCTCTGGTTTTTTAGATTCTGCGGTTTTATATAAAGTATAATTTGAGTTATACTGCAGTGATTCAGCACTACTGTATTGTTTACCCATTCGCTGTAAAACTTCATTGACAGTCTGCGCATGCCCAAATACTGAGGCTGAGAGAAAGCTGATAATGAATAAAGATTTATAAAGCATAAATTTAATTTTGTGTCGTATTAATAAAATTACCTGAACGTGTTTCCTGAATGGTTTTTATTCCTTTGGCAGTTTCTTTTTTTACACGAACTAAGCCACCTTCGTTATCATACTCATAAAATGTAGCGTAATTGTTTTCATCCAGTTCAGACATGAGTTTAAAGGTTTGAGGGTCATAAACAAATGTTTTAATACTGCCTTCAAGAGGATGTATCCTGATATCGTCAAAGTATGCCGCAATTCCGTTACTATTATTTTGAAGTTCAATACTAATTGTTTTTGTAAACTTAGGAATCAGGAATTTACTGGTAATTCTTTGCCATCCATCAATAATATCGCCGCTTGCCACCATTTTTTGTGTACTAATTTTTTGAAGTTCGCTGGCCTCTGCGTCATTATAAAAATGAATATTAATAGCAGTATTTTCATACGTTTTTACTTGTATAGAAGATTCTTCCTTTACCCATGCACTCAGCATGTATTCTTTTTCGGGAACGGGCTGAAAAGAAAGGCAGTCAGAACAGTAATTTTTGTCGGTAGGTTTTCCGCACGAAAATCCGGTGAGTTTCAGGTTGTCAGATAAAAATGCTTCGTTTTCAGTAGTTGCCAGAGCATTAAATGTTCCATAACCATAATAGTCAAAATCACGAAAATTGACCATATCTGATTGTGGAAATTCGGCAACCGGATAATCTAATAAATATTTAAGCGATGTTCTAAGGTTGGGAACCACCTTAGAATCAATAGCAGAAGTTACAGTCTGAACAAAATTTGGGTCTTGTGTAGTCGATGAAGCAACTCCATAGTTATCTGCATCAACATAAAAACCATTTTCTATTCCAAGTACATATAAATGAGGCTTATCCGTACTGGTGTCTAAAGTACTTTTGGAATTATTAAATCGTGACATAGTCTGATTTTTTAACGCAACAACATCAGCCGTCTGGCAACCATCCGTAATCATAATCACCACACTAGGTTTCATTGTTGAACTTAGGGCGACATCCAAACCACTTTTCCAGTAGTCTGAAGAAGCAGTTGTACGACGTACTCCATTTACGGAGCCATAATTATCAATCCAGTTGTTAAATTTATTTAATACTTGGGGTTCGTTAGTTACTCTTATTTGCAGTACATGATCGTTTCTGTTATCGGCATCGTTATCTGACATTCCGATGAGGGAAACATAAACATTTGATTGTAGTTTATCGTTGTCGTCTGCCTGTTGCTGGATATATTTTTTAAGCTGTTTTTTTATTTTACCGGCTTCAGTATCACTTATGGATCCGGATTCATCTACAACAAAGGCTATGTGAGAAACACAATATAAAGCAGAACAAAAGTCTACGTGATTGACAAAACTTCTAAAAGGGTCATTGAGACCGGTACGCAATTCTGTTTCAATAGTATCAGAATCATAATTATCTAAGTTAAAAGCAGCAGCAACATTTCCGTTGGTAGCAATTTTGACATCATATTCGGCTTTGTCAGTAAACGAGAAGGCAATAAATCCTTGTTGTGTATCATGAGTAAAATTATATATAGCCGGATTTTTGTCTTTAACATAAAACGCTAATGCGTTGAGTTCATCACAGGTATATCCATCGGTAATAGTTGCAGCCGGGGTACTAATTAATTTATTTACCAAAGTGGTGAAAATACTTTTTATGTTAGCAGTATTTCTGTTTGATTTTGTACAGGAAACAAAAGGTTCACAAGACTTGGCCACTATAGTTTTACTGAACTCAAACTGGCACTCATTATTTTTATAAGTACTTAGATATATAGTATAAGTACCAGTTGTTGTTGGAATAAAAGTATACAAACCTGTTGTGTTGGTAACGGGGTTAAGATGTATGTCGCTGCCTTGTTTTAGGGTATACCAATTGTAGTTTAGATTAACAGAAGTCGTTTCAAAAGACATATTAACCGGTTTGTTGATACAAGTACTTTCAAAATCGCAGGCGTCGACAGTAATTGATTTTGTAAAAGTTGTTTTACAGCCTGTAGTTTCTGTAACTTCTGCTTTAATGATATAAGAACCGGGAGTAGTAAACGTATATTTATAAATGCCGGAGGTGTCCCCTTTCATATAGTTGACAACAATATTTGCTGGTGTTGTTGCAGACCAATCATAAGTCAAATTGCTGTTGTTGCTGGCAAATGAAAATGCACTTTCTGTATTATTACAGAATTTCTCTAAAGGAGAGATTATCGTTCCTGCAATTGGAGTACAGGTTATTATATTTAAATGGATTGTATTTCGGGTTAATGTTAAACCGGTAATTTCTGGATTTGTAGAAACACAATAATAATCACCTGCATTGTCGAGTGTCAAATTAGAAAGTGTATATTGTCTGGAAGTCCCTCCTGCTATAGGTTGACCGTTTTTATACCATTGATAGCTATCAATATCTAAAACCCTATTGTCTTCATGCATGCTTAGAGTTATAGTACCACCAATACCTCCTGTAATTGTTTTTTCAGTGTCTGTTTTTGCTTGATGAGTATAATAAAAGTCGAGCCATGATCGATTTTTTAACATTGAAAATTGACTGGCTAAATCGATGAACCGAAAATTATTTTCGCCAATATAAAGTTCTACTAAATCGTTAAAGGATTCTAAATTGATTAGGTTGCCACTTAATTTATTGCCGTTTAAATGAAGCGTTTCTAAATTTGTTAATTGTTCCATTTCAACGGGTAAAACTCCGCTTAATTGATTATAGTTAATATATAAATATCTAAGACTTTTTAATTGTCCAATTTCAGCAGGGATGCTGCTTATTTTATTAAAGTTTATATCAAAATCCTGAAGTTGGTGTAATAGCTTAATTTCACTAGGCATGCCTGTGATTTGGTTTAGTCCTAAATTTAGAAAATGAAGCTGTGTTAATTGCCCAATTTCAGGAGGTATCCGACCGCTTAATTGATTATTAAATAACCTTAACCAATTAAGTTGTGACAATTGTCCAATTTGAGGAGGTATTGTGCCACTTAAGTTATTGCTATATAAATTCAAACTTTGTAATAGTGTTAATTGCCCAATTTGAGGAGGTATTGTACCACTGAATTTATTGCCACCTAAATCCAAAAGTTGGAGCTGTATTAATTGCCCAATTTGAGAAGGTATTGTACCACTTAATTGATTATTAGTTAAATTTAAACTTTGTAGTAGTGTTAATTGCCCAATTTGAGAAGGTATAGTACTACTCAATTGATTGTTAGTTAAATTTAAACCTTGTAGTAGTGTTAATTGCCCAATTTGTGGAGGTATTGTACCATTTAATCGATTACCATCTAAACGCAAACTTTGTAGTAGTGTTAATTGCCCGATTTGTGGAGGTATTGTACCAATTAATTCATTACTACTTAAATTCAAACTTTGTAGTAATGTTAATTGCCCAATTTGAGAAGGTATTGTACTACTAAAGTTATTGGCATGTAAATTCAAACTTTGTAGTTGTGTTAATTGTCCAATTTGAGGAGGTATAGCACCATTTACTTCATTACTACTTAAATCTAAAAATTGAAGCTGAGTTAATTGCCCAATTTCTATAGGTATTGTACCACCTAAAAAATTACTCCTTAAATCAATCCCAACAACATGCCCATTATATACACTAATACCATACCAACCGGTTTGGTCCTCTGCGACCCACGATTTAACTGGGGTACTAAAATCCCAACCGGTTTTTTTTGCCCAATAGTATCCATTAGTACTGTTGTATAGAGCTAATAAAGCATCTTTTTCAGTTTGTGGAATATCTTCTATGTAAGGCAAAGTTTTACTGGTTAGCCTGCTATTCGCTGCTTTATTCGCTTTTAAAGTTTGAGTAGATGCTATCTTTTGCAAAATTTCATCTTCCTCTTTTTTCATTACGCTATACTGGTTTTTGTACATTTCACGCATTCTAGCGATTTCACGCTTCAAATCCTGATCCGCAACACCATGTTCTTTTAATGAAGCAGTTATTCTGACAACATCAAAACCAATAGTTTCATCGTTGTACTCCTGAGCAAAAGAAGTCAATGAAAATAGCATCATGCCTATTGTAATGATCCAGTATTTTTTTATTTTAAAAAGGTTTGCCATAATTTTTTAATTACAGAATATTTGTACTATTTAACAAATCAATCTATTTTATTTTTTTCTCTTAAATTTATTATTTGCAAATTACTATGGAGTGCAAGACTCTACATTTTCTAAACTTATTATTCCATAATGTGTAAAAGTCAGACAAGGGGCGTCTGTGATTTGTCCCAAATGATAATGAGTACCCGAAAAACCCTTTTTTACCTGAGTAGTATGAGCTGCATTTGTCCAATAAGTAACATATCCAGGATCTTCAAATCCTTCAGGGTCCAAATTACAAGGATTTTGGCTATCGCTCCATCCTGCACAAGGATCCTCAGGTGGATTACCACCCATTGAGCGATAATAACTTGTCATTGCCGTTACTGTGCAAGATTGAGATTCTGTTAATGCAGGACATAAAGAACCTCCGTTTGATGCTGGAGTAAGAATATTTCTTGTTCTAACTTGGCTTCCGTCAATACAATCTGACCATGGTGACCAATCAGAAACAATGCAATTAACGGGAGAGTTTGGAGTTTCGCCACAATTCGAAATTTGAGATATTTTTCCTGAATTATCTATTAAATAAGATACACCGTCAATGCCAAATTGATACCATAAATTTCCACTCCCAACCATTGTTGTTAGTGAAGAGCTTGTATACATTTGTGTGCCAATTCCTAAAGATGATGTTGCGGCATAGAATGTATTGGTAAAGCTAGTTTGAGCACAAGCTAATGAAGCAGATGTTCTACCGGGATTTGAAAATTGGAATGCATAACCAGAACCTGACCCGGAGGTACCGCAAGTAGAAATCATAACTATTTTGCCTGAGCTGTCAACTTTATATGCTTTGTCCTGATTTTTATACCATAAATTTCCAGTAGTTACCGGAGTGGTTAAGCTATCGTTTGAGTAGATCATAGTGTCGACAGCTAATGTTGGAGTGTTTGCATAAAATGTATTTGGAAAATTTGTTTCGTTACAAGCTGTTGATTTGATTGTTGCAGAATTTGAGAATTGAAAAGGATAACTTACCGTTGGTATTGTTTGATTAATGATTTTAATGATCCCAGTAATTGGCTCACACAATGTTGTTATTTTTCCGGTTGCAATAACTTTGCAGTTTCCTGTCAGAGTTACTAAATAATTAAATGTCCCGGAAACGGTAGGTGTACCGCTAATAGTTACCGTGTTAGAAGCATAAGTGCCTGTAATACCAGTTGGTAATCCTGTTATAGTAGCTCCGGAAGTACCTGTAGTAATATAGGTAATAGGAGTGATGATTGAATTAACGTTTTTAGATTGATTATCTGTTCCTGCAGGAGAACTGAGTATTATGGTACCAGGTTCTGAAACGGTAATGGTTCCGGTGGCATTTATAGTGTTTCCACATCCCGATAAAAGAGGAATGCTATAGTTAAATACTCCTGTGGCTGTAGGAGTTCCGCTAATGGTTAAGATGTTTGATGCCCATGCAGCAGTTACCCCCGAAGGCAATCCGGATGGAGTGCCAAGTGTCCATGTTCCTCCTAAGGTGTTATGCGTAATTGGAGCTAAAGCTGTGTTGCTACATACAACCGGCGCAGCTGAAGCCGCACTTACTGTTTCGACTGAAACGGTAATAGTTCCTTGTGAAGTTACAGTTGAACCACAATTTCCTACATAGGTTACGGTATAAGGAAAAGTTCCTGCATAAGATGGCGTTCCACTGATAGTTACAGTATTAGATGTGAAATTTCCTGTTACACCAGCTGGTAGTCCGGAAAAAGTAGCTCCCGTTATCTGCCCGGAAGTAGTATACGTAATCGGGGCAATAGCAGCTGAATTGCATATAGTTTGCGTATCTGTTCCCACAGCCGAACTTAAAACAGAAATACAATTATTAACATTTAAATGAATTGTATTTCGGGTTAAAGCAAGATTTTGATTAGTGACCGTCGTAATAGTCATTTGCGGATTTTTGGAGATACAATAATAATCGCCTGCATTGGCAAGGGTTAAATTCGCAAGGGTGTATTGTCTGGAAGTGGCACCAGATATAGCCTGCCCATTTTTATACCACTGGTAAGTATCGGCTGGAGTATAACGATTGTCTTCATACATGGTTAACGTTTGTGTTTCGCCAACCGCTTTTTTTATTGTTATTTCAGAATCTGTTTTAGCTTGGCTTGAATATGAAAAAAGAGAAAGTTTACTTTTGTATGTATCATATTCGGAAGCAAAATCGACAAATCGAAACTTATTATTTTGAAAATTTAAATTGGATTTAACATTTGTTAAATCCGGAATTTTTCCTTCTAATTGGTTTTGGATTAAAAGAAGTGTTTGAAGTAGTGGTAACTGCCCAATTACAGCAGGTATTGTTCCGCTTAATTTATTACCATATAATTGGAGTCCTGTAAGTTTTGTTAATAGTCCAATTTCAGCAGGTATTGTCCCGGTTAATTCATTATTATTTAAATAAAGGGTGTTAAGTTGTGTTAATTGTCCAATTTGAGTAGGAATTGTTCCGTTTAATTGATTTACGTGTAATTGAAGTGATACAAGTTTTGTTAATTGTCCAATTGAAGCAGGTATTGTCCCGCTTAATTGATTAGTATGTAAATAAAGGTTTTGAAGTTGTGTTAACTGTCCAATTTCCGCAGGTATTGTCCCGCTTAATTGATTGATAGCCAGGCTAATATTTGTAACTTTTATTAACTGTCCAATTTCCGCAGGTATTGGCCCGCTTAATTGGTTTTGTTGTAAATAAAGAAGTTGAAGTTGTGTTAACTGTCCAATTTGAAAGGGTATTGTTCCGCTTAATTGATTTGTATGTAAATAAAGTTCTGTAAGTTTTGTTAACTGTCCAATTGAATTAGGTATTGTCCCGCTTAATTTATTAACCTGTAACTGAAGTGATGTAAGTTTTGTTAATAGTCCAATTTCAGCAGGTATTGCCCCACTTAATTGATTAGTATGTAAATGAAGGGTATTAAGTTGTGTTAAATTACCAATTGAAGTAGGTATTGTTCCGCTTAATTGATTAGTATGTAAATAAAGTATTGTAAGGTTTGTAAGCTGTCCAATTGAAGTAGGTATTGTTCCGCTTAATTGATTATTATTTAAATAAAATGTTTTAAGTTGAGTTAATTGCCCAATTACAGGAGGTATTGTACCGCTTAATTTATTAATGTGTAATTGGAGTGATGTAAGTTTTGTTAACTGTCCAATTACAGCAGGTATTGTTCCGGTTAATTGATTATTGTATAAAAGAAGAGATGTAAGACTTGTTAATTGTCCAATTTCAGCAGGTATCGTACCGCTTAATTTATTAATGTGTAATTGGAGTGATGTAAGCTTTGTTAATTGTCCAATTTCCGCAGGTATTGTTCCGGTTAATTGATTAGTATGTAAATGAAGTGTTTGAAGTAGTGTTAACTGCCCAATTTCCGCAGGTATTGTCCCGCTTAATTGATTAGTGTGTAATTGAAGTGATGTAAGTTTTGTTAACAGTCCAATTTCCGCAGGTATTGTCCCGCTTAATTGATTAGTGTGTAATTGAAGTGATGTAAGTTTTGTTAACAGTCCAATTTCCGCAGGTATCGTTCCGCTTAATTTATTATTACTTAAAACAACACCAGTAACATGCCCTTCGGTAACTGTAATCCCGTACCAGCCAGAAGTAACAGGAGTACTAAAATCCCACCCTGTTTTATTGGTCCAGTTGCTTCCATTGGTACTATTGTATAGCGCCAATAAAGCATCTTTTTCTGTTTGAGGAATATCAACTATTGCTAACGTATTTGCCGTTTTATTGGTTTCCGTGCTTGCACTCTGTTCAGATGCTGTTCTTTGCAAAATTTCATCCTTCTTTTTTTTAATTACATTATAGTGTTTTTTATTTATTCCACTTACTATTGCAATTTCGTGTTTTATATTTTGCTTCGCAGTATCTCTGTGTTTTAATGGTGCGGTAATTTTGGCAACATCAAAACTTATTTCTGGATTTCTGGTATTTTTAGCAAATAAATTAGTTATGCTAAAAAATAATAGTAAACTAAAAATAAATCGGCTGGTTAGTTTCATTTGAATTTTGATATTATTATTGGACAGTATTTCCTGTTGTTACACACGGAATTACTTGTTTTTTTACTGTTGCTTTTTTACCCGGGGCGACCTTCAGACTTTTTCTTCCTGTATGGGACTGAGAAGAAGACACACTGACGTCATTTTGTTTTAACTGCGCTTTATAATCAAAGTGTGATGCTTTGACGCAGTCAAAAGGGTTACTGTCATAATCTTCAAAACCATCAGAAGCCAGTTCATTATATTTTGTATTGGAACCAACTGCCACCGGAAAGCGATTGTTATATCCGTAAATAGCAGATGAATACCGGTTTAAAGCATCCTTGTTTTCTACTTCCTGACCATACGGGTTGTACTGTGTAACTTCTGATGCATATGTCCACTTGTTGGTGTTTTTAATTGCCCATTTATTATTTTCAAAAAGATAGAATGAATCAAAATCGATGAAAAATCCGGTTTTACGCGGTGTAGGATCAGCGGTATAATTTCGGCCTGTTAAATACGCAAAAGATTTATTGGCTCTCCAGTTTCCTAAAACATTATATAGATACGGATTGTAATATTTATCTGCGTCATCATCATCAGATTTTATAGCTTTTTCGTATTCATATTGCAAACTTCCATCTTCTGCAAATGTCATTTTTGGCAGATTACATTCGCATTGTGAAGGCCATATATCATTATACTGTATGGCGGAGGCATTTACAATCCTGTCATTAGCATTTGGGAGATAGGCAGGATTATCCTTTGACTCTGCGGCAGCTATTACAGTTCTTGCGGAGGTTATATTATTATTGGCATCATATTTATACAATGGGTTTCTCATAGAGGTTATACTGGCCATTGAGGCCATTTGCATATTACGATATCCTGAACGGATTACTTTCATTTTTCCATCGGTTATGATGTTTTTAACTAATTGTCCGTTGATATCAAGCAATTTGAAATTTGTATCGGATAGTTTTACGACCCAGGCTCTGATATTTTCTTTCCATTTTTCTGCATTACGTCCTGTAACCCAGACTTCATCACCATCAATCAAATAGTCAGAAGGTTTTTCGGTTAAATTTCCTTTGAATCTGTAGCTGTTATCAGATGGTTCTATTTCCAACGTTAATTCTGCATTTTTAGCAGCCTGACTCATCCCGACATAACTCCAGTAAGCAGGGAAATTAAAACTATAATAATGGTCTTTATACTCATTAGTGGTATCTGTGAGCAAAATTTCGCCTGTATCAGCATCCCAGGCCAGATTTTTGGTAGACACTTTTGATCCGTTATCAAATGCTATTTTTTCAACTAGTATTCCGGAACTATGAATCACTTTTGTGGTGGTAGCCATCCTGATTTGATCTTCATGTTTAGAATATGTTGGAATAAGCGTAGGAACAACAATAACAATCAGGGTGAAAGGTAAAGTTGCAAGATTAAAATGTGCTCCTGCAGTTGTTGTTGTTGTTGTACTTTCCCTAAAATCGTTTATAACATCATAATCTACACCTACCAGCTTATTCCTAATAAGGCCTTTTGAGTCAATTGTTGGTATAGTATTATTGAGCTTTCCTGAATTTAAGCTTTTAACAGTAGTTGTTTTGCTGTAATTATATTCAACTCCAGAGATTGGTTCCTTTTGACCTTCGCCATACACTTCTTGATTTTTGATTTTCCCATCCATATCATTTGTGTGGATAGCGAATCCCTGAGATAAAGTAATGTGGTTTTTTACATTCAAATTCAATAAGCTGGCTAAAGCTGTCGACTTATCAAATTTGGATGCTAAAGTGGTACGATCTGCAATTGTTGGAAAATCTTTTGAAGTGTAAAATTCACTTACAACAGTCCCTGTAGCATGTTTTTTCACTACCATAGTTTGACTGTTTTCTGTTTTTTCCCGTGGTAAATTAGCAACTGAAACTCTGCTGTATGTTATTTTTGGAGCAGGAAAAAAGGATTCACCAAAAGGTTCTTCGACATAATTTTCAGTATCGGGTCCCAATAAAAGTTCTTTTTTCTTTTTATCGTAAAAGGGTTTTACGAATGGATTTTCTTTACAGCCCAAAGGTTCATAAGTAGCCACACCGGATGATTTGCCATCCTTATCTGTGTAGGTATATTTTTGACCATAAAATTGCTTGTAATTTACATTATCGGTAGTATTCATTACATCCCATTGATCATGAAGCTGTATGTTTTTGACCCTGCTGCCTCCACCAATTTTATAGCCGTTTGTATTCATAAGACGGATCCAGGATTTATTGGTAACAAATTTGCTGGCTATTCCATTATCTTTCAATTGTTGGTTTGGACTTTTAAAAATATTTAAAAGTTCCGGCATCCAGCCAATCAATTGCATCACAACACCCTTTACATTTTTAGTGTCTTCTTCATTATTTTTATCATACATAAGGCGGCTTAAGTACTGTCTTCCAAAATTCCAGCCGGCTTTTTGTATAGCATTTACTTCTGAATCTGAGTTAAACCCATCTCCATTTCCAACTTTCTGAACTGGAATCGATGCATATTTTTTTCCATCTTTTATAAAAAGAGCGCAATCACTTTCAGTTCTTAAATAACCCGTAACGTAATCAAATTTATCCGTACTTGCTCCGGGGACAATAGGATTTTGATTAACCATATTGAGTAAAAATCTGAAATAAAGAGGGTTTTCCTCTGTTCCTATCGATTTTAAATAAGTTTCTTTAAATTTTTTAGCAGCATCCGTTTGAGTAATATCAAAATTCTTATCGATTTCAATGTAGATATAATCCCCTAGTGAAAATTTTTGTATGGGGTTTGTATCATTAGCCATATCATTCTCATTAGGTGTTATGCCTCCGCTCCCGACTACTTTATACATTTGCATGGCTTGTTTATCCTGAACAAAGGCATAATCGTCTGCTTCAAAATTGACTTCTATCAGACCACCTGATGGTAATTGAATAGTTTTAAGTAACCAGGATGCAGCATATAAATCTGCTGTTTGCCGATCACTCTGGTCAACAAATGGAAACTCTGCATTGGAAAGCTCTCCTAATGTTTTGCCATTGACATTTTCATTTGATACTTTGTAACCTCCCCAAACATCATAAGCTTTCATGTCATAAGGTACATTCAAATCATATATTTTGTTGCCAATAGATGTTTTAGGAGCATAATTAAAAACATAAGGTGTAAATTTGCCCATTTTTGAGTTTTTATAGGTAAAATATACTTTGCTTAGTGTAAGTTTACCCTTTTGGCCATCTTCAACACTTGCAGTATTGTCAATTCCCTGGCATAAACTGTAATTATACTCAAAATGTGCTTCTTTTATTGGTGTTGCCTCTTCTCCTCTTAGATCATATTCAGGTTTTGAATAAAGTGAAATTTTATCCAGTTTGTACATTTTTGAATCCAGGCCTAATCCTCCATTTTCATCTGCAACACCGTAACCATCTTTTCTATCTGTGAGATGAAAAATAGCTACATGTGTTTTGGTGACTATTTTTTTAACATAAAGTAATTCTTTCTCTCCATAGATGTAACTTCCTTTATTGTCTTTTTTACTTGAACGTAGCCCTTCGTCATAATTAGCCATATTTTGTTTGAATGGCACCCTCCATTTATAAGTAGTTTTGGCTTTGTTCTTATTTTCGTACTCGAATTTTGTATAGGTACCTAAATCATCATCAGATGGGCCGTTGTCAGTTAAATCTTGATAGTCAGAGGATAAAACAGAAGTTAGTAAGTAAGAATGGGCATATGCAGGTGTGGTTACACGATTAAAATATTTATCTCCTGTCTGATCATTATTTGTAGAATTGTCAGTACCACTTGTATATGGGACCAAACCATTTTTATAATCTGCATTTTTTGCTAAACCTATATCAAAGGTGGTTTCTTTTTTAACTACATTATAAGCCGCACGGCCATAAATATAGCGCTCTCCACCGTCTTTAGTGATCTTTATTTCTGAAGTATGATGATCATGTTTTCCTTTTATTGAAAAAGGGCTGATATTATCAAGACCTTGGTCGTCTTTGTATTTACTTGAGCCGTAACTCAACGCTTCTGTACGTGTTAATTTCTGAATAGATTGATTTCTCGATAGACGCTTTGTGCGTATAATTGTACTAGTTCCATCTACCTTTGGAGTTTCAGTACTATCCGTGTAGTAGTTTTGACTGGTTTTTCTTGAAAATTTTTCTCCTTCAATGTTTAATCTTATAGGTCTATAACCTCCTAAATTTTTAGTCAGGATATTTAATTCCTGATCAACATGGTTTCCTCCAATATTTTTAAAGAATACTTTTTCATAATCGGGTCTGTTTCCTCCCTTTTTTTCTTTGAATCTTCCTAATGCAGGATTTGATTGGTTCCATATCACAGATTTGCTTTTGCCTAAGGTTACTGTTGCATCAACCCCAAAGTGCACACCACCTCCAGCTCCAAATTCTAAACCTAAACTGCCCCCTGAACTGGCATCTGTAGTCTCATTATCATATACATAACCTACCTGGGATTTATAAGGGCGGTACATTCCTGAAATTCCCTGTCCCTGAATACTGTATAAATCATAAGTATTATTGGTAAGAGGTAAAGAAGTCGTATTTTTATTAAAAGTCCTGTCTTTTTCTCTATTGAAATCTAAAATATCCGATTTTCCGGCATTGTATGTGTTTTCAAAACCGTATGCTTTCTCCGTTTTATACTTTTCAGAATCTTTGATCCCCTGACTTGTAACATATCCGGAGAATTTAGCACCTCCTTCAACTCCCCAAAATTCTCCCTCCACATTTACACTAAACATATAGTTAGAAGAAGTCATTCCAACTCTTTTGGTAGGGGTAAAAGAGGCATTATTAACAGATAATAATGATCCGAAATTATAGCCTAGTGTTCCTCTAACATTTTTAACTGTTGCAGTTGTTGCAATAGAAGGAGAAATTGTAACACTTTCAACACCTTTTCTGCTATTATAACTAGCCCCCATATTGATGCCTAAACTGGTGTTTTTTTCGTCAGTGCCAGAAAGTCTTTTAGAAAAAGAAGCACTAGGCGACACGGATACTCCTTCAGAAGCAGAAGAGGTAAGATCCATGCGGACTGAAAGATTATCATTAATCTGATAACTCAAGCCGGCATTTGTAGATACGCCAACACCATCATAATTATTGTATTTGATGCCTAAACCAAAGCTGGCTTTTGCTTCCTTAATACCGAAAGCGGTTATAAAAACATTTGCACTTGAACCAATAGTAATATTTGGTTTTAAGCTATTTTCATAAATCATTTCATCTCCGTTAAAATCATCTGGGAGACCACGTAGTTGTCTGTTTATCTGTCCAACATCCAGGTTCCATCCAAGTCCTACCCAAGAAGCTTCCTGATCCATAGTTACGCCTGAATTGTAAGCCAGGTTTATAGGGTAACCGCCAACATCCATTATAGGGATGTTATAATTAAAATCACCGCTTGCTAAATCTACCATATCAGAAGTCCCAATAGGAGTGAAGGCTTCAAATTCAGGTTGGGAGGGGCCACCCGTTAAAGCATACATCTGCATTGGTTGAAAAGTCTCTAAAAGAATCATCATTGCTAAATAAATAGCAACTACTTTTTTTAATTTACTTATTTTTTTTGGCTTAATCATAAGGCTATAGGGGTAAAAGGATCTTTGAATTTAAATTTTAATGTTCCCTTTCTAAAAAGGTAATCATTATAAATTAGTTGTATTTTGTCATTGGGGTCAATACCTGAGAAGAATAGTAGTACTTTTTGAAAAGGAGCAATTTTATAATTACGCTCAAAATTAACCCCTGAGCAAGGGATTGTATCTTTCTTTGAAGTCACCACATAAAAATCATTGTTTAGTCCGAAAGACATGTACTTTACAGCAGCGGTATAATCCATACCTGTAAAATCTTTGCCTAGTAAATCTTTTTCCTCATCTTGCTGAAAAACAAATTCTATTACACGTTCTCTTTTATTTTCTTCATAAAGAGAATCAACATGCTGAAGGTTTTCAATACCCTGATCTTTTAACAAATAATATTGAATAGGAACTTCGGTAGCTGTAAAACCAATGTCATCAACCACCTGTGTATAGGAGCGGGATTTCCAGCCTATTTTTTCCAGATTAAAATAGCGATCCCTGATTTCAGAATCGTCATTTTTTTTTGATTGGGAATCTTCTTTTTTACAGGAAAACAAAACAAGAAGTAGAAAGGCCAAAATAAGTCTACTTGAGTCCTTCATACTTTTTATTTATATAAGTAAGTAATTCGTTGGTAACATCAATATTTTCATCAGCAAATAAGACATTGATTTTATTCTCTGATCCGATTATAAGCTTGTATTTGTTTTCTTTGGAAAATTCAGAAGAATAACTTTTTATTCTTGCCCAGATTTTTGTTGATTGCTCAGTAGCAAAATGTTGGTTGAATTGTTCTAGTTCTTCTTTTTGCTGAATGAACTGTTGCATTATCATTTTTTTTTCTGAAGGAGAAATTCCCGGAGTTTGGAGTTTTGTATACAAAGAATCAACTCTTGTCTTTTGTAAGTTAAATTCTTTTTCGCCTGAATTTTTTAATTCCTTTGTCATGTTAAAATTATCAAAAATCCTGATGTTATCTACGTAAACAATTTTAGAAGAATTGTTATAATTAAGTAGCATAAAAAGTAATAAGATTATGATTGCTATTGAGTTACAGAATATTAAAATGTTTTTGTAATTTTTTGTCACAGAATTATTTGTTAAATTCACTGCAAATGTAATTTTTTTTTTAAAAAGTTAAAATATTTCTCACTTTTTTGTTGAGATATTTTCAATTTTTTTGTTGATTATGCACACAACGATAAAATTTAAAATAAAAACGATTAACTTGATTTTTCAGTTTAATAACCAGTATTTTGTAAACTTTTAAAATGCGTTGGTGTAATTAGTTCTTGATGGTAATTTTCGTCAGTTGCGATTTTTTTGTGGAGAAATGGAATAAAAAAAGGTATCCAAAACTATTTTGAAATAAAAAAATGAGCGGTTAATCTATTGTTTATAAGGTTTTTAATTTTAAATTTTCAGGAGTATTTACTTCTGAATCTATATGCAAAATAGTTTTGTTTTTGGTTTTTTTAGATGCCCGGTAGTTTATTATAAGGTTGGTGTGGGATAAACAGGTAAAATTACAAACTCGGTTTGCCTGAATCGTTTTCTTGTATTAGTTGAAAAATTCTGGACTGGTAAATGTGGCTAAGTTTTGACCGTAGTTATTTTTTGGAATAAAAATAGGTTGTTAGTAGATTTAAAGTTGTTTCATAGATCGTTTTTTGCCTCACTTTTGCAAGCAGCCAGGATAAAAAACTCATGATTACAATATCTTTTGGACCACGCTGTGATGCAACTATAAAATCTTCTATTCCTTTTTGAAATTTTTGTGTTTCTATAATTTCAGGTTTCAGTACATATTGCTCTGTAAATAAAAGATATTGAATAACACGTTCTTCATTTACCGTTAAAAGGTATTTTTTATAACGACGTTTAAAACTTTTTATTCGGGATAAAGCCAGTTCTGTGTTTTCCTGCTGTACATGCAGGAGGATTTCCACAAGACACTTTTTTATAGTCCAGTCTCTGCCCATTTTTTTTTCGTACCAACTGTCGGTATGGTTTAGTTTTGCCAGTTCTTTTACGGCGTTACGCCCGGCACTTTGCTGAATGTAAAAAACGATCAGCATCAGACGGATGTCGTTAATGTCGTTGGGGTCTGACTTTTTGTTTGAAGAAAGCGCTTTTTCGGCAATTTCAATGGCCTTTTGCGAACGACCAAGATAATTTTCATTGAATGCCAGTAACAAAAAATATCTAAGAGAGAAACGCTGATAATACTTACCAGATTGTTTTTGAAGTTCTGTAAGCATCAAATCAAGGTAGCTCAAAGACTTCTTAAACTCACCGTTACGAAAATAGAAATTAGCTATAAAATATAAGATATAGATATGATAGTACAAATGCCGTTCTGTCAAATTATTTTTTTTACTAATAAACCGGTAGCTTTTGACAACAAAAGATGGTATAAGTGAGAAATCGTTATTTAGCGACGCATATTCGTTGGCAATAAATAATATTTGATACAGAGATTTAAAAGTTAACTCCTGTTTTAATGATATTCCGTGTGTTTCAATTGTGTCTTTTATAAGTGACTGAAAGTTTGTTATTCGGCCTTCGTGTTGAATAGCAGCAAGTTCACGACGCAAAACAGCATAACCTAAATTCAGTTGTTCCTCATATTCGAGCTGTTTTTTGTTGGTTTTAAATTTCGCTATCAATTTTTCGATTGGTTCTGACAAATTGAAATGAGCAAATTGTATCTGAGTCATATAGATTTCATTAAGAAGGCTAAAATGCTCGATCTTCAACGCAGTTTCTTCGGCTTTGGCCAGACATTTAAAAGCTGTTTTTATAAGTTTATGTTCAAAAAACAAACGGCTTACAACAATAAGACGAAGTACTGCATTTTCTTGCGAAGTATCATTTTCAAAACTTCGATTCGCCATGAAATCGACCATATTGTCATAAAGTCTTTTTCTGAGGGCATGATAGGCATCGGTACTTCTGTCTTGTAAAATATTTTTTTTAGACTTTATATCATCAGTTTTTAAAGAATTAAATAAATCTGTATTGCTGGTGTCCTTACGCTTGTTCTTTTTTGAAAGATACTGTTTAAATGCTTTTATTTCAGGTTCATTCATCATATTGGCTATTTCCTGAAGTGCATTCATAAGTATAATTTTATCCGGACAAAAATAGTAAAATGTATTTTTATATCATCAGTTTTATTGTAAAATTGATTTTTATAACTCCCGTTTCATGCAGACATTTGCCTCATAATTATAAAAACATAAAATTATGGAACCGCTAAAATCAAATGAATCAAACAACAATTCAGAATCAAAAAATGCAAGATTTAATAACGGATACAGTCCTTTAAAGCCAAGTGCTGCTTTCATCGGCGCATCCTGGATGACGTTACTTATAGGGATGACCTCCTACTGTATTGGTCTTTATAATTCGGCTATGGCTTACAACGAAAAAGGTTATTATTTTACCATTCTTCTTTTTGGTCTTTTCTCTGTAATATCAGTACAAAAAAGTGTGCGTGACAGGCTGGAGGGTATTCCTGTAACCGATTTATATTACAGTATAAGCTGGTTTAGTACTATTGCCTCCATCGTATTGCTAATAATAGGTCTTTGGAATGCCGATTTATTACTTAGTGAAAAGGGATTTTTCGGAATGTCCTTTGTATTAGGAATGTTTTCTGCCCTTGCGGTGCAAAAAAACACCAGAGATCTTAAACAATTTGAATCTACTAATCTCTAGTTTTAGCGGGTCTCATTACTGTCACTCAATGGTGCAGTTTTGGGGTTTTCTAAATTTTAATTCATACATAAGTACTCATAACCGGATGGCTATGAGGAGATAATTATATGTCAATTAGTTTAATTGCATCACATAATTCCTTTTGATTTAATCATTTCTTTGTTTAGCTAACTATCCAACATCATCTTTTTTCTGAATAATATTCAACTCCTTATTAAAAGAATTTCTGTATTTTTTAATATATTCTGAAGGTTTCAGTCCAAACAGTTTCACGAACTGCTGACGGAAATAGCGCTGATCTTCAATTCCCACCAGAGGGCCTACCTGCGCGATATTAATATTTTCAGTTAACATAATTACGGCTGCTCTTCGGATTCTGATAGACCGGATAAAAACATTTACGGTTTGTCCCGAAATTGCTTTAATCTTTTTGTAAAGACTCGAATGGCTCATGCCCATTGCGGCAGAGAAACTCTTTAGGTTAAAATCGCTGTTTTCAATATTGGCTTCTACGATTTCGATGCATTTATCAAGAAACTCTTTGTACTCAAGTGGTACCTTATTTACATTTTCACGAAGTGTTATGCTGTCCAGAAAATACTTGCGCAACTGCCCTCTGTTGCGAAGAACCGAATCAACTCGTGCGAGCAGTATTTCACTGTCAAAAGGTTTGGTAACATAATCATCTGCACCTTCGGTAATGCTTTGCAAATGAATGTCATTGCTGGTTGTAGCGGTTAGAAGTATCACCGGAATATGGCTTAAATCATCATTTTGTTTGATTTTTTTGCATAAATCCAATCCGTTCATGCCTTCCATAGAAATATCACTTAGTACAATGTCAGGCATGTGTTTTTCGACAAGTTTTAGTCCTTCGAGTCCATTTGCTGCGGAGTACACAATATAATTTTTAGAGAAAAGCTGCACCAGGTAATGATTCATTTCGGGATTGTCTTCAACAATGAGCAATACTTTTTTTGTACTGATTAATGCTGACTGCAGGTTTTCCGGATCTGATGGCTGAATGCTTTTTTCAGATGTATTTTGATGAGCAGTTGGCATTCCTTCAAGAAGTTCTCCTACCAGAGGTGACATTTTAGGATGATTGTCATTGATGTTCATTGTTGCAAAATGGCTATTTCCTTTTGGAAGCGTAATAGTGAACGAAGTACCTTTTCCTAATTTACTTTCACACTTTATTTTGCCATGATGTTTATTCACAAAATATTTGGCAACATAAAGACCTATTCCAAAACCATTGCTGGATTTAGACTGAATTTGCTTGAATTCTTCAAAAATAGTATCAATATCATTTTCATGGATTCCGCTTCCGGTATCCGAAATAATGATCGAAACATCAGCACTATTCTCGATTATCTCAATACTTATCGTTCCATTATTAGGGGTGAATTTAAAAGCATTCGAGATTAAATTAAACAGCGTAATCTCTATTTTTTCGTAGTCGCCATATATTTCAACGACTGTTTTTTCTTCAATAAACTGATAATTCAAACTTTTTACCGTTGCCATCTGCGTAAAGCTTTCATAGATTTCCCGGCACAGGCTGTTTAAATTAATCTTTGAAATTTTGAGTTCATCAAGATCCGTTTCTGCTTTTCTAAACAACAGTAACTGATCTGTGAGACTCAATAACCTTTTGGCGTTTTTATAGGCGAGATTCAGGTCAAGATCATCTTCAGGGGCGTTTTTTCTGTCAATAGTACTTTTGAGCGGATTTATGATTAAAGACAAGGGAGTTCGCAATTCATGTGCCATATAGGTGAACATAGAAAACTGTTTTTCGGCATGTTCCTTGTCTTTTTTATGCTCCATTCGGGTAAGTTTTATTTCGTAGCGAAGCCTTTCCTTGTTTTTATGGTAGCCTACGTATGCATAAATCGCACCGGCAGCAGCAATTAGATAAAAGGTATAGGCCCACCATGTTCTGTACCAGGGCGGAAGAATTTTTACCGTCGCCAGGGTTACTTCATTGGTCCAGTTTCCAAACACATCAGTAGTTTTTACCTTAAAAACATAGTTTCCTTCTGTTAGCCTCGAATAATTAGCCCGGTTATCCTTTGTGGTATAGTTCCAGTTTTTATCCCACCCTTCGAGAAAATAAGCGGTGTTAATTTTTTCAGAATTTACATAATCCAGATAAACAAAGTCAAAACTCAATGCCGATTTTTCATAAGGAAGCTCAACACCGCTTATCATTTCGAGTTTTTTTTCTGTTATATAAGGACTGTCTAATTTTAGAGACTGATTATTAACAAGCAAATCATTTAATAAAAATTTGCCTGTATTTTTTTTGTCTTTAATACTGTCAGGATGAAAAACATTGAATCCGTTTATCCCTCCAAAAATAAACTCTCCAGTAGACAGTTTTGTGCCTGCATTCCAGCTAAACTGTGTTCCTTGTAGTCCATCAGTGAGCCCGAAATTTCTAAAAGTATTATTCTTAGGGTTCAGTCTTGAGATTCCGTGATACGTACTCATCCATACATTTCCTTGTTTGTCTGTTAAAAGGCGGAGTATTGTATTGCTTGAGAGACCATTTTGAGTGGTATATTTTTTATAAGTCCCCGTTTTTCTATCAAATAAAAGCAGACCACCTTCAACGGAACCAATCCAAAGATTTTTGTTTTGATCTTCAGTGATGCATCTGATGGTATGACCAGAATGATAGCTTTTTATTTTTTTTGTTTTTGGGTTTATCTCAAAAAAAGAATTAAATGTTCCGCCCCAGATTTTTCCGTCCTTAGTTTCATAAAGGGAAGTAACATCGCGCAAAGTATTGCTGTAGCAGATAAATTTATTTTGCTTTCTGTTAAATTGATAAAGGGCTCCGTTATTGGTAATGGCAAGCCACAACGTTTTTTTTGAATCTAAAAACAGCAGCCATGATTCCTGTTCGGCTTTTTTAGTGTACTGGTTATAAATGGAGAAATTCTGAATTGCCTTTGATTTTGGATCGATACGGCAGACTCCGCCTTTCCACATCGATACCCAGATGGCATTATCAGAATCCCTGACGATGCTGGTCACAAAATTACTCTGAATTTTTCTGCCGGCAGCTGCTGTTGTAGAGTAGGCTTCATAGGTGTTTTGTTTCCTGTTCCAGTATCGCATTCCGGCACCATCTGTGCCTATCCAGATATTTTTCTTTTCATCTTCGCAAAAAGAAAGCATGAAGTTTGCGGCAGGATCTTCATCTTGCTTATGAGTCTGTGGAGACTTGCTTTTAAAATGATTAAAATAAAGAGGCTTTTTCCCCATCATACTTACACCGCCACGCAGGGTTCCAAACCACATTTCTCCGTTTTTGCTTTCGAATATATCATAAAGGGATTTACTGTTTAGTAATGAAACAGGTCCGCTTGCCTGATAGGAAACAGGTACAGACTGTTTTTTGGTAATAGTGAACAGACCTGATCCATCAGTAGCAATCCAGAGTCTGCTGTCTTGCTGAAAAAAGTCGCGTACTGATGTTTTTTCCGGAAAGTAATTTTTAGAACACGTATTCAGGGTCAGATTATATAAGTACGCCCCTTCGTCTGAGCCAATCCACAATCCTTCATCGGTTAACTTTATACAATTTGCTGATGTAATGGTATTGCTAAGAAGTGTTAGTTTTTTTGATTTAATAGCGTATTGGCAAAGGCCGGATCCGGTTATAAAAACATAGAAGATTTGTTTCTTTGCATTATAAGCTATTGATCTTGCGATATAATTTAATTTTCCGTTAAAAGATATTGCTGTTCCAATTTTCTCACCTTCTTTATAGACTACAATTGCCTCTTTTGTAGCGACCAGAATTATATTCTGAGAGTGTACGGCAATTATCTCATAAGCCGTAACGTTTAAAGTTTTAGCTTTTTTATTCTTTCCGAAATATTGTAATGGTGTAAACGACGAACGTTCGGCATTAAAAATAACAGGACCCGCTGTTGTTCCTATCCACAAATTATTTTGATAGTCACCTTCGATACAGCTTATGGCATTTCCCTGAATAGAATTAGGATCAGTATGAACATGACGGTAAACTTTAAAATCATTTCCGTCATATCTGTTGAGCCCGTCAAAAGTTCCAAACCACATATAGCCATTTTGATCCTGATAGATTGATGCAACAGAATTGTTAGAGAGTCCTGATGAAATATCAAGATGCCTTATCGGGTAATTCTGTCCGGATGCAGTTACACAAAGAAGACAAATAATAAGAAAGGAGTTTAGCTTATTCATAGAATTTTTTGGTTTAAAAAAAGCAGCTCTTCGTATGAGAAAAAAGAAGGGTGTGATCTAAAAGCAGGATCAATTTTTTATGAATATAGTAAATCTGTGACTTTGCGAAATTAATAATTTATTGTATAATGTATAAAGCAACATTTGTTTTTTAGATGAATTGATGGTTGAAGTTTCTGCGTCTTTTTAATTTAAAGATTATTCTTTCAGTTTTTTGGGATTATATTGGTTAAAAATTACAGACTAAATGATTATTAAAGGCATTCTTGTAATTGTTGATTGTTGTTTTTATCGTTTTTTTAGGACTAAAAAATGAAGAGCATGTTTTTTATAAAGTATTGCAATGGTGTTTTTACGAAATTACCCCCCTTTATAAATGAATTTTTCCCTGTCTTAAGAACGACCACTATCCTTAATTTTGCAGCGTGAGTTGATAAGCTAGAATGTTTGAATAATTATGTTTTATTTTTTCGTTTAAAGCACACTAATCACAAAACCCAACTCAAACAAAAAAAAATAAAAAAGTATGAAAAAAATTTACAACAAATTTTTACTTTTATTATTACTGCTTCCTTTTTGTGTTTTCGCTCAGAGCACAGTAAAAGGAGTTGTTCTGGACAAAAGCACCGGACAACCTATACCAGGAGTAAATATAAAAGTATCACAAGGTAATTTAAGTATGACTACGGATTTTGACGGTAAATTCCAGTTTAACGGCTTGAAAGAACAAACTCAAATTACTTTTTCATTTACAGGTTTCACAACTCAGACTATTACTGTTGGTACACAGAGAGATATCACTGTTACCCTTGTGGAAGATCCTAATCTGCTTCAGGAAGTTGTGGTGCAAGTTGGATATGGTTCTGTAAAAAAGAAAGATGCGACAGGTTCTGTAGTCGCCCTTACAACAAAAGACTTTAATAAAGGTAACAATATTACCACTGAAAACCTTCTGAACGGACGTGTTGCAGGTTTGTCTATTAATTCTTCTGGAGCTCCGGGTTCTTTATCTGAAATAAGAATCAGGGGAGGTAGTTCGCTTTTTGCAAGCAACAACCCGTTGATCGTTATTGACGGATTACCATTAGAAAACACAACGAATACTGGTTCTGCCTCTTTTTTGGCTTCTTTAAATCCCGCTACAGTTGAATCGATGACAGTCTTAAAAGACGCATCTGCAACAGCAATTTATGGTTCACGAGCTTCAAATGGTGTAATTATGATTACAACAAAAAAAGGAAGCAGTAAATTATCCATTGATTATAATGCACAATATGCTGCCGGAAAACTTACTAAAACAGTTGATGTTTTTAGTGCAGATGAATTCAGAAAACTTATCGCAGACAGAAGACCTCAGGATTCAGGTAAGTTAGGTACAGCAAATACAGACTGGCAAAAAGCAATTTACAGAAACACAGGATCTTTTGATCAGAGTTTGGCGGTTAGAGGAAGTTTATTCGATATTATTCCTACGAGTCTTACTTTAGGAAATACAAATCAGGAAGGTTTACGTATCACAAATGAGTTTAAAAGAAATACTGTTGGATTGGTAATGAATCCAACCTTCTTTGAAAACAGCTTAAAAGTAAAATTGTCTGCAAATTATGCTCACGAAAGAAACAGGTTTACTGATGCTGTAGAAGGAACTGCTATTGGTTTTGACCCAACACAGCCTATAAGAGTTGAAGGTGCACCATATGATGGTTTTTTCGAATATCTTAGCGCGGTTGATTCAGAAGGAAACTACCCTTTGAATCCAAATGCCGCCAGAAACCCGGTTTCGCAATTGCTTAATACAAGGGATATCGCAAAAAGTAACCGATTTTTTGGAAACTTTGAAGTAGATTACAAACTTTACTTTTTCCCGGAAGTGAGAGCAGTTGTCAATGTAGGTTTTGATGAATCTAATGGAGAAAGAACAAGAAAGGTTAACCCAAATGCAGCTTCATCTCCAACACTTAACAACTTCCCTTACGGTACTAATGAATACACTGATGCAAAAAGACAAAATAAACTATTAGATGCTTATTTAGTTTATAATAAAACTTTTGACTCATTAAATTTTGAATTAACAGGAGGATATTCTTATCAAAGATTTGAAAGTTCAAGATTCGAGACCGGTAATATTTTAAACCCAAATCTACCGTCAACATTCCCAGAGACTACTTTAGATACTGAAACTGTCTTAATTGGTTTTTTTGCCAGAACGAACTTAAACTTCAGAGATAAATATTTATTGACTTTATCATACAGAAGAGATGGTTCTTCAAGATTTGATGAAGAAAATCGTTGGGGTAATTTCCCTTCTGTGGCTTTTGCATGGAAACTTAAAGAAGATTTATTTAAAGATAACAAAACGTTATCTGATTTAAAATTAAGATTGAGTTATGGTATTACAGGTCAGCAGGATATTCCGGAACCAAACGGTTATCTTCAAAAATACGAGTCCGGAACAGGAAACTCTCAGTATTATTTTGGAACTGATCCGGTTACAATCGCACTTCCATACAAACGAACAAATGGTTTGAAATGGGAAGAAACAACTACTTACAATGCAGGTATAGATTTTGGATTTTTAGAAAACCGTATCTCTGCCAGTTTAGATATGTACTACAAAGACTCTAAAGATTTATTAGCAAATGTTGCGATTTCTGACGGAAGTAATTTTTCTAACAGAGTATATCAAAACATTGGTAGTTTTACTACAAAAGGGGTCGAGCTTACCGTTAATGCAAGTGCTATTAAAACGGAAAACTTCTCTTGGAATGTTAACTTCAATGCGGCTAAATTTGAAAGAAGAATTAGTGAATTAGCTTATAATGCAGATATCTTTTTAGGAGACAATATTACCGGAAACGGAAGTACTTCTCAAATTTTCAGAGAAGGATACACACCATATTCTTTCTACGTTTACAAACAATTATATGATACTGCAGGAAAACCAATTGATGGTGCTTTTGCTGATTTGAACGGTGATAATATCAAGAATGATGCTGATAAATACATTTATAACAATCCTGATCCAGATGTTACTTTAGGATTTGCATCGAATATGAATTACAAGAAATTTGATTTCTCTTTCAATTTAAGAGCAAGTATTGGTAACAATATTTTTAATGGAATGAATGCTTCAAGAGCACAGTATAACTCTTTGATAAATGCCGGAGTTTTAAATAATATACCAACTCAGGTAAAAGAAACTAACTTTCAAACCACTGAGAATGTTCTAATGTCAGATATTTATGTAGAAAATGCTTCTTTCTTAAAAATGGACAATATTTCTTTAGGATATACTTTCGATAAAGTTATTAATGAAAAAGTTTCTTTAAGACTATCAACAGGAGTACAAAACGTTTTTGTAATTACCAAATACAGTGGTTTAGATCCTGAAATTACAAATAACGGTGTTGATAAAACGATTTATCCAAGACAACGCACTTTCTTGTTTGGTGCCAACCTTAAATTTTAATAAAATGAAAAAATATATAATAATAACTATTATAGCTATAGCTACTGTTTTTCATTCTTGCACAGATGACCTGAATGTAGTTTCTGAAGATGATGACGTACTTTCAGCTGATGTTTTGTTTTCTTCTCCGGAAGGGTATAAAAAAGCATTGGCAGGGGTATACGGAAACCTTACTCTTACAGGTACTCAAGGTCCAGTTTTTTCTTCATTAGAAGGTTTAGCTGCCGGAACAAGCCAGTATGTGAGATGTTTATTGAACTTACAGGAACTAACAACAGACGAAATGATCTGGAGTTATGAAAATGACGAAGGAACTGCAGAATTACAACGAAATATATGGACAGCTGCAAATCCTATCATTTTAGGAATGTACAGCCGTACAATGGCTTCTGTTGCCTATGCCAATGATTTTTTGCGCGAAAGTACACCTGAAAAATTAAAAGGAAGAAATATTACAGATGCTGAAACTGTAGCCGAAATTGAACTTTACAGAAAAGAAGTGCGTGTTTTAAGAGCGTATGCCTATTACAACATGATGGACTTGTTTGGAAAAGCGGCTATGTATACAGAAAATGATCCGTTGAATTTTTCGGGTCCTGAATATGACAGAAAGCAATTATTTGAATTTATTGAAACCGAATTAAAAGCGGTTTTACCAGACTTAAAACCTGCAAGAACCAATGTATACGGAAGAGTAGATCAGGCTGTGGCACGTATGATTCTGGCTAAAATATATTTGAATGCTCAGGTATATACACAAACTGACCGATTTAATGATTGTGTTACAATGTGTAACGAAATCATTGCAGGAGGATACACGCTTAAACCAAAATATCTGGAAAACTTTATGGCTGATAACCATACATCTGAAGAAATGATTTTTACAATTCAGTCAGATGGAGTTCTTACTCAAAACTGGGGAGGTACAACCTTTTTAATCAATGGGCAAATTGGAGAATGGGAAAATAATGCGGCTGATTTTGGAATTACCGGATGGACAGGCGCACTCCGCATCAGAAAACAATTTGTACAAAAATTTGATGGTACAAAATTCAGTCAGGATGACAGAAATACTATTGGAACAGGTGTTGCCGGTAACTCATCAAAACAAAGAACAATAGATATTGCCGATATTAGTGTAAAAACGCAAGGATATATTTTATCTAAATTTTCTAATAAAACGTCTGCTGGAGTAAAGGGAAAAAACACCGATTTTGCAGATACTGATTTCCCATTGTTCAGATTAGCAGATGTTTACCTAATGTATGCAGAAGCAACTTTAAGAGGAGGAAATGGTACCATTGCCCAATCACTTGTTTATGTAAATGCTTTGAGAGAGAGAGCAAATAATAACGCTACAACTTCAAATATTACAGCAAGCGAGTTAAATCTACAATTTATAATTGACGAAAGAGCACGTGAATTACACTGGGAAGGTCACAGAAGACAGGATTTAATCCGTTTTGGATTATATACCGGAGGAACTTACAATTGGTCATGGAAAGGAAATGCTGCCAGAGGAATTTCAATTCCTTCTCATAGAAGACTTTTTCCAGTTCCTCAGGCAACATTGGGAGCAAATAAAAACTTAACTCAAAATACTGGTTACTAAAAAAATCCTTTTTTAACAATATAAAAGATAAAAAATGAAAAATATTTATAAAATTTTTATTGCTGTAGCGATACTTACAGGATTATGGTCTTGTGAAAACGAAGAGAATTTAATGATTTTAAAACCTCAGGAAGCGGCTTTCTCCATCATTACACCAGAAAGTGGTTCTTCAACTATTCTTAATGAAGCTACACCAGCCAATACTGCCCTTACAGTAAGCTGGGAAAAAGTAAGTTACGGAGCACCAACTGTTGTTACATACACTGTTCAAATTGCAGCCAATGACACTGAATTTGCAGCTCCTATTGATGTTACATCATCAACTTCGACCTATTCGATCATTGATGTTGCAGAACTTAATACAAGAGCATTGGAGCTTGGACTAGCACCAAATGTTGAAAGCTTCATTGATGTAAGGATTAAAGCAACTACAGGAGTAGCAAATGCGCAACCAAAATTCTCCGATGTTATCACCATTTCAGTAACGCCATACGGAAGTTTAGAAACACCTGTTGTTACTTTGTATTTAGTAGGTCCGGGTACTTCTGCAGGTTGGGATGTTAACAATAACAACATGCCAATTTTCGCAGATCCTAAAGACAATACAAAACATTATTATACAGGATATTTTAATGCTGGCCAATTTAAACTAATCGAAAAAATTGGTTCATGGTTTCCTATTTATTATGCTAGTGATGCTAACAAGGTATTTTACAGAACTTCAGACGCACAACCTGACGGTAATTTCTGGAATGACAATGCAGGTTATTATACCTTCGAGATCAATATTAAAGATTTAACTTATACAATCGCTCCGTTCACAGGATCAACTGCAACTACACATAGCGAAATTTTTTATTCAGGAAGTACTATAACCGGAGATGACAGTGGTTGGCAGCAACACATTGCTTTGACAAAATCAACATTTGATCCACACATCTGGAAAGTTTCAGGTCAAACTTTAAAAGCAGGAAAAATGCAATTCCACACAAGCGGATGGGCTACACAATGGGGAGACAACGGTGGAGATATAGTTGTTGAAGCAGGAAAATATGATATTTGGTTAAACGATTTAGATGGTCGTTATACTTTTATCAAAGTACAATAATCAATAAAATAAGTATAAGCCTCAAATTTTCTATTATTTGAGGCTTCTTATTCCTCTTTTTTAAATTATATTAAAAAAACAAAAAGCTGTATGTATTGGTGTGTTATTTTAAAAGGTTTAATTTTTGGTAACTACTTTACATATAGATCGATAAAAACTTATATATATGAAAAAACATATAAAATTTCTTGGATTGCTTGTAATAGCAGCAGTTCAATTTGCTTGTTCAGAGGACGATGACAAAGGTACAATTGTTGCTCAACCACCAGCAGATGATACTTTTATTAGAGCTTCTGATGTTTCGTATCTTCCTGAAATGGAAGCTGTTCAGACTAAGTTTTACAATAATGGCAAGGAAGAAAATATGCTTGCAACACTTAAAAATGCAGGTTGCAACACAGTTCGAATCCGTTTATGGAAAAATCCGGTAAATGGCCGTTCCGGTATGGCAGAAGTAAAAGAACTGGCAGAAAAGTCAAGAAGAGCAGGTCTTAGAGTTTGGTTAACTGTTCATTATTCTGATAGCTGGGCAGATCCGGAAAAGCAGGTAACTCCTAAAGAATGGGAAAAATTATCTTTTGAGGACTTGAAAAAAGCGGTAACTACCTACACAGAAACAATTATCAAAGAAATCAATCCTGATATTATCCAGATAGGAAACGAAATCAACAGCGGACTACTTTGGCCACAAGGAAACTTAATTAGCAATGAACAGCAATGTATTGCTTTATTGACTGCTGCAAGCCAAACTGTTCGTGCCAAAGCACCAAAAACAAAAATCATGATTCATTATGCTGGTATACAAAGTGGCGGTACTGATTGGTTTTTTGGTAAAATGAATAGTATTGATTATGATTATATCGGATTATCATACTATCCAATCTGGCACGGAAAAGATTTGACTGAAGTAGCATCTACAATTGATGCCCTAGGAGAAAAATATGGTAAAAAAGTACTGATTGCAGAAACTGCTTACCCTTTTACATTGTTGTATAATGATTTTACGAACAATATTGTAGGATCAAATGACCAATTAATACCCGGATATCCGGCAACTCCGGCGGGACAAAAAGCCTTTGTTCTTGCTGTCAGAGCTTCAGTTAAAGCCTCAACACACGGACAGGGATTTGCTTACTGGGGTGGAGAATGGGTTGCTTTTAGAGGAAAACAATCTGCATACGGTTCTACTTTTGAAAATCAGGCCTTATATAGTTTTGACAATAATGCTTTATCTGTAATGCAGGCTTTTGCCAGATAATAAAGCATGAAAAAGTATTTTATAATACTACCTTCTTTACTTATCATGGCACTTGTATTTACTTCATGTAAAACAAAAAGGACAAGTAAAGAAGGTTCTTTTTCTAAAGGAGCAGATGTGGGCTGGCTGCCACAAATGGAAGCTACAGGTTATCAATTTTATGATGCAGACGGCTCTGAAAAAGACTGCCTGCAATTATTAAAAGACAGAGGAATCAATACCCTTCGTTTGCGCGTTTGGGTAAACCCCAATAATGATAAAGCCAGCGGACACTGTAGCCCCCAAGAAACAGTTGTCATGGCGGTTCGCGCGCAAAAGATGGGGATGCGCATCATGATCGATTTTCATTACAGTGATTCCTGGGCAGATCCCGGTAAACAAAATAAACCGGCAGCATGGGCAAACCATTCTTTTCCAGAATTGCTGAACGATGTTTACAAGCACACTTTTGATGTCTTGACCTTGCTGAAAAAAGCAGGAGTAACTCCGGAATGGGTTCAGATTGGTAATGAGATTCCGAGTGGAATGCTCTGGCCGGAAGGGCATACAGACAATTTTCCTCAATTGGCACAATTGCTTAATAAAGGATATGAGGCTACAAAAGCTATCGATCCAAAAATTAAAGTCATTGTACATCTGGATGAAGGAAACAAAAACGAAAAATTCAGATGGTTTTTTGACAAAGCAACAGAACTGAATGTAAAATACGATGTAATTGGTCTTTCGTACTACCCGTTTTGGCTAAAAACTGATTATAAAGAAAACATTGCCGATTTAGAAAATAACCTAAAAGACATGGCTTCCCGCTATAATAAAGAAGTGATGGTGGTCGAAGTTGGCGGTGATTACACATTAGAACAAAACACCAAAGAAATGCTTTATGCCACTATAAAAGCCGTGAAAAACGTTCCTGACAATAAAGGTTTAGGCGTTATTTACTGGGAGCCACAAGGCGAAAAAAGCTGGAGCGGTTATCAGTTAAATGCATGGCTGGAAAACGGAAAACCTTCACCAGCACTGGATGCTTTCAAAAATTAAATAAACAATTAAGTTTTACCATTAGGGTTAAACTTAATTTCTTAATGGTAAACGAACAAAACGAAAATGAAACTAATTTTTAAGTCAATATCATTCTTAGTGCTACTGATTTTTTCGTCCGGAAAAATGATGTCGCAAACCTTTGTTTTAAAAGATAACTGGCACTTTTCTAAAGAAGTAAAAGATGATGCTTTTGCGGTAAATTACGATTCTTCTAAATGGGAGAAAGTCAGTGTACCTCACGATTGGGCTATCTACGGCCCTTTTGATAAAGAGTGGGACAAACAGGTTTCTGCAATCGAACAAAACGGAGAAAAAATTCCAACCGAAAAAACAGGTCGTACAGGAGCGCTCCCGCATATCGGAACGGGCTGGTACCGCAATACATTTACGCTTCCGGAGTTTAAAAAAGGAAAAAAAGCACTTCTTATTTTTGAAGGAGCCATGAGTGAACCACAGGTTTTTTTAAATGGAAAAAACATTGGACATTGGGGATATGGGTATAGCTATTTTTACATCGATATTACCAATGATCTTATCGCTGGATCAGAAAATGTATTGACCGTAAAATTGACCAATATGCCATTTTCTTCAAGGTGGTATCCCGGAGCCGGTCTTTACAGAAAAGTCAGTATTGTGGTAAACGAAGACGAAAGTTTTGCGCAATGGGGAACTTTTATTACCACTCCCGGCATGAAAGACAATAATGCTGTTGTCGATATCAAAGCAGCGTTTCATGGCAGTAATGTGTCAATGGTGACCCAAATTAAGGATGCCAGTAATAAGATAATAGCAACACAAAAAAGCACAGAAGCGAAGGATGGGAAATTCCACCAAACAATAGCAGTAGCAAAACCTCATTTATGGAGTCCTGAAACGCCTTATTTATACACCGCAGTAACCAAATTATACGCAGCCGACGGAACTTTAAAAGACGAACAAAACATAAAATTTGGTATCCGGTTTATTAAATACGAACCTCATGCAGGATTTAGCCTTAACGGTAAAGTCACAAAATTCAAAGGTGTTTGTCTTCATCATGATTTAGGTCCTCTTGGCGCGGCGGTTAACAAAGCAGCACTTCGAAGACAGCTTACGATTCTAAAAGATATGGGATGTAATGCGATTAGAAGCTCCCATAATATGCCTTCTTTTGAACAGCTTGAACTCGCAGACGAAATGGGATTTATGTTCCTGGCTGAAAGTTTTGATGAATGGGCAAAGCCAAAAGTAGAAAACGGTTATCATCGCTTTTTTGAAGAATATGCAGAAAAAGACATTGTAAATTTAGTGAGGGCCACTCGAAATCATCCTTGTATTGTAATGTGGAGTTCAGGAAATGAAGTTCCGGATCAATGGGGGGCTGAAGGGGTAAAACGTGCCAGATGGCTACAGGACATTTTTCACCGAGAAGATCCTACAAGACCAGTGACTGTTGGTATGGATCAGGTAAAAGCAACTATGGAATCTGGTTTTGGAGCTTTGCTGGATATTCCGGGATTAAATTACAGAGTGCATCTTTATGAAGAAGCGTATAAAACATTTCCACAAGGATTTATTTTAGGTTCAGAAACCGCTTCAACAGTAAGTTCAAGAGGAATTTATAAGTTTCCTGTAGTGCAGGATAAGAATAAACAATACGATGATTTTCAAAGTTCTTCGTATGATCTCGAAGCCTGCAGCTGGTCCAATGTTCCGGATGAAGATTTTGTATTGCAGGATGACAAACCCTGGGTTATTGGAGAATTTGTCTGGACAGGTTTTGATTATTTAGGAGAGCCTACGCCTTATGATGAAAAATGGCCGTCAAGAAGTTCTTATTTTGGAATTTCAGATTTAGCCGGACTTCCTAAAGACCGTTTTTATCTTTACAGAAGCAGATGGAATACGAAAGATAAAACGATCCATATGCTGCCACATTGGAACTGGCAAGGAAGAGAAGGCGAAATTACTCCGGTTTTCGTTTACACCAATTATGACAGCGCAGAGCTTTTTGTAAACGGAAAAAGTATGGGAATCCAGAAAAAAAACAATGCTACCCCGCAAAACCGCTACCGCCTGATGTGGAACGATGTAAAATATGAGCCAGGAACGGTAAAAGTAGTAGCATTTGATTCGAATGGCAAAATAGCTGCTAAAAGTGAGGTTAAAACTGCCGGAGATCCGTATAAAATTGTGCTCAATGCAGATCGGAAAACAATTAAAGCTGATGGAGAGGATATCTCTTTTGTAACGGTTTCGGTAGTAGACAAAAACGGAATTCCATGTCCTACAGCAGTCAATGAACTACAGTTTAAAGTAACCGGTGCTGGAACGTACAGAGCTGCCTGTAATGGAGATGCAACATCACTGGAAATATTTCACGAGGATCATATGAAGCTTTTCAGTGGTAAACTTGTGGTATTGGTTAAAGCAATCGAAACTGCAGGTGCAATCCAGTTAGAAGTAACAGGTAAAGGGCTTGAGAAAGGGAAGATAAAATTGAAGGCAGAGCGTTACTGATTTCCTTTGTAAATTCTGGATTTTTATATTTTTTTAAAATTTAAGTAAATTTTATTGTACCATAACAAAAGTCTGAGGGTTTATGTTCTCAGGCTTTTGTTTTAATATTTAGATCTAACGGGATAATTTTCAAACCATTTTCGATAATTTAAACTGCCACTTACTTCGTGAATCAAACATCTGAAAAAAATATGTTGGAATAAATATAAAAAGGGCATTTACAAACAAGCTTTACAAAAAAACTTGAAGAATTGAGTGATTTTATGACTATTCAGATTAAATCTATTACCAGGGATTGTATAAAATCAATTTCTGGATTTGATTATAATTTTATCTTGCAATTTTTTGACTATTCTGTAATTGGATTTAGTATTGTTAATTCATGAAGACAATTTGCTCAGCTGGTTTTGTATTGATAAAATCAGGTAAATTTTCTTGAACATAAAAAAAGCCTGACAATCTGGATTCTCAGGCTTTTCACTTAACTCTATAGCCGTCTCAAAAAAACAGCAAACTTTTTATACAAGACTTAAGAAAATTTATTTTTTTCTAAAGTTATAGTTCTAATTTTAATTCGAGAGATATTTAATTTCGATTATCTATTTGCTTGAAGCAGTAATTTTTCCTAATTGTAATCTAAAATCCGGTCTTTTTGGATCGAATATGTCAACAAATGTTTCTTTATTGTCGCTTTTAGAATATACATTAAAAAACAAACTGTTGCCATACCAGTGTTCTAAGTCTTCTTTGTTGCTGTTTCCTTCTGTCAGGATGTTTGCCGTACAAAGATTAAAAAACATTTCCTCAAATTTAATTTTTTTGAGATTATCATTATTAATCTCTATTTTGCTGTCTAATAAAACAGCAGGATTAAATCCTGAAATAACACTGCGCTTCATTTCAAGAGAAGCATTTTCAGCAATATAAAGAGCTTCTTTAACAAGACCTGACTGAATATCGGCATTAATGTTTTCACTATCGTTAAGCATTGTTATATTAGCAGCCGAAACTAAGGTTTGTTTTTTAGTAAAATCAGTTTCATTTTTATTTTCGTATGATTTTACCTCCAAACAGCGTGAGCCATCTCTGTTGCTGGACAGGTAAGATGATCTTACAGCCAGTGAATTGTATAAACGGCATTGCACACCCTGTGTGAATTTATAATCGTCGTTAATTGATTTGTACGAAACAAACTTGGTGGCATTTACATCTCCGCCATAAAAAGCAAAAGAGTTACCGCCACAATAGCTTACCATTATATTCTCCAGAATGGTCTTGCTACCCACACCTGCGATTGTCAAACCATTGAATGAATCAACACCTTTAACATTTTTCCCGGCAAATTCGATTCTTACATATCTTAAAATTCCTGAATTTGACAAAGTATTATCACCACCATATGTTGTTAATGCCGGATCAAGATCTAAGTTATAAGAACCAATGTTTCCTAGTTTATTGATAGGGGCATCACCAAGAATTACAATTCCTCCCCAGTCTCCTGCTTTTTTGATGCTGCGGTTTGACGTAAAAACAATGGGATCTGTTTCTAATCCATCCGCAACAAGCTGCGCACCTTTTGTTATAACCAGGGTTCCTTTTGTCTCGAAATCACCTATAATTATTGTTCCGGGTTCGATTGTTAAAACGGCTTTATTGGTTACATAAACGTTTCCTTGCAATATATATATATTTTTTTTGAGTAATTTAGTATTAACAGAAATATTTCCAGCTAAAATTTGATTGGCCTCTCCATAATCTACTTTATGAGGCTTAAATTCAGACCAGTTGGTAAGCCAGTTTGAGTAACCGATGATTCCTTTCTCCTGTTGTGCACTCATAGTGATAACCGTCAAAAGAAGGCAGATGATTTGAGCAATTTTTTTCATGATTAAGGGGGTATTTATTAGTTAATACTAAGGATTTGTCTTTGAGTATTGTAAAAATTCCAATTTGGATATTCTGTTTTAAAATTAATAGAACTTGCCGTTTATGTTATTTTTTATTAATTAAAGACAGTAATTATTCGTAATCGTTTTCTAAATACTTTTATATAAGGTTATGCCTTATTGATAATTATTAACGTAAGGTACAAAAAAAATACTGAATTAAAAAACAATTAGGAAAAAAATCTTAAAAAAAGCTGTTAGAGATGCAGATAAGCATAACGCTGAATGTGATAAATGCATATAATAATCAAAGTTCAAAGTAGAAACAACTCAGGAGGCTAAATAAATGAAATCCTTTTTTAGTTTTTTAATTTCAACTATATAAAATTTGAACATACCATTTCATATCGCTGAAATCTTTTGGTTACAAACATACTTGATAAAATGCCTGTAAGCTTTTGAAGTCTTAGCAGGTATTAATTAAATATTTTGAGAACTACAGTTAAAGCCTTGTAAATACTTTCGTTACTGTTTATAACTAAATCACCTGTTGGAATATCTGTTTTAAGGTCATTTAAATCTTCTGAATTTGAAGAATAACTTGATAGTATTGAATTAAAATCTACTAAAAACAGTAAACGGCTAGGATAACCACAAATATAATATTTAAGATTTCTTGTGTCTGAAATACTAACCCATCGGTTATAATCACTTTCTTGTTTATTAGCTGTGCGATCAATATATTCTCTACTTGTTCCTCTAGGAATACCTACTGTATTTATCATAATTTTAAAATTTCAAAACATTAGTAATTTTTGAACAAAAATAAAATTATGTGAAAGTGACAGATATTTTAGAATAATACAGTATCCCATTTGATGAATGAGTTAACCAGTTGTTGGTTCGAATAGTAATTTCGAATCGAAAGGGTAATAAAAAAGCGACGCAGCATACTTTCTACGTCGCCCATTCGTTTCTATTGTATTGATTATATACCTTCCACCATCAAACGAGTATCTGGTAAATTTTTCAAATAGGGTATTTTAAATTCTGGTTTTGCCATTCTCGAAATTGCATTTAATGCAGCTGCAATTGCGCCTTCTTGCCAGCCTGGAAGAGAGGAAATTTGATCCCCAACAATAAAGAAGTTAGGATTTATCTTTTTTCCTGTTTCGTCATAAATTCCAGAACCTTGTGCAATAGTATTGAACTGTTCTGTTGCATATTCGGCATTTCCTACGGCTTGCCAATATGCCCAGCCACCTTTAATATGTGGCATGTTTTGCCAAGCGATAGCAACGCCATCTTCCAATCCTTCGGCAAATTTCCTACCGAATTTACTGGCATCATTTCGTGCTTTGGCAAGTCGTTCTTCAACGGGTAATTTACCCCAATCGTGTGCTACTTTATCAAAATTATAAGCCCCTGTGAGCACGCCTTTTTCGTCTTGATACGCCGTAGATGGATACCAGATTTGTTGAATTTCATTGTCTGTCCAAGAGATTCCTCCAAAAATAGGCACAACTCCCACTTCGGATTTTTCAACTCCCATGGTCTTCAGATTAATTGGGCTTCCTTGCCATAAGGATCGATTAGCTTGCCAACCCACTTTGGAGGTACAGGCTAAAAAACGAGGAACGTATCCGTCTTCTCGCGGTTTGTAACCTGGAGCTTTTGTTGGTTCAAATTGTGCCGTAAAAACGGCTTTTAATGCCTCTTTAAATTTTGATTTAAGATTCTTATTTAAAAGATCTTCATCAAGGATTTCACTCAAAAAGGGCATCGCAAGGTTGCAAACACAATAATCAGCTTCGTAATAGATCGGTTCATCTGTTCCAACTTGTCCAACCGAAATGATGTATTTCTCTTTAGTTGAGTCCCATTTTATTTTTTTGACAGGACTGTTCAAAAGAATGTTTCCGCCCAAAGCTGCCACTTGTTGAGCAAAAGCATGCTGCACCTGATCCATTCCTCCAACGGGTTGAAATAAAGTAGGTTGCCAAAGAAAATCTGAGGGTTGATAGAATTTCGTTCCTTCCCAAAATTTGGATTCTAGCAATTTATCAAAACTCAAAACATCGGCTACAATTCCAGCCGCAACACCCGGTAATACTTCATATCCAGCGCGTGTTTTTCCATCTTCGAAGCCAGGTGATCCAGCCGTTGCGCTATAGGTCCCATCTGCATCAAGCTCACCGAAACTAATCATCAAACTTTGTAATTCTTTAACGCGTGTTTTAAGGTTACTTTGACTAATTCCCACTTTTGAATTGCGAAGTAATTCTTCTGCATTTTGGTATACCATGTGCGCCAACCAGCCTCTTGTATTATGATCCAAACGACGATAAACCATAGGTTTGCCTCCAAAACTTTTGTTTTTTTGAACCAAATTCGATTCAGAATTCATCACGTATATTTCAACATCTACCGAAAAACGTTTTAAGTAAGAAAGGAGTCGTTTGTGACTACTTGGAATACGACCAGGACCTGCATTAAGGTAAGGTTCCGAGTCTCCCACTGGGCGTTTAAATCGAACAACTTGTGGTTTTCCTGGTTTCGAATCGAACAAATCACTGTTTGCATCTTCAATGAGTGTATCCCCTGTGCGTAAGCTCATACAACGTCCTCCCGTTTTATGAGATGCTTCCAAGATGGTTACTTTTGCACCAGACTCTTGAGCCAGTAGTTCATAGGCGGTCGTAAGTCCACCAACTCCAGACCCGATGATTATAACTTCCTTTCCTTCTAGTTGATTTGGGAGAAGTTTAATCGCCTGATTGACAATTTTTTCTTGCATGTTCGTAGCTTCAGCCAATGCTGAGAATGCAATTGCTCTTGGATTGTTTTTTAAAAATTCCTGACGACTTTTGTACTGTCCCATTTTATATAAATTTAGTGTTAATAAATAAAAAATTTTGATTGCTATGATATTGGCATTTAGAATGTATTTTCTTTGGTTTACTCTTGAAAACGCTTTCTAACTCTAGATTTTATTTTCTGAAATGAAATTAATGATTGAAAATAAAACAAATAAAAAAGATGTCGTTAATGAAGGTTTTTCTGTCGTGAGTAGAAGATTTTCTGCTGTAGATAGCATATTATAAATGAATTTTGATTCCGGATAATTATTTCAAATAAAAAAATCTCCCTAAGAAAGGAAGATTTTGAAATACCTTATACAAGGACAAGATTGTTTTAGAAAATGGTAAAGTTGCCTATGCTATCTTTGTGTGTTTTACTAAAAGTTACTTTGTGATTACCTTTTAGCAGTAATAAATTGTCCCCTACTACCGAGTAATCTTGATACTGATCACAAACTTAAGCCGAAACTGATTCCATACTGGCTTCTAAAAACGAGAAAGTCTTTTTTTCAATTAAATAATCTATTGCATTACCAGATGCGAAGGGATGTCCTTTAATTGAAGTTCCATTTTCTTCAAATTCTAATGTAAGTCCCATTTCATTTTCCGAAGCATTTTGAGAAAATGAAATCTTATTTAGATCTATCCATACAACAAATGGACTTCGGGAAGCAGCGAAATAAAAGACCCCTTTTTCCTGGTCACTAAGAGTTGTGTACTGAGTGATACTGGTGTTTGGATCTTCTTCATCTGCACTATTATTAACAAATGGTTGTGCAGCATTGTGCATAATGCTCAAAACACCTGCTAATGCTTCATCTTCTTTGATGTTTCCTTCTATTAAGTTTTTCGTATAAAAGGAAGCCCTCACAAAACGATCAACGGACTGACTACTTCCGGGCAAATACACTTTCTCGTTTACGTTTTCCCAAAAATAATTGAGTTTAATTTGTTCTGTAAAAACAGGTTGGTTTGTCATAACACGCACTTGCGCTTGTGTAAAGGAATCAATCAAAATACAATCCTTATTCAGATTGCTTTTTACGTTCGTTGAAACATTTAATACGCCATCGATGTATTCAAAAATGGCAGAATTTCCTTTTTTATCACTGACAGACAGATGACAATCAGCAGTTCTAGTTGTTCCAGGATAATTAGCCGTAATGACATACACCTGATTCATGGCTTCAATCGCTTCATGAACATCTTTGCACAAATCAAGTATGTATTGCGCCCAAACACTAATGGAGATAGGAGATCCTTGAACAGGTGTTGTAGCACTTGGGTATTCTGAAGTCGATAACCAAAGTAAGTTAGCCGCTAACCCTTGATCATTCATTCCGTCAGCCGTTGCAGCATCCTGAGCAGCAGTTGTTACACTTTTGTATAAAGAGGTCCATGAATATTGCTCATTAACCGGAAGATCTTCAATAGCTCCGTTTCTCTCAATACCTGCTGGATATACCCAAACACTTGCTTTTGACCAATCAGCCCAATCCATGTTTCTTCCTGTAATGGTTTTATTATTTTCGCTTGTATAAACAATTCTTGTACACATAATTTCTTGTTTTTAAAATGAATAGTTGTCCTTTCTAGACTTTGGTTCGTTTTTTAAAGTGGGTTCTGCTCCACTGTTGTGTTTTATAGATGAGTGTGATGAATTAGTGTTTTGTTAGGGTGATAAATTTCTTCTTCATAGAATCTCTTTTTTGAAATCTGATAAAGAAGAAATTTATACAAGCTCTAATAGTAGAAATTCTTTTACCCTACAGGATTTATAGTATTCCCGCCATCCAAAACAACATTCAGTGGTTCAACATTAATTACACTATCAGCTTTCACATAATATCTTCTTGTTAAATGTCTGTCAAATTTAATAGCCATGACAAAGCCATTTACGTCTCCTCTATGCCACTTTTCAGTTCCCCCGTTTTTAATTGTAAAAAAAGAAGTATCTCCATCACTTGCCCATTTATTGACAGCAACATCAATTGTATTTCCTGAATTGTTATGTACATTTATCATAATGTTAATATTTAGTTTCCCTACTCATAAGGCTTTTCGGTTTCCGCCCCTACAATTAACCTTTGCAGAAAGGTTCGTTTATTTAAGTGGGTTCTGCTCCACTGTTCTAATCTTTTGAATATTCTTAAAAACAGTTTTTACTCCTTATTACATCATGCATAATCATCTAATAATCATTATATTGTATGTAGTTTAGATTTCTATTTTAAGAACTTTTTAAAACTACTCTCTAGCGCTAGGTTTTGTTTTCTGAGATAAAATTAGTTCTTGAATAAGAGGAAAATGAAAAAGATGTTGTGAATGGAAGACTCTCTGTTGTGAATGGAAAGAAAAAGAGGTGTGAATGAAATTTACATATCAGTGTAAAATAAAAAATCTTCCCGATGGAGAAGATTTTAAATGGTTGGATGAAACAATAAATATAGTATCGTTACGAAGCATTCTTCCTCCTTAATATTTGATAGTGTAAATTTAAAAAGAAGATATCAGTTAAAATCATGACGGTATGACCTAACGTTATTGTGATATTGATTTGTTTTAAAAAGTAAAAGCACTTCCTTAAAAAAGAGATGCTTTTGTACTTAAAAGTTAAATATTGACTTTCTAATAGGTTCTATACTATGTCTTAAAAAACACTTAAATTCCTAAAGTCATTTACATAAAAAGTCATGAAATTTTTATATTGGCTATGTTTTCTTATCAACAGTTACAATGTTTATTCCTGTTACGAGAGATGAAAAGTCAATAGTGATATGTTTTCGTTTGTTGATTTCCCCTAAAAAATAGATGTTCTAAAAAAAAAATGATCAATTTATATGCAATCAAATAAATTATCATTTGAATTAATATTTAATATTGACGATGTTGAGTTCCGGTAAATTGATATGTTACTATTTGTCTTTATTTTCGTTTGAACATGAAGGGACAGCTGTAAGCATATAAGTCCAAACATTTTTATTTAAATTAGTCCCAAAGATGATTGTTGAAAAATGATAAATTTGAGTTTTGTAATAAATATGAAAACCAGGAGGCTGCGTCGTGTACAAACAGTGGGAATTGCCATATGGAGGACAAGAATTTTCAACATAGCACGCGCCGTATGCTGGGTAAAGTCTTAAGTTCTTAAGGTTACTTATTTGGTTATTAAAAGGTACCACATCATCTAATTGATTTAAGTACGCAAAGTGCTTATCCATAGCAGTTTTACCTGGAGTACTTATCCAATTTGCTGGTCTAGAATAATAGTTGCTATAGTTGTTTGGACTTGAAAACATTAAAACTCTTTCAACGTTATTAAATTTCGCAAAATAACAGGCATGTCCTCCACCTTGTGAATGCCCTCCAACAGCTATTTTAGACCAGTTAAGTGTTGATGGGCTGGTTAAATATTGTTTCCAGTTTTGTTCTGGATAAGTTTTGTCTAAATAATTAATCAATTTCACTGTTCTAGTATAAATTGAATTTAAGGTGTCAACTTTTACATAAGAACTTCCAGGAGTCCCGTTGCAAATTTCTTGTTCGTAATTATTGAATGCCAAGCTGTCAGAACTACTACTTAAGCTTGCTGCCATAACATTATTTGGATAAGAAAGGTTTATTACATCATAACCAAGGTTTCCAGTAAAATCGCTAAAAATTTTGTAATCTATTGGTTTACTATTTGTTCCTCCAAGAAATAATAAGAGTTTATTCAAATTAGTCTTTGTATTTCTAACAATATAATTACTGTTTTTATTACATACATAATTTGTGTCTGTTTTTTTATAAGCACTATCTGTTTCATTTGGTTCAACATAAAACGTATTGATTTGTGCAAAGCAAGTCGTTGCAATCACAAATGACATTATTGTAAAAATAGTTTTCATTGTAGTTTTTTTTAAGATTGAATATAGCCTCTTAGTATAAACAACTCTAGGGGTTGAATAATAAATAAAAGCCTGTTTTTTTTAGTTTTTTAATTTGAACTGTATAAAAATATGAACATACAATTTCAAATCGCTGAAATATTTTTGGTCACAAACGCACTAGAAAAATACCTGCAAGTTTTTTTTAAGTCCTTGCAGGCATTAATTAATAACTGTGAACTAATCACTTAACATTCTAACTCTTAATCTCAGCCTTTTTAGGTAAATTTATAGCTAAATCATTGTCTGGAAATTTTATTGTAAGCTTGTTTAATTCTCCTAAATTTGAATCATACTTCGACAGTATTGATTCAAAATCTACTAAATACATTAGAGGACTCTCATAACGGCGTATATAATATTTACGGTTTTTTGTATCAGAAATAGTAATCCATTGCGTAAAATCACTTTCTTGTTGATCAGCTCTACTATCAACATATTCCCTACTTGTTCCTCTAGGAATATCTACTGTGTTCAAAATATGTGTAGCTATATTAACAGCTTTACTTGCATCTTTAGGCTGGTAGATATAATTACTCATCATTGCAGCTCTAACAAATCGATCAGAAGGAGTAGAACTCCCTGGCAACCCTATAAAACCTGTGCCCTGCGCTAAAGTATTTGCATTAAAAATATTACCCTTAGGACGTATGCCTTTAGAATCTTTATCAGAATCTTCATCATAAACTATACTAGGAAAATTTACAGGTGAAATATTTACGTAATTGTCTAAATTTCTCCTTTGCCACGGAAATAAAGGATCGTTAGTAAGTACTCCTATCTCATTATCATGTATTTGTAATTCTCCATTAACATATTCAATTACAATTGCATTCCCTAATGCATCATTAACTGGAAAATGAAAGAAAAAGCCTGGAATAGCGTTCTCAAAAGGATTGACAACTAAGAATTCTTTTAGATTGTCTTTAACATCTTGACAAGTAGCACAAGTACTCAAGATCCAGTTGGTTAAATAAGGATATACAATTAGTTTTCCTTCATCTTTTTCATTAAACGATTGGTATTCACTTTGAGTTAAAGTCATATCTCCAGTAACAAGTCCTTCACTATTCATCCCGTGTGATGCCACATCAATCTCTTTTGCATTAAGCCCTACAAATGAATATTTCCCTTTCCACCTATACAACAATAGTGAATTAATATCTTTAATCGTTATTCTTTTACCATCCATCACTGGCACTTTATCTAATAAAAGTTTAGTTTCCTCTAGAAACGACTCTTGATTATATTCATACCCAGCAGCTCGGAAAAAAATTTCAGACTCTAATTTAACTGCATTTTCCATACTACGCCCTACAATGACGTTATTATCTTCTGATTTGATTGTTATATTCGTACACATAATATTTTTGTTTTAAAAGTTAAATTGTTTTTAAAAACTACTCTCTAGCGCTAGTTTTTGTTTTCTGAGATAAAATTAGTTCTTGAATAAGAGGTAAATGAAAAAGATGCTGTGAATGGAAGACTCTCTGTTGTGAATGGAAAGAAAAAGAGGTGTGAATGAAATTTACAAATCAGTGTAAAATAAAAAAATCTTCCCGATGGAGAAGATTTTAAATGGTAGGAGCTAACAATACCCTATTTTAAAATAGTGAAACTTTTTATTGTTTCTTTATATTTTCCGCTAAACGTGACTTGGTGATTTCCCTCTAAAATCAATAAATTATCCTCAAGAATAATTTTTTCGATAGTATTCGTATTGACAATGTATTTTCGATGGGTTTGTACAAAGGTTTTACTGCATAATAACTCTTTGATTTTTCCTAGGGAGATTTGAATGACAAATTTCTCTTGTTTTGTGATGATATTACAATAGCGATCTTCTACATCAATGTAAATAATGTCGCTTATTTTTACTTTGTTTAAGGCGTTTTTCTTTTTTATGAAAAGATAGCACTCACTTATTATAGTATCTTGATGATCGTTGATAAAAACATTAGATTGATCATAAAATTTCTCTAAAGCCATTTCTATGGCATATAAAGTTTCTAATCCATTGAAAGGCTTTAGCAAAAAACTATAAGGTTTGGTTAGTTTGGCTCTTTCAAAAATTTGTCTGTCTATAGAACTCGTTAAAAAAACGAAAGGTTTTAAAGTATCTGGTATAGTCGAAATAGTTTCAGCAAAAGTAATACCATCTGGATTCCCGTCTAAAAAAACATCAATGATAACTATATCTATAGGTAATTTGTAGAATAAGGATAAAGCTTCCTGATAAGTATTGGCAATTCCAACTACATTATAATTATTTTCTTCTAATACTTCTTGCAGCGCAGTAGCTTCTTCGGGAGTATCTTCAATAATGAGAATATTTATTTTATCCATTAGATTTGTATTTAGGAAGTCCGATAATCATTTTTGTACCACTATTTTCAATGCTTTCGATAGTAAAGATACCATTGTTTTTTTGAATCATCGATTTACAAAGTTGTAAACCTAAGCCAGTACCAATTCCTTTTTGGTTTTTCTTTTTGTTGAGCAAATTTCCTTCTTTGAGTAAATTTGTCCTTGTTTCCTCATCCATTCCTATTCCTGTATCTTCAATGATGAGGTAATAAAAAGCATCATTTTTATCATCAATATAGACAGAGATTGTTCCATTTTCGTTTGAAAACTTAATAGCATTATCGAGCAGGTTACGAAGAATTATTTTCAAAGAATTTAAATCTGCCAGTGCCAGAGTAGCTTTTGGAATAGTATTCGTAAAAACAAGGTTTTTATTTTCAAATAGAGGTTTATAATTGTACTCTATTTGTTGGATGACAGAATATAGATCAACAGATTCGATATGAAAATACAATTGCTGCGTTTGTAGCGTTGCCCAATGCAAAAGGTTTTCTAATAAATTAAAAGTACTGTTGGTAATCGCCGCATTTTTATGTACAATTTTGTCTAATGCATCATAATCCCGATTTGCAATATCTTTTAACAACTTTGTATTGGTAACTTTCAGCATATTGACAGAGGAACGCAAATCGTGACTAACAATGGAGAAAAGTTTGTCTTTGGTAGCGTTTAAAGCATCTAAATCTTCTTTTTGAGCCTCAATAATTTTATTGGTTTTACTTTTTTGATTATAAAAGTAAAAAGCTGTTCCAAAAAGTAATAAGAATAGGATAGAGGATGCCACAAAACCATTTCGTTGCGAAACCTTTACTTTGTTTTCAGATTCTAGTAGTTGTATTTCTTTTTGTTTCTGGCTTATAGCGTATTTTTTTTCTGTTTCTGCTACAGCCCATATTTTGTTTTGATTATTTACGGAGTCTTTCCAGGTATCATATTCTTTTCGATACAGCATAGCTTTTGTAAGATCTTTTCTGTTTTCTTCCACAACCGCCATATTCAAAGCTGCGTTTTGTTTTATCTCAAAATTTTTTATTTTTTTGGACAAGGCATAGGCTTTTTGAAAATAGGGGATGGCTTGATTGTCTTTGTATTGCTCGTAATAGAGATTGGCCATATCCATGTAGGAACTAATCAACAATAATGTGTCGTTTTCCTTTTTTTGTAATGCAGTACCTTTTAACAAATAGTTTTCTGCCTTTTCAAATTCTTTCAAATGAAAATAGCAGAGACCTATATTATGTAATAAAACACTTTTTTCTAATTTTGAAGAAAGTGTTTTATCGTTTTTTGCTACAGAAGTAAAGTGTTTTAATGCTTTCTTATATTCTTTTTGATTTAAAAATATCTCTCCAATTGAACATTGAACATAAGAATAGAAATAAAATTCTTGAGATATTAAATTATATTCTTTTAACGATTCATTGAATATTTTTTTTCCTAAAAAACTTTTTCCTCTAAAATAGTGAGCTAAATCTAATAAGTCTTTCCTTTTAGTGACATTTAATAGCTTTCCAGAATACAACAGTGTAGAATCCCATTTATTTAATTTATAAAATTCATACGTTTTTTCCAGATAATCAACTTTTTTATTTTTCTTAATTACATTTTTAATTTCTTGATTAATCCCATTCATTTGAGCAAATGAATTCAAATTAAACAAAAAAAGAAAACAAAAAAACTTAAGTTTATTTAAATTTATATTATTTATTTCGATTTTTTTAATCATTTATAGTCCTAGATTCTGAACAGTCGTCACAGTGCCTCTTGAAGTTTCAGGATCGATATTCCAAAGGAAAGTTTGTACTTGTTTAATGTGTTCTAATTTAACATCTATCCCTGTAAATATATCTTTATTTTCAATTCCTATAGGTCCAGTAGGGAAACCCGTTTCATCTGTAGTAGTAAACTCAACTTTAAAAACTCGATATGTGTTATCAACTGTTTCACCATCAGCTATTTTATTACTGTCAATAATTGCTTTAAGTTGCTTTTCATCACAGTAAATAAAAAATTGCAGTTGGTTTTCTCCATAAGTACCTATTGTGAATTGCTGATTTATTTTAGGTTTTAAATCAATTGCACTTAATGTTGTTCTAACTAATACAATAGCTGTAATTTCCAAACCATTTCCAGTCATTATAGCCTGATTTAAAGTCGGCAAAGGCTGTTTAAAAGTCTTACCAAAATTAATACTTCCAATTTCAGTTACCACTACTGTTGTATACAAAGGTGTTCCTGGTGGATTAGTAAGTCCGTCTTTTTCAGAATCTGTAATTATTCCCATAGTATTGTTTGTTTATTTATTTAGTTCTTTGTTAGCTAGTTCATTTTTGGAACTGGGTTAGAAATTAAAAATAAATTTTATCATCTTTCATTTTATTTTCTAGACTAAAAGTAAAACAGAAGTCAAGTCTAAGACAAAAAAATGTCATAGGACAGCTATTTCAATACATGAGGTGGGCTTAAAATTATTACTCGCCGATTTACCGATACTAAATCATCATAATAATCTTCGAGGACTTCTTCAAAAGCTGGAATTGACCATTGTTGGAGTTACATCAGGCTTAATCAATCTAAATGAAACCGTAACTTCATGAGGAAAGCATTTTGGATTTTACCTTACTCACAAAAGCCGAATTACCAAAATGAACCTATACGCTCATTTTAGAGAAGAAGTGAAATTTACATCATTCAAACACAAACATTTTTTAATTAAATTAATGGATTCAAAACCATGAAAGATCAAATTCAATGCGAAACACCTTTTGGTGTTTTAGGGGAATTATTTGATGTTTTATGGTTAAAAAAACATTTGAGGAATTTTTGATGGCATCGAAATGGAGTTTTGCAAAGTTTGTCTGAGTTTTTAATTTATTGTTTTTTCAATCCTTTAAAATCCTCTATATATAAACCTTTGGCAGTATTTGTAGGGTTGAATGCAGCAAGATTACTAATATTTAAGGACAAAGAAGGATTGGTGGTTTTTGCTGTAGTTCGCAGGGTTTGGCCTGTAATTAATTCAAGAGCTTTATTCAAATAAGGATCTTTTACGTTTCCAAATTCAACCAAATTTAAGAAAGCGCTATATGGATTAATTTCGTAATCAGGTGTAATTTTCGATGGATTTGCGTCTTTGTCTTTGTTATAATAGGAAAAGGTAATGGGTTGCAATTGCCATTTGTGTTTAGTACTTCGATTGGCATACGAGATATAATTATAAGCAGGAGAATCGTATAGTGTGTTGGATCCTACAAATTTACCAACAGTTTCTTCGCCTATTGTGATTACGTTAATGTATTTTTTCAGACATTGTATGGTGAGCTCGCTGGCAGAAGCGGTTTGAAAACTTACCAGCACATATATTTTGGTCAAAGCAAGGCTGTTGATACTTTCTTCTCTCTGAAAAGTGGGTTCGTTATCAACCAGGTTAAAAATATTCACTTTTTCGGAAAGATTTTCATAGCCGTCTTCACTATTGTGTTTATTATTGAAGTCTAAGTAAATATAGGGTTTGTTGGTAAAACTGCCATTAATCATTTGTGCCAGGGCAACTGCTGTTTCTAATGAACCGCCTCCATTGTATCTTAAATCTAAAACCAATTCGTTAATTCCATCCGATTTCATTTTAGCGAAAGCGGCATTGAGTTCGTCATTATAATCAGACTTGAAACCATTATATACCAAATAACCAATATTTTTGCTGCCATATACTTTCTTTTCGTAATAAGCAACCGGGTTTTCATCAATAGTAGCTTTTGTTACAGTCACCGTTCCTGCTTTGTCTGTGGTTACCATGCTGCCGTTTGTAAATTTCACACTTGCTGCCAGAGTAATGGTGACTTGTGAATTTTCTAGTTGGTCATAATTACTTGAAGTAAGCTGGCTTCCATTTATTTTTGTAATAACATCGCCTCTTTTCAATCCCGCCAAAGCTGCTGGTGAGCCAGGTACAATGTAGTCAATTAAAGCTACCATATTTGTATTGGATGCGTCTTTAGGGTAAATTCCATAGCTAAAACCACCTTTTTTTTCGACTTCTGCAATTTTTGAAGCATTCACTATCTCATTACTGTTTTCAATCCAGGAGAATCGGTCAATAGTTCCTCTTTGATATAGGAGTGAATAAAAAAGCGCATCGGGAGTTTTTCCGTTAATAAAATTGTTATATGTTGCGGTAGAAGCGATTTTGCTGTCAGACAAATTGGCAACGTTAGGTTGCCAGTAGTACCAGGAATTCATAGCTTTCCAGACAAAATTGTTAATCTCGTCTGGTTCGGTAGCTGTAGTTTCATTAGCATCAGAATCCTTGCTGCAAGCTGTAAAAACCAATCCTACAAGTAATGTTGTAACAATATATTTTAATTTCATTATTTTTTCAATCGTTTAATTTAAGTTAAATTTGTGGGTATATAAACGCTAAAAGTATGAAAAATAGTATTCCAAAAGCCGTCTTTTTATTCTTTTATTTCGGAGTTTTTTTTCTTTTTTCCTGTTCCCGACAACTTTTAGAGATTAAAAACCAAACGTATAAAAGTTATAACAGGAATAATGAGAGAGGATATGTAGTTAGTTTTGAATTAAATAACACTGCTGTTGTTCCTAAATCGATTGTGATCAATGGTATTGTTCAGGATATAGCAAAAGAAAACAAAATTGGAGAGACATACCAGGTCAATGTGATTGCACAAACTACCCTAATTCATAATTACCAGGTAAAATTGGATAAAAAAGAAAATGGAATTTATTTTGAGAAAAATTCCGATATATTTTTTCAACCTGTAAAATTCAAATTAATCACAGACTAATTGAAAAAGTTTAAATTACTCTTTTATAAATACAGTAAATCAGCTGGTATGAGCGTCTCGCTCGTCCCTCAACGGAAAAGCTGTCTAAATGTTTAGATTATATACATTTAACCCCCGATAGCCCTGATATGTTCAACGATAGCTTGGAAATTCTTTCCGTGCCCGTTTCTATATTAATAAAAGCTGATGTAAAGGTTTAGTTAAAAACTGGATTTATCTGTTAAGATATACTTTGTGGGCACGGTTACAAATCCGAACCATCGGGTTAAATAGATCCGCTCGCAGATTGAGAACATTATAAAAAACGTTTTGCTCTTTTGAGTTCAATAACCTTTGGCTTTAGCCAAAGGTTATTTAGAAATTGTATTTATTGGCTTTAGCCAAAATGATATAACTCTTTTGGCTAAAGCCAATTCAATAGTTAACCTAAATTCCGTTGACTAAAGTCAACGGCAATTGAAAAACAATAGTAACCTAAATTTAAGATAAACAGAATTAACTCTATTTTCATTTTGTGACATTTTTTTTAAAACGAAAAAAAAATCACAAAATCGGTGACAAAATTTTCAGTTCATAAAAAATGTCACAATATCGGTGGCAAAAAATTCGTTTTAAAAAAATTGCGCTTAATTCTATTAATCACAGCATTTGTTGAAAACCAATTTTGTTGATTTTGTTGTCATTCCGACGAAGGAGGAATCGCACAAGTTGCTCACGTTATGTGATTCCTCCTTCATCGGAATGACAAAAGCTGTAAATAGTAGAATTAAGCCTTTATTCTCTATGCGGGTGCGAAGTCAGGAGACGTTCGCATAGCTTTTCATAAGAACTCTTCGGGGAGCGGGATAAAGTAATTAATTTCGTTAAAATTAAATTTAAACTGTATTAAATTATTGACTTCAAAATGGAATAAATTTTGTTTTTTTACATATAAACTCTTTGCACTAAACAAAAACCTATGATGAGAAATTTTTTAAGAGCCATTAGTTTTTTATTGTTATTCAGCTGTCAAAATACTACTGTTCCGGCAATGGCAGAGCCGGCTTCTAAAAATATCGATAAGATTTTGCCAGAACAAACAATGAAACTAGAAAAGCGTCATGATAGTAAGCCAAAAGATAATAAAGTTTATAGTGTCTCTGAGGTAGAAATTCTTCCGAAATTTCCGGGAGGGATTCAAAAGTTTTATGCTTTTTTAAAGAAAAATTATGTTATACCACAAGAATTAATGAATGATGAAGCTTCTAGAGGCGGTGTTTTTGCAACTATAAAAATTGAAAAAGACGGCAGTTTCTCTGAAATAAAAATTCTTCGTGATATTGGTTACGGATCGGGAAAAGAATTGGAAAGGGTTTTAAGATTATCCCCAAACTGGATTCCGGCAATCAAAGATGGAAATCCAGTACGATGTTTATATAGTATTCCGTACTATGTTCAGTAACCCGTTCCAACATTCTATAAATGTGATGCTATTACTTTTACAGACTTCTCTTTGTTTATTCTCTATGCGGGTGCGAAGTCAGGAGACGTTCGCACAGCTTTTCATAAGAACTCTTCGGGGTAATTAATGTCTAAAAATTTGATATGTTCGTTAGGTTTGACTACTATTGTGTTAATTTAACGGTAAAAACAAAAATTAGATGGTCGAAATGAAAATAGGAAAGCACTGGCTATGTTACACTCCAGTATGGTTTATAGCTATAATGAGTATCATGTTGCTAATATTTGGAAATGGTAATGTGTATTTGTTTGGTTGGATTTTATTAGGATTCAATATACTAGGATATTTTACAATTAAAAGCTACAAATGGATAGCAAAAGACGGGGAAATCCTAATTGAATCGGGTGTGCTGCCATGGCAAAAAAGTTACATACGAATTCCAGTGGCAAGAGTATTGGGAATGACAGTAGACAGTGGTGGTTTTTTTGGTTGGTTTTTAAATTATGGAACGATTACTTTAAATGCATTCGACGGGTCATCATCCCCAATTATAGGAAAACATATGAAAGGTGCTGTTGCTTTCATGGAACATATTACGGGAGGGGATAATCCCGATCGCTCAGATATCCGCAACGATAGCGTGTAAATTCTTTCCGTGCCCGTTCCTAATATTATTAAAAAGGATATAGTTAAAAACTGGATTTTATTAAATCTGTTAAGATAGAATGCGGGCACGGATTACAAATCCGCGCGATCGGGGTCGCAGTGAATTATTTAAAATTAGTATTGTAATTCAATATATTTATTAGACATATATAAGCAAAAAGAGGCTGTTTCGCTTTTGAGGCAGCCTCTTCTTGTATTATAATGAGAGGTTTTTATTCTTCTTTCTCTTCTTCGGACTTTTTTGAAAGTTGTTTTTTGTTGTCCTTTTTGTCTTCAGGTTTTGGATTGTCTTTTTTGCCAAGAACGAATATTCCAGCTAAACCTAAAATGGTAGTACCGCCAATTACTGATCCAATTGCTTCATGCCCGTTTAATCCTAGATAAGTTGCTAATGAAAGAGCAAATAAGCATAAGAAAAACCCAAAAATTTGACCAACAAGACTTTGATTTAGTTGAGATGAAATGGCTTTTTTTTCCATTGCCATTCTGTGATCCTGCTGTTTTTCAGCCATAATCATAATTCTGTCTGCCCCGTTGGGTATTACAGCATCATACTTAATGATTGTCTCAGCGGATGGTAGAGGGCCAGAATGGTGGCTCTGGGTAACACGTAATGTCATTCGACTAACCGTTTGTAAAACCTCACTACGTTTTATTTCGTCTAAGCCGTCGAAAACATGTGGATTTATTTCTTCTAGTTCCTCTCTTATTTCAACAATCTCAGAATTCTCAATTTCATCTGTGCTATCATCATTTTTGAATGAACTATTTTTTATAGGAACGACATCCTTAAGTTTGGATTTTTTGTTGCTTTTTTTAGGATTTTCAGACATGATTTATATCTATTTTAAACAAAGCTTAGTATGATTTAACGTTTCAAATTTCTTTTTGGCTTCTCTTATGTCTTCACCAATATTTTCCCAATCTGAAGTTAAGGCTTTGTGGTCTGCTTCTAATTCGGTTTCTGAAATGTGAAACTCATAATAATTACCAGGCACATTAAAAACAGAACCAATACCTCTCCAGAATGTACATTTTGAAAATAGATAATCCGTTTTATGTTTTACCTTAGTTTCTTCCATAACGATTTAAATTTAAAATTTTGATTCCCTCTTGCGATATAAAATTTCAAAAGAGGATAGGTATATAAATAATATTATATTGCTTTATTAAAAGTACACAAAATTTAAGTAAGCTCAATAATAATTTAAGTTATGATTAACTTAGTGTACTAAAATTATGCCATTTTATTAATCAGGTGCGCGTAAAATTTTACGCGCACCTGATTAATTTCTGGACGAAGTTATATTTTTTTTTTTATAAAGTCAATAGCTTTTGGAATATTAATAATTATTTATAAATCAATTTTTTGTGTTGGTTTTGAGACTTTTGCCTTAAAAAATCTTCTATTAGTGCTAGCGTCTCGCTCATTAACTTGAATGTGATTATAAAAATAAGAATCGTAGACGTTCATGTCAGCAGGGGGAATGTTTTAAAAAGAAGAAAGAGGCTGTCCGAATGTATGGACAGCCTCTTTTTATACTAAAATATTTGGACTCCTATTGGAGACGAATTTCATTTATGCAATCCTCAGAGGCTAGCTTCGACTTTTCGGACAGCCTCTATATCTTTTATAAATAATCATTTACCAATCAATTTCTCAAGCCTCGCCATCATTTCATCTTTCTCTTTCAGCATACGTTCGTATAACGCAATTTTTTCTTCGTGCAACTGAACTAATTTTTCAATTGGATGAAAAGTAGGATTATGATTGATGCCATTCAATATTGATCCATTGTCAAAAGTATTGGCAATAATATTTATTGCCTGCTCCTCATCAAAATTCTGAAAAGCCTCAACAGGAATTTTCAATACAGCAGAGATTTGTTTCAGCAAACTGTCTTCTATTACATCTTTTTGCTCCAGCATAGAAATTTTCTTTTGGTTCCAGTCTTCCCCCAGATCATAAGCCAGTGCTTCCTGCTTGATGTTAAGCATTTCTCTAAAACGTTTTACGTTTCTTCCCTGATGTATTTTCTGTTCCATAATAAATATCAATTTTCTAAAGGGGCAAAGATAAAGCCATCTGCATTAAAAAGTGTGAATTTCAAAGATAAAAAAATATCTGTAAAATATCCCTTTGTCAGATAGTATATCCAAATCCGGAATAGTTTATCCTTTTGAAAGAGTAGAACTTCGCTTGTAAATTTTAAATTTTCCCGCCATGAAAAAGAATAAGATATACTTTGAAACTAATTTTTGGGCAGCCTATGAAGCAGAAAATCCACTAGAGGCTCTTTACTCTTTTTTTGACTTTGCCCAACTCGATTACTACAAGCAGATGTTGAGTGATGTGGTCATGCATTGCCACAGGAACAAGATATACAAACAAGACAATCCATGCGAAATTTTTGTTTTCTACACTGCTGTATGCTCTTTTATCAAAGTGTGTTATTGCTTAAAGAGGAAAAGCATAAAATGGAAAGTGAAAGGTTCGGGCGATTATCAGTCCATAACGCAGCTGGCTTCACTTAGTAAAGAAGAATACGCGAATCCCTTTTTGGTATTCGAAAGCGCATTTGAAGAGAAAACTCCCGAGGAGTTTGTTTTTTTTCTCTATGAAATTGTCCAGATCTCATTGTCTCCCCATACCGAAGAGCTTGATTATGATCTCGTAACGTGCTATATCCATTTAATCAGAATGCTGGATGCCGGGCAGATTATGGGAGAAAGAGGCATTGAAAAAATTAAAAAAGCAGAAGAAATTATCCCTGTAACCGAATAAAATATTCCCTGCTCATCAAAGAGTTATTATAGATAGCGGGCGAATGTCTTAGTTTCCGACTTCGTTTCATAGGACAAGAACAGAAGTTATAAAACAAAAAGCTTCAGATTTCTCTGAAGCTTTACTTAGTAGCGGGAAGCATTCAATTATCTAACCAGATTATCTTGGATTATTACGATATTTTGGAATGTGCATCTTAACTTTTTCTCTGCTTTTTGTTTGCATGGCCATTTATATAAACGCCAAAAATCATCAATCAAATTAAAGCCCTTTTGAAAATTTTTGGTAAAAAAAATATTTGAAAACAAATAATATATGAAATTTATCACATATAGCTATCCGGATTTGGATGGTTTTGTGTGGTTTGTTACACATATAAATAAGTTCGTAATCATGGGACAAATTTTGTGCAGATAAAATTCATAAGCAATTCCCGTATCGGGAACTTATTTATTATCTTTGTCCAAAACTTAGAGACTTGAGAGTAATTGCAAAAAAAATATTGAGAGATTTTTGGGAGTCACATGCCGATTGTGAACAACAATTGAAGTCTTGGTATCAGGAAGCAAGTAAAGCTGAATGGAAAAACCCAAACGAAATAAAGCAAGAATATCCAAGTGCGAGTATTTTGAATGACAATCGTGTTGTTTTCAATATAAAAGGGAACAATTACAGATTGATTGTGAAAATAAATTATGATTATCAAATGGCTTGGATTCGTTTTATTGGAACGCATTCGGAATATGATAAAATTAACGCTAACGAAATTTAAGAACTATGGAAATTAAACCTATAAAAACAGAAACAGATTATAATCAGGCTCTTGAAAGACTTGAAATAATTTTTGATGCTAAAAATGGAACGCCTGAAGGCGATGAGCTTGAAGTACTTGGTATTCTAATCAACCAATACGAAAATGAACACTTTCCTATTGGCTTGCCAGATCCAATAGAAGCAATAAAATTCAGAATGGAACAGATGGGCTATAATCAAAATGATTTGGCAAACATTGTAGGTCTAAAAAGTCGCGCAAGCGAAATCCTAAATCGTAAAAGAAAACTATCTCTTGAAATGATTAGAAAATTACACGAAGTTCTAAATATTCCAACTGATGTTCTAATTCAAACATACTAGTAGTAACGATTGCGGTAGTGTTTTTTAAATTTCGAACATATTGAAATAGAACAAATATTAGCAATAAACAATTTAAAGATGAGTCGTAATGCTCATCTTTTTAGTTTTAATATTGTCTTAAAAGAACTAAAAATGGGTAGTGTTTCAGAGTCTAATTTTATATATTATCTTACTTCTTTGGAATTGTAAATCTAAGTAATTTTTATAACATGGGTTTTATCATCTTTAACGGGACTCGAACCAATTTTTCTTGAAAACATTGGTGATTTTTATCTTTAAAAAATGAAACAAGATTTTTTTTGAATCATAAAAAAGCCTGATAAATCTATGTTTATCAAGCTTTTACTTATTTTAGTAGCGGGAACAGGACTCGAACCTGTGTCCGCCGCGGCGGATATGAGCCCGATGAGTTAATTGTTGAGAATCAAATTTTTAATAAATTCTCTTCCAAACCCGATAGCGCGGATTTGCAATCCGTGCCCACATAGTAATTCAATTATCTAAAACAAATCTAGCACTTCAACATCCAATTCATTTTCTAAACCTGCATAGTTTCTTGCTGAGCTAAAATAGTAATCCTCTGGCAAGGTCACTACTTTATCTTTTACAGGATTGTTATGAATATAGTTAACCTTTTGTTTTATAAACCAATTGGTTTCAATTATTTCGGCGTGATAGCCATCTTGCCAAACTTTATAACTTTGATCCCGTTTTAGATGCTCACACACTTTTTCAAAATATGCCAAAAGCCACTCCCTTCTACTTTCAGGTTCGTCTTTTATAGTTTGAATAATTTTCTTGGATGTATATTTTTTAAAATCACGCATGACATCTGATAAAATAAAACCTTTTGTGGCTTTGCACATTAAATGGATATGACTGTGCATAATACAATATGCATAAATTTCAAGTCCTTTTTTTTCTTGACAATATTGTAGAGCATTAACGATATTGTACTTTTGGTTGAGTCGGGTAAATATATCAACCCAACCGACTGTGGTTATCGTTATAAAATAAGCTTGATCCGTTGTTGTTGCTTTATATTTTGTTGACATCCTTTTTTATTTAAAAATACAACAAAAGCTATAAATAACTAATTCATATATCTTTTATTTACTCTTTCTTGTAGAATAACTTTGCGGGCACGGATTACAAATCCGCGCGATCGGGTCGTCTCGCTCATTAACTTGAATGTGATTATAAAAATAAGAATCGTAGACGTTCATGTCAGCAGGAGGAATGTTTTAAAAAGAAGAAAGAGGCTGTCCGAATGTATGGACAGCCTCTTTTTATACTTGGTATTCTAATCAACCAATACGAAAATGAACACTTTCCTATTGGCTTGCCAGATCCAATAGAAGCAATAAAATTCAGAATGGAACAGATGGGCTATAATCAAAATGATTTGGCAAACATTGTAGGTCTAAAAAGTCGCGCAAGCGAAATCCTAAATCGTAAAAGAAAACTATCTCTTAAAATGATTAGAAAATTACACGAAGTTCTAAATATTCCAACTGATGTTCTAATTCAAACATACTAGTAGTAACGATTGCGGTAGTGTTTTTTAAATTTCGAACATATTGAAATAGAACAAATATTAGCAATAAACAATTTAAAGATGAGTCGTAATGCTCATCTTTTTAGTTTTAATATTGTCTTAAAAGAACTAAAAATGGATAGTGTTTCAGAGTCTAATTTTATGTACTATCTTACTTCTTTGGAATTGTAAATCTAAGTAATTTTTATAACATGGGTTTTATCATCTTTAACGGGACTCGAACCAATTTTTCTTGAAAACATTGGTGATTTTTATCTTTAAAAAATGAAACAAGATTTTTTTCGAATCACAAAAAAGCCTGAGAAATCTATATTTCTCAGGCTTTTACTCATTTTAGTAGCGGGAACAGGACTCGAACCTGTGTCCGCCGCGGCGGATATGAGCCCTACGAGTTAATTGTTGAGAATCAAATTTTTAATAAATTCTCTTCCAATTCCAGTTTTTAAATATTTTTCTTTTTTGATAGCTTCAGCTTTTGCATCGAAAAATTCAACATAAATTACTTTCCATGGTC
>NZ_QJHK01000007.1 GCF_003202435.1 Flavobacterium cheongpyeongense
GACTAATAACTCAAATAATATCCTGAAAACTAACCGACATTTGTAATGTAATAATTGCATTGACCCCCAACAGTAAAATTATACTCCAAAAACAAATTTAGTTACTTTAAAGCTCCTCGCCCCAGGGAGCTTTTTTATTGTCTTTACGAAATCAAATCTTATATCCTGTTTTAACAGAATTGCTATTCAAAAGAAAATTTTGAATCCATATCAATAATAGTACTTTGCTTGGGCAGAAATGAAATTCATGAAGCCAAAATAAAACTATAAAAAAGTGAATAATCCTTCAATGTAAAAATAAAAGCTTTTAAATCTCAATTCAGAGGTGTAAGGAATGTGGCTTTTTACTTTTAGACTCACTAATATGTGTACTTAATTTTGATCCATCCACTTTTATACTAATCCATTATATTATTATTTTACAATTAGTTCTATTGTAAAAATAAAAATGTCTATCTGCCATTAATTCCATTCATTAAAAGCTTACAATCCTAAATGGTTTTCACAAATTTTATATTGTTTATTCTTTGTATCACTACGCGCTTGCAAGCTCAATTTTTCATGAAAAACACAAATTATATGCAGTAATACATTATAGTCTGGAGATGAATTACGGGTAGTGATGAAATAAAATAGTATCAGTAATATCTATAACAAAAAAAAGTGCAACTCTTCATAAATGAATTACTGCACTTTTCAAAAAAATATCAAGTAGAATAAACTATACCAATAGTAGATTAGGCTTTTTGTACTTGTTGTTTTTTCATTCTTCATAGATCATAAACTACTTCGAGTCGATTTATTTATTGGCTTTAATCTTTTTTTACCTCCATAAAACAAAAAAGCTACAGCGTTTTTAATTGCTGCAGCTTGTTGAAACTTTATTTTATACTTTGAAAATCAGCTATTTTACCGAATTACAACTCATTATTTATTTTTATTTAGGTTTTGTCTAGTATCAAAAACTCTATTGATATAAATTTTTGTTTTACCTTCTCGATAGGTTATTTTACAATGATGGTGAATTAACTTTCTATACTCATACTTCAAATGAACAAAATCTTCATCAACAGCACCTATTTCTTTAAAATTATAATTTTCTAAAACCTCTGTACTTTCTCTTAATTCTGTAGCAATTACAATCGCTTTATTAAATCCATAAAGCATGGCATTAAATCTAGTAACTTTTTCTAAATCCTTTAGAGCTCTGGAAGTCCAATAAACGGGTTATATTATTCCTTCCAACTTTCAATCATTTTTTGCACCTCAATTTGACTATAAATTTTGCCTGCTTTTATGTCCTCTTCAGATTCAGCAATCATCTTATCTTTTTTTATTTGAACACTATATGCTTTTGCCATTTCATAGAACATTTTAACGAATTTTTCGTCTCCTTCGTTAATAAGCTGATGCAGCTCTTGTTTTAATTCCAATGTACTCATAATAATAGTGTTTTTAATTCTCTCACAAATTTACAAATTCTATTTCATAATTTTTATTCTATTGAATGAAAGTTGATTGTAGACTCTTGCAGGCTTTTAAAATGCTATTATTTCTGATTTTATAAAACAAAAAAGCTACAGCGTTTTTATTGCTCTAGCTTTTTTGAAATTTTTATTGTTTGCTCTTGTTTGTTATTACACTTAAAAGGTTGTCAAATTTTAAATATTGTCTTTAAAATCAGATCTTGATGAATCAGACTTTCCTTGAATTGCTTCTGAGCGCAAACGAAAACCTATTGTGGCTTCAATAATCTTTTGTTTTAATTTTTCTAAATTATCTTTTTTAGTATGGGGATAATCTAATTTTCGTAAAATTTCTTCTAAAGATAATCTAGAAATAAAAAGTGAATCCAAATATTTCATTGCTTCATCACGCTCACCAACAGTATTTAAAAAGTCAATTATTTCAGTTGTAGAAAAGGTGATAGAATCTTTTTTTTGCTTTAAATTTTGTTTTTTCTCAATTAAATCAAATTGAATTACTAAATCACCATTTTCTATTTTAGCTATTTCTTCATCAGAAAGCTTTTTTAAGAAGGACAGACAATATTCCATTACCTGTAAATAAGGGGAGATTTTTTTTTTCATTTTATAATGCTAGATTTTCAAATTCATCGACAAAATCTTTAATTTCTTCGGTAATATCATCACGATTAGTATATTGTAACACAACAGGTACTCCATACTGTGGAGCATCCGCAAATAATGTTTTATTTTCCCGTATGACGCTTGTAAATACATTAATACCTAACTTTTTAGTCTGCGCTATAAATGGTCTTTGAGCAGAAATTGGCTTACCTCCATAAATTTGAATCATTGTAAAAATTACTCCAAGGATTTGCGGCTTTATTAATTCTAATTCCTCATCATCTTCAACTTCGCGATAATCATTGTACTCTTTTACTAAAGAATTTAGGCTTTTTTGTAAATAATCAATTCCCATTGTAGATAAATAATCTGGTTTTGCTGGAATTAAAATTGAATTGCTTGCTACTATCGCATTTTTAGTTACAATATTGAAATTGGGAGGACAATCAATTAATATAATATCATATTCTGTTTCTAACGATTCTATACCTTCAATAAGTTTTCTATGTACCTTTAGAAAATTTTGTTTAGTTTGTTGAAGATTAGCTCCTCCTAATAAAGTTGCTAATTCTAAATCCACATTAATCAATTCCAAGTGTGAGGCAATTAAATGCAATTTCCCTTCTTCAATTAAATAATCATTAACTTTTAAATTATCTATTATCAAACTATTGAAATCAATCGTTGATTTCCGAGAAGGTTTGAACCAATTTTTGATAGTTTTTGAACTTGATAAATCGTTTAACCAATATTCCGGTGTAACAAATGAGAACGTTAAACTTGCTTGAGGATCTAAATCAATTGCTAAAACTTTATATCCTTTGGATGCCAATTGGCTAGCCAAATTAGCAGTTATAGTAGTTTTCCCTACCCCTCCTTTGTAATTGATAACTGAAATAATCTCCATAAATTTTATTTGATATTATTATTAACTTTAAATGAAACTAGATTTTACTATTTTAAAGGCTAGTCATACAAAAGTAGTAAACAATGAAGTTAATAACTGTTTTCAAACCATTAAAATATTTAACTGATTTAACATCAAAACAATAACTAAATTTATCCATATTATATGAATTCATATTTTAAATAACATAAAACCAAAAAAGCCCAAGAACTAATTTCCTTGGGTTTTTGCTTTTTATTTCTTTCCAGAAGGTTTCTATAAAAACATCCACATCATAGGTTACAAAACCGCCTTTACTTTGTATTAGATAAAAAACTAATTAACCGAAAAAAAAGTGCAGCTCTTCAAAAATGAATTACTGCACTTTTCAAAAAAAAAAAATCAAGTAAAATAAACTAACCAAATCTAAACATGCAACAGGAAATTTTGACTTCCTGTCTTTCTATTTTTTATTTAATAAAATATTTACAGCAGAACATTAAAAGTTAACAACTGTTTTTCAGCTTATTATATTTTTCAAAATTATTCCGGCATGTATACTCCTAATCATTTGCCAAACAACAAAAAAGCAATGATAAGCGTGATAATAATATTGAACAGCTGTGCCATCAAAAAAGCATACAATGGTTTTTTACTATTGTTACTGAACAAATCTTTGAAATTGGTTTCTAACCCAATACTGGTAAAAGCCAGCGCGAACCAAAGTCCTTGCAGATTCTTCAAACTATCCTTAACTGCATCTCTTGTTTCAGCTTGAATCAGGAAAGAAAAAACCAAAGAAGCCACAATAAAACCAATCACAAACTTGGGGAAACGCTCCCAAATAACTCCCAGAGTTGGCTTCGATTCCAGAGCTTCCGAAGATTTATTATGAGTATAAGTCCAATAAACCGATATTGCAAAAGCAGCTAATCCTAACAATACATTCTGCGAGAATTTGACAATCGTGCTAATCTTCAAAGCAGTTTCTCCGACCAATGAACCCGAAGCCACAACTGCCCCCGAAGTATCTATACTGCCTCCCAGCCAGGCTCCTGTTACTTCTTCTGGAAAGTTGAAATGCCTGGCAATAATCGGCATAAAAATCATCATTGGAATGGCTGTTACCAACACCATCGAAATTACATAAGAAAGCTTTTTTGAATCTCCTTTTATCGCACCAGATGTTGCAATTGCTGCAGAAACACCGCAAATAGAAACAGCACTGGAAATCATTAAGGCTAATTCCTCATCTACTTTTAACTTTCTGCAGACCCAAAAAGCAAAATACCAAACTGATAAAACAACTACTAGAGCCTGAATAAGTCCTAGAGAACCCGCCTTTAGTATATCCGAAAATATAACACTGGTTCCTAATAACACCAATCCGATTTTTACAAAAATTTCGGTTGAAAGTGCCGTACGAAACCATTCCGGGAGCTTGAAAAAATTGCCTATAGACAAGCCTATAATCAAACTAAAAATAACCGCCTCCAGATTGAGTCCCTTGATTACCGTATTCCCGGCAATAATCAATGCCACAACTGTTAACGCAAACACAATAGGAAAGCCCAATAAAAATTTTTTAACCGATTTTCCTACCAAAAAAACACCTAAAATCCCAATGCCTAAAAGGTAAATGAATTCCAGAAAAAGTTCTTTTATGTTCGTAATACTGAATACGTCATTTAGTAAATCTGTGCCATTTGACCACTTGAATACAGGAACCGAAGGCAGGTAAATAAAAAGCGAGATTCCAATTATCAAGAACCCTAATAGCACTACCGTCCAATCTTCGTGAATGCTAAATTGTTTTGTTTTTGATGACATATTAAATTACTGTTTTTAACTTTAATTATTTATCCTTCACACATCTAAATCCCAAGTGATTACAGGCACTTGTTGTTTCTCCTTTTCCACGGCTTCCAGCTACATATCGGATGCAATATTGGTCGCTGCAGAGATAAGAACCTCCTCTTTGAACATGTTTTTCTACTCCCGGTTCCTCGGGATCATTGCTGGTAGAAGGTCCTTTTGGATTATCATTGGCACTGATTTTATAATAATCATCACGATACAAATCATTGCACCATTCCCATACATTTCCTTCCATATCATAAATACCAAAAGGATTTTTAGGAAAAGATTTTACTGGAGCTGCACCAGCAAAACCGTCTTCGGCTGTATTATTATTGGGGAAAGTTCCCTGAAAAATATTAGCAGCCCATTTCCCGTTTGGCTTCAGCTCCGAACCCCAATAATATTTGGAAGGTGTTCTTCCGGCTCTAGCTGCAAATTCCCATTCCGCCTCAGTTGGAAGACGCTTTCCTGCCCATTCCGCATAAGCTTTTGCATCTAAATAACTGATTTGAACCACAGGATTGTTCTCTAAACCAACAATATTGCTTTCAGGTCCCGATGGATGCTGCCAGCTGGCTCCCGGCACATATTGCCACCATTGCTGGATGTTGTCTAATGCTACTTTCTCTGTTGGAGGCACAAATACAGCCGAACCCGGGACTAAATTTTCAAGCGGTACACCCGGGTAATCTTTTGGGTCTAATGGTCTTTCGGCAATTGTAACATAATTGGTTGCTTTCACAAAAGCGGCAAATTGAGCATTTGTCACCTCGTGTTCATCAATCCAATAGCCATTTACACGCACTTTGTGAATAGGTTTTGCATCCGGATAATCATTGGTTCCCATATTGAATTCTCCACCCTCGACCCAAACCATTCCATTGGTTGAAGTGTTATTTTCTTTAGATTTTTTCTCTATTGATTGCAACAATAAAGTTTTTTTTGAGTTATTTGCCTTGCACATGGCTTCACAACTTGTGGTATTTAAGGTTGTATCTGTATTTTTTTGCCCAAAAGCAACATATCTATTTGATAAAATAAGGGCAACAATTAAACTAATTATTTTTATTTTCATCTTTTTTTGATAATTTTTTTTCCTACGGTACCTCAAGGATAGCTGATTTTTATTCGATTCAAATTTTCAAATTTCTTTTTCAAAATAAAATACTACTAATTTGATAGAACAAATATATTTTAAAAATTATAACTACCAAATTTTGGTTTGTATTATTTTTAATTCTAAAATAGTCCAAAAAATCATTATCCTATTTAAAGCATTAAAATACAACAACTTAAGCAGGGGGAATATTTTTAAAAAAAAGAGAGTCCATATCATTACAATATGAAATCCCTTTTCAGACAAAAGAATATTTTAAATCCAGTAATTAGAGTATTATTTTTGGGCTAAAGCCAAATCTACCTCTTTTTTTAAACTGGTTAAACCGTCTTTTTTGAAAATAATTTTACCGTTTTGATATAAAATCAAGGTTGGAAAAACAGTAATCGTTTTTAAGTCGGCTATCACTTGCGGGCTTTCTTCTAAATCAATTTCGATGATTTTTAAATTAGCTCCATATTCCGCTCTGATCGTTTCTAAAACAGGTTTCACTTTTTTGCAGGCACCACAATATCTGGAACCAATATCTACCAAAACTGTATTGTTGTCAGCAATGATTTTATTGTATTCTGCCAAGGTTAATCTGCTTTTCAAATTGGTATAAAAAGGCTTTCCTGATCCTATCCAGGCAGCAATACCTCCTCTTAAATCGTATACATCTGAAAAACCGGTTTTTAATAATTCTCTGACCAATTCACCGCTTCTCCCCGCACCAATCGAATAGATCAATACAGGTTTTGATTGATCCAATGTTGCTACATATTTGGCATAATTTTCAGTTGCCAAATTAAAATTAACCGCACCTTCGATATGATTTAAGGCAAACTCTTCGGGACTTCGGGCATCAATAATCTGTGGTTTTTTTTGACTTTTTATCTTGGCGTAAAAGTATCTACTTTTAAAGTAAACACATTCTGATTTTGCGAAAAGCCAGCAATTGTAACTAAAAATACAATTACTGTTATTCTATTTTTGAATGATTTAAGACTGAACAGGTTCATATACATTTTGTTTTACGGTTTCAGTATTTTTACTTTTAGAAATTGGAATCGACAGAACGCCTTCAGCCAATGGACTTCCTTCTTTTTTAGATTTGAATATTGGCCAAAGAAACTGTGCATACCATTCTTCACCTTTGTATGTTTTAGTTCCGTATGATTCAGGGAATTTACGAGTGATTAAACCCGTTCCGAAAATCACATCCCATAAGAAAAACATATTTCCGAAATTGCCTTTAAAATGTCCAACGCCATCCCCGCTAGTATCCGCATGATGTGCATGATGCGTAGCCGGAGTAGAAATAAAACGCTCCAAAACCCAAGCGACAGGATGCAATACTTTGTATTTGTAAAACGGTTTGTCCCAAGCAAGACTAGAGTGTGCTGCTAGAGTGATGGTGCTTTTTATCACGGTAACAAACAAAGCCGGCAGCCCTAACCCTAAAAACGTCAATGCTGCTGTCAAATAAATCTGAGAAAAAAAAACGGTGTAAATAAAGTTTTGTCTCGAAGCCATTGCCATTCCCATATACGGAGCCGAATGATGTGTTCTATGAAAACGCCATAAAAAAGGCACTTGGTGGTGCAGACGGTGGTACCAATATTGGGTTAAATCATCGGCTATTGCAATCAGGAAAAAACCTCCCCAAAACGGAACCCAAGATAATGTATTGGCAAGATTAGGAATTAAATATGGTAATGCTGTTAAGCTAAAAAAAGTGATTACCGGAGGCAAAAGCAATTTTGGAGCCAAAAAACAAATAATATCAATTTTGCGTTCCGTGCCAGTCCATTGATCGTCATATAAACCTGCTGCAAATTCAACTGCTCCCAAAATCAGCATAAAAACGATTAATCCCCAAGTGCGGATATTCTCGAATGCAGGTTTTGCAAATTCCAAAAATGACGGTAACGAAATGTGTGATTCTGCTATGATACCGTTACTCAGTCTAAAATAAAGATAAATTGCCAATACCGGCAAACTATAAATGAAAAGACTTATGCCCAAGTCTCTTGTTAGTTTTTTTTGATCTAATGCCATGATTTCTTATTTTAAAATTTGATTTACTAATGCTAAACCTCCAGCCAAAATAACCAGCGGTATTAAAAACACGATTATCCCAACGACAATCTTTTTCCCGATTAATTGAAAATCTATTAGTTTCATATTTGTTTTTTATTAAGTAATTAGCGCTTAGTGATCAGTTTTTTGCAGTTTGATTAGACAAACTAATCACTCTACTATTCACTAAGCACTAACTTTATTAATTTGTACTTCCTGCCTGAGTTGCTTTATGAATCAATTCCTGAAAGCTTTCCCCTGTGGCATTGTGTATTTTTCTTCCTAACACATCCTGCCAGTCGATTAACGGATAAACGTTATTCTCTTTGGCCTGCTCATCAAACAATTTTTTAAGCTCCTCTAATTTTTCAGGATACTTTTTTGCCAAGTTATTGCGCTCGTTAAAATCTTCATTAAGGTTGTATAATTCCCAAACATCAGTGTCGAAATTGCTTGGTACCGGTACTTGATTTTTACCCGCACCAGTTTGTGAAGTAAAAGGATTTGCATGTGCCGCCGCCGCTTTCCATCCATCTTTGTAAATAGCTCTGTTTCCGAAAATATAGTAATACTGTATTTTGTGCAATGATTCCGCTTTTGCATCATTTAAAGAAGCATATAAAGAAGAGCCCTGAATTTTATCCTGTTTAATTTCTCTTATCGTTTCAGGTGTTTTGATACCTGCAATCTCCAATGTAGTAGGAAGAATATCCGTTACGTGGCTGTATTGATTTCTGATTCCTCCTTTTTCTTTAATCCCTTTTGGATAAAAAACAATCAAAGGATTGCGTGTTCCTCCTTCGGATTGTGCGTCTTGTTTCCAGTTTTTGAAAGGTACGTTTGTTGCTTGGGCCCAACCCAAAGGATAATTGGTGTTCAAGCCTTTTGGTGTGCCAATTTCTCCAATTTTCTCTAAATTCGACTGAAGATTTTGCTCATCAGATACGCCTTGAGAAAAAAGACTTTGGCTGATTGTACCCACTTGAGAGCCTTCTTTACTGGCTCCATTATCACCAATAGCAACAAAGATTAAAGTGTTGTCTAATTGATTGGTTTCTTTCAGATAATTTACTACTCTTCCTATTTCATGGTCGGTGTAAGTGAGATATCCGGCGTACACTTCCATAAATCTGGCGTATACTTTCTTTTGGTCAGGTGTTAATTTGTTCCAAGCAGAAATAATAGCATTACGTTCTGGCAATACAGCATTAGCAGGGATTACACCCAATTTCTTTTGGTTTGCCAAAACTTTTTCGCGGTATACGTCCCAGCCTTCATCAAATTTCCCTTTATAGGCATCACTCCAAGATGCTTCAACCTGATGCGGTGCATGAACTGCCCCTGGCGCATAATATAAAAAGAATGGTTTACCTGGAGCTGCTTTTTGTTGTTTGGTGATATAACTAATTGCTTTATCCGTAATTTGCTCTGTTAAGTGTCTTCCATCTGGTGTTATGTGCGCTTGATCTTCTACTAAATCTGGTTTGTATTGATCTGTTTGGGATCCTAAGAAACCAAAGAAATGATCAAATCCTTTTCCGGTTGGCCATCTGTCAAACGGACCTGCATCTGTAGCATCTTCGTCAGGAGTAACACCATATTTACCAACGGCAAAAGTGTTGTATCCATTTTCTCTTAAAATTTCAGCAATTGTTCCTTTATCCGATGGAATTCGACCATCCCAACCCGGGAAACCTGCTGATAAAATAGTGTGCGAAAAGCCACTGACATGAACTCTTCCTGAATTCCTGCCTGTCAATAATGCCGCACGGGTTGGCGCGCAAATTGCAGTGGTGTGAAAATTGGTATAGCGCAGTCCATTATTGGCCAAAGCATCAAAAGTTGGTGTTTCTATCAAGCCACCAAAAGCACTGGAAGCCCCAAATCCCACATCATCCAGCAAAATCCAAACTACATTGGGAGCGCCTTTTGGAGCTTTTACAGGTTCCGGCCAATATTCTTTAGATTCCGCTAATGTTTTACCAACAACTCCTTTATAATTGGTATCCGGTTTGTTTTGGGCAAAGCCAAATTGCGCCATTAACAATGCGGTAATTAAAAGCCCTTTTTGAGGACTTTTGACTTTTGAACTAAATTTAATTTTTTTCATTGTTTTATATTTTATAGATTATTAATGTTCCCTCTTCTGGGTGAATATTTCATTTTTTTTTTAAAAAATTAAATTTTAAATCACAATTAATTCTATAGATTTAATATGATTTTGAATTATGGTTTTACGAGTTGTTTAATATCAAACAATTATGAACAACTGTTGCTAATTTTATTTATGATCTTTCACTAAGCGAATTGTAGAAAAAAAGCCATCAAAATGGATTAGATAAAAAAACTGTTTAATTTAATTTCATTTTCGTTGATTAAAAATTCATTCGTTTTACAACTATTTTATTTTATTCCAATCTTCAACACCTACTTTTACAGACCACTGTTTGTGTAATTCGATTAGAGTCTGAAGCATTGCTGGTTCTGCATTTGCCAGGTTTTTTGTTTCGGTTCTATCTGTAGCAAGATTGTACAATTCCCAAGGCTGATTGTTTTCGGCTACCGCCTTCCATTCTCCTTTTCGTACTGCTTTACTGCCTTCATGTTCCCAAAACAAAGCCTCATGTTCATTAGATTTTTTGCCTTCCAATTCCTTTTTTAAACTAATACCTTCTAAAGGAGTTAGATTTTTTCCTTTAAAAGAATCCGGATATTGAATATCCGCAAACTCCAAACAAGTTGGGAAAATATCAATCAAATGACTTACCCGGTTGCTCAATGTACCCGCCTTTATATGCTTGGGATAATAGGCAATAAAAGGAGAAGCAATACCGCCTTCGTGTGTGTTTTTTTTGAATAATTGAAAAGGCGTATTGCTCACATTTCCCCACGGACTTTCGTAACTATCAATTGACGCAACCGAACCTGGTGTCCCATTTTTTTGTGTAACATAATTCCAGTTTTTCACCTCATCGGCACTTCCGCCATTATCCGAAAGAAAAAGTACAAGGGTATTATCTTCTTCTCCCAAAGCCTTTATTTTCTTCAAGATTTCACCAATGCTGGCATCCATTCTATCAATCATTGCGGCATAAATTGCCATCCGATTATCCCACTTGTCTTTTTCTTCGGTACTTAGTTGATTCCAATCGGGTACTTTTTCAAAACGATTGGATAAGTCCCAATTTTGATCAACTATTCCTTGTTCTTTTAATTTTTTAAAACGGCTTGCTCTCAGTTTATCCCAGCCCGCCAGGTATTTGCCTCTGTATTTTGCAATATCTTCTGGCAATGCCTGAATGGGCCAATGTGGCGCATTGTAAGCTACATACAGAAAAAAAGGCTTTTGCTGATTGCGCTGTTTTTCTAAAGAATTAACAGCAAAATTCGTTATTTCCTGCGTTAAATAGGTTGAGGAATCTGTGCGAATAATTTCTTTATCTCCTTTTAAAAAAGTAACGGTTCTGCCGTCATTATACAAAGGCTGCGAGTTGAAATAACTGCTGCCGTTGTTTTGCAAGGTAAAAGAATCATCAAACCCTCTATTTACCGCCCAAGCTGAAGGTACTAAACCAACGTGCCATTTTCCTGAAACAATGGTGTTGTATCCTGCTTGTTTGAGTGCTTGCCCAATTGTGATGCAATGCTCATTTAAATAGCCCTGATAAGCCGGAACGCCCTTATCTTGTACCATATCGCCAACACCTGCCTGATGTGAATACAATCCTGTGAGTAGTGATGCCCGTGATGGACAGCAACGCCCCGCATTATAAAACTGTTTTATAATAAGCCCGTTTTTAGCGAGCTTATTCAAGTTTGGGGTTTTAATTTCTGAGCCAAAAGCACCAATATCAGAGAAACCTAAATCATCTGCCAAAATGACGAGAATGTTGGGTTGTTTTTTCTGTGCGAATTGCTGAACTGGCACAAAAACCAAAAGGGAAAGAATGAAAATTTTTTTAATCATTTTGTTTATTTGTATGAAAACCTTTCATTAATAACCCGGATTTTGTGGTAATCCTATCGGGTCAATATTTCGCTCACTTTGTGGAATTGGATACAAATTATTACGTTCTGAAACAGAATTTTTGGCTGTTACTTTTTTTACTTCGCTAACCAAAGTTCCCCACCGTACAAGGTCATACCATCTTTGTCCTTCCTGAACAAATTCTTTTTTGCGCTCTTCTCTAATGGCTTCTCTTAACTGGATTGTTGTTAGTCCTGCCAAATCTACCGTTGCATCTGGTGTTGTAATTGCTTTTGAAAAAGCTCTTCTTCTTACTTGGTTTACCAGTTCATGAGCCTCTTCGGTTGCTCCATCTTTCTCGTTAATGGCTTCTGCTAATGACAATAAAATATCGGCATAACGAATAATTGGAAAATTAATAGCCACATTACTTGGTGATGACAAGTTGGTAACATCTAAATATTTACTAAAAATTGGCTTCGGAAAAGTATAAAGCAATCCGGTAGCTGGATTTAATAATTGTTTCTTGTAGCTTACATCTCTGCGGGTGTCACCTGCGACATAAATATCATAAAACAGGGCAACATTCGAAATAATATCAGCTGGTTCTGTGGCAGTAAATCCTGTAAACGAAGTCGCTTGAAAAGTACTGCCGCTGGCTCCATTACTTGCCTGGTTTGGCTCGAATTGAACAGAAAAAATATGTTCTTTTCCGTTCTTTTTGGCTTTATTAAACACATCGGCAAAACTTTCGAAAAGGGCATATCCAAAACCGCCATTGATCACTTCTTTAGCTTTTAGAATAGCGTTTGTCCAATCTTTTCTGGTCAAATATACTTTCGCCAAAATAGCTTTGGCAGCTCCAGAAGTAGCACGTCCTATATTAGTTCCTGTATAAGTAGATGGCAGTGCTTCCGCATCTTTTAAATCCAAAATAATTTGAGCATACACCTCATCAACTGTGGCTCTTTTTGATTTTAGACTTTCCACATTAATAGAAGTTGGCTCGTGCAAAACGATTGGAACTCCTCCCCAAAGACGAACTGCCTGGAAGTACAACAAACCCCTAATGAATTTAGCTTCATTAATCAATCTGGTTTTAATCACATCTGAACCAGACACATTTGGAATATTGTCAATCGCAATATTGGCTTTGTTGATGCCGTTGTAAATTTGGCGCCAAGCCAATTGAACACGATCTGAAGTGGCATCGTGGGTCAAATTACTCATTGCTCTTACTTGAGGATTTGTTGCAGAAACACCTGCTGCAGCATAATCAGAACCCATATCGGTCAAGAAATAGAGATTTCTTCCGAAAAGACTTTGTTCGCCTGGCTCAATTACGAAAGAAGCATAAACCGCAGTCACACTAGCAATGGCATCATCTTGGGTTTTGAAGAAATTTTCTTTGGTTATAAAAGAGGTTGGTGTTACCTCTAAATCCGTGCACGAAAACAATAACGCGGCACTTAATAGGACTGATAGTATTATTTTTTTCATCGTTTAATTTTTTATTTTACTTAAAAAGTTACGTTCAAGCCCGTGATGAATGTTTTGGAATTTGGATAAGCTCCAAAATCAATTCCGGGATATAAATTGTTTTGTTCATAAGAACTTACCTCTGGATCATAGCCCGTATATTTGGTCCAGGTGATTAGGTTTTCGGCAGATACATATAGTTTTATGCTCTTTGTTCTAATTTTTGAGGAAAGACTTTTAGGTAATGTGTATCCAAAAGTTACTATTTTCAATCTCAAATAAGAAGCATCTTCTACAAAACGTTCAGAAACGATTGCTACTGGCGAGCTTGAAGCTCTTGGAATTTCATTACTTGGATTAGTAGGTGTCCAACGATCTAACAAAGTAGCAGCTGAATTGGTTCCTAGAGTTGAAACTTCCAATTGTTGATTCAAAGCATTAAATATTTTACCACCATAAGATCCTTGGAATGAAAAACTCAAATCGAAATTGCTATAGGAAACCGTATTGCCTAAATTTGCCACAAACTTGGGTTGTGAACTTCCTAGACTACCTTTATCAGCAGCAGTGATTACACCATCTCCGTTAGTATCTACGTATTTTCTATCTCCAACTTTCGTATTGGCAAGGCTATTGATTTTTGGTTGGGTATTGATTTCTTCCTGAGTTTGGAAAATTCCGTTGGTTTGGTATCCCCAGAAAGTACCTAGTGGCTCTCCTACTTTTACGGTTACAGGTTGTTGTTGTAACAAAGAACCATTTGGAACTACTGGAAAGAATTGTTGCACTCCATTCCCTATTTCAAGTACTTTGTTTCTGTTCGCTGAAAACACAAAGTTCGAATTCCAAAAGAATGTATCTGTTTTTATATTTTCTGTATTTAAACTTATTTCAATTCCTTTATTCTCGACTCCACCAATGTTTTGTAGCACTGTAGCAAATCCTGAAGTCAATGGCACTGGCACATTGATAAGCAAATCTTTTGTTTTTTTGTAATACACGTCAAAAACGAAATTTATTTTTCTATCCCATAATGACAAGTCCAAACCGGCATTGTATTGGGTCGTTTTTTCCCATCTTAAATCTGGATTGGCTAAGCGTGTCGGAGCCAATCCGGTTTGAACGGTTCCTCCAAAACTATAATTAACCGATCCAATCGAAGCCAAAGAAAGGTAATTCCCAATTTCCTGATTTCCTGTTGTTCCTGCGCTTAATCGCAATTTAGCATCCGTTACCACTTCTTTAATACCTTTAGCAAAATCTTCATCGGTAATATTCCAAGAAAAACCAGCTGACGGGAAATACCCCCAAAGTGATTCTGATCCAAATCTTGAAGAACCATCGGCACGAGCCGAAACAGTAAGATTGTATTTCCCTTTATACGAATAATTTGCTCTGGCTAAATACGATTTCAATACACTTTCAAAAGCATCACTAAAGGGTTTTACAGCCACACCGTCTTGTAAAGCATTGTAGGTATTGGCATCATTTACAAAAGTATTCGCCCCTGCATTTACAACTTCTCCCTGGGTATATTGAAGTGTATATCCTGCCAAAGCCGAAAACTTATGATCTTCTCCAAAACGAGTATTGTAATTCAGGGTGTTTTCATTCAATACAGAACTTACCAGGCGATTCCCCACAGAGGCTAATCCTTTAGTAGCTGCTCCAAGAGTCGTATTGGATGGTGCATAAAAATTTTGCTTCGTATTGATGACATCTCCACTTATTGCAACCTTAGCCGTAATTTCACTATTGATTTTATACTCGGCAAACAAACTGGTCAAAATTCTATTGATTTTGGTTTCGTTTGTGGTGTTTTCCAAATCATTGATTGGGTTAGGTACATACCCATTTACGGAAGTCGCATAAGGATTATTCGTTACGTTGTAACTTCCATCATCATTTTTAACAGGAACAACGGGAGCAGTCAGCAAGGCACTAACCACCGGAGTATTATTTCTACCACCACTACCCGCTCCAACTCCATTGGCTATAGAATTGGTGTAATTGGTATTAACACCAAATTTAAAAGCTTGTGAATAATTTTTTTCATAGTTGGCCCGAAGGGAAATTCGCTTAAAATCGGAGCCAAGAACAATTCCTTCCTGATCAAAATAAGCTGCAGAAATCGCATACCTGGAACGGTCATCTCCGCCAGAAAAGCTCAACTGGTAATTTTGAATCGGAGCAGTTCTAAACAATTCCGATTGCCAATCATATCCACCCGAAGTTTTAAGAGCCTCAATCTGAGCTGGTGAAAAAGAAGGTGCCTGTCCTATACTTGCCTGAACATCATTGCGTAAACTGGCCCATTGAGAAGCATTAAGAAGATCTATTTTGTTCGACACTTTTTGAAAACCATAATAGGATTGGAATGAAATAAGATCTTGTCCTTTAGTCCCTTTTTTTGTTGTAATAATCACTACTCCATTGGCACCACGAGAACCATAAATTGCAGTAGCAGAAGCATCTTTCAGAACATCGATTGACTCAATATCACTAGGGTTTATTGTAGACAAAACGTTCACTCCCGCTCCGGAATTAGCCACTCCAGCCGTACTATTGCTATTGTCATTATAAATCAGTACGCCATCTAAAACATAAAGTGGTTCATTCCCTGCCGTGATAGAATTTCCTCCTCTAATACGGACACTTGAAGTTGCTCCTGGCTGTCCCGAACTTTGGGTAACTACTACTCCTGAAACAGCTCCTCTTAATAAATTGTCGGCAGAGGAGGTAACTCGATTTAAATCTGCTTTGGAAACAGAGGAAACTGCCCCCGTAATGTCCTTCTTTTTTTGAGTTCCATAACCTACAACTACTAATTCATTCAATTCTTGAACATCTTGCTTTAAGCTAATTATTACAGGGGTAACATTGGCTGTATATTCAGTTTTCTTATAACCAACATATGTTACAATCAAAATGTATGGGAATTTTTGTCCTGTTTGAAAATAAAACTTTCCTTCTGCGTCAGTAATAACACTATGTGTAGTTCCTTTTATAGTTACTGTAACTCCTGGAATGGGTTGATTTGTAATTGATTCTACAACAGTTCCATCTAGTTTTGACTGAATGAGCGGTGTGGTATTTTGCGCCTTAATTCCTAATGACAGCAGGAAAACAAACAACCAAGAGTTTATATTTAATTTTTTTTTCATTACTTTGTTTTGGTTTAATAAATAAGGATCCCTGAAGGCTGATTTATCAACTTTCTATCCTTTTTGAGATGAACATTTCTTTTTTAAACTTCGCCATTTCTGTTGCCGCAGAAATGGCTTTTTTTTAGCTACAACACATTTGTTTTTTCATTCTATTTTTTATTTTTTATTAATATTAATTTGATTTTTATTAGAAAGACATATGGTGAACACTCAGAATAATTTATAGTTTTTGCAATAAATTATTTTGAAAATGAGTATCCGAAATGGTGATGGCAGCAAATTGAAAACGCTAACAGGAACAACACATTCGACTAAGAGTGCCGAACGAAAAAAATCCTTGCTTGATCAAAAAAGAGGTATTCTTGATTGTTTTCAAAATATTAGTATTAGTAATTACTATCTATTATTTAAACTCTACTATTTCTATAGACAAATGTAGGTTAATATTTTGAATTACCAAAAAATTTCAAAACATTTTACAAAACAAATGTTAATACACCGACAACAAAAACATAAAGAACTAAAAGACAATATTTTAAATAAATCTAAAAACTATTTAAACATTCTGATGGGTTGTAAAAATAGTGTTTGATGGCTTAGATAATGATAGAAGAATCTCACGAAACGATAAGCGATTAATGGAATCATCCGCTAGTATGGCCAAATTATCTGCTATAAAACTGTTATTGAACAAAATTTAAACAGGCTCTAAAAAGAATATGATTTACTATTCGAATTCTTTTCATTACCAATACTTATAAAACATTATCTTACAATACATTATTTGATTAACATCTTATAAAAGAGAATTTGATACCAAAAAATAGGTTATACTACCTTTTTGATAATCTATATCAGGCTAATGGGTCAAACCTAAACTAAATTTTCCAGTCCAAAAGCGGCTATCTGATCTATGATTGGTAATGTTTTCAAACCCAGTTCTGTCAATTTATATTCGACCTTGGGCGGAATTTCAGGGTATGCTTTTTTACTGACCAAATTATGCTCCACCAAAGAATTCAATTCCTGTATCAGCATTTTTTCACTAATACCCACTACCGCTCTTTTAAGTTCCCCATATCGAATAGTCCGTGTATTAATCTGATACAAAATCATCATGGTCCATTTACCGCTCAAAATGCTCAATGATTTTTTCACAGGGCAGTTTGTATCGCATGCATTAATTATTTTTAAATTTTTTTCCATTGATATTCAATATTTCTAACTATTTAGTAAGCACCCAACCAACACGTAAGTACTTGTACAAAAGTAAGTTATTAATTAGTTTTACCAAAAATTAAAACAATTAAATAAAAAAATAAGATGAAAATAGTAGTATTTGGAGCCACAGGTTCACAACAATTTCATGTGATTAGCGAAGCAAAAAATAAGGGAGCAGTAGTTTACGCAGCAACCAGTTCCGAAAAAAGTTTCGAAAAATTAGAAACAGCAGGTGCAATCCCTGTTTTAGGCGATATGTCTGATGCCCAAAAAATGAAAGAAATCACCAAAGAAATGGACGCTATTGCTTTATTGATTCCGGTTTCTTTACCTAACCCGGCAGATGGATTTCAATTTGCCAAAAATGTAATAGATGCAGCTAAGGCAAATGATGTTAAAATGATTGTTTGGAATACCAGTGGATTTTTAGCTCCACAAAAATTAGGAATTCCGATGGAAGATGTAAAATTAGATACAAAGGAATATCTAAAAAATTGCGGAGTACCTTATGTGATTATTGAGCCGTCTATTTATGCCGAAAATTTGCTGGCTCCTTACACAACCGATTATGTAAAAAGAGAAAGAAAAGTAGCTTACCCAACTCCTGAGGATATGCCCATTGGCTATATTGCATCAAGAGATGTTAGTGCCTTTGTCGTAGAAGCTTTATACAAACCAGAACTTTCAGGACGATCATTTATGGTTAGTGGATTGGATGACCTGAAAGGAAATGGTCTTGCTGAAAAATTCTCTATTGGCCTTGGAGAAAAAATTGATTTCTACGCAATGCCTCCACAAGAATTTGGAGATAAATTAAGTATTCTTGTTGGAGAGGAAAGTGCCAGAGGCGTACAAGGTTATTATGAAATGCTTGCAAGTCTGCCAGTATATCCAACGAAATTCAATCCTAACTTAAAGGAAGTATTGGAAGAATTGCCAGTAAAAATGACTCCAATGGAAGAATGGGTTAAACTACATAAAGCAATTTTTATGGGCTAAATTATTTGAAAAAGCAACGAGGATATAGGACTATTTTTGTTGCTTTTTTTCTTTCATAATTCTAAAACCTGTCCTGACATCAATTTGAGCCTATTTTTTTGATTTTTATTCATAAACTTTAATCTCGAAAATGCAGATTATAGTTGGGATAATTTATAGCATAAGGTGGTATGCAAAAACTTTAAGGATAAACCAAAATTAATCCATGAGATTTGGGTTTCATTTTTCATGTCAAACAAATTTATACAAAGAAGCCACGAAAACTTTCATGGCTTCTTTTTAATAATAATAATAATAATCTTTTTTCAAATGAATTATTACCCTTGTAATTGTGGGTTTAAAACCCCAGCTGTAACGGTATAAATTAATCCATTAGGGCCTTCTTGCGCAAAACCAAAAATACCATATTCTCCTTCCTGATAAATTTGATTATCTCTTTCATCATAAGGTACAGCTGCCCATTTTAGAACGTCAGATGCTTTGACTTGGATGTTTTTTGTAGGATAATTCGAATCTGTTGGGCAAGATACTTCTATATTGAAAGCAGTCTCTTGAATTGTATTATCTGGAACAATAAACCAAGTTGGTGTTGGTCCTGAACCATTTTGTCCGGGAGGTATAGGTAAAGCTACTGCTCTGTTAATAGGGAATGAACCACTTCTTAATGTACCGCCAGTAATACTGGTTACATTGCAAAAAAGTTTGTTGCCATCTGCTACTCCTGGATCATTTTGACTTAAAGCGGACAATTGAAATACCGAATCATTTGCTGTACTTTGATTGTTTTCAAATTGAAAGTCTAAACTATTTAGTTGAATGTCTGCTGGAGCATTTAAGGAAAAAGTCATTACAAAATCGCCATTGTTAGCATTGATTTGATTTGTAATGTATTCGGTAACAATCCAATCAGGATTAGGACAACCTTGACTGAAATTCATTATGATGTTGTCTTTCGGAATTCCATTTATAAAACGAAACTCAAGTTTTGTAGGCTTTAAGTCTGACGGTAGGTTACAAAAACTCATTGTAAATTTCCCGTTGTTTGAATTGATTTGATTTTCTAAGTATTCAGTCACAGTATACCCTGGATTTTCCCCTTGCGTTAGCATCATTATTGTCTGAACTTGATTATTTGATTCCATAATTTCTATGATTTATTTAGTAGTTCCTACTCATAAGGCTTTTCGGATTTCACCCCGTTTTTATAGTGGTTTCTGAACTCCACTTTTAAATAAATGAGTAAAAATAAAACTAGCTAGCTTTTTAATTTCTTTAGTAAAAGTATTGTGGTATAATAGTTTAAATTAAAAAAATCCCATAAGTCTGAGTTTTTTATCCATAAGAAGGCGAAACTATGGAACAAGAATTTTTTGTCAATATTTTTACAATACAAAACAAAATAGGTTTCGCCTGTTAATTATAATATACAAAATGAGGCTGTCCGAAAAGTCGAAACTAGCCTCTGAGAATTGCACAAATAAAATTCGTCTCCAATAGGAATCCAAATATTTTAGTATAAAAAAGAGGCTGTCCATACTTTTCGGACAGCCTCGTTGGATTAAAGAAAAATGTATTAATTAATTAATTGTCTTCTGTAACATTAAGCAATGAAATTTGCAATGTATCTGCAATAGCAGGATTCACTGAAACCAATACAGGTGAAAAACGATCAGAATAAGCAAAATTATAAGCGTCAGAAAGTTTTTGTAAAACAGCAGCATATTGGTTGTAGTGCAAAGGGTTATTTTGCAAAGCACTAAATAGTGAAGCACCGGGTATGGAAAACCAATCAGTACTTGACATCGCTCCCACTTTTATTTTGCCAATTATTGTTTCAGAACCAATAGCTCCAATATTAAATCCTGCTAATAAATCTCCGGTTATCCACCCATAAACGTCGTTTGCAGGATTTTGTGAAGTTCCTCCATTAATTGAAAAAGAGGCATTGGCACCATAAATACCACTTGGATTGATTAAATCATTTTTTTTATAAACGATAGTTGTTGTCCCAACTACACTGCCTATAGTCCCGGTTAAAGTAATATCACCTGTATTGTCAATTGTAGCGGTTAAATTATAAGCTTGGGCACTTTGAGGCCCGGTGGTTGGTACATTTGGCCCAACGCCATTAAACTGACCTGCAATTGTGGCTATAATTCCATTTCCTAATCCAGGTATCACTTTTCCAACCATCGTATTGGGTCCAAAATTTTGAATCAGTGAGTTAAGATAGTCCTCAAAAAGATCATAAGGCGTAACTGGAACACCACCAATTGGCGGATAAGAAGAAGGCCCAATAACACGTGCAAAACCAGTTCCCGGTTGCGTTGGCAACTGTTCAAAACTGCCAGGGACAAGAGCAGGCAAAGCATTGCTTAAACCAGACTGTGGTGTAGCTGTAATAGCACTTAATTGTGTATAAATCATTTGAGAAGTTTTACCTGTTTTAATGCCATTATCTGCTTGTACAATTGCCTTATGCAAAAAAGTATCTAGCTGCATGGGAATACTCCAATAGTCAATACTGGTTAAATCGGCTACATCAGTCGGATTTCCATTAAACGTTAATTCCATTTTATCATAGCGAAGAAAAAAATTAGGGTCGGTAATATTTTGAGCAGGTTCATAACCCGCATTCAGAACAGACCATGTCTGACCATAAGATATATAAATCCTGCCACTAAAATTTTGAATGGACACTCCTGTACCTAAATCAGTTAAAGAATACCAGTTCCCTTTTCCTGCTTCTTTATTTAACGGTTGTATTTCGAGTTCTAAAGGTTGTAACTGATTTGGATCTGGGTAGTGTATGCTAAATAGAGCTGTATCACTTCCGGAAACAAAACCTATTGATACAAGTTTATCAGATAAGCCGCTGTTGTTCTTGAAAATTACTTTTAATGTTGCCATACTATTGTTTTTTTTAGTTTATGAACTATTTATAATTTTAGTCCAATAAAGGTAGTATGGCAAATTATCCGGATTAAAAAAAAAGGAACGAAACCGTGATTTTTTTGAATAAGAATAGAAAATCAGTCCTAAAAATTATTTTCTGATGTTTTACCGTAATGCAAAAAAAAACAAACCAGTCGAATGGATGTCTTTTTGGAACAAAGCAGAACACATCGATTATTTCAAAATATAGGTCTTGTTAATGATATCTTTGTATTTATCACTTAGTATCACTCTATGGTTTCCTTGTAGTATAATCAAATTATCTGAGGGAATAATCTCTGTTATTTTTTTAGTGTTCGCTATAAAATTTCTATGTGTCCTGCAAAAAACAGTACTGTCAAACAATTCTAAGATTTTGGTTAATGATATAAGGATAACAAATTTTTCTTTTTCTGTTATAATATTACAATATTTTTCTTCGACTTCAATATAGATAATATCACTGATATCGACCTTTTTTAGTAATTTACCTTTTTTAACAAATAAATATTCTTTGCTAATTACTGTATTTTCTTCTTCGCTCAAAAAAACATCATCCTGGGCATAGAATTTTTCGAAAGCCAACTCAAGAGCATATAAAAGTTCAAGCTCATTAAATGGTTTCATCAAATAACTAAACGGCTTTGTCAATTTTGCACGTTCAAATATTTTTCTGTCTGTAGAACTCGTTAAAAAAACAAAAGGCTTTGAAGCATTGGGATCGGCATTGATACTTTCCGCAAAAGCAAGACCATCGGGCAAACCATTCAAAAAAATATCAATTATGACTATGTCAACCTTATTGTTATAAAACAGGGATAAAGCATCTTTATGATTTGTAGCCAGCCCTGCAATTGTATAGTTATTGGCTTGTAATCCTTTTATTAGAGCATCACTTTCTGATGGTTTGTCCTCAATAATTAATACATTAATATTGTCCATTGTGGTACTTTTTAGCCAAAGATACGATGATTTTTGTTCCTTTTCCTAATTCGCTTTCTATATCCAGTTTCCCGTTATTTTTTTGGATCATTGATTTACACAACTGCATTCCCAAACCAGTACCAATTATTTCTGCATTCTCTTTTTTAGACATTAATGTGGTTTCTTTCAAAAGAGATGTTCGTGTGTTTTCGCTCATGCCTATCCCATTATCTTCAATAATCAACTCGCAATAGTCCTCATTAGTATTTTGAGTATAAATTTTTAAGATTCCATTCTCTTTTGAAAATTTAATCGCATTGTCTAAAAAATTACGAAGTATTATTTTTAAAGATTCCTGATCGGCAAAAACAATATCTTTCTTAGAAACTGAATTTTCAAAAACAAGATTTTTTTCAGATATTAAAGGGAGATAATTATAAGCCATCAGCTCTACAATAAAATACAAACGCATGGAAGTTACCTCAAAGAAAGATTGTTTTGTCTGAAGCAGAACCCAGTGCAATAAATTATCCAATAAGTTATAAGTACCATTTGCAATAGCACTGTTTTGATGTAAAAGAGAATCCAGTTCGTCCAGATTTTTAGTAGCTAAATTTTCCCGTAATTTAGTATTACTGGTTTTCATTGCATTGACAGAGGAACGCAAATCATGACTTACTATAGAAAACAAGGTATCTTTAGTATCATTCAATTCATCAAGTGCCTCTTTCTGGGTTAAGATGATTTTGTTGGTTTTTATTTTTTCCCTGTAAAAATAAACAGCCGTTCCTAATAGTAATAACAGGACAATGGATGAGTAGAAGAACCCATTTCTTTCGGCTATTTTAATTCTATTTTCGGCTTGAAGCAAACCTACTTCTTTTTGTTTTTGTTTTATTGCAAATTGTTTCTCTAGCTCTGCAACTTCCCATATTTTATTTTGATTGTTCAAAGAATCTTTCCATTGATCATATTCTTCTCTGTATATTAATGCTTTTGCAAAATGGTTACGATTTTTTTCTACTACAGCCATATTGAGTGCTGCATTTTGCTTTAATTGGTAATTTTTTACTTTTTTGGAGAGATGATACGCTTTCTCAAAATAAGGAATAGCCAGATTATCTTTGTATTGGTCATAGTATAATGTGGCAATATCTCCATAAGAGCCTACCAATATTGAAGAATCATTTTGTTTTTCTTCTAATTTTATACTCTGAAGTAAATAATGTTCAGCTTTTTTAAACTCTTTTAAATGCAAATAACACAGCCCCAGATTGTGTTTTACACTACTTTTTTTTATACCCAAAAGCTCATCTTCATGGAGTTTTTCAATTTCCTGAAAGTAATTAATCGCCTCTTTGAATTTTTTTTCTTCCAAAACTATTTGACCAAGGAGCATTTTACTGTGATTAAAGAATTCAAAATCTTTAGAAATTGAAGTAAATTCCTTTTTGCTTTCCTTAAAAATTTTTTTCTCTTTAAAACTAAATCCTCTAAAAAAATGGCAAAAGTTTTCAATCTCCTTATTTTGATTCCCGATGCTCAACTGTTTCATCGAGTAAACTAAAGTCGAATCCCATTCTTTTTGCAAAAAAAAATATTGTGCTTTATTAAAATTAGATTCACCCATGATTTTTTTGCTTTTCGCTATAATTTCTTTTTCAAAAGCACTATGGTTTTGTTGAGAAAAAAACAATTGAGGAAAAAGTAAAAAAATAAAGATTACTATTTTAGAAACAACTTTCATTTGCTAATTTTTGTTAGCAATTTAGTCAAAATATATAAAAAAACAGAGACTAACTAAGCCTCTGTTTTTTTATATATTTCCCTGATTATCATAAACCAGTTTGCACTGTCGTTACTGTTCCTCTGGAACCTATTGGATCTTCATCCCATAAAAAACAAACAATTTCCTTTAATTTTAAAAGGTCCGGTATTGGCAAGTCTTTAGGCAATATCCCATTGTGAGTATAATCTTTAGGATTCGCTTTAAAATTCAATTGAAAAACATCGAATTTTGAACATGGTTCAGGAGCTACATTATAGCATACATAAAAATTAGCATACGGTGTTTCATCGTTAGTATAACTAAAATCCTGTATGACTGTCAATTGCTTAGGTGTGACTTTTGCTTTTTTACTAATAAATACGACAATACTAATCTGCATCTTGTGTTTTTTATTTATTGTTACTTGCGCAATCGGAGGTAGCGGTTTTTTATGTCTGGGGTTAGGGAATTTTATTCGATATCCCAAGCGCTTTACTTTAACTCCTTTTATTTTAATACCGGCCGGTTTTTCTATTGGCACGCAAGAAGTATCTTGTTGATCTGTTGTACTCATAATTATTTGTTTTTAGATTAAAATTTCTATTAAATTAAAAAATAAGATTCCGTTTTAACAAGAGCCTGTTTTCTAGTTCTAATACAATATATAATTGCTTACTTATTGTTTATTCTGCTTCTTATTCAACAGTTTCGTTGAACGTGTATTTGTAGTACAGACCACTTGTCAATAGGATAAAAAACGGATCCGTTAATCTCGTTCACCGCCTGATAGCGTTTAGCATTCATAAATACAAACGCCAAGACTAAATACGAATACTGAGCAGTACTTTGTCATTTTGTTTGTCAGATTTGATTAATTTACTTTGACAATCAAAATTTTAAGAACCTAGGCTATTTTAAAATACCGGAGTTCCCTAATGATTTTTTTCTTTCGCAGGAACAAATCGAATTGATCGGGTGTAAAAGCAATTAATTGCTGTACAAAGAAAATTAAAAGGATAACTTTTATTGAGTAAATTGGTACGAAGAGGTCTTTTTTTGGAACGAAGTAAAAATTAAATTCGGCAATCAAAGATATAAAGGTCATGATTATCTTGATTGAAATGAAGACTTTTTGAATTAAAAGCATTTAGAAGCCAATTTAGAGGAGTAAGAAAAATAGATTTCTTCCTGTTCAGATTATCCAATCTTTTTGCCTAATCCTCAACTTTTGAACCTGAGCACTCAAAAACCAATTTAATACAAAAACAAAAAAGCCACTCGATTTGAGTGGCTTTTGATGTGAACGCAGAAGGATTCGAACCAAAGGTCACAAACCCGTAACAACACTATACTTTCAGTAATTTCAAAAACCGTTTGCCACGATCTTGCCACATTTATTTTAGATGTTTTACAACAACTATTTATTGATTCTAGAGAATATTATAATTCTATAGCAAATGTAAACATTTGATCACAAATTCCAATTGTAAATTAATTTCAAGTACTGATAAACTTTTATTTTAAATCCCACAATTAACATTTTTTCTAGATTTTAATGAATTTTATTGTTGAATTATGGATTTCCGTAATTCAATACCCAAAGATAAATTTACTTTTATAAAAATTAAATGAATGAAAATAATAGTTTGTTATTAAAAGCTACTCAGATACTGAAGTAAATTTTTTATTATATTATAAAACTTAACTCCAGTTAATGTATTTACTAAATTAAACTTTAGAGTCCTGTGTATGGCAGTACCAATATTGACAATAAATGTTATTTTTTATAAAAAAAATATATCTTTGGTATTTAACCTCAAAATAATTAATCTAATTTATGATTACTCAAGAAAAAGCAGTAGGCAAACCCTTTTTAAGATGGGCTGGAGGTAAAAGGTGGCTTACAAGTCAGATTGAGACAATTATTCCTAAAGATTTTAATAATTATTTCGAACCCTTTTTAGGAGGAGCTTCAATATATATTTATTTAAAGAAAAATAACCTAATCAAAAATAATTCTTTTTTATCTGACGCAAATCAAGATCTGATTAATGCGTATAATATGATTGCAAAAGATCCTCAGAAGGTTATAGATATTTTAAAAAAGTATAAAAACGAAAAAGAACAATATTATATTTTAAGAGATTTAGAACCTGAGAATGATATCGAAAAAGCCGCAAGGTTTATTTATTTAAATAAAACTTCTTATAATGGTATTTATAGAGTAAATAGAAATGGTAAATATAATGTTCCTTATGGAGATAGGAAAATTATAAACTTATTTGATTTTGAAAACATAGAAAATGTCTCGAAAATTTTAAATAAAGAAACAATTTTGATATCTCATGATTTTGAATTAATAAAAACTCAAATTCAGCCATTAGATCTAATATTTTTAGACCCTCCCTATACAGTCGCACATGAAAATAATGGTTTCGTGGAATACAATCAATCTATTTTTACATGGGATGATCAAAAAAGACTTGCAAATTTATTACAGCACATTAATGAAGTTGGTGCTTTTTTTATAATGACTAACGCAAAACATGACTCGATAGATGAACTTTTTTCTCCCTATGGAAAGCATAGTATACTATCTAGGCAGAGCCTAATAGGCGGAAAAGGCGCGAAAAGGCAAAACATTAATGAATACATTTTTAAGAATTTTTAATATGCAACAAAACCTTAAAATTGAACTACTTGGAAAACTTGTAACTGAAAAAAACATTTCTTCTCAAATTTCTTTACGAAATAAGTCCCATATTTATGAAACTATTTCGAATGAAGAAACGATTTTAAATTTAAAAGTAGAGGAAGGTTGGGAAATAGACCGAACGTATTCAAAAACAATTAAAATAAAAAAAAAGAAGCCACTTGATCAATTTTTTGAAGATAGAGTTTGGACCTTATTTGCTAAATTTGGTTTTACTATTTTAAATAAGGATAGGTTTTTTAATCTTCCCTATGATAAAACCAATGATTCGCTAACTCAACAAATAGATGTTTTTGCCAAAGATAAAGAGACAATAATTCTTGTTGAATGCAGGACTGCTATACAAAACAAAAGAGGTGATTTTAAAAAAGAATTAGAAGCAACGTCAGGTAAAATTCAAGGACTTATTAATTCCGTAAGGTCACTTTTTCCGGATGAAAAATTAAAATTTAAATATATTCTAGCAACGCATAATTTTTCAATTAATGAAAATGATATCGCTCGACTTGAAAATATAAACGGTATTCACTTTGACGAAAGTAATATCGAATACTATTATGAGTTAATTTCTCAATTAGGTAATGCTGCCAAGTATCAATTATTAGGATCACTATTTTATGGACAAGACATTCCGGAACTTGAAAATAAGGTACCTGCAGTTAGAGGGGAAATGGGTGGACATACTTATTATGCATTTTCAATTGAGCCAGGAAAACTTTTGAAAATGGGCTATGTTTTACATAGGAATAAGGCAAATATTAACATGATGCCTACATATCAAAGACTCATTAAAAAACAAAGACTAAAAGAAATTAAAACATTTATTGATGAAAAAAAGGGCTACTTTCCAAATTCAATTGTTATTAGTATAGATACGAATAAGAAAGACTTACAGTTTGATAGAGCTAATACTCAGGTTCAATCTACTATATCTGATGTTGGAATTTTACATTTGCCCCGAAAATATCGCTCTGCATATATTATTGATGGTCAACATAGACTATATGGCTATGCAGATTCAATCTATAAAGATAAAAATACAATTCCTGTAGTAGCATTTATAAATCTTGATAGAAGCGAACAAGTAAGGATTTTTATGGAAATTAATGAAAATCAAAAGGCAGTTTCCAAAAATTTAAGATTAACATTAAATTCTGACTTACTTTGGACTTCTACATTCTATACTGATCAACAAAAAGCCATGTATTCTAGGATTGCAATAACTTTAGGTGAAGATAGGAAATCTGCATTGTTTGATAAAATTTCCATTGGAGAGGATAAAAAAATAATAACATCCGAAGCCATTGTAAACGCTCTAAATAAAACAAATTTTTTCGGTAAAGTAAGTAAAAATAAAATTGAAAAATTAGGAACCTTTTTTAAAGGAAATATTGACGATGGGTACAATTCCCTATCAAATTTTCTATTAAAATCTTTTACATACTTGGAAGAAAACTTAGAAGACGAATGGAGTAATAAGGAAAGTATCTTATTAATTAATAAAGGTGTATCTTCAATCATCAGGGTTCTTAGCGACATATGTGATCATATTTCTTTGAACCATTCGATAATAAATTCTGATAATTATTTCTCTAAAACTAAACATTTTTTAGATGCTATAATACTTTTCTATGTTAATCTTGATGATGAGATTAAGGAAGATCTTAGAAAAACATATGGACAAGGGGGAGATTTGAAATACTGGCGAACTCTTCAGAAATTCATTAGAGATACTTACGATGAATTTAAACCGATTGGTCTAGACGAATATCTACAAAAGGAAAAAAGGGAATTCAATGAAGAGGCTTTTAAAATAATACGAGAAATTGAACAATTTCTCAATAAAGATTTTGAAAAAAAACTCGAATCTAAATTTGGAACTCAGTGGTTCTCAAAAGGAATTCCATTACCTATTCAAAAAAAGTCTACTGAATTAGCCCTAGAAAAAAATTATAGAAAGGAAGACGGAGAGAATGACTCATCACCATGGGACTGCCTACATTTAATTGACTATAGAGAGATAGCTCGTAAAAATTGGCCAGATTTATTTGAAAAGGAATATACATTACCTCCCGAAAAGAAAATTTCGGGAGGAAGTGAAGCTAAGACTAAATGGTTTGAGAAATTAAATACATTAAGAAATAAAAATTTTCATTCTTACTCTGTCGTAAAGGATGAAATCGAATATCTAAGGGAATTAAAATCATTTTTGATTAAATAATTTAATCGTCTTCTTTTAAATAAATTTTTAAGTTCAGTTTTTAACTTTCTAAATCACTCTCAAAAGTTACTCTGTAAATTGATATTTTTCCATCCGGTTCTTTATCAATTGCAGTTTTTGATGCTTTACTAGAACTTATTCGCCAGACATCAGTATTTTCTACCTTAATAGATTCTATTAAACATAATAAACTAAAGATTTTAGGTCCACAGGGAGCTAGTACTATTCTGTGAGATTGAACTAAATCCACAACTAATGTATGCAGCAATTTTGCGGTAATTTTCAAATTTAAAATTGGATATTCAAATATATTTTCTTTCTTAACTTCTGTAAGTAACACACTATTCTCTACTTTTACTGTTTGACTAAATTCTTCTGCATACGAAGAATCTGAAATAAAAACATAACTCTCAGCATCAAGATATTGTGCTAAACCAGTTGCTTTGTCTTTTTCATAACCTAGTCCAATTATTAATGCAGTCGGCTTATCTGGAATGGAAATATTGCTAAATCCCTCTAATGGATCAACACTTAGGGTTAAATTTTCACCTTTCAAAGGAGCAGTATAAATTGAGTGTGAGTAAGCATAATATAGATTTACTCTTCTGATTTTTGAATCTTCCAAATAACAATTAAAGTAATTTAAGAAGGAAGAAAACCAGATACTTGTCATACTTGAATAATCAATAAGAATATTGATATCACCTTCTTTACTTTTTTCAAAAAAAGCATTTAAGGTATTTATTATTTCAACGCCAGATTCACCTTCGGATAATATAAAATTGCAACTAGAATCTTTTTCATAAAATAATTTATTTTCATTTGTTTTAAGCCTTGCTTCATTTTCAAATTCCAAGACATGGCTAACCTCTGACTTAACATCATGCTTAGATTTAAAAAAAATCGATCTCTTTTCATATCCACATGCAAAATATGAAATATCAAATTTTATTTCAGATAATTGGTCTTCAGTTATTTGTTGGGTCGTAATTAGTTTCATAGTTCTTCTGAAAATAAGTTCGGAGTAATTTCTCCCTTTTTTCCGTCTTTTAAAATTGTACTTAATTGTCTTGATCCATATTCTCTTATTGGTAATTTAAAATTAGGATACAGTAAATACGATAACCTGAAGCGTTTTTCAAAAATGCCATTTTCTGAAAGAGCTTCCTTAGGATCAATATAAACAAAGGCTCCTAGCCTAATTCCTAAATTAACCAAACTAATAATTTTTTCATTTACTCCGTCGTCGACAATAAAAGACCCAACAGGCTCAATCGTAAAATCTTTACTAAAAAAATAACTGCCAAAATAACTGCCAATCTGCACGATAAGTTTTCCTAAGTTCTGAACTTTTCCATATAATTCAATACTAGCATCAGGATGTGAAGAAATTATTTGTAAATGTCGTTGAGAGATTCTATAGATTATAGTTGACTGCTTTTCTGGCGTAATTTCTTCAATCGTTTCACGCGGATTAATTTTTAATAATTCATCTATCAATGCTGTTAAAAATCTAGGATTTCCGTCGCAGATTTCATAAACATTATTTGTTCCAAAATAAAATGGAATGTTTTTTCTTCCAATTATATTATTATTTCTTAAAAATTGGCTCCTATAAATTATTATTGGCTTCATTTTCCTAAAGACTGGCCCCATTTGCCTCTCATCTGATGGGGCTGGAGATTGAAAGGAAATACTTTTTTTATCGAGAAATAAGCGAAAGGTTTTGTCATTTTGAGCTAGATATTTAGTTAAGTGCCACATTAAAGTTCCTTTTTTAAAATTTGAATCCCAGGAATCATTATTGTCAGGCACAATTTCCTTCTGATTTGATAACTTCATGCTCTTAAGGATTTTTTCAATATCATAAATCCCAAAAATCTTTTCAGGCACGATTTCCCTACCGTGATAGTTTTTAATCTTCGTTGCTGCCAGTTTACTAGCAAATTCATTCCATTTTACAAATCCATTTCTATCGTATGTCCATGCTCGTATTACATTATAATCATTGGAGTCACTTGACTCTAATGCTATATCCCTACTGTCTACAATAGATTTCTCGATTTTTACGATAGGAGTAGACGTTAATTTATATAATATACTTTGATCACCTCTACTTCTAAGTTGACTTATTAAATTTTCTTGTAGCCATTCGGGAGCAAGTTCTAACTCATCAAAACAAAGCGCCCACCTAAAATGTGATTTCTTAAAAGATATATCTGACTGAAAATTCTTTTTGAATGCAAAAAAAGAGCTACTTGTAAGATCATAAAAATCTGAATGAAAATAATCTGGCAGTTCACTAAAGTTAATTGTATTGGTTAATTTAGTTTTATTTATAATCTTATTAATTTGTCCTAGTCTTTCTTTTATTGATAACTCAATTGCAACTAAATCCGGAGAAATCGGCGTTTCTAATTGAAAAATACGAATTAAATCAATACACAGATTTCTTTTGTTTTTTAAAAAATCTTCATCTTCCCTGTTTTCAATTTCTAAAAGTTGAAAAAATGTGTTAACAACTGATTTAATAACATTAGTATTTACAATAACTTTGGATATGATATTTGAGAAAGCTGGTAACAGCGGAAATGAATTTGCTAATTGATTTAATTGTTTCTTCCACTGATTATCAGTTGGAACATACACTCCATAAAAAGGTAAATCTATTTTGTCATTTCCAGGTATGTTATTCCATATATTTATTGTCTGAGGCATTAACATCTTTAAAAGTGTTGTTTTACCGCAACCTCTCGGACCAAGCAGAAGTGAATGATTAACTTGTAATAGATCTGCGTACTGAGGGTTTTCAATAAAAGAATTAGCTATTTCATCAGGAGATAAATTCCTTGCATTAAAGGAATGATAAAGAGTTGTTTCCATACTTAGTTAATTTGCTTATTGATACTAGCTTTATCCCCACATCTTATTCCTGGTAAGACTTCAATTGAAAAATCTGAAATAAGTTTATTCTGCAAATCTTGTTGTTGATCAGGTCTCAAAAAAGATATAGCGTCAATATCTTCCTTTAGTAATCTCAAATTACTTATCTCAATATTTTTTTTTATCATCCAATCATTTATTGCAGATGCCAAATCATTAATCTCACCCTTAAATCCATATCCGGTAATATTTGGAAATCCTGAGCTACTATTATTTATATGCCATCCACTAACTGGCCCATAATCCCAGCTTTTAACTATTCCCTTGTGGTCAAAAATTTCAACTATATGGAACATATTTTCTGACTCCGTTTCATTCAAATTTTCTAAACATGAAAAACTTCCGGCACATAAAATTGACACGTCGTTAAGAGTACGAAGCATAGGCTCATGTTTATGTCCATGGATATATAGACTAAATGCATACTCGTTTAACAATTTCAACAACTTATCGCCTTTATCAATAAAATCCGAGTCGCTAAAGTCCGCATTTGAATGATTTGTGGGATGATGATGAGACATTGCAATACCAATTTTCGACTTATCAGTTTTTTCCAGTCTTTCCTTAATCTTTTCAAGTGTAGCTTCATCAATACTTACCTTCTTACTTGTAGTAGTATTAAAATGATCATGTACACTATTGAAAATCAATAATCTATATTGTTCTTCTTCAATTACGGTAAAATTGTCTGCCCAAAATTCTTTTTGATCGCTTGGAGAAATAACAGGATAATTAGTCTTTAAAGTCTTAGCGACAGAAAATGCTTGTTCGGGCTTTTCAGCACGTGATGCTACATCATGATTACCTAAAGTTGCAAAAATTGATTTTGCATTTAGAGCATTGGCTATTTCCTCTACATACCGCCAACCCGAGTGATATCCTATTTTGTTTACTTGATCAGCAATATCTCCAGGACAGAGAAGAATGTCTACCTCTAACTGATCTTTTTTTATTAACGTTTTAAGTGCTTCAACAGGATGTCTTACTGTGGGAATACCAGGCGTATCGGGATGTAATCTGGTAATTGCGCGGCGATCAATATTATCCGTGCAATGTAAGTCACTGACAATTGCAATTTTTAATTTTTTTATCATTAAAATTAAGGTTTATAACTATCCATTCAAAAAAACTTAAAATTGTAATTCAGAAACTTTTTGAAATGTTAAGGCTACATTATTGGGTTTAATAAGTATGGGTTTTGTAATGTATCTATATTTTCTTCCCTACTACTACTTCTATTATATAATTAAAAATTGCTTCTACAGCACCATCTCTAATTAAATTTCTTTCATTTTTTAATATAATTTCGGAGAATTCAAAAAATGAATTTTTATACATTATAACAACATAGATTTGCCCTATCGCCTTATCAACATAATAGCCATTAACTGATGCGGAAGCTACTCCAGTAACGGCAACATACAAATCAGCAGTAGGAAACAAATTAAAAATTCCGTTAACCATTTCTCTTGTTACCTCAAAAGATTCCGCAGTTTTATCGTGTAATGTTTGATTACTTACACCTAGAACTTTATTTTTAAACTCTGGATTATAACTAACGATACTTCCTAAAAGCACAGATGAAGCACCAGGTATCGAAATTATTGTACTTGCCAATAATCCGCCAGTAATACTTTCAGCACAAACAATTTTGATTTGTTTTGATGTTAATAATGCTACAAAATCTTCTATTTTTTTTGTTTCCACAAATTATTTCTTTTATAAATTCAAAATCTAACAAATTACTCTTCTAATTTGATATTACTATCTTTAAAGTAAAATTCAAAATCAAAAACTGTTTGAGGTGAAAGCTGTAGCCCTTTTATCAACTCGTAAACAGTTGAAAGTTTTATATTAACTTCTCCTTTTTCATATTTTGCTATATCACTATGATCTAAATCACACCTTTGAGCTAACTGTCGTAAACTTAATTTTTGATCAGTCCTAAGCTTTTCAATTTGCTTTCCAAATAAAATTCGAAATTCAGTTCTATTGTCTTCGTTTGACATACGATTATTATTTGTAAGGCAATTTCTGTAGTATTTTATAAATTAATGTGGGTGCTAAAGCCCACTTTAATTTATTTTTATTATATTTGCTTTTGAATACATATATTTGCGATTCTTCATTAAAAAAATTTGAAGCATTCGCTTAGAATCTCGCACTAGAAAACTGGTAATTTTTGCAACGGGATAATAAGTAAGATGCTCACGTCATTGGCGTGGGCTCACTTATTGTTGCTCGGTATACCAGTACCTCTAGTGCAGTAAGATGAGTTCTACGCCTTTTTTACAAAACTCTCTTGTTATTCTTTGCGTGCACGCTTCTGGTGATTTAAGTTTCGTATAAAAAAGTCGAACTCATTAATTATTATTGCCTGTGTACTAAAACAAAACTTCCTTATGCGAATTAAGACGTTTACTTAATGCATAAAAAATGGCCCTCTACCAGCGACAAAACTTGTATAGAGGACCGTAGCCAATTAAATCATATTTAACTAACCAATCCTCAAAATTATGAATAATTTTTCATTTTCCGTGGGTGGAAGAACTCTCTATTGCCTAATTTTTCTAGGTTTTATTATGTCATTTCCACCACTACTTGCCAAAAACCACACTCGGCAAGGCAATTCATTTTCCCAACAACATAAGGTTCAAGGTACTATAACAGATGGCAGTAATCCCCTGCCTGGTGTAACAATTGCCATTAAAAACAAAAAAAACAATGTCGTAATTTCTGATTACAGCGGTCAGTTTTCACTTACCTCATCTCCCTATGACACCCTTGTAGTATCGTATATCGGTTTTAAAACTCAACTGGTTCCCATTCAGGGACGCTCAACTGTGAATATCGTACTTATAGACGACACCACGACTCTTCAGGAAGTACGTGTAAATGCCGGTTATTACTCCGTAAAGGAAAGCGAGCGCACCGGAAGTATCGCACGAATAACTTCGAAAGATATTGAAACCCAGCCCGTGACTAATGTACTAGCTACCATGCAGGGTCGTATGGCAGGAGTCAGTATAACACAGACCACAGGCGTTCCCGGTGGTGGCTTTGAAATCAAAATCAGGGGACAGAATAGTCTGCGTGCTGATGCAAATCAGCCACTATACATTATTGATGGAGTGCCTTATGCTTCAGATCCTATTGGTTTTAATCAAACGTCAACAACTTTTCCGACTGTTACCAGTCCCCTGAACAGCATAAGTCCGGAATCGATTCAAAGCATTGAAATTTTAAAAGATGCCGATGCCACTGCGATCTACGGTTCCAGAGGAGCGAACGGAGTAGTACTGATTACCACAAAAAGAGGCAAGGAAGGCAAAACAAGCTTTACACTGCAGGCTTCAACGGGAACGGGAACGGTCACAAAGTTTATGGATTTAATGAATACACAACAATATCTGGAAATGCGCAAAAAAGCTTTTCAAAATGATAATACATCATATAAAGCTCGTGATTATGACATTAACGGTACGTGGGACCAAAACCGATACACCGATTGGCAGAAAGAACTGCTTGGAGGTACAGCATTGATAAATAACATAACTGGATCTGTTTCCGGCGGTTCTAATAAAACACAATTTATCTTAAGCGGAAATTATTATACAGAATCAACTGTCTTTGTTGGTGATTTCCTATATAAAAAAGGAGGAAGTCAGCTGAGTTTGAATCATCAATCGGACAATGATAAATTTCGCCTCACCTTCTCTGCCGGATACAATTTTCAGGACAATAATATGCCAGCTTTTGATTTCACAAATGATGCACGCTCACTTGCTCCCAATGCCCCAGCACTATACAACGAAGATGGAAGCCTGAATTGGGCGAACAAAACATGGAGTAACCCGCTTCGAAATCTTAATGCCGTCTTCAAGTCCAAAACAAATAATCTTGTCGCCAATACGGTACTCTCCTACGAGGTTCTGCCAAGGTTGTTTGTAAAAAGCAATTTTGGCTATACAAACCTATCAACAAGAGAGACAAGAATAAACCCCTCGACTATTTTTAACCCAGCCAATAACATTACAAGTGCGCGTTCGAGCATCTATATAAATAATACAACACGCTCTTCATGGATAATTGAACCGCAGGCAAACTGGTCGAAAGAATTCGCAGGAGGAAATCTTGATATTCTGGCAGGAGCTACATTTCAGAATCAGAATTCCGCAAGTCTTTATCAGTCGGGAAATGGATTCCCATCCAACAGCCTAATTTATAACCTTGCGGCGGCATCAGTTGTGACCATCCTTTTAAATGATGAAACTCAGTATAAATATCAGGCAATTTTCGGAAGAATTAACTATAACTGGGAGAAGAAATATATCCTGAATCTAACTGCCAGACGGGATGGATCAAGCCGCTTTGGTCCGGGAAATCAGTTTGCCACTTTTGGCGCTGTCGGAGCGGCATGGCTGTTCTCCAATGAGCACTTTCTAAAGAACAGTTCATGGCTCAGTTTTGGAAAGCTACGAGGCAGTTACGGAACCACAGGAAATGACCAGATCGGAGATTATCAGTATCTGGATACTTATTCCATAGCCGAACTGCCTTATAACGGAATTGCCGGACTACAACCAACCAGGCTCTACAATAAGGATTTCGGCTGGGAAATCAATAAAAAACTCGAAGCTGCAATGGAACTTGGTTTTCTAAAAGACCGCATTTTTGCAACTGCAGCTTGGTATCAAAACCGCTCTTCCAATCAGCTGACAGGAATTCCAATGGCAGGTACGACAGGCTTTACTGTTCTACAGGCAAATTTAGATGCAGTTGTTGAAAACCGGGGAACTGAGTTTACTTTACGAACTATCAATATTAACTCTGTAAACTTCAATTGGACAACCAGCTTTAATATTACTTTTGCAAAAAATAAACTCATTCGTTTTCCCGGACTTGAAAGTTCTTCTTACAGTCAGCAGTATCGTATTGGTCAGCCATTAAACATCAGTCTGCTCTATAATTATAAACGCATTAATCCGCAGACAGGCGTATATGAGTTTGAAGATCTTAACGGCAATGGAGTTATATCATTTCCTGATGATCAGCAAGCTGTTTCAGATCTCAATCCAAAATACTACGGAGGAATGCAGAATCAACTTTCTTATAAACAATGGAAGCTGGACTTCCTTTTTCAGTTTGTCAATCAGAAAAACAGGGCATATCTAAACGGTGTTGCTGGACAAATGATCAACCAGCCGTCCAGAATGACAGACAGCTGGCAGGAAGTAAATGACAATGCCTTGTATCAGATTTATACCTCTGGCACCAACAGTGATGCAGTGACGGCAAATTACCTATACTCGAGAAGTACTGCTTCAATCGTAGATGCATCTTTTATCCGTTTGAAAAACATTTCTCTTTCCTATGATGTTCCTCTGCAAATGAAAGAAACGAAGTGTCTTATTATGCTTCAGGGGCAAAACCTGCTGACATTTACCAAATTTAAGGACGGTGATCCTGAATTTACAACTATGGGCTTTCTGCCTCCCTTGAAAGTAATTACTGCCGGTGTGCAGCTAACATTTTAAAACAGTAAAAATGAAAACTTCTTATATACCAGATCGACTTATCATTTTCTTTTTATTCGCACTAACTGTGATTTCATGTGATTCATTTGTGGAGGTAGACCTGCCAAAATCACAATTAACCAGTGAAGGAGTTTTTAAAGATTTTGCGACTGCTGATGCTGCGCTCACGGATATTTATGCAAAAATAAGAGACAAAGGAATATTGACGGGTCAAAATACGGGCATCTCCTGCCAATTGGGAAATTACACAGACGACCTTGTTGCTTATGGAACTCCCACCAGCACAACGGTAAGTTTTTACAATAATGCGGTCTTGCCCTCGAATTCTGACGTTGCAGATTACTGGAATGCGTCTTATAATCAAATATATGCAGCTAATGCAATTCTGGAAGGAATTGCAGAGAACATATCTTTTACTTCTCAGAATAAAAACAAACTACAGGGTGAAGCTTTATTCATCAGGGCCCTGATGCACTTTTATCTTGTCAATATTTTTGGGGACATCCCTTATATTAAAAATACAGACTATACAAAAAACAGCCTTGTTAGCAGGATGCCTGCCGCCGCCGTTTATGAGAATATTACCAATGACCTTAAAAATGCTATTGAACTACTTCCCACCTCATACAGCACTACAGAAAGAATTAGACCAAACAAATATACGGCACAGGCTCTTTTGGCAAGGGTTTATCTTTATGTGGGAAAATATGTACAAGCAGCCAATGAAGCATCATCTGTCCTTAACCAATCAGGCATATTTCCGCTGACCAAAAATATCAATCAGGTTTTCCAGATCAGTTCTAAGGAAACCATCTGGCAGCTTAAAGCTCCAGTATCGGGTCAGAATACGCAGGAAGCAGATACTTTTATCTTTCTTTCGGCTCCTCCTGCCATGACCTCCCTTAGCGATAATTTAGTCAATTCCTTCGCCTCATCGGATCTGCGCAGGCTCAACTGGATAAAAGAGGTAAAAGAAGAAAATTCAGTATTCTACCACCCCTATAAATATAAGGAGCAGAATTTTACTTCTTCTTCTGTTGAATATTCAATTGTTTTCAGAACTGCTGAACAATTCCTTATCAGGGCTGAGGCAAGAGCACATCAGGGTGACCTGACAGGGGCCAAGGATGATTTGAACAAAATTCGGCAGCGTGCTGGACTTCTGGATACTCAAGCCGTTACACAGTCAGAAATACTCGATGCTATACTCTGTGAAAGAAAATGGGAGTTTTTTACCGAACACGGACACCGCTTTTTTGATCTGAAACGATTCAATAAAATTGACGAAGTGCTAACAGGAATCAAACCGGGTTGGAAAACTACAGATCGCCTGCTTCCAATTCCTCAGAGTGAACTTAGTGCAAATCCAAATCTGCGTCCACAGAACGCAGGTTATTAAACTATTATTATGTCATCTAGTAATATTATATCCGGTGCACTTCCCGGCGGTGGAAAAGCACAGGTACAGACCGAGATTTTATCTGTTTTTTTTATTTTAATTATTTTGCCATTAGTAACCTGTCCCCTTTGGGGGCAGGTGGTGCAAAAGCAAAATCTCACTCCTGAAAATTATCATAAATGGGGACGCCTGCTTTTGGATAAAATCTCTGGTGACGAGAATTGGGCAGCATTCAAAATGTTTTATAAAAACAAGCCTGATACACTTTTTGTACGAAGTACTGAAAAGGATAAAACCTACAGTTTTCCATCATCTAAAAAATCGGCATTTACATCTGAAAATTTTGTCAGTCTTTCAGGTAAAGAAATGCACGTATTGAATCTGAAAACAGGAAATACTGAAACCATAAACGGGGTGAGTGACTTTGTTTATTTAAAAGCAAATGACATGCTTGCTGTTATTCTTTATGATGACGGAAAAAATAAAACACTTATACTTAAGACTCCCAGTGGAAAAACCATCAAAACTATTTATCATTTTCAGGATTTATCAATCGACCCTTTGGGAAAAAACTTGATTTACGCTGTAAAGGAAAATGGAAAATCGTCCCTATTCTTAATGAATCTAAAAAATGCATCTGATAAAATAGTACTCGCTGATTATGACGGCAGCTGCAGCAATTTTGCGTGGCAGAAAAACAGCGAATCTGTTGCCTTCAATAGAAGTGCCAAAAGTCTAATCTCAGCCTTCGTGCATTATTATCAGTTAAATACAAACAGGCTTTACTCGATAGATTCCGAAAAACTTCATTTTTCTAGCGAGTCTTATATTACCGATAACCGAAACTTCAAACTTCTTATTTCGGATGATGGACAGCATGTGTTTTTTAATTACAAAATAAAAGATTCTGCTGCTGAACCAAACACTGAGTCGCCTGTTGAAATATGGAACGGAAACGACAAGTGGGCCTATCCTGAAGAGCAAGACATGGGACAGTTTGAAAAATCGCCTAAGATTGCCCTTTGGAACCCATTTTCAGATACAGTAATTGCTGTAACCGATGCCGAGTTCCCAAGCCTGATGCTAAGCGGTGATCAAAAATATGCTTTGCTGTCCAATCCGAAAGCTTATGAGCCTCAATGGGAAATGGACAGTCCAAGAGATTTTTACATTATGAACCTTGAAAGTGCGGAAAAGAAATTGTGCATTGAAAAACAAAATGCCCAGCCACGCAATTCCTTATTTTCTCCTGGGGGAAAATATATTGCTTATTTTAAGGAGAACAATTGGTGGATTTACAACATTTCGAGCCAAAAACACATCTGCATTACAAAAAATATCAAAACCAAATTTACTGGAAGGGTGCAGCTTCTTGATCCTGAATCTCATTGGGGAGCTGCGGGCTGGACTAATGGAGACAAGGAAATTCTTCTCTATGACCAGTACGATATCTGGGCTGTAAGATGTGATGGATCTTCTTTCAGTAGACTAACGCATGGCAGCGAAACAAAGACTAAATACAGGATACCGGAATTTCTGGATGATTCGGTTAAAAATTATAGATATGATGGGCTGAAGACGAACAGTTTTGACATAAATAAGGACCTTATCCTTCGCACTGAAGGCAATGATGGAAAAACAGGCTGGTCAAGATGGAACAAGATATCTGGAGAAAAAGCGATTGTGTATGGCAGTACACTTGCCGACCAGCTTTACTATAATCCCAAAAATAAAAAAATGATATACAGAGAGCAGAATTTTAATCTTGCTCCAAGACTGGTTATAAAAAAGAACTCGGGTAATGCAATTCCTTTTTACCAGAGCAATCCTCAACAGGAAAAATATCTCTGGGGCCGTTCTGAGTTAATTTATTACCAGAACAAAGAGGGCGAAAATCTTAAAGGCGTGCTGATTTATCCTGCCGTTTATCACCCTGGAAAAAAATATCCCATGATTGTCAATATTTATGAGCTTCAGTCTTATAAACTCCATCAGTATAAAAATCCCTCACTTTCTGAATATGATGGATTTAACCACACTGTTGCTTCACTGCAGGGATACTTTGTGCTGTTACCTGATTTGGTTGCTCAACCTGAAAATATAGGAGAAGCTATAACAGATTGTATTGATGCGGCGGTAAAAAAGGTTTTGGAAAAAGGAATTATTGAACCTAAGAAAATTGGTCTCATCGGACACTCCTTCGGAGGCTATGAATCCTCGCACATTGTTACCCAAACTGACCTGTTTGCAGCAGCTGTTTCTGGCAGCGGCATCACTGATCTTACTAGCTTCTATCTAACTATTAGTCAAAACTCAGGAAAACCAGATATGTGGAGGTTTGAAAAAGAACAGTGGCTGTTGGGAAAAACACCAGTCGAAGCGCCAGAACTTTTTCAAAAAAACTCGCCGATTTACAATGCAGACAAAGTAAAAACACCAATTCTTATATGGTCTGGAAAAGATGACAAACAGGTTGATGTCCGCCAGAGCATGGAATATTATCTTATGCTGCGGCGCCTTGGAAAAAAAACTATAATGCTTCTTTATCCAGAAGAAGATCATGTCATCATTAAAACAGCGAACCAGAATGATTTGTATACGCGCATCCAGCAGTGGTTTGATTATTATCTAAAAGACGATCTCTCTGCCCAGTGGATAACACACGGAACAGAATAATAACAAAAAAACAATGCAGTTCTTTTCAGAACTGCATTGCCTTTTGAATGATTTTCAAATTTAATTTTGTTTGTACAATTGAACATCGCAGTTACCCTGTGCATTTTTTCCAAAGGCCTGTGAACCTGTACTACTGACACATATTGGATTTGGCGTGGTGTTACAATTTACCTCGATATCGCACTCATCATTTTCATCCAGAGTATATCCAATTCGTGGTGCCGTCATACTTGAAGCGCTCTGCATTGAAGTAGTAACAAATGCTCCCGAGATTCCCAATGCAACTACCGCCGCAGGAATCATGTTTTTAAAAAAATTAGTTTTCATAACAATAAATATTAAGTTAAACACTGACCTACTTTTTTCTACAGGTATTCGGTCTTTTTCCCTGATATCGGCCGATATATTTTAATTGTCATTTTTATGTTATTTGACAATTTTCATTTCTTTTTTTAAATTATTTCGCAATTTGTAAACTGCCAGGTGATTTTCCATGATGGCATACAGATAATCATCAGTGACATAAAAAGAAAATAGTTTCTTTTCTTCAATTTTGTAAACGGCAAAGCTCATGATGTATGTGCGTTTTACAAGATTGTAAACATCAATTATAAAGGCGTCTTTCCAGAGTTTTTCATTCTCGAACCTGCCTTGCACCCTGGAATTTACAAAAAGCAGATTGCCGCAGACTGCAGTTTTTGCATTTACTGTTAATGGTGGTGCCGAAAATTTTCTCTCCATCCCATTTTTAAGATAGGCCACCTTGATCTTAGCTTTAGTTGTAGTGTCGATTGTGTTTCCAATATAGCTAAGTTCTGCATTGCTGTTAACAACAATAAATTCATTGCGATAATAGTATGTATACACCAATTGATGCAGTTTTTCACTGTAGGCAAGGGTTCCGTCAGTATCAAAAATTCCGTCTTTCTGCACTTGCAAAAGTGTTTTATTATATCTGATTTTTTGGATTTGTCCATCATCAAAAATACCCAGTTCGTGGGATCTATTTTTCCCTCTGCTTGACCGCAGAATAACTTTTGTACTGTCAACAGGTTCGGCTAAAGTGAAATAAGGCAGTCCCTTGAATTCACCAGTAGTTTTCCAGTCTGATATTCTTCCTTTAAATATTGCGGGAACACTTCCGTCCGTTAGATAAAAATGGGACCCCCTGACAACTGTTCTCACTGATACAAACGGAATATTTTTTTTTGCAAAAGTAATTTTAGTGGTTTCTATTATTTTAGTTTTCTCATTCAATACTTTAACATGTAAAGGATTGCTGTAATTACCCAAATAAATTCTCTTTTGATCTGCTCCCGCAAAATAATAGGAGTTGAATTTTAAGTCAATTACTGTATCGCGCATGACAGGATGTTGCGGAAAGCGTCTAATAAAAGGATTCTTATATTGCATGATTTCCTCTGACAAAAGAAATAATACAGTTACCGCAATGACACTTAAAATGAAGCTCAAAGAAATCTTTAAAATAATTGTTCGTGGCTTTTTCTTCCACGCATTATTATTTGGCTGTTGGCTCTGCCATATCAGAGCAGTTATAGCCAAAACCACAAAAAAAAGATTAAAAGCAAGATGCACATTCCAGCTCATTTTCTCCAGGATTCCCCCGCAGGAACAGGGAACAAAAGAGCTGTAATGAAGCACTATAAAAATGTAAGTGGTAAACATGGTCATCAAACACAGAGCAGAATAAAGTCCACAGTTTCGAAGTTTGGGAATAATCAAAAATAATGCGATTAAAAGCTCTATCAACGGGACTAAATAAGAAATCCATAATGCATAACTGCTTAATGTAGGAGACTGCCCAAGCTGTACCTGGAAATTCTCAAAATCCAGCAATTTGCTCACTGCTGCATATACAAAAAGTAAAATATATAGAAGACAAATTACATCAATTGCATATTTTTTAAATCCCGCGTTTGTATATAGTATCATGATTAGGCAATTTGATTTCAACAATGTAAAATTCTGAATTTCAAATTAATAACACTTATACAATCGGGAGCGATAATTATTTAAGAAGGATTAAAATCACCAGTTGAAAAAAAGCCACCTGTTTTATTCCGGCCGAGTTCTTTTGGAGAAAAGCCAAATCGCTTTTTAAATGACTTGGAAAAATTAGGATAGCTATTGAAACCGTTCATAAATGAGATATTTTTCAAAGGAATATCTGTCTGCTCTATCATGAGGTAAGCTCTTTTGAGTCTCTCCTCTGTATAAAACTGATAAATACTTGTATGAAAAAAATACCGGAATCCATCTTTGAGCTTAAAATCATTTGTTCCAAAAAGTCGTGCTAATTCCTTTATTGACGGTAATGGCTCAGCCAAATTCGCGAGTACGTAATCATATACACCCTGCATTAGGCGCGCATCGGCTTTTCTAAAATTATGCTGCTTTTGTTCTTTTGTTTCGTATAATTCCGGAACAGCGTCATCAAGCTGGAGAAAGGGAGCTATGAAGCTTAGTACTGTAAACTTACCTTCCGACAATCGTGATACCGAGCATTCGGCACTTACTATCAGCTTTTTATATGTTATGAAATTTAGCGTAATGATTTCACCTGATAGTAGTATTTCTTCCAACTCTTTTCTCTCAAGATCTGACATATCGGAGAAATCGTCCAACAAGAATTCCTGTAGTGGCCTGCTGAGCATCTCTATCGAATCATAACCCAAAATTTTCAACGCACCTTGATTTACATCTTTTATGGAGTGGTTCTCATCTAGAATAAAAGTTGCAGGCGTAATCATTCTATGAGTAATATATGGGTTGACAAAACCTGAATGAAAAGCCGACTCTTTGAGTTCTTCCGCGACCATATTGACTAGTACTACCAAGGTTTCAATTTCGTCATCATAGCTACTCAAAGGGATTTGGTTATTGAAATTGCCCCTTGCCATTTCAAATAACATCTTGTGCATCGATACCATCCTCTGGCGGTTGTGAGGGCTTTTCATTTGTACTAATTATTTATATAATGCTGTGTACCTGCAAGGGATACTAAACGAAATCCGTCAGATAATCCAACGCCTCCTGCTCGACTGTAAAAATCCGGGTAGGCACGGACGGCTTGCTGATTTCAAGATAAAAAGTGCTCATAGTCATAGAAACATTTTCACTGCCAATCAGAGCGACAGCTTTTGCAAGCAATGATCCGGATTTGGCGAGATAGTCCCTTGCTGCTTTGTCAATTGAGGCTATACCTCTGGTATCACAAAAGACAGGAAGATGCCTTTCATTTTGAAATGCAATCCTGTCTGCAACTACTCGCATTGCTACCTGCAAATCTATTGCTGTATTAGCTTTGTATTCGAAAAAGAGGATTCCCTTTTCAATCCAAAACCTTGCATTTTGATTTTCAAAAGATTCATGTGAGGCAATCATGACCTGTTTATTTAAAACTTGAAATTTAACAAAATTATAAAGATTTAGAAATATTATCATTGTCAAATATGGATTATTTCTTGCAAAACATCGGGAATTGTTGTCAAATCGGGAATTACCCTTGTCAAATTGGGAATAAAATATCTGCAACTAAAAGCGCTTTCAATTTTTATAATGAATTTTAGATGTCTAATTTTCAGACATTTACAAAAACACAAATCTAAACCAAAAAAATTTATAGAAATGGCAAAAATAAAACACAACAATTTTATCGATACAGTTGACACTGTTTTTTCTAGTGCAAAAGATGAAGGCATATTGCATCTTCATGCTGAAGGTACATCTCTAAATGGGCGAACCATAAAAATTAGCGGAAGCGAAATGCTCCATTTCGGGACTACCGGATATCTGGGTCTTGAACAGGATAAAAGGCTAAAAGAGGCTGCAATAAACGCGATCAATAATTATGGAACACAGTTCCCGCTTTCTAAAACTTATCTTTCACATCCGTTGTATGCAGAACTCGAAAGCAAGATAGATCAGATGTATAATATAAAACCAATCATAACTAAGAACAGTACCCTGGGCCATATGGCAATAATCCCTACTTTGATACGAGATGAAGATGCAGTAATTCTCGACCATCAGGCGCACTGGAGTGTGCAAAATGCCTGTCAGATACTTAAGCTTAGGGGAATACCGGTAGAGATGATACGCCATAACAATCTCGAAATGCTTGAAGACAAAATTCGCATGCTCAGTGGCAAATCCGGAAAAATCTGGTACATGGCCGATGGTGTTTATTCCATGTATGGAGACTATGCACCTGTAAAGGATCTTTTGAACCTTTCCCAAAAGTATCCGCAGTTCAACCTCTATTTTGATGATGTTCATGGAATGAGCTGGAAGGGTAAAAATGGTACTGGTTTCATCTTTGATTCTATTGGAACACTGGAAGAAAACATTGTTGTTGTCAGTACACTGAGTAAGACTTTTGGTGCAAGCGGTGCTACCTTTTTCTGCAGCGATCATAAATTACGTGAAAAGATAAAAACTTTTGGCGGACCTCTAACTTTCTCTGCACAGCTTGAACCGGCATCAGTTGCCGCTGCAATCGCATCCTGTGATATACATCTCTCGGAGGAAATATATGGTCACCAGGCTGAACTTGCAAAAAAAACAGCACATTTCAGTACCCTCCTTTCAAATAGTAGTCTGCCGCTAATCTCTGAAAACGATTCCCCCGTTTTCTTTCTAGGAATGGGTACCCCAGCTACTGCTTATAATTTTACCAAGCGTCTTTTTTCGGAGGGCTTTTATCTTAACCTTGGTATTTATCCTGCTGTGCCAATAAAAAATACGGGAATCCGTATCACGATATCTGCACATAATCAAATTAAAGATATAACCGAACTTGCCCGTGCGATGGATTACCACTTCCAAAAAGCAGTGGAAGAAACAGGAAGCAGTAATGAAAAGATACGGCAGGCATTTAGAATGGATATCAGTACAAAACTCCCATCTAAAAAACAGCACTCAGAACTGCTCCATATTGAAAAGCAAACTAGTATTAAGAACATCAATAAACAGGAGTGGAACAAGTATTTGGGAACTCATAATATCCTTGATTGGGAGGGAATGCAGTATCTCGAGAAAACGTTCTCGCATAGCCAGGATCCTACCAATAAATGGGATTTTTTCTATTATATAATCCGCGACCAAAACATGCAGGTTGTCCTAATGACTTTCTGCACATTCGGTATCTGGAAAGATGATATGCTGTCCACTGAATCGGTATCTAGACACCTGGAAGAAATTCGGAAAACCGATTCTATGCACATGACTTCAAAAGTACTAAGTATAGGATCGTTATTTACTGAGGGGCTGCACTGCTACATTGACGAGAGTCATTCACTGGCAGAGCAATCACTGAGATTGCTACTGAATGAGCTGGAACAATCATACAACTCGCTAGGGGCGGATATACTCATTCTGCGTGATTTTGAGCCCGGATTCCACTGGGATGAAATGATAAGAAACCAAGGGTATTTTAGAATTGATATGCCCGAATCATGTGTTATTGAAAATGAAAACTGGCCAGCAATTGACAATTACGGTTCCCTGCTTTCAACCCGTTCCCGTCAGCATTTCAACAGGGAAATAGTACCGTATGAAAAATTCTACGATGTCCAAATAAAAGATTACCTCAATCAAGCGGAACTAGACAGAGCTTACGAGCTATATTGCAATGTAAAGGACCGCAACCTGGCCATAAATACCTTTTTGTACAGCAGACAAGTATTTGAAAATATGAACAGCTGTCCAAACTGGGAGTTCATTATTCTGACCCTCAAAGATGGCCCTAAAAAGAATTTAGTTGGGATAATGTTCTGCTATAAAAATTCAGGAAATGTATATGTGCCTGAACTTATCGGCATGGACTACATTGCCAGCGAGGGTCTCAACTTGTACAGACAGCTATTATACCAAACGATTAAAAGAGCACGAGAGCTTGAAATTGAACGAATCGATTTTGGCATATCGGCAAACTTTGAGAAGAAAAAAATTGGTGCTTCTATAAAATCTAAAGTGGCTTATGTGCAGGCAAGGGATAACTACGCTATGGAACTTATGCAGACACTGCAGAATGAAACCAATATTCCGCGCTTATCGAGCTAAATTATAATTCCAGCGAAAAGTGACGTCGTAAATTTCCGGGCAGCAATGCCCCAGCTTTTCCTTGTTCAAATAAATCTAAATTCTGTTGTCATGATAAGATCTACATGTGAGAACGCACTTCAGGTTATTCGAAAAGCAGAACAGCAATTCAGCTTAGATCCTGAACATATAATTGAAAAATCCTACCATATGACTACCGTACTTCGAAACTTGCTTAGTACGGTAAAAAAAAATGTTTTAGAAAATGGCTTCTCTGATGAAAGTGAAGAGATTAATTTTTTTAAAAGTATTAAACCCCAAATACTTGGAAAACTCATATTCTACAATAAAGTTTTCCGCATTGAAGCATCCTGTCCTGTTGTAAGCGGCAAAATGCATTACAAATATTTTTCAAACGAGCTTAATTTGCTAAAACAAGAATATAAAGACCACTTTTATACCACAGACTTCTATCGGTACTATCGTTCAGGAAGAACGGAATGGGACCATCATTTTTTTTGTCTGGGCAAAATAGACCTTCACGAAGGGGTTAATAGTTTTGTGTTTGAAATTGACACTCAATTTTCTACCTATTACGATTATAAAGTAGCGCGAATAATTGCCAACGAACTTCTCTACAGCTACCTGATCTCCAAAATTGAACCTGACACGCAGCAAACCAGTATTTTTTCAGATGGAAACACAGCTAACAGAGATTTTTTCTGGACAGATTCAAAGAATGCTTTGATCGAATTAATTTATGCACTTCATGCATCGGGAAGTATTTCTCACGGAAAAGCCGGAATCCGTAAAATCAGTATGGTTTTCCAACTGTTGTTCAGGATACAACTCGGTGATGTCCATCATGCGTTCCACAGGATGAAAGACAGGACTGACAGCAAAAGTATATTTCTTGATCAGCTGAAATCATCGCTTAAACAGCACATGGAGAAAGAGCTGTAGCGGTTTTTGAAACATGCAATTCTCTACCAATGAGATGCAATTGGCATCGAGTAGCTATTGACATATAATTAGTTCTATATTTTAATCAGTCCCAGTAAATCAACTAGGTGAACTAATTCTTATAACTGTTAAAATTTTCACAAAACCGCATTTTACATTGGCTGACATTGGCAATGAAAAAATTTTGCCCGTAGCAACTTTGCATCACTAATGCAAAACACACAGCCATGAATATAGATAGAATGGAATTCATTTCCTGGATGGAACGAATCATAGAACGTTTCGATCTTATGAGCGCACATATCAGTGAACTTGAAAAAAAGCGCGGAAGTGTTGACGGAGAAGAGCTATTGGATAATCAGGATATATTGCAGATGCTTAAGATAAGTTCCAGGTCACTCCAGCGGTACAGATCTTCCGGCAGGCTTCCCTATTATACAATCAGCGGAAAAATATATTATAAGCTCTCTGATGTACACCAATTCATTAGAGAAAGTTTTAATGTCCGAATGCCAAAAACATAGGCCATAGATGGAAAAACAATGCCACAAAATTCCTGCTTTTAGCCAGCACTATTTCACCTTTTAATTTCGCAAATGAATTTAAAATTTAAAATTATGAGCGAACAAAGTAAAGAGATAGGTAACACTCACGAGGAATTATCGGATATACTGCTGGTATTCGACAAAGAGAAAAAGAAAATCCTGGCCGTAAAAGGTATTGATCAAAATGGCAATCTTGAAACCGTTGACCCTAACCGGAAAAATGAGAATCAGTTTATGCGGGTAGATAAACAGGGTGATTTGTTTTCGAATTTCTTTTCCAATTTTTTCAGCCAGCTGAAGAACCCAACCAATTTTTCGTTTTTCAAAATTCCAGCACTGCTGGCTGTTGACACTTCAAAAGATATGCAGAAACACTTAAATCATCCCACACCTGAAGGTGAACAATTAATGAAACAGCACGAAGTAAAAAAGGAAGATAAACAAGAAAATAAAAACAATATGGAAACAACACAGACAAGCCCGGAAACAAGTGAATACAAATACAAACCGGAACAGATCGATTGGGAAACATTAAACAATCTTGGTCTAAGCAAAGAGAAACTTGAAAAACTAAATTTGCTTGATCCTTTACTAAAGGGATACAAAACAAATGAGCTTGTGCCCGTAAGCCTTAACCTCGGTACTGCCATAACCCGAATGGATGCACGCCTATCCCTAAAACAAAACGAAGAAGGACAGGTCGTGTTGGCCATTCACGGCATCCGAAAATCACCCAATCTGAATTTTCCTTTTTTCGGTCACGAATTCAGCAAGGAAGATAAAGACAATCTTCTGCAAACAGGCAATATGGGACGAATAGTAAATCTCACCAATCCGAAAAACAATGAAATCAGCCCCTCCATTATCAGTATAGACAGACTAACCAATGAGGTGGTGGCACTTCGTACGGATTTCATTAAAATCCCTGATGAAATTAAAGGAGTAAAGCTTAACGAAGAGCAAAAGCAAACATTGCTGGAAGGGAAACCGCTTCCAATAGAAGGTATGGTTTCCAATAAAGGAAAAACGTTTGATGCATCGGTTCAGTTCAATGCCGATAAACGCTTTGTAGAATTTCTCTTTGACAGAAATGCTCCTAACAATCAGCAGAACCAAACTCAGGGAGCACCAAAAAACTTTAGGGACAAAGAACTCGATAATGAACAATATCAAAAGCTCAAAGAGGGTCACACGGTTTATATCAGCGGCCTCGTGGATAAAAAAGGCAAGGAATACAATGGATATATCACGTACAACAAAGAAACCAATAAAACAGAATTTTCATTCCAAAATCCAGATAAAATCAAAGAACAGATAAAACCTTCTGAGGCGTACAAAACACAAACCGCCGTCAATTCCGAAGGCAAAACGAACGAAGCAACTAAGAACATCAAGGAACCTTTAAAATCAGGGCAAACAGTCCCTGATGACAAAAAACTGCAGGAACATCAAGAAGAGTCCGATGCACCTGCTAAATCTAAAGGGCGTAAAATGTAATAACATATGATAACAATTATTGCAGAAAAGCCCAGTGTAGCAAGGGAAATAGCCGTACTGCTAGGAGCCACCGAAAAAAAAGATGGCTATCTGACCGGTAACGGCTATTTTGTTACATGGGCATTGGGACATTTAGTGGCACTGGCTATGCCGGCAGATTACGGAATTTCAGGATTTAAGAAATCCGAACTCCCCATAATGCCAAACCCTTTTTTGTTGACGATCCGTAAAATAAAAAGTGACAAAGGCCATGCTGTTGATCCAGGAGCGGAAAAGCAGTTGAGAATAATAGAACATGTTATTGGCCTGAGTGAAAAGATAATTGCCGCAACTGATGCCGGACGTGAGGGTGAATTAATATTCCGAAACATCTACGAGTTCCTCAAATGCAGTAAGCCATTTGAGCGATTATGGATTAGCTCACTTACTGAAAAAGCTATTAAGCGGGGATTTGACAATCTAAAGCCCGGCATTGATTTTAACGGACTGTATAAAAGTGCACAAATTAGAAGCCAGGCTGACTGGCTATTAGGTATTAATGCCTCGCAGGCATTAAGCATTGCCGCAGGTGACGGAATCTATTCACTTGGAAGGGTACAGACTCCTGTCCTGGGTTTAGTCTGCATGCGTTACCTTGAAAATAAAAACTTCTCAATAAAACAATACTGGCAGTTAGAAGTATTACATTCCAAAGAATTCACTGACTTTAGAAGCCTGTCACAAAACAAATGGGAAGATAAAAAATCGGCAGACAACGTGTTAAAATCAATCGAACGGAGTGGAAATACCGCTTTTGTCACAGCTGCAGAAACCAAAAAAAGAGCTGAACAGCCACCATTACTTTTTGATCTGACCGGACTGCAAAAAGAAGCCAACACAAAACTGAATCTTTCTGCAGAGGAAACACTAAGTATTGCACAAAGCCTCTATGAAAAGAAATTTATTACTTACCCTCGAACCGGAAGCAAATTCATTCCTGAAGATATGTGGGCAGAAATTCCCGGACTGATCAGAGTTTTGCAGGACTGCGAGGCAGTCAGGCAGGCAGTGTCCAAAGTTAAATGGGGCCAATTCAACAAACGCATAGTGAATGACCTGCGTGTAACCGATCATCATGGCCTGCTGACTACCGAGAAAATACCTTCTGCCTTGCCAGCAAAGGAAAACGCAGTTTATAATATGATTGCTTTTAGACTTCTGGAAGCAATTTCGCAGCCATGCACCAGAGAAGTCACCCATATAGCATTACAGGTTTTACATTATGATTTCAGCCTGAGTGGAAGCAAAATAATAGAATCAGGATGGCGTGCGATCAGGGGCAGTTTTCATGATAATGACCCGCAGCAGGAAATTCCCGGATTGAAAATCGGTGATGAACTTAAAATTAAAAGTGCGAATGTTGTGAAAAAGCAAACGAACCCTCCGGCTCTATTCACTGAGGCTGGACTTTTAGCTGCAATGGAAACCGCCGGTAAAGAAGTCGAAAACAAGGAACAATACAGTGCCTTACGAAATATGGGTATCGGTACGGCCGCAACGAGATCTGGCATTATAGAGACACTCTTTTCTCGTAATTACATACAAAGGGAAGGAAAATCACTGTTACCTACTCCGAAAGGACTGAAAGTGTATGAACTGGTAAAAGACAAGAAGATCGCCGATGTTGGTATGACTATAGAGTGGGAAGCTGCCTTAGAGAAAATTGAGAATAACCAGAGTGACACAGCAGCTTTTCAAAACGATATCAGAACATACACAATATTCATCACTTCTGAATTACTACAAACTTCCATTGATAACAGTCACGTTCCTCAACTTGTCTGTCCAAAATGCAAAATCCACCAACTTATTGTCAGTGATAAATTTGTTAAATGTAGAGATGAAGTATGCAATTGGACACAGTTCAGAAATATTTGTGGTGTTCATTTAAGTTTATCTGAAATTGATAATCTTGTCAATAAAGGTAAAACATCATTAATAAGGGAAATGAAAAGCAAATCTGGAAAGAAATTCCATGCGTATATTGTATTAAGCGAAAAATCTGAAACTTTCTTTCAATTTTATAACAAAAATAGTTTACCATAATTTTAAAATAAATTGCGGAGTTTTACAGAGATCGGAGTTTCTGTGTCCAGATGATCCAAACTTAATATTCAAACCACCCTTCATTTCAGTATTTGCATAATATTTAAAAGCAGTTTAATATATTAACTCAATATCTTATAACGTTGAAAAAAATAATAATTGATTATAGAAACATTGCAATTCTATTCCTCTCTATGAGAATTAACTTCGCTAGATCGTAACGTGTCAGAGATCATATCGAGTACTTCAAGGCTCTCGGGATTATCAAAGAAAAGGACACAGGCTTTTTTTCCATTTTTAGAAGACGGATAAACAATCCCGTTTATCCTTTTATTACCTTTCAGTTTATCAGAAAATGGAAATCTAAAATATTCAGTTACTACTTGAGTGGGTACATAATCTATGTGGACGCGCCCATCTCTTTTAATCGGAGACATAAGATCTTGAACAAAATCTCTGATAAAAGAAATCCTGTAATAATCTTTAAGTTTTTTTTGATCAAATGGACTTGGAAGATCCGGAAGGGCTGATAAATCTATAATAGTCAGTTCTGTATTTGTTCTAAAACCTGCAGTAGTACAAGATTCCAAATCAATATTCTCATAGTCCAAGGTTTCTGCCAGTGAAGTCTCGACCTCAAAAGCGCCGTAAAACATTGAAATTCCTGCCGGACTCATTCTGTTAGCATTTACTGCATTTTCATCGGGAGGGGATGTCATGCCCTTAGGTATAGTAACGGTGAGATCACCTTTTGTATGCTGTCTGCATCTAAATATGACAGTACCAGCAGGCAATACATTAATTAGATTAAATTTTTTTATACTGTCCCCTATTTCCTTTAGCATATCATTCGAATTGATCAGATAATGTTCCGAATTCAAATCCTTAACAAGTCCAAAGAAATAACGCGATCTGTTCTTAACTACCTGCTTGAAATACTTCCAGCTGTACAGAAGTTTATCAGAAGGACTGTCATAATATTCCATTTCGTTTGCCCATCCTTTGCTGTAATCCAACGAATCAAAAATGTCATTAAACAGCGTTTCTTCATTAATCTCCAATTCGAAATGCTCCTGTAAAATTTCCGAACTATCATAAACATTACCCAGATAACCTCCCTCCCGGGAATTATAAGACATAAAGTTTGCAGGATCGGTATAAAATGCCTGCACAGCTTCCATCATAAATACCATAAGATCTTCCAGAGCGATTACAGACTTATTTTTATTGCAATAATCACAATATCCCATATCAGCATTTCTGCGGATAAAATTTTTTATCGGCTTCTGGTCAAAATGATTTAAACAGACATTCTTATCAGGAACACTTTCTAATCCAAGGTCTTCAAAACGCATCGCTTCCTCCATTACTCCACTCATAACTTCATTTTTTTTACTGATATTTCCTTTTTACAACTCTAACAATTTAACATTCAAAGACTGCAGTTTTACTATAGTGGATGGACTGACTTCTTCTAGGCACCCTATACACAAAAATTTTTCAGCTCGACTAAAGGCTACATAACCTAATCGGGGATAATCCGTTTTTTCATTGCCCCTTTTAAGCTCTCTTATTTCGGCTTTAGTTTCAATCCAAAGTAATAATTCTTCTTCTGTTTTGGATATAGCAAGAACTGCTTCTGATTCGAGTCCCTTAATAGTATGTATATTGCATAGGGTTACGGCACTTGTTGAGTTGTGATTAAAATCAAACTTTAAATTTTCAATTTTCACTGGAAGCCCCTCTAGCATTTCTAAATGAAGTTCCTCCTTGATAAAACTTCCATAAGTGTTTTCATTTGTAATTCTTCCGCTTCTTATAGCCTTAAAAATAGCAATAGAATATTTCCTCAACGTATATACATCCGTCTGATATCTATCACAAAATTGAGTTTGGTTCATGCGAATTGTTGAAAGCAAGGTGTCCTGAATCGCTTTTATGGGGCTTACCCCCGTTTCCTTTTTGGGTGTCATAAAATGGTTATTTACAACCGCTGCCACACGATTGACCACATCATTTTTTTTGGCCAGTATACAGCGGCCCGAAATAGCAATTCCCATCAGGTCACACTTGGTGTAAAATTCTTCTATTATTGGCCTTACATGACCCCATTTCAAAGTAAACATGACATCTTCCCCTACTTCTGCTACAGTATTACCAAATCTGCAGGCAGCTTCTTGTTTAAATATTTCAGTTTTAAACTGACGACCGTTAAATTTATTGAGAAACGATACAATATTCTCTGTACACCTGAAATTCTTGTTGTTAATTTCTACGTCATATTTACTGCTTGCTGCAGCTTTTAAAATTGGAATATTCCCAAAAACTTTAATAGCCGAATCAAAACTTTGAATGTACTGCTCAGGATCCCCCACACAATAAATTTTAGTTTTCTGCTGTTTTCTGATATTTTCAATAATAGTAAAAACATCATTGCCCGAATCCTGAAATTCGTCAACAAATAAATACTGAAGCCTATTGCTGAGAGCCTTTACAATAATTTTATTTGAAACACAATCCTTAGAAATTGATAAGGTTTGATCAAATGTTATATAACCATTTTTATTAAGTCTGTTGCGGATATTTTTTTTTATAATTGCAGCTTCCTGGAAAGTCTTTGCTCTTTTTTCTTTCTCTTTGAGACTTTCAACCTTTGCAAATACATCATCTAGGCCGCATTGCAGAAATAATTTTTCCCTGCCCACAAAATCACTTCCAAAAGCAGCAAAAGGCTTAACAATAAACCTGTTCAAAAAGGAGTGCATAGTACCGATAAATAAATTCTCAGGTATACTTATCTTCTTTGACAGTCTTTGATAAATATTATTTGCAGCTGCATTTGTATAAGTTATCACAGCCATGTAACGCACTGGTGAAAGCTCAGGGAGAGCACTAATAATTGTAGCCACCATGTTGTGGGTCTTTCCCGCACCGGGTCCGGCAATAATCAATGTCGCATTTTGATTTTTCTTTGTCATTATGAAAAGAAATTTAGTCCCTTTGTTATGTAATCCGGAATTACAAAACCATCAGTTAAAGGATCAGAATCGGCCAGATTGAGCATTAATGAATAAGCAAATTCTGACTTATAATCTTCAATAAGGGCAAAAAATCCAGCTGTATCAATTGGATTTTCCCCAAGTGCACTTATATAGCTTTTTCCGGCATTAGGTCTTACATCCTTCAAAACCGCAAGAAGAATATCGCGGCCTTTACCTTTTGCATTTGCATTAATTAAATCTTTTTCAAAAGTACTATCAGCAGTTATACTAACTTGGATTTGATCAACGTCGTCATATTTTGCGGCCAAATTATCAGCTCGCTCTTTTGTTTTTGTGTCTGTATCCCTATCGGTCAGAACAAGGCATTTTTGAAAAAAACCATTTTTAATTATTTCAAGGAAATAGCTAAATGCCAGTCCATTTACATTTATTACACAGCAGCTTGATTTTTCAGTTGAATGTCCCATATTTCTTTCAAAAAATATCGGCACCAAAAGTTTTTCTGAAATTCCCTCTACCAGTATGATTTTCCTTGAGTAAAAAATGTTGGCATTTACTGCATCAAGGTATTTATTAAGATATTTAATCTGTTTTTTTCCAAGTGCCTTTTCAGAGAAACCATCAAGCACATAATGTGATTCAATCTTATCCCCATCCCTATAGAGAACAACAGTATTTTCAAAATCAATCTTAGTAGTTATATGCGTAGAGTGTGAAGTGATAAGAAGCTGAATATCTTTTCGAAAATCTTTTTTACCATCAACTTTTATCAACGATTCTATATTATGTGCCAGATGATCCTGAAGATTTGGATGCAGGTGCGATTCCGGTTCTTCAAGTCCTACTACCCTAAAATACGAACTGTGTCCTCTTGTAATATCCTCCACGTAAGACAGTACCAAAGAAATAAATAAAAGATTATTTCTTCCAGTTCCATTTCGTTCGATCTTAATAGGGTTATCACCATAAATAAGGCTTATTTTTTTTAAAAGATCAGATACATCAGGAAGTGAAAAAATTAGATCTACAAGATTAGATGTCTCATCAGTAGCTAAGGAAATTTTATCCAGTTGAACCGAAATTCCATTCTTTATTTCCTGCAGTGTGGCATTATCATTAATAGCCTGTTGCAATCCGACCAGTTGTCCTTTGAGGTCCTGATATTTCTCCTCTTCCTTTGAATTCAATATCCTAAAAAGCAGTCTGCTGTTATGGCTGGCTACCAGTTCGGTACAGGCATCTCGCAAAGCATCCAAAAGTTCAAACTTCATCTGATTAAGATGATAAATATTTGCAGTGGAAGAGCTGTCACCACCACCATAAATAGTATAGAAATACTTGGAAATAGGAAAATTGATTAAATCCAGCTTTGCGCTCTCAAGCAACTTATCATACAGCTCTTGTGTATGCTCCTTGATAAATTTTGTTATAAAATTACGCTGATGCTGTACATCCTCTTCCCTGTTAAATTTACTTCCCGTAGCAAATCTATAGGTTAGGGTTGCTTCAGTAAAATTAACGTTACTATACCAATCACCTACCACAGATTCCTGGTCTTCATCCCAGCCAATTAAAGTACATTCAATTAATATTTCAGGATAAATAATATCGCCAGCCGGTATATTGAAATCCAGGACCTGTCTTTTAAACCTTAATATTTCTTTATAATTAAAATCAGAAACCTCTAAAACACGTCGCTTGTGATAAGATACATCCTGACCAAAAATCAGACCTATGGAATCCAATAAATTAGATTTCCCTATATTGTTCTCACCTATAATCAAAGTCAAGGGCTTTAAAACAATTTTAAAATCATTAAATGTCCTGTAATTTTTTATAACAAGCTTAGATATATACATAGAGAAATTTTAAATCATTATTATTCTGTAAACTCGAAATAAGCATTGACTGGTTTGAAGTAAATGAAGGAGAATGTTTTTACAACAACAAAATTTGTACTAATTTATATATTATTTTACCGCACGCTAACTGTCATAAAGTTTTTTATGCACATTCTCAACCTGTTGGAATGTTAACAATTAATTTAATTCACAAATACCCTGCAATTTGATTGACTCCATAGAATTCCAGCTGTAGATATATGTGTCTGGCACTGTAGAAAGAAAGTGCTATTGCTTGTAAGGTTCCTTTTTTTGCTCCTTTTGCACTAAATGCTGCAAGTCAGGGTCATTTTTAATACGTTCCAGCTCCATTTCAATAACCATGATTATATCTCTTTTTATTTGTTTATAATTGGCATCAATTTCTTTTTTCATGTTATCTGTCCCGCTTTCGTCAACAAAGGATAAGATCTGTGGTATCCTTTGACAGGTTTCGGTTTCAGTGGCAATCTTTGCATTATCTACAACAATTTCAGCATGGAAAATTTTCTGCTCAATTCGCTGGTCAAAATTGTCCGATACAGCTCCGACAAAGAACCCTTGGGTTAATGTAGAAATTTTGGAAGCCGGTATAAGGTTGTCTAACTGGGTAGATATTGAGGTAGACGTATCATTTCGATTGATGCTCATGCTTTGTCTTTTCTGCAATACTTTACCGAAACGTTCAGAAAGGCTCTTCGCTGTTTCACCTACCACCTGACCGCTGAAAATGTTTCCCACCGTATTTTGGATAACCTTGCTTTCCTTGTCCCCGTAGTCGCGGTTCAATTGTGAAAAATCCTGGAATCCTAGACACACTGCTACTCTATTGCTACGGGCAGTAGCAATTAGATTATCCAGTCCGCGAAAATAAATAGTAGGCAGCTCGTCTATAATTACCGAACTTTTTAACTGTCCTTTCTTATTAATGAGCTTTACAATACGCGAATTATATAATCCCAGCGCAGCTGAGTAGATGTTCTGACGGTCTGGATTATTACCCACACATAATACCTTTGGTTCTTTAGGGTTGTTAATATCCAATGAAAAATCATCGCCGGTCATAACCCAATAAAGACTTGGTGAAATCATACGGGACAAGGGTATTTTAGCCGATGCAATCTGTCCCTGCAGTTGGTCCTGTGCACCTCCCTGCCAGGCATCCATAAACGGTGATAAATAGTTCTCCAGCTCCGAATATGACGTAAGAATGGTAAACACGTCCGCATATCTCTTATTCAATAATTCAATAGCGTGCGGAAATGTGCAATACCTTCCGTCTGCATAGATTTTAAGGAACCATATAATGGCCGCCAAAAGAATAATGGGGCTTTCTACAAAAAAATCTCCCTGCTTCTGTATCCAGCTCCTGTTCAGGTTCAGCATTATGGTGTACGCCGCCTCGTAGGCATCCGAAATGTCGGTCATGAAATCAGGATTAAGCGGATTGCAGCGATGGCTTTTTCTTGGATCATCAAAGTTAATTACATAGAATTTCGGTTTGACTTTGTACTTGTTATGATGCTTTAATAAATGATTGTAGGCAATTGTGGACAGATCGTCAAACTTGAAGTCATAAATATACATTGAAAAGCCTTTTTCAATCTGCTGCTTGATATAATTGTTAATTATTGCATATGATTTACCAGATCCCGGCGTACCCAGGACAATTGTTGCCCTAAATGGATTTACGATATTAATCCAGCCGTCATTCCATTTGTTTTTATAATAAAATCTGGTAGGAAGATTGACCGAAAATTCATTTTGCATGAGTTTGGTCTCCTGATGAAAACTCTCGTTCTCGTTGTTAAAAACGTCATCCATTAAGTTCGTTTTTAAAAGGCGACTGCTCCAGACTCCGGCCAGCATTAAAGCTACGTAGCCCAATCCCAAGGTTAGGATATAAAAGAAAGCTGCTATTTCCTTCGGCAGCATTAACAGCGAGGTATTAAAAAAGAAAAAGACAAAGCCAATGCAAAAAGCACTAAAGATCTTTGTCCAGGTAATTTTCTCATTCTTTACTCCCTTTGTTCCCAGACAGCTTAAAGCCAATAATAATACGGAAAAAATTTTCGTATAAAGTGCATTAGCAAACAAAGCTGCTTTACGGTCGAAACTGTTTAAAATCTTATTTAGGGTTTCCATTGTCAATCCCCTTTCCAGAAAAAAGCCATAACAGTACCAATATAAATGCATCAGTACTATCAGGATACTTACTGCCCTCATAAATGCCATTATCTTGGCAAGCCCTCTTAAATCATCATCACCCTGCATTTTAAAATGTTTAATGTTTGGGCGTGAATTTAAATGCTGGACTGTGCCTTATTATTATTGAGGCACATATTGGTGTTGCTTGGCCGTTTTTGGCTTTATGCAGTAAAATGAAATTCAGAATACATATTATTTTTTTTATTAATTTTATACTACTAAAAATCAATTACTTACAGAAAATTAAAAAAATCACCGCCAATCCATAAAATAATATGTATACTAATTATCCTGATGCTTTTCCAGGCGAAAGCGAAACAGAATATGAAAATCGGAAAATGGAAGAAAGCCAGGCTGCCATGGGATTAATGTTTGGGATAGCTTCCTTACTTTTTTTTGCATTAAAAATGTGTGCTATATTCGGCATTTACTTTTATGCCGGATTTATATTGTCCCAAAATCTGTTAGGGGAAGAAACCAGCAAATCTAGAATTTTGGGTTTGGCACTATTATTTACCTACCTCATTTTCTGCATCATTTATTTCTTTAAAGGAACTGTCATAGGCCTGCGCGCAAAGAACAACAAGCTTTGGATATTGCCTTGGGCATTATGTGTACTGATATGCTGTATTATTCCCGCAATAGTAGTAAAAGCAGTTGTCTCATCAATGTTTGATTATGGAGAACAACAGGGTGCTTTTTACATTGGACTTACCTGGGGAGCATTTATACTGTGCTCCTTATACATGTATGGCATATACCAGTTTAAGACACATGCAGCGCCGAGGATCCTGTATTGGAGCTATGCTTTGGGATTGAGAGTATCTTTATAGTTGCATATTATTATACTATTAAAATTTATTTATCCCTATTACGTTTTCTTTTCTTCTTCATTTTAGCAGCAAAAGCATCCTCCATATAATCTTCCCCATTCGCTTCGGGCAGCAGTCCTCCAAAAGCTCCTAATGAAAAATTATTTTCCTGGCTTACAACACCAGTTTCATTATTTAGAAACTTAAAAAGTTTATGTAGATTTTCATCAGGAAGATCATCAAAATTATCTATGACTATTTTTGAATTGAAGGCCAGCGATTCTTTTGTCTCCTGTATAATGTCGTTACTCCAATGCTTATTAAAAGTATTAGCTGAAAATTCAGTAGCTAAACGCGAACCGTTCCATACTGTCCTGAAATTATGGTCAATAAAAGTGATGCCATAAATACGCCCCGTTTCGTTTCTGCGAACTACTGTATTTATCCCCTGATGGAGTAGCTTATTTTTAAAATCCATTTCGTTATCAGTTGAGTGTAATGCAGCCCGTATTGTCTCTTTAAGTTTTAATGTTCCTGAATTTTCTTTTAAAGCTTTTTTGCATCTGCCAAAATGGACATCTAACGCGGGAAGTCCTACATTCTTTCCAAATAAAGAGGCTTTCAGTGCACGTCCAGCCCGCTCTCCATGTTCGTTTAATGGAAGATATAGTAAACCCTGCCTGATTTTTCCGTGTAGTTGGCTTTCCATTTTTTCAGCAGTAATATTAAACAGGGAAAGAAGGGCATTATATTCGCCCAAAGTCTGAAATTGGTAATATTTGGGAAGATGCCTGATTACCGATGCTATCTGACTTTTAACATCAGCTGCCCTGTAATCCACCGGATTGAATATTTTGTCCTGCTGCCTGCTTGCTTTGTCCTGCGCGGATATCAGTCCATATTTTCTTTCCAGCTCCCGACAAACGGCCATAGATCTTCTTTTCTCAAACTTATCCGAAATCTTCTTTCCTTCTTCATCTACGCAGATTGTTACTATATGGATATGCTCACGCTTTATATCGGAGTGTTTGAATACTGCAAAAGGCTGCTGCCCGTATCCCATTTCCTTCATGTATTGCTCTGCTATTGCGATAAATCTGTCATCGCTGACATTATCTTTTGGGTCAGGGTTAAGTGAAATATGAAGTACGGGTTTTTCCGTATTACGGTTGGCCAATATATAAGGTTCAAAAGACTGTGCTAACTGTGCCGCTGAATATATACCGCCTGGTGTTTCAATCATCTTGTTGGTAAACAGGACCTGTGCTTTTTCTTTTTGTACTTTGATCTGATTGTATGCCAATGCACCATAAAGATTGCTGCCTCTGCCAATTTTCGCTATCATTTTAAGGGTGGTTTTTAAAATGTTTTTCCTCAAATTCCTGTACAATCAGGATAATTTTTTGGCACAATGCGGCAAATTCGGCAGTCTGTTTTTCCAACTTGTACAAGTATGCTGCCGCCTTTTTCTCCGAAAAATTACGGTACAAAAGTTTCACGACCTGATTATAATTTACTCCTACTGACCGGAACTGACTGTGCAATGTGGTCAGCCGCATATAAAAATCAACTGTTCCCTTGTCTATTTTAACTGTCTTGACTTCTTTTCCAAATAAAAGGGATATAATAAATTTTGCCTTATTGTGCATTCCTGACGATTCATATAGCGATAACAGTTTCGCATTTTCCTTTTCAGTCAAACGAAAAACATGTCTGTGTATACTGGGATCAATTTTCGGATTCCTGCCCCCTTTGCCGCCTCTTCTTTTATTTTCTTCTTTCATCTCAAATCAATTATAACTTCTGCAATAAAACCTGACTCCGGAAGGTTTTTCCAGCCCCCGGAAGGGCAAGTTGTTTTGGGGCACGAATTCAATTTCGAGTGCCTCAAAACACAACTTGCCGTGTTCTGGCGAACACAAAAATCCGCCCTTCGGGACGGATTAAATATAGAAGGAAAGACAGCTTGACGCTGTCCTCTTTATTGCCAGAAATATTTATTTGTTTTTGCATAAGTCCGTTAGTAAAAATCACAGTACAAAAGAAAGTACTCTCTGTCAAAGTACTATAAGTCAGCAGAGTACCGAAAAAAGTCTTTGAACGCCAATTAGTGCCAGCTAAAATGAAGCACATATATACCTGCATTTCTTTGTATGTGCAAAAAGGCGCAGGGATGTAAGTATGTTGGGATGTAATTTATCAATTATATATGCACCTGCACATGCCCAGATTTACAGATTTGGGTTTATATATAAATAAGATCACAAATATCTGCCAATGTACATAACTCACTAAAAATGCATCAACATTGGTGAGTACCTAAATACCGCATCATGTACATATACGGCCAAGTGCATAAGTACACACTGAAAGGTCCACCTGGGTACTTACAACTGCGCGTACAGATATAAGTAAATATTAAATAACATAAAAATGAAAACAGAAAACCAACCCGTATTCGTTGCCTTTTCCTCCCAAAAGGGGGGTGTGGGCAAAAGCACCTTTACGGCACTTGCCGCCAGTACCCTGCATTACCGCCTTGGCTACAATGTGGCGGTATTCGATGCCGACTTCCCGCAGCATAGTCTCATGAAAATGAAAGACCGGGATTTATCAATGGTCATGGAAAATGAGTTTTTGAAAAAGGCTGCCTTCAGGCAGTTTACAGCTATTGACAAGAAAGCTTATCCGATCTTTCAGCATAAAGCCGAAGGAGTGCTTCAGGCGGCACATGACTTTGTAGATTCTCTATCAGCTCCTGTTGATTATATTTTTTTTGATCTTCCGGGAACAGTAAACACTCCTGGCATTTTGAAAGCCCTTGCGGGTATGCATCACATTTTTACGCCGATCACAGCGGACCGTGTTGTGATGGAAAGCACCCTTATTTTTACCCAGCTTATGAAGGATGTTATTATGAAAAAAGGAGACACGTCCATAAAAACAATCAACCTGTTTTGGAATCAGGTGGACGGCCGTGAACGCTCCCCTCTGTACGAGGTCTATAACAAACTTATTAATGAGCTAGGCTTAAGCCTAATGGACTGCCAGATCATGAACAGCACACGTTTTCGCAAAGAAAGCGAAGCAGATGCAAAAACTGTTTTTCGTTCCACCCTAATGCCTCCTGATGAACGGCTGATGAGCACGTGCCGTCTGGACCAGTTTATGACAGAATTTTTACGAATCACTCAATTATAGCATCATGGAAAAATACAATAACAAAAAAGCTATTCCTGAAATAGACGAAGAGATGATGATGAACCTCATGGTAGAGGGAGTAAAAAAAGAAGGTTTGCAGCTTCCTTCCGAGCAGCCTAAAGATGTTATAAAAAAGTCCAAGGAAAAATATTTTCCGAAAGAGCGCAGCAAAATCAAAAAAACAGCTGAAGAAAATTACGAAAGTCTCTTTTTCAAAAAGTCGCAAACCAACGCCCGTGAAGGAAAAACAGTTTATATCCGGCCGGATTTTCATGAGAAGCTTACCCGTATCGTACAGGTTATTGGAGAGGATAAGATCAGCATTTACGCGTATCTGGACAATCTGCTCGAATATCATTTTCAGGAGTTTGGTGAGCAGATTATCTCAAGTTTTAATGATAAGTACAAACCTATATTTTAATTATGGAAACGTTAATTTTGATATGCCTTTTGGCTGTAATGGCCCTACTCCTGCATGATAAAATTAGTATTCGGATACGGAAAAAGGAAAAACCTGTTCGCGGGAAACCCAATCATCAACTGCCGAATGTTATGGGACAGCCTAAAACGGTACAACGCCTTTCGACGCCAAAGTGTGCCGCTGAGCCTCCAAACAGCAACAAGAAACAACAAACCGATAATTTTAATATTGAAATCGACAAAGAAGATTTCGATATAGATAATCCGCAGGAAGAACTGGACGATGTTCTCAGAAATCAGCCCGATTTGGAAGAGGAAGAAGAAGAATGGAACGGCTATGGAATGTCGGCATGGAATGACGGTTTTGCCCAAGGGGTTACCTTCGAGGAACTAAGCGCTGTGGGGATGCTGCTGATAAAGGACAAGCTCGAGCCATCCCAAAAGGAAACAGCCATTGCATTAGTTCAAAAAATACAAGGAACCGAATTATTCAGCCTGCTGGAAAATTCCATGGAAAGTGCTTCCCGAAAAATAGCAGAGCTGCTGGACGGCAGCCTTTCCTCTGAAAAGGATTCCGGTTCTTCTTATCTGCGGAAAAATGATTTCAATGATTTTGATATTGGGGATTTTGTCTAAGGACAAAACCCCCTTTATTATTTAATGATTGATACATTCGGTAGTTTAAGTTTTAAAGGACACAAATACTTAGCTTTTTCGTTTGCGCTCAAATAACAAATTTTAATGTCGAAACACTGTCGTTTCGGCGTTTTTTTTTTGCCTGAAAATTACATTTTTCTACATCTGACTGCCAAGTAGTTCCACAGAAAGCCACTTCACTTCAGGCACTCAATTTTCATCACACTTTTGTCGTCAGAGCCCGCATAGTGCGGGAAAACAGTAACAATCTAAAGTGTTTAATGATGAAAAAACAGAGAAAAAAAATCCTGCAGGCAGCAATGTTAGTGCTGTCATCCTTACAGTTATCTGCGCAGGGAAACGGTACGGCAGGTATCACGGAAGCCACGCAGATGGTCACCTCTTATTTTGACCCTGCCACTCAGCTTATCTATGCCATAGGCGCAGTAGTAGGATTAATTGGCGGGGTTAAAGTGTATAACAAATTCAGCAGCGGGGACCCCGACACCTCAAAAACCGCGGCAAGCTGGTTCGGAGCCTGTATCTTCCTTATTGTAGCGGCTACCATACTGCGCTCCTTCTTCCTTTAACCCTGCACTATGGATACGTACAACATCAACAAAGGTATTGGAAGGACAGTCGAGTTCAGGGGGCTCAAGGCGCAGTACCTTTTCATTTTCGCAGGCGGACTGCTGGGAATACTTATCCTGGTCATGATCCTGTATATGGCCGGAACCAGTTCTTATATCTGTCTTTTTCTTGGGGCAGGCGGTGCTTCGCTGATTGTGTGGCAGACCTTCTCGCTCAACAGAAAATACGGTGAACACGGACTGATGAAAATCGGAGCAAAAAAAAGGCATCCCCGATACATCATCTGCCGAAAACCAGTACGTCGCTGCTTAAGGTCAACTCCTAAACCCACTACGGCATGAGAAATACAGCCAAGACCACAACACTGGAAAGCAGATTTCCACTGCTGGCAGTAGAGAACAACTGCATACTTTCCAAGGACGCCGATATTACTGCGTGCTTTGAAGTGCGGCTGCCCGAACTCTTCACGGTGGCCTCCGCCGAGTATGAGGCTATTCATTCTGCCTGGCATAAGGCCATTAAGACCCTACCAGATTTCACGGTCGTCCATAAACAGGACTGGTACATCAGGGAAAATTATGATCCTGAATTAGATAAGGATGACCATAGTTTTCTGGCCAGGTCTTACCAGCGGCACTTTAATGAGCGTCCGTTCCTGAACCATTACTGCTACCTGTTCCTGACCAAGACCACCAAAGAGCGCATGAGGATGCAGAGCAATTTCTCCTCGCTATGCAAAGGTACACTGATACCAAAGGAAATACGGGACAAAGAGACAATACATCGTTTTATGGAAGCCGTGGCGCAGTTTGAGCGCATTATAAACGATTGCGGATTTGTCAAAATCAGTCGGATGAGTGAAGACGACATTGTTGGATCTGAAGACAGACAGGGACTGCTGGAACAGTACCTGACCCTGTCAAGGGAAACCGGAACACCGCTGCAGGATATTGCCTTGGGCAGCGAAGAGGTCCGTGTGGGAAACAAAAGGCTGTGCCTGCATACCCTTTCTGACACCGACAACCTGCCCTCATCTGTATCGGCTGATACGCGATATGAAAAACTGTCAACCGACCGCAGTGACTGCCGTCTTTCTTTTGCCGCGCCTGTGGGACTGCTGCTGAACTGCAACCACATTTACAACCAGTACCTGTTTTTGGACAACAGCGAAGAGAATCTGCTGAAGTTTGAAAAGTCAGCCCGAAACATGCACTCGCTGGCACGATATAGCCGCGCGAACCAGATCAACAAAGAATGGATCGAACGCTATCTCAATGAGGCACATTCTTTTGGACTGTCTTCCATCCGCGCGCATTTCAATATCATGGCATGGTCGGACGACCCATCCGAGCTCAAACAGCTGAAGAACGACTGCGGGAGCGCACTCGCCCTTATGGAATGCAAGCCAAGGCATAACACGACTGATACCGCTACACTGTATTGGGCGGGAATGCCAGGAAATGCGGGAGATTTCCCTAGCGAGGAAAGCTTTTACACTTTTATCGAGCCTGCTTTGTGTTTCTTCACAGAGGAAACCAATTACCATAATTCGCCATCTCCTTTTGGTATCAAGATGGCGGACAGGCTTACAGGGAAACCGATCCATCTGGACATTTCGGACCTGCCGATGAAACGCGGTATTATTACCAACCGCAACAAGTTCATACTCGGCCCCTCGGGAAGCGGCAAATCTTTTTTTACCAACCATATGGTGAGGCAGTATTATGAGCAAGGGTCCCATGTATTGCTGGTGGATACCGGCAACTCGTATCAGGGTTTGTGCGAGCTTATCAAAGCAAAAACCAAAGGCGAAGACGGGGTCTATTTTACCTATACCGAGGACAATCCCATTGCCTTTAATCCTTTTTATACCGACGACGGGGTTTTCGATATTGAAAAGAGGGAAAGCATCAAAACCCTCATACTGACCTTATGGAAACGTGATGACGAGCCTCCCACGCGCTCCGAAGAGGTGGCACTCTCCAATGCCGTGAGCGGCTATATTGAAAGGATCAGGCAACTTGATGCATTTCCTTCTTTTAATGGTTTTTACCGTTACGTAAAGGAGGATTTCCGTCAGGTATTGGAAGCAAAGCAGGTAAGGGAAAAAGACTTTGACCTAGCAAATTTCTTAAATGTACTAGAGCCTTATTACCAAGGAGGCGAATACGATTACCTGCTGAATTCCGATAAACAGCTCGACCTGCTCTCCAAACGTTTTATAGTGTTTGAAATTGATGCAATCAAGGACCATAAAATCCTATTTCCAATCGTGACCATCATCATTATGGAAGTTTTCATCAATAAGATGCGCAGGCTTAAAGGTATCCGCAAACTGATCCTGATTGAAGAGGCATGGAAAGCGATTGCCAAGGAAGGAATGGCCGAATACCTCAAGTATCTTTTCAAGACTGTCCGCAAGTTCTTTGGAGAGGCCATTGTAGTGACCCAGGAAGTTGATGATATTATTAAGTCCCCTATTGTCAAGGAAAGCATCATCAACAATTCGGACTGCAAGATACTGCTTGACCAGCGCAAATATATGAACAAGTTTGATGACATCCAGGCCATGTTGGGGCTGACCGATAAGGAAAAGGCCCAGGTGCTTTCCATTAATATGAACAATGATCCATCACGCCTTTACAAGGAAGTATGGATCGGACTTGGCGGAACGCACTCCGCGGTCTATGCCACAGAAGTCAGCCTCGAAGAGTATTACGCCTACACAACCGAAGAAACCGAAAAACTGGAAGTGATGCAGCTTGCCTCGGAACTTGGGGGAAATGTAGAGCTCGCCATCAAGCAGATAGCCATAAGGAGGCGCGAGCACGAAAATCCATAATTAGTAATAATTCTAAATCTATAAAAATGAAAAAAATATTATTTATGGTGTCTGCGGCAATTATGCTTGCCGCTGCACCATCAGCAAAAGCGCAGTTCGTGGTTACCGACCCGGCCAACCTGGCCTCGGGGATTCTCAACAGCGCAAACGAAATCATACAGACTTCCTCTACGGTAAGCAATGTAGTTAAAAACTTCAAGGAAGTCGAAAAGGTGTATAAGCAGGGCAAGGAATATTATGACAAGCTGCAGGCCATTAATAATCTGGTAAAAGACGCACGCAAGGTACAGCAGACAGTACTCTTGGTGGGCGATGTATCGGAAATGTATGTACAGAATTTCGGCAGGATGCTCAGTGACCCTAACTTTTCGGCACGAGAACTAACCGCAATTGCCAAGGGGTATTCGGCGCTGCTGGGAGAAAGTACCGAGCTTTTAAAAGAACTCAAGCAGATTGTAACCTCATCAAGCTTGTCGCTCAGTGATAAGGAACGAATGGACATTGTTGACCGCGTATACAAGGAGGTAAAAGAATACCATAGCCTGGTGCGCTACTATACCAACAAGAATATTTCGGTCAGCATCCTGAGGGCTAAAAAGCAGAACAGCACCAAAAGGGTGCTTGAGCTTTACGGCACTCCTGACCAAAAATACTGGTGAAATGGAATTTAATAATCTTCACCAGGTCCTCCGCTCACTTTATGATGAGATGCTGCCACTCTCCGCCGATATGGCGGCGGTGGCCAAGGGACTTGCAGGACTCGGGGCACTGTTTTTTGTAGCCATAAAAGTATGGCAGGCGCTCAGCCGTGCAGAACCTATTGATGTATACCCGCTGCTGAGACCTTTTGCGCTGGGACTCTGCATCATGTTTTTTCCAACTATGGTCTTGGGCACAATCAATGCCGTATTAAGCCCGATAGTGCAGGGAACGCACAGCATTCTGGAAGACCAGGTATTGGACCTGAACGATCTGCAGGCAAAAAAAGACCAGCTGGAGCATGAGGCGATGATCCGCAATCCCGAGACAGCCTATATGGTATCGGACGCGGAGTTCGACAAAAAACTCGACGAGCTGGGCTGGTCGCCTTCGGATATCGGGACTATGGCAGGAATGTATATGGACAGGCAGACCTATCAGATAGAGAAAATAATAAAAGAATGGTTTCGCAACCTGCTTGAAATACTGTTTCAGGCTGCAGCGCTGGTTATCGATACCATACGGACTTTCTTTCTGATCGTTCTCTCGATCCTTGGCCCTATTGCATTTGCCATATCAGTCTGGGACGGCTTTGAGTCAACACTCACCCAGTGGATTACCCGTTACGTCAGCGTTTATCTCTGGCTTCCCGTAGCGGACCTGTTCAGCTCAATGCTGGCCAGGATCCAGTCACTGATCATTGAAAGGGACATTGAAATGCTTGCTGATCCCGCTTTTATTCCCGACACCTCAAACACCGTGTACATCATTTTTATGATCATCGGTATCGTGGGTTATTTTACTATTCCGACGGTGACAGGCTGGATTATACAGGCAGGAGGCGCAGGAAACTTTTCACGAAACGTTCACCAGACTGCCATGAAATCCGGAAATATCGCAGGCGCCGGAGCAGGATCGGCCGCTGGCAACATTGCCGGAAGGCTGATCAATAAATAACTATAAATATTCAATAAAATGGAATTTAAAACACTGAGAAATATAGAAAACAGTTTCCGGCAGATCAGGCTCTACGCCATCGTGTTTGCCGGGCTCTGTGCAACGGTGACCGGATACGCCCTTTGGAAATCGTACGGTTTTGCCGAGCTGCAGCGCCAGAAAATTTATGTGCTGGACAATGGCAAATCGCTCATGCTGGCACTTGCCCAGGACGCCTCGATCAACCGTCCGGTTGAAGCCCGCGAGCACGTAAGGCGCTTTCACGAGCTGTTCTTTACCCTGGCACCGGACAAAAATGCCATTGAAAGCAACATGAAAAGGGCATTTAACCTTGCCGATAAAAGCGCCTTTGACTATTACAAGGACCTTTTGGAGAAAGGCTATTACAGCCGTATCATATCGGGCAATGTACAGCAGCGTATCGAGATAGACAGTGTGGTCTGCAATTTCGAGACGTATCCGTATGCGGTGAGAAGCTATGCCCGGCAGATTATAATACGTTCCAGCAATGTGACCCGGCGCAGTCTGGTTACATCCTGCCTACTGGTCAACTCGGTGCGTTCGGACAATAACCCTCAGGGCTTTACTATTGAAAAGTTTGCGGTGGTTGAAAACAGGGACATAGAAGTTATTGAACGGTAAAAAAAATCTCATGGAAGCATTATTAGATTTAGACGCATTCGCGAGAGTCCTAACTGACAAAGGATATAGCGGTTATTTCCATACGCAGGGTGCGCATGCCGGAAAGCTCAGAGACAGCATCTCGGAATACCTTGAAAGCTGCCGAAAAGAAGCAGACTGTTTACCCAAAGAGCACTTGCTGCTGACAGGCTACCTGCAATGGTCGGGCGCGGACAAGCCCAGTGTACGCTGCATTATGCTGGTAAAATACCTGAACGGTAAATTTTCCCTCAACGCAATGGAGGTTGCAAGGAAAGACCAATTTGGGCAGCTGCTGAAAAAATCGGAACTGACAAACCTGTCTGTGCTATCGGCGCCGAGCGCAGCTCAGGCAGTCGCTTTGGTGAGTGAAGAACACGAGCAAAAAGCAGATAGGTCCGCTAAACGTTTCAAGCTATGAAAACAGAAATAATAACGTTATGAAAAATTTAAGAACAAAAATAGACCAGTGGCTGGAAAAGCTTGATAAGGACTGGGACGCGATGCCTGTAAAAAGGCAGCATCTGGTGATACGGTACTTTTTTGCAGCGTACGTGTTGCTTACCGGAGTTGTCATTTTCAATGTCTGCCGTGATACTGCAGCTGCCCGAAATAGCATGGCTGTAGACCATATCGAAAACCCCGCCCCGTCAGGAAAACAAAGTCCGGCGCCTTTGCAGGATTCCCTAAAGCCTATTTTAAAACAATAAGATTATGAAAGACACTAAGAAAAAGGTCAGCCTTCTCTCAGAAGGGACCGGCCAGAGCAGTACCTCGTTTTTGCCTGATGAAAAAAAGACGGCAGTAGAGCGTTTGAAAAAGCCGCTGATTTTTACCCTGATGGGTATTGTCTGCAGCGGCTGTATGTACTTGATCTTTAATCCTTCGACAGATAAAAAGCAGATCAAAAACCCCGGGCTAAACGACAGCGTACCTCAGGCAAGCGAATCGGTACTGCAGGCAGATAAGGAGAAAGCGTATGAGGAGGAAATGCTCGAAGACAAAGAAGAGCAAAAAAAGAACGCGTTAACAACGCTGTCCGATTACTGGCATGAGGATAGCGATCAGCAGAAAGAAGCCTTGCCTGATCAGGCGGAAGAGCCAAACAATCCGGCACTGAACAGCTACCGTAGTGCCCAAAGCACGCTCGGATCTTTTTATCAGCAGGACAACGGAGAAACAAAAGAACTGCGCCGGCAGCTCGAGGAGCTCAAAGAGGAACTCGCACAAAAGGATGTTCCCGCCACTGCTACGGTTGATGATCAGCTGGCACTCATGGAAAAATCCTATCAGATGGCCGCCAAATATCTTCCCTCAGGAGCCAGCCCCATAGAGCCTGCAGGCAAAAATATTGCTACTCCCACTCCTGAATTACAAAAGGAGACTTTTGAAGCTTTGATTCCCGCAAAAAAAAGCAGGGTGTCCTCGCTGTACCGCCAAGCGTCCGACAGCGTTTTTCTGGCGGACTGGGATAAAAACGGAAACCACGGATTTTATACCGCAGGTAAATCAGCAGAGCTGCAACAGCCAAAAAACAGCGTGAAGGCCTGCGTGCACCAGACCCAGACCATTATCGGGGAGGCCGGCGTTTCCCTTCGTTTACTGGAGCCTGCCCGGATTTCAGGCCTAACCGTAGCAACAGGTACAATTGTTACGGCGAATGCCAAGATACAGGCAGGACGACTGCAGCTCAAAGTCACCTCAATCGAACTGGACGGTATTATTATCCCGATGGACATCACCATTTATGATCTGGACGGACAGCAGGGAGTAGCAGTTCCCTATTCTGCTGAAAGGAATGCCCTTACAGAAATGGCGGGCAATATGAGCCAGCAGTCCGGCACGAGCCTTATGATGACACAGTCTACTGGACAGCAGATGGCCGCTGATTTGAGCCGGGGCGTAGTCCAGGGCATCTCGGGCTATTTCTCCAAAAAAGTAAGGACACCCAAAGTGACCCTGAAAGCAGGATATCAGGTCTTGCTGGTGTCTAAAAAATAACAGCAATCCTAAATAAATTATTATGAAAAATCATTTCAAAACATTTTGGGCAACTGCCCTATTAATGGCCTTTTCACTGCCCTTGTCAGCGCAGGAAAACCAAACTGAAAACCTTGATTTCGGAAAGATAGAACCCTACAATATGCAGGTTACCTATGACAAAACTTCGCATCTTATTTTCCCGTCGGCTATCCGATATATAGATCTGGGAAGCGAACACCTGATTGCCTCTAAGGCCGAGGATGCGGAAAACGTATTGCGCGTCAAGTCATCGGTCAAGAATTTTGAAGAAGAAACGAACTTTTCAGTAATTACCGATGACGGCCGTTTTTATAGTTTTACTGTGCAGTACAGCTCCAGCCCGCCCACCCTCAGCTATGACCTTGTCAACCTACAGAAGTCAATGGACAAAGCAAGAGGAAACGATGTACTCTTTGACGAGCTCGGGAAAACCCCGCCCTCACTGGCTGCACTAATTCTGCAAACCATTTACAAAAACAACAAACGAATCGTAAAGCACATTGCATCGCAGAGTTTCGGTGTACAATTCAGCTTAAAGGGAATCTACATCCACAATGGCAGGTATTATTTTCATACGCAGCTTGAAAACCGAACCAATGTCCCTTTCGGCATCGATTTTATGAGCTTTAAGGTGATAGACAAAAAAACAGCCAGACGCACTGCCGCACAACAGATAATGCTGGTAGCGCTTCGCATGTTCAAGCCCCTTACGGAGATTCCAGGAAAAAGCACAGACCAGAATGTGTTCCTATTGGACCAGTTTACCATCGCGGATGATAAGCTGCTGCTTGTTGAGATTTTCGAGAAAAACGGAGGCAGGCACCAGACACTGGAGCTGGAAAATGCAGATCTGGTAAAAGCAAGGCTGATCAATGACATGCACCTGAAATTGTAGCAATCCTAAAATTAGAAAAATGAAAAAATATATCTATGCAGTGATGCTGGTAATGACCGGCATTATTATGACCTACGCACAGCGCATGATCCCGGGACAAAAAGGATTCGAAGTTACTACCGGAACCCTGTCCGGCGATATGCCATGGCGTAATTATTACCTGAACCTGGGCATGACCCTAAATGGAAAAAACGGCAATTACCAATTATGGGCACTGGAATACAGCCACCAGTATTCGAAGTACAAGGCCCTGCGCCTGCCACTGGAAACCTTTACAGCGGAAGGCGGTTACAGTTTTTTCGTGCTGGGCGATGCCCACAGGAATTTTGCCCTGAATGGATCACTTGCTGCCGTTCTGGGTTATGAGAGCATCAACCGCGGTGAAGCCCTGCTTCAGGACGGGGCAAAAATAATAAGTGACGACAATTTCCTTTACGGGGCTGGTGGACGGCTGTCCCTTGAAACCTACCTGTCCGACCATTTTGTCCTGCTGCTGCAGGGACGCATCAAAGCAGTGTGGGGCACTGATCTGCAGCAATTCCGTCCGTCAGCTGGTCTGGGATTAAGGTTTAATTTTTAAAAAACGACAAGATGAAAGCAATTTTTAAAAGAAGCAAAAGAGCGGTACTGGCAGTGCTGATGTGCTCATTTACCTTGCTGTCCTGCGATCAGGATAAAATGGAAATACAGCAGGACTTTCCTTTCGAAGTGAAGGTCATGCCGGTGCCCAAAGAAATTGCCAGGGGCAGTACGGCGGAGATAAGGATCAGCATAGCGCAAAATAACAGCTATACGGGAGCCGGCTATTTTATCCGTTACTTTCAGTTCGACGGGAACGGAACACTGCAGTATTACGATCAGCCGCATTACCTCCCCAATGACCTATACCAGCTGAAATCAAGAGAGTTCAGACTTTATTACACCTCACAGTCTTCCGTCTCGCAGTCCTTTGACGTGTGGATCTCTGATAATTTCGGGAACGAAAAACAGCTGAGTTTTGAGTTTAACAGCTCTGATTAGTGCCTAAAGACTACCAGTGTATATGTAATGACCTGCTAATAATTAGCAGGTCATTTTTTTACAATGTTTTTTTTAGTACTTTAAATATTTAATTTAACTTCATTATTCTGTACATTCAGATCCAGTTAACATAGAAAAACATCAACACTATGGATATAAGTACAATTGCAGATCTCCTTGATGAATTTGTTTCAGCTGAAAGAGAAATTCTCAATAAGCAGGATATTAAACACCCCACTACTATAGGAGCAATGTATGAAGGGCTCACAGAGAGTGTACTGAAAAGATCACTTTTTGAGGGACTGAATCTAAAAGTAATCAAAAACAGCTTTATCACGGGCTGTGCAACGGAATTTGATGTGATGCTGGTTGAAGGCGAAGGTGAGCGAATCCCCTATACTGAACGGTATAAATACAGGCCTGAACAGGTTATTGCAGTTATTCAGGTTAAAAAAAATTTATATTCAAAAGATATAAAAGAAGGTTTCAGCAATTTACAATTTCTTGTAGATAATTATGACCCCGTAACTTCAGAAAATTTTATTGGAAGGCTGTTTAGGGATGCCTTTAAAACGGTCTGCAGGAAAGATATCACATCATATGAATCAGGTGAACTTACAAAACATGAACATTCCGTTTTTACTACTTTAAAAATTGAAGCAGTACTGCCAGTTAGAATAATTTGGGGATATAACGGATTCGCAAACGAATTTAGTTTTAGGGAATCATTTTCCAAATACTTAGAGGCAAATGTCACAACGGACCTGAACAATATCATTCCCGGATTTGGCCCGCATAATTTCCCGAGTCTAATTTTCAGCGGACAGTACTCCATGATAAAGCACAATGGGATGCCTTTTGGAAGTACAATAAAAGACGAAAACTGGTGGCCGTTTTATAGTTCAACCTCCTATAATACCACAAAACTTTTTCTTGAAACAATCTGGACCAGATTATCCTATAAGTTCGAACACCTTCCCATGAAAATATTTGGAGAAGACCTTACAATGGAACCCGTAAACCGGTTTCTGGACTGCAGGCTACAGGGAATTGAAGGCAATTATGGATGGCAGTATAGTTACTTTGAATTGAGTAAGAGTTCTTTAAAACAGCATACAGAAGCACTAATCTGGGAGCCTGCTGAACTGGATATCATACAGCATGCCATTATTGGAGAATTATGCATGAGACAAGAAATTGATCTTGCCGCGGAACAGCAGCTCGAGTTTTTTGTAACACGTAATGGTGCATACAAATCCCTGAATGACTTTTTAGAAAAACTTAAAAGTACCGGGCTCGTATTTGTTGAAGGCGGTAAATTAAAACTGCTTACTGATAATTGCCAGTGCGGGATGCTGCCAAATGGGAAATTTGTAGCCGGGGAAAATAAAAGCGGGCGATTCACAAGGTGGTTTAATAAGGAAATTGCAAAATTACAACAACAAAAAAATGACCCTGCCGATAAACTGCAAAAATAAAAACTGTGAATATGACCCGTTCCGGCGGTCTTCTTTTGCTTCTCCTATGTTTGTATAATATAATCATAGTGAAGAAGGGCGAGAGCAGATTTTGCTTTAAATAGCCTTATGGTATATTCAAGAAAAGAGACTGCCTCCTCTTCTTTAACCTTTTAGAATCTGAACAGAATGTAAGGAATTTGCTCATTATGAGTCTAATAGCCAGTATATCCAGTCAGGAGAAAAGATGAAGGAAGGTTATCACTTACCTAAACCATATAAGATGAAGGTATTATTAAAGCAGACAGTAGGAATTGATGTTGCACAAAATGAATTAGTTGTATCGCTTGGTAGAATGGATGAACAGATCAGCATAGAAGTCTATGGCTACAAAGTATTTCCCAATACTAAAAAAGGTTTTTTAAGTCTTGTATCGTGGGTAAATAAACAGACATCAACTACAACAGAAGTACGGTACGTGATGGAAGCAACAGGAGTTTACCATGAATCCTTAGCCTACTATCTTTACAGTATTCAAAAACAAGTCAGCATCGTTTTGCCAAACAAGATCAGTAATTATGCAAAAACACTTGACATAAAAACCATTACTGACAAGAGCGCTTCACAAGCGATTGCTAGATTTGGTTTGGAAAGGCAATTGGAAGTATGGCAACCTCCTTTAAAAATATTTAATGATTTGAGACAGCTTTGTAGGGAACGTGAGCAGCTTGTACATGAGCGTACAATGTTGAAAAATCAACTGCACGCAGAACGTACTTCTGCAACTTCAAGTGAAAGCTCAGTTAAACGAACTAAAAAAAGAATAGCTCTTATTGATTTGCAGGAAAAGCAGATAAGAGAAGAAATTGCTATCCTTATCAAAGGAGATCAAACTCTAGTAGAAAAGATGAAAATAGTATCTTCAATTCCGGGAATTGGAAATCTGACTGCTGTAACAATTATCGCTGAAACCAACGGATTCGAGTTAATAAAGAATAAAAGACAGTTGGTCAGTTATGCAGGATTAGATGTAAGAGAAAAGACATCTGGAACCTCAGTGAAATCCAAACCTCGAATTTCCAAGCGGGGTAATAGGAATTTAAGAAAGGTAATGCACTTTCCAGCATTAACTGCAATTAGGACTGATGAAAGGTTCAGAGATATTTTCTTAAGAATGGTTTCAAGGCATGGTATCAAAATGAAGGCTATAGTTGCCATCCAAAGAAAACTCCTAGAATTGACTTTTATATTATGGAAAAACAATTCTTATTATAATTCAGAACACCAGCATCAAATCATTCCGTTTCAGGAAGTAGCGATGTAAATAAAGAGAAGCTTAATTCTCTATCGATAATTTGTTTAAGAGGTTGGCTTTAGCTTATAACCCCCGAACCATTTTTGGGTTTATTTAAATCTAATATTTAAACTTAGTTTAAAAGTAAAAGGCTGAAATGCATAAAAAAAACATCGAAAACCATAGAAAAAATCTGATAGCTTTCGATGTAAACTTAAATATACCAATGTTACTTATTAGTCATTACTTTGTAGGTAGGATCTTCGATAATATTCACATCTATAACTGTTTCAGCATTTTTCAGTAACTGTCTGCAATCTTGGCTTAAATGTCGTAAATGTAGTTTTTTACCTTCCTTGTGATACTTCTCCGTAATTTTATTTAAAGCTTCAATAGCAGACATATCAACTACTTTACTTTCCTTAAAATCAATTACAACTTCATTCGGGTCATTTAGTACGTCAAATTTTTCAATAAATGCGGCAGTAGAACCAAAGAACAGCGGTCCAAAAATTTCGTAATGCTTTACACCATCTTCATCTACATACTTTCTTGCACGTATTCGTTTGGCACTTTCCCAGGCAAATACAAGAGCTGAAATAACTACACCTATCAAAACGGCTAAAGCTAAATTGTGTAATAGTACAGTTATAACTGCTACCAGCATACCAATAAAAATGTCGTGTCGAGGCATTTTATTAATAATTCGAAAGCTAACCCACTCAAATGTGCCTATAGCTACCATCATCATCACCCCGACTAATGCCGCCATTGGAATTTGTTCTATTACAGGACCTGCAACCAGAATGATCAATAAGATTGCAATTGAGGCAATTATTGCAGAAAGTCTGGCTCTTCCACCGGCTCCGATATTCACTAAAGTCTGAGCAACCATTGCACATCCACCCATTCCTCCGAAGAAACCGTTGGTGATATTTGCTATGCCCTGTGCGGCAGCCTCACGGTTAGATTGTCCTTTTGTGCTGGTTATTTCATCAACCATATTAAGCGTTAACAGACTTTCAATCAACCCAACACCTGCCATTACTAAGGCGTAGGGGAAAATAATTTTCAGGGTTTCCAGATTAAACGGTATTCCCGGAATATGAAATGATGGCAGTGAACCACCTACTGAAGCTATATCAATTACTTTTTTAGTATCAATACCGAAAAAATATACGATACCGAATACAACAATTATCGCTACTAACGATGCAGGAACCGCCTTTGTAAATTTTGGTAATATAAATACAATTGCTATGGTTAACAACGTCAATCCCGCCATTAAATAGAGGGCAGAACCCTGCATCCAACCTTCTATTCCGTTTTCTACAACTTTAAATTGAGCTACCTGTGCCATAAAAATGATTACTGCAAGACCGTTTAAGAAACCATACATTACCGGTTGTGGGATCAAGCGGACAAATTTACCCAGCTTAAAAATTCCTACTGAAAATTGCAGTAGACCTGCTAATATAACCGCAGCAAAAAGATATTCCACACCATGCGATGCAGCCAATGCAATAAGTACGACTACCGTTGCTCCAGCACCTCCGGAAACCATTCCGGGTCTGCCTCCCAAGATTGCTGTAACAATACCCATTAAAAAGGCTGCATAAAGCCCTGTCAAAGGCGATAGCCCTGCCAGAATAGCAAAGGATAAAGACTCAGGTATCATCGTCATAGCCACTGCAAGACCCGCAAGAATTTCATTTTTGTAATTAATTTTCTGTTTGAAATCAAACAAATTGATAATTTTCTGCATAAAGATTTATGTTTAAAGTTGTAAAATGTAAATAGAAAAGTAGGTACACGAAAGCAAAACCTTCGGATACGACAGAGAAGCCAATAAATTAAAATTGGGAAATATAACAGTTAGCCTAAGATCAAGGCGGAGTAACTTGAGATGATATTTGTACTGTTCTTTTCATTGAGTTATGCAAAAATACATTTTCTAGATATTTTACACAACCTAATGCAAAATAAAACTGGAAAAAGTTGTTTTATAACACAGAATCTTTTCTTTGGCCGCTAATGCAGAAAGAAAAGAAGCCCGCCTAAACGAAAAAAGGGATGCCGAACATCCCTTAAAAAAAACGCGGCGGGTTTGGTAAAATAGCGGGCACTGCATTTTGGCAAAGCCGCTCCACCGTTTTAAATGCAAAAAGACTGTCCCGCCCGAAGGAAGGGAGTGTCTTTTTGCCGCCCGATCTGGGCTTATCCAACCGCAATGGGCTGTGTTCGGAAATCTTTCAAGTTCAGGAAAAATCCCCTGTTTGCTGTCATCCCCTCACGGAACAAATTCCATAAAAGGGAGCATCCCATCTGCGCCAAAGCGGAATTAATATACAAGTCCTGTTTCTCCAGCGCCTCAGCAAGCGAACAGCTTGGGGTGTCGTCCTGCTGTTGGGACTGCTTTAGTACTTCCCCAAATTCCTCGGTCACAAACGGCAGGCGCTCCACCGTTTCAAAAATCCCAGACTTGGGTTGTGGAATCTCCCCGACGGTCGACAAAACAACCTGCCCCGTGTACTGGCTGTTGCCAAAATCCATCCAGTATTTCGGGTCGTCCCTGTGATGCCTCTGATTGCTGTATTTTAAAATATCGGCAATCTCAAAACGGGAGCCTGTGCTGTCCGTGCAGGTGATATAAATCGTTGCCTTTGCATTTGCGGGCAATTTTCCAAAATTGTCCCTTTTGAATTTTATAGTTTCCGCTTTCCAGTTTGTTCCCATAAAACGGTTGGCTCGGTTGACAAGTGCCACGGATTTGTAAAGCCCAACTTCACTCTGCGCAAAACGCTGTCTGCCAAGGTTGGCATTTGTGATAATGTCATCATCCCAAAGGCGGACACACAGCCCTGAATGCCCGAGCGATACGAGGCTGTGGTTCATTTCCATAAGGGCGGTCAGCACTTTTGAGCCTGTCCCGCCCGCCCCTATGAGGTTGACCGTAATGGGATTTGTAGGGCTAATCAGATACGGGTCTGTAAAATGGACTTTGGTCTTTCCTGTTTTCATGACAATAGGTTTTTAAGTGTTTTGTTATTGGTTTTTAAAAGGGCTGTCGGAAAGGGTCTGCCTGACAGGACAAGGTCTTTCCAAAGGCTCACGCAGTTTGCTTTTACGGGACTTATCTCGCCCATTAAATGGCTGAAATAACTGTTGAAAAAATAATCTTCCCACGCTTTTGTAAAGTCTTCCACGCAGGCAGATTCGGTAATGCTGATATTGACCGACCCCATACAGACCCTGCCGTCCTCATAGATATTGAAAAACGGGGCGAAGTACAGCGGTGTTTTTTCGGTGGGTCTTTTATTGCCCGAAAGCGCAAAGACCCGCAGGCTGTTTTTGGTAGCCTGCCAGACCATGGGCGGGACATACGCTGTTTCGCACGGTATGCCCAGCGATTCTATAAAATAAAGGCTTCTTTTTTGGGATTTGGTGTACCATATCACTGCGCCTTTGTCCCTGCTCGGATTGATGTGCAGGATGTTTGTCGGCAGAATCCCGCCCGATTTTAAAAAGGCGGTCTGCTTTTGCTTTTCGGTTACAAGCGCTTTTGCAAGCGCTTCGGCTTCACGCTCCGTGAGCGGGTGGGCATTGATGGGCGTGCCGTTTTTGTCCATATCGAAATGCTCGACGTAAATATCTTTCTGCGCTCCTTGTGATGCATAAAAAACAAGGGCGGATTTCGGGTGGTAGAGTGTCCCCAAATCTTGGGTGATATCAGTTAAAGTGTTCATCTTGTAGTGGTGTGTAGTTATACAATAATTCGCAGAGATCATCCAAAAGGGCAAACAGCCGGCTTTCAAAATCAAGACTGCTTTGGGTCAGTTCCTGCCCGTCAAAGGATTTTATAATGGTAGGCTCATCCATAGAACCGCACTCGTTAAATTCATTGTTGATGCTCTCTTGAATACTTTCATAGAGCCATCCTTTGGTATCGGAAATAAAGGAAATATACTTTTCCATGCCAATGCTCTCGGTTTCCGTGTCTTCATCCTCATCCTCTTCGTGTACGGATGCATTTCGAAAAATGCTCTCATTGGGGTAATCGGTGTATATAGCAAAAGCTTTTTTGCCTATATCCAAACACTGTTTATCAAAGTTATCACGGCTTTTAAAACCGTTAAGCCGTTTTTCAAAAAAGTTCAGGTTCATGGGACTGAAAAACTTTTGTCCCATACAGTCCCCGATAAGTTCTGCCTTGTCAAACTCCCGCACGTACCTCTCGTTTTCTTCCCTGTCCTGTTCCTCTTCCGTCCATTCCCTGTGCATTTCATAGAGCCAGTACAGGTAACTGCCCTGCTCCCTGTAGTTTGGAATGCCTGCAATATGGTACAGATAAGAGCAGACCGAGAGAAGCAGTTGCGTATTTTTTTTGCGCTCAGGGTCTCTGAGCATCTGATAAATCGGATGGGTCGGGATATAATACAGGGTTGTGCCTGTATTGAATTTTTCCTCGCTGACCAGATACGTTTTAAAGCCGTCCTGTAGTACCCTTATTTCCTGAAAATTAATAAAGCTGTTTTTCAGCTTCTGCTCCAAATCCCATACAGCAAGTGCCATATTATAAGGATATTCCAAATGACGGGTCGGCATTGGCGAAACACCGTAATGCCCCGCAAGACGGTCAAGGGAGGCATAAAAATCAGACTGCATTTTTTCAGTTTCCTGACAAGCCCGTGCCTTTTCGCCCTGATAGAGTTTAGGCAGAAAAGAAACCTTTAGAAAACCATCGGTAGCATCTGCGCAGGCACTGAGAGTCGTTTGTCCTTCTGCACCTCTCCCAGGTCTTTGGGTCTTTGCATCGAGTGCATAAACCCGCTGAGCTGTTCGTGAAGCTGTTTTTGTCTTTTTTGCGCAGGCAGTTTTACTGTCCCTGAAATAATTGTCTTTTGCATGATTCATGGCTTTTAAATTTTGGTTATCCTTTTGTCCCCATTACCGTTTCAAATCGGTATTCGACCGCATCGTCCCTGATGGCAGGGGCTGAGATTTTGGCGGTAGTCAAAATCGGATAGGTCGGTGCATAAAAATGCAGTACCGCCTCGGTACTCCATTTGGGTTCGGGGTCGGAAAGCCTGATTTCCTGCCCCTTGTCTTTGAGTATAAAGACCCGCTGTAATTGTGTCGCTAATAACATAACTGTTGTATTTTAAATTAATATCTTTCTTCGGGGTCGTCCTCCCAGTCTTCGATGTCCTGTTTGCCCGTTTCGCGGTCTTCTGTTTCGGGGTCTTCGACTTCATCGGGATAATTTGGAAAAAGTGCCTCTCGGGGCGGTTCGGGTGCTGACTTCTGCGCTGTACTGCCGAAAAGGTCGGGCGCAAATTTTGCCGACAGTTCGGATTTTCGCCTGCGTATCTCCTCCGCCTTAAAGGGGAACTCATGTATTTCAGGCACTTTTATCCATGCCTCACGGAATTTCCCGTCTTTTTCCAGTTCGTCCGCTTTTGCCATGGCATCCGTATACTTTTTGTCTTTGGCTTCGGTTTCTTTTTTTTGGCTGTCGGCTTTTTCCTTCTGCATTGCCGACTGCTTTTTAGTGGCTTCCAACTGTTTCATATAGCCTTCCATATCGACCATCAGACCCGAAGCGGTCTGCATGGGGGTGGTTATGTTTTCAAAAAAACCATGGTCAAGTTCTTCCGCTGTTCCTGTAAGGTTCAGGGGCGGTATGCTGTGCTTGGCGCTGTCGGTACAATTCTCGTTTTGAAGCATGACCTGTACGATAAGCCTGTTCTCTGCGCCCTTAGCTATCGTTATGTGCAAATCACCCGTGACCTGCAACTGCGCTACCTGATTAAAAAAATTAGTGTTCATTGCTGTAAATTTTAAAATGTCTTTTGTTGCATCCTTTCTATATGCAGGGCTATAAGTGCGCTTATATCCCTGTCGTGTTTTAAAGCAGTCGCCCCGTAAGGCGACCGCCTTTAAGGGTCTAGTTAAGGTTAAGGATTTCCGCTCCGCTTTTTTCAAAAGCCGTACATAAATCAAATGCCTTTTGGGCTTTTTCCTGGGCTGTGCCTCCCATGACAATCGACTGCAGTTTGGCCTGCTCGTCTTTATATTTTCGCACATTCTGATAATAGCCCGTCACGGCATTGTAAGCCCCGAAAAGCGTGCCTTTTGTGGTTTCCATCTGCTGTGATTCGCTAGCCATGGCATAGGCAAAAGCATCCTCAACTGTATTTTTAAACACGGTTGAAACCTCCTGCTCTGCCCCTTTTTTGATTAAATCCAACGTTTCCTTATTTGGGCAAAGTGCCAGCTGGATGAGTTTTTTAACCTCGCTATCGGTCACCTTTACTTTTGCCCACTCATTGAAAATGCCTTCCAACTGCTTGGTCAGGATGTCCGCCAGTCCCATGACTTTGTGGGCATCATCAAGGCGCTGTTTCGCCCCTGAGGTGTGGCGGATGCGCACCACGTTGCTCATCGAACGGAGCGAAGCGTTAAGGGTGTTTTGGCATACGATGCGGATAGGGGTAAAAGCCGCTGTGATGCTTCCGCTCCCGTCGTGGGAGGTGGTCAGGAAAATGTACTTTTCGGTAACGTCATCCCCTTTGCCCACACGGATATAATCAGGGAGTTTGGCTGTGATAAAGATGCGTTCCCCCTGCCCGAGCGCGCCCGCTGTTTCGTACAGTATGCCCTCGCCCCCGCCTACAATGGCATCAAAGAAGCTGAACGCTTCACGGTTCTGCACGATATGGTAGTCTTTCCCCACTACCCCCAGTACGGCATTGCTGTCAGTGCGGATAGTGGCAAAGCAGTCAGGCACTGCCAGTTCGGTTTGTGCTGTGACGATACCGTCAGGAGTTTGGATAATGCCCGATGCTTTTGTGTAAAGCGGGCTTTTAGCTACTTCGTAATCAAGCCCTGCGTGTTTGATGGCTTCTGCGCCTGTCGGGTACTGCTCCACAATCTGCCCTAGCCCATGCCATGCTTTTTCCTTTACGCTGAAAAAAGAATAATTTCCTGTTGTACTGTTGTAATTGATATTATGTGCCATGATAAATGATTTTAAAAATTTTTAATTTGTTTTTATTTACTAACCTTTAAAAAGGCAGGTCGTCCTCAGGCTCTTTAACTGTGACCTTTTTGTTTTTGTCTTCCGTTTGGACTCCCTGCGTAGTTTCTGATTTCTTGCCACCTGCATGCAGTTTTATATTGGAGGTGTTGAAGTTTAGTCCTGCTCGTGGTTCTCCGTCACTTCCTGTCCACGCCCTTGCGCTTACCCTTCCTGTTAGTTCCACAACAGTGCCTTTAGTAAGGATACTGGCTACTTTGGGGCTTATCCAATAAGCGCATTCAAAAAAAGTTGTCTGCTCTACTTTGTTGCCATCTTTACTGCGGTAGCTGTCATTGATTGCTACTGAAAAATTCACTACCTGTCTGCTGTTTGACAATGTGCGTACCTCTGCATCTTTTGTCACTCGTCCTGTGATGTTCATGATTTCTAGTTTTTAAAAGATTAATTTTTATTTTATTTTTTTTGAAATTTTATTCGGCAATGAGAGGAGGCGCTGTTTTGTTTCATCACTGCTGTTTTCAATATTTTACTTTTCATTTCTGACATTTTTTTTTATTCGTCTAAAGAGCCGGAGTATGCTATGTTTCGTTTCATGAGCATAAAAAGGTGAGTGTTTAGCAAAAGCAAGGCTTTGATAAAAAATACAACCCGGATGGGTGGAGATTTTTTATCAAACCTGAAAGGCACGGCCTTGCTGGTGCGTTAAGAACACGGAGTTACCTTTGCTCCTGAAATCGGACAACAGCATACAGGTTCTTTGATAAAAAATAAAAGGGAGGCAATTGAGAGACTGTTGATGCAAACATTCTTGTATGAATACAAACAGGCATCTTCCTGCCTGAATTCCAAAAGACGGAACCGCAGGTCCAGGACCGGCAGTAAAAAGAGTTTCTAAAAAACAAAAAAAAAACATGCTGGATAATTCTATGACTGCCACTATAGTTGGACAAAATCCATAGAAAACAAGTGAAAATTCTGCGGTACTAAGAGTCCCCAGGCCTTGACCGGCCTGTAATTTTTGCGTAATTTTGTCCATGACTCCAGATGAAATAAAACGCTACTTTGAAGCCGCTCCGCCACCTCAGGAAGTGGATTGGAAACCATGGGCGAAAATCACAGATTCACACGCAAATATCTTTTGTTATTGGAACAATAAATTGGAGCATCAATCCTGAAGAAATTCTACATTTTTAGATCCATTGATTCTTTAACGAAAATTTAATTTAATGTAAAATTCAGACTCCTGAATACTGCACATAAATATTACGCTTGTATTTCATCGTTTTATAATTTCATAAAAAAACGCTCCAAAAATGGAGCGTTCTTATTTTGATAATGAAATCAAAAGGACATCTATAAATAGAAACACAAAAAAACTATAGCAGCCTATATTTTTTTGCATCTTAATTCAGAATGTTTAATAATTCAGATTTATTCCCATACCAAATCCCATATCGCTGTCATAGTGTGTTGTAGCACTAACATTTCTTTTGATAATATATCGCAGCCCTGCCATATATTCCTTATCGGTATTCCACATCAGGTTCATTCGAAGCCGTTTGGAAACTGGAATATCCATTCTCTCAAATTGCAATCTGAAATTTCCATCGGTAAACACCTCAGCCTGTGCCTTTATAAGCATAGGCAGGGTATACTCGATACCTGCACTAAAAACCGCGCGGTTGTTTTTAGTGTTTGCTTGATTAAAGAGGTTTTTTTCCATTTCTCCATCTTCCATTTCCCTGTACCTCCAGTCGAAACCAATAAAGGGCATCAGCCATTGCATTTTGCCAATGTATCTCCCGATATGGGTTTCAGTTTCATAGCCATGCATGTCATTGTATCCCAATCGCCATTCTGTGCCTATGCTCCATCGTGTATTGCTTAACATGGCCATACCGTCATTTCCGTTGGTGGCAAAATCATTTTCTGTCATAAAATGAAATTTTCTGTCATCAGCAAATAATTTGCGCTGAGCCAGTTTGGGGTCTGGTATTTCCGGATTTGGAGGTGAATTTTCATAACTAAAAACTCTTCCCATTCCACTCATCATGTGATACAGAATATGGCAGTGAAAGAACCAGTCGCCCCCGTCCTCGCTTGCGGCGAATTCAATAGTATCTGTCTCCATGGGCATGATGTCGATAATATTTTTTAACGGGGCATAATCACCATGTCCGTTAATTACCCTAAAATCGTGGCCGTGCAAGTGCATTGGGTGGCGCATCATGGAATTGTTATGCAGGACAATGCGCAAAATTTCTCCCTTTTTGATCAGGATTTTGTCTGATTCCGAAACGACTTTATTATCCAGACTCCAGACATAGCGATTCATATTTCCGGTAAGCTCAAATTTAAGTTCCCTTACAGGAGCATCTTTTGACAATGCCGTATTGGTAGGGGATTTTAGCATGGCATAATTTAATGTGACAATATCTGAAAGAGCGTTGGAATCGTACTTGTTTTCCATATTGTGCATCTCGTGCGATTTGTCTGCAGTACCCTCTTTGGTTTCCGTATTGTTCATCTCCATTGGCATATCTTTGTCAACCCCTTTTTGCGGACCTGTAATTTCTGGGTACATTACGGTATTCATATCCATCTGGTTCAGCGACATCTGCATTCCCATATCATCCAGGTCTCCATTCATCTTCATCATATCGTTCATCATCTGCATGCCTTCAAAGTATTTCAGTTTTGGCAAAGGCGAGATGAGCTGCTTGACACCCTTACCAATATATAGGGAAGTCGATTTTGTCCGGTCTTCCGGTGTGGCCAAAAATTCATAGGATGTGTTTTCTGCCGGAATGGTCAGTATCACGTCATAGGTTTCAGAGACTGCAATGAGCAGACGGTCTACCTCAACAGGCTCAACGTCATTGCCATCACTGGCCACTACTGTAATTTTACCTCCGGCATAGGTAAGCCAGAAATTACTGGAAGCCCCTCCGTTAGACACGCGTAATCTTACTTTATCACCTGCTTTGAACTGCGAAAGCTGGCTCTCATTTTTCCCATTGATTAAGAACTTCTCATAATAGACATCACTTACATCCATTGCGGTCATACGTTTCCATTCGTTGATGACCTTGGTTTTGAAATAACCTTGTTTTATGGCTTCACCATAGCTTTGGGTCGTGCCCTTTTTTATTGCAAACCAATCTGAGGCATTGTGCAACAGCCTATGGACATTCTCCGGATCGATGTCGGTCCATTCGCTCAGTACAATGGGAACTGTCGGAAGATCATCTATGCCTTCCCTGAAATTTGGATCAGAGTTTCTTTTGTTCATCACAAAAGATCCGTACATCCCGATTTGTTCCTGCAATCCTGAATGGCTGTGATACCAGTGTGTGCCATGCTGTCTGATAGGAAAGGAATATTTATAGGTACTGTGTGGTTTTATTGGCATTTGGGTAAGATTAGGTACACCATCTTCCTTATTGGGTAAAAATAAACCATGCCAGTGTAAAGAGGTTTCCTCATCAAGCTGGTTATGGACATAAATCTCTGCGGTATCACCTTCAGTAAATGTTAATGTAGGCATCGGTATCTGTCCATTCACTGCTATTGCCCTTTTTGATTTTCCTGAAAAATTCACTACTGTATCGCGAACATATAAATCGTACCTGACTACTTTTGGCGGCTCGTCTTTTACCATCCTTTTTTTTACAGGAGGATTCACTGCTGCCTTTTCCATGTTTTTCATATCATGTCCCTTATCGGGATCGGGTTTATCTGCAGTGGAAGATTTGCCTTTTTCCATTGTTTCCTTTTTAATAGTAGCTCCGGCCTTAGGTTTTGTAGCTGCTTTGGACTGACTTGGCTTTGACTTTTCTTTTACTAATGCCATGCCGCATTTTGGACATTTTCCGGGTTTTGGTGCGTGGATCTCGGGATGCATCACACAGGTATAAAAAGTCTGTGGTGAATTAACCTGAGCTTTGGCAATGATATTTATAAAAAAAAGAAAAACTATAATTGATAATTTGCTTTTCATGACTTTAATTTTTTAATATTATTTCCCAATCCGCTATTCTTTTCTTTAATATCTCGATTGTACTCTTCTTTTTTCCCTTTTCGGCCAGCGCAAGTGCTTTTTTGGCGGCTTCGATCGCAGTGGTATAATCTTTTAATTCTGAAGCTATTTTCTGTCTCAAATTTGGATAATAGAAATTTTCAGGATCAATTTTTTCTGCTTCTGAAAGCCATATTATTGCCTGTTTATAATCTCTATTGGTACTGTAATAATAGTTAGCGGCCTGAAATAACAAAGTGGCATCCCTGCTTTTTCCTTTTATTACATGTTGGTCTATCAATGCTAATATACTCTCGTCCTCCTTACTCTTTATTGGTATTTTGACCATTGTATTTTCCCAAATTATTTTTAGAAATGCTTCTCCTTTGCTATTGATGTCATTTAATTCAACTGTAAATGTTTCATAAAAGCTGGGACTCTTTTCTAGAGGGACCTTGAAACGCATCACATCTTTTTTTTCATCATATCCAGTTTCCCCATGTAAAGTAGTATCTGTATTAACAATTAAAGTCCACTCGTTTATTGAAGGAATGGAAAATAGGGAATAGCTTCCTGCTTTCAATACATTGTTAGCAAATGAAATATCTTCGGAGGTTGTTATAACCGTACAATCACTTGCACCAGTGCGCCAAAGTTTATCAAAAGGCACCAGCTCACCAAATATTTTCCTTCCTCTTACCAATGGCCTGCTGTATGCCACTTTTATTTTCGCGCTGCCTATTTCCTGCTCAAAGGATGCTGCAGGGCTGGCTGAGGTTAGTTTAATTTGTACTTTGTCTTGTGCTGACAGTAATACAGACTGCAAAAGCAGAAAGCTTATCAGTATTCTTTTTTTCATTTATTTATATTTTATAATGATTTCTTAATTTTTATTGCGCTTTATCTAATTCATTAAGTTTAGCTTTTATTTGGTCAATTTCCGCCTGCTGGCTGGTAATAATGTTCTGAATCAATTCTTTTATTTCAGGATCAGTTACTGATGCCTCTTCTGCCATTAATATTGCTGCAGCATGGTGAGGTATCATTGATTTCAAAAATTGTTTATCTCCTACAGCAGTTTGCTGCCGGATACCCGTAAAAAAGGCAATCAATAAAATCAAGCCTGAAGCCAATAGGATATAATTTAATTTTTTGTTCTTATACATCCCACCCATAATTACAATTTCAATAATAAGCATAGGCATAGTCATCAATCCGGCCATATACAGTTGGTTGACATTAGGTATTACATTGGCAAAAACATCTACCATTGCATACATAAGCGCATACATCGCACCAAATGATAATACTATCATCAGTGCTAATTTCTTGTACATCACACTTTCTTCTGTTTTATGTTGATGTTTCTGTGCTGCATGTTTCATTTCCATATTTATTTGATTTTAGTTGATTAGATGCTCATTATATCAGTCCAGATCAGTTTCAACCTATAAACTGTTTGTATTTAATTAACATGCTTCTAAAGCTTCAGACTTCGCAATCTCAAAGCGTTTACAATTACCGATACGGAACTGAAAGACATTGCCAAAGCAGCGATCATAGGCGATAATAATATTCCAAAAAACGGATATAAAACTCCAGCTGCAATTGGTACGCCAAGCACGTTATAGAAAAAAGCAAAAAATAGATTTTGTTTGATATTTCTCATAACTGCATGACTTAGGTTTTTAGCTTTTACAATACCTTGTAAATCACCTTTGACCAAAGTTATTTTAGCACTCTCTATAGCGACGTCGGTTCCGGTTCCCATTGCAATTCCAATATTGGCCTGTGCCAATGCCGGAGCATCATTTATACCATCACCAGCCATCGCTACAATTTTTCCTTCGGCCTGCAAGCGTTTAATTTCATTTAATTTATCTTCCGGTAAAAAACCAGCCTTGTACGATGACAGGCCTAATTCATCGGCAACTGCTTTGGCCGTATTGATATTGTCACCCGTAATCATGATGACTTCCACACCCTGTCTCATTAATTCTTTTATTGCATCTTTGCTGGACGTTTTGATAGCATCTGTAATTGTCACAAATCCTGTCCCAATTCCATCAACGGCTATGTATGAAACTGTTTTTCCTAGTTTTTGTTCAGCACTAATTTCATTTTCTAAATCATCTGAAATCTTTGCCTGTACATGCTCCATCAGTTTTTTGTTGCCTAATGCCACTTTTTTACCGGTGACTGTTCCGGTAACTCCTTTTCCTGTAACGGCTTCAAAATCGTTTACCCCGATTAAAGAAATTGATTTTCCTTTGGCATAATTCACTACAGCTTGCGCTAAGGGATGCTCGCTGTATTGATTCAGCGAAGCTATGGCCTGTAGCAAATCAACTTCGTTGTTATTGGCTGCATAAATTTTTTCTACTGATGGTTTCCCTTCCGTAATCGTTCCTGTTTTATCGGTAATTAAAACGTTTACCTTATTCATGTGCTCCAGAGCTTCGGCATTTTTTATCAAAACCCCTGATTGCGCACCTTTTCCAACCCCGACCATTACTGACATAGGTGTTGCCAATCCTAAAGCACAAGGACACGCGATAATCAATACCGCAATGGCATTTATAAAACCATAGACCAATGCCGGTTCGGGTCCAAATTTTGCCCAGACTAAAAACGTAATTATCGATATAATCACAACAATTGGCACAAAGTATTTGGCTATGCTGTCAGCTAATTTTTGAATAGGTGCTCTAGAGCGTGAAGCGTCGCTGACCATTTGTACTATTTGGGAAAGCAATGTCTCAGAACCTACTTTTTCTGCAATCATCACAAATGACTTGTTGCCATTAATTGTCCCGGCAATTACATTATCGTCTTTCTTTTTGTCAACAGGAATTGGCTCACCTGTAATCATGGCTTCATCGATACTGCTTTCTCCGTCGGTTATTTTTCCGTCAACGGGAATTTTATCTCCAGGTTTTACCCGAAGTAAATCGCCTTCTTTGATGTCATGGATTGAGATTACTTTGTCTCCTCCGTCTATTACCAATGTGGCCTCAGTTGGCGCTAGTTTCAGCAGTTCTTTTATGGCGCTGCTAGTTTGGCTGTGCGCCCGGGCCTCCAATAATTGTCCCAACAAAACTAAAGTAAGGATAACGGTAGTAGCCTCAAAATAAAGAAGGACTGTGCCGTGGTCTGTTTTGAATTCACTTGGGAAAATGTCAGGAAAAAACATACCGACTAAACTAAATAAAAATGCTACTCCCGTGCCAATTCCGATAAGGGTAAACATATTGAGATTCCAGGTAATGATTGATTTCCATGCTCGTACAAAAAATATCCAACAGGCATAAAAAACAACCGGAAGAGATAAAATAAGCTGTACCCAATTCCATTTAGCGGCATCCATTAACCCGAGTAAAGGATTGTTGTGTGCCATTTCTATCATGGCAATAACGAAAATGGGTACCGTAAACAGTACTGCTATTTTCATTTTCTTTACCAAATCCTTATATGTCTTTTGATCTTCGCTTTCGCTTGGTTCCATAGCCACCAAATCCATCCCGCAAATAGGACATGAACCTGGAGTTTCACTGATTACTTCTGGATGCATCGGGCAGGTATATAAAGTTTTGCTGAGTGTTAGTTCAGGTGCCTTCACCAGATCCATTCCACACACAGGGCAATCCCCTGCGTTGTCATATACCTTATCGCCTTCACAATGCATTGGACAATAAAACTTTCCCTGTGCATTTTTTGGTATCCCGGTCTCATTTTTATGATCCCCCGAATGCATGGAGCAGCATGACTTTGCAGAGGCTTCACTAGTTGCCGCTTGCTCTGTTATCTTACCGTTATTCATTTCTATGGTGTATTTCCCAACTGCTGTCAATGCTTCCTGCAGCCGCACTTCTGGAATGTGCTTTTCCATAGTAATCGTTGCCACTGGAGGCTGTAATGTTACAATAGCCTGAACACCGTCAATGGCATTTAATGCTTTTTCGACTTTAGAGCGACAGCCATCGCAAGTCATACCGGTAATGCTGTAAGTATGTATCATATTTATTTCTTTAGTAAAATAGTATTATATGAATTATTTTTTTTTCTTTTCAATAATCGGCCGCGAGACTATCCGTTGTTTTCTCGATCCATTTAATAACTTGCTGCTTTTTATTATCCGATAGGATTGCATTTCGATGAATGAATGTATAAGAAGCCAATGGCATCTCATCAGACTTAATTTGTTTTACAATTCTGTCTAGCTTATTTTTTTGCTTGCGATTTCCATAATCTCCCCACTGGTCGAAATTCAAATTTTCTTTGCCTTCTTTGATATGGCCTTCCATAAAATAACGAGCAGGTTGAAGGTACGAATAAATAGGGTAATTCGTATTATTGCTGTGACAGTCATAACACGAAGTTCTAAGGATAGTTTCTATAGGTTTTGGAACATGATAAACCTTGGTAAAATTTACAGTTTTAGCCTGCTCATAACTTTCGTTGCGGGCAGGCTGATATAACTGTATCAGCAAAAAAACGAGTAATCCGATAAGAACTGATTTTTTGGCTGTACTTTTCATCTACAGTGTTTTTTTTACAGAACCGCAAGTAAGCATATCAGAACCATAATATGGATTTTTGATCTCTTTGATTTCACTGATCCAGATAGCACCCTTTCCTTCGTCAGCCATCGGACAATAATCCTGATATAACGTTTGACTAGTTTTGAATGTTTTTAGCAAATCGTTAATGTCATTGCTTAACATTACAAAATGCTCCCTTTGGTGTGCAATTTTACCTGCATTGGCGCCAATATGTTCAGCATGCTCTTTAGCGTCATCAGCAATGTCCAGATATTCTTTTTTCAATTTTACATCCATGGATCCCGGATCGATTGTATTGAAAGCTGCATATAATTTTTTACCTGCCTTGGATGCCAGATTAGCATCATCTTTTGTCAACGCATTCTTTAAAGCCAAATAATCCACCACAATAGCATCAATTGAAAATCCTGATTTAGCCGTTTTAGTGCCTGCTTTAGCTGTTAAAGAATCTTTATCGGTTTGAGTTGCTGCTGCTGGTTTTACCGGTTCTGTTAGTTCCATTCCGCATTTAGAACATTTTTCACCTTTTTTTCCTGTTACTTCAGGATGCATAGAACATGCGTATGATTGTGATGCTGTTTCTTTAGGCTCTGGAGTATTGCTTACTGCTTCTTTATTTTTTTGATTACAAGACACTAGTAGTAATGCAGCTGCTGCTGTAGAGAGAATGATATTTTTCATGTTTTTTATTTTTTGTTTAAAATATTATTTTTTTATGGTTTCAACCGTCTTGCCACATGTCATCATTTGAGTGCCGTAGTAAGGGTTTTTAACTGAATTCTGTTTGCTTAACCAATTGGCATCTTGCATTGGGCAATATTGATAGTAAATCGGTTGCGCTGGTTTTGAAGCTTTTATCAATTCGTACATGTTTTTAGACAATGATTTAAAAGATTCCCTTTGCTTTTTAATATCTTGGGTTTCAGAAATACTCTTGGAATCTGCTGATAAACCCTTCAACACTTTCATCCAGACCATATGCTCGTCCATTTGCAAGGTTTCCATTTTAACAGAAGAAATAACCGTCGCTAATTCTTTTGCGCCTGCAGCGGCGGATTTAACGTCTGTATTGACCAAAGCATCTTTGAGTATAAAATAAGAATCATATACAGACTGTAATTGATTCGTTTCCTGATTCTGGACCATACCGGCATGATTATCTGCTACCATCTTAGATTTAGGTTCTTGTTTAATTACTGTTTTTGCTTCTCTTTTATATTGACAGCATTCCAGCAATTTAGAGTACGCCATATCAGGGGCAAGAAAGTACTGATTGTCATACCCGGCCAATGCAACACGTTTTAGAATCTCATCAGTATTTGTCTTTTGGGCATCATAAGTAATGACAGCCATTTTAGTGTCTTTATCCCATTCGACATTGGCCACATCTCTTATATTTCCAGCCTTTTTAATAGTAGCTTTGCACATTTCACAATTCCCAAATATTTTTACTGTTTCAGTAGTTGGGTTTTTAATTTGTGCGCTGAATCCAGCGATTGATAACAATAGAGTTATTGCCATCATCAATTTTTTTAATGAATACATTTTGTGTGTTTTTAAATGAAATCGGTTATCAAATGAACAAAACAGCAAACTAGTAGAAAGCAGCAGCGATCGTCATTATATGAACCGAAAAAAAATGAATTGATTTGAGCAAAATGCTCATAATTAGACATACCTATCGCTGTCTATTTTAGAATCAGCCTATTTTAGGGATAAGCCAAAGTGAAGAGAAACCGGAGGAAATAAAGGTTTCTGAACTGTAAAATTTTTGTTTCTCGTTTGAAAAAACATAGCGATTGAATTTTAAAGAAACAGCAAAAAAAGCTGAAAAACCACTACAAGATGCGGCGCAAATACATTTAGAATGCTTGCATTTTCCACCACAGGAATTATGCCTTTTATTTTTGGATTCACTACTGCTTTCGCAACAATCTTTTTTTTCTGTTTTGGAGGACATTTCTGTCTTAGAAGAATGTTTTTCTGATTTATTTCCACACGCAAAAACATGACTTGGCATCAGGTAGAAACCAAGCAATAAAATGAATATGATGTGAAAATTTTTCATCTTTTGAAATACATATAAAACAAAATTAAACAAATTATGTTTATTATTACCAATAGCAAGTTAAAATAATAATATAAAACAATACGCGCTGTTTAGCTGCAGGAAAGGGAAATGTATTAATTTAGATTAAACCGATCCTTAAATTTAACTGAAAACTAAATAGACAATGATCAAAATCAAAAAATTACCGGCACTGCTGGTGCTGTCGCTTTTAATGTCCTGCACTTCAAAATACAAATACCACAAGATGGTGCAAACAGACTATAACCTGAATCCATTTAGGGCCAGTGATATTATCAGATCAGATACCACAGCAGGCAATTATATTGAGACCGAAAAGAAAGAAAGCCTATTTATATTTGAGGACAATAGTGATTTCATCTTTAAAGTTTCAAAAAATCCCCCTCAAATAGACATTGTGGACAGGGAAGGCGTAAATTCAAGATTTGTAGCAGAAAGGGGTTTTGAAATTACCAGCAAAAAAGCGGGGGACACTTTAATTGTGCGCTTTTTCCCAACCAAATCAACCCCAGACAACGTATTGAAATTTGGGGTTGAATATAAATTTTTCAAATAAGACAATTGTTCGGGATAGGGAGAATTAAATGTGTTTATTCACTAATTATCCTCAGCAAAATATCAAATATCATCACCTTCATCTCCTTATTGTAAATCGTAATATCCTCCTGGGGAATACTTCCATGATAAATAATGTTTCTAATACGTATGAGGTCTGTTAGTTCAATTTCATATTTACCAGGATCCAAACCTAAATACAAAATAAAATTCTCAAACTGGTCTATCAGTCCCGTTTTTTTTATAAAACTCACCTTGAGGTTTGCTTTGGAATCAAACTCCCCCTGATCTGGCTCTTTTACTATTTCGCCAATTTCCTTAATTTTATTTTTAATGAACTCATTTGTGCGTTTTACGCCCTTTGTAAATTCAAATTCTTCCTTAATTATGAAAAGAGTATCTCCAAAAGGATTTTCTAAAAAATAGTTCCTGAATTTTTCTATAATATTATACAGGATCATAAATACAGAGATATCATCTAAATTTTTGACTCTTATTAAACGCGGAACTGCCTGCCTGACAAGCACCTTATAGATTTGGTATTTTTCAAAATTCACGGACTGCGCAAACTCATACAATGTTGGATACATATCCTTTAAAAAATAGGCCTCAGCATAATCCGGATTTTCACTCGTGAATCTGAAGACCTCTCTGGTTTTATAATTCTCCAGATCATTGATACGAATTGCGGCGCTAAAAAAATCAATGTTTTTTTCCCAGTACAATGACATCAGCAGGCATAAGTCCTCCCCCAGTTTCAGCAGTTCGGTGTCTTTTAGAGTTTCACTCTGATCAGTCAATGTCAGGTAGGCATCCCTGGTAATCTGAAAATCCTTAACTGATGGAATAGATTTATAGGAATGATTAAAATTGAGGATAAAATCGATCGGACCAAACTTTGTCATCCTATTGTCATTGCGCTCTATAAACTTATCATCACCTTCATAATTCCCCAGCATCCCATATTGTACATACTGGTCCAGATGCAGAAAAATGTTTTCGTTCATTTTAAATCGCGCATCACCAGCGTATCTCCCATTTAGGATAAGTTCGAGATTATCTATAACAAGCATCAGGGTTTTCTTATCATGGTCCCAATAGTGCGTATCCTTGATCTCAATTAAAGAACTTCCTGAAAAATCAAGGATATCAGGATGCACCCAGGCGTGCTGAGAACTTACCGGCTGTATTACCTCAAGAATATTAACCTTTGAAGTGTATAGAAAATTAAGCTTCTCATATAAAAAATCAGCTTGCTTATAATAGATTAGCAATTGCAGATGTTCCGGTTTTCTCTCATTGTATACTAGCCTGGCATCGTACTGGACATTCTGGATATCACCTTCAATTATCTCGCCTAAAAGTGCCTGATGCCCTGCCAGGTGCAGGCTTATCGGAATGTCCCTCTGAAAATATTCTTTCATTACTTTACAATTAAATTACCACATGTAAATATATTATATTCAAGAGTATTCCTTACAAATAAACGGCCTGTTATTTCTATAGAAAAAGCTGATGCGCGGATAATGCCAGAGATAAGTTCAATTTTATATTTAATGGCAGCAACAGAAAATCAAAGCCAAAATGCCCCACGCAAAGCCTCAAATCTGCACTGCTCTATATACGTCCTAATTTTACACGCACATAAAACTGATCAACCGATTTACTTTATCAATCAATAAAACCTCAGCTTGCTTATCAAATACTATTGAATGAGTATCCCAGAAAGCTATTAATATGGTTTAATGATTTAGAGGTGATGCAATGTTGATCAATAAAAAAATATTGAAACAGCATAAGGCAATTGAAAAATGTCAAATTAAAAATGACCAGATTATGAGCGAGCAGATAACAAAAGACGATTTAAGACAGTTTGCCCAAATGATTATTAATGAAATCAGAAGTGATCGCAAAAAACACGAGGAGTTCTGTGCGGACTGGATTAAAAGCAGTGCAGTGAAAAAGTTTTTGAGTATTTCTTCGGCCTCTCTTCAAAGCCTGCGCATCACGGGAAAAGTGCGATGCAGAAAAATACTCGGTTCATATTACTACAGCAAAAATGATTTGACAGAGCTTTTTAAAGATTAAGCTGTATGGAAATGCAAGCACTACTAAAATACTTAAAGCTCTTTGAAAAAGATAACCGATTAAATGTATGGCATTTCTCATTACTGAGCGCTGTTTTATATTTGGGTTACCGGCAAAACCAAAGCAAAATTATAAAAGTAAGCAGAAGCAGAATAATGTCACTATCCCATATAAAAACCTTGCCCACTTACCATAAATACTTTAAAGAGCTGCAGACAATGGGCTATATTAAATACACGCCATCTTATCACCCCGGATATCAAAGCGAAGTTGAATTATTGTTCAATTAATCTTTTGTAACTTATCCAATAAGCGGAGTATATCCATACATCAAGAGCCAGCCTAAATCATAAACCACTATTAACGTCAGTCTACCCTTCCACACGTAATCAAGCAATAATATAAGATTGAAGGCAAATTATGTAAAAAAAGCAAAATTATTGAATCTAATTTTATAAGATGCAGCCGATTTCTATTCTGCTATGTTCAAAAATCCCTTTAATTATCATCATAAGAGCATGCTAATTGGCTAGGGACTTAACTTCAATACTAATGATGCATGGCAATGGAAACATTGGAATCTAGCTTGCAAATTCCTGAATTGTACATGATAATTTAAACCCAATAAAACGAAAATTATGGATCAGAAATTTAGAAATTGTATTGAGGCCTGTCTGGCTTGCGGTATAGCGTGTAATAAATGCGCAACGGAATGTCTGAATGAAGACGATATAAAAATGCTTGCGAGATGCATACAGCTCGACAGGCAATGTTCGGTGATATGTTTTGCTGCTGCAAACCTTATGAGTATTGGGGGCGAGCATGCCTCTCACCTATGTGCTGAATGCGCAGAAATATGCAGGGCCTGCGCCGAGGAATGTGAAAAACATGCCGCAATGGGCATGGATCACTGCAAGGAATGCGCGGAAGCCTGCCGTAAATGCACGGAAGCTTGTGAGGCAATCGCAAGTTAATGCTATAAACTAATTAAACAAAAACCGCACAGCAGTGCGGTTTTTGTTTATGAATATCAAGACTTACCTCAGCAAATATTTGTTCTGTTTATTGCAATTAGAATTTCATTTTCTGAATCCGTACTGCATTAAGTATAGCGAGCAAGGCAACGCCGACATCTGCAAAGACAGCCTCCCACATTGTGGCAAGTCCACCCGCTCCCAGAATAAGGACAATTGCCTTGACAGCAAAGGCCAGTATAATATTTTGCCAGACTATTTTTCTGGTCTGTTTTCCTATATTGATAGCCATTGGGATTTTGCTTGGCCTGTCATCCTGAATGACCACGTCCGCAGTTTCAATTGTGGCATCACTGCCTAATCCTCCCATAGCAATACCTACGGTACTTAACGCTACAACAGGTGCATCGTTGACACCATCACCCACAAAAGCAACTGACTCATTTTTGGCTTTAATTTCATTTACTTTATTTACTTTGTCTTCGGGCAGTAAATCCCCAAAAGCATTCACAATACCAAGTTTATCAGCTACAAATTGAACAACATTTGTTTTATCACCACTGAGCATTGTTGTCTTAACGCCCATTGCTTTTAATTTATCAACAGTCAGCTGTGCATCTTCCTTTATAGTATCGGCAATCGTTAAATAACCTGCAAACTTTTTGTCGTACGCTACAGCAATCAAAGTATAGACTATGGAATTCGGATCAATATCATATTTAATACCGAACTTGTCCATCAGTTTAAAATTACCAACATGCAGCTCTTTTCCATTAATTTCAGCTTTTAATCCATGTCCTGATATTTCTTCTACATTTTCAAGTACTATCGAGGAATCAATCTCGCCAACATGATCATGGATAGCCGTTGCTACAGGATGTGTGCTCTGGCTTTCTAAGGCATTGACCATCTTAAGAATTTCTTCCTTCTTAAATTCGTCTGAAATCACTACATCCTGCACTTTAAAAACACCTTCGGTCATGGTTCCGGTTTTGTCCATTACCACATTTTGAATATTGGCAATACTGTCCAAAAAGTTACTTCCTTTGAATAATATTCCGTTTTTGCTCGCTGCCCCAATTCCGCCAAAATAACCAAGAGGTATGCTTATAACTAAGGCACAAGGACATGATATTACAAGAAAAACTAAAGCCCTGTACAACCAGTCGTTAAAATCATAATTATCGACAAAAAAATAAGGCAGTAAACAAATAGCAACCGCCAGGAAAACCACAATTGGGGTATAGATCTTTGCAAACTTTCTTATGAACAATTCCGTTGGCGCTTTCTGCGTAGTGGCATTCTGAACCATTTCCAGTATTTTTGAAAGCTTACTGTCATTATAAGCTGTGGTTACCTTTACTTGTGCAATGGTATTTCCGTTTATCATCCCTGCCAGAACAGTTTCGCCTTTTACCTTGGTGTCAGGTTTGCTTTCACCGGTAAGGGCAGCTGTATTAAATGAAGCCGTATCAGATAGCAGTTCTCCATCCAAGCCTAATTTTTCACCGGATTTAAGCTGTATTACAGACCCGATACTTACCTCAGATGCTTTTACTGTTTCTACAATATTATCCCTAATGATATTTACTTCATCAGGTCGCTGATCCAGCAGGCTTTTAATGTTCGATTTTGCACGACTTACGGCCAAAGTCTGGAATACTTCTCCAATGGTATAAAAAAGCATAACTGCTACCCCTTCCGGATATTCACCAATGGCAAAAGCCCCAATTGTGGCAATACACATGAGTAAAAATTCAGAGAAGACTTCCCCTTTGGTAATGCTTTCGAATGCCTCTTTCAAAACCGGAATTCCCACAGGAAGATAAGCCGCAATATACCAGGCTAACCTAACATACTTGGTAAACCAGCTTTGCGGAAAATAGTTATCGAAACCTATACCGATAATCAGCAGGACAAATGAAATTATCGCAGGCAGGAACATTTTAAAGGTACTTTGGTCAGCATTATGTTCATGGTCATGCCCATCGTCGTCAGAATGATTATGTTCATCCTGCTGTGTCGAACAGCATCCGCTGCTTTTGTCTGTTTTTGCATTAATTTTTTCTTCCAGTGTGCAACAAAGCTGTTTGCCGTTTGCATCGTATTTGTGCTCATGTGCCATATTGTCTATTTTTTTAATTCAAAATTTTAATTATGGAATGTCTCTGTTTTAATGTTCATGCTCCCCACCGCCTTTTATAGCAGATAAAAGGTAAAATGCCCCTTTGATTACTATTTTGGCATCAGAGGGTATATGGTCAACAAATTTCACCTCGGTAAAGCCCAAATCTGTTGTCCCGGGTACTACTTCGATTGCTTTAAAATGAATTTCATTATGTTCTGCTTCTGCCTCTTTGGCTTCACTTTTCTCTTCCTTATGATTCTCTTCCTGAATATACACAAAATATTTGTCACCATTTCTAACAATCGCATCTTTTGGCAACGCCGGAACCGTAGCATTTGTGATATTAATGTTGGCCGAAACATACATGCCGGGAATTAAGCCCTTTGCATCTGCCGGATCAATTTTGGCGTGAACCGCCACTGTTTTGCTTTCATTTGAAAATGATTTGTTGATTCCGAATATTTTTCCTTTGATTGATTTGTTAGACTGGTTGGTGAGAACAAAATCAATAACCTGCCCCACAGAAATAGATCCGAGGTCTTTTTCGTAAACATTAAGGTCCAGGTGCATCTGGCTATTGTCCACTACTTCAAAAAGTGTTACCCCTGTTTCAGCAAACGCACCTTTTGCAATATTTATTTTTCCCACATAACCGCTAATGGGTGCCACAATAGGAACAAGTGAACTGCTCCCCTTGGTGCTCACATGCAAGGCTTCCAGTTTGTTTTTCGCTGCCTGTGCCCTGGCCCTTTCCGCTGCTAATTTTGCTTTGACTTCCTGAAAAGTCTTTCTCGGGTTTACGTTTTCATCACTTAGGGTTTTCTGACGGTTGTATTCCAGCTGCAGGTATTCAATGCTTGCTGAGGCAGAATGATAATCTTCCTGCATTTCAATGACCTCAAGATTCTGAATGGTTGCCAGCACTTTTCCCTTATTTACATAAGTCCCTTCCAATACCAAAATATCCTTGACTGTTCCACCGATAAGCGTTGCCACTTCTGCGGAGTTTTGCGGCGGAACGGTAGTGTAGCCGTTGGCCTTTATAATTTTGTTTAAATTCCTGTTTTCTACGGAACCCGTTTCAATCCCAACGGTTTTAAATTGAGATTCGGTCAATTCCACTTCATTCTCAGACTTTTCCTCTTCATGGGATTCTTCTTCTTTTTTATCCTGACAGGAGGTCGTCAGAAACAAAGCTATAAAAACAATCAGAATAGTACTTTTAACTGAAACCAATGAGATGTTATTTTTAACTATATTTTTCATTCTGTAAAATTTATTTGTTTGAAATAGATGGAAACTGCAGTTCGATCGCACTTTGATTATAAGAATGGGCAGCTTCGGCATATTGTTTTTTAATATCGATGGCCTGATTTAAAAAGCTGATATAAGACCAGTAGCTCATATCACCATTGGCATAACTTTTTTGTGCCGTCTCAATTATCTGACCGGCATACTGCATTCCCTCATTTTGATAATAGAAAAGCGCTTTTTGCTGCTTTTCAAAATTATTTTCAAGTTCCTGCATCTGGAGGTTTATAGCCAGTTTGTTTTTATCCAATGCCAGCTGCGATTGTGAAATACTTATAGAAGCCGCCTGAGCCCTTGCAGTATTCACTCCTCCAAATAGTGGTATTTGCAGACCTGCGGTAAACCCCTGGAATAGTGATTCGGTATTGATGGTCTGGGCAAAATACCCCAGTCCTAATTTTGGTGTGCGCATGGCTTTAAAAGTATTGGCTTCTTTTTGGGAAACGGCAATCTGCTGCTGATAAAAATCTGTAACAAGTGCCTCTACTTTTGGATTTCCTTGCTGTTTTATCGCTGAATACAGTAAAGGAACAGTCACATCAGGAACAATATCCTGGTCTGTCTGAATAAAAAACTGCAGTTGTTTCTGGTAGATTGCCAGATCATACTCCAACTGCGCTTTCTGGGTTTCAATCTCTTTTACTTTTGCCTTTGCACTGATCACTTCAATATTCCCGCTTTCGCCCGTCTGAAAACGTAGCTCTGCATTTTTAAGAAATTTGGTATAAATATCACTGAGCTCCAAATTTAATTTTTGAATAGAAATACCATACAAATACTGATAGTAGGAAAGTGTTACCGCCTTTTCTATTTCATATTCAGATAGTGCTTTTCTTTTCTCAGCCAATTTGACCAGTTCCTCCTGAAGCTGACGATTGGCTTTTGTGATTTTTCCTATTGGAAAATACTGCTGGATTGAAACGTTATGATCAAAGTCAGCACTGTTGAACTGCCCCCCCTGGTACTGAACGTTTAGAGGATCGGGCTGGAAGGCGGTCTTTTTTAAAACAGTTAGTTTTTCAATTTCCTTATCAGCAATTTTTAAATCAATGTTATTTGATTTTGCCATCTCGAGCGCTTTTTCCAAACTTACTGCCTGGCTGTTTTGAGAAAACGAGAAACTGGTAATAAATAGCACCAGTAGTGTTATAATAGGCTTTTGTATCATTTTTCTTTTTTTTGTTCTATTCTCCAGCAATAGGTATAATATAGGCAAAACGATCAGGGTCAATAACGTTGCTGAGAATAGTCCCCCAATAACTACCGTAGCCAATGGCTTCTGCACTTCCGCCCCTCCGCTGGTAGATAGGGCCATTGGCAAAAATCCAAGCGAAGCAACTGCTGCTGTCATCAGCACGGGTCTTAATCTGGTTTTGGTACCAATTAAAACACGCTGCAGAGGATCTGTTACCCCTTCGGTCTTTAGCTGATTGAAATAAGAAATCAAAACGATTCCGTTTAGTACGGCGATTCCAAATAAGGCTATAAAGCCTATTCCTGCTGAAATACTAAAAGGCATGCCGCGCATCCAGAGGGCAAAAACACCTCCTATAGCTGATAATGGAATGGCTGTAAAGATTAATCCAGCTTGTTTGAAACTGTTAAAAGTAAAAAACAACAGCACCAATATGAGCCCTAAAGCAATTGGCAAAGCTACCGATAAGCGTTTTGTTGCTTCGACCAAATTTTCAAACTGCCCGCCGTAGGTCACATAATAACCTGCCGGAAGCTTAAGTTCCTTGTCTAATTTTAATTGAATTTCTTCCACAACACTTTTGATATCTCTCCCACGAACATTAAGCCCTACGGTAATTCTTCGCTTGCCATCTTCACGGCTCACCTGAACTGGTCCCTGCTCGTAATCAATGGAAGCTACCTGTGATAGTGGAACCTGCTGCCCGTTAGGAAGGGGAATAAACAAATTACTCACATCAGTAATATCGCTTCTGTTGTTAGCATTCATGCGCACGACAACATCAAACCGTTTGCTCTGGTCGTATATTTTACCGGCACTTTCCCCTGCAAAAGAGGATCGTATAATTCGGTTTATATCAGATATATTTAGTCCATACAAAGCAATTTTATTGTAATCGTATTTAATGGTAATCTGAGGAAGACCTGTTACCTTGTCGGCTTTTAGGTCTCCTATCCCTTTAATGCCCTTTACTTTTGATATCAGTTCGTTTGCCTTTGCATCGAGAACTTCCAGATCATCTCCAAAAATTTTGATGGCGATATCGCTTCGGCTTCCTGTCATAAGTTCGTTGAAACGCATTTGAATAGGCTGGGAAATTTCAATGTTGGCACCTGGAATCACTTCCATTTCTTCCTTCATGGCATTGGCTAATTCTTCCCAGTTATCATATTTTCCGCTCCACTCTTTTTTGTCTTTAAGGACAATTATTAAATCGGCACTTTCTATCGGCATTGGATCGGTTGGTATTTCACCGCTTCCAATTTTGGCTACAATAGTTTTGATTTCAGGAAATTTAGCTTTTAATATTTTTTCATATTCAGTAGTGGTTTTAACCATCTGTGTAAGTGAACTTCCTGTCATTATAGTAGCATTGATTGCCAAATCACCTTCCTCTATGGTTGGTATGAATTCACCTCCCATGTTCTGAAAAATTATAATTCCCAAAGCGAATAGTCCCAATGCAATACTCAAAACTATTTTTTTAAACTGCAGTGCTTTCTTTAAAAATGGAAGATAGATGTTTTCTAATTTTGCCATCATTCGATCACTAAAGTTGTCCTTATGCTCTGTATTTTTGGAAAGAAACATGGCACTCATCATGGGTACATAAGTAAGCGACAGCACAAAAGCTCCAATCACTGCAAAACCGACTGTCATTGCCATTGGTTTGAACATTTTTCCTTCTGTTCCGATCAGCGCTAAGATAGGGAGGTAAACTATAAGGATAATAATTTCTCCAAAAGCGGCGCTATTTCTGATTTTTGATGCTGAGGCGTAAACTTCTGCATCCATTTCTTCTTGTGATAAATCATCTTTCCGTTTGAGCTTTTGCAAATGATGCATTGTGGCTTCCACTATGATGACCGCTCCATCGACAATGATTCCAAAGTCAATAGCTCCAAGGCTCATTAGATTTCCACTTACACCAAAGGCATTCATCAGGATAACTGCAAAAAGCATTGCCAGTGGAATCACGGAGGCAACAATTAAACCGGCCCTAAGGTTCCCCAGGAATAAAATCAATACAAAAATAACAATCAAGGCACCTTCTAATAAATTTTTAGTTACGGTTCCAATGGCATTATCCACTAATTTTCCTCTATCAATAAATGCTTCAGCAACAACACCTTCAGGAAGGCTTTTATTAATCTGGATCATCTTTTCTTTGATGCGTTCAACCACTGCACTGGAATTTTCACCTTTTAACATTAAGGCCAATCCACAAACAATCTCTCCCTTTCCATCTTTGGTCGCAGCGCCGTAACGCAACGATATTCCCTCTCGTACCTCCGCAACATCGCGTACCAAAACCGGCGAACCATTACGGTTTTTTACCACTACATTTTCAAGATCTTTGATCCCAGTTGCCATACCCACTCCACGAATAAAATAGGCATACTGGTCTTTTTCAATATATGCGCCTCCTGTATTTTGATTATTTTTTTCTAACGCATCAAAAATTTCTGTTATGGTAACTCCAAGGCTGTTTAAGGTATTTGGATTTACTGCGATTTCATATTGCTTTAATTTTCCTCCCCACGTACTCACTTCTGCAACGCCTTCAATTCCCTGTAATTGAGGTATAATAATCCAATCCTGTATGGTTCGAAGTTTGACAGCGTCATATTTGTCTTCATATCCTTTTTTGGCATAGACATCATATTGGTAAATTTCACCAAGACCAGTAGAAATAGGGGCTAATTCAGGGGAACCTGCATAGTCGGGAATATTTTCTTCAGCTTGTTTTAAACGCTGAAATATTTGTTCTCTCGCCCAGTAAATATCTACATCGTCTTCAAAGACAACTGTAACTACAGATAGTCCAAAACGGGAAATACTACGGAGTTCAATAACTTTAGGAACCGTTTTTACAGCTTGCTCTAAAGGATAGGTAATTAACTGTTCTACTTCCTGACTTGCTAAAGTTGGAGCCGTGGTAATTATTTGTACCTGATTATTAGTTACATCAGGTAAGGCATCGAGGGGTAGTTTTTTAAGCGAGTAGCTTCCCCAGGCAATTAATACCAAGGTGAATAAAAGTATAATGAATTTGTTCTTTATACTAAATTGTATGATTTTATCTAACATTTGAATAAATAATGAAATGAGAAATGAGACAAAGTTTTGTCTATTTAAATACTGTGGAAATTCCACAACTCTCTAACCCGAAATTACTCGGGCAACATTATTATACTATTTGGGGTGGTTGCCAAATACTTCCATAGAAATTGGAAGCGACAACTGAGATATAACTAGGTAAAGGGCACTTGATAGTTTTAGCCAGAACCGGAAAATCGTAAGTAATAGCAGAGGAATAACTCAAAACCTGTACTCCACAGCAGCTGCAGATGCAAAACGGTGAACATGAATCATTTTGCTTTTCATGTGAATGATCTATATCTGCTGTAGCAAATCGGGCTGCCATATGAGCAGAACTGTTTGCTTCCTTGTCTGCACAGGGCATACAGGAAATTATCAGAATGATAAGAGACAATATGATATTGGTCATTTTCAAGACAGTAAAAATACTACTTATTCTATTACAAAATTAAATTATTTAAAATGCTCTTGATAAAAATGAATAAAACGTGCCCCTATACCTAATAATAATATGGCGCAGATCAAAACAATTAAAAATATCCGAATAAAATCTTTAATGGTTAATTTTTTCTTAGCTTTTATTTTTTTCTTATTCTTTGATTTGCTGTTTCTCCCTGATTTTCTCATGTAAATTCATTCTTCGAGTAAAGTTAAAAATCAATATGCTTTATTTCTTTTATTGGAAACAAAACTAATCTCAAATGCATTTTTTTCCGTTTCCCAAATGTAGAAATATAAATAAAAAAATTTAAAATAAATATTTTTCATTTAATAGTTATGTTTGTTTAAAAAAATATTTAGATTTGTCTAAAAATTAAATAATGTATTGTATAAATATTTTTTCTACAAAACCTTTCTTGCTGCTAATCTTTTGTTTCACACTATTATCTTGTGATGCAAGTTATGTTGAAGTACCAGCCGATGATGAACTACTAGACGGTCCGGTTGATGGTTTGTCGAATTCTGAATCTGCACAATTCTTAAGAGGTGATGCAGCAGTAAACGAAGTTTTTACCAGAGAAACAGGTTTAGGACCAACATTTGTTGGAACGAGCTGTATCAATTGCCATGCGGGTGACGGAAAAGGGCATTTATTTACAACACTTACCCGGTTTGGACAAATTGATGAGACAGTGAATCAATTTTTAAATCAAGGAAGCCCGCAGCTTCAAAACAGGGCTTTGCCAGGTTACTTGCCTGAACAAATCCCAGCCGGGGCGACATTCTCTAAATTTACACCCCCAGCATTTACAGGCTTGGGCTTTTTACAATATGTTTCTGATGCTGATCTAATCAAGATGACAGATCCTGACGATAGTAATGGTGATGGTATTTCAGGTAGTGTAAACTGGATTACTATTCCTGGTTATTCAATTCCAGCTTCCAATGCAATAACCCAAAACAGTAAATATATTGGACGATACGGCAAAAAAGCCTCTGCATTTGATTTATTGCATCAAACAGTTAATGCCTACAATCAGGATATGGGAATTACATCTGTATTTAATCCCATTGATCATTATTCTAATTTAGAAATTGATCCTGAAATCTCAACTGCTAAGGTCAATGATGTTATTTTTTACTTAAGCACCTTAAAGGCTCCAATTCAACGAAATCAAAATGATGCCGGTGTTATTCGCGGTAAAAACATATTTACCCAAATTAATTGTGTGGCTTGTCATAAAAGTGAACTTAAGACAAGTTATTCTCCTATAAACGCCCTTTCTTATAAAACTTTTGCCCCTTATACTGATTTGCTTTTACATGATATGGGAAGCGCATTAGATGATGGCTACACAGAGGGAAGTGCCAAAACCTATGAATGGAGAACTCCTCCGCTTTGGGGGATAGGTCTTTCAGAAAATTCACAAGGAGGAAACTTATTTCTGATGCATGACGGTCGTGCACAAACTATTGAACAAGCCATAACATTACATGGCGGCGAGGCCGAGCAAAGCAGAAATGCATTTGAAAAACTGTCTACACAAGATAAAGAAGCTTTACTGAAATTTATAAAATCATTATAATAATGAATAGAAAACAATTTTTAAAAACATGTGGTTTTGGATGTTTGGCAGGAATAGCCGGAGTAACTTTATTACAAAGCTGTGCTTCTTCCCAGATTCTTTCAAGAGAGATTAAAGACTCTGATCTTTTAGTTCCCATTTCTGATTTTATAATACAAAAAGGAACAAAAACAGAATTTAAAAAATACATCATCATTCAAAATGAAATATTAAAAGCACCCATTTGTGTGTATCGTTTTGATACAAACGATTATTGCGCCATGTTTATGTTATGTACACATCAGGGTGCGGAATTACAGGTTTTTGGAGATAAATTACAATGCCCCGCACACGGAAGTGAATTCAGCAACCGGGGTATTTTAGAGAACGGTCCCGCAAATACAGATCTTAGAAAATTTCCGGTAGCAATAGAAAATAATATTCTAAAAATATCTTTAAAATGAGATTAAAACTAACTTTATTTCTGGCAATCTCTTTCTTCATTTACGCAAATTGTTTTGCACAAATTGATCCCAGTTTACTAAAAAGGGTACCAAAAGATACTGTAAAAAACATCTTAAATATGGATGCTGTTTACAATAGACCGGCATTGAATATAAACAAAACACCAATTTCTATTGGTGGGTACGTTGAAATGAACTGGCAAAAACTAACCACAGACGGAGTATCAGAAGGTCATCAATTTCAAGCCAGAAGATTATCTATTTTCATGTCATCAGCTATTAGCAAAAGAGTGAAGTTTTTAAGTGAAATTGAATTTGAAGATGGAGGAAAAGAAATTGCGATTGAATTTGCATCTGTAGACGTAGAATTTGATCCTTTGCTAAATTTAAGGGCTGGAATAATTTTGAATCCAATTGGTTCTTTCAATCAAAATCATGACGGACCCAAATGGGAATTTACCGACCGGCCAATTTCATCAACTCAAATGTTACCCGATACATTTAGTAATGCCGGCGCGGGACTTTTTGGAAAAAAATATACAAAAAACTGGATGTTTGGATATGAAGCCTATTTATCGGGAAGTTTTGATAACTCTATAATTGAGAACACCGAAAATAAAACTTTCCTGCCGGCAGCAAAAAATAATCCTGAAAGATTTGAAGAAATAAATAGTGGCGAACCGTTATTTACAGGAAAATTAGCCCTTAGGAATAATAAAATAGGTGAACTGGGAATTTCATATATGGGTGGAATATATAACAAATTCCAGGATGATGGAATTGTTATTGACAAGAAGAGACGTGTAGCAATTTTTGCCTTGGATTTTAACACTACTCTGCCAAAAATCAAAACCTTTATCACTACAGAATTTGCCTGGATTTATGTTGATGTTCCCGAAACTTATTCTCAACAATTCGGAAATAAACAAAAGGGGGGCTTTATAGATATTGTACAGCCCATCTTGACAAAAACAATTCTGGGATGGGAAAAAGCAACTATAAACATCGCCTGCAGATTAGAATATGTGGATTGGAATGTGGGAAAATTTAAAGAGACAGGAGGCAATATTGGTGAAGATGTATGGAGTATAATGCCTGCCATTAGTTTCAGACCAACTTCTCAAACCGTAATTCGTCTAAACTATCGCTATTTAAAACAAAGAGACATTTTTTCTAACCCTTCGTCAATTACTGATGGATTCAATATGGGGATTTCGACATACTTCTAAAAATAAAATGCTCTTCTCTTACTGAATTGTTCCCTGCAGGTTATTTCTATCGTGGCACAAAAATTGTAGTAATCTCATATAATAAACATAAAAACATCTTTATATGAATAATAGGCTAAATTGTTGGAAATGTGTGTTGGTAATTACTGGTGTGATGGGCTTTGTTTCATTTTTTTCACAGTATTAAAAAATTACAACATTTATCAAAATTTGAAGGAAATTAGTATAATCAAAATTTAAAGCCATTTCTTGCGAAATGGCTTTTTTATTTCTTATTATTAATTCAGGTTATCGAATTTAAAAAGCCATTTTCGTAGTTTTATATTGATAAATTTCAAGGTGAAGTATTTTTTAAAAAACTTGTATAACCCATTCTTTGCATGATTTAAAAGAAACTTTATACAAAACAATTTTATTATAAATATTATATTTTAAATTTGTAGCGTGAAAATATTGATAACTTTTCTATCGCTTGTTGTACTGTTTCTTTCAACAGTGCCTTGTTCTGCATATTCTAAACATTCTGAGTGTAATGTAGAAAAGAATTGCAAGAATGATTCGCATGACTGCGGAAATGATTGCAATGGAAAATGTTCTCCTTTTTATTCTTGTGGCAGTTGCATTGGCTTTACTATTGCACAAAGTTCACTTTTAATTTCACAAGAATTAGAATTTACAACAAACGAAGTCCTACAGCCTAAATTTTATAATAAGTTTGTTGACTCTTCATTCATTTGTAAAATTTGGCAGCCTCCTAAAATTACTTAATATGTAAAATAGTTTTTCGTTCTTGATCTACAGATCATGAGCATATTTATGTATTAATATTAAGAAATTATAAATGTTTAAATATATTTTATCAATTGTGGCAATAATAACTATTGGCACAGCACAAGCACAGAATAAAATCAAAATTATCATTAAAGATGCCCAAACAAGTCAGCCAATAAATAGCATTACTGCTAAAATTGAGAAAGCTAATTTATCATCTGTATCAAACGCAGAAGGCGTTATTGTTTTTGAGAATCTTCCCCAGGGAGTTTATAATGTTTCTTTTTCTACAGAAGGTTACAAAACTCACATCGATACTTTTACTATACCACTGGAAACCGAATTTTTAGAAGTTTTGTTAGAAAGCGAAGCTGAAGAGATGGATGAAATTATTGTCACTTCAACCAGGAGCACACGAACGATAAGTAATATTCCTACCCGAGTGGAATTTATTGCCGGAGAAGAGCTCGAAGAAAAAGCCAATATGAAACCAGGCGATATCCGAATGATGCTTAATGAAAGTACTGGTATTCAAACTCAACAGACATCGGCAACTTCAGGAAACTCTTCCATCCGAATTCAGGGATTAGACGGTAGATATACACAGATATTAAAAGATGGTTTTCCTGTTTATTCAGGAGCTTCCAGCGGTCTTGGATTACTGCAGACACCACCGCTCGATCTAAAACAGGTAGAGATAATTAAAGGATCTGCCTCTACCCTATATGGTGGTGGAGCGATTGCCGGATTGGTGAATCTAGTCTCTAAAACCCCGACAGAAGAAAGAGAATTGCGATTTTTATTAAATGGAACTTCAGCACTTGGCTTAGATATTAGTGGATTTTATTCACAAAGGTTCAATAAAATTGGATTGACTGTATTTGCATCGCATGATAGAAATGCACCATATGATCCTGCCGACATTCAGCTTACAGCAATTCCTAAATTTGAACGTTATAATTTCAATCCGAAATTGTTTGTCTATTTTAATGAAAACACAAAACTTAATTTTGGAGTAAATACAGTTTTCGAAAATCGTATCGGTGGAAACATAGATTATATTAACGACGAAAGTAAATACCCTGATAGTTATTTTGAAAAAAACAAAACACAAAGAATCAGTACCCAACTTACCCTTACACATAAATTAAGTGAAAAAGAATCTCTAACATTTAAAAATAGTTTCAATAATTTTAGCCGTGTTATAACTATTCCTGATTATGTTTTTGACGGTCTTCAGAATAGTACTTTTTCTGAAATTACATATTCGCACAATGGTGAAATATCCGAATGGGTTACAGGAGCCAATTTGTACACTGATAAATTTACAGAAAACAGTACTAGTGTTTTTCCTTTAAGAGATTACAATCAGATAACTTATGGGGCTTTTGTTCAAAATACTTTAAAAGCTAAAGAATGGCTGGATATTGAGACAGGTCTAAGAGGTGATTATGTCATTGATTACGGGTTTTCGTTATTGCCAAGAATTTCTGCTTTATTTAAAATAAATCCTAAACTTACTTCAAGAATTGGCGGTGGATTGGGTTATAAAACTCCAACCATATTTACTGAAGAAAGTGAACGTATTCAATATCAAAACGTATTGCCTATTAATAGTGATTTTAATAAACTTGAAAAAAGCTATGGTGCTAATTTTGATGTTAATTACAAGACCAATATTACTGAAGATATATCTTTATCACTCAATCAATTGTTCTTTTACACTAATGTTGACAATCCACTGATTTTAACTTCTCTTCCAAATAATATTTACCAGTTTGTTAATGTTGATGGCTATTTAGATACCAAAGGAGCCGAAACTAATGTAAAATTAGGATATAAAGATTTCAAACTATTTCTGGGTTATACTTATACTGATGCATCAATAGATAATAACGGTATTAAATCTGAGAACCCTTTAACCGCTAAGCATCGATTGAATAATGTTCTGATGTATGAAGTAGAAGACAAATGGAAAGCCGGATTAGAGGCGTACTATTACAGTCCACAAAAACTAAATGATGGAACCACAGGAAGAGAATATTGGATTTTCGGTTTTATGGTTGAAAAATTATGGGAGAATTTTTCGCTTTATGCCAATTTTGAAAACTTTACCGATACCAGACAAACGAAATTTGGAAGCATTTATAGCGGACCAATTTCAAATCCTGTTTTCAAAGATATTTATGCTCCGTTAGATGGTTTTGTTGTAAATGCTGGGATTAAAATAAAAATTTAAACACCCTTAAAATGTTATCTGATTAAAATATTTCTTGCTTTAAAATTATCGCTTCATAAATCTCAGTAACTTCAAGTAATCATAAAAGTTACTCGATTACCAATTAGTTTTCTAACCAAAAAACCTCCTAAATAGACTTTGGAGGTTTTTATTTTTTGTTGGACAACAATGAGTTAAAGTCGAAGTAGCTCTTAAAATTTAAATTAAATTTTCTTCAATTCAGTTTAATATGATTCACATTTATTTTTTTCTGCTATTTAATATAAAACTGTATTTTTGCTTTTCAAACAATTATGAATTACAACGTTCATTTTAAACAATTTAACACCTTTAAGGTGTACAATTTTAATTTTGTGGCACATTCATGGCGCAGTAGAAAAAAAACATTAGAAATGCAGTATTAAAGCGGGATGTGACGATTTTGTTCGAATCCCTCTTTCTCCGTTGCATGGTATGAAAATATTGTATTAAAAAATTAAACATTAATACTAAAAGAAGGTGTTCGACTGTCGAACACTTCTAAAAAATGAAAATATAACTAAGCTTATCAATAAACATTAATATAGGGATTAAGTGTTCGATTGTAATCCCATCAATTCCACATCTCGCACTCATAACCGTTGTAAAATTTATGTCCTATAAGTCTCTAAATTTTTTATAAAATAGATTACATAAGAAAACATTAATTTTATTTTAGGTGCAAAATAGGTGCATTCAGATCCAGTACCAAATTAAAACCCTGTGAAACAAATATTTAAGAGTTTAAGTTCGAAACATTACTAGGAACATGATAAGAACAAATTTCCGTATAATGAGTTCCATATGATAAAAACTCAGCAAAATTGAATTCTTCGACGACTAAAAATTATCCAAATAAATCAAAATACGACATAGAAAGAGTAAAATCTCTATACAAAAACAAGAAATCTTACAAAACCACATCAAGTGCTTAAACTAACCATTTGTAATTTTAAGCCCTTTCAAAAATACAAAATACAAAATTCTGAACCGAATTAAAGGGGGTTTTATGATCTACAGTAAAGGATTCAATCATTTTGAAATCAGAACTAAATTGTTCCTCTAAAGAAATTTCAGAATATTGCTTAATTTCTATACCACTACATTTGGTCGGTCCTGATTCAGAAAATGTTCCAATTGCTAAAGTACCATTCTCATTTATCCCTTGTTTGGCGGCCTGCAGATAGGCACTGATATCATCCTGTTGCGTCAGGAAATGAAAAGCAGCTCTGTCATGCCAAAAATCGTATTTAAAAACAGGCTTAAATTCTGATGCATCACATATAATCCAATTCACTTTATCAGCATCTTTACCTAAGCGTGTCTTCGCTCTTGATACTGCATGTTCAGAAATATCCAAAACAGTTATATCCCTATATCCTAATTTTAACATGTGATCAACAAAATAACTGTCACCGCCTCCAATATCAATAATCTTAGCATCATAACTAATATTGTATTTTTTTAATAGATCCAATGAAGTTTGAGGAACTTCCTGATACCAGCTTACTTCAGTCAACTCTTTTGTTTGATATATGTTTTCCCAATGTTTTTTCTTATCCATTTCTTTAATCTTTGAATTATTATCAAATTTCTCAATCTTTTTTAGAGCTTTTAGAATTACAGTGCCGGCTGCTTCAATGTCCTCTACTGTAGTTTCCCATCCTAAACTTAACCTAATGGCTGAGCTTGCTATATCTTTAGAACGCCCAAGCTGAAGCAAGACATTGGACGAATCCGGCTTACCTTCATGACATGCCGATCCTGTCGAGCAAGCAATTTTATCTTGTATGAAATCTTTGAGCAAAGCAGAATCAATACCGGGAAAACTTATATTTAGGGTATTGCATAGTCGCTTTTCAATATGGCCGTTTAAAACAGCTTTGGGATAACGCGAAAAAATGATATTTTGAAGCCTATCTCTAAGTTCTATATTTTTGCTATGGTATTGATCTATTCTTGATGAGCTTAACTCTAAAGCCTTCGCTAATCCTACAATATAAGGAGTGTTTTCAGTACCTGCTCTAAAGCCATTTTCGTGCCCTGCTCCATGAATTAACGACTCAATTTTTATACCTTCGCCAATCAGTAAAGCGCCAATTCCTTTTGGTGCATAAAATTTATGTCCAACTACTGTCATTAGGTCAACTCCAAGATCCGATACATTAATGTGCATTTTACCCACAGCCTGTGCTGCATCAGTATGGACAAGTATATTCCTTTTTCTCGCTATTGCTACAATTTCCTTAACAGGCTGAATAGTTCCAATCTCATTGTTAGCAAGCATTACACTTATTAGCACAGTCTTATCAGTTATTGCATTTTCAATGTCCTTTGGGCACACTATCCCATATTGATCAACAGGCACAATAGTAACCTCGCAATTGTTTTGTTGCAAAAAGTTAATTGGAATTTGAATCGCAGGATGTTCAATGGCAGATATAATAATGTGATTCCCTTTACTTCTCTGGGCATGTACAACCCCTTTTAAAGCCATATTATTGGCTTCACTTCCACTGCCGGTAAATACAATCTTAAAACTTTCAGCGCCCAATGCAGTTCCAATTTTTTCTCTAGCCTCAATTATCGCTTTTTTTGAATTCCGTCCTAACAAATGGCTGCTGGAAGGGTTACCAAACTCGTGTTTAAAATAAGGCATCATCTCAGCTAAAACTTCTGGGTCAATCGGTGTTGTTGCATTGTAGTCAAGATAAATCATAAACAAGTATTTAATAGAGTAAAAAAAGTTTTTTAAGCGGAAAAGCTAACAGGAAAATTTCTGGATTTCCAGTCTGGATATCCTTCGATCATCCTATTGGCATTGAAACCTTCTTTGGTAAGTATTTCTACTGCCTGATCAGCATATATACAAAATGGTCCCCTGCAGTAGACAATAATTTCCATTTCTTTAGAAAGTTCCTCCAGCCGTGATACTAACTTATCAATGGGTATCGAAAGAGCATTCTGAATATGTCCATATATAAATTCGTCTTCAGGACGTACATCTATTAGGGTGATTTTTCCTTTGGAAACCTTTTCATAAATTTCATCAATACCAGCAGGCTGTAACGAATGATAGTTCATTCGGAATCTATCAACTGCCTCTCTCGCTTTCGAGCTCTGTTCTATGCCTAATTCCCGAAGACCCCGCCAAACATCAAATACTTTTTCACTTGCCAGGCTATAATAAATGAAATAACCCCTTCGATTTACCGTTACCAATCCTGCAGATTTAAGTACTTGTAAGTGTTGGGAAGCATTGGCAGTACTTATACTTGTGCAAGAAGCAATTTCTTCAACAGCATATGGACGCTGCGCTAATAGATCAATAATTTCAATGCGATGTGGATTAGACATGGCTTTTGAAATTTTGGACAATTCGCCATAAACTTCATTTTTAAAATCTCTTTTGTCCATCTTGGTTGTTTATATCTTAGTTTACAGGATATTTCATATCAATCCAATTCACTTTTATATTTTTCTGAAGACCCAAGACCTTTTGATTTTTAAATCCCATTTTGTTGAGCACTGCAAAAGCCGGTCTAATATTGGGACACTTATCAAAAGGGCAGCAACCGCAAAATATTACGATTTCTCTTGTCTTTTTTTCATTTTTTAGAATCCCTTTCAATTTTGCAATATTTGCTTTTTCAGATGCTGCCCCGGCATCTACAGACCCCTTAATCGTTGCTGAGGGTCCTATACTTATAATTAAAGGCAAAGCTCTGGTAGGATTGTTAATTTCCCATGCAAGTTCTGAAGGTTCCATAATCTGAGAATCCGTCCATGGCTCCTTCTTACTTTGTGCAAAGGAAATGCTTGCTGCCATTAGAAATAGTGTAAAGGCAAAAATTTGAAATATTTTCATTTTTATTTTTTTTACAAAAATAGACAATTTAAAACTATTCAATAAATTTGTTGAATAGTTTTTTTTATCTTTATAAAGACAAATCGCATTTTGAGTATACTACTGGAGTGGACACCTTTTTTGCTACAAAAACTTACTTTGGTTTTTAAAGATATTTACCAGTTGAATTTTCGTGGCAGAATCGTGGCATACCAATATTGTAAAAATAGAAAACGAGTTATGTTAGCGGATCCAACAGTTAGGTTCGAATCTGCAGCTCTCCGCTGAATTGCCACAATTTATAGTTGACAACATGTGTATCACATTAAAACTGTAGACTAACTTGAGAAAAATCTCTTCATTAGTCTTCCGCTTTTTATTAAATTATTCCTTTTGATTTATTGTAGCAAATTTCCTTTTCATTTCACTTAACTCCTTCTCCATCCTCTCAATTGTTTGTAAAGTTAACTTACCCGACACATCCTCTTTATCTGCCAATCTTTGTTTTAATCCCTTCATTTCCCGACCAATAGAAATCTGTTCTGTTATCGCATACTCTTCGGTTTGACTGACCGACTGGTGGCCCAGCATTTCTTTTACAATGTGTATTGGTACATTATTATTTAGAGTTATGGTACTTCCAAAAGTTCTTCTTGCTTTATGAGTGTTTAAAGCACTATTTATACCACATAAATCAGCAATTTCTTTAAGATATTCATTCATCTTTTGATTTGAGTTCACTGGAAGTACAGAATCTCGTTCAATGCAAGTAGGATGGTTTTTATACCGCTGTAGAATCTCAGCTGCCTTTGGCAGTAGTGGAATATTTATTGGACTTCCTGTTTTTTGCCTCTCTGTTAAAATCCACTGTTCCCCGTCTATTCCTTCTTTTATATCGGAACGTTTAAGATTAAAAACATCAATATAAGCAAGACCGGTGTAACATTGAAAAACAAAAACATCTCTGACTACTCCGAGACGGGCAGTAGAAAACTTATGTTTTTCCAGTAGTGCCAACTCAAAGCCTGCCAATGGTTTTTTCGGAACCTTTATTTTTCTGCATTTAAAACGCTTAAAAGGATCTGTTACAAGAAATTCTTTATCTAACGCAATAAGTACAATTTTCTTAAAGTTAGTAATATACTTAAGAGCAGTATTATTCGCATTGTTCTTTACAGTTTTAAGATAAAACTCATATTCTTTTACAAACTCAAAATTAAGTTCTGTAAACTCCATATCCTGCACACCATATTTGTACAGCATGAAGTCTTTAATATGATTCTTTGATATCTCAAAACGAACATGGGTACCTATTGCATATTCACCTTTTTTTACCAAAGCAAGCATCTGATCATTATGAATCTGAAATTCCTCAAGTACGGTAGTTTTCAGCTTAGTTTTACCTAAAATAAAATTAATCAGCTTTACACTGGTCACAGGTTCCTGCTTTTCCAAAAGCTGGTCAGCAAATTTTCTTATTTTCATTTCCAGAGAGTACAAAAAGAAATTCAATGCTTTAGCATCTTCTTTATTTCCTGCTGCACGTCCTGACTTCTGGTCCCAACGGTTTACATTCCACTTTCGTTTAGTGGAGGTTTCTTTGGGGACGCCATTAACTGTAATTCTAAGATAAATAAATCTTTCATTGGTACTTTTTGCGGAACTCTTCAAAAAGAAGATAATTCCAAAACTGTTTTCTAACATAATTCAACAATTAATAAGTTAATAAAGGTCGAATTATAATATCTCTAAATCAAGTCGTTAACCAGCTTAACATGTCTGACTAACAACGCATTACGTTGTTTTTCGTGGCAACTTTTTTTGAGATTCTAAAATGCCACAAATAATCCACAAAAATTAGGGCAGTTTTGAGCATTTTTGAAAACAAGATGAGGAATAAAAAAACCCGCATCGTAGTAATGATGCGGGTTTTCAACGTTTAAACTGATTTAAAAAATCAGTTTCAGTGATCCCAGAAGTTTTCGAACCCGCGATCTCCTGTAAGAAAAGACACAATTATATCTCGAATTTTAAATATTAATTCTAAGACATAAGTAACTAAAATTCAAGGCTTATGCTCTCTAAGCACCAGTAAATACAAGATGTCTGAGTAATATCTTTCAATTCATACTTCAATTCCCCAACACTCTAACAATCAGAAAATTAATTTAATCGTTTTCAAAACAACTTAAGTTTATAGGGCAAAATCGTGGCAATTTGAAATTCAAATTTTGAAAAGGCTTAAAATTACTGGGGTGTAGACCTGTAGGTTCGAATCTTTTTTGGAATGGATTCATTATCTTTAAAAGACCTAATTTACTTTTATCAATTGTTTATAAATCTATTGCAAAAAACGATTGCAATTGCAAACATTTAAACTGAAAACATCTTCATTACCAAAGTTTTATAAAAACTTTACAGGTTAATTAATTTCATACATTATATTTTTGCATCGAATTAAAAATAATCATACATTTAGTTAAAGACTTAATGATCAATATATCTTTGCAACAAAAAAAAATTATTTGATGAGAAAAATAATTATACTTGTTATTTTACAGTTTTTATCTTACGCTGTTTTAGGTCAAAATACCTCTCCAACGGATTCTATAATAAATGATACTGTTAAAAATATCAGGTTTAATTACAAACAACTTATCATTCCAGGAGTTTTGATAGGATATGGTTTTTGGGGAGCCGAAAGCGGGCAGATTAAAAGTTTTAACTTTCAAATACGTGATGAATTTACAGAGGATATTGATCAAAAGGTTACAATAGATGATTTTTCAAGATATGTTCCTGCTGTTTCTGTTTATGCACTTAATTCGTTTGGGGTCAAGGGAAAAAATAATATGCGGGACCGATCTGTAATTCTGGCGACTTCAACAATTTTAACTGTAGGATCTGTTTTCGCTTTAAAGTCAGTTACTAATGTAGAACGCCCCGATGGATCTTCCAATAATTCATTTCCTTCCGGTCATACCGCTATCGCTTTTGCAGGCGCTGAATTTTTATATCAGGAATATAAAGACAAATCTATATGGTACGGCGTGGCAGGGTATGCGGTGGCTACGGGTACTGGAATATTTCGAATGTACAACAACAGGCACTGGCTTACAGATGTAGCTGCAGGTGCAGGAATTGGAATTCTGAGTACCAAAATTGCTTACTGGATGAATCCCTATATTTCAAGAAAATTATTTCATAAGGAACAAAATAAATCGACATCTTTTATAGCCCCGTCATACGATGGAAAGAATTTTACAATCTGCTATTTTAAAACATTTTAGGCTGATTTAATTTCAATAAAGAGTCCTTTTATTCAGATTTTCTTCAGAATTCATTTGTAAATTGCAGCATGAAAATTTTGATTATTGAAGATGAGCGCGAAATTGCGCAGAGCATCAAAGACTACTTTAAAACAAACGGCATTCAATGTGAGACGGCCGAAAACTATGATTTGGCACTCACTAAAATAGACAGTTATGATTACGACTGCATCTTATTGGATCTTATGCTGCCAGATGGTGATGGATTTGATATCTTAAAAGAGTTAAAAGCTAAAAATAAAACCGAAGGGGTAATTATTATTTCAGCAAAAGAAAACCTTGAAACGCGTCTGGAGGGATTTAATCTTGGTGCCGATGATTACCTGACCAAACCTTTTCATCTTGCTGAACTTTTAGTCCGCATGCAGGCACTAATACGCCGTAAAAATTTTAAGGGAAGCAATAGTATAATATTTAATGAAATTGTAGTCGAAATTTTCTCCAAAACAGTTGCTGTAAATGATATAAAACTAGATCTCACCAAAAAAGAATTAGATTTACTTTTGTTTTTAATTGGCAACGAAAATAAAGTATTATCAAAATCTGCTATTGCAGAACATCTTTCCGGTGATATGGCTGATATGCTGGACAATCATGATTTTATATATGCCCATATTAAAAATCTTAAAAAGAAACTAACTCACGCCGGCAGTGGAGATTATATAAAAACCGTGTACGGCTTAGGATACAAATGGGAAAATGAGCAATAAAAAACTACTTCTTAAAACCACCAACAGTTTTCTTATTTACGCTGTTATTATACTTTTAATAGCGGCGCCGGTATTTTATTACATCTGCCAGTGGCTGTATATTTATGAAACAGATGAAGTGCTGCTTTTTCATAAAGGGGCTTTTGTAAATGAAAGCCATAGCAATTATCAGGCAAGTGATATTGCGGCATGGAACAAATACAATCATAATGTTACTATTGTGCCCGATATGGGCGTAACCAAAGATTCTATCGTTGGTGAGATGATTTTTGAAGCCATTGCCAATGAAAAAGAGCCTTTTCGCATACTGTATGCCCCGGTAGAAATAAACGGGAAAAAATACACTTATATAGAAAAGCGTAATTTGGTAGAAATGGAAGGAATGGTGATCAGCGTTGCTTTCATGTTTCTTTTTATCATCATTATCCTGCTTATCGGTATTATATGGATATCCAAAAAATCGGCGGCAAAAATCTGGAAACCTTTTTACAATACACTGAGCCAGATCGAGGAGTTTGAAATTGACAAAAATAGTCCGCCTCAATTTATTGCAACAGATATCGATGAATTTGACCGGCTTAATAAAAGTCTGGAACGGTTAATCGAAAAAAACACTGTTATTTATAAAAGCCAAAGAGAATTTGTAGAAAATGCAGCCCATGAGCTCCAGACCCCATTGGCTTTATTTCAGACTAAAATTGACACGCTCCAGCAATTGGACTTAACCCGCGAACAATCTGAATTGGTGGGATCTCTCAACAAAGACGTTTCAAGACTCAGCAGACTCAATAAAAACCTGCTGTTACTCTCTAAAATTGATAATGAAATTTATCTGGAACAGGAAGCCATTATTTTAAATGAATATATTGATAAAAATCTTGATTTCTTTATTGAACAGGCACAAGCCAAAAATGTAAAAATCAATACGCATTTTAAAAATATTCTAAGAACTAAAGGAAATACTGCCCTGACAGAAGTGCTGCTTAATAATTTATTCCTGAATGCCATTCGCCACAATATAAAAAATGGCGTCATTGATATTATAACAGAAAATAATTCGCTAAAATTTGTCAATACGGGTCAGCAAACGCCACTCGGAGCGCAGAGCATCTTCAACCGTTTTTCAAAAGTAAATCCGTCATCACAGGGAAATGGCCTGGGACTGGCTATTATCAAAAAAATCTGCGAAATTAACAAGTGGGAAATCCGTTATTCTTTTAATGATAATCTACATACTTTTGAGGTGATTTTTTAGAAAATTCAAACTTCCTACAGAATCACCTATGAGCTTTGTACTATTCTTTTTTAAATAGTACAAATGAAATCAAAAACACTACTGCTCTTCTCTTTTCTGCTGATAGCCGTAATGCAATTATCTGCCCAGAAAAAAACAGTAATTCTTTCGGGAATTATTACCGACAGCAAATCCAAAGTTGCGATACCTTACGCCAACGTTGTTTTAAAATCTTCAAAAGATCCTAAAATTTTCTTCGGGACTGTTAGCACCGAAGACGGGCGCTTTACTGTAACAGGAGTCAATTCAGGAAATTATACGCTGGAGTTAACTTCAATTGGTTTTAAAACAAAATCTCAACCTGTATTTGTTGGAAGCCTTTCTGATTATCTGGATCTTGGAGCTATCGAAATGGAAGAAGACATCAACACTTTATCTGAGGTCATTGTGAGTTCATACACGCAAAAAAATCCTGTAACAATGGATAAAAAAGTGTTTGCAGTCGCTGATAATATTACGCAAAGCGGAGGCTCAGTTTTGCAGTCGATGCAGAGCCTCCCGGGGGTTACTGTACAGAATGGAAAAGTGCAGTTAAGGGGAAATGATAAAGTAACCATTTTAATTGATGGCAAACAAACCGCGCTCACAGGATTTGGAAACCAGTCTGGGCTGGATAATATTCCGGCTTCTGCCATCGAAAAAATTGAAATTATCAATAATCCATCTTCTAAATATGATGCAAACGGAAATGCCGGAATCATCAATATCATCTATAAAAAAAATAAGCAGGATGGCCTCAATGGTAAAATTGGAATCAGTTCGGGTTATGGCGCGTTGTGGGAGCGTAAGGCAAATCTTTCTACGATCAGGGATCAATATCACATGACGCCAAAAATCAATCCGAGCCTGTCTTTAAATTACAGAAAAAATAAAGTAAACACTTATTTACAAGCCGATTATCTGTATACTGAAACCCTAAACAAAAATGAGTTTGTAACCAGAACCTATGATGATGGAACGATAATCAACCAACAAACCAAACGAAATCGTGACACACATTTTACGACTATTAAAACCGGAATCGACTGGAATTATAACGACCAGAATACTTTTTCATTTTCCGGATTATTTGGAAGCGAAAAAATTATCGATCACGGAGATGAGCCTTTTTTTAACCAAGATTATTCTCAGCGTTTGCGCTTATGGCAATTTTTAGAAGATGAGCTTAAAACAACCGTCATGGCAAGCGCTTCTTACCAGCATAAATTTAGACAAGCTGGGCGAAAATTAAATGCGGGAATTAATTACACGTACCATCAGGAAGATGAAAAATATTTCTTTGATAATATTCTGCCAGCTTCTACAGGAAAAGATGCTTTTAAGTTACTGTCAGATGAAAAAGTAATCGATCTGAATTTAGATTATATCCAGCCTTTAAAATACGGTCGTTTTGAAACGGGCCTAAAATTTAGAAACCGCCAAATTCCAACCAATATGCAGTTTTTTCCCGGCGAAAACTCCCCTATCGATGCCAATGCCGGAGGATGGGCCACCTATAAAGAAATCATACCTGCTGTTTATGGGAGCTATATTTATGAAACAGAAAGAATTGAAGCAGAGCTCGGACTGCGTTATGAATATGTACAGCTAAAGTATGAGGTCAATCCTGACCACCCTGTCTATAAAAGTGACGGTTACAATTATACAGAACCTTTTCCGAGTGTTAAGCTTGCCTACAAGATAGATGATCAAAATAAACTTACCGCTTTTTACAACCGCCGCGTTGACAGGCCCAACGAAGTGGATATTCGTATTTTTCCAAAATACGATGATGCTGAAATTATTAAGGTAGGAAATCCTGCCCTTCGTCCCCAGTACACAAGTGCCTTTGAAGCTGGATATAAAAATGATTTTAAAAAAGGCTATTTTTTAGGTTCACTTTATTACAGGGTGGTAAACGGCACCATTACCCGAATTGCAACAACGGTTCCTGGCAGCCCAATCATTTATAATGTATTCCAAAATGCCATGGAAAGTTCTTCTTTTGGCATTGAGCTTGTCTTCGCCAAAGAGCTCACTTCCTGGTATACATTTAATCTGAATGCAAATTTATATAAAAATACCATTGACGCTTTTACGGTAACCAATTTATATCCCGTTCCGTCAACCTATAACGCAAGTCTGCAGGAAGTAACTTCGGGAAATGTAAAATGGAACAATACTTTTCAATTTAATAAAACTCTTACCGGACAGGTTTCAATGGTTTACCTGGCACCCGATATTATTCCACAAGGAAAAATTGATTCACGCTTTTCTACAGATCTCGGTGTAAAAAAGATGGTGCAGAAAGGAAGAGGCGAAGTATTTTTAAATGCCGCAGACATCTTCAATACGCTGGTCATCAAAAAAGAAATTCAGGGTGAGGGTTTTCGCTACACCAGCAGGGATTATTATGAGACACAGGTAGTTCGCTTTGGCTACAGCTATAAATTCTGATTTCCCAATAAAAACCAAAATTCAAAATAAATTCAGAATTGGGTTATAAAATTTGCCTTTTAATAGTATAAAAACATGAATAAATTATCCTCAAAATACGGCAGGTATTCACTGCTGTTTCATTTCATTATCTGGTTTTTAATGCTTTCTCAGTTGCTGAGAATTTCCTTTTTCATATGGCAATATGATGAAGTTTCGTGGAATTTGATTGCTCTTTTAAGAACATTCCTGACAGGTTTGTTTTTTGATTTTGGCACTGTTACTTTCATTTCACTCTGCAGCATATTTTATTATAGCCTAATGCCTAATAAATGGATTGGCTCTATTTTAGATAAAGTCCTTGTTTATTTTTTTACCTCATTAACGGTATTTATTCTTGTCTTTACTTTTTTTGCCGAATTGACATTTTGGGACGAATTTAAAACCAGATTTAATTTTATAGCCGTTGATTATCTTATCTATACACATGAAGTTGTAGCCAATATCAAACAGTCTTATCCGCTTCCTTTGCTAATTGGCGGCGTTTTATTGTTAAGTGCCGCATTTTTGTTTCTTTTTCATCAACGAAAAGCCTTTACAACGACTTTTACTTCAAAAGCAACTTTAAAAACCAGACTTTCGGTTTTGTCTTCAGCTATAATTGTCGCTCTGTTTTTTAGCTTCTTTATTACCAATAATCAGGCGGAATGGTCTTCCAACCGCTATAATTCTGAAATTTCAAAATCAGGAATTTATTCCTTTTTTGCTGCTTTTAGGAATAACCAGATGAAATATGTGGACTTCTATACTTCAATCGATAATGACAAAGCTTTTGGTATTATAAGAAAAAAACTGGCAGCTGATAATGCGGTTTATGCCAAAAATGATTATTCTATTCACAGAAAAATAACAGACAGTATAGCTTCTCCTAAAAATAAAAATGTTGTCTTTATTTTGGTCGAAAGCCTTAGCGGAAGTTTCCTTAAAGAATTTGGAAACAAAGAAAATATAACTCCCTTTCTGGACAGTCTTGCCCAAAAAAGCATCTTTTTTGAAGATTTATATGCCACCGGAACCAGAACCGTAAGAGGTATGGAAGCCGTTACTTTATGTATTCCGCCAACGCCGGGGCAAAGTATTGTGAAAAGACCTCATAATCAAAATCTTTATACGGTTTCTAATGTTTTTAAATCCAGAAATTACGATTGTAATTTTTTCTATGGCGGAGACGGTTACTTTGATAATATGAACGCCTATTTTGGAGGCAACGGATTTACTATTTACGATCGCGGACGCGGAAGTGTTTTGAGCGACGAAATCAAAACCGTGCGTCATAATATTAATGATAATGAAGTAACTTTTGAGAATGCATGGGGAATTTGTGATCAGGACATTTTCAATAAAATGCTAAAAGTGGCCGATTCGCAATCCAAAGCCGGAAAGCCATTTTTCAATTTTGTAATGACAACATCCAATCACAGGCCTTTTACTTATCCCTCGGGAAAGATTGATATCCCATCGGGAACAAGCCGCGAGGGAGCTGTAAAATACACCGATTTTGCCTTGAAAGAACTATTCAAAAAAGCCAAAACAAAGCCCTGGTTCAAGAATACTGTCTTTGTAATCATTGCAGACCATTGCGCCAGCAGCGCCGGAAAGGACGAAATAGATGTTGCCAATTACCATATTCCAGCCTTCATTGTGAATTTACCTGAAAATCAGAATCAAAAAATAGCCAAACAGTGTTCGCAAATCGACCTATGGCCTACTCTTTTTTCTTTGTTTCAATGGAACTATGAATCTGATTTTTTCGGGAAAAATGTTTTGGATGCCAATTTTGAACAAAGGGCATTAATGGGAACGTATCGCAAACTGGTTTTGATGAAAAAAGATAAAGTAATGATTTTATCAGACCAGAAAAAGCAGGCCTTTTACTCATGGAACAAAAAAGATAATAGTCTTAAAGCTCTTACTATCGACGAGTCATTTTTAGAAGAAACAATTTCGTGGTACCAGACTGCCGATTTTCTTTTTACAAATAAACTTTTAAAATAATGATTTACATTCATTTTATAATCAATCCTATATCCGGGAGTGGACAACACAACCTATCTACTTCCTATCTTTTGAATCAATTTTCTAAAGACGAATATAAAATTCAAGTTGATTATACCAACCAAAAAAAGCATGCTATAGCACTCACAAAAGCTGCCATTTTACAAAATCCCGATTATATAATTGCTTGCGGTGGAGACGGAACCATCAACGAAGTAGCTTCCTGCCTTGTGGGAACCTCAATAAAATTAGGGATTATTCCTGTAGGCTCGGGAAACGGGCTGGCCTCTAACCTAAATATTCCCAGAAATTTTGACAAAGCGATTGCTATTATAAAAAAAGGAAATTCAACAGCGATCGATGTTGGGCAATTGAATCACAAATACTTTTTCAGCAATATGGGCATCGGTATTGATGCCATGATTATAAAAAAATATGAGAGATCAGGAAAAAGAACACTTCCCGCTTATGTCAAGGCTGCTTTGTCATCGAGTTTAGAATTCAAACCGCAAAAAACCATTGTGCATTTTAACGATCATATTCTGGAAACAAATCCTTTGATGTTATTCATATCTAACTCAAACGAAATGGGTTATAATATGAGCCTGACTCCAAAAGCAAGTCTTCAAGACGGATTACTGGATATGATTATTATACCGAAATTATCTTTTTTAGAAAAAATTATGCTGGGTTATCATGTACTTCGAAATTCAATTGAAAAATTTGAAAAGGCAAAACACTGTTTCTTAAAAGATATTCAAATCGAAATGCCGTCTAAAATCTTCATTGATGCCCAAATTGACGGAGAACAGTATAATTTAAAAACAAATAAAATAAAAGTAAGCATACTTCCGAAGGCTTTACAGGTTCTAGTAGATTTATAAATAACATTAATTCCATAGATAGACTTACTTACATCTGTCTATGGAATTAATTTTGTGATCCCTAAATTATATACTGCTTTAAAATTGCCTTACGAAACTGCATCCTAATTCTTTTCCGTTATAAAAAGGCATAATCATCGATGTGGTTTTATTTTCTTTTGAGGATTTAAATACCTTATTCTGCAGATAAGGATACATCCAATACGCAGCTTTTGTGCTTAATATCCCTATACCTGCGCCCGCCACTACATCTGTAAGCCAGTGCCTGTCATTATACATTCTAAAAAGTCCCGTTCCTGTAGCTACTGCGTATCCTGCAATTCCGTACCAAATGGATTGGTTCTTGTATTCCTGATACATAAATTCGGCTCCCGCAAAAGCAGTGGCCGTGTGCCCTGATGGAAATGAGTTATTGGAAGATCCGTCCGGTCTTTCAACTTTAGTAATATTTTTCAGGGCAAATACCGAAGCGCTCATCATCAAATAAGAACTGGCCAAAATAATAGAGCGGTCTTTTAGGTTATTTTTCCCTTTTACGCCAAAAGCATTAAGTGCATAAACAGAAGCTGCAGGTGCCCACTGAGAAAAATCATCAATTGAAACTTTATGATCAATATCCTCATTTACTTCTTCCTTAATTTCTGAATTATAACTCTTAAGCTGATCACTTTCCAAACCAATAAATCCATATCCCAAAAGAACTCCGGGAATGATTAATTGTTTGTAGTTGAATTTTAAATTGGGCAGGGTATTTTGTACAGCGATTGTATCACTTATTGTGTTTTGTGCACAAATCGAAGTCATACCAAAAAGGAATAAGAGGAAGGTTTTTAACATTTTAAAAAAGATTAGAAATTACTAATTACGCCTGTTGAATAGAAAATAAACGTAGTTTTTCCTCATAGAAACAGATTAAATTAAGGTGATAGGTTTTTATCTCAAAGATTAATTATAAGACAAAGTTGAAGATGAAATCTGAAGAAATTCTGTATTTGCGGTGTTTAGAATTTTTTTAACAAAAATATAATCGATTACTCCAAGCTATAGATTCTACAAATGTCAAATGGTACAACTAAACTGTATTTTCACCAAAAAAAAGTACCAAGCAAAGAGACATGTCGCTTCACTGGTACCCCTATCTTGTTACAAATTCATTCTATTTCAGCAAACTAAGCTTCTTTCTCATTTGATTTAACTCCTTCTCCATTCTTTCAATTGTTTGCAAAGTTAATTTATCGGTAACATCTTCCTTATCTGCCAGTCTTTGTTTTAGTCCCATCATCTCACGCCCGATAGCAATCTGCTCAGTTATAGCATACTCCTCTGTCTGACTTACTGACTGGTGGCCCAGCATTTCTTTTACAATGTGTATTGGCACATTATTATTTAACGTTACTGTGCTTCCAAAAGTCCTTCTGGCCTTATGAGTATTTAAAGCACTTGTAATACCGCATAAGTCAGCTATTTCTTTAAGATATTCGTTCATTTTCTGATTTGAACTCACTGGAAGTACTGAATTTCTTTCGATGCAGATAGGATGATTTTTATATCGTTCTAGAATTTCAGCTGCCTTTGGCAGTAGTGGAATATTAATTGGACTTCCCGTCTTTTGCCTTTCTGTTAAAATCCATTGTTCCCCGTCAATACCTTCTTTGATATCCGATTGTTTCAAATTGAATACATCAATATAGGCTAGACCAGTATAACACTGAAAGACAAAAACATCTCTTACTACTCCAAGACGGGCAGTAGAAAATTTATGTTTCTCTAAAAGCGATAATTCAATACCTGTCAGCGGCTTTTTCTGCACTCTTGTCTTTTTACCTTTAAAACGCTTAAAAGGATCAGAAGTTAACAGTTCTTTATCCATTGCTGTTAGAACAATTTTCTTAAAATTGGTAATGTATTTAAGCGCCGTATTATTAGCGTTGTTTTTTACTGTCTTGAGATAAAACTCATAATCTTTTACAAACTCAAAGTTAAGTTCATTAAACTCCATATCCTCCACTCCGTATTTATACATCATAAAATCTCTAATATGTTTTTTTGATATTTCAAAACGTTCATGTGTGCCAATAGCGTATTCACCCTTTTTCACTAAAGCCAACATCTGATCATTATGAAGCTGAAATTCCTGAAGAACCGTAGTTTTCAGTCTGGTTTTACCTAAAATAAAATTGATCAGCTTTACGCTATTCAGAGATTCCTGTTTTTCTAAAAGATAATCTGCATGTTTTCTGACTTTAATTTCTAATGAGTACAAAAAGAAATTTAACGCTTTAGCATCTTCTTTGTTTCCTATTGCACGTCCGGTTTTCTGTTCCCAGCGGTTTACATTCCATTTTCGTTTGGTGGAGGTTTCTTTAGGTACACCATTAACAGTAATCCTGATATAAATATATCTTTCACTTGTGCTTTTTGCGGAACTCTTCAAAAAGAAGATAATTCCAAAACTGTTTTCTAACATAATTCAACAATTAATAAGTTAATAAAGGTCGAATTATAATATCTCTAAATCAAGTCGTTAACCAGCTTAACATGTCTGAATAACAATACATTACGCTGTTTTTCGTGGCAACTTTTTTTGAGACTCTAAAATGCCACAAATAATCCACAAAAATTAGGGCAGTTTTGAGCATTTTTGAAAACAAGATGAGGAATAAAAAAACCCGCATCGTAGTAATGATGCGGGTTTTCAACGTTTAAACTGATTTAAAAAATCAGTTTCAGTGATCCCAGAAGGATTGCAACTATAGCCGCAAACCCGCGTCATTTCTAAACTTCAATAATTTCAAAAACCGTTTGCCACGGTTTTGCCACATTTTTTTCAGCAATTTTGAAAACAAATAAAATAAACAAAAAAAGCCACTCAAATTGATGAGTGGCTTTCTACGTGAACGCAGAAGGATTCGAACCTTCGACCGCCTGCTTAGAAGGCAGGTGCTCTATCCAGCTGAGCTATGCGTCCATTTTTTTAAAAACTTATGTAAAAGTTTTAGTCGGGGTGGCAGGATTCGAACCTGCGGCCTCCTGCTCCCAAAGCAGGCGCGATAACCGGGCTACGCTACACCCCGAGGCAAATTAAAGCGGAGAGACAGGGACTCGAACCCTGGCGACGGTTACCCGTCGACAGATTAGCAATCTGCTCCATTACCGCTCTGGCACCTCTCCAAGCTCAAGGAACGTGTCCTGTTTTGCGGTGGCAAATGTATAACAACATTCGATATCTCACAACTATTTTTGCGCTTTTTTTAATCTTTTTTTAATCTTTTTTTTAAAACACTTCACAATCAAACATATAGAATTAACAAAAAAAACACCTTGAATATAAAATTCAACGAATTGATTCAAAATTTGAATTTGTATAAATAAAGATTAAATTTGCTAGAATAACTAATATATCAGGACAATGAACAAAAGAGTTGTTATCGTTTCTGCCGCTAGAACACCTATCGGAAGTTTCATGGGAGGATTATCTACTATACCCGCTCCAAAATTAGGGGCAACAGCCATAAAAGGAGCATTACAAAAGATCAACCTTGACCCTAAGTTGGTTGATGAAGTATTCATGGGCAACGTAATTCAGGCAGGCGTTGGACAGGCACCTGCACGTCAGGCAGCTCTTTTTGCAGGAATTCCGGAAAACGTTTCCTGTACAACCGTTAACAAAGTTTGTGCTTCGGGAATGAAGGCTGTCATGTTTGCTGCCCAGGCGATTAGTTGTGGCGATGCAGAAATCGTTGTGGCGGGCGGAATGGAAAACATGAGCCTGATTCCGCATTACATACAAATGCGTACCGGAAATAAATTTGGCTCTGCTACTCTGCTCGACGGAATGCAGAAAGACGGTTTAACAGATGCTTACGATAACAGCGCAATGGGAGTCTGCGCTGATTTATGCGCTTCAGAATATAAAATTACACGTGAAGAACAGGACCAATACGCTATTCAGTCTTACGAAAGAAGTGCAACAGCCTGGGATACCGGAAAATTTGATAATGAAATAGTATCGGTAGAAGTACCTCAAAGACGCGGAGAACCAATTCTCTTTTCAAAAGACGAAGAATATACCAACGTAAAACTGGACAAAATACCTTCCTTAAATCCTGCTTTTTCAAATGACGGAACTGTTACAGCAGCCAATGCTTCTACTATTAATGACGGAGCAGCGGCCCTGATTTTAATGTCTGAAGAAAAAGCAAATACATTAGGTCTAAAACCTCTGGCATACATAAAAGGCTACGCAGATGCCGCACAAGAACCTAAATGGTTCACAACAAGTCCGGCTAAAGCATTACCAAAAGCCTTGGAAAAAGCCGGGATTTCGATCTCAGATGTTGATTATTTTGAGTTCAACGAAGCATTCTCTGTCGTTGGTTTAGCCAATTCAAAAATCTTAAATTTAGATAACAATAAAGTAAACGTAAATGGTGGTGCTGTTTCTCTAGGACATCCCCTTGGAGCTTCCGGAGCCCGTATTATAGTTACTCTGATGAATGTTTTAGAACAGAACAATGCCAAAACCGGAGCCGCAGCAATTTGCAACGGAGGCGGAGGGGCATCTGCTATTGTTATCGAAAGAGCTTAAATAAATTCAATTAGAAGCTGTTCTATTTAGCAGCTTCTAATTTTTAACTTATAAATTTTCCTAAATGTTTGGAATTTGCAATCTTGCCATAGTACCCGTAAGGGCTGAAGCCAGCGACAGAAGCGAAATCGTTACACAGCTATTGTTTGGCGAGCATATCGAAATATTAGAACGTCAAAATCAATGGGCGAGAATAAGGATTCAGTTCGATGACTATGAAGGCTGGGTCGATTCAAAACAATTTCAGATAATTTCTGAAACTCAATTCAATCAGTTAAGTCAGGAAGCCATTATTTTAAACGCAGACCTTATTGATTATATCACGGCTCCTGATAATTTACTGCTTCCAATTCCACTTGGTGCTTCGCTGTCTTTTTTGAATAACAGCGAAATCAATATTTCTAATTTTGATTTTGAAGGAACGAAGACCAGTGGTATTAAACCCAAAAGCGCGTTAATCAATACGGCCTTCATGTATTTAAATGCACCTTATTTGTGGGGTGGGAAAACGCCTTTCGGAATCGACTGCTCAGGTTTTACCCAAATGGTTTACAAATTAAACGGTTATAAAATTCATCGAGATGCGTCGCAGCAGGCTCTTGATGGAGAACCTTTAAGTTTTATTGAAGAAAGCGAACCTGGCGATTTGGCTTTTTTTGATAATGAAGAGGGAAATATCATCCATGTCGGCATCATAATGGAGAACAATTATATCATTCACGCCAGTGGAAAAGTCCGTATTGACCGCTTAGACCATTTAGGAATCTACAATCCCGAATTAAAAAAACATACTCACAATTTAAGGGTAATAAAAAAGATTATTTAGTTTCGTGTATCAACTCCCAAAAGTACAATGGCAAAAATTGAAATATCCAAAACAGGACTTCTAATTAATAGTGTAACTATCGTATTTCCAATTGACATAAAAGTTTTACACCAAGCTTTAGGAGATTACAGATACACCAAAAAGCAATACAATCATATTTATACCTGGGACGATTTCGGTATTATGGCTTTTTCTAAAGAAGGAAATCTGGCAGAAAGCCTTGCTGTTGAACTGGAACTAATAAAGTACGATTATTGTCCAAAAAGTATCTTTACCGGATCATTTCTTTTTGAGGGACATGAATTATTTGCATATTACGAAAACAACAAAAAGCAACTTACAAAACTTTTTAAAGGAGACCGAAGCGGTGCTTTTATCCTTAACGGAATCAGTCTCTGGTTTGGCAAAGAAGCGGACAAAATCACAAGTTTAAGTATTTCTCCTTACAAAGAACAAGAAAAAACTAAAAAAGCCACAGTACCTGTAGATACTGAATTCAAAATATTCGAACCTTTATGGCAGGAATGGATTTCAGAAATCAATAAAATTGTTTCCACAGATAATGACTACTACAATCTTGCAGAAGGAATTTCAGAAGAAGACATAAAAAACCATACTGCTCCCGATAGCAAAATAACGATTCCTCCTGCTCTGCTAAATTTTTACAAAGTCAAAAATGTCGATTACGATGCTGTAACTTCAGCTTTTCAGATTTTAATAAACAACTGGTCTTACGAACTCATTCCGTTTCAGGATATTAAACAAGAGTGGGAGTTGATACAAGATTTACAATTTGATGAAGATGACTTACCCGAACAACAAGAAATAGATTTCGAAAAACTCCAGAGTAATAACTACGCCAATCCAAAATGGATTCCGTTTGCAACTGGCAGAAACGGAGACTATTTGCTCTATGATACTGACCCGGCTCCAAAAGGAAAATTTGGTCAGATTATTGAACTTCAAAACGAATCATGGGAACGAAATATTGTGGCTGATTCATTAGATGAATTGATTCAAAACGAAATCAACAACTTAAAAGCTGGTAAAACCGAACATTTCGATTTTATAATCGGAAAAAAGAATTAAAAGAGGCATCCTGAACCCGTTCATTAATTAATTTAGCGCTTTTTGGTATTCTACTGCCCGTTTTCTTAATAAATTATACCTGCAAAGTTTGAAAAACCCTGCAGGTTATTTTGAACCTTATTTGATCCCTCCAAAAGCCCCGAAACACATATTTTTATGTAAAATTTCAACTTTTGAGAAACCCGCTTTTTTCATCAAATCCAACTGGTAATTCATTGATCTTGGTGAATCTTCCTTTTCTATGTAATCTAAAACTTTTTGTCGGTATGCTGCCCCGCCAATTCCTTCTAAATAATCTCCATAGATTTTCCACATATATTCATTTAATAGTTCTGTGTCCTGCGTTATCAAATCCGAAATCATCAAACAACCACCTGGTTTCAATAAATTAAACAATTTTGTAAAAGTAGTTTCCCAGTCTTCATCATCTCTCAAATGATGCAAAACTGCGCCTGCCAAAATAATATCAAAATGGTTTTCAGGTAAATTTACATCCCGAATATCACCCTGCTTTACTTCTACCCTGCCATTAGTTACTGCAGAAACCCTTTCAAAAGCCTTATCCAGCATTGGCAAACTCAAATCGACCAGAGTACAGTTTAAATGAGGCAATTTTGACAACATCTTCAACGTATAATTTCCGGCACCACAGCCAATATCCAAAATAGCTGCAGCATTCGGAACAATCCTTTTCGATGCCTCTGTGATTAATTCTAGAGAAATGGTAGCATCGATTGTTGCGACCTGTCCTGTTTCTAAATTCGAGAATCGTTCGACATCATTGTCAAAACGTTCTCTGATTTCTTCAATTGTTGATTTTTTCATAACATTTGTTTTTTACTCTCAGAGATCTAGACGATTATGGAGATGATTTCTAATCGTACCTAACAGAAATAAAATCTGCCAAATCAACTAAATCTGCGAGAGAATATTTTTATCAAAACTAAAACTTCAATATATACTTTAAAAATACTATTTTTATCAATTATCAATACTTTAAAGGTATCATGGAATTACGTCATTTAAAATATTTTCTGGCTGTAGCCGAAGAACTCAATTTTACCAAAGCTTCAGAAAAACTGTTTATTTCACAGCCACCATTGAGCCGTCAGATAATAGAACTGGAAGAAGAACTTGGAGCTCGTTTATTTATCAGAAACAACAAAAAAGTAGAGCTGACCGAAGCGGGAAAATATTTTGAAAAAGAAATAAAAGAACTTTTTCAGATGTTAGAAACCATTACTGTCAAAACAAAAAAGATTGCCGAAAACGTCTCTGGTGAATTTAGAATTGCTTATATCAGTTCGATTTATTCGAGTGTAATTTCAGAATTGATTCAGTTTCTAAAAGAACATTTTCCGTATGTGAATTTCAAATTATTCGAAATCTCCACCACCAAACAAATTGAAGCTTTAGAAAAAGGAAAAATCGACTTGGGAATCATTCGGTCGCCAATAAAATCACCCAAAATAAAATCGCAGCTATGGTTTAAGGATGGCTTTTCAGTTGTTTTTAATAAAAATTTCACCAACATTCGTTCCGAGAAAGAGATTCCGAATCTTGAAAACGCAACTTTTGTTTTCTTCAACAAAGATTACGCACCACATTATCACGAAGTTTTATTGGAACTGTGTGCATTTTATGGCTTTAGACCAAAGATTGTTCACGAATCCAATAACATCAATTCGATTGTGCAACTGGTAAAAAACGGATTAGGAATTTCAATTGTCCCGTCGAATATTGCCCGAAATAATCAGGATCCTGAACTGGGGTTTATCGAATTAAAAAAGATCAGTCTGTCTACCGATGTTTCTTTGATTACTTCAAAAGAAGATACTTCTGAAATTACACCGTTTGCTGTGGCGTTTTTATTGAAAAAAAGATAACTCCATAAAATCCTTTTAATCGGTGGCATAAGTATTCACGGCTATAACAAAAAATCGTTATAATTTAGTGCCAAAATCCACATTATAAAAAGAGAACTTTTAAATATCTTAGCAAATTATAATGCTACTTTAATAAATCAATAAAAATGGCTGAGCAATCTTCAATTCAGTGCCCAAACTGCGGAACACCTATCGATGTAAATGATGTTTTAAAACACCAGTTGGAAGACAGCATCCGTAAAGAATTTCAGCAAAAAGCTACTATTCAAAACCGTGAACTAGAACTTAAAAACGAACAATTCGAAAAAGCCAAAGCCGAATTTGAAGCAAAAAAGAAACACGAAAACGAACTTTTTGCCGAGCGTCTTGAACGCGAAAAAAAGGTAGCCGAAAAAGAAATTGGAGAAAAACTGAAAACCAAACTCGAAGAAGAAAACAAAGACCGTTTGTTATTAATGGAAAAAGAACTTTCTGAAAAGTCGGATAAAATTCGTGAACTGAATAAAATGCAGGGTGAAATTGCCAAATTACAGCGCGAAAAACTGGAAATGAAAGAAGCAATCGAAGCCGAAGCGCAAAAACAACTCAACGCCACTCTGGTTCTCGAAAGAGATAAAATCCGTAAACAGGAAGAAGAAAAAAACGAACTAAAAATAAAAGAATACCAAAAACAATCAGACGACCAAAAGAAGCTGATTGAAGAAATGAAACGCAAGCAGGAACAAGGTTCTATGCAATTACAGGGCGAAGTAATGGAACTGGCAATTGAAGAATGGCTGGCCAATAATTTTCCGTTAGACAGCATTGATGAAGTTAAAAAAGGAGCAAATGGCGCCGATTGCCTTCAGATTGTAAATACCCGTGAATTGCAAAACTGCGGTTCAATTTATTACGAAAGCAAACGTACCAAAGCGTTTCAACCCGCCTGGATTGAGAAATTCAAGAACGATATTCGAACCAAAAAAGCCAATATCGGAGTTTTAGTAACTGAGGTAATGCCCGCCGGGATGGAACGACTGGGCATGCGCGACGGCATCTGGATTTGTACCTACGAAGAATTTAAAGGCTTAAGCGCTGTTTTGCGTCAGTCCTTAATTCAGGTAAGCCAGGCAGTTCAGGCACAGGAGAACAAAGGCGATAAAATGTCAATGTTATATGATTTTTTAACCAGCAATGAATTCCGCCTGCAGATTGAAGGTATTGTCGAAGGTTTCACGCAAATGCAAAACGATCTGGATGCCGAAAAAAGAGCCATGCAGCGAATCTGGAAACAACGCGAAAAACAAATCGAAAAAGTAGTTCATAACACATTGGGAATGTACGGTTCTATTCGCGGAATTGCCGGAAATGCCGTGCAGACAGTTAGGGCTTTAGAACTCGATTTTATCCAAGATGACAATAAAGATCCTAAAGAACTAGAATAATTTTCGGTATACATATCAGGAGCTTATTCCAGCTGTACACTATATCTTTTATGGTTCCGTCCCAAAAACGGAACCATAAAAGGATGCCGTTCCCATCTGGGCTAGGGCATCCGTTTCTAAAAGACGTTTAGAAAATCTCAGAATCGTGATTTACAAAGTGATTTACCTCATTTTTCATGTAGAATTGTTAAGGAATTTAGATTTCGATTTCCAATCAAAATTACAAACAATTCTTTTTCAATAACTTATTCATTTTTATTTCCCAAAAACTTAACATTGGAAAGCTTGATTTATAATTATCTTTACCTTAACAAACAGATAACAATTTAGTTACATTGTAAAGATAATTCTCATCTAAATGCACCTATAACTATGGAAAACAAGACCGAAGAAACAACTCCTGAGAAAACTGATTCTCTAAAAACAGAAAATATTCAGCCGGCAACACAAAATGAAAACACTCCGGAAATAAAAAAGCCGGTGCGCAGTACTCCGGCTAAACCTGCTGGAACGGGAACAGCAAAACCAGCTACGGAAAAAGCTACCACTACTGCAAAACCAACAGCAGTAAAAAAAGTTCCTGCAAAAAATACAGTATCCACAACGGTACAAACAGAAGAAATAGCTGCAGAACCTGCTGTTAGTGAATCAATTCAAACTACAAACGAAGTTGCTGTTACAGAAACTTCAGAAGACAAATCCAATAAAAAGAAGAAAAAAGTGAAAGACAAAGAAAAAGACAAAGCGAAAAAGAAATTAGCTAAGAAAAAAGAGGAAGCAAAAAAAGACAAAAAGAAAGAAAAGGCTAAAAAAGCAAAACTAAAAGCTGCAGCTAAGAAAAAAGAAAAAGCAAAAAAAGAAAAAGATAAAGCGAAAGCTAAAAAAATAGCAAAAAAGAAAGCGAAGTCTAAAAAGAAGGCAAAAGCGAAAAAGAAAAAATAACATGAAAAAAGGTTTAACTTGAGTAAAGTTGAACCTTTTTTTGTTCTCTTTTTTGTCATTCTGACAGAGCAGAAATCACAAAAGTAATTCCTAAAAGTGATGAGCCAATTTTTGTCGATTTGCTAAACACTGTCCTAAAAGTTCGAAATAAAAAGATTACACAAACGTTTACCCCCCAATCGCAATCATACTCCGATTATCAAAATGCAGGTTTGGATCATCCATTTCAGCAATCGTTACCATTCCTGACCTTACTTTTTTCTTACTTTTGACAGACACCGAAATCAATTCAGTTATTGACTCACCGTTTCTAAAAGCCGTCAGTAAATCGGTTTCGGAGTTCGAGAAAAGGCAGTTTTTAATTTTTCCATTTGCCGTAAGGCGAATTCGGTTACAGCCATCACAAAACGGATTCGTAATCGAACTTATGATTCCGAAATCGCCCTGAAAACCTTTAATTTTATAGGTTCTGGCGGTGAAATTTTTCTCATCTTCCAGTTTCTGAATTTCATCCAAAGAAAAATTTCCTTCAATTTTTGATAAAATTTCCTCTTGTGAAACCATTTTGCTTCTGTCCCATTCATTTCCGGCAAAAGGCATAAACTCAATAAAACGAACCGAAATGGGCAAAGATTCGGTTAAATTGACAAAATCTGCAATTTCGTTATCATTAAAACCTTTCATCAAAACCATATTTATTTTTACCTGAAAATGATGATTTAAAAGTAAATGCAGATTATCAATTACTTTTTCAAACTGATTTCGGAGTGTTACAGAATGAAATTTTGACGCAACCAGCGTATCCAGACTCAGATTGATTTTTTTGATACCGGCCAGTTTTAAAACGGTAATATGACGGTCAATTAAAATTCCGTTGGTCGTGATCGAAAGCGAAACGTCTAGGGTTGCTAACTTCGAAACAATTTCGGAAAAATCTTTACGCAGTAAAGGCTCTCCTCCGGTTAACCTAATTTTATCAACACCATTTTCTGTGAAGGTTTGGGCGATAGCAAAAATCTCATCAGCTGTCATTAAACTGGCTTTTGGAGACAATGAGATGCCATCAGCAGGCATGCAATATGTACAACGCAGATTGCATTTCTCTAACAACGAAATACGCAAATAATTGTGTTTTCGCCCAAAATCATCCGTCAAAATGGTTTTAGAGGCTGTCATGATTTTTACCTTTTAAAATATGAAAAACGTGCAATAAATGCGGGAAAACTGCATCCATAGATTCCCTTGCACCGTTTGTTGAACCCGGCAAAGCCAAAACTACACTTTTTCCTAAAGTTCCTGCAACTGTTCTGGACAACATTGCATAAGGCATTCTCTGCTGACCGTAATCACGGATCGCTTCTTCGATTCCCGGAATTCTGCTTTCTAGTAATGGAGTTAGTGCTTCAGGTGTCACATCTCTGGGGGACAATCCGGTTCCTCCGGTAAAAATTACAAGCTGATTCTCTTTGACAAAGTTTTTTGTCCTTTCCTGAATAATATCCACCTCATCCGGAATAATTTCGTAATGTGCTGTTTCGACTCCGTATGAGTTTAGTTTTTCAACAATAATTTTACCGGATCGGTCTTCCTTGTCTCCTGCAAAAATCGAATCAGAACACACAAAAACTGCAGCTTTGATTGTATTGGGGAATTTATTTTTAAAAGACGATTTTCCACCTTCCTTATTGATTAATTTAATGGTCGAAATCTCTATTTCTGTATCAATTGGTTTCAGCATATCGTACATGGTAAGTGCTACAATTGATGCACCGTGCATTGCTTCAACCTCTACTCCGGTTTTATAAACAGTTTTTACTTTAAAAATAATCTGAATCTCTAATCCCACTATTTTATATTCTACCGAAGTAAATTCAATTGGCAAAGGATGGCAATCCGGAATAGACAAATGCGTGTTTTTTACGGCAAACAATCCGGCAGTTTTTGCCATTTCGAACACATTTCCTTTCGGAACAAGATTATTCACCACTGCATCAACTGTTTCCTGTTGGCTTACTTTGACAATTGCTGTGGCTGTTGCAACTCTTAATGTACTTATTTTATGCGTAATATCTACCATTGATAATTTTGTTAACTATTCTGTTTCCAGGTGAAGGTATCGTTCTCAAACATTTCCTTGCCAAAAATAGGCACATCGGTTTTAATCCAGTTTACAATAGCTTCTGTGGCCTCGTAAACTTGTTTCCTGCGTGTTGCCGATACAAATACGAACAAACAGATTTCGCCCGCTTTTACAACTCCTAAACTGTGATAAATATGCATACAGGTCAGGTCGAATTTAGCAAATGCTTTTTCCCGGATTGTGTGCAAAGCTTCGTTCGCCATATCCGTATAAGCAGAATAGTCAATCGCAACAACCGTATTGTCATGGATCACATCGGCACGAACCTGGCCCAGAAAGATATTGTGTGCCCCAATTGTATGTTTGGATTGATGTTTGGCAATTGACTCCGCAATAAACCCGGGAGAAATTGGTCCTTCTACAAATACATTTTTACTCATTTTTTTTGAACTTTTTTTATTGTCAAATCAAAAACCTTCAATTAATTCCTTTAATTCTTCAGTTCTACTTATAGTTGATTGTGTCAAACAATCAATGTTCATTTTATTGGCAATCACACCACCTTCATCCTCAGCATAACTCTTAAATTTACAATTAGAATCCCTAAATTTAATCCAATCTTTTTGAGAATTTGTTAAAGCAATTTGATCAGTTTTACTCAATTTCTTTTTAAGTTTATTATAAACAATATTTAATTCCTTGTCTGCTTTTTCATATTCTCTATAAAGTGCTGTTTCTCCCGTAAAATCTTTTCGTGTTTGCGAAAAAGATAATTGAATACTACAAAAAACTAAAAATAAAGCTGAAATTCTTTTTATCATTGTTTTATTTTAGATTGGTTAATGACTTAAATTTTTAATAAAATCTTTTCTTCTTTTAAAAATTTCTTCAATTTGAGAACTCCTCCAACAACACTTTTCACACCTCTAAATTCTTTTTTCCGAAGCAATTCAACAGCTATTTTACTTCTGATTCCCGATTGGCAGAAAACATAAATCGTTTGATCTGACTTCAGTTTTTGTATTTCATTTTCCAGATTCATTAACGGAATCTGAAGGCTGTTTTTAAAAGCTATTTTTGGAAGTTCATCTTCATTACGAACATCTAAAAACAAGACTTCTTGATTATCTATTTGACCTAAAGCTGCTTCGGCTGAAATCTCTTCGACAGTATTTCCTTTCTGAGAATATTTTTCTTCAAAAGTATTTCTGTCCATTACAAAAGAATCATTTTTTTCAAAATCATATTTCTGCTGTTCATTATTCAGAACATTATAAACCAATATTTTTCCGCTCAAAACTTCTCCCATTTCCAAAATCATTTTTATGACTTCATTGGCCTGCAGCATTCCAATAATTCCAACAGAGATTCCGATAACTCCCGCATCCGTACAATTTACAGACGAACTGTTTTCATCAGGATACAAACATCTGTAGGTTGGACCATTTTGATAATTAAAAACCGAAACCTGTCCCTGAAACCTGAAAATTGATCCGTAAACCATTGGTTTATTCGTAATCAGACAGGCATCATTTATGAGGTACTTTATCTTCAGATTGTCTGTTGCATCTACAATAATATCATGGTTTTCAAATAAATAAACTGCATTCGCCCCTGAAAGTTTTTCAGCAATAGCATTTATTTTTACATCGGGATTTAATTCTTCAGCCATTGCTTTGGCTTCGTCAACTTTAAATTGCCCAATCGATGAACTTTTATAGATCACCTGGCGTTGCAAATTTGAAACTTCAACTACATCATCATCCACTATCCCGATTTCGCCAACTCCCGCAGCTGCCAAGTACGGCAATATCGCAGCACCTAAACCTCCTGCACCAATAATTAAAACTTTTGATTTTAATAATTTGTACTGGCCTTTTTCTCCTATTTCCGTCAGCATTATTTGACGGTTGTAACGGGTATATGCATTCATAAAATTGTAATTTATCCTCCGGAAAAAGGAGGCAGTAAAGCGACAATATCGTTGGATTTCAAAGCATAATCGGTTGTTTTTGAAACTATTTTCTGATTGACTGCAACGCTAAATGAAAGTGATTCAAACTTGTATTTTTCTTCTAAGTCCTGCAATAAATCCTGCAAAGATATATTCGAAGAAGTAACATTCTCGAATGAACATTTTGTTTTTTCGGCGATAGCTCCAAAATACTTAACCTCAATCATTATTATAAATTTTAAAACGAATTTAATGTAAAAAACTAAATACCACTATGAATCGATCCTACAGCTCTCTCTTAATTTAGTCCCGGTGGGGTACTTTGTTTTGTGGCAACGGATTTATTCTGTTGTACCGATTTTGAAATAAATACTAAGTTCTGTAGGAACGATTCGTATATACTTCCTGACTCTTTGCTATAAATTTAAATTCTGAAATATAAACTCATCTTCCAAATGTTCCTGAAAATAAGAAGTCAGTCTTGACGTGTTTTTTACCACTTCGCCGATGACGATAATTGCAGGAGATGAAATATTTTTTTCGGCAACTAATTCAGTAATTGAGCTAATGTTTCCAACCACTTTTTGCTCTGAATCTTTAGTTCCGTTTTGAATAATGGCAATCGGCAGGTCGTCTGTGCGATTGGTTTTATAAATAGCAACGATTTCGTTTAATTTATGCATGCCCATCAAGATGACCACAGTAGCTGCCGATTTTGAAGCCAATTGCACATCCTTTGATAACTCATGACTGGAGGTGGTTCCTGTAATGACCCAGAAACTTTCAGCTACCTTGCGCTGTGTCAAGCTAATACCTACAGATGCGGGAACCCCTAATGCAGATGAAATTCCGGGAACAACGGCCGTTTCTAAACCAAATTTTTCTGAATATTCTATTTCTTCACTTCCACGCCCAAAAATAAACGGATCTCCGCCTTTTAAACGTACCACATGGCCGTAACGGTTTGCCATCGAAACAATCAATTCGTTAATCTGGTCCTGCGTATAGGCATGACATCCTAAACGCTTGCCTACAAAAATAATCTCTGCTTTGGCGGCATACTGCAGTAATTCTTCATTAACTAAAGCATCATATAAAACTACGTCGGCATTTTCTAACGTTTTAACAGCTTTCAGCGTAATCAATTCTACATCTCCCGGGCCTGCGCCTACTACTGTTAACTTTGGTATTATTACGTTTTTCATACTCTATTAGCTTAAATTGATATTCAGGTTGTCTAATTCGTCAGCCGAATTAATATTGGTTAAAGGAAGGTTATCGCTTTCTTCTATTTTTATAATCTGATGTGACACTTTTGCAATTAAATCCATTAATTTTAATTGATCAGTATCAATGGCATTTTTAATATCGGGTAATATCTCTTTCGAATAAAGTCCTATTAACGGATGCATTCTGCTAGCCGAAGCAAAAACCGTAACCCAGGCTTCCTGATTGTGTTTTGAAATCAATTCAGACAACAATTCAGTAGATATTAATGGAATATCACAACTTAGTATTAAATTAAATTCGGTTTCTGAATTTGTTAATGCTGTATAAATTCCGCCCAAGGGACCTTTGTCTTTAATAATATCTGCTAATTTCTGATATGGCAAATAATCGTATTCTTTGGTATTGGTTACTAAATAAATGTTTTCAGTAACGGGCAAAATCGCCTGAATGATATGCTCTATAAATGGTTTTTTCTGAAATAAAACCAATCCTTTCTCTGACCTCATTCGGGAGCTTTTGCCTCCGCAAAGAATAAATGCTGTTAGTGATTTCATCGTTAATTAGTTTTGTTTCAGGTTTAACATTTCAGGTTTTACCAAGCTTTCTTTTTTCAACATATAAAACATAGCTTTTCTTTATGTTTAAAAGCGTTTCACTGTTTCTATATCTCAAAATATTTTTCTTCTTTTAAGGAAAAATCAATTTTACACTTGCCATTAAAATCACTGTTCCTAAAACCATTTTTAAGGTTTTGTTCGAAAAATAACCACTTCCGTAAAATCCGCCTAATATTCCTCCAACTACAGCAATTGGAACCAGATAACAGCTTTCTATCGGAATAATTTTTCCTCCCAGAAAAAAGCCCAGCATTCCTGCAAATGAATTTACAAATATAAAAAGGCTTGAAATGGCTGCCGATTCTTTTACAGAAGCCCAACCTAAAAACAATAAAACAGGGCTTAAGATAATACCTCCACCAATGCCCAGCATTCCTGACAACAAACCAATTACAAATCCGATTAACAATGCAAAAGGCAATTTTATCTGAACGGCTTCTTTTTCCTTAAAATTGAATATCCCGAATAATCTAAGTGCTGCAAAAACCAATACAATTCCTAAAACAATTTTATAAATAGTATTATCCAAAGTAACGAATCCACCAATAAATGCTGCAGGTATTGACGCAATCGCAAACGGATAAAACAGCTTAGGCTTAAAATAATTCATTCTGTAATAAAAGAAAAACGAAATACTTGAGACAAACAAATTCAGCAACAACGCCGAAGGTTTCATAATCGCCACCGGAAAAGCAAAAATGGTCATTAAAGCCAGATAGCCGGATGCTCCGCCATGCCCTACACTAGAATACAAAAACGCAATCACGATTAATGCAAAGCTGAATAAGATTATATTTTCGGAATTAAGTAACTGCATTTGTTTTTTATTTCAGGTTGTTTCTATGTGTTTTTATATACATACTAATATTTATCATCTTTATTCTTTAATCTTTAATCAATCGGTAATAAATTCACAAACTGTTCTTTTTTAATCATTTCTGCATCCTCCGGAACTATTAATAAACAATTTGCTGTTGCAAAAGTGTTGAGCATTGCTGAACTCTGCCCGTCTAAAACGGTAACGTGAGTTTCATCATATAAAGCTTTTAAGAACAATGTTTTTCCGGAAGTATTTTTGACATCTGAATTTAATTTCCGGATTAATTTTGGCAAATGAATCGTTGCAAACCCCATTCGGTTTCTGATTGCAGGATACACATATACATAAAAATTAGTGAGTGATGAGGCAGGGTTTCCGGGTAAGGCAAAAACCAAAGTCTCATTTTTTGAACCGAAAAACATTGGTTTACCAGGTTTCTGATTGATTTTATAAAAGAGCTCCTTTACTCCGTTTTTGAGTAATGCTTCTTTTACAAAATCATAATCCCCAACTGAAATTCCGCCCGAAATCAAAACCACATCATATTTTTCTAATATGTCTTTTAAGGCCTTTTTTGTTGCTTTAAGATTGTCTTTAACTTTAAAAACCTTTGTTTTCTCTACACCAATTGTCTGAAGAGCTGCCTTCAGCATTACCGAATTGCTTTCGTAAATTTTTCCTTTTGGCAACTTTTTACCGGGCTTTACCAATTCATTTCCCGTAACTAAAATAGCTACTTTGGGCTTCTTATATACTGTAACTTCTGTGATTCCCAAACAAGCAAGAAAACCAATTGCAGCAGGTGTAATTAGAGTGTTGACTTCAAAAACAACTTCATCTTTCTTAATCTGCTCCCCTTTTGCCCTGACATTTGCAAATTTTTCAGGCATCCTGGATATCAAAATCGAGTTTTCATTTGCCATCACATGTTCCTGCATCACCACGGTATCTGCATCATCAGGAACAAAAGCTCCTGTGAAAATCCGGACAGCTTCGTTCTCTTTCAGTTTTATATTGGAATGATCCCCAGCCCGAGAAACACTGATAACATTATATTGATGTTTCTCACTATGAATAAAAGCATAACCATCCATAGCCGACTGGCGAAACGGCGGCATTACAATTGGCGAATAAACCGTTTCTGCCAAGACATACCCTAAAGCTTTGCTCACTGCTCTATTTTGCAATGGCATTTTCGAACTGTTTTCTGCTATGATTGTTAAAGCTTCGGTAACTTGTATCATCTTACAAATATAAAAACTAAGTACAAATACTTATTGCAAATATAAGTATTTATTACTAGTCAGGTTAAAAAAATTAATTTATTTTCACTATCTAAAATTACTCTAATTAATTCAGAATTGCTAATTGAGTCTATTTAGCCTAAACATAAGCAATCAGCTGCTTATTACTTTCTGCAACGATACCGAAAATGATGAGGAATTACGGAAGATAATGAAAGGCATTTTACCTTTTCTAAAATATTATACTGAACTGCCGTATTTAGTGAAGATATCGAGTTTGAGACCAAGCGCTTTTTAGGTAATTTTCCGCAGGCATATTCACACTTTATCTGTTATAGAAACTGGCATTAATCTTTCAAGGATTACTAATGAAGAAGTAGTGCCTGATGCGATTCGTTAAAAAAGAGTTTTTAGAATAAAAAGCCGTATCATTTGAAGCTATAACTTCAGCATGAAACGGCTTTTTTAATAACACTGTTAGAAATAATTTAATTCCTAACTACCTTTAGTTTCTAAAATGATTCAGCGATTTTTCAATAATTTGGAGGCATTCCTGAATTTGATTTTCGGTAATAACCAAAGGCGGAGCGAGACGGATTTTGTTTCCATGGGTTGGTTTTGCCAACAAACCATTATCCCTGAATTTCAGGCAAATTTCCCATGCCAAATCGGATTCCTCATCAGAATTAATTACGATTGCGTTTAGTAAACCTTTACCTCGAACCAGTGTAATTAAGTTATTTCGTTCTGCAATTTCGTTTAAGCCCTTTCTTAAAATAATTCCTAAACGTTCTGCATTTTCAGCCAATTTTTCGTCTTTTACAACTTCAAGAGCTGCAATGGCAACCGCTGCTGCAACAGGATTCCCTCCAAAAGTAGATCCGTGTTGTCCCGGTTTGATGACATTCATAATTTCGTTATTCGCCAAAACTGCCGAAACCGGATAAACTCCACCAGAAATTGCTTTTCCTAAAATCAGGATATCGGGCTGTACATTTTCGTGATGAACCGCTAATAATTTTCCGGTACGGGCAATTCCGGTCTGAACCTCATCTGCAATAAACAAAACGTTATGTTTTTCGCAAAGGGCTTTTGCTTTTGCCAAATATCCTTCACCAGGTACATATACTCCGGCTTCTCCCTGAATTGGTTCGACCAGAAAACCGGCAATATTATTCGATGCTTCCAACACTTTTTCCAAAGCATCAAGATTATCATATTCAATTTTTATAAAACCTTCTGTAAATGGCCCAAAACTTTTACGTGCGCTTTCATCATTCGAAAAAGAAATAATAGTGGTGGTTCTTCCGTGAAAATTATTCTCGCAAACAATAATTTGTGCCAGATTCTCTTGAATCCCTTTTACTTCATAAGCCCATTTCCTGCACAATTTCAAAGCGGTTTCAACTGCTTCGGCACCTGTATTCATTGGCAGTACTTTATCAAAACCAAAATAATTAGTCACAAACTCTTCGTAATTTCCTAGTTTATCATTGTAAAAAGCACGTGAAGTCAGCGTCAGTTTTTGAGCCTGATTAACCATTGCCCCCACAATTTTAGGATGACAATGCCCTTGGTTTACAGCAGAATAAGCCGATAAAAAATCATAATATTTTTTACCGTCAACATCCCAGACATATACACCTTCTCCCCTGTTTAATACGACCGGCAGCGGATGATAATTATGGGCTCCGTATTTATTTTCTTTTTCAATTAAAACTTCTGATTTGGCGGAAAGTATTTCTTGCAGATGTGACATGTTTATTAATTTTTAGCTTTTACAAAAATAATCATATTATATTGTTTAGCAATAAAAAACACTACTTTTGACTTTATTTACCTATAAAAAAGTCAATTTAAAACAATATAACAGAAATAAAAGTTAATTTTAATTTCAAAACTACAAATAATGGACACTTTAGACGAATTTGACATCAGAATTATCAAAGAACTTGAAAAAGATGGCAGAATGGCCTTTTCATCTATTGCCACTTCCCTGAAAATTTCAAACACTATGGTGCATCAACGAGTAAACCGACTAATTGGACAAGGTATTATTTCGGGAATCAAGCCTTTGATAAACGAAAAGAAAATTGGCTATGACTGGGCGTCATTTACCGGAATCACACTCAATAAAGATTCGGATTCAGAAAGAATTATCGAAGAATTAAAAACCATACCAGAAATTACGGAGTGCTATTATGTTACCGGTTCTTTTACACTTTACATCAAAATCATAGCTCAAAATCACGAACACATGAGAAAAGTACTTTACGAAAAAATAGACCGTATTTCAGGTATAGCCAAAACGGATTCAATTATTGAATTGGGGTGTGCTTTTAAAAGAAATATTACGCTTTAAAACTTCACAAATTACATTTAAAATTATAATTTTTCAATCCTTTAAATTCTTTTCAAATCCATTAAAAGAAAAAAATCAAGGTGTTTTGTACTATTATATTTCAGATATTTGTTTAAAATTGTAAAAATCATGAAAAAATCAACACTCTTATTTTTAGTTACCATGCTTTTTTTTGGTAGTATGAAAGCACAATTAAAAACTGTAAAATACAGCGACGGAGATCAGGTTCTAAATGGATTATCCATAAAATCAGCTAAAAAGAACCAACAAAATCCTGGGGTTTTGCTTTTGCCGGCATGGCTCGGAATAGACAATGCTTCAAAAGAAATTGCGGAAGATTTATCAAAACTGGGCTATACCGTTTTCATAGCGGATATTTATGGAGAAGGAAATTATCCGAAAAATACTTCTGACGCAGGAAAACAGGCAGGATTTTACAAAAACAACTATCTGGCTTATCAAAAAAGAATTCAACTGGCTTTGGATCAGTTAATCCAATCTGGTGCGAATGCTGACAATATCGTAGCAATCGGATATTGTTTTGGAGGAACAGGAGTTTTGGAAGCTGCACGAGGAGGACTAAAGCTAAAGGGTGTAGCATCTTTTCACGGTGGTTTAGGCAAGGATTCTGTCAGAAAAACCGAATCGATTTCAACTAAAGTTTTAGTATGCCACGGAGCGGATGACCCATTTGTTTCAAAAGAAGAAATTGCTTCTTTTCAACAGGAAATGCGCGATTCAAAAGCAGACTGGCAAATGATTTACTATGCAAATTCAGTACATTCATTTACAAATCCGGAAGCTGGAAATGATAATTCTAAGGGTGCTGCCTATAATGCAGTTGCAGCAAAAAGAGCATTTGAACATTTACAGCTTTTTTTGAATGAGACACTTAAAAAATAATTCCATTATAGAAATTTAGAATGAAAAAAATTGCAATTTTATTATTTGTTGTTTCTGCATTTTCATGTAAAAACACCCAATCGGTTATTTCTAAAGATAATTCAGACCCAGCCAAATACATTAAATATATTTCTGAAAAAGATTTAAAAACCATGCTCTACGTTGTGGCTTCTGATGAAATGGAAGGCCGTGAAACGGGCTCAAAAGGACAAAAGAAAGCAGGACTTTACATGATAGAGCAATACAAAAAAAACGGAATTCCGTTTCCAAAAGGAGCTACTGATTATTACCAACCTATTCCTGCATCTTTTTTAAATGCAAGACACAATGAAAACCTGCCGGATTCAGAGAATATTTGGGCATTCATTGAAGGTTCAGAAAAACCGAATGAAGTTCTGGTAATCTCTGCTCATTATGACCATGTCGGTATCCAGAATGGTGAAGTTTATAATGGTGCTGATGATGATGGTTCAGGAACAGTAGCTATATTACAAATGGCGAAAGCTTTTGCAAAAGCAAAAAAAGACGGACACGGCCCAAAACGTTCTATTTTATTTCTGCACGTAACAGGTGAAGAGCACGGGTTGCATGGTTCGAGATATTACTCTGAAAATCCATTATTTCCTTTAACAAGCACAATAGCTGATATTAATATTGATATGATTGGACGCCGCGATACAGAACATGCTAAAACAAACAATTACGTATATGTAATTGGAGCTGACAGACTATCTACTGATTTACACAAGGCTGTTGTATCACAAAACGACAAATACATCAAAATGGATTTGGATTTTAAATTCAATGATCCTAAAGACCCAAATCGTTTTTACGAACGCTCTGACCACTATAACTTTGCAAAACATGGTATTCCGGCGGTTTTCTTTTTTAATGGAGTTCATGAAGATTACCATGGAAAAGATGATATAGCAGAAAAAATTGAATTTGATGCGTTGACTAAAAGAACCCAACTGGCTTTTGTTGTTGCCTGGGAACTGGCAAACAGGGAGAATAGACTCATAGTTGATAAAAAATAATTCAATACCATTTGTGCGTGCATATAAAAACAGCATAAACATGCATAAATGATATAAATTACTGAGATTCTGAGTAGACTCTAGGTTTATTTTTTTAGATTTAAGCATAAAAAAAAGGATGAAATACATAATCTCATCCTTTTTTTTACTATAGCACACTAAAGCTCAATAAATTAAAAACTCAGAACCTTTATTAATCATTCATCGAAATCAAAAACTCTTCGTTGTTTCTGGTTTTCTTGAAACGGTCGTTTACGAAATCCATAGATTCTACAGGGTTCATATCTGATAAATATTTACGCATGATCCACATTCTTTGCAGGGTTTTTTCATCTAACAATAAATCGTCACGACGTGTACTTGAAGACGTAAGATCGATTGCTGGGAAAATACGCTTATTGGCAATTTTACGATCTAACTGAAGTTCCATGTTACCAGTTCCTTTAAATTCTTCAAAGATAACTTCATCCATTTTAGAACCCGTTTCTGTCAAAGCTGTTGCAATGATACTCAAAGAACCACCGTTTTCTACATTTCGGGCTGCCCCAAAGAAACGTTTTGGCTTTTGTAATGCATTAGCATCAACACCACCACTTAAAACTTTACCTGATGCAGGCTGAACGGTATTGTAAGCTCTTGCCAAACGTGTGATCGAATCTAATAAGATCACGACATCATGGCCGCATTCTACCAGACGCTTTGCTTTTTCAAGTACAATATTTGCAATTTTAACGTGTTCTTGTGGTTCTCTGTCAAAAGTAGAAGCGATAACCTCTCCACGTACATTTCTTTGCATGTCTGTTACTTCCTCAGGACGTTCATCGATCAAAAGAACAATCAGATAAACTTCCGGATGATTGGCTGCAATGGCATTAGCAATGTCTTTTAGTAACATTGTTTTACCAGTTTTCGGTTGTGCAACTATCATACCGCGCTGACCTTTACCTATAGGGGAAAACAAATCAATAATACGGGTTGAAACTGAACTACCTTTTTCGGCTAACTTAAATTTTTCTGAAGGAAAAACCGGGGTTAAATGTTCAAACGAAACTCTGTCGCGAACTACCTGCGGATCGTGTCCATTAATTTTTAACACACGAACAAGAGGGAAAAATTTCTCACCTTCTTTTGGCGGACGAACTACTCCTTTTACGGTATCTCCTGTTTTGAGACCGAATAATCTGATTTGCGAAGTTGACAAATAAATATCGTCTGGAGAAGCTAAATAATTATAATCTGATGACCGTAAGAATCCGTATCCGTCAGGCATCATTTCAAGAACGCCTTCACTTTCAATAATTCCGTCAAATTCAAAGTCTGAATCTCTGAAATTATTATTCTTTTTATTTTTATGATTTGGATTTTGGTTGCCGTTATTTCCGTTTCCATTCCCATTTTGATTTGGGTTCTGGTTTGGATTTTTATTTTGATTCGGATTGATCTTTTTTACCGGAGCAGTTTGTTCCTTTTTTTCTGCAATTGGAGTTGGTTCGGTGTTTTCACTCTCAACTGTTTGCTCAGGACTGCTTTCTTTTACAGTTTCTTTTTCTTTTTGTTGAGCAACTTTCTTCTCGTAAGCAGATTTATTAAATTTTACGATTTTGGGTTCTTTTATCTCTAGTGTTGACTTCTCAACAAGTTCTTCAGCTTTTGGAGCTTCCTGAATTTTTGCTTTTTGTCTGGAAATTGCCGGTCTTTCAATTTTTTCAGGAGTTTCCTCTACTTTATCAAATTCTAAAACGGGAGCATTTTTGCTTATTGCCGTTTTTTTCACAGGAACAATTCGTGCTCTTTTTGGTTTGTCATCAGCTATTTCTGCCTGGTCAACAGCAGGTAAAGGCGGTGCTAAAGTTGCTTCCTGGTGCGCTAAAATCTGACTGATTAAAGTCTCTTTTTTAACACCATTAAACTTTATAGTTTTAGCTAATTTAGCTATTTCTTGAAGCTCAGAAAGCTTCATTTCTTTTAATGCAGAAATATCAAACATGAATGTTCTATGAATTTAATTATTTTAAAGGAAATACTGTAAAAAGAATAGGTAGATAATTATTTTTGAATTGACCGCAGTATGAAGTGCTTACGGTATTATGATGCAATAATACGAATAAAATTTTATCATACAATAGTATTTATAAAAAAGAAAATATATTTTTGTAAAACAATTTCAGGTCATGATACAACGAATTCAAACTATATATTTACTGCTGACGTTTTTGATAAACGGAGTATTACTGTTTTTTGTTCCTCTTTGGACATCTAATAATGGAAAGCCTTTTTATTTTATGCAGGATCAGTTTTACACTATTTTACTGGGTTTGAGTACGATGCTTACTATTATAAGTATCATTTCATATAAAAAAAGACAAAATCAGTTTGTCATGGGCAGGCTGAACATCATATTAAATTTAATTTTATTAGGATTATTTGTATATCGGTCACTAAATTTATCTGGAGAAGCAGCTACTGTTTCAGAGAAAGGTATTGGGATGTTTCTACCAATTGTTGCTATCGTATTATTAGTTTTAGCTAATAAGGCCATCAAAAAGGATGAAGATCTTGTAAAATCTGTGGATCGTTTGAGATAAACCTATAAACTTAGTTTATTGCGCGAAGAGAACCCGAATTGTATGATTCGGGTTTTTTTGTGCAAATCCCACTACATTTGTCAAACAAAAAAGAAAATAAATTCCAGAAATTCAATATTATAAGTAGATTTTTCATAATTTCGCTATTGTTATTTCAAATTTATTTATGACACATAAAATAAGAATACACCTCGCCGATGACCATTTGGTACTTATTGATGGATTAACAAATTTATTAAGTACTGTTTCTGAATTCGAAATTGTAGGTTCATCCTCAAATGGTTTGAATATTTTTGATGAAGTAACAGCCAATAACACTCACATTCTGGTATTAGACCTGAGTATGCCTGAAAAAGACGGAATTGAAGTCTTAAAGGAGTTCCAACAAAAAGGATATCCTTGCAAGGTTATCATTTTATCAAGCTATGATGATTTAAAAATCATCAGAGAGGTAATGAATTTAGGTGCCAGTGGTTATCTGACAAAAAAATGCGCAGGCGAGAATATAATTGAAGCTATTGAAGTAGTTAATCAGGGGGAAGAATATTTTTGCAACTCCGTAAGAGAAAAGATCTTCAATACTTTTACAGAAAACAATCCTAAATTAAACAAAAAGAATATTGTTCCCGAAAACTCAATTCTATCATGTCGCGAATTAGAAATTATAACTCTGATTTCACTTGAATACACTGGTAAGGAGATTAGTGAACAGTTGTTTATCAGTACCAATACTGTAGAAACACATCGCAAAAATATCATGAAAAAGCTTCAAACAAAAAACACAATTGGACTTGTAAAATATGCTATTAAAAACAATTTAATAAAATCTTAAAATTGTCTTTTAAAAAAAACTTCAGCTTTTGCATAATGAACATATAAATTACTAAAACATTCTTGTAATATTGCCAATCTTAGAATATTTAAAATCATGCAATAAAAAGTACCATATTAAATTATGACACATTTGATTTTAAATTTTTTAAACTATATTTTTATACACTAATTTCTAACTATGTTGGCTTTTCGCAATTTTATAACTCTATTTTGGATATTCCTGTTTTCTATTCCTGTTATAGGTCAAAAAAAAAGTTTCACAGAAAAAGAACTAACAAAACTTTATAATGAAGCCACTGCAAACCTTCATAAAGAAAATTACGAAAAATCGCTCATACAATCCAGACAACTCTTAAATCATTCTCTTTTATTACAAAACCACAACTTAATTGGAAAAGCCTACAATACAATTGCTGCCAATTTTGATGGAATATCCGAACCAGAAAAAGCGCTTTTTTATTACAAAAAAAGTCTGATATATGCTGAAAAGTCGAATAATTTAGAACTTCAAAACTGGCTTTACAATAACATTGGTAATATTTATTGTTTTGACAAGAAAAAATACGAAAAAGGAATTTCTTATTACATAAAGTCACTATATTATAGCCGGGCAACTAATGATTCAGCACAGGTTTTTTTTACAAAACTTAATATCGCCTGGGCTTATTTCGACATTGGACGTTTTTCTGAAGGATATCCTTACCTGAAATACATCAATAAATACAACCATAAATACGGTATAGAAACAACTGTTGCCGTTACCGACATGCTTAATGGTATGTATTATACTTACAAAAATAACAAGCAAAAAGCAGATTACAGTTTTAAAAAGGGAATAAAAAATGCCATTAAGTATGATGAAAAATCAGACTTATGTTATATTTATCAGGAATATTCAAAATTTTTATCTAAAAATAAAAATTTTGAAGCCGCATACAAAACCCTGTATTTATTTCAGCTGTTAAACGATGAAATCAATCTTGAAGACAAAGCCAAAAAAGCAAAAATTGCAGGAATCAATCTCGAAATAGATGAATATAAACGGGAAATAGATAAAATGGGGATTGAAAGCAAAAGAAGGGAAAAATTATTTCATTCTGAAAGTGCCCGCAAAAACAAGATGACAACTATCATCTTATCCTTATTCTTGATCAGTCTTATTTTATTTTACTTTTTTTATCAAAACACAAAACTGAAACAAAAAAACAGAATTAAGGATATACAAAATAAAATACATCAGAATATTATTAATGCCAGTATTGACGGGCAGGAAAGCGAACGCAAAAAAGTTGCGTTATTTTTACATGATACTATCAGTGCTTCCTTATCATCTGCCGGAATGCACCTGAATGTGTTTTTAGCGCAACATGACAGCCTTTCTGATGAAATTACAAAAACAAAATTAATATTAGACGAAACCCATGATAAGGTACGTGATCTTTCGCATGATCTTATCCCTAGCTTATTAGCCCGTTTTGGATTATTATATGCTTTGGATGATTTATGCGAAAAATACTCCAATTCAACTTTGCATTTTGAATACCAGAATACTATTCCAATCAAAAAAAGATATACTGAGAAATTTGAAACGAGGCTCTATTTTATCATTTCTGAACTTCTAAATAACATCATCAAACACAGTGAGGCCAGTAGGGCTGAAGTTTCATTGATTGAAAACAATAACGAAATGATTATTGAAATTACTGATAACGGAAAAGGATTTGATACCAATAAGTTTAATTTTGTTGAAGGTTTTGGCCTTAATCAAATCAAAGCCAGGATAAATAACCTGAATGGGAAGTTTGATGTAAGATCAAAAATTAATGAGGGAACCTCTGTCTTGATTAATGTGCCTTTAAATGTTTAAATCACTTTTTAAGTTTTAAGTATTTTAAATAAAAAACGCTTCTAAAATATTAGAGGCGTTTTTATTTTTTACCAAGTTTTTTGTAAACTAAATTTCAATTATTAAGCGTCAGTTTTTCCACCTTTTCTGTCTTCTTCAGTTTCTTCTTCTTCAGTTTGTTCTTCATCAGCAAAAAACAACTGTTTTTGTTCTTCTCTTGCTAATTCCTGAATTTCTGCTACTTCTAAAAATCTCTTTGCCATATTGTATTTATTTAAGTTAAATTTCTTGAGCATTTTAAACACTTTAAAGAATTATGTGCTTACAAAATAAATTTTATTTACCATCAAATTATTGTATTAGCCATCATTAAACCCCTATTTTTCGAATATAAAATTATGCTAACTACTACACAATTATTAGTTTACAATAATAACATATTTTTTTTAATCAGAATAAATTTAATTATTAAATTTGAACAAAATGTTAAAAAATTATACCATAACAATTGTATTAAATGCGTAAAGCCTCATTTATTTCATTACTTCTTTTACAACTAATTTGTTTTAGCAACCCGTTTTATTCTCAAAATAAAATCCTGACTAAAAACGAAATTGAGAAATTAGTAACAGATGCTACTGAAAACTGGAAAAATAATGATTATGAAAAATCTTTAAAAAAATCGAGAATCGCCTTAAAAAATGCCATTGCTATTAATGAATATAATTTAATTGCACGTACTTATAATTTAATAGGCGTAAATTTTGACGATTTACTTATGCTTGATAAGGCGTTTCCATACTATATAAAAGCTTTATACTATATCAATAAGACAGATAATAATATCTTAAAAAGTAAAATCCATAACAATTTAGCAAACATTTATTTTTTCGAAAAAAAACAATATCAAAAAGGAATAATCCATTACAAAAAAGCGCTTGAATACTGCAATAGTACATCTGATACGTCATTAATTTATCTTCGAAAACTTAATATTGCCTGGGCCTATTTTGAAATTAAAGATTTCAAAACAGGTTTGCCTTATTTAAAATATATAAATCAATTTAAAGAATATGGTGATGAATCGACTGATGGTGCAGTAAATATGCTAAATGGGGTTTACAATGATCATATAAACGATACTGTAAAAGCGAATTTTTATTTTTTAAAAGCTATTGAACTTGGAAAAAAAAGCCATGAGAATTTTGATTTATCCATAACACATCAAAAATATGCTGATTTTTTGTTTAAAAAGAAAAATTACAAAAAGGCCTATGAAAATATACTCGAATTTAATCGGCTTACTAATGAAATTGATGATTTAGCTAAACAAAAAAAAACAAAACTTGCCGGCGTTAATCTTGAACTGGATGAATTTAAAAGGGAAGTTGACAAAATAGAAACAGCCTACAAAAACAAACAAAAATTATTACAGGAAGAACAATCCAAACACAAAAAAATTTTCAGCACAATTGTTCTTTTATTCCTTATTATAACCATCTTTTTTTACTTTTTTCATCAATATACAAAACTGAAACAAAAAAACAGGATAAAAAACATTCAGAATAAAATACATCAAAATATTATTAATGCCAGTATAGACGGACAGGAAAGTGAACGAAAAAAAGTTGCTTTGTTTTTACACGATACTATTAGTGCTTCTTTGTCATCAGCAGGTATGCACTTGAATGTGTTTTTATCCCAGCATAACACCGTTCCTGATGAAATCATAAAAACAAAATTTATTCTCGATGAAACACATGACAAAGTAAGGGATCTTTCGCATGATCTTCTGCCTACTTTACTGGTTCGTTTCGGATTGTTATATGCACTCGATGATTTATGCGAAAAATACTCTAATTCGAATCTGCACTTTGAATATCTGAATACGATTTCAAACAAAAAAAGATATACAGAGACTTTTGAAACGAGACTTTATTTTATCATTTCAGAGCTCCTCAATAACATCATAAAACACAGTGAGGCCAACAGGGCTGAAGTTTCACTATCAGAAAACAATAATGAATTAATTATTGAAATTACTGATAACGGAAAAGGATTTGATATAAATGACTTCAATTTTGTTGAAGGATTTGGCCTTAACCAGATAAAAGCCCGAATCAACAATCTAAATGGCAAATTTGATGTAAATTCAAAAATAAATGAAGGAACTTCGATTAAGATAAGTGTCCCTATTAGTAGTTAGTCCTTAGTAAATAATGCGTAGTGGATATTCTATTGTAATTAATTCTTAGTAATGAACTGATGAATCACACTCTTTTTTCGATTTCGATAATTTCTAAATCTTTTATTTTATCTTTTTCAATTACGAACCGCAACATCGTTCTTACCTGATGAAAACCGCTTTTTCCTGCCGCACCGGGATTCATATGCAATAAATTATTTTTTTTATCAAACATCACTTTCAGAATATGCGAATGGCCGCAAATAAATAATTTTGGCGGATTGTTTTTCATTTCTTCTTTAATGGCAGGATTATATTTTCCGGGATATCCTCCTATATGCGTCATCCAGACTGAAACATCTTCACAAAAAAAACGATTGTTGAGCGGGAATTCTAATCGGGCCTGTGCATCATCGATATTGCCGTAAACACAGCGCAGCGGTTTTAATTTTTTAATGGTATCGGTAACGTTTAAATCGCCAATATCCCCGGCATGCCAGACTTCATCTGCCTGAGCCACATATTTTAAAATAGTATCATCAATATGACTGTGAGTGTCTGAAAGCAGAAGAATCTTTTTCATTATAAGGTTCTAATATTTAAAAAAATTGTAACGTTAAAAGAACCAAAGATACAAAGGTTTTTTCTGTAGATGCACAGCAATATAGGTCTTTCCTTCCTTTTTGAATGGGTATAATTATAAAAAAACCGACCTGCTTTCGCCGATCGGTTTTACAACTCTTGTTTAGACGCACTGCTGTTCGCCTCTACTTATTGCTATTTTAATTATTGCTTTTTAGGATTTTTAAATTCTTTACTGTCTTTAGAATCTTTGGTATCCATCATTTCCATTAGCTTTAATCCTAGCAGACCACTGATTGAACCATCAGATCCGCCGTTACCGGTAATTAAAACATCTGGAATAACTTTGATATTTCCTTTACCAATTTCTTCAGTTACTTTATAACGGGTAAAATTATCTCCCCCCATAGCACTAACCTGAAGCTGATAGGCCTCTGCTGTCGATTTACCTATAGCCATAATTTTTTCGGCTTCAGCCAAACCTGTTTTTGAGATTCGTTCTGCTTCTGCACTTGCATTCAATTTTGTAGCTTCTGCCTGTGCTCCTGCTCTTGCTTTTGTTGCTTCGGCTTCGGCATTTGCACGCATTTTGGTAGCTTCAGCTTCGGCATTTACGTTCAGTTTTAAACTGGTCGCATCACCCTCTGCTTTTTTAACGGTTGCATCAGCGGTACGTTGTGCAATTTCAACACTTTGGGAAGCGCGTACAATTTCTTTCTGCATATCTGCAATAGCGGTTTCTTTTTCCATTCCCTGACGTTGTTCCTGCGCCATTTTTTGTGTCTGATATGTTTTTTGTTCTTCCTCAGCCAGTTTTCTGTCTGTTAGGGTTTTCATCAGTGAATCTGGTGGAACGATATCTCCTATTAAAGTATCAACTGCATTTACGTTATATTCGTCAAGCACTAATTTGATATGATTTTTAGCTGATTCCTGACGTTCTTTTCTCGTTGTCAAAAACGAAATCACATCGCTGTCCTGAGCCGAGTTTCTGAAATAATTACCAATCGTTGGTTCTAAAACCTGAGAAACCAGATTGTTCATGCTGCCAAAACGTGCAATTACCTTTGGTGCTTCTGCTGCCGGCACATGAATGATTTGTGCAACATCCAGATTGAATGGGAAACCGTCTTTTGAACGAACCGTAATCGTGGAAAGATTTTTATCCAGATCGTGTGATTCGCTTCGGGCATTTGCCCAGTTCAATACTAAATTTGTTGTAGGGACTGCTTCTAATTTTGTCGTGTACTTATTTAAAGCATATTTTCCCGGACCAAATGGTTCCATCCACACTCCACGCTGTCCTTTCGAAACAATATTTCCGTGTTTGAAAGTATCACCTGTTACATCCTGACCGTCCTCTCCAATATAAGAAATGACAACCCCAACATATCCAATTGGCACATCGGTCATTGGATTTTGCTCTATTAAAATCCCCCATGTATTGATGTAGTAGGATCCGGCCAACATTACCTGAGGCTGTAAACCACGATTTCCACCGTCTTCCAGAAACTTGTCAAAATCCTGAAAATTGTTATGATCATTTACAAATTTACCTGCAATTTGTCCCTGCGGAATCGGTTCTCCATCGAGAGCCGTTACAATACCAATCATGTTTTCGTAAATCTTGATCTGATCAGCAATTACGATTTCAAACAAAAACGTATTAATACGATACGAACCTGTGGTGATAAAAGCAGTCTGACGCCCTTTTTGCCCTCCATTATTCAAGAAAGCTGTAGCATCCTGAAAGTTATCACTTTCTACTTTTCTGGCAAGAATTCTTCCGGTTGGGATTTCTTTTCCGTCCTTGCTCAAAACCAATCCAATTTTACCTTCCGGTATTATTGTAAATCCGGTCATATCGATTGAATACTGCCAGATCCACATTCCCCAGTATAAACCCGGAGCTAATGTTTGTGCCTGATAACCAGCTTCGCCTTTGGTGGCAATAATTCGGCCATCTGGCAATGATTTGTCTGCGCCAAACAATACGAATTTTTTGGTTACTAAACCAATTTTATCTTCGGGAACCATTACCATTCCGAAGAAAACACGCAAAATAAATTTGTAAAAAATAATGGAGAATAAGATTAAAATTATCCACCAATAAGAAGTAATTTCATTCATAGTTTTAATATTTAGACTACAAACATAACAGAAATATTTCCTGTTAAAATACATTGATTTAAAAATTTAACTTTTAGGCATTTTTGAACATAAACGCTAAAAAAATACTTCTTTTATATCGTTGGAATTTCATTTGTATGACACGATTTTTTACTGAATAAACTATGATTTGAATTTTGGGTTTTAACGTTTTTTAAAGGAGATTGTGCAATTCTGAACACCTAAGGTCTATAGATTCTATTTTTGAATTTGAATTACATTGTTGCATTTCTACACAAAGCACTTTATTGGTCTGATAGAGACACTACATCAAAAAATACCAAAACCTTTAGACGCACAGCTGTACGTCTCTACAGAAAACTTTGTACCTTTGCAGCCTTGTCACTTTGAACCTTCAGAACACTTGAGATATTTTATTCACTTTGCTTATAACGGAACACATTATCATGGCTGGCAGTTTCAGCCCAATGCTTCATCGGTTCAGGAAACTTTAAATAAAGCTCTTTCGGTTTTGCTAAATTCAACTGTAAATGTAATGGGCGCCGGAAGGACTGATACTGGAGTCCATGCAGAAGAAATGTACGGGCATTTTGATTTTGAAATACCAATTGATATTCCAGTTTTAGTACATAAACTGAATTCGTATCTTCCAAAAGACATTGCCATATTTAATCTGATTCATGTTCATGATGATGCACATTGCCGATTTGATGCCACGAAGCGAACGTATGAATACCATATCAATAGCGTTAAAAATCCGTTTTTGGAAGGACTGAGCTGGTATGTGAATCAAAAATTAGATATTAATTTAATGAATGAAGCTTCGCAAATTTTATTGAAGCATACCAATTTTCAATGTTTCTCAAAAGTAAATACAGATGTGAATACATTTGATTGCACGATTTTTGAAGCGTATTGGGAAACTGAAAATAACAAATTGGTTTTTACCATTTCGGCGAATCGTTTTTTACGGAATATGGTTCGGGCAATTGTGGGAACTTTGATTAATATTGGCCTGCATAAAATTTCGCTGGCTGATTTTGAAAATATAATTGCCAGTAAAAACAGAGAAAAAGCAGGGTTTTCTGTTCCTGCACATGGTTTATATTTAACGAAAATTGATTACGATTATTTATAGCAATAAGCTACCGGCATTAAACTTACTGCTTACTGCCTGTAGCTTATTGCTTAAAGCATAAAAAATAAATGAAAGCAAAAGCATTTGATACCGGATTATTTAAACGTATTTTAAAATATACGAAACCTTATAAATGGCGCTATTACGGCGTTATTGTTTTTGCAATATCGTTATCGGTTTTTGCTGCACTTCGTCCTTATTTATTGAAGCAGACCGTTGACGGCTACATTAAAACGCATGACAAAAATGGTTTACTGATGTACATTATCCTGATGGGTATTGTGCTTTTGATGGAGGTACTTTCTCAATTCTATTTTGTGTATTGGGCGAACTGGCTGGGTCAGGATATTGTAAAAGATATTCGGAATAAGCTTTTTAAACATATTTTAAGCTTTAGAATGAAGTATTTTGATTTGGTTCCTGTTGGGCAATTGGTAACACGATCTGTTTCGGACATTGAGTCGATTGCACGTATTTTCAGTCAGGGTTTGTTTATGATTATAAGTGATTTGATGAAAATGCTTGTTGTACTTATTTTTATGTTTTATATGAACTGGAAACTGACCTGGATTGTGGTTGTTGCTATGCCAATTCTGGTTTATGTTACCCGAATTTTTCAACGTAAAATGCAGGTGGCGTTTGAAGAAGTGAGAACACAGATTGCTAATATGAATTCGTTTGTTCAGGAACGCGTAACGGGAATGAAAATCGTCCAGCTGTTTAACCGTGAGAAAATCGAAGCTGAAAACTTTAAAAACATCAACGACAAACACCGTGTTGCATGGATCAAAACGATTTTATACAACTCGATATTCTTTCCGATTGCCGATATTATTTCGTCTATTACCTTAGGTTTGGTAGTGGTTTTTGGTGGATTTAAAATCCTGAACGGAGATGATTTTACGACTTTTGGAGATCTGTTTTCTTATACGATGTTTATTGGGATGTTGTTTAATCCGTTGCGTCAGATAGCAGATAAGTTTAACGAGATGCAATTAGGGATGATTGCTGCCAATCGTGTTTTTGACATTATTGATACAAAGGATCATATTCAGGATACCGGAACTCTGGAAGCGCCTGTTTTTAATGGAATCATAGAATTTAAAGAAGTTCGTTTTAGCTATATTCCGGAAGAGGAAGTTATAAAAGGTATTGATCTTTCTGTCGCTTCAGGTCAGACAATTGCAATTGTGGGTTCAACAGGTGCCGGAAAATCGACCATTATTAACTTACTGAACCGTTTTTATGAAATTAACAGTGGTACTATATTTATTGATGGACACAATATCGAAAACTATACTTTGGCTTCTTTAAGAAAACAAATTGCGGTTGTTCTTCAGGATGTATTTTTGTTTGCCGATACGATTTATAACAATATCACACTACATAATCCTGAAATTTCGCGCGAACAGGTAATTGATGCTGCCAAAAAAATTGGTGTTCATGATTTTATTATGAGTCTTCCTGATAATTATGATTTTGATGTAAAAGAGCGCGGCGTTATGCTTTCATCCGGACAAAGGCAATTGATTGCTTTTTTACGTTCGTATGTTAGCAACCCGAGTATTTTGATTTTAGATGAAGCGACTTCATCAATTGACACGTATTCTGAAGAACTGATTCAGCGTGCTACTGAAACGATTACCAAGGGCAGGACTTCTATTGTGATTGCGCATCGCCTGGCCACTATTATAAACGCTGATAAAATTGTGGTCATGGACAAAGGTCTGATTGTGGAGCAGGGCACACATCACGAATTGCTGACTAAAGCTGATGGTTATTATAAAAATCTGTACGACTCACAATTTTCGGTTGTAAATTAGAACTTCAAATAATACTACTTTTGAAATTTAAACTAAAAAAAATAACATCCAGACGTGCGTTCTTTATATATGTCGCATTCACGATTTTAGTCACGGTTTCATCTGTTTACATTTTGAGTAATTTGATTACTGATCTTACTGAAAAAGCAAATGAAGAATTAGCGCAACGGAACTTTATTAAGAAACAGGAATTCATGTCACAGGAGTTTTCAAAATTGCTGGAGCAGGAAAACCGAATAAAGCATGTTTTAAAAATTAGTAATCCGGAGAATTTATCTTCTAATTTAGAAGTTTTATCCTCAGTACAAAAAACCAGTCCTTTGATCGTGAACAACTGGTTTCAGATTAACGATGAAAAAATTCAGTTTGCAACCGATTCTATTGCTACTCAGGCAGCAATTACTGATACAGAAAAATTTATTCTTCAACACAAAAATGAAGCTTATATAAGTACAATTGTATTGTCTGGAAAGGAATGGATCTGGCGAATTTATTTTAAACTAATTTCAAAAAAAAATACAACGGTACGTTGTGGTTACGACATCAGTCTAAAAAAATTCCGTGATTATTTGTCCACTGTCGATAAAACTGGCAATAATTATGCTTTTATTTTCGATAAAAACGGGAGATGTATCTACCACCCGGATTCTACTTTTATAGGCAAAAATATCTGCAAAGTATATTCTATCCGCTCTATTGATACTGTTTACAGCAAAAAACAGGATTATGTAAAAAGAGTAACCATGTCTGAGTTTTTGAAACTGGACGTAATCCGTTTTACAAAAAAATTTGATCTCAAAGGTTCTCAGTGGTTTATGTGTGTCAACCTCCCTAAAGTTTTCGATGACGAAAATGTCGATCTGATCAGAAAATATGCTACCTGGATATATTCGATTACGACCATAATGCTTCTTTTGATTTTCTATTTATTCTCGTATGCAAACAGGCGGGCTTACAAAGAAAAAGGAATCGCTATTAAAGAAAAAAACAGGCTTCGTGTAGAGAATGAAAAAATTATAAAAGAAAAAGCACTTATCCAGCTGCAGCAGCTGAAAGAACAGATTAACCCGCATTTTTTATTTAATTCACTCAATTCATTATATATGTTAATGACTAGCGATGTTAAAACTGCGCAGAAATTCACCCTGAATTTATCCCGTATTTACCGCTATCTGATTGATCCGCCAAAGAAAAACATAGTTCAGCTAAAAAATGAATTACTCTTTATTGAAAAATATATCTTTTTACAACAAACCCGATTTAAGGAAGAATTATTTTTTTCTATAAAAATTGAAGACGAAACGGCTTTAGAAAAATTTATTCCGTATCTGGCTTTTCAGGTTGTGGTTGAAAATGCTATTAAGCATAATATGGCAACTCAGGAAAACCCTCTCACAACCCAAATTTTAATTCAGAAAGATCAGGTCGTTATCAGCAACAATCTTCAAAAAAAGGCACACAGCGAACCTGGAGCTAATTTTGGTTTAAAATACCTTTCTAGTGTCTATACTTTTTATTCCAGAACCAATTTTCAAACCTCAGAAAAAGACGGTAATTTCGTATGCATTTTGCCATTAATATCCATTCACTCCTAAAAATAAGCCATTCACTCCCTTTCCTTTTTTATTTGAGTACGAAACAAATATTTTCGCGCTAAAATTAACCTAAAATTAACAACAAATGAGGGAAAAGGCATTCCTGTATAATTTAAAAGCAATCCTTGTATTCCTTTTCTTTTTATTAGGCCCGATTTCTGGATATTCTCAAAAAAAGAATAAGAAAAAAGAAAATACTACTGAAATAGCAAAAGATACAACGTCGTCTAAAAAAGGAAAAAAATACAATGATCTTGTAAAAAAGGGTACCGTAAAAAAAGGGCTCTTTAACATTATACAAGTTAAAACGGATGTTTATTTTGAGATTCAGGACAGTTTATTCGAAAGAGAGTTTTTAGTTGTAAACAAATTATCTCAGGTTCCTTTTCAGGTTAATGATGCAGGGCTTAATAAAGGAATGAATTATGAAAATAAAGTAATTAGTTTTTATAAAGATACGATTGCCAGAAAAGTTTGGGTTAGGTCTTATTTACCAAAAGTTTCTTCTCCAAAAGAGGATGCCATAACAGCCTCTGTAAAAGATAACTTTTCTGAATCTATTATTGAAGTTTTTGATATCGAAACTAAAAATAACGATTCTACTTCTATAGTCATTAAGGTAAATAAGATTTTTGACGGAAAACAAAAAAGTTTTAATGATGTTTTGAGCAACATCAGTTTTGGAGGTTCTGTAAAATCAGACTTGTCTTATATTGAAAGTTTAAAAGCTTTTCCTAAAAATGTGGTGATAAAATCACAATTAACAACTTCTATCAGCGAAGGTGGCCCCTCATTGTCAGTTACACTTGGTGTTACAAGCAATATTGTTTTGTTGGATAAAGTGCCGATGAAACCTCGTTTTTCAGACAACCGAATTGGTTATTTTACTGAAAAACATTGGTATTTTGCTGATGCACAACAGGCAATGGCTGAGAAAGAACTGATTACCCGCTGGAGATTAGAACCTAAAAAAGAAGAGGAAGAACGATATTTAAAAGGTGAATTAGTAGAGCCTAAAAAGCCAATCGTGTATTATATTGATCCGTCAACCCCAAAACAATGGAGAAAATATATCATTGAAGGAGTGCGCGATTGGCAATTGGCCTTTGAGAAAGCCGGTTTTAAAAATGCTATTATTGCAAAAGAGCCTACAGAAGCCGATGTGGATTTTGATGTAGACGATGTACGTTATTCTGTTATCACGTATGCCGCTTCACAAAAGTCAAATGCAATGGGGCCTTCTGTTGTTGATCCACGAAGTGGTGAGATTATTGAAGCCGATATTATCTGGTGGCATAATGTAATGACTTCCCTGCAAAGCTGGATGCGCATCCAGACCGGACCAATTGACCCGAAAGCAAGAGGTAATACGTTTAGTGATGAACATATGGGCGAAGCAATACGTTTTGTATCCTCTCACGAAGTAGGGCATACTTTTGGTCTGAAACATAATATGGGTGCCTCTTTTGCTTATGATGTTGAATCATTACGCTCTAAAGAATTCACTTCAAAAATGGGCGGAACTGCTCCTTCTATCATGGATTATGCACGATACAACTATGTAGCACAGCCTGAAGATAACGTCACAGCAATTACACCAAAAATTGGTGATTATGACAAATATGCTATTGAATGGGGCTACAGATGGTATGGAAATGATGATAATGAGCAATTAAAGCTGAATGTTTTAATCGCTTCGCACGAAAATGACCCTATTTATTTCTACGGAGAACAACAAGACGGAAGCAATTTAATTGACCCGCGTTCTCAATCTGAAGATTTGGGCAACGACGCCGTGAAAGCCAGCGGATATGGTTTAAAAAACCTAAAAAGTGTAGTTAATAATATCCTGAACTGGACTTACGAAAAGGACAAATCCTACTATGAAACTGCCAAATTATATATCGGGACTATTGGTCAGTGGCAATTGTACAACCGTCATGTGATGAACAACATTGGGGGTATTTATCTGAATGTAACTGTTCACGGTGATAATAAACAAAGCTATGTTCCAGTTCCGGCTTTAATGCAAAAAAGAGCAGCAGATTATTTAGTCAAAAACGTCATTACGATTCCGCAATGGTTATTTTTTAATCCGATTTTAGACAAAACAAATCCGTTGAAAGATTCGCCAATCGGGCCTTATGAGTACACACCATATACCTTATCAAGAGAATTGCAATATAGCATTTTGTATGACTTATTTAGTGATGACCGTTTGCTGAGAATGACTGAAAATGAATTGTATCAGCGAAATAAAACCACCGAAAAGGTTTTTACCGTCAATGAGCTGTTCAGTAAAATGCACCAAAAAGTTTTTGCACCAACGATTTTAAATAAATCGCTATCGATTCTGGAACGTATGACTCAAAAGAATTATGTAGATGTTCTGATTATTTCGACAAATAAATTATTCGAAAAAACAGATGCTAAAAAGACAATCGATATACAGGAAACATTACAAATGCCTCATTTATGTTCTTTAGATGATGCCCACATGATGAGAAACATTAATCAGTCATCGTTAAAAAGAGTTACGGAAGTTACTTCTGACAAAAAAGGAGAGTTGAATAAAGTGCTTCAATTATTAAAAACAAAGAAAAGCACTGGCGATCAGTCGACTCAAAACCATTACCGCGATTTGATACAACGAATCGAAAAAGCTTTGAATAATACAACCTTTTAATAAATACCCAATCCAAAAACATGAAAAAAATTCTACATGCTTTACTGCTGTTCCTGGCCATCGCAGGATATTCGCAGGAAACCCGAACGATTACGGGAATAATACTTGACGAGAATGATAAGTCCCCTATTCCGGGAGCTACTATTTTTGTCGAAAACAATTCTATTTCCAATAAAACTTCAATGGCGGGAATCATCCAGAGTTCAGCTATTGGAACTACTACCGATTTTGATGGTAAATTTCAATTAAAAATAGCAAAAAATGTAACTTCCCTAAGGGTAACTTTTATGGGATATGCTTCCTATACATTAGACCTTTCTGCACAAAGAGATTATACAATTAACCTAAAATCTGAAACTGCAAAGCTACAGGAAGTTGTAGTTACTGGTTACCAAAAAATTGAGAAAAGAAAACTTACTGCCGCAGTTACCAAAATTGACATGGCTGCAATCCAGCAGACCGGGGTTTCGAGTATTGACCAGTTATTAGTTGGACAAATTGCCGGAGTTGCTGTAAGTACTCCGTCAGGAGCACCAGGAGCACCTGCAAAAATCAGAATCAGGGGTACAGCCTCTCTTAGCGGTACACAAGATCCTTTATGGGTACTTGACGGATTGCCATTAGAAGGAAATGAAGTTCCTAAAAACTACGACAAAGACAATATCGATTTATTGAACAACTACTCTATCGCTGGCTTAAACCCTGATGATATTAAAGATATTACCATTTTAAAGGATGCGGCTGCTACAGCTATTTACGGTGCCCGTGCTGCAAATGGTGTAATCGTGGTAACTACTAAAAAAGGTAGAGCAGGTAAAATGGTGGTAAGTTTTAATACCAATACCTTTATTACACAAAGACCTGATTTTGCTAAATTAAATTTAATGAACGCAAACGAAAAAGTTGACTTAGAGCTTAATATGGCTAGCCGTGAAGATTTAACATACAGAGATACAGGTGGAGATATTGCCCGTATTCTTAACGGATCGAATGAATTAGCTACATTCAGAGCGGGTGGTTTCTCTTCTTTGAGCCCGGCAACACAACAATCTATTAATGATCTAAGAAACAATAATACAAACTGGGGTAACTTATTATACCAAACTGCGGTAAATATGCAACATGGTTTGAGTTTATCCGGAGGTGGAGAAAAGTCGGATTACTATTTCTCTTTAGGATACTATGACGAAAAAGGAACAACGGTTGGAACTGGTTTCAAACGTTATAACTTAACGTTAAAAAACAATTTCGAAATTACAGACAAATTTAAAGTTGGTGTTGGTATTTTTGGCTCAGAAAACAAAACAACATCCTATTTAACAGATACAGATTTGTTTACAAATCCGGCTAATTACTCCAGAAACGTAAACCCATATTTAACGCCATACAATGCTGATGGCAGTTATAAATATGATCAGGATATTGCAGGATACTCTGGTCGTTATGTTCCTTTTAACATTCTGGAAGAAAGAAAAAATACATCATATGATTTAAAAACAAGAGCTGTAAAAGCTTTATTCGATGCTGAATATAAAATAACAGACGCCATAAAAGTTACTTCGCAGTTAGGTTTACAACTGGACAATACAGCCAGTGAAAAATTTGCTGATAAAGAAACTTATTATACAAGAAAGCAAAAAGAAAAATCACGTTATTTTACTAACGGAGCTTACAACTATTTCCTTCCTGCCGGAGGTATAATTCAAAATTCAAATACTGATTTCTTTCAGTATAACCTGAAAACAATGGTTAACTATAAGAAAACCTTAGCAGAAAAACATGAAATTGAAGCCATGGTTGGTAATGAATTAAGAAGAAATTATAACACTTCTGTTGCTACTAAAGGTTTTGGTTTTAATAAAAATAATCTAACAACACAACAAATTATTTTCCCGACGACCTCTTTTGCTAATGATGCAGAATATAAAACCTATACAAAAACTGAAAACGAAAATGCATTTGCCTCTTTCTTCGCTACAGTTGCATATACATACAATAGAAAGTACAGTATATTTGGAAGTGTGAGATACGATGGTTCTGATTTATTTGGTGTAGATCCAAAATATAAATATCTGCCTCTTTGGTCAACTTCTGCATCATGGGCAGTTTCTGAAGAAGATTTCTTAAAAGAGAATTTAACTCTTTCTAACTTAAGGCTTCGTGCTTCTTATGGTTTACAAGGGAATATTGATAAAAATACTTCTCCTTACGTAATGGGTACAAACGGAACAGTAGTTATACTTCCTGGTCAGACAGAACCTGTAATTAATGTAGACAGTCCACCAAATGACAAATTACGTTGGGAAAAAACCGAAAATGTTAACCTTGGTGCAGACATAGGTCTTTTTAATAATCGTATCAGTATTGTAACTGATTTGTACGGAAGAAAAAGTTCTGACTTAATAGGTTTAAGAGCGCTTCCTTTAGAAAATGGTTTTGAATACAGCACTTTAAATTGGGCACAGGTAAGTAATAAAGGTTACGAGATTACTTTGTCTACTAAAAACATCGATAGTCCAAACTTTAAATGGAATACCAGTATTAACTTTTCTCATAACAAAAGTAATATTGACCGTATAGAGGTTCGTGACACTGATTACCTGCCAAGCAGAGAAGGCCGCCCTGTAAATGCTGTTTTCGGATTTAAAACAAACGGTATTGATGAGAACGGATATCCTTTATTCGTAAACAAAAATGGACAAACAGTAAATACCCAGACATTCTTTGGATTATACGATCCTTTTGCTGACTTTTTCCCGGGAGAACTTACACAATCAAGATTAACAGCCAGTGAATTTAGAGATTTGTTTACTTATTTAGGAGACAAAGATCCAAAATTTACAGGAGGTATCACCAATACCTTTAAAGTAAGCAATTTTGATTTGACAATTGCCGCTTCTTTTAACATCAAGCAAACCGTTACAAAAACACCTCCTTATAATGGAACTGAGGTTGACAGAGGACAAAATTACAGCAGGGATATTTTAAATGCATGGTCCCCAACTAATACATCTTCTAATTTGCCTGCAATCAATGGAAAAGATTCAGGAACGGGAGATTCTTATATGGCATATCTATGGTATTCCGGAGGAAATCAAATTCCAACAATGAATTACTTAGATACATGGGTTAGCGAAATGAGTTATATGAGACTAAGCAGTATGCGTTTGGGGTACACTTTCCCTAAAACACTGTCCGATTATCTTAACATTCAAAGCATCAGATTTAATGTTGAGGCAAGAAACTTATTCGTAATCAGCTCTGACTATAAAGGTTATTTTGACCCGGAAACTTTCGGAAACATTTATGCGCAACCAGTTCCTAAGTCCTTTACTTTAGGATGTAATGTAACTTTCTAATAAAATTAAGATGAAAAAAATCTCAAAATATATATTATTATTTGTTGCCGCAATAGCAGTAACAAGCTGCGATGACTACCTGGACATACAACCTGTAGGACGCGTCATTCCGGAAACTTTAGACGAATACCGTGCAGTTTTAACAAAAGGATATGATGCTTATCCTGAACACAAATCTTTAACAGCTGTTCGCACAGACGAATTGATACTGAACGAATTTAGTGAAGATTTAACATACTACAGAGATATTTATATCTGGAAAGATGCTAATCCGGACCGTATTACAACTACATTTCAGTATCAGTATTTGTACAATGTAATTTTTTATACAAATGTTATAATCAATGAAGCTTCAAAAAAACTTGAAGCATCTGAGGAAAAAAACCAACTAATAGGTGAAGCTTATGCACTTAGAGCAATGGCTTACTTTGATTTGGTTAACCTTTTTGCAAAACCATACAATGCTGCAACTGCTGGTTCAGATAAAGGAGTACCATTAGCTTTAGAGATCGATTTAGAGCAGGCCTTCGTTCCTCAAAGTGTTGAAGTAATCTATAATCAAATTATTTCTGATACTAACGAAGCTGAGAAATTAATCAATTTAAATACTCAGCCAACAGGTAAAAATTACCGTTTTTCTAAAGCTGCATTATACAGTTTAGAAAGCCGTATTTACTTATACCAGCAACAATGGCAAAAATCGTTTGACGCTGCAAATAAAGCTTTATCCATCAATAATACATTAATTGATTTAAAAGCAACTCCTGCTTTGGCAACAAAATATACTTCAGCCGAGTCTATATTGGCTCTTGAAGATGGATTAATCAACAATTTAAAAGGTGCTGTATACGCATCACCTGATTTAATTGCTGCCTACAGTAAAACAACAGATTTACGTTTTCCTCTTTACTTTTTAGCAAGCGGAAGCCGTTACAGAATCCAAAAAGGAGGCAATGATGATCAAAAATGCTCTTTCAGAACTTCTGAGTTGTATTTAACGAAAGCTGAAACCTCATTAAAACTAAATAATATTGCTGATGCAAAAACAACCGTTTTAAGTTTCATCAAAAACAGATATACTGCTGCTGCTTACACACAGCTTGAAAGCGATATCAATGCAATGAATGCTACTGATTTAACAAACTTCATCTATGCTGAAAGACAACGTGAATTTGCTGTAGAAGGTCAACGCTGGTTTGATTTAAGAAGAACTTCTCAAAAACAAATCGTTCATACATTTGACGGTGACGATTACACATTGATACAAAACGATCCGCGATACACCATCATTTACCCGGCAAACGCAAGATTAAACAATCCCAATCTATAATACCTACTATTGTTTTTTTTTGAAAAGGGTCCAGTTGAAAAACTGGGCCTTTTGCATTTATTTATACCAAATAAAAAAAAATATTCGATAACTAATTCTTAACCTTAACTAATATCTTTGCAGAAATAAATATCAGCCCATTTGCACATGGCGCATTAGTACCAAAAGAATGAAAATTGCTATTGTTGAAGATGAATATCTTGCTTCCAGCTACCTGAAATGTATTTTAGAAAAGCAAAATATTTTACCCGTAACAGAAATCATAGTCTCAAAATCAGTAAAAGAAGCTGTTGTTGTTTTTTCTGAAAACAATGTTGATCTGGCCTTTATGGACATTCATCTGGGTGATGGGAAAAGTCTTGAAATTTTCGAAAAAACGACTGTCTCCTGCCCTGTTATTTTTATTACAGCTTACGATTCTTATGCTATCACAGTCTTCAAACACTTTACCATTGATTATCTCTTAAAACCTTTTGAAGAAGCAGAACTATTAGATGCTTTGGAAAAATTCAAAAAAATAAAAAATACGTTCAACACTGATTCTGCCGTACAGTCACTTGTTGCCATAGAAAACCCTGATACCTGTAAAATACAGCGTCACTTTCTGGTAAACCACGGTTATAAGTTAATCTCAATAAATGAAACGGAAATCACATATTTTGTAGCATCCGGAAAACATCTTTTTATTTATGTAAATTCAGGAAATAGTTATTTGTACAACAATACGCTTACCGACATCATACACACACTGGATCCGTTTTTGTTTTTTAAGGTAAACCGTAAATACATCGTAAGCAGAAATATTATTAAAGAAGTTATCAAGCATTCAAATCAAAAAATTGAATTGATTCTTACCGTGCCCGCTGTCGAAAGTGATCCCATTATCATCAGTAAAAAAGAAATAAATAACTTTAAAAATTGGCTCGATCAATAGTCAAAGAGGTTTTATTAATCTAGAAAAATCAGCACATTAAAAAAGCCTTTACTATTATTAATTTAAGATGTAAACGGAGAAAATAAATCAAAAAAAAATGCAAAAGTTAAAAAAGCGTTATAATAATCATAAAAAAATCACTTCATAATCAGTCATATAGCTTTGTTTTCTTTGAAATTGTATCTTTGAGATAACAAAATTTCAAAATGCAAAAGAAACATGCCACAGATAAGATTTTATCCAAATGAAGAATTTAAAGAAATAGATATTAATGCATCCTTACAATTTCGATACGCAATTTCAAACAAAGGAAGACTCGTTAGTTTTACCGATGATATACAAAACGGACGTCTTTTAAAAGGAGGTTTGAGTGACGGCTATCCTATCTTTAGATTCAAAGTCAGACAAAATGATAAAATTGTTAATAAATACCTTTTTCTCTACAAATTAGTTGCCCAGTATTTTATTCCAAAAGAATCCGTAGAACAAACCTATGTACTTCATTTAGATTATATTCGAAACAATGACGATGTGAGCAACCTGCGTTGGGCTACCAAATCCGAAATGATGGCTCACAGCCGTAAAAGCCCACATGTAATCCAGGCAAAAAAGAACCTTATCGAACATAATATAAAATCCGACGGCAGAAAACTCACTACAACCAAAGTCATGCTGATCAAAAAAATATTAGCCCGCCCTGAGCAAAAAACCCGTATTAAAATGATTGCAAAACAATTTGGCGTTAGCGAAATGCAGATCAGACGTATTGCCAGCGGTGAAAACTGGGGGCATGTGAAAGTTTAAATATCAATTCCTTAATTATAACTTATCATTTCCAGCTAATATCAGGCTGAACGGAGTCAAAGAGCCCTTAGAATTAAATAGGGCTTCGACTCTGACCAGCCTGACAAACTTTATATCACATTCTATTTAATTTTTTGAAATTGTTATTGCCTTTGATATTACTGTTGATTTTTGCAATTGAAATTCATTTTTGAAAAACATGAGTTTTTATCAAAAAAAGCTTCGAAACCATCTTCATTTTACCATTTTATATAACTTTTATCCGAATCTCTGTGAAAAGACCAAAGCACTGAATGCTTAAAACAAAATTTGAAGTGTTTTTTTAAAATAAATCCTTAAATTCGCAAGCACAAATAATCGTGAATTATTGGAAAAGAGTTTTGGAAAAATAGGCCTCAATTTCAATAGTAAAACTAAAAAACCAAAAAAATGAAATACGACGTTATTGTTTTAGGAAGTGGTCCTGGCGGATATGTTACAGCAATTAGAGCATCACAATTAGGATTTAAAGTAGCTGTAGTTGAAAAAGAAAACTTAGGTGGTGTGTGTTTAAACTGGGGATGTATCCCAACAAAAGCACTACTTAAATCAGCTCAGGTTTTTGATTACCTTAAACATGCTTCTGATTACGGATTGAAAGTTTCTGAGTTTGACAAAGATTTCCCTGCAGTAATTCAGCGCAGCCGTGGAGTTGCTGAAGGAATGAGCAAAGGAGTTACTTTCCTGATGAAAAAAAACAAAATTGACGTTATTGAAGGTTTCGGGAAATTAAAACCTGGGAAAAAACTAGACGTTACAGACAAAGACAATAAAGTTACAGAATATAGTGCCGATCATATTATTATTGCTACAGGAGCACGTTCCCGTGAGTTGCCAAACTTGCCGCAAGATGGTGTAAAAGTAATTGGTTACCGTCAGGCGATGACTTTGCCAACACAACCAAAATCTATGATTATTGTAGGTTCAGGAGCCATTGGAGTTGAATTTGCACATTTCTACAACTCAATGGGAACCGAGGTTACTATTGTAGAATTTATGCCAAACGTAGTACCGGTAGAAGACGAAGATATCTCAAAACAATTTGAAAAATCTTTGAAAAAAGCAGGTATCAAAGTAATGACTAATTCTTCTGTAGAAAAATTAGATACTTCAGGAGCCGGCGTAAAAGCTACTGTAAAAACAGCTAAAGGAGAAGAAATTCTTGAAGCAGACATCGTACTTTCTGCAGTTGGAATCAAAACAAACATCGAAAATATCGGTTTAGAAGAAGTGGGTATTGCTGTTGACCGTGATAAAATCCTGGTAAACGCTTACAATGCAACCAATATTCCGGGTTACTACGCCATTGGAGACGTGACTCCGGGTCAGGCTTTAGCTCACGTGGCTTCTGCTGAAGGAATCAACTGTGTAGAGAAAATTAAAGGCTTACACGTAGACCCAATCGATTACGGAAACGTTCCGGGTTGTACGTACGCCACTCCAGAAATTGCTTCTGTTGGTTTAACTGAAAAACAAGCTAAGGAAAAAGGATACGAATTAAAAATTGGTAAATTCCCTTTCTCAGCTTCAGGAAAAGCAAAAGCTGCCGGAAACGCTGACGGATTCGTAAAAGTAATCTTTGATGCTAAATACGGTGAATGGTTAGGATGCCACATGATTGGTGCAGGAGTTACAGATATGATTGCTGAGGCAGTTGTAGCCCGTAAACTAGAAACTACTGGTCATGAAATCTTAAAATCGATACACCCTCACCCAACTATGAGCGAGGCTGTTATGGAAGCAGTTGCAGATGCTTACGGCGAAGTAATTCACTTGTAATACCTCCCATTACGGTTATATATAATTTCAATTCAAGGAAATCCGATTTGTGCAGACAGATCGGATTTTTTTTGGTAAGCCCCCGCAAAAAAAGTGTGATCGGGCTATTCGCTAAATCCCTAATTAACAAAAACTACGGCTAAAAAAGCCTTGTTTTTTCATGATGCTACGTACATTTTAAGGCTTTTACCGTTCTAATTTTTGGCCAGTAAATCAAATTACTTTTCACCGGAAGTTATTTTTTGTAGTTTAAATCAACTATTTTTACGTTAAAAATAAAAAAAGAGGTTTTGAGATAAACTGACGTTGTATGCAATCTTGAACCCTACAAATGAAAACATTAACTATAATTGGATTTCTTCTTTATACAATTCCCGCGCTTTCGCAAGAAAAAGAAAAAGATTCATTGATTTGGGTTGAACGGACTTGTGAAACGGGATTGAAAAAGGCAAAAAAGGATTTTGCCATTGGAATATATAATTCGTATTCCTATGGTTTGCTAGTGAAAATGGAACCAAAAGGATTGAAAGCTGGATTTGACGGTTTTTATAAAAAATACATGATGAAAAAATATTCTATGAATATTGAAAATAGAGGATGTGTCATTAACGATGACTCAATTTGCTATTCCGACGAAATGGAAAAACTTATAACCAAAAAGTTCGGAAAAGATATTTTTAAACGTGGCAAGAAAGAAGCCATGAAATTATTCACTCGAAAATAAATACCGCACACAATAACCCACTCCTATGTTAAAGCATCATAAAGTTATTCACAACTTTTGAGGTGTTATATGCTGGTTGTTTTTCGAGTATAAAATTCCGTTCCAAAGGCTTGTTGGAAAAGTTATTCTAACTTACACAATTTATGAAATAAAACCAGCCTCTTCTATACCAATATAAAAGAGGCTGGTGTATCATAGCTCAAAAAAAGTTACTGCCTTTTCACACTAAAAACTTAGTTGTAAAACGGATCCAGATTTCTTTGTTTACTTCAACCCCAAACTTAAAGAGGTTGAATTCAAAGAGAAAGAGACATAAACAATTAACTATTCAATTTACTTTTCTTCAAATTTATAGTAGTAATAAGGTTTACAACGAAACACCAAAAAAACCTAGCTGGTCAACTTCAGTAGCACTGCGACCAAAGAAACCTGTAATTTGATATCCAGTTGGGACGATATAATTAAAAACATTGGATGTTTTTGATCCAACTGCGATGGTTCTGTTTTGATTCGTCTTTAATTCAATATAAAAAATTCTAGTTTTACCATCCTTTTTTCCTGAACACATATTTACTGAATTTATATATTCACCAGTATTTAAAACAAGTGATTTTTCGGTTCCTCCATTACCACCATGGGACAATGTGGTTCCATTAGACAGTACAAAACTAACTTTGTCAACTCTGTCTCCACCTCTCAAAACAATTTTATTTACCTTTGAAGTAGCCGATAATAATGTAATGTCCGAGAAAACATCGCCATGTGGACCTCCAAATAAATCACTAGCTGTGTAAAGATCATTTTGAGACCAGGCAAAATTAACTGCTGTTGGAAAATGGTCTGAAAGGGGCAATCCTGCTCCATCAACAAAAAGAGAATTATTGATACTGAAATCAGAAGCAGTAAGTGTAATTTGATTATTACTTTTGTAAAATATTTTATCTACTTCTTCGCAAGTATTTGTAATATTAGATGCATCACAATCTAATGCAGGACTACCTAGTACAGGGATATTGTTATTTCTAATCAGTTTTATCCAAGCATCCGTCAAACCATTATTATCCATTAATAATCTAATATTGTCTCCCGACCTAGTGTAACGACAATTAGAATCAAACATTAAAATTACGGCATTCCCATTTGATTTAATTTTCATATAATCAGAAAGTTGTGCGATATTTGATTTTCTTGCATTCAAATCAGCAGTAGCATCACCTGCATTTGGGTGAGCATTATAATAATCTACATAAACACCTTCTTTAAGCCGCAATCTCATAAATGTAAACCCTTTTGGAGTTAAACAATCAGTTCCATTACAACTGTTCCATTTAACTCTTTCAAAATCTACAAAGCTATATTTAGATAACGTATTCAATCCATCACCAAAAGGCACTCCTCCACTAGTAGCTGTACGAAAAGGATGGTTGTCGTTTTCATACAATTTTGCATGATAATTAAAATCTTCTTGAACATTTACAATATCATAATTTCTTATTAATTGGCCTATTTTGGCAGTGTTTGCATCCGGACTTGAACTAGAAATTATGGCAGGAAGACCCGCTACATTGTACGTTAGTGCCAAAATGTTACCAGAAACTGCAATTCTAGCTGTTAAATTTGAAGCTTTTGGGGTACTTGAATTTACTGACAAGTCATTTGTTATCTCTGAACTATTATCGCAACTCAATAAAAGCAAACTTGAGACAAAAAGAGAAGAAATTAACTTAATTTTTGTTTTCATCTTTTAAAATTTAAATTACTATTTAACACAATTAATAATCACAAAACTAGAACTTTATAAAATTATATATGTTAAAAAAAAAACATTTAAATGTTAAACAACAAAAATATTAATACAATCCATTAACTATAGTATGAACGAAAGAGGTAAAATTGACTTAGATTACTTTCTTTATGAAATTTCCGTTGGGAATACTATATCCAGAGATTACGTAATCAATGGTGATTATGACCAACGTATTACTTTTAATACAAAAGCTCTGCAATTAACCAATAGCAGTTCACCGACCTGATAGCACTAGCCATTGCTTTGAATCCTAATAAATACAAGAGTCATTGTTGCAAAAATTATAACTATTCTAGTGGTAGTATAATAGAATTTATTTCAGGACTATTTTATGGATTATTCCTAACGCTCTATTTGCTTTTAGAGTGGCACAATCAATGAAAAATTCCGACGAAGCAAAGAAAGAGATAGCAACCAAAATATTAGATTTCAATTCAAAAAAACAATAAAATAACTGTAAATCATCGAGTTAACGCCTCAGCCAAATGGAACAGAGTGATCCTCTCAAATATTTGTATTCCCGAAAACCAATAAAAACCCGAGTACGACACACTGACTTTGTTTTTTCATGTTTATACAAGTCATTTTCAAGTCTTTTGCCGCTCTGCTTTTTGGGTAGCAAACCAGGTTACTTTCTAGCAAAAGTTATTTTTTTGTAGTTTAAATCGACTATATTTACCCTAAAAATAACAAAAAACGGACGTTTTGAGAGAAACTAATGTTGGTAAAGAGCTTGGAAAAAATATAAAAACAACTTATTTCCAACAAATAGAAAATCTTAAAAATAAAGTTGAATATATCAAAATGGTTTCAAAAATTAATATTGCAGAATTTAGAGAACGTTTAAATAAAAATACAAAATATGGAAATCCTAAAATTAAAGGAACTCCATTTACTGTCTTTTTTATATCTGGAGAATCAAATAAAAGTTTTTATGGGACATATGATAAAACAAAATTTGAACTGACTAAAAACTCAACTTTATTTCCAGCACCATTTATTATTTTTGGCGAATTTAATTCAACTAACAATACTCAAACTGAAATAGTTTACGAAGTTAAACCTATTGGATTTGGATATTATTGGATAAAGTATATGCCGGTTTTTGGAATCCTTATGTTTAATTTAATCCTTTTTACTGAATCAGCACCTTTGAACATATATACAATAATAAATCCAATTCTTTTTGGTTTTACCATTATTAGTCGTTTTTATATGTGGCGAAAAAAAAACATACTTATAACTAATTTTAAAAAAGTTTTTGAAATAGAATCCTAAATTACCAAATCGTAATTACTTAAAAACCATACACTAAATAATATACAATATTTACGCTGAAAACAATAAAAACCGGCGGTTTTGAAGATAAACTGATGTTGGCTGTAACCAAAGGCGACCCAACAATAATTAAATGGACAAAGTAAAATTCTGATACCATCTTGACGAAGCAACAATGCATTTAATTGACTTTACTAAGGCACTTTGCCAGAATGAGTTTTCAGATAATCTAAATAAAGACAGACTAGGCAGAGTGATTATCAAAAAAACAAGATGGAGATTAATGCATTGGCTCATCCCCTGTCACAATATACGCATTAAAATAAGTGGTTCTGAAAATAAAATTTCTTATCTAGCCCTGATGGAAGCGGTATCTCCCGATTTAGAAAACAAGGCTTTTGCCGTAGTTTTTCTTATCGGGAATTTAGCGGACAGCAGGACAAAAGGTACTGATGAAAATTTCTGTTTCTGCTTCTAATTAAAAAACTGCCAATCGAAACCCATACGGGAACGAAAGAAAACGGAGTACCGGCGAATAGTGCTGAAGCAAAAAACAACAATAAAACAGACTCTGTTACAAAACTAGGCTCCCAATTGTCGAAATATTCGGGTTATCAGCTTAACTTTGCAGTCTATAAAACTAAAAACGTTAAAATACAGTACCATGGATATTTTGGAATTAATGAAAAAAAGATACTCTGCGAAAAAGTACAACGCTGACAAGGCTATTCCGCAGGAAAAAATCGAAGCTTTGAAAGAGGTTTTATACCTGAGCCCGTCTTCTATAAATATCCAGCCCTGGAAATTTACCTTTGTACAAAATCCGGAAGTTAAGGCACAATTGGCTGCGGTTTCGATGCACAATCTCGAAAAAGTAAATCAGGCACAGCTGGTAGTGGTATTTAGTGTGGCTGATGATCTGAATGCTTTTCAGCAAATTGTCGAAACCGAATTACCGGAAGCCCGCAAAAACTGGTACAACCAAATTAGGGCAAGTAAGCCTGAAGCCGAAATGAAAACGTGGTTGTCTCAGCAGGTATATATCGCTTTGGGAGTTGGTTTGACGGCAAGTATTGCATTGGGTCTGGATTCTACCGCTATGGAAGGTATCGAATCTGATAAATACAAGGAAATCCTAAACATGCCCGCTTATAAACCTTTATTTGCAATGGCGGTAGGCTATGGTGCTGAGGATGATTTTAACCGAATTGAGGTGACGCCAAAATCAAGGAGGCAACCGGAGAGTGTGATTGAGAGTATTTAAACAAACTGTCTCGTTCTAAAATAAGTTTACATATTTATACTTAATCCTAAAATAGATTTACAAACCACTTTTAGTTCTGTTATTGGTTTACCATAAATAGGATTCTACGAAGAGTTCCTTATGAAAAGGCAAATGTCTCTTTGGGTATTTTTTTTTATATTCTTATTAATTCTAAATCTCTTAAAAGTCTCCATTCCTGAAAAGTACCAGAGTGGAGACTTAAATTACAAGACAAATTATAGCCTTTGTAATCCCGGCTAGAAAACAATAGATCATTTAATCAATTTTAAATAATCTATCTGCATAAGCGTGGTTATAATCGCTTTATTTAGTTTTCACAAGTAAATAGGGATTAAGAAAAAGCTGTGATACTTATTCACCATTAAATCTCTAAATTAGGCAAAACAAAAGATTTAGTATTAGGATGTAACCTTATCCATAAACCCGGATTGGCATTTAATTGCTGCAATGCCTGATCTTTATCTGTACTTAGTTTAGTAGTAAGCACATTAGCATACGTTTGAATTTTGGCCGGGGCAGAGTCGGCATCTACTACTGACTGAACCACCTTTTTGGCCTGTAAAATAGCTGCCGGTCCTAAAGTGAGAATATATTCGGCAGAGCGGCATTCTTTTTCGTCACTTTCATTTACAGGACTTCCGCCGGCTTTAAACTTATTGATGTGGTGTTCCAGAATACTACTTGATATTGGGATTACCCCGGCAATATGATGATTTTTTGCTCCGGAGAAAGGTTTGATATATGCCAGGTGCGATGCCTGATTTTCTTCCGGACCGTGACCGATAAAAAAGATATCCAAACCGCCTAACGCTTCTAATCTTGTCAAATATCCTGTAAGCGAAGATTCTAAATCTTTTGTATCTGTGCGCATTGGCGTGAAGCTTTTTATCTTTTTAAAAAAGGCATCGCCTAAAATACGCTCAAAATCCCTGACAAAACTAAAACCATTATTCATGCTTAAAGGTGCAAGTGCATCCTGAGTAAACACATTGAGCCTTGCGAGTAATTGATCCTGATGTGTTGAGTTGGCTAATTCGCCCAGTAAACGATGTAGTTCCTGGGCTCCTCTTCCGCCCAAAAGTGTAATATTAATATCTCCTTCTTTTGATGCTGCGGTACTGTAAAGTTCATTTAACATTGCCTGACCAACCTCAGCTTCACTGCCATGAACCACGGGCGTTATGCCATAATCCGTGAAATTAAATTCCTGATCGCTCTTTTGGGACAACCAAACATTGCTGTTGTCTTCATCTCTTGTAAATGGTGAGTTGATTTTATTCATGGTGCTATTTATTCTGATTGATTTTTATATAATAATTAGGTATACTTCCAAAATGGTTACATACAAAAACTTCCCAATGAGTACTAAAAATCAAAAGTACAAAACAACTTTTAAATTTGACATTGAAATCTAAAGGTCAGATCTGGGGTCTTACTTTTGAACATAACAACAAAAAAACTGTATTGGTAAAAGGTAAATAGCCTGCTCTAAATTTTCAAAAATTACCAAACTTCAACACATTTCATTAATTCGCGACTTATTCTAAAAAGTCATCTTATGATTACCATAAAACCATTCATTACCAGAAAGATTTACATTACAAAAAACTACTATTTATAATTTTTTACAGTAAAACACTGATAAATGCTTTAAAATTTCATTAAGAGGAATTATTTGTATACACCTGCTGCAGCAACAATAAATACTACGTATAAGCTTTAAAAAATTACCCAATACATTAAAATACTGGGGTTTGTATTATTTTTGCTCTAAAATAGGTTCTGATTATCTAATATTTCTATCTCATTTATAAAAATTATAGTTGATTTTTTTAGAACCTCAAAAGAAGATTGTCATGATCAATAATATTAGCGCTATACGTCAATTAATTTTAAGCTATATCGAAATTGATGATTCTGAGTGGCAATACTGCACTACACTTTTTAATATTGAGCAGATCAAAAAAAGAAATTTTCTTCTTGAACAGGGTAAGGTTTGCAGGAATGTATCTTATGTAGTGAGCGGGTTACTGCGAATTTACTTTGTGGACTATAATGGAGAGGAAAAGACATTTCATTTTTCTCTTGAAAATACTTTTGCGACAGATTATGAAAGCTTTTTAAAAGGCATCCCCTGTAATTTTTCTATTCAGGCAATGGAGGACACCATCGTTATTACCATTACGCTCGAAAAATTACAGAATTTTTATAAAAATGTCAGATATGGTGAAAAACTGGGAAGACTAGTTGCGGAAGATTATTTTTTTATTGTCAATGATAAAATAAAAGCAATTTACACACAATCGCCCATGGAAAGATATCAGGTCATGAATGCAAAATTTCCAAAAATTTTACAGCGCGTTCCACAACGTTATATTGCTTCCTACCTCAACATAAGTTCAGTCCACCTGAGCCGCTTAAAAAATTCTGCCACAGAAGACGAAATGTGATAACAAATGTTATCAGATAAAATAATTTTCCTGTGTTTCTTTGTCCGGGAACAAAAGTAACGCATTGAATCAGCATTTTTGTTACGGGCAACAAAATGTTAAAAAAAAATTAAATTGAAGTGTATTATAACTAGATGTTATATTATATAAATCAATTATAAGGAAATTGAAATCTAATATTTTAATATTGTATAAAAAAAACATTTTAATTTCCATCTTAAAAAGGCACTTTAAGTTTAGTAAAAAACCTTACTCTCTAAACTAGGCTTTATTCTAAAAAAAGTGTTCAAAAACAACTATTTATCAAATTATGTTTACAACTCTTACCTCTGATAATGTTCATTTTCGTTATGGATCAAAAAGCTGGATTTATACTTTCGACGAAATTGAAAAATTAAGCCTCATAAAACAAGAAAAATCATATATCGTTGAGAATTTTGCTTTCATTTTCATTACTGCGCTAGCCTATTATTTCATTATTTTTTCTGACATGATGGATCTCTATTATATAATTCCAACCATCTTATGTTATACCATTATAAGTATATTACGTTTTCATGATGCCTCACAATTTGAATATTATGTATATGTGAAAGACATTTATAATAAAGAAACCAAAATCAAAATTAAGACTGCTGACAGAATTGAAATAGGCAAACATATTGACTTATACTTGTCATTAAAGTTTAAAAAAATAGTAAAGCAATAAAATTAAAATCCTACAACAGATAAAAAATGTTATATATAGAAATCCCCCAATACGATTATATTTTAATAGGCGTAGCAGTCGTTTACGGTTATCTCATTACAACCAAAAAGAAATAAAAACATTTTCAAAACCTACATTTATACATGTTTAAAGATTCAGCAATAAGGGTTGGTACATTTGTATTAATTCTTTTTGGGCTGTAAAATATCCCCAAAAACAGATTATGAGTACTTCTTCTATAAAAAATAAAATAAAAAACATTAGAGAACTAAAAAATTATACTCAGGAATATATGGCAGATCAACTAGGTATAACGCAGGCTGGTTATAGTAAATTTGAAAAAGGCAAAGCAGATTTGAGTTATAGCAAACTTGTTGAAATAGCACGTATATTTGGTCTCAGTGTCGAAGGAATTATTAACTTCGATACCCAAAAGTATTTTAATAGTTTTAATAATGTAAACGGAAATTATAATGGTAATATTCTCATAAACCCAGATAACCATACGACCTTAAATAAACTGTATGAAGATAAAATAGTTCTTTTAGAGAAACTTTTAAAAAAAACAGATTCAGAACTTAAACGTTACAAAGAAAAATACGGGGAATTATAGCCGTAATGACTCAAAAACAACACTGGCAGAGATTCTCCGTTTATTAAAATATTTTTTATCAAGTGAACAAATCCCTATAGTGTCTTTATAGCAGCATAAAAAAGAAGTACCTACCCCAGTATAAGACATTAAAATTCATAATTTTGGCAACAACGAAACAGGCATATCTCTGTTATAGTCAAAAATGATTTAAGTGTTTCATAAGTTGTTGGAAAAAATATCTAATCATTTGCAGAAAAATTCGAATGCAATTAAACCTTTCATTACTAAGTGCAGTCTAACTTTTAACATTTAATTCTATTCGTTATGAAGTATATCTCACCAATTATTTTATTTATGCTGTTGCTAACATCATGTACCAAAGATTCAAATACAGCCCCCTCATCCCCACCCTATGTTGATGATGATCTTGAAGGACCTATTTCACGGCCAACCTCAGGATATGGAACAGACGGAACTTATTCTGTTGCAAAAATTTCGTTTGCAAGTCCTGTTTATAAAGGAAAAAATGTCGAAATCTTTTATCCACAGGGAATAACTTCTCCTAAGCCGGTTATTTTTTATTCTCATCCTTATGGAGGCGAGGAAAGTGCATATAATATTGGACTTTATGAATTTATCGCTAAAAAAGGATATGTCGTAGTATTTGCACCTTATCCAACTTCAGGAGTAACTATTGATGAGAGATACAATACTTTATGGCAGAGTTTTAAAAAAGCTGTAACAGATTATCCAAATATCATTGACACCAAAAAAGTTGGATTCATGGGACATTCTTTTGGAGGTGGTGCATCATTTTCATTAGCACACAAAGCCTTTATCGATGAAGGCTGGGGCGAAAACGGCAGATTTATTTTTGCAATGGCGCAGTGGTATTCCTATCAGCTATCAGACACTCAGTTATTGGATTTTCCTGCCAATACCAAATTGATCACAGAAGTGTACGATGATGATACAACAAATGATCACCGCCTCGCAATAGATATATTTAAGAATATCAACATTCCTAATTCAGAAAAAGATTTTATTCTAATTAAAAAAAGCGTACTGAACACTTTTACTTATACTGCAGAACATGATTTACCAAATACAAAATCATCTTATGATGCTTACGATTATTATGGTATTTATCGCCTTTTGGATGCTATGATTGATTATAGTTTCAATGGAAATGCAAAAGCCAGAAATGTCGCTTTAGGTAATGGGTCTGCAGAACAAATTACGATGCCAAGCTATAACGGACAGGCCTTATCTCCATTGGTTGTCACTGATAATCCTGTTCCTTTATATCCACAGTCAAAATTCTTGTTTCAATGTATTTCAACTAATAATCCAAGGGGCTCCCATTGTAATTAGTTCATTGAGCAATTCGAAAATTTTCTGGCATAATACTCATATAATAGGGAAAGAAGCTAATTTTTATTAGGTAATATGGAAGATACAATCGGTATAATTTCTAATCTGTAAAAAAATAAGTAATACTTTTAAGCTTTAAAATTCAAAATGAAAAAGAAAAAATACCTCATACCCCTAATTACCTTTTTGCTTAGTTTTTGTTGTGCCCTCTATGTAACGATCCAGATTTTTTCAAAGAACGAAAATCCATTTCTGGCATCTAAAACAAAAGGAGAAATAAATGTACCAGACAAGATTCAGGATGGCGATATTATCTTTCAAACTTCGGAATCTTCTCAGTGTGAGGCGGTACGAATTGCTACCAATTCCAAATTTTCGCATTGTGGAATAATTTATGAAATTAACGGTAATTTATTTGTTTTTGAAGCCGTTCAGCCCATAAAACTAACGCGTCTGGACGACTGGATTAGGCATGGACGGGATAAAAAGTACGTGGTAAAAAGATTAAAAAATGCTATTGAACTATTAACTCCGGCTACGCTGCAGAAAATGAAAGATTACAGCCAGCAATTTATGGGAAAAGAATACGATGCCTTCTTTGAATGGACTGATACCAGAATCTATTGCTCGGAATTAGTCTGGAAAATCTATAAAAACGGCGCTAATATCGAATTATCAAAACTGCATGAATTAAAAGACTTTAATCTAACGGATGAAAGGGTTCAAAAAATCCTGAAAGAAAGATATGGTAATGAGATCCCACTAAAAGAAAAAGTTGTTTCGCCATCCAATCTGGTTGATTCTGATTTGTTGGTAACGGTGATAGATACTTATTAAACATTAAAACTACAATATTAATGTCAGTACGATTTTTTAGTACAGAGAAACGAAACAAAAAAAATATATCAGAACCATTTTTGGTGCTAATTTTTCTATTCTCGATGCAATTTTCTATCGAAAATTAGCGGATTTTTGAGTAGTTGGCTTCGCCCCAAATGCAAAAGACTGCGCCTCTCAAAATATTTATTTTCACGAAAACCAATAAAAAACAATAAAAACCTGATTACACCACCGAACTCATGGTAAACCAGCTTGCGAGATGCTAAGTTTTCGGGATTTCAATACGACATAAGAGACTTACACCCTCTGAAAAAACACATACTGTAAGGGTTGTTTTCTAATCCGAAATTTGTATTTTCGAATTCTTATCTAAGCTTACAGCGTGTGTCCTCATCATACTGGGCACACAGGCGTCAACTTAAAAAACGACACAGACAAAAATGAGAAAAGAGATTATATCGAAAATTATAGGACGACTAAAACAAGAAGACCGTTTTCCCGATTGGTGGAAAAGTGAAGAAATCGCAATTCCTTTTTTTGACAATGAGAAGTTGAGGATAACTTTTATGGACTTTGAACCTGAACATGACAAAACTTTCATTGACGAAGCAGACCTGGCTTTGGCAAATTTTCTAAAACTAAACTTGAATGACCGAAATTTAATTTCAGAATTAGCATACAAAAACTGTATAGACTTTTTGGACGCTGTAGGATTTGATGAAACAGATGAAGCATTAAGGCTCATACAAAATAAAAACGAAATTTGGAAATTCATACAGCCCACAGAAGTTTATGTAACAAGACGACCTTACAAAGAGCAAGATATTTATGTTCAGATTGCTTGCGAATGTGATTGGGAACAAGAACACGGACTTCAATTAGTATTTAGACAAGGTAAGAAACTAACAAGAATAAGCGACCAGGACGGGCATTTGACAGAAGCAGATGCATACAACAAACCTGACGAAGAAGATGAATTGCTATCAAAGTTTTAATGACAAAATACTAGAAAAAAATACCAGAAATCCGAACCACCAATCGAGCAGACGCTCTGCATCAAATGGTACGGAGTGAGCCTCTCAGATATTTATATTCACGAAAACCAATAAAATCTGAATATCCCGCCAAGTGTAAGGGTCATCCCGACAATCGGATCATGCTGTATTTGTCGGTTGTAAAAATATGGGGTAAGTTCGATGCAAACATCTGTTAAGAATTGACAGCCAAGTTGTTTCAAGCGCTTCAAAGTAATGATGGTACTCAAAATTGGACTCTACTCAAATCTTTATTTAAATTTTGGTCTTTGTGATGTGCTTCGCAGTTGTGCAATTACCCAAACGGCTTTACGGGTAGCGACTAAAAACATAGGTGTGGTCTTGGTTAACCTCAAGCCGAATGTTTTTTTTGATACTCAATTATAAGAATTTCAAGAGGCTATTGTACCTCTGTTTTTGGAGGTGTTCTAAAAGTCGTTTTTTCAGTATTTTTGAATATAAATTCCCTAACCCTTAAATCAGTTTTCACAGAAATTTGAACTTTGGCTACCCTTAATTCAGTATCATGACAAAATTCCTAGGCAAGATAAACTACAAATCTGTTCTCTGATTCACCAGCGAGTTTTTTGAATACCTCAGAAATAGTTAATGTAATTTCTGAATCAGATGCGGAATCCTTTTGAAAAATGTCCTCGAATTGCTGATTTTAACCGGATAAATAAAAGAACAAACACTTTAATTTCATAACTTAGATTTCTTTTTTAAAGTCGTATACCATGAATAAGAAATCCATAGCCAGAAACTTCCTGAAACTCGCTGCAACTGGACATTCTCACGAAGCTTTTCGATTGTATACCGGCAAAAATTTCAAACATCATAATGCCTATTTTAAAGGTGATGCCAATACACTGATGCTGGCCATGGAAGAATCTGCAAGAACCAATCCGAATAAGATTTTTGAAATTCATCATATTTTAAGGGATGGCGATCTGGTCGCAGTTCATTCTCACGTTAGACAAAACTCAGCCGATTTAGGCACGGCAGTAGTTCATATTTTTCGGTTTGAATCTGATAAAATTGTTGAGCTTTGGGATTTAGGGCAGCCTATCCCGAATAAAACTATGAATGAAAATGGGATTTTTTAAAAACAAAAAAAGTTTTTTTTATAATTTGCTTCAGCCAAAATAATTTAAAAAACACCAAAATTAACAATCTTAAATGAAGGAGCAGAATCATAAATTTGTGTAATATCAAATTACAGGATAGCGCATTATCATTTAGACGAAAGAAATCTGATTAATAACGAACAAGCTAAAACAATTATACGGGAAACACCACTAATTGCAAGCGGATCTTTAACGATTTACCAGTGTGATTTCTCCTAAAGACCGGATGACAAGATTGAACATAAACCGAAACTCAAAAAGAATGAACCTAAAAACTATTTTTTTTACAATTGCCTTTCTGGCTTCATTTCATATATTCTCACAAAACACTTACGTATTTTTGGGTTCTTATAACAGGGATAAAGAAGCAGAATCTATTCAGGTGTATCAATTGGATAGTGAAGGCAGATTAACCAAAGTTGCTTCAACAACAAATGTTATCAATCCATCATACCTGACCATTTCCCCAAACGGAAAGTATATTTATGCCTGTACGGATACAAAAACACCAAACGCAGGGAGTATAAGCAGTTTTGAATTTAATCCTAAAAATAAAACCCTGACTTTTTTGAACAAACAAACCAGTGGAGGCGAAAATCCGGTTTATATTTCGGTTCATAAAAATGGCAAATGGCTTGTAAATGCTAATTATACTGATGGAAGTGTTGCTGTTCATCCTCTTTTGGAAAACGGAATAATCGATTCGATGGCACAGAATATTCATTACTCAGACAGAAGCATTCACAAAGAAAGACAAACGAGATCACATGTTCACTCAGCCGTATTTTCTCCTGAATTTGATGTTCTTTTTTTGCCAGATTTAGGTGCTGATAAAATTCGCAGCTATGCTTTTGACGAAAATCAGAAAAAACCTTTAACAGAAACACAAATCCCTTTTACAAAAACAGATTTAGAAGCCGGTCCCAGACATTTTACGTTTCATCCCAATCAAAAATTTGGGTATTGCATTGAAGAAATGTCAGGATCAATAAGTGTCTATACCTATAAAAATGGGATCTTACAGCAAATCCAGAGAATTAATACCCACGCTGATGAAATCAAAGAGGGTTTTGAAAGTTCAGATATTCACATTTCACCCGATGGAAAATTCCTATACGCTTCAAACCGGGGAAAAGAAAATAATATTGCTGTTTTTTCTATTTCTGAAAATGGTTTTCTAAAAAACATAGGCTATCAATCGACTTTTGGAGACCATCCACGAATTTTTGCTATTGATGAAAGCGGAAAATTCCTGGTTGCTACAAATGTAATTTCAGGAAACGTAATTGTTTTTAAAAGAAATCCAATAACAGGACTGCTCCAAAAAACAGGTACAGAAGTGAAGATGGAAAATGTTTCCTGCGTTCAGATAAAAAAATATTACTAACCAAATTTTATAAAATAATGAAACCAGACTTCAACCTGCAGCCTGATTTTTTAGAAAATGAAATCCTAAGATTAATTCCACTTCAGGAAGATCATTTTGAGGCACTTTATGAAGTCGCATCTGATCCTTTAATATGGGAACAACATCCGATAAAAGACCGATACCAAAAAGATGTTTTTAAATCTTTTTTTGATGGAGCCCTAAGTTCAAAAAGTGCTTTTTTAATCTTAGATAAAAGTACAGGCGAAGTTATCGGCACTACCCGATTTTATGATTATAATCCGGAGAAATCAAATATTGGAATTGGTTTCACCTTTATTGGAAGAAAGTTTTGGGGCGGACCTTACAATCGATCTGCGAAAGAACTACTGATTGACTATGCTTTTCAAAGAGTAAATACAATAATTTTTCATATTGGTACAGAAAATTTTCGTTCACAAAAAGCTGTTTTAAAATTAGGTGCCGTAAAAATAAATGAAATAATTTTTCTTCTTAACGGATTGAATTTGCCACATTTTGAATATGAACTGGTTAAAGTTTGATAGTCATTAGTAAATATATATAAATGCAGGTATCTGCAATTCTTAGCTCAGAATTATAACACTTAAACAAGAAAATGAAAAGAATAACAGTCTTCTGCGGATCCAGTTTTGGGAATGATGAAATTTACAAAGAACAGGCAGCCTTACTTGGTCAAACACTGGCAAAACAAAACATAGAACTGGTTTATGGCGGAGCCAATGTAGGTCTGATGGGTGCTGTTGCAGATGGTGTTTTAAATAACGGTGGAAAAGTAATTGGTGTTTTGCCAAATTTTTTAAGATCAAAAGAAATTGCCCATTTGGGTTTAACAGAGTTAATTCTGGTAGAAAGCATGCATGAAAGAAAAACCAAAATGAACGATTTATGCGATGGCGTTATTGCGCTTCCAGGAGGTTTTGGAACTCTGGAAGAACTTTTCGAAATGCTGACCTGGGCTCAATTGGGGCTTCATAAAAAACCAATCGCTATTTTGAACAGTAATGGCTTTTATGATTCTCTTATTCAATTAACTGAAGTAATGGTAAACAAAGGTTTATTGAAAGAAGTCAATCAACAAATGCTTTTAGTAAGCGACAACATTGCTGATTTACTGGAGAAAATGAATAATTATAAAGCACCAACAGTTGGTAAATGGATTGAGCAAAGAGAACTTTAGTCTTTTTTCACAACCTGCTTTTCTGTTTTTAACATAATTTCACGAATAACTTTCTTATCTTGTGATTCCAACAAAGACTGAAACCCTGCTATCCAAAATGAAACATTTAAAAGCCCATTACCTTTTAATAGCCCTTATCTTCTTATCCATAAATTTTACAAACGGACAGGATACTGATACCGGAAACTGGTTTATTTATTTTGGAAATCAGGCCATCAATAAAAAATGGAACTGGCATAATGAAATACAATATCGCAATTATAATTTTGCCGGCGATACACAACAAATATTATTAAGAACAGGAATTGGATACAACCTTACTGAAAACAACAACAATATTTTATTGGGTTACGGTTTTATTAATTCGCATAATTACATACCGGGAACAGATGACAAAACAGAAAATAATGAACATCGAATTTACCAGCAGTTTATAACCCGCCAAAATTTTGGACGGTTTTATCTGCAGCACCGTTATCGTGTAGAAGAACGTTTTTTAAAAGATGACTTTCAAATGCGTTTTCGTTACTTTTTAGCTTTGAACATTCCCTTAACTAAGCCAAAAATGGAAGATAAAGCCTTTTATTTTTCTGCTTATAATGAAATTTTTCTCAACACAGAATCCCCCACTTTTGACAGGGATCGTCTGTATGGCGCATTAGGATATGTAATCAATAAAAATTTCAGGGTTGAAACTGGTTTTATGAGACAAATTCAGGAAAAAACAGGTCGTAATCAGTTCCAAATCGCAATTTTCAATAACATACCTTTTAACAGCAGTAAATAACATTCAAAATCTGTAGATATGGCAATAGTAAATAATCATTTTGCAAAAGCCGAAATGCTGATAAGAAAACCCGTTTCAGAAGTTTTTGAGGCTTTTATAAACCCTGAAATTACCCGCAAATTTTGGTTTACTAAGGGATCTGAAAAATTAGAAGAAGGAAAATCGGCTGAATGGACATGGGAGATGTATGGTTTTTCACTGACGGTTTTCACCAAAATCGTAGAAACAGACAAAAGAATCGTAATTGAATGGGGAAACAGGGGAGAAGAAACCCTTGTAGAATGGTTTTTTACCCCACTGAACGAAAAAGAAACTTTTGTAAGCATTACCAATTCTAATTTTAAAGGCGATACTGACACAATACTTTCTGAAGTTCGAAATGCTACTGAAGGCTTTACACTGGTTTTGGCGGGAGCCAAAGCTTTTTTAGAACACCAGCTCGAATTGAATTTAGTATTGGACCGGTTTCCAAAAGGTGTCAGTTAATCATTTAAAATAAAGTGTCATGCCAGTAGCCCCTACTCCCAAACCTGCAAATATTAATTCGTACATTGGTCATTTTTCTAATGCTGTACAGGAGATATTAGAAAAAATAAGACTCGTAATTCATAAAGCAGCCCCTGATGCCAAAGAAAAAATCAGTTATTCAATGCCGGCTTTTGAACAAAAAAGAATCGTTGTTTATTTTGCCACATTTAAAAACCATATAGGTCTTTATGCCCTGAAAATTTTAAAGAAGTACTTTCAAAATATAAACCAGGAAAAAGATCTACACAAGTACTTTTAAATCAGACTTTTAAATTTGATTTAATTACCAAAATTGTAAAATTCAGAGTACAGGAAAATCTTCAAAAAGTAAAAAAATAAATATGAATTTATCCGGACATTACAACGAACTTTTCAAAACATCATCAGAACTCATTTTATCTGAAAATTATTCTATCGACACTCAAATTAATTCAGGCTCAGACAAGCGATTTGGCATTACTTTACTTGTTCGCCCCTGTGAAGAAATAAAAGCTAATATCCGAGGATTTCTGGATGAATTAAAAAAAACAGAACCGGAGCAGTACTATTATCCAAACTCTGATATTCATATAACAGTTTTATCCATTATTTCGTGTAACGATGGTTTTACATTAGATCAATTTTCAATGCATGAATATGTTGAAATCATCGAAAAAAGCCTGGTAGATGTAAATACAATAGAAATTGATTTTCGTGGTGTTACTTTGTCGCCTTCTACCATTATGCTTCAGGGATTTTCAACTGATAATACATTAGAAATTTTGCGTAACAAACTACGTGAAAAATTCAAAAATTCTTCTCTTACACAAAGCATAGACAGCCGTTACACTATAACTACATCCCATTCTACGATTATGCGATTTCAACAAAAATTAGAAAATCCTAAAAAATTAATCGAGATAACAGAAAAATACAGAAACTACAATTTTGGAAAATTTAAGGTTGATAAAATAGAATTGGCCTTTAATGACTGGTATCAGCGTAAAAAAAATACTGTAAGCTTATGTGATTTTTATTTACGATAAATCATTGATAAAAAACATGCCTCTGCCAAGTCAGATAAGAAAAGCTGTAAATGACCTTCCAATTTCAATATAATATTGCATTGTTTGTTCATAATTAAAACCTGAAATCCCTACCCTTTCTTCAAAATATTCCCCAAACCTTTACTAATCTGTTCTATCGCTTCAATACCTTTTGTTAATGGTGTTGCCATAAAATCTTCATAAGCATCCATTGCACTCTCTTTTCGGTCATCCTGAGGGTAAACCAGAATCAGATTATTTCCGGTGAATGATTTTTCAAATTTCTGGGGCAGTTTATCAAAGATAGTCTGATAGGAAACAGATCCTTTTCTCGATAAATTAAACACAATCAAATCGGTTGGTTTAATTTCATCTGATATTGCATCAAAATCTTCCCAGTCAAGAATACTTTTAAAGCCTAACTTTGAATTGAGTTTAAGATTATTCACTATTTGCTGAATTGCCTGATGCGTTTTATATTCGCCATAAATTACAATCTGAGTACTCAATTCCTGCGATAATCTGCAAATCTTCTGGATGAGTGGTGAAAAACCAATTCCTCTTTCAGAAAAAGGCGGACAAATAAAAACCAGTCTCTTCTCTTCTACAAAAGGTTTTTGAAACCGACAGATAAACAGATTTTTATCTACGTTATTAATGATCGAATCTACATTTTCTCCGAAAATTTTGTCCAGGAATCCTGTTTTTCGTGGCCAGCCAATAATCACAATATCCGACATGATTTCTTTAGAAGTCCGTGCAATTCCACTAGCCGGATTATGGTCAATTCTGGCAATTGTATTAATTTTTATTTCAGAAGCTGAGCCCTGAATAACAAACTTATCTACTGCTTTTTGATATTTTAAAATATTAATTTCAGCCTGGTCGTTATTAGGAACAATAGTCAGTAATGTAACCGGATTGGAAGATTTTTTATCTTTTATTAAAAGTGCAAAATCTAATAAAGGTTCTGTAGCCGATGTTTTTGCCAAAGGGATCAAAATGTGTTCATCAAAAATCTGATCCTTGCCGGCATCCTGCGGAGAAACTTCTTCCTCGCAGATAGCGATCTTTTTAGCTGCCTTTTCAGTAGCAAAAGAAGCAACAATACAGGTAATTAATATTAAGATAATGGTTCCGTTTAATATGTTTTCATCCAGTATTTTTGCTTTAAACCCAACCAAAATTACGGCCAGGGTTGCTGCGGCATGTGCACTGCTTAATCCGAAAATTAGTTGTCTTTCGGTTCTGGTATATTTAAAAACAATTTGGGTAAAAAATGCAGCGATCCATTTTCCAAAAATAGCCACTACACTCAAAGTTCCGGCAACAATCAGCGCAGTAGGCCCGCTTAAAATTACACTGATATCAACCAGCATACCTACAGAAATCAGGAAAAACGGAATAAACAGTGAATTTCCGATAAACTCAATCCTGTTCATTAAGGCTGATGAATGCGGAATTAAAGGATTTAAGGCCAAGCCCGCTACGAAAGCCCCAATTATAGACTCTACTCCTGCTACTTCTGCCAAAAAAGCTGCGAAGAAAACAACAGAAAGCACAAAAATATAATGGGCATGTTTTTCACTTTCGAGTTTTTTAAAGAACCATTTTGCAATTCTCGGGATAACCAAAAACATGATAGCCGAAAAAATAACCAGCGAAACGGTTAATTTTATCCAGAAAGCCTGATTCAGATTTCCCTGACTACTTCCCATAATCACGGCCAGAATAATCAAAACGGCAGTATCCGTCAAAATTGTTCCTCCCACTGTAATAGCGACAGCGTGGTTTTTGGCAATTCCTAACTTACTCACAATCGGGTAAGCAACCAAAGTGTGAGTTGCAAACATACTTGCTGTTAAAAAACTGGCACTATAATCATATTGCAATAGGTAAAAACAAACCGGAAAACCAATAGACAGGGGGAAAATAAAGGTAAAAAAACCAAATAATAAACTTTTATTTCTGTTGGCTTTAAACTCATTCATATCCAGTTCCAAACCGGCAATAAACATAATATAAAGCAATCCTATCGTTGAAAAAAGATCGACAGCAGAACTTTTGGCCAAAATATTAAGCCCGTGTGGACCAATAACAACACCGGATAAAATCAAACCAATAATTCCGGGAATATTAATTTTTTTAAGTAAAATAGGAATCAATAAAATTATAAAAAGTATTAACGAAAAAATTAACACCGGATTACTAAGCGGTAATTTGAATTCATGTATTAAGTGTCTGAAAAATTCTATCATAATCTAATTTTAGCTGCTTTTCGTTTTATTGAATCATTAAAATTCATATCAGAGTATAAAAAAAGAAAAGCTCGTATTTGCTCTTTATTCTTTTGCTGTTAAGGTAAAAAAAATACCTTTTCTACACAGATATTCCTCTACAAAAATACCTAAAAACACTCCTCGTTTTTACAAAAGTTAAATATTAAACACTAAATTTTAGTTCATTGACAAATTATTAAAATTTACTACATTTTTTAACAAAACCGCAACGTTAACAAATAAAAAACAAACTTCATTGCATTATTCAATTATCTTTGTGTAATAAAATTGGAACAATGGAAGAATGTATCTCTGTTTTTGATATGCTTAAAATTGGGGTTGGGCCATCGAGTTCCCACACACTTGGCCCATGGCGGGCAGCTGAACGTTTTTTAGAAGAGTTAAGAAGCCAGTCGCTATTAGAAGAAATTACAAGAGTGAAGGTTGACTTATACGGTTCACTTTCGTTAACTGGGAAAGGTCACGCCACTGATCTGGCAGTAATGCTGGGTTTAAGCGGTCAGGATCCTGAATATATCCCTGTCGAAAACATCGCAGGAATCATCAAAACCATCGAAAACAAAAATGAGCTTATTCTTGGTAATCAAATTATTATTCCGTTTTATTTTCTTCAGGACATTGTTTTTAACAAAGACTTTCTTCCTTTCCATGCCAACGGGTTAAAATTTACGGCTTATCAAACCGATAACTCTGAATATGAATCTACTTTTTATTCAATCGGAGGCGGCTTTGTGGTTAAAGAAGAACGTACAAATGCCAAAAATAAAATTGCTATAAAATGTGCATTCCCGTTTATGATTGACAATGCAGATAATTTGTTAAAATATACCATCGAAGAAAACAAAAACATTTCTGAAATTGTATATGAAAATGAAAAGTCAATGCGTTCTGAAGAAGAAATTCATAATGAGTTAATGCGAATCTGGCATACGATGCTCGAATGCATGTATATCGGATGCCACTCAGAAGGAGTTTTACCGGGAGGATTAAATGTACGCCGAAGAGCTTTTGATATGCATCAAAATTTAATTGGATTATCCAATTATAAGGATCCGCAGTCCTGGCTTGAAGAAATCAGGAAAACCGAAGTAAAATTTCGTCAAATCCTGAAATGGGTAAGCTGTTTTGCACTTGCCGTGAATGAAGTAAATGCATCTTTGGGTCGCGTCGTTACTGCACCTACCAATGGAAGTGCCGGTGTAATTCCGGCCGTTTTAATGTATTATTTAGTAATTGAAAACCATAATGCCGGCGAAAAAGAAATCAAACAATTTTTGATGGTGGCCGGCGAAATAGGAAGTCTGTTCAAACAAGGATCTACAATTTCAGCAGCGATGGGAGGCTGTCAGGCCGAAATTGGCGTTTCGTCCTCAATGGCTGCTGCTGCACTCTGCGAATTAATGGGCGGTACTCCTGCTCAGGTTTTAATGGCTGCCGAAATTGCCATGGAACATCATCTTGGACTAACCTGTGACCCAATTGGCGGTCTGGTTCAGATTCCATGCATCGAAAGAAATACTATGGGTGCCATAAAGGCCATAAACGCAGCCGAACTTGCACTTGAAACCGATTCTAAAAATGCAAAAGTACCTTTAGACAAAGTAATCAATACCATGTGGCAAACAGCAAAAGACATGAATTCGAAATACAAAGAAACATCTGAGGGCGGATTGGCAATTGCCGTAAATATGGCCGATTGTTAGTATAATATTGCTTAATTTTGCAGAAAAAAATTTCGTTTTAAAGAAAAACCAACTTTAAAACTATTCAAAAAACTAAAAAAAAGTATCAATGTCAGTAGCAAAAAAAGATTATAAAAGAATCACTACAAAGTCTTTAATCGAAATGAAAAGCCATGGCGAAAAAATCTCTATGTTAACGGCTTACGATTATACAATGGCAAAAATTGTTGATACTGCCGGTGTTGACGTAATTTTAGTTGGAGATTCAGCTTCTAATGTAATGGCGGGTCACGAAACGACTTTACCAATAACATTAGACCAGATGATTTATCACGCTTCTTCAGTTGTCAGAGCCGTAGAAAGAGGTCTGGTTGTCGTAGATTTGCCTTTTGGAAGTTACCAGTCTGATCCTAAAGAAGCCTTGCGTTCTGCTATCAGAATCATGAAAGAAAGCGGAGGACATGCCGTGAAACTGGAAGGTGGAAAAGAAATCAAAGAATCCATCAAAAAAATATTAAATGCAGGAATTCCTGTAATGGGACATTTAGGATTAACACCACAATCTATATACAAATTTGGAACTTACAGTGTTCGTGCCAAAGAAGATGAAGAAGCCGAAAAACTGATTGAAGATGCCAAAATGCTCGAAAAAATTGGCTGTTTTGCAATAGTTCTTGAAAAAATACCTGCTGATTTAGCCCAAAAAGTAGCCGAAAGCATTTCGATTCCCGTGATTGGAATTGGTGCCGGAGGAGGTGTTGACGGACAGGTTTTGGTCATTCACGATATGTTAGGAATGAACAATGAATTTAGTCCGCGTTTCCTTCGCCGCTATCTGAATTTATATGAAGAAATGACAAAAGCTATTGGTCAATATGCGGCTGATGTGAAATCAAAGAATTTCCCTAGTGAAAAGGAACAATATTAACTTTTAAAATTCTGATTAATCGGATAGTAAACATCTGATTTTTTTTAATCCCAAAGAACAAATTATCTCCAGCTTTAGCTTAGTTATTACGTTAAGTGACATGACCTTCAATTCGAGTCTTTAGCTTAAAAAGGTATAGCATTTTTAAACCATCCGAAGTGACGAACGAAAATTTCTTAACTTAATCACATTAAGCCTGGCTGGAGGATTTTTTTTAAGTATACTAAAATAGCTTTAGCTCAATTTTAAACACTAATCTAGATTCATTTTGAAAATTCTTTCGAACAAAACTAACCTGCAAATCCTACATGAGGACAACCATATTATTGTGATCAATAAACGTGTTGGTGATATTGTACAAGGGGATAAAACGGGGGATAAACCTTTATCTGAGATCGTAAAAGAATACATTAAAGACAAGTACAATAAACCCGGTGATGTTTTTTTGGGTGTGATTCATCGTCTGGACAGGCCTACAACCGGAATAGTTGTTTTTGCCAGAACCAGTAAAGCATTGTCACGAATGAATGAATTGTTCAGTAACCGTGAAACAAAAAAAACGTACTGGGCTATTGTAAAAAACAAACCTGAAGAAGCCACTTCCAAATTGGTTCATTTTTTAAAACGAAACGAAAAAAACAACACTTCAAAAGCACACTTAAAAGAAGTTCCAGATAGCAAACTGGCTAGCCTTGATTATAAAATTATAAAAGAACTTCAGAATTATACAGCCCTTGAAATTAATTTACATACAGGAAGGCATCATCAAATTCGTGCACAATTGTCTGCGATAGGCTCTCCTATCAAAGGCGATTTAAAATATGGTGCTGACCGCAGTAATCCGGACGGAGGTATTCATCTACATGCCAGAATGTTAGTGTTTACGCACCCTGTTTCAAAAGAAAACATAACGATAACGGCCCCAACTCCTGATGAAACTATCTGGAATGCCGTATAATTTTATGATTTCATTGTCAATTTTTTAATTTAGATCCTTTAAATTGGCATAGCCAAAATGTAAGTTTTCACTAAAATGGACTATAAAAACGATGTAAAGTACCGAAAAGAAACGCTTAAAAAATTACTTTTTAATATTCAGGAAAGTGAGGATTTAATTTTAAAAGCCTTATTTGATGATTTTAAAAAACCGGAATTTGAAGCCGTTTTAACAGAAACTAATTATGTTATTTCAGAGTTAAAAAGTACAATCAAAAACATTGATAAATGGGCTAAACCGGTACGTGTTTTTCCCTCTCTGTTAAATTTTCCTTCTACTGATTTTATTTATAAAGAGCCATACGGAAACGTTTTGGTCATTGCTCCCTGGAATTATCCTTTTCAACTAGCTTTATGTCCTTTAATTTCTGCAGTTGCAGCTGGAAATAAAGTTGTTTTAAAACCCTCAGAACTAACTCCAAATACTTCTGACATAATTGCGGAAATTATAGAAAAATCATTTCACATCAATCATGTTGAAGTTGTTCAGGGTGGTGTTGAAGTCTCTGACAAACTGCTGGCAAAACGTTGGGATTACATTTTCTTTACCGGAAGTGTTTCTGTAGGTAAAATTGTAGCTCGGGCAGCTGCAGTGCATTTAACACCAATAACTTTAGAGTTAGGAGGCAAAAACCCTTGTATTATTGATGAAACAGCTAATTTAAAACTGGCTGCAAAACGTATTGTCTGGGGAAAATTCATCAATGCCGGGCAAACGTGTATTGCCCCTGATTATATTTTGATTCAAAAAAACATGAAAGTTAGTTTTATTACTTTTCTGATTGAAGAAATTATTCAGGCTTATGGTAAAAAAATAAAAGATTCCCCTGATTATGCACGCATTATTAATAGTAAAAACTGGGTACGGCTAACCAGTATGATTGCTTCTGAAAAAGTGATCTTTGGGGGAGAATCAGATGACAGTAATTTTTACATTTCACCTACTCTTATTGACGAGCCTGAATTAGAAAGCGCGGTAATGAAAGAAGAGATTTTTGGCCCGATATTACCAATATTAGTTTATGAATCTGAAAATGATATTGATGCCGTAATTCGCAGGTATGAGAAGCCACTGGCATTTTATGTTTTTAGCGAAAATGATTCTTTCACAAAAAAAATGATTTCCCGTTATGCTTTCGGAGGCGGTTGTGTTAACGATACAGTGGCTCATTTTTCGAATAAGCGATTGCCATTTGGAGGCGTTGGTCATAGCGGAATGGGTGCCTACCACGGAAAACTAAGTTTTGATATTTTCTCCCATCAGAAAGCAATGGTAAAAAAAGCCAACTGGCTCGACCTACCTATGCGGTATGCTCCGTACGAAGATAAATTAAAAGCCATTAAAAGATTATTGGACTGGATATAAAAGACAAAAAAACTAATCTTCTTCTATTTCCTATAGTATAAAATGAATTGATTAAAAGTACTATATTTACGTTTGAATAGTTCACTAAACATAAAAAGTACAAAACAATTCTAATAGATATGAAATCCATACTTAATCAAATCGAAGACATAAAAAACAACGGTTATTCACTAGATTTTTCAGATGTTTTTAATCATGCTTTTGAAAATTATAAAAAAATAGCACTTTATGCAGGTCTTATCCTACTGGTTATTTCTATACTTTGCTTTTTCCTTGGCGGAGGAATATTAGTATCCTTATATGGTGCAGAACACTTCAATAAACAATTTTTCGAGAATTTGCAGAACAAACAGCCGGAAGGGACAACTCTACTGATCTATACAATTGTCATAACTTTTGTAACCGCAATTATGACTCCTTTCACAGCAGGTTTCCTAAAAATGGCAGACAGTGCTGACAAAGACGAAGCGTTTAATTTCTCAACTGTTTTTACTTATTACAAATCCCCTTATTTTTTTCGACTGTTTACTTCTGCCTTATTGATTGGCTTAACTAGCGGACTTATTTCTGTAGCTTTTAACTTTATCGGAATTACATTTATTGACTCTATTTTTGCCATTTTAATTTCATTGTTTACTTCTATGACAATCCCTCTTATTGTTTTTGGAAATTTAAACATAGCTGACGCCATTAAATCAAGTATTATGATCGTCAGCAAGCAGCCACTTGTTATTGCCCTATTGTTCATAGTCGCCGGAATTGGCTCTATTATAGGCTTTATTGGCTGTTGTATTGGTGTGGTATTTACCATTCCTATTACTTATTCTGTAAAATATGCTATCTACAGTGCCATACTGGAAATTGAAAATCCGGATTCAATCGATTCAATTGGCCAGTCAGATCCTGAATAATATGAGATTAATTTCAACAAAATCAATATTCAGATTCTATGGTATTCAGCTGTAGTCTTTTAAACTTTTCAATTTCAGGACCTACCTACTTTGGCAGTGTCCTGAAATCGTTTTGGGCTAATTGTTTTGTTCTTAAAGCTAACCTTATTTTCTACAATAGTCCTAAATTAATCCTGCTGCAGTTATGCCTGACTGTATTTATGGGCTTCCTGGTTTACCAATTTTTTAGGATTAAAGCAAAAATTGGTTCTTTTATAGAAAAAAACAAGGAAAAAGAAGTTTCACATAAAGAATACCAGCTTTATCTTTTGTTTTTCGGTATTACTATTATCGTCATTGAAATCATTAATGAAATTTTTGAAATAAGACCCGAAAGCCTTTTATATGTCAATATATCAATTGGTTTATCGATATTGTTATTTTATTTTTTATCAATTAAGATCGAATATTTAAGAAATAGAATTTCAATCGTTTTTATTTGCATCTTTTTGTTATTTACATTCCATATTGCCCGAAATATCATTATTCATCCTAATGATATTGTACCTGTCATTGCTCTTTTAATTACTTTTTATTTTTCTTATAGTATCCTTAGACCTATAAAAATTTATTGGTACTTTACTACGGGAATATTTATTTTTCACATCATCAATCTGGCTTTTGATTTCATTCCGATTAAATCCTCTGTTTTACTTCTCACGTACAGCCTGGTTATTTTTGTAATTAATCATATAAAATATGCTATCTTTTTAAACACTCGTGATAATTTCAGGTTTACAAATGAAATTGTCCACAAAGGGAGCTCCCTTACCGTTGCTTGCAATAAAAAAGGTGAACTCATTTTTTGCAGTGAATCAATTACAGAAATACTTGGGTATACAACTGAAGAAGTTATGGGAATGGGCTTCTGGAACCTTACTGAAGACCCTGATTTTATTGGTGAAGAATTTTTAGTCAACTATCAGGATAATGTTTTATATACCCGGAAACTAAAATGCAAAAATGGGGAATACAAATATATACAATGGAAAGATAAGCGTTTTTCTGAAGATTTATTTATTGGTATCGGGCAAGATATTACCGAACAAATTAAAATGCAGGACCAGTATAAAAACCTGATTCAGACAGCGGCAGATATTATTTTTGAAATAGATACCGAAGGCAATTTTACGTTTATAAATGATTTTGCCTTTTCTGTTTTACATTACACCGAAAAAGAAGTTATATCAAAACATCACGCCAATTTCATTCACCCTGAATATCGAAAAAAGGTAATGGATTTTTATAAAAACCTTGAAGAAAAAGAATTTAATCATGACACGATTGAGTTTCCAATTTTAAAGAAAAATGGTGATGCAATATGGATTTCTCAAAAGGTCATTATCCGCAAAAATGATTTAGAACAAACGATAGGTTTTGCAGGTATCGCAAGAGATATCACAGAACTGAAAAACAATGAAAACGAAAAAAGAATCAGACTTGAAAAGATCGAATCTTATAACAGTTCTACCAAAAAATTATCTACTACCGATTTTAGTCATTATGACAGCATACAAAGCGTAATTGATTTTATCATCAAAGAGGCCGCTGTTTCAAAAGCCAACAGAATCAGCTTCTGGAAATATTCTGATGATACCATCACTTGTGAAAATTTATACAGCCAGGACAACTCTGATTCCTATTATAAAGAAATCCTGGACAAAGCCTCCTATCCTATTTATTTTGAAACCTTAAGAAACAACGCGGTCATCAACGCTAGCGACGTATTTAATAAACTGGAAACCTCCGAATTTCAAAGAGAGTATTTTATAAACAACAATATCCTGTCTATGCTGGATGTCCCAATTTTTTTCAATGGACAACTAGCCGGGGTAGTTTGTTTTGAGAGCACAGATAAAAAAAGAAAATGGGATAATGAAGACATTAACTACGCCCGTACAATTTCTGACGTGATCTCGCTTGCCATATCATCACAAATGCGTTTAAAGGCAGAACGCAAATTAGAATTTAAAAGCCAACTGTTATCTGCATTAGCACTTTGCACCGAAAAATTCTTACTGAGCAAAACTATTGAAGAGATGTTTCAGGAAACTTACAATATCATTGGAAAAGTAGCGCACGCAGACCATATTTACTATTATGAAAAGGATTTTGACACCAATACCATCAGCCAAAAATACAAATGGTCCAAAGCAGAAACCCCTGATAAAAACATCATCCTTCAAAAATTCACAGAAGACAATTTAAAAGAAATAATTGAAAAAGCGCAAAATAAGAAAATCCTAAATACCCTTACCTGCCAACTAGAAGATACGTTTTTTAAAAATTTACTACTAACCCACAATATCAAATCGATATTGATTCTGCCTGTTTATGTGCAGGATGTTTTTAGCGGGTTTATTGGATTTGATGACTGCCATACTGAACACAAATGGTCTGAAGAAGAAATTTATATTTTTCAGACCCTGGCGAATAATATTTCATCTGCCCTGGAAAGAAACAGAAACCAGACTAAAATTATCGAAAGTGAGGAGAAATTCAAATTGATCACCAACAATATTCCCGGTACTGTTTACCTATCAAAATTTGATGCGTTTTCCACAAAAATATTTCTAAACGATCAAATTTTTAATCTTACAGGATATTCTAAAGCTGAATTTCTTGAAAATAACTTATCCTTTTTATCCCTCATTCATCCCGATGATAAGGATGAAGTTATTGACAATCAATTCCAAAATTTAAAGAGCGGAAAGCCCCTACACAATACCTACCGCATTAAGCGAAAAACAGGCGAATATATCTGGATTGAGGAATTTGGCGATGTTATTAAAAAGGGTGATGAAATTGAATTTGTGGGTGGCATCTATTTTGATATTACCAATAAAAAACAAACTGAAGATGCAATAAAAGCAAAACAGCTTGCCGAAGCTGCAAACAAATCAAAATCGGAATTTCTGGCCAATATGTCGCATGAAATCAGAACTCCGCTTAATGGTATTATAGGTTTTACGGACCTGCTGATGAAAACGAAACTTGAAGAAATTCAGTTAAAATATATGACTACAATCAATCAATCGGCAAATTCATTATTAGATATTATAAATGATATCCTTGATTTTTCGAAGATTGAAGCCGGAAAATTAGACTTATTTATTGACTTATATGATATCAATAAAATAGTAGGTCAGGTATTTGACCTGATTGTATATGAATCTAATTTAAAAAAACTGCAGCTTCAACTCAATATAGCTCCTGACGTGCCTCAATACATCTGGACAGACATTGTGAGACTCAAGCAAATCCTGATCAATTTATTGTCAAATGCCGTGAAATTTACACACAAAGGTTCTATTACTGTAACAGTTTCTGTTTTAGAGAAAAAAGAAGATGCTATGTGCACGATGCGATTTTCTGTAGTTGATACTGGTATCGGAATTTTAAAACAAAACAAAAAGAAAATTTTTAAGGCTTTTTCGCAAGAAGACAGCTCTACTACCCGAAAATTTGGAGGAACCGGTCTGGGTCTTACCATCTCAAATCAATTACTTGCCCTGATGGAAAGTCGCCTGCAGGTTAAGAGTAAAATAAATGTAGGAAGCACTTTTTATTTTGACCTGACCCTTAAAACAAGTGAACAAAACACGAATGAAAAGTATAAAACTGATTTCAATACGTTTAACACTAAACCTGTTCCAGCACCCAAAACTACTGATAACCGCAAATTTATTTTTTTAATAGTTGAAGATAACAAAGTCAACATGCTGCTCTTAAAAACCATTATTAAAAACCTCTATTGCAATGCTTCGATCCATGAGTGCGAAAATGGCTATGAAGCCTTAAGGGTATTTGAGAACATCACTCCTGACCTTATTTTTATGGATGTTCAAATGCCTGTCATGAATGGTTATGAAACGACGGTCGCAATACGAAATTCACAAAAAGGAAAGACAATCCCGATCATTGCAGTAACAGCAGGTACTGAAAAAGAAGAAAGAAATAAATGCATCAACTCGGGGATGAACGATTATGTCGCAAAACCGATCATGAAAGGCTCTGTGGAAGAAATCTTACAGGAATGGTTAAAATAATTTTTTGTTTTAATTAGCCTTTTGTTCAAAAAAAATATAAATTCGTGTTGATTAAATTCTAAAATCAACTTAAAAACACATCAGCTTATGAAATGGTTAGGCAGAAGACAAAGTGATAATGTTGAAGACAGAAGAGGTTTGTCTGGCGGAAAAGCAGTTCTTGGAGGTGGCGTTATTGGTATCATTATTTTGTTACTCAACGTTTTTGGCGGTGAAACCGGCCAAACAGTAGGATCTGCTTTACAACAACTACAAGGCGGTCAACAAACTGAGTCAGCAGCTCCTTTAAGTCAGGAAGATGAAGAAATGGGGGATTTTGTCCGGGTAATCCTTGCTGACAATGAAGACATCTGGGGGAAACTTTTTGCTGAAAACGGGATGACTTATGAAAATCCAAAATTAGTACTGTTTAGAGGATCTGTGCAGACGGCCTGCGGTGGTGCTTCTTCGGCATCAGGTCCTTTCTATTGTCCGGGCGACCAAAAAGTCTATATGGACCTCGATTTTTTTGAGGAGCTTAGAACAAAGTTTGGCGCAAAAGGCGGTGATTTTGCCATTGCCTATGTTATTGCCCACGAAATAGGACATCATGTACAAACATTGTTGGGAACTTCGGCCAGAATGCGCCAAGCACAGGAAGGAAAAAGTGAAGCTGAAGCCAATAAACTATCTGTTGCTTTAGAGCTACAAGCCGATTTTTATGCCGGTGTCTGGACCCACTATAATAAGGAAAACCTTGATACGGGAGATATAGAAGAAGCACTGAGCGCAGCTAATGCCGTTGGTGACGATGCCATCCAAAGTAAAATGCAAGGGCACATAGTACCTGATTCCTTTACACATGGTACTTCTGAACAGCGGATGTACTGGTTTAAGAAGGGATTTAATAGCGGTGACATCAAACAAGGTGATACTTTTGAGCAAATATAATGCATTCAAAACCAAACGATAATAAATATAAAAGCATGATTTTTAGAATCATGCTTTTTTTTATGACCAACTTAAAGATATTTAAACCCAGAGTGCGTATTAAACTTCGTAACAAATTTACTGTATCAATGCCAATATGCTATTAGCAATAAATCACTACTGCTGTCTTAGAGTCTTAAGAATTCCATGTGCCAGGACATTAAAAATCTTGGATACTGACAAAACATGCTCTCTTTGTTTATGTATCGATCCACACAAATAACCAACTTATTGATATTGAAGTATAAATCAAATATTTATATAGGTTTTTTATTATTTAAATTGTATTTTTATATCTGAATTATTGTACTTAATATGTGATCAGCTATTTTAAATGTATTTTTTGTAAGCCTAAAAAAGTAATCTATCAACCGACAGCCTCAATCATAGTGACAGTTATTATAAAAGTCATGTTTTTCAATACTTTCTTTGTATTACCATTCATCTTTTCTTTATTCTTAAAAAGTAAAATCCATGAAAAATCACACCTCTACAGAAAAAAATACACATACGAATACCAATTCGTTAGTAATGAAATTGTTAGTAGCATCAATTATTTTGCTTAACTCCTGCAGTAAAGATCCTGCAGAAACCCCAACGGATCCGGGAGAAGTTACTATTGAGACTTTAAAAGCCTCCCCTACATTTAACTGGAAGAATACTAAAGACACTAATATAACCATTCGAACAAAAGACAATGAGGGAAATGCCGTTCCTAATGTTAGAGTAAGTGTTTGGACAGACTTTGAAGAAGAAAATGGTGAAGAAATTATCAATGGTATAACCGATGAACAAGGAGAATTTGTTGTGAACTATACTTTAGAATCTGATATGCAGGAAGTTGTTTTAAAAACTGACTTTATTGGTTTTGTTCCCGAAACGAAAGTGCCAATAGATAATGGTACTGTTAATTTTACCTTTGGAGGTACAAGAAGCACTCAAAAAAGTCAAAAATCCAGTAGCAAACCCTTTTATCCAAAACCAGAAGAAACACATTCCGGTAAATTGAATGCAAATGTCAAAATTAACTATATAGGTACCTATAATAGTAATGGAGTACCAAATAATTTATTAGCTAAACCTGATGTTATAAAGAAAGATTTTCTAATTGATGTAAACAATGCTTTACCCGAAAATATGCCTGTTCCTACCTATCACCCGGAATATCTTTTAGGAAATAACCAGCACAATTTAGTGATTGTAGATAAAGCTGAAGTATGGATTACGTTTTTATCTGAAGGAGCCGGTTATAAAAATGTATTGGCATACTACACTTATGACAGAGATTTTCCGCCTAAAACCGCCGCTGATATTAAAGAATGTTTTGTGATTTTTCCGAATGCATCATTTGCTGGTTCTGGAGGAGGATTGTACTCTGGAGATAAAGTTTCTCTGGGTGTTTTTGAAAAAAACACCGTAATAGGCTGGATGCTGATGCGAAATGGGTGGGACGACAAAACCAGACAATCAACTGAAGGTTTGGGTTTATTGTACTCTAATCTGGAGTTAAACCCAGAGACAGATATCAAAAATCGTCAACATACTGTAATGCTTTATGATAATAAAAGAAGTTTATTCATAATTGGGTTTGAAGATTTAATTCGTCCCGGAGGAGACAATGACTTTAATGACGCTATTTTTTATGCAACAGCAAACCCTATAGAAAATGTTGAAATAAACAACATACAAAAAGTAAATGCTAATCGAATAGATACAGATAAAGATGGTATAAACGATAGTTCAGACGATTATCCTAACGACCCTAAATTAGCATTTAATAACTTTTACCCAAGCAGCAACATTTTTGGAACACTCGCTTTTGAAGATTTATGGCCTTCAAAAGGAGATTATGATTTTAATGACCTGGTGATTGATTATAATTTTAACAGAATTACAAATGCTCAGAATAAGGTTGTAAGTTTGAAAGCAAAATTCAATGTAAGAGCTATTGGTGCAAGTTTTCAAAATGGTTTTGGCTTCTCCATTCCCGGCGTAACTCCATCACAAATTGCATCCGTAAACGGAACAAAATATACAGAAAGCTACATAAAAACAAACGGCAATGGAACAGAGGCGGGTCAAAAAAATGCAACCATAATTGTTTTCGACAATGCATGGAAACACGGTTCTGGTAACACACTACCAGACCAGCCATTTGTTGCCTCAGAAACTATTGAAGTTACCATAGATCTTGTAAGCCCTATTGATGCCAATACCTTTGGAATGGCCCCTTATAACCCATTTATCATCGTAAATAAGGAAAGAGGTAAAGAGATCCATTTGGCAAATTACGCCCCCACTGATTTAGCGGACAGATCTTACTTTGGAACTTCATTTGACAATTCTCAACAAGCAACAGGAAAATATTACAAAACAAAAGACAACTTACCTTGGGCAATTGATTTTGCGAGTCGTTTTGAATATCCAATTGAAAAAGCAAAAATCGATGTAAGCCACTTAAAATTTATTAATTGGGTTTTAAGCAACGGAGCAGAATACAAAAATTGGTATAAAAACGAATCGGGCTATAGAAATAATTCGAATGTTTATAAAAAATAAAGACACTAAACCAAAAGTTTATAATTTCAAAAGTCAAGACTTCAGTTTTATAATCGGAGCCTTGACTTTTTAAATATAAAGGTAAATTAGTGTAGAATAAAGTTCATTTAATCATGTATTTGCTGATAAACCAGTTATTTTAATTATTGGTAAATAAACGATACAAGAATACATTAGATGATTTATTGATCAAGTTTTTTTTATAAAAATCTCACATAAATAATCCGATTTCCTAATTATCACCGGAAATTTATGAAGCCTATACCTGTACCGTCAGATGAATAACCCGAAATAAAATTAAGTTTTAAACTTTAAAAAATTTTTACTCTTTGTTATTCCGTATTTCCCGTACTTCTCTCTTTACTTCTAAAATCAATTCTTTCAGGTCTTCAATTTCATTTAATTCCTGTTTTTTATCTGTTCGTCCAATATTACATTGGTATTCCCAGATTTCTATAATGTCTGAAAGCCTGACTTCGTAATTCGGATAGAAACTATTATCTGATTCTAAAACCAAAGCGTTTTTTTTATTTTTATTAAGACGCTTGTATACCATCCCTTCATTTTTAGTAATAAGAATATAGGTTTTACCATCCTGTACATCCCCTAACCTTTCTATATAACGGCCTACAATAATGCTTCCATCTTCGTGTGGTGGCATCGAATCCCCTTCTACCGGAAACCCCCTGTGTTTACCGGGTCCCAGAAAAGGAAGTGAAATTTGTTGGAGGTTTTCTATATATTCCGGATCTGCATATCCATTAAGATAACCCGCTTTTACTTTTTGAGTTACTATTTCGATACAATTTTCCCCTTGATGATCTACCAGAATCGGTAAGACCAATCTGTTGTTTTCAAGTTTCAGCAAATGCTGCATGTCTATTTTTCGGATGTCCACCGAAAGCAGCAAATCGATACTCATGTGATAGTAGCGGGCTATTTTTTTTAAAATTTCATACGGAGCTTCAGAAGTACCGTCTTCATATTTGACATACCTGCCCCTTGTAATCTGAAGGCTTTCTGCTAATTTCTCCTGTGATATTTTTTGTCTGACCCTTAAAACCCTGATGTTGTCCGAAAATAACGACATATTAGCTATGTTCTAGTTTAGAACAACAAATATATTAAATTTTGTTATTAACTGTACTAATTTTGTTTTCTAAAACATTGTTGTCCGCTAAAAAAAGAAGCCAAATTAATGGCTTCTAAAATAATCGTAATTTAGAGTTGCAAAATTCAAATAACGATGGGTAAAAATAAGTATTTTTCGACTAAGTCTGTTTTCGGACAGC
>NZ_QJHK01000008.1 GCF_003202435.1 Flavobacterium cheongpyeongense
TTATATTTTCCATTTATTGAATTCTAATGACAATACTAAAAAACAAGCTAAAGCAAGATAGAACCTCGTTAAGTATCTAAAAATATACAATATTTAACAAAACGAAATTATTTATCGGACAACAATGAATTTTATTATTAATTATTATCTTATTCATTTGCTTTTTAAAATAAAAATTTGTTAAATTTGGACTGATTATTAACAAACTCAAAAAAACAGGCCTATACAATAAAACTACTTTTTAGAAAATTACTCCAAATTTTAAACTAAACTAAAAAAGTAGTATTATGGCTGATCTGCATATTCCTGACGCTCTATTGGTTAAAAATTATGTTGAAGGCAATGAAAATGCTTTAGCAACATTAATAAAAAGGCATGAATCCAAAATTTATGGATTCATATATTCAAAGATTGCTGATAGAGACATTTCAAATGATATTTTTCAGGACACTTTCATTAAAGTTATTAAAACTTTAAAATCCAATTCATATAACGAGGAAGGTAAATTTTTACCATGGGTAATGCGGATTTCACATAATTTAATTGTGGATCACTTTCGTAAAACCAAAAAAATGCCAATGTATAGAGAAACTGAAGAGTTTTCTATTTTTTCTGTTATGTCTGATGATTCTTTAACGATTGAAGGAAAAATGATTTTAGATCAGGTAGAATTAGATCTAAAAAAACTAATTCTGGAGCTTCCAGAAGATCAAAAAGAAGTATTAATGATGCGAATGTATCAGGATATGAGTTTCAAGGAAATCTCTGAACTGACTGGAGTAAGTATAAATACAGCATTAGGAAGGATGCGCTATGCATTAATGAATTTAAGAAAAATTATTGAAAAGCATCAAATTATTTTAACCAACTAATACTATTTTGAGTAATGGCTCGTTATATTACTATAAAACATTTTCATAGTATGGCGAAAATTTACTCTAAGAAAGCATTAGCTTCTAAAGACTTAAAACCCAAAAAGGAGGTCATTTCTTTTTTGCTAAGTTATTCACAAGCATTAAAAGTTGTGAAAATCGATAATAAAAGTTTTGAGATCATAGCTAATTAAGCAGCCCACTACTTTGTCGGATGTTTATTCGAAAAAAACCAAATTGGTCGTTTTTGTTGAAAGCTCACTATCTGTATACAAATACAAATAGTGAGTTTTTTTTTGAATTACTTTTATTCATAATGAACTATTATTTGACGTTTAATCCGCAATGCAGTAAAATGGACATTATTATAAGTTAATATTTGTTTTAATGATTTGTTTAAAAAAATAGTTTGTATTTTATTTGTGTATTCGTTTTTTAATTCTATTTTAGATAAAAATTAATTTTTTTGTATAAAAAAAGTTAATTTAAAAAACATTTATAATTTAAATATTGTTAAAAATTTGTTTTTAATCATTTAAAAAAAATGTTTAACCCTCTAAAATAAGTTGATATGATAAAAAACTACCCTAGTTATTTCATTTAGTTTGATAACCATGCGAATCTCTCTACGATTCCAGTTAATACCATTTTAGCAACGAGATGCTTATCAAAAATCTATTTTAACAATCAAACTAATCCAAAACATGAAATTAAAATTTATAATGTTATCAATAGTATTGATAAATGTTGGAGTATATTCTCAAAAGTCTCAAATAAAAGATGCTCAGTCCTTGTTTGAAAAAGGAAAATCAGAAGAGGCAATTGTAATTTTAAAGAAAAACGAATATCTCATTCTGAATGCACCAGATGAAGAAAAATCTGAATTTTATTTTTTAAAAGGGAATGTATTAAAAGATTTGGCCATCAGGAACATAGATGCTGCCACTAATTTTTCTGATGCATCACAGTCCTATCAGGATGTAATTTTATACGAAAATGAATCTGGAAAATACAAATTTTCAGTAAAAGCAAATTTGGCATTAAAGGATATGAAATCAAAATTGGTGAATGGTGCCACAGAAGATTTTAAAGCAGGTAATTTCAAAGAAAGTGCTGAAAAGAGTTATAAAGTATATTTATTTGATAAAAAAGATACATTAAATTTGTATAATGCTGCTGCTGCTTATTTAAATGCAAAAGAATATAATCTGGCAATTCAGCATTATGAGCAGTTAAAAAAAATTAATTTTTCAGGAAACGGCATTATCTATTATGCCACTAACAAAAAAACAAAAGAAGAAGATGCTTTTATCTCTCCAAAAGCACGTGAATCCTATATCCAGGAAGGGCTTTACGAGAAACCGAGAAACGAAGCGATACCTTCCAGAAAATTCGATGTCAACAGAAACTTAGCATATGCTTACTTAGAGAAAAAAGATTTTATAAAAGCTGAAGCTGTCTATAATTACCTTATAGAGCTAAATCCTAATTTTATTGATTCTTATATTAATCTGGCATATTTAAAACTTCAGTCGAAAAAAGAATTAACAGATAAGATAGATGCTTTAGGTAATTCTAAAAAAGAAATGCTGGAATATGATAAGCTAACGGCAAAAAAAGATGATATAATAAGGAGTGCAATTCCGTATCTTCAAAAGGCATTGTCAATTGAACCAAAAAATCAGGAAGTAATAAAAACACTCTTAGGGATTTACCGTTCTCTTGATATGACAAAAGAGTATGATGCGCTAAAAGCGGCCAGTAACTAAAAATAGGAAATAAAAAACACAAAGGTTTTAAAATAAATAAAAGCGTTGTGTTTTTATTCGTTTTTAATTCTGTCAATGGAACGGTGTTGAATGAAACTTTTACTCATCTCTTTAATAATAGATTTTTTGCCAATAGTTCTCGTAATGATATCTTTTTCCAGACTCCAGCCTCTTGCAGGTGAATATTCACGGCCATACCAGATAATTTGTAGATGAAGGTCATTCCATAATTCTCTGGGAAATAATCTTTTTGCATCTTTTTCCGTCTGAGCCACATTTTTACCGTTCGAAAGATTCCATCTGTACATCAATCGGTGAATATGAGTGTCAACAGGAAAAGCAGGAACACCAAAAGCCTGAGACATGACAACACTTGCTGTTTTGTGTCCAACTGCCGGCAAAGCTTCGAGAGCCTCAAAACTCTGAGGAACCTCTCCATTGTGTTTATCAATCAAAATATGCGACAAACCATGAATTCCTTTCGATTTCATAGGTGATAGCCCGCAGGGGCGAATAATTTCCTTAATTTCCTCAACAGACATTTTAATCATATCATACGGATTATCAGCCTTATCAAATAATAAAGGAGTAATTTGGTTCACCCGAACATCTGTGCATTGTGCTGAAAGCAAAACGGCAATTAATAAAGTATAAGGATCTTTATGGTCAAGTGGAACAGGTATAGTAGGGTAGAGTTCTTTTAACGTATTTATAACAAATTGTACTCGGGCTTCTTTATTCATTTCCGTATTTTTAGAGCTGTAAAAATAGTATAATTTTTATGTTGTGCCTAATCCGGTTTTCCGTTCCAACTCCTCATTGTGTCAGTACCATTTTTAAGTATTTGCAAGAGCTTCCGCTGGTCGCTTTGCCAATACAAAAAATGTAAACTGCCACAACTCTGGGGTTTTTACTGCAACCCGGGGCATAAAAAAAAATAATTAACAATTGATAATTAACAATTTAAGAGATGACAACATTACAAAAAGGCGATAAAGCTCCAGATTTTTCAGGAATCGATCAGGACGGAAAAACACATGCATTGGCAGATTATGCCGGAAAAAAATTGGTAGTTTTCTTTTATCCAAAAGCCAGTACGCCAGGCTGCACGGCAGAAGCCTGTGATTTAAGGGATAATTTTGAGCGTTTTAAAGCTAATAATTACGAAATTCTAGGTGTAAGTGCTGATAGCCAGAAAGCACAATTAAAATTCAAAGACAAATATGAATTCCCTTTTCCGTTATTGGCAGATGAAGACAAATCGGTAATTAATGCGTTTGGTGTTTGGGGGCCTAAAAAGTTCATGGGGAAAGAATATGACGGCATCCACAGAACAACCTTTATAATTGATGAAAACGGAATTATCGATGAGGTTATTTCTCAGGTCAAAACAAAAGAACATGCAGCACAAATCCTGAAATAGGTTTTAGTTAAAGAGGCTGTCCGAAAAGTAAAAACCTGAAAATTATTAATATTTTTCAGGTTTTTTTTATTGACTATATATCAGTAAAAACTCTTTTAGAAGATATTTTTTCAATAAATTATCATTGAAATAAAGAAATATAATAATTTCTTTTACTTTTCCGACAGCCTCTATGTATCATTTTATTATTCTAAAACCAAACCAATCTGGCCATCATCATCCAGTTCTGTTTCGACCGGATTATCTTCTGAGATCTCTGGTTTTTCCGGGACTTCTTCAACGGGTTCCTCGTAAGGCAGCGGATCTAACAAATTAACTTGTCTTAATTTGTCAGTTGTCAACTGATTTCCTAAAGCTTTAAACCCTTTTACGGCTATAAAATCTTCAACATCAATATGTAGATCTTCTTTCTGAACTCCTTTTACTTTAGCAAAAACCAATTGTGCCACAGGACGGTAATCTGTCGAAACGATTTCTAACTGCGAATTTGGATGGTCGGTAATAAAACTTTCTTCTTTACCTTCATTTTCAACAAGGAAACGTTTTAAGAAATATCGCTCTTTTTCACCATCATAATAAATTGCGGAAATTGGTTTCTTAGGTTTCCATTTTTCCAGAATAATCATATCTTCTTCAAAATGAGTAGAAAGTTCCGGAATAATCACTTTTAGTTTTCCGGACTGACTGATTACCAGAATTTTGTCTGTAGGTTTGAATTCGCCAAGCAATTCGCCTCTGCCGTCAACATTTAAACGTTTTACAGTATCATCAAACCATACTTTTCTTGGCAGTAAAGTCGAAATTCCTTTTTCTTTTAGCTCGATTTTCTTAATTGGATATTTAGTGACCAGATTTCCTTTTGAAGCACGTCCTTTAATAGCTAACTTGGCAAAATCAATATCAAATTTCAGTTTTTTAATCGTTCCAATCTGGCGTAGCAAAATAGTTACAACTTCAGCTTCACCATTCGGATTATGTGAAAAATAAACCACCTGCGAACCATTTGTGCCATTTGTCAAATCGTAAGGTTTATCACGTGTAACTCCCGTAACATTAAAACGTTTTATATATGAAGGACCTGATTTTCCATCACGATACATCATATTATAAATCGTACGTTTATCACTCTTATCAAATACGGCAACATGTATAATATCTTTTCCGATAAAGGTTTTAGAATCAACTTTTGTGATCATCATTTTACCGTCACGTAAAAAGACAATTACATCATCAATATCAGAACAATCGGCTACGTATTCGTCTTTCTTTAAGCTTGTTCCTACGAATCCTTCTTCACGGTTAACGTATAATTTAGTATTTCTTAAAACTACTTTTGTGGCTTCCACATTATCAAAAACACGAAGTTCTGTCTGGCGTTCGCGGCCTTTTCCGTATTTTTCTTTTAGTTTGGTGAAGTAAGCAATAGCAAAATCGGTAAGATGTTCCAGATTGTGTTCTACCTCTTTCATTTCATCTTCTAATCTCGCAATCAAATCATCTGCTTTGTCAGAGTCGAAACGGGTAATTCGAATCATCGGAATCTGAGTCAGTCTTTGCAAATCATCGTCGTTTATTTCTCTGACAAATGATTTTTTGAAAGGCTCAAATCGGTCATACAAATATTTGTAAAGAGATTCTCTGTCTCCGTATAGTTTGAAGTCAATGTACATTTCTTCGCGGATGAAGATTTTTTCTAAAGTAGAAAAATGCCATTTATTTTTTAATTCTTCTAACTGGATTTCTAATTCCTGACGAAGCAGATCAACCGTTCTGTGGGTTGATATTTTCAACATTTCCGAAACTCCGATAAACAACGGTTTGTTGTCTTCAATCACACAGCCTAAAGGTGCTACAGAAGTTTCGCAGGCTGTAAAGGCAAACAACGCATCAATCGTTTTATCAGGAGAAACACCCGGAAAAAGATGAATCAGAATCTCGACTTCAGCTGCAGTGTTGTCTTCAATTTTCTTGATTTTGATTTTGCCTTTTTCATTGGCTTTCAAAATACTGTCAATTAAACTCGAGGTATTAGTAGAAAACGGAATCTGCGTTATCACCAGTGTATTTTTATCTAACTGCGAAATTTTAGCACGCACGCGTACACGCCCGCCACGCATTCCATCATTGTAATTCGAAACGTCTGCAATACCAGCAGTCATAAAATCTGGATAGAGCGTAAACGGTTTTCCTTTTAAGATTTTAATCGACGAATCAATTAATTCATTAAAGTTATGTGGTAAAACTTTTGTTGATAAACCAACCGCAATCCCTTCTGCTCCCTGTGCCAAAAGCAATGGAAATTTTACAGGAAGATTGTTTGGTTCTGCACGACGGCCATCATACGAAACACCCCAATCGGTAATTTTTGGAGAATATAAAACCTCCAAAGCAAATTTAGACAAACGTGCTTCAATGTAACGAGAAGCTGCTGCTCCGTCTCCCGTTAGGATATTTCCCCAGTTTCCCTGGCAGTCAATCAGTAAATCTTTTTGACCAATTTGCACCATGGCATCACCAATACTCGCATCTCCGTGAGGGTGATACTGCATGGTGTGACCAACGACATTCGCAACTTTATTATAACGACCGTCATCCAGTTCTTTTAAAGAGTGCATAATACGACGCTGAACAGGTTTAAAACCGTCCTCAATAGCTGGAACTGCACGTTCCAGAATTACGTATGAAGCATAATCCAGAAACCAGTCTTTGTACATACCGGTTACTTTCGTAATCACGTCTTCTCCTTCTTCTTCCTGATTTTCGTAAAAATGCTGTCCTTCAAAATGCTTGGCATCTACATCGATAATTTCGTCATCTCCTTCTTGATTTTCATCAAGCGGATTTTCATCAGAATTATTTTCGTCGTCGTTTGGAATTATGTTATCGTCTTCTTCGTCTTTCATATAATTAAATGCTTAAAACGGAAAATAGTTATGATCTAAATTTAATTTTTCTACAAAGCTTTTTTCAGCTGCAGTAATCAAACTTTCTCTTTCAGATAAAACATTTTCTACATTTTTCTCTTTATATTCATTTATCATCTTTTCATCTATAAATAAATTATCTAATTCATTTACAAATGTTACATCCAATAAGTATGATAAATCCTTTGTTTTCTTTTTAATTAGTGATTTAAATCTTCTTTTTTCAGAATCATTATCAATTTTATCTAGTTTTACAATAATATTATAATTATCCAAGTTAAAAAAAGGTGAAAATTCAAATGTATGGGATAATAATTTTGATATTTTATAACCTTCTACTTCCTCGAAATTAATTTTATTAAAATTGTTTGAGTAATTTAACAAAAATAAAATATATGTTTTTGCTCTTACAGAGCCTAATGTTATTTTATTAGGTAAGTCAGGAACTACAAATTTAACACTAGGTTTATCATTAAATAATGGATTATCGATTTTCCCTTTTGCAAATTCTTGAAAAACCCTAAAAGCTTCTTTTCTTTTAGCAGGATTATATATTGTAAAATAATTTGAAAATGAAGTAATCCAAAACCATTCTTTCAATTTTTCTATTTGTGTAGGACTTGGTTCATCAACATAATTAAAAAATTCTACTAAGAATATAAATTGCATTCCTGCCGGAAGCAGTTTACCATCAACAACTAATAATTCTTCAAATAAAAATTTAGTTGCCTTTATGATACTTTTTGCTGTTTTTTGAACTACTTCAACAAATTCAGGTTTTTTTGACAAAGTAATTACATCTGTTTTTTTATTGTCTAAATATAGAGTCCCGAAAGAACTTTGAATACTTCTAAAAACTAGTTCTCTTGTTGCAGTTTCTCTTGGTTTTTTATCATAAAAATTAAACTGTTCTAATTCTTCAAGTACCTCATCAATAAGAGTCCCTAATCTAAAACTATTGGTATATGTTTTTGCAGATAATATCCAATCTGGCGAAATTGGTTTTCCTTCTTTATTCAAAAGAGTAAATATATCAATAGCTTCTTGTAATTCACCTCCTTCTATTTCAATAGATGGTAATTTATAATCTGTAAAAGAAGTATTTAATCTTTTTAATCTATTAATGAATATTTCTGCAATTTCATTATTTTCAACTTCCTTATAAATTTTTTCACTTTGTGTAATAACATCAAAATTATCCAAGATTATATATATTGGAACTATAAAACTTTCTCGGTCTTTATCAACACCTCTAAAAGTTTCGAATTCTTCAGAATCAAGATTATAAAAAATCTTAAAAGTATTATCGTAAACCTTTTTATTTAAAATAAAATTTGAATTTTTTGATGGATTTATTAAACAACCGAAAAGTGTAGAAATTCTTTGATACCCATCTAGCACGTATTGACAATTTATTTTTTCGAATGCTACTTTTTGAGTTTCATCTAATTCATAAGGCCCAATATCTTTAGTGATTCCAAACTTTTCAATTGGTTTCCAAAATAAGAAAGAACCAATTGGATAATTTTTTTTTATACTTTCTAATAAGTTAATAACATTATCTAATTCCCAAATAAAATCTCTTTGAAATTCAGGTATTTGTATCTCTCCATTGGAAATTTTCCTAATATAATAATCAAAACCCTTGATTGTAGTTTCTAAACTTAATATGGTACTCATAACAAACTATTTATTGAGTCAAAGATAGTTTGCAACTCATTAGAACCACACCTATCGTTTAATGTTTTTTTATTTATAACAGAAGATTCTAAAAATAACTTAGGAAAAGCATTTTTGAAACGTCTTTCTTCACTCTCAATATTTTGTCTAGTATCTCTATATTTCATTCCATTTTGCAAAAACTCATAATTGACCGTAAGCTGATTTCTATATAGTTCTTGTGCATCATTTGGTAAGTCATCAAATGAATCATGTCCTGAATATTTTAAAAAATTTCTTTGAGACTCAGATAAATTGAAATATACATCAATCCATTTTACACATTGAATATCATTTTGATCAGAACTTGCTGACTTCGCATTTTTTATTTCTGATAAAACTTCGTTAGGCATGTAATTTTCCATTGCTCTTTTTTCCAGAATATGAAAATTGACATCAATAGTTTCTAAATATTCAATGAGATTAATATAATCTTGTTTAATATTTTGATTTTCATAATCTTTATCACTATCTAAAATTACAAAAGCTTGATAATATTTTTTTAGCTCGGCATTATTTTGAGCAGCTAAATTCTCAAATGAATTTAATCTACCTTTAATTAAATTTTTAACATTCCCACACCCACCAGCATTATCAAATTGAATCCATCGATTTTTTACGCAATCAGTAAGGTATTTATCTTCAGTATTATCAAAATGAAATATTATTGACTTAATAAAATTCTCATCATTTTTATTGTTTTCTAATATAATCCAAAATGGTTCCTTCAGCAATACAATTGCTTCATCTAAATTAAAAATATCTTTTCTTATTTGATTTGATACCATATATTTTATCTCTGGATTATCTTCGTAAAAATATTGTTTAAATGAATCTTCTAAAAATTCTTTATCTATTGAATCCAATTTTTCAAAAAGATCTGTATTGGAAATTAAGTCATATTCTACGTAAACCTTTGCTTTAGTATTATTAGACATAAAAGGTCTTTCAGATATAATTCCTAAAAGAAATATGATTTTTTTATAATTATCTAAAGTAAAAATATCACTCTTAATTTCTACCCACATCATGATTGTTTTTGAGCATTTTTAATAGCAATTAACTCGTCTAAAGATTCACTAAAAATCTTTTTCGGCCAATTTTTAACATTCCCATTACGATCAACAAAAACTTCTTCTAAAACACTTTCATTATTTTGTTCATCATAATTTATGTAATAAATTTTAATTTTTTCCTCTGTAAAAAAAGCATACTTTCCTTCAGCAATTAACCTTCGCAATCTTAAAATAAAATTTTCAGAATGAGTTTCAATCAAATAGTTTTTATTATTGTTCTCTAAGGAACTTACAAATAATTCTGCTAAATGTCCATGTGCAGAAGGATGTAAGTGCAATTCTGGCTCTTCAATAATTGTTAACATTGGCTTTTCTACATTCATAAAAGCTCTTGTAACTAATGGCAAAATTTGTCCCATCCCTTGTCCAACAAATTTCAAACTTACACTTGTTTTTCGTGGTATTTTTCTCTCTAAATCAAAATAATACAAATTCCTCTTAGAATCACTACTATCAATATTTATTCCCCAGCCCTCAAAATTGTTTTTATACCAGTTTGTAATTTTAGAAAGCAATAATTTATCGTCATTCAAAAAATCATTAACAAGTATTGAATAGGATTGTTCTCCTCTAATGCCAACTTTTTCAATAATTTTATCTTTTGGTTTTTCATACCCCTTGTTATCAGGAATTATTCTATAGGCACCTATGTAATCAAAATTAAAATTAAAATCATCTAATTTTGGGATATTAATATCTAGATTATTAATAATTTCTATTAGCAAAATTCCTTTAAAAATACAATCTAACTCAATAGAGCTTTTAACATCTTCATAAATTCTTTTAGAAAAATTAAATTTTAATTCTAGTTCATCATTATAATTCCAATAACTAATCATCGAAGAAAAAGTATCATTTTCTTCTTTTATTAATGTTAAACTGAATTTTAAAAATTTAGTATTATTATCTATTCTAAATATTAAATCGCCACTTGCTGATTTTTCATAAATTAAATCTCGAATTTCAGTTCCTAATTCAATTCCTTCATTTTCCCAACGAACAGGTTCATCAAATTCTCCACTTAAACTTCCTGATATCAAAGTTGGTAACTTTGCAACAGCACTTTTTCCACTATTATTCTTCCCAATCAAAATCGTAATTGGTTTTAATTCTAGCGTTTGCTCTTCTTTAAAAAGCTTATAATTTTTAAACGATATTTTATTTATCATTTTGTTTGTTTTTTATTAAAGCCGGTTAGATTATATATCACATATAATTAAAACTAGCTTATATAATTAAATTTTAAATTTCGTCAACACTGTTAACGAAATTCAAATATCAAAAGCCGCATTTATTACTTAAATTTTTATTTAACCTAAATGTTTTCAATTGTATTCTGACTTTTTTTATAATTTTTAATTAAGACATAAGTGATTGCAAAACTTACAATAAACACTAATGCTGCATAAATTAATTTCTTCTTTTCCATTTTTTATATTTCTTCCAGTTCGTCAATTTCCACCTTCAGATTCTTGATAATAAAATCTTGTCTGTCTGGTGTATTTTTCCCCATATAAAAAGACAACAATTGCTCAATCGAGGTATTTTTATCCATCATAATGGGGTCAAGGCGAATGGTATCTCCAATGAAATTTTTAAACTCATCCGGAGAAATTTCTCCTAAACCTTTAAATCGCGTGATTTCCGGCTTTGGCTTTAGCTTTTCGATGGCATCTTTTCTTTCTTCTTCCGAATAACAGTAAATGGTTTCTTTCTTGTTTCGAACCCTGAAAAGCGGTGTTTGTAAAATATACAAATGTCCTTCTTTGATCAATTCCGGAAAAAACTGAAGGAAAAATGTAATCAATAACAAACGAATGTGCATACCGTCGACATCGGCATCGGTTGCGATTACGATATTGTTGTATCTCAATTTTTCTAATCCGTCTTCGATATCTAATGCAGCTTGCAGTAAATTGAATTCTTCGTTTTCATACACAATTTTTTTTGTCATTCCGTAGGAATTCAAAGGTTTACCACGCAAACTAAAAACGGCTTGAGTATTTACGTCACGCGATTTTGTGATTGATCCGGAAGCGGAGTCTCCCTCAGTAATAAAAAGCGTACTTTCTAAGTTTCTTGGGTTTTTTGTATCCGGAAGATGTGCGCGGCAGTCTCTTAGTTTTTTATTGTGAAGATTGGCTTTCTTAGCACGATCTGTAGCCAATTTTCTAATTCCGGATAATTCTTTACGCTCTCTTTCGGCTTGCAATATTTTACGTAACAAGGCTTCGGCAGTCGGCGGATTTTTATGTAAATAATTGTCTAATTTGGTTTTGATAAAATCGTTTACAAAAGTACGAACAGAAACCGGTTGTGTTCCGTCATCAGAACCCATGTCGGTTGAACCTAATTTGGTTTTGGTCTGAGACTCAAAAACCGGTTCCATCACCTTAATACTAATCGCACTTACGATTGATTTACGTACATCAGATGCTTCAAAGTTTTTGTTGTAAAATTCCCGAATGGTTTTTACAATTGCTTCTCTGTAAGCGGCTAAGTGCGTTCCTCCTTGTGTGGTGTTCTGACCGTTTACAAAAGAGTGGTATTCTTCGCTGTATTGTGTTTTACTGTGCGTTAAAGCAATTTCGATATCATGATCTTTCAAATGAATGATTGGATATTCTAAATCTTCTTCGTTAATGGTTTCTTCTAATAAATCTCTAAGGCCATTCTCAGAAATATATTTTTCGCCGTTAAAAATAATCGTCAGACCATTGTTTAGATAACAATAGTTTTTGACCATTTTGATGACATATTCTAAACGGAATTTATAATTTTTGAAAATAGTTTCGTCTGGAGTAAATGTAACTTTCGTCCCTTTTCGTTTGGTAGTGTCAATAACATCTTCTTCCTGAACCAGATTTCCGGCAGAGAATTCAGCTGCTTTTTGTTTGTCGTCACGAACAGATTCTACACGGAAATAGTCTGACAAAGCATTTACAGCTTTTGTTCCGACTCCGTTTAAACCAACCGATTTCTGGAAAGCTTTAGAATCGTACTTTCCGCCTGTATTCATTTTGGAAACTACGTCAACTACTTTTCCTAACGGAATTCCACGTCCGTAGTCACGTACTGAAACTGTTTTGTCCTTGATTGTTACTTCAATAGTTTTTCCGGCACCCATAACGAATTCATCGATACAGTTGTCCAGAACTTCTTTTAAAAGAATATAAATACCATCATCCGGTGATGATCCGTCCCCTAATTTTCCGATGTACATACCCGGACGCATACGAATATGTTCCTTCCAATCGAGTGAACGAATGTTATCTTCGTTGTATTGATTTTGCTCTAGCATAAATGAATTAAGGATTTTTGGCTAATGTACCATTTCTGGGTAAAAAATGAAAGCGTATTCTTTTTTTGTTATGAATAATAACAGTTTAAAAGCGATTTAAATTGATTTTAAAATAATACGACGGCTAAAAATATAAAAAATCAGTTATTTTACAAAAAATTAAGATTTAATTCCGAGCACTTGTTTCGCCAGAGCAATCATTTCGGGAGTTCCTGTGTTTTTGTTTTTTTCGTCAGAAAGTTTCACAACACCCTGCCAATGGGTGTTATCGAGTTTTGTATCAGTTAATTTAATCACCATATTCATTGCAGGGAGGCCTACATCGTTTGTGAAATTTGTTCCAATTCCGAAAGACATTTTGATTTTGTCTTTACAGAAATCGGCTATGATTTTAACTTTATCATAATTGAGGGAATCAGAGAAAACAATCGCTTTTGATTTTGGATCAATTCCCATTTTGGTGTAATGTGAAATTACTTTTTGCGCGAACTCTATCGGATCACCGCTGTCGTGCCGAACACCATCAAAGAGTTTGGAGTATTTTTTATCAAACTGGCTAAAAAATATATTTGCAGTATATGTGTCTGTAAGCGCAATTCCTAGATCGCCTCCGTAAACTTGTGTCCAATGTTCCAGACTCATCGAATTGGCCATTTTAAAACCGTATTGGGCGGCATGAAACATAAACCATTCGTGTGCATGTGTCCCTAAAGGTCTTCTGTTATTGATCATCGCAAGATGTACATTGCTGGTTCCTAAAAAACTCTGTCTGCCAAAAGTTTGTAAAGTTTCTATTGCCAAATCATGAACATCGTAAGAATGACGGCGTCTGGTGCCAAATTCTAAAATAGAAACTCCCAGTTTATTATAATTATCAATTTTGCTTTTGGTTCGTTCTTTTATAGCTTCATCATTCAGACGGATTAAATGATTGGATTTATAGAAAAGCTCTGAAATTAAAGCCATCAAGGGCACTTCCCATAAAATAGTACGATACCAATATCCTTCGATTATCACTTTGATTTCTGAGCCTTCCTGGGTAATTTGAACTTCTGACGGATCGTAACTATAGCCCTGCAGAAAATCTAAATAAGTAGGATCAAGATAATGACAGTAGTGTGATAAATAATTCTTTTCATCTTTGGTGAGTTTCAGATCTGCCATCACGTCCACTGATTTTCGAAGTAAATCTGCAAAGCCTTGCGGAAAAATGTGTTTGCCACGATTGATAAAAGCATAACGAACTTTTGCTTTTGGAAAAAGCTTGATTACGGCATGCTGCATTGTAAATTTATAGAAATCATTATCTAAGATCGATTTTAGAAAAATTGTTTCCATAATTCAGGCTGTTAATGTTTTATCAGTAATTGCTAAGTTACGCTAATTACGTAAAATAAGAAAGAGATATAGTTAGCGATTAATAACTACTTAGAAATTACTTTAAAAGAAACAATGCTATACGTATCCAGATAAAATGTGAGATAATCCCCAATAGTATTATCAAAAACAACCTGAAATTCCAAACCGCCTCTTTTTTCTTTTGAGTTCACAATTCGAACAGGCTGATTTTTTTTATTCACGTAATAAAACGGATCGGATTTTGAAATGTTTTTAATCACAAAAGTTATCTTATCACCTTTATTGGCCTCAAGTATTCCGGATTCAGGAGTTATGATTTTATAGTCACCTGAAATTGCTTTGTTGTAAATTAAAGGGCCATTTAGAAATTCGTTCTTATTTAATTTTTTACCAAGAAAAGTACCTGAATCAGGAAAATGTTTGGCAAAAAAGTAATCTGGTTCTGTGTCAAAATACAGAGGGTCAAAATCTTTTACCATTTTGCCTTTGTTGTTGTCATAATAGCCTTGTCCCCAGGTCACATCGATTAAACGCCATTTTTTATCAATTAAAGCGATGTTCCATGCGTGATTTGAACTGGTATTTTTTCGGCCAATATCGATCAGTCTTGTCTTTGAATCACCTTTGACAACTTCCGATTTAATTCCAACTAATGAACTTAAATGCTGAAATAAAAGGGTAAACCCTTCACAAACTGCTTTTTCAGATTTGAAAGCCTTTTGAAGTATTTGGGTATTAAATTCTTGTATTTTTCGTTGTTTTTCATCTTCCGTCCGATAAGAAAAACCCTGTGTTTTTGACGGATTTAAATACGCATTAAAATCATATTCTATATTAAAAGCTATCCAGCTATAAATAGCTCTTGCTTTGTCATAATCAGATTTAAAATCTTTTTCAATTCTTTTTGCTAACTCTTTAGTACTATCAAAGTTGGGGTATTTCAAAACGATATTATCAACAGCATTATATCTTTGAGAGTAGGATGTATGCAGGCAAATGACATTAAAAAAAATAAATGCAAAAATGAATTCTTTAATTTTCATTAATTAAAACTGTTTTTCACAATTGTTTTTAGTTCATTATCGAATTCGGGATTTGAGATTTTATTTTTTTCCAAATCAAAATTAGTATTAAAAGAGGGTAATGAAAACAATCCTTTTACCTGAGCACCATATCTTGGGAAAGCAGTTTTTGCAATTTCCAAAACCGAAGCGCCACCTCTTGCTCCGGGCGAAGTTGCCATCAAAAGCATTGGTTTTTGCTGGAAAACATCTTTAAGGATTCTGGAACTCCAATCGAATACATTTTTAAAAGCAACAGAATAATTTCCATTATTTTCAGCTAGCGAAACAACAAGAATATCGGCACTTTCTATTTTTTTTAGAAATGATTTTGCAAGTTCGTGCTGGCCAATCTCTTTTTCTAAATCAACGCTGAATAAAGGCATGGCAAAATCATTCAAATCTAAAATTTCTATTTCGGCATTTTCAAATTGTTTTGCTGCATAAGTTGCTAAGCGCTTATTGATAGATTGTTGGCTGTTACTTCCTGCAAAGGCTATAATTTTCATGGTTTTATTTTTTATTAAAAGTACTAAAAATTGAATGATAATTTAAAACGCAGAAAATTGAAATAAATTTTAGTGAAAAAGAAAGTCCAAAAAAGATCGATTCTTTTCTGGACTTAATAATTCGAATTAATAAAATTTGATTTAATTCTTTTCTAATGCCTTTTGTGGATGATACCCAAAAAGATGATGTTCTTTTATGATTTCAGCGACTCCCGATGGAAGCATAGGTTCCCATCCTGATATTCCCTGACTAATCATTTTTAATACCTCCCGGGAGAATACATTTAAAATATCAGGATTATAGTCTACAATATCAACTACTTTTCCGTTGAATTTAAAGAATTTATACAATTCTTTCGTTCTAGGATGTACTTTTAGGTTTTCAGAAGTAATAATTTCGCCATCTTCACCAAGCATTGGGTATAAAAATACTTTCATGTCGCGGTAGAATAATTTTCCGAAGGCTTCAAGGATTCCTCCGCTTAAATGGCGGTAATATTTCTCATCAAAAATATCAACTAAATTATTGACACCCATTGCAAGTCCCATACGGGCTTTGGTATAATTAGCAAAATATTCCACCACTTTATAATATTCCTGAAAATTAGAAATCATAACAGTTTGTCCTAATGAGCAAAGCAATTCGGCTCTGTCCATAAAATCACGTTCATCAATTTCACCATCAGAGCGTAAATTAGAAAGTGTGATTTCAAAAATAACAAGTGTATTTTCTTTTTCTACCTTACTTTCATCAAGAAACATTTTTAATGCTTTTTCATACATATCCAGATTTACATTTGTAACCGGGCGAAAACTTCCTCTAAAGGCAAGAAGGTTCTTTTTGTATAAAATAGCTGCCGGCAAAATGTTTTTTCCTTCCGGATTAAACATTACAGCATCGGTCATGCCGTTTTTTACCAATTGTAAACTCATTAAACGGTTGTCAACATCTGCAAAACGCGGCCCTGAGAAATTAATGGTGTCTATTTCGAGCTGATCTTTATCAAGGTGATCGTATAGATAACGAAGCAATCGTTTTGGATCATTGTATTTGTAGAAAGCACCGTAAATCAGGTTAACACCTAAGATTCCTAATGTTTCCTGTTGTAATCTAGCATCAGTTTCTTTAAAACGAATGTGCAGGATAATTTCGTTATAAGCTTCGTCTGGTTCAATCTGGTATCGGATTCCAACCCAGCCATGTCCTTTAAATTGTTTGGCAAAATCTATAGTGGCCACAGTATTAGCATAACTAAAAAAGAGCTTGTTTGGGTGTTTTTCTCTGCTCAAACGTTCTTCAATCAGTTCTCCTTCAAAGGTTAACATTTTTTTGAGTCGATTTTCTGTCACATAGCGCCCATCGCTTTCAGTTCCGTAAACAGCATCACTAAAATCCTTATCGTAGGCAGACATTGCTTTTGCAATTGTTCCTGATGAACCGCCGGATCTGAAAAAATGCCTCACTGTTTCTTGTCCAGCGCCAATTTCTGCAAAAGTTCCGTAAATATTCTCGTTTAAATTAATGCGTAGTGCTTTGTCTTTTATAGAAGGAATCTGAGCGATGACCTTGTCACCTTTGAGTTTTATTTCTGTACCCATTTTATTTTAAATAGATTTGTTACAAAGTTAGTAAATTAGCGTTCTAATGAAAGAGAAATAATCCCTATTTTTGTAAAAAAAACAAGTTCAATTGAAGATCTATTTTTTAGGTACCGGTACTTCTCAGGGTATTCCCATTATTGGAATTGATCACCCTGTTTGTAAGAGCACAGATGCTAAAGACAAAAGGCTTCGTGTGTCGATTTGGATCACATGGGACGAGCATTCGTATGTTGTAGATTGTGGACCTGATTTCAGGCAGCAAATGCTTTCCTGTGGCTGTCGAAAACTCGATGCAATTTTATTTACACATGAACATGCCGATCATACGGCAGGTTTAGATGATATTCGTCCATTTAATTTCAGACAAGGCGAAATTCCGGTTTATGCTCATCAACGCGTTATTGATAATCTTAAACATCGTTTTGACTATGTTTTTGAAACAGTAAATAAATATCCGGGTGCACCAAGTGTAAAAACGATTGAAGTAATCAATGATAAACCTTTTGCTATTGGAGATAAAATGGCTATCCCGATAAATGTAATGCACGGTGATTTGCAGGTTTTTGGATATAGAATCGATGATTTTGCGTATTTAACAGATGTGAAAACCATCGAAAAATCTGAAATTGAAAAATTAAAAAACCTTAAGGTTTTGGTTGTAAATGCCTTGCGGGTAGAACCTCATGATACCCATTTTAATCTGCAGGAGGCACTGGATTTTATCAATTTAGTAAAACCTGAAAAAGCTTATTTAACCCATATCAGCCATGTCTTAGGATTTCATGAAGAAGTGCAGAAGCAACTTCCTGAAAATGTTTTCCTGGCTTATGATAATTTAGAAATCACCATTTAATTATACTTACAAATGAAGAAATCCTTAATGCTTTATCTTTTTTTATTAGCAATTTTAATGAACATTTTTACTTATATGTTTTATAGCAGAGAAGTGAAATTTGAAAAAGAACGATATGAAAAAACTACTAAAAGACTGAGAGATAGTATAGGTTTGGTTTCATCGAAACTGGCAGAATCAAATTATTTCACGTTAGAAAATAATGAAAATGCACAAAATTATTTTGATAAAAGTGCTTCAGGAGGAAAAGTAATTTTATATGAAAAACTGATTCCAATTGTGACGGAGAAATTATTAGATTTAAATACAAATCCAAACGGAAATCCTTATACAGGACAGGATAAAATAGGTCCGAACAAATTTATCATCAATAAAGTAAAAGTTTTAAATCACCGTTGGATTATTGCCGATTTTAGCAATGGAGAAATTTGGGGTGAGGTTTTATTGAAGTATTTTGTCAATGATAATGAATCGATTGATTTTGAGGTGAATCAGTCCTTGTTGTATCAGAAGTAATTTAGTCTCAGTCTCAGTTTTCAGTCGCAAAAAAAACTGAAAACTGAGACTGAAAACCAAATACTAATTAAGCAGCCAACTCTTAAAATCAAAGAAATTTTGTGGCGCAACTCCATGACCAACAGGATATTCTTTATAAGTAACCGGAATATTTAATTTTTCCAAAACAGCAGGGGTTTTTCTCGCCCAATCCACAGGAATTACCTGATCTACAGTTCCGTGTGAAGCAAATATTTTCAGGTTTTTGAAGTCGTTTTTCTCGTAACCTTCCTTGATGATTTCTTCATTAAAATAACCACTCATAGCGACTACTCTCTGGATTTTTTCAGGGTAAGAAAGTGCAACAGCATAACTCAAAATAGATCCCTGACTAAAACCGACCAAGGTTACATGCTCTTCGTCAATTGGATAATTGGCTGTTAATTCATCAATAAATTTACCGATTAAATCGCGTGAAATTTTAGCTTGTTCATTATCTGAAAATTTATTTTGATCAGCATCGAAATTAATGGCATACCAGGCATAAGCGCCATATTGTAAATCATAAGGAGCTCTTGCCGAAATGATATAATAATTATCCGGAAGTTCAGTAGCAAACGAAAACAAATCGGCTTCGTTGCTGCCGTATCCGTGTAATAAAAGTAATAATGGATTTTTGTCTAAAATTATTTTTGGTTCTTGTATTTTATATTCTAAAGATAGATTCATTTCTTTTGGAAGTTTTGAGTTATGGGTTATGAGTTCCTTGTGAAGCCCACTTTTTGTCAAAGGTATTGGAATTTGGAATTTTACTTTTGGAATTTTACCCAATCGATTTAAACCATTTTTGAAATAATTCTCCAACTAACGGAATTGGCCTTGTTTGTCCCTGAATAGCACTAAAGATCCCGTAAGTCCATAATATTGAAATACAAATCCACATTGGGAAAGTAATAAAAAAGCTGTCAAAATTACTAATTATGGCTCCAAAAGAAATAAAAGCCAAAGACAAACCTAATGCCTGACGGATATGAAAAGAAGCAAAACTATTTTTATTTTCGGCGTTCATTGACATCGCAATTAATACTCCAATGATTAAAATATAGCTGGTAATAGCGATTGATTTTCCTTCTTCGATTGAATTATTCATTTTAATTATTTTGTGATAACAAGTTGGTTTTGATTTAAGATTCCATATACAGCTCCTTCACTTTCTGTTCCTAAAAAAGCAGAATTTTTAGATTTTGAAAGAATATTTGCTGTAGTAAAAGTTGATTTTCCCTTTGGTGTAAAGAAAGTAAAATTTGCTTTTGTACCTTCCGCAATTGAATTGTTTTCAATTCCGAAAACAGCTTTTCCTGAAGTTAATTTTTCGATTACCGTTTCTAAAGGCAAAACGGTCAGTAAAGCTCCAAAAGCACTTTCTAGGCCAATAGTTCCGTTTTTGGCGGTATCAAATTCCATTTTTTTGAATTCAATATCAATGGGGTTATGGTCTGAAGTAATCATATCAATTGTTCCGTCTAAAACAGCGTTGATAAGTGCTTTTCTATCGTCTTCAGTTCGTAATGGCGGTGTCACTTTAAAACGTGTATCGAAGCTTTCTAATTTTTCATCCGTCAAAACTAAATGATGTACAGAAACGCTGCAAGTTACTTGTAAACCTTTTGCTTTTGCTTCTTTAATTAGTTCAACTGATTTTGCTGTAGAAATCGTTGGAATGTGAAGTTTGCCTCCCGTATATTCCAGTAAAAATAAGTTTCGGGTAATTTGTAATTCTTCAGCTAAATTCGGGATTCCTTTTAAGCCTAATCGTGTCGAAACAATTCCTTCATTTGCTACTCCGTTTCCTTTAATGTTGGCATCTTGTGAATAAGCAATTACCAGACCATCAAAATCCTGAACATATTGCAAAGCGATTTTTAATAAGTTGGCATTGTCAAGACTCTTGTTGTAATCTCCAAAAGCGATGGCACCTGATTTTTTCATATCAAACAATTCGGCCATATCTTTTCCTTCGCTGGCTTTTGTTAAAGCACCAATAGGAAAAAGTTCTGTAGCAAAACCATTCGCTTTGGTTTTTACGAAATTTACCTGAGACTGATTATCGATTACAGGAAAGGAATTAGGCTGTAAAGCAATGGCTGTAAATCCGCTTTTTGCTGCAACATTCAATCCGTTTGCAATCGTTTCCCTGTCTTCGTAGCCGGGCTCTCCAAAAGAAACACTGCTATCAAACCACCCTTGCGACAGATGCAGACTGTCAAATTTCACTTCGGTTGTATCATCACTTTCAAGAATTGAAACCCCTATTTTTTCTATAAAACCATCTGCTATTAAAAGATCAACAGTCTGGTTATGAAACGGACTTGTTGAATCGATAATTTTGGCGCTTCTGATGATTATTTTCATAATGTAGATTTTTTTTGTCGTAAAATGATTTTTGTAAAATGTAAGACATTCAAAATTATAGTGAAATCTATTTTACAAACTTAATAATGGCCATTTCTAATGCTAAAAATAACAGTGCAAAGATAACAAACCATTTCCAAATCTTGCTGTCTATACGTTCAGTTTGTAAGGTGTTAAATATGGTCGAAATAGTATCGGCGGTTTTAAAATCTGAAACCACATTTGTATTTACCTGACTCAAATCGCTTTCGCTTCGTTTGTAATTGAAACTCAGGTTTTCGACGGATTCTTTTTTATCAAAAACACCGTAATTTCCAGCTGTTTCAGGGAAATCATTGAAGGTTAGTTTTACTTTATTATTTAATATCTGCTGAATCGGAATAAAAGAGTTATCATTTCCTTTTATTTCTAAAATGGCATCTTTGCTCAATAAAACATCCACAAAATAAGGCTGATTAGTACCAATTGCCAAGGCATTTACACCTGTTTTTTGATTGTTTTGTGCCATTTTATAAAAAAGAGGAACGATTAAAGGCGATTGTTGAAAGTTTGAATTTGTTGTATTTATTGGTGCCGAAAAGACGCTAATTCCACCCACAGAATTCGGAATCATGGTTACAAAAGCACTTTGGTCTTCATAAGATAAAACGGTAGGGTATGGGCTTGAAACAGCAAAATAAGAATTTGTTTTTGGATACTGAAAATTGGTAATTTTATTTTCAAAAACTCCTGAAAACAGCGGATGGTCAAAATTAATCTTTGTAATCAGTCTGCTTTCTGTCTTTAGATTATTGAATTGAATTTTTCCAAAATTATTTAAGAAGGAGTTTAGATTTGAAACAGAAGATTTTTCAGAAGGAATCATAACCAGATTCCCGCCTTTAGAAACAAACGCCTTTAAAGTGGTTTGTAAGGCCTGAGGAACTTCAATTAATTCATTCAGAATAATCGTGTTTTGTTTTTCAATACTATTATAGTCTAAACTGCTGATCGAATAATTGTTATAATTGAATTCTGAGGAGGTATAAATTCTGGATAAAAAATTACTTTTTTCAGTTTCCCCGATACTGATAGCATTTGTTTTTTTAGCTTTTGCAATACTGAAAAAAAGTTTGTTATCATAAGCGAGACCGTTATCTTCAATTGTCACATAACCGTGAAAAGCTTCTTTTGGAATTGTAAAGGTGATTTTCTTTTTTTTCTTAGCATCGAAATTAACAATCGTTTTTGCAATCAGCTTGTTTTGATTGTATAAAGCGGTTGAAACTGGTTTGAAATCATCTCCGTATGCAGATAAATTAATTCCTATTTCGTAGAAATTTTCTAAGGTCTGATGAATAAAAACACTGTCAATAGAAATGTTGTTTTTTTGTTCTGCTTCGGAAATTATAAAATAAGGTTTTTCTTCAGAATCAATATTTTTCACATCTTTTTCGGCTAAGCCAATAGCATCGGTAATAATGACAATATCCTTTTTATGTGCCGATTTATGCGCTTTTATCTTTGCCATTATCGTTGAAAGTTCAAATGGAGCTGCACTGTATTTTAGATTTTGAAGTGAACTTTTAGAAGATTTGATGTCCGTATTCCAAAAGTTTTCGGTATTGGTCAACAATGAAAACTGAGTATTTTCGGGTGTGTTTTCTAAGAGTTCCTGAACAGCACGTTTTAATAATTCGCCTTTTTTTCCTTTGGCCTGCATGCTGAAAGAATTGTCCAGAACAATATACATTTCGTTTGATGCATTTTTACGGTCTTTTGCTTCGAAAAAAGGCTGGGCAAAAGCTAAAATAGCACAAGTCAATAATAATAATCGTGTAGCTAATAATAATCTTTTTTTGATTTTAGAGCTCTTGCGGGTCTGTACAGCAAGTTCTTTTAAAAAGCGCACGTTTGTAAAATAAGAAGTTTTAAAACGTCGTAATTGAAATAAATGAACCAAAATTGGAACAATCAATAAGAACAGAAAGTATAGAATTTCGGGGTGTTTAAAATGCATTCAGGCTTTGATTTATTTCACTACATTATATTTTTGCAAATGTGCCTGCCAAAAATACAAATTTGTTGAGAGTTAAAGCCTTTCAAAGCTGGATTTTTTATTCAAAAAAAAATTGAATAATATAACTTTTTAAAATTCATTTATAAGTGAAAGATCTGTAGTAAAAGATATTATTGCCTATTTTAGCTAATTCAAAAACCACTTTAAAATATGAAAAGAATGTATCTGATAGTATTCTCAGCTTTGGCAGTTACTACTTCAAAAGCTCAGAATAAATTTAATTTATTGGTAGGTACCTATACCAATACGTGCGAGAGCAAAGGGATTTATGTTTATGAATTTGATGTTAATTCTGGGGATTTTAAATTAAAAAACGCTACGGAGAATGTAGTAAGTCCAAGTTATTTATCAGTTTCTGCCGATAATAAATTTGTTTATGCCGTAAATGAGAATGGTAATCAAAGTACTGTAAGTGCTTTTAGTTACGATTCTAAAAGTGGTAAAATAAAATTAATAAATAAAAATGATGCTTTAGGTGCAGATCCCTGTCATTTGATCAATGATAGTAAAAATGTAATTATTGCTAATTATTCTGGAGGAAATATAGCTGTTTTCAAAAAAAATGCTGACGAAAGTATTACTGAAGGACAGCAATTAATTCAGCATGAAGGTAAAGGAACAAATGAAGCGCGTCAGGAAAAAGCACATGTACATATGGTTGCCTTTTCTCCGGATAAAAAATTTGTTTTAGCTAATGATTTAGGTTTAGATAAAGTTTTTATTTACCAATACAATCCGGGGGCGGCACATGAAATTTTAAAATTAAAAGGTTCGGTTGATGTTAAAAAAGGAAGTGGACCAAGACATTTGACTTTTAGTAAAGATGGAAAGTATGTGTATTTAATACAGGAATTGGATGGAACACTGACTACCTTTGCATACGATAAAACTAGGGGACTGAAGCTTTTGCTAAAAGAAACCAACATTATTCCGAAAGATTTTAAAGGAACAAACAGTTCTGCAGCAATTAAAATCTCGCCTGACGGTAAATTTTTATACGTTTCAGATCGTGGAGATTTAAATTCGATTACGGTTTATACTGTTTTAAAAGATGGAAGTATCAACAAAATAGAACAAGTGAGTACTCAGGGAAAAGGGCCAAGGGATTTTGCAATTGATCCAACGGGTAATTATCTTTTAGTAGGACATCAGTATACCAATGAAATTATTATATTTAAAAGAGATAAAACTACCGGAAAACTTACTGCAACAGGAAAGAAAATAGAATTATGTTCTCCGGTTGGATTGGTTTTTACGACGATTTAGGAAGTTTTCAGTCTCGGTCACAGTTTTCAGTTTCTAACAGACACTGAAAACTGTGACCGAAAACTGAGATTATTTATTACTGTCTTTTCTCTTTTTGTCTCTCGTTTTCAACATGTTCCGGTTAACAGAGCCATGGGTTTTCTTTTTGGTTTTGGATGGTCCTCCAAGATTGACTTTTTTGTTCTTTTTAGCTTTTTCATGAAAAGCACCATCGCCATCAAGTTTTACTTTTTTCATTAAAAACTTAATGGGTTGTTTGTCTTTTTCAGGTTCTATCAGTTTGGTTGAAATTTCCACTTCTTCAGGAAAATCAGCTATTTCAAGTTCAGTATTCATTAAAACTTCTGCTTCAATTTTAAATTCTTCCTCACGGGGTGTTACAAAACTTATAGCAGTCCCTGTTGCATCTGCACGTCCTGTACGACCAATCCTGTGCATATACAATTCAGGTTCTTCCGGAAGCTCGAAATTGATAACATGTGAGATATTAGAAATATCCAAACCTCTCGCCATAATATCAGTTGTGATTAGTCCTCGAAGGTTTCCTTCCTGAAATTCTGCCATTGTACTCAAACGATAATTTTGAGATTTATTGGAGTGAATAACACCAAACTGCCCTTCAAAATCTTCTTCGATTCGGGTATGAAGCATGTCTGAAATTTTCTTATTATTCACAAAAACTAAAACCCGTTCCATACTTTCGTTAGTTTCCAATAAATGTTTCAAAAGATTTACTTTCGTATTGAAATTCGGAACATTGTATGTAATTTGGGTAATATTTTCAAGTGGGGTTCCTGAAGCTGCAAGGGTAACTTCTTCAGGAAAATCAAAAAAGTCATTCAAAACAGCATCGACTTCATCTGTCATGGTTGCTGAGAATAAAATATTCTGACGTTTGGTTTTCATCATGGCCAGAAGAGCCGTCAATTGTGTACGGAAACCTAAGTTCAGCATTTCATCAAATTCGTCGATAACCAATTTTTGAGTTTCATCAAAACGGACTACAGCGTCAAGAGCCAAATCCATTGTTCTTCCGGGTGTTCCCACTAAAATATCGACTCCTTCGTAAACGGCTTTTTTTTGTGTATTGATATTTACTCCCCCAAAAATCCCAAGTGTACTCACCGACATGTATTTGGTTAGTTTTTCAACTTCTTCCACAACCTGAACCACTAATTCACGTGTTGGAACCAGAATTACAATTTTTGGTGTATTGGTGGGGGTAAATTTGTATAATTTTAAAAGAGGTAATAAATAAGCAAATGTTTTACCGGTACCGGTTTGCGCAATTCCCATCATATCGCGGCCTGACATGATCACAGAAAAAGATTTTTCCTGAATAGGAGTAGGGGTTACAAATCCTAATTCATCGATTGCTTTTTGTAATGATTTTGGAAGATTGAATTTTTCGAACGTACTCATTTGCCTTAATTTTTTTGCAAAGATAGCATTAAATCCCCTTATAACAGAGAAATAGTACTATCCCTTTGATATATGATGTGTTTAGGTGTTATAATTAGTTGCTGGTTGGGTTCAAATCCATGTTTTAAGTTTTTGCCCAAATAGTCTGCCATATTATTCCGGACAATATATTCCTATTGGGTAAGGTATTCTTTAGGACTTATGCCACTTCATTAAGTTCGAAAATCCCAAGTTCATTCCAGTTTTTTGTAAAATTCTGCCCCTTAGTTTTTAGAGATTGGAATTGTTAGTTTTTTTGTATTAAAGGTTAAAATCCTTCAAAAACTCCTAATCCGAATAATGCAAAGTCGTATTTCACAGGATCATTAGGGTCTAGTTTCCGTAGTTTTATGTCTAACTCGGCTAAAGCCTTTCCGTCATTTTGTTTTCTTGTCAGCAAACCTAATTTTCGGGCAACATTACCAGAATGTACATCAAGAGGACAGGATAGGGCAGCGGGAGAAATGGTTTTCCAAATACCAAGATCGACACCTTTTGAGTCCTGGCGGACCATCCATCGCAGATACATGTTGATGCGTTTTGCTGCAGAATTATTTAAAGGGTCAGAAATATGTTTTTCGGTTCTGGGTAGATGATCGGTTTCAAAAAATGTTTTTTTGAACTCTGAAATGCTTTTTTGTAGACTGTCTGCTTCCTGATTTTTAGCAAAAACAGCTTCTAAACCTTCATGATTTTTGTAAACATGCTGTAATCCTTTTATAAATCCGGCAAAATCCTTTCCGTTGAATGTACGATGTACGAAATTTTCTAATGCTTCTAAATGTGAGTCAGAATGCGACATTACAAAATCATAAGGCGAATTGCCCATCAAATTCATCATCTGATGTGCGTTTTTAATAATCATTTTGCGGTTTCCCCACGCAATTGTTGCGCTTAGAAATCCAGCAATTTCAACGTCTTCTTTTTTTGTAAAAAGATGCGGAATCTGTACGGGATCGCTTTCGATAAAATCAAGATTATTATACTGAATAACTTTTTCGTCAAGAAATTCTTTGAGTTCTGATTTATTCATTCTTTGAAAGTTTTTTGGAGAAAAATCCGTCTTTTAAATTGTTGGTACGCATTTGAGGTTTAACGTTGTAATAGGTCTCAAAATATTTTATTTGATCTTTGTTCACACAAGGTATTTCGCCGTCTCCCGTTCCCCAAAAAAAAGGAATATTGATTGGAGAACTGTATTTTAAATTACCATTTTTTATCATTTCAAAACGATCTTCAAATTTACTGTTCTTGTAAGGGAAAATGATTTGATTTACAGAAAATGTGCTATTGTTTTTCAGATGGGTATTCTTTGTAAAAAAGCTCAGGTCAAAAGTAAATATAGTAGGCAGCGTTAAAATTATTAAGGAGAAATACATTGAAAATACAATTTTTTTTTCAGTATTAATGTAAGAGGCAGCGATTAGAAAACTGAAAAATAATATGGCATTTATAAAAAACCGATACTGAGGAGAAGTAAAAAATAAAAATAGCAATTGTAAAAAAAGGATTATATATAAAATCCAAAATGACTTTTTATTAAAATATTTAAAGACAAAAACTGGGATTGACAGCAAAAGCAATAAAATTGTTTTATTGAAAAAGCCGTGTAAACCACGTCTGGAAAGCCATATTTTAGAGATTTCGAATACGTTTAGACTATTAAACTGATTTTCTGTTAATTCATAAGCAGCTCTTTTGGTCAGGCCATAATAAGTGTGAACCATTGAAGCCGGAATTTGAAAATCAAAAGAAAACAGATGGAATGTTAAAGGAAATAAAGGGTATCCGCTAATTATAGTATTTTTTATCAGAAAAAGGAATAAAACCATTATCCCTAATAGTAATGATTTTGTGAGTTTTGAAACTAATGCCTGATAATGTGCAGAAAATAGTGCTACAGGAATAAATATCAGGATAATCGCCGTCGTTTTTATAAACACAGCAAAGAAAACCAGTACTGCAATAAGATTAAATGTTTCTGGGCTTAGGTTTTTATAATTGTTTATAAACTTATAGAAAATAATTAAGGATAGGACATAAACAGGCAAATCCGGCGACGGTGTACTAATAAATGAGAAGAAAAAAATATTAGCAAAAGGTAAAAAACCAATTAGCAGATGATTAATCTTTTTGCTTTTAAAAAAAGAGTTAAGATGCAAAAAAGCATATACATTTCCCAATAAAAGACAAAAACCACTTAAATCATTAAATTTATTGTATAAAAAGGAAAAGTTAAAAACACTTTGCGTAATGTGCCATCCACTGGTTTGGGCTAGAAAAAAATGCAGGTTCGCAACACCTTCTACAAAGCCATATTTATTTATCCATTTTATGGTCTGAATATAATAAGATTCATTATCAATGATGAAGGGAATTGAAGCGCATTGAGCTAATATTAAAATACTGATAATGGATAATGCTGTTTTTAAAGAAATAGGTAAGCATAATAATTCATAAAAAAAAGATTTATAAATTGATTTGATACTATTTTTAAATTTTAAATAAATCCCAATATTCAGAATTAAGAAAATAATATGAAATTCAATATTAATTCTTTCGAAAATCGCCCAAAATCCTGCGAAAAGTGTAGTTGTGAAAAGCCCAAGAATTGAGAAAATAACAAAATTTGAATTCTTTAATCCTAAAATTTTATTTGTAAAAAAACCAATATTTATGGTTGTAAAACCAATATAAATCCAGCTTAAAAGAATTAAAAACATCTTAAGATATAATTTGCCCGTCCGACATTACCAATTTCCTGTCAGCCATATTAGCGAGTTCTTCATTATGGGTCACTATCACGAATGTTTGTCCAAATTCATCTCTAAGCTGAAAAAACAACTGATGTAAATTCTCTGCAGAATGGGTATCGAGATTTCCTGAAGGTTCATCGGCAAATATCACATCGGGTTTATTGATTAAAGCCCTTGCTACGGCAACACGCTGCTGTTCGCCACCGGAAAGTTCATTGGGCTTATGATGTATCCGGTGTGATAATCCTAAATATTCCAATAATTTTGTTGCTTCAGTTTCTGTTTCAGAAGGCTTTTTCCCTGCAATGTAAGCCGGAATGCAAACATTTTCAAGTGCAGTGAATTCGGGAAGAAGCTGGTGAAACTGAAAGATAAAACCTAAATTCAGGTTCCTGAATCTGGATAAGTTTTTGTCGTTGAGTTCTAAGATGTTTTGCCCGTTTATAGTCAGGGATGTCCCGAAGCCTTTTTCAGGTTTGTCTAAAGTTCCTAAAATGTGCAGTAAAGTGGTTTTTCCGGCACCGGAAGCACCTACAATTGAAACAATTTCTCCTTTTTGAATGTGTAAATCAACTCCTTTTAAAACTTCCAGCTGATCGTAGAATTTATGTATGCTTTTTGCGTGTATCATGTAGAAACTGTTTTTACAAAGAAACAAAGATTCTGCCGATATTAAAATGGGGTGTAACAGAATTTTAAGAACAATATTTGGTAACGAATTTTTGCGTTTTTTATTTACATTTTTTGAGTTATATAGTTAGTTTCCATTAGGAGGGTACAGCTTTTGCTAATTTCATAATCTAAAGTTTTATAATATTCTCTAAAACGGTTATCTATTTCAGTTTCTTTTAAAGTATTATAGTTTAAAGTGCTTTTTTTAGCTGTTTAGATCTAAAAATCATGTTGTTTAATTATAGGAGTCAATACATTTATATAAATAGATAACGTTAGAATCTGCAAAATGATCAATTCATTAACTCTAAATTAGTAAGTGAATAATATAACTTTTAAGAATAGTTATATAACAAAATTCGTCTGTTGTATCTCACCTTTATACCTAACAATTTTAATAAAAAATTTTTATGAAAAAATTATTATTTCTGTGTGCAGTTACCGCATTTACCTTTACTTCAAGGGCACAGACAGAAGATAAAAGATGGAATGTTGGGCTGCATGCAGGTGTTACTCAATATAATGGTGATTTAGGCAGGGACTGGTACAAAACTGATAATTCCATGTACGGTTTTGGGGGTATATCTGTTTCTAGATATTTAGGCAAATTATTCGACCTAAACTTATTGCTATCCAAAGGAACTATTGGTTATCATAATAACGAAGCTGCAAGTTTTAAATCTGATTTTAATGCAGCTTCTATTAACTTACGTTTCAATATCGTAGCACCAGAATATGTCATAAGACCTTATGTATTTGCTGGAGTTGGAGCGATTCTATTTGACAACCAGCTTAATTTTCATCAAGAAAAGTATGATTTTATGCTGCCATCAGCTGGTGGGGGTATCAACATTAGGCTTACTCCAGTCATAATGCTGAATCTGCAGGAAACATTCCTGTTTTCAAACCATGACGGACGTGATGGAATTGACAATGCCGATGGTAAAATGAATAAAAAAGATTCGTATGTAACTCATATGGCGGGGTTGACTTTCAATATGGGTAATTCTGTTGATACCGATCAAGATGGTGTATCAGATAAGAAGGATAATTGTCCAGATACACCAGCGGGAGTTGCTGTAGACAAAAAGGGCTGTCCACTGGATAAAGATGCCGATGGTGTTCCAGATTATTTGGACAATTGCCCCGATATTTCAGGTTCAAAAATGCTCAACGGCTGTCCTGACAAAGACAATGACGGAGTTGAAGATTCAAAAGACCAATGTCCAGACCAAGCAGGAACAGTTACACTCAATGGATGTCCTGATGCTGATGGAGATGGTGTAGCCGATAAGGATGATCAATGTGTCAACACTAAATCTGGTACCAAAGTGGATAGCAAAGGCTGCCCAATGGACAGCGATAAAGATGGTGTAACCGATGATATCGACCGTTGTCCAGATGTAGCTGGAGTTGTAGCACTCAAAGGCTGTCCTGATACTGACGGAGATGGTGTAGTAGATATAGATGATAAATGTCCGAATGCCAAAGGAACTCCTGCAAATAGTGGTTGTCCTGAAATTACTAAAGCCGATATTGTAAGAATAACTTATATTGGAAGTAAACTCTTTTTCGAAAACAATTCAGATAAATTAAAAGTAGCTTCACTTTCGCAATTGGATGAACTAACCCTAATCTTAAACAGAAATCAAGGAGCCAAATTAACCATTGAAGGACATACAGATAGCGTGGGTGCAGATGATTTTAATATGACTTTATCTCAAAAACGTTCCGATTCTGTAAAACAGTATTTGATAGGTAAAGGAATTGAAGAGGCTAGATTAACAGCCATTGGATTTGGAGAAACCAAACCTATTGCAGTAAATACCACTGCACTAGGCAAAGCCAAAAACCGTAGAGTTGAATTGAAAACTAATTATTAAATAGTTAAGATTACATTGTACTAAGAACTGGTTGTCAAGAAATTGGCAGCCAGTTTTTTTTTAGGGTAAAATATTCCGGACTTCATTACACGTATAAAGCAAACAATAAAAGTCCGCAATAAAAGTTCTTACTATAGGCAACAATTCATTCAGAACCAAATACAAAAAAACACAAACAGTAGCTTGTGTTTTTTGTATTTGTCGTTTGAATGAATAACAACTGATTTCTGTTCGGTTATAGTCCTTATAGATATTGGACTAAATCCGTTTCTATAGAAGAGATGGTCAAATTCATTCTCAGTTTAAACAAGCGTCTGTAAATCTTGATATTAGAAACGGAGTTGGTATTTTGTCAAATGGTAAAGTTGTTTTTGTGCTCGAAAAAAGTTAATTTTTATGATTTTGAGAACATTTCAAAATTTTAGAATGTTGGAATGCGTTATATCTCGACGGATTTGTTTCTCCTGCTTATCTTCTTTAAGACGATTGGATTCAAACAGATGGAAATTTTGGTGTACTATTTGCAGTAACAATAAAATAAAAAAATGAAATGGACAGACAAGAAACAATAATTATTAAAGATGGGAAAGTCAGAAAACTGCTTCTAGGTTTACTGTTTGACGGAATTGGAATGATTTCATTAAGTATTCCAGTTTTAGGTGAGTTTTCGGATGTGATTTGGGCACCAGTTGCAGCTTTTATTATGACCAGAATGTATAAAGGCAGAGTTGGGAGAACGGCAAGTATTTTAACTTTTGTTGAAGAAATTATTCCGTTTACAGATGTGATCCCATCCTTTACGATTACCTGGATTTATACGTATTTTTTTCAGAAACAAAAAGAATTATAAAAAAAATGGCAGCTACCCGGGCTGCCATTTCTCAAACTAAACTAACTTAATGAACAATAATCTTTCTTGTATGCAATACTTCTTTTGTTACGGGATCAGAAACCTTCAGAATAAAAAGACCTTTTGATTTCAAACTGATATTTTCCTGAGCTCTTCCTGATATGTTGCGTTTGATTATTTCTTTGCCCAGTATATCAAAGATTTTAAGTTCTGTATTGCTGCCGTCATTCTCCATCAAAACTGAAAACGAACCGTTGTTTGGAACAGGCCAGACTTTAAAAGTACTATCTTCTTTAACGTTTTTTTCTATTGATAAAGTAGAACTGTATCCACTAACAATATTAACTTTTCGGGTCATACTGGCTCCTTCATTATCCGTAACAGTAAAATCAAAAGAGCATAAACCTGTTGCAGTTGGTGTAAAATCTACGATATCTGCGTTAAGAGAAGCATTTCCATTTACTACATTCGAAACAGAATAGCTGACCCCACTTGTAAAACCTCTTGAAAGTTTCTGGATATTAATGCTGACTTTACTTCCGTCAGGGGAATCGTAATGAGGCAGGGACATCCATTGTAAATATGCATCTAAGTTGGTATAACCATCTAAATCATTATCAGCATTAGAATCAGAGAAATCACTGATACCTGAATTTAAATTAGTTCCTGTGATCGTTTCCCACCAGTCAGGTAATCCATCCTGATCCGTATCCCAATTGGCATTTCTGACAATTTCAGGATATGTTTCGTAGCCGCCAACATCCGATTCGTTATCAGGAAATCCAGGTTTATTGGTGACACTTCCTTTGTACGTATAAGTTCCGTTTAATGTTTCTGAGATCATTCTTTGGTCATGTTTATCAAAGTCCGGTTGAATACATCCAACATCTGAAAGTACTATTTTATAGGCAGTTTTTGCAGATTGTGTAGTTACGTATGAAGGGAAAAATGGAGTATTGACAAAATTATCGTAAGTATTAGTAGCCCCATTTTTATAAGTAGCTCTTCTTCCGATAGCCTGATTACTTTCGTCAAAATAACCCGGCATTACATTTCCATTAAAATAACAGCGCTGCATTCCTGTTCCAGCATTTTCGTTATCGGCACTAAATGCAACAAATATTTTAGAACCTGCTCCTGGTTTGTAATAGTTATTTACAAAATTCACTTCTTTGGTACCACCATCCGTTGTTCTGGAACCCCAGTTATAAACAACGTTATTGGTGATATCCATTCTGCCAGCATAAGCTCCACTGCCATCTAATCCGCCACCTAAACTCCAATTTCGACCATAATTGTGCACTAATAAGTTATGATGAAAACTGCCAATATCACCGCCTATTGTCGCCGCATAACCATGTTCAGTTCCAGCGGGATAATTTTCGTGTCCTGCAGCATTTAAGGCCTCAGAAATTAATGTTTTTTGTAATGTAATATTCTTTCCTGAACGGGAACTAAAAGCTTCATCAATGGTCCAGCTGATAGAGCAATGGTCTATGATACTATTATCGGCACCAGTTAGTCCCATACCATCAAAAGTTTGTCCGCCTCCTAATCTCACTCTTATGTTTTGAACTATAGCATCATTTCCTGTAATTCCCAGAGGAGCTTTACGAATACAGATTCCTTTTCCGGGAGCAGTTTGCCCCGCAATTGTTATGTAAGGCTGATTTGATACTAAACGAGATTCAAGCTGAATGATTCCAGATGTATTAAAAACAATAGTCCTTGGGCCTATATCATTAGTAATCGCTTCACGTAAGCTTCCAGGACCACTGTCATTAAGGTTGGTCACGGCTACTACTTTTCCGCCTCTTCCGCCACGGGCAAAGCGGCCATATCCTTCTGCACCTGGAAAAGCAAGCTGGGCAGGGCGAAAACGCCAAATATTGCCCTTTACTATTTCGTTATTTGCTAATACTTCATCAACCCTCCAATAGTATGTCTCACCTGTATATAATCCGTTTGCCTGGAAAGAAGTATTTGCTTTGAGTTGATTACCTTTAAATTCAGGTGAAGACGTATTAGCAGCTTCCAAGGCTGCTAAATTAGTGCCAAAATAGATATTATGTGATACAGCATTAATGGCAGATGTCCATGTTAATGTTTTATTGCCTGAACTTAATTCTACGTGTTCATCATTATGTTTAGGATCAGGATTTGTGGCCTGATTAAAAATATTAGGAGTGTTTAATTCAAATCCGTTTAGCATTACATTTTTGAAAGTTTCAGTACCTGATGTTTCTGCTGCGAAAAGGACAACAACATCAGTTCCCGAAATCGCCTCAAATGTTAAATATGCTGATTTTGCATCTGCTGTTTTATGAGCCCTGATAGTCGGAATCAAATTGTCAACGATCAGGTTTCCATCTATAGAAATATCAATTGGGCTAAAAGTATAAACCGGGCTATCGACTGCGTTTAAAAAAGCCATTAAAGTATGGGCTCCTGTTGGTAGCCCAGTAATTCGAAGTTCTATTTCTCCTCCCTCGTTTGCAGTTGTCCCTTTTACCGTTACACCATCGCAGACTAATCGGGCATAGTAGGGAGCCTGGATACCTGCTTTTTCCCAGTTAGTTCCTAAAATATCTCCTTTATCACCCACTCTCGTTATTGTAAATGTAACTCCGTTTTCAGTCTTGGTGGCGCTATTTGTAGTTACCACCCAGGAAGTATAGTCGGGTTCACCCACTTCTGTTGTTTGTCTGTTTGCCTGATCAAAATCAATTTTCACTACCGGACTCTGGGCAGAGATCTTTGCAGTAGACATTGTAAGGCAGACTATTGCCATTGCAAAAAATAATTTAAAAGTATTCTTTAACATCGATTGGTTGGTTTTAGTTAGTTTAGTAATGTAATCATTACTGTAAAGTTTTACAAAATGTTAAAAAAAACTATCCTGTTCCATCCTGTTCTGGTTTGATGTTTTGTTGATAAAAATCCTTACGTTGTGATATAATTTATGATAAAACTTAAATGCTTATTGACAGTATAATACTTTGCAGAAAATAAACTGAAAAGAGAAATGTTGTTTATAATAAATGATCCATTCTGTATGAAAAGCAAGAAAAGAACTACGTGAAGGTTGTGGGAAAATGCCAACTGTATTATCCCAATTATAATATTCAAAAGATTGGAATTTTTTTGGTATAAACTCCGGTATAAATATAAAAACAGGCTATTTTTATTCGCTATATTAAATACATAATCGGTATTATAATTAATTTTTGAAGAGAAATCCCAATCCCATACCCTTTAGCATTTTCTTTTCGAAGTTCCAAAAGAAACGAAACTGTCCAAAAATGGTTCCAATAGCAACCAATAGAACTTGGTAGATTGGGAAAATAATTATTAATCGTATAAGGGTAAACCAACCGCCGAAGTCTTCTTTGGTGATATGTAAAAATTCACAAAAAGGTCTGGACAGCCACGCAGATGCAGATCCGGTGATCGCAAAAACGATAAATATAATAACAAGCTGAAAATTTGAGGTAATGCCCCAACGTTGCTTTAATCTGTTCATTTTTTATTTGTAGTGATTACAAATATACTAACATTATCGTTGTGGTACATATCCGGCGAGCTTTTGTTTGTAAGTATTTTGAAAATAAATCATATAATTATAAATCAGGTAATTCACTTCGTAGCCATATCTAATGTGGGACTGATAGTCTATGGTCATTTCATATAAATTTGGATTGTACCGCTGGGGCTGCAGAACACGATTATTCCATTCTGTTACATAAACCTGATTTTTATTTTCCAGATACGTTAAGGAATAATAATTTCTGGGCAATGCCTGAGAAGAAAGCCAGAAACTAAATCCATTATCAATAATGATAACTTCATATTCTAAAGAATCATTCGCAATCCGGACTGTATCATTTACCGCTGTTGATTTTGGATTGTTTATTTCAGTACTATTCTTCGAAGATGTCGAACATGCAATAATCGTAAATAAGATTCCTAATAGGCAAACGAAATTTTTCATGACTTAAATTTGAACTTTAAATTTACAAAAAAAGGAGTGATGGCTTTTATTATTTAACATTTTACAACTACAGGAATAGCACTTACTTTTTTTAATCAATAAAAAAAGAGCTGTCAGTATTTCAATAAACAGCTCTTTTAAACATCTAAGTTTTATTATTTGCGGTTAAATAATTTACCAATGAATCCACCTATACCGCCATTGCTTTTAGCAACTTCAAGAACATCTGCTGTGTCGACCTTGCCATCTGCATTTTGATCTAAGCCAAATTGCATTCCGTATTTTGAAATAGTATCCATAATACCTGAAGCCTGACTGCTGTTTCCTGTCACTGCATTTATAATATCTGAAACCTGAAAGCTGTTATCGTTAGGGTCTTTTGCTTTATTTACTAAAGAATTTAAAATTTTAGGAATCATACTTCCGGCAACACTTGAAGAGGTATCATTACTTAAACCAAATTTTTCGCCAAGGCTCCCTGATAATTGTTGTGTCAGCTGTTGTACAACAGGATTCGAACTGTCAATAGATTTTCCCTGAAATAAGGTAGTTAATTGTTTACCGCCATCTTCTGATGCAATTTTTTGAAGTCCTGAAAAGATAGAATTCCCGGCTTCATTTATTACGCCTTCATTATGCTCATTCGGAATGGCACTGTTTTTTACAACAGCATCGTCTCCAAATTGTTGTACTAATTGGGTTAATTGTTCAAACATGATATTAAAGAATTAGGTTAGATTTATAACTCAAATTTAATCAAAAAACAAAAGGGGACTTATTAACAACATTAATAAATCCCCTTTTAAAGTATTTTAATTACAGATTAGCTCAGCAAAGTAATAATTTGTGAAGCCAATTCAGTACCAATTCTATCCTGAGCCTCACCTGTAGCAGCTCCGATATGGGGAGTCAAAGAGATTTTAGAATGCATTAAGATTGCCATTTCAGGTTTTGGTTCGCTTTCAAAAACGTCTAATCCTGCAAAAGAAACTTTTCCTGAATCCAAAGCTTTGATCAAAGCAACTTCGTCAATAACTCCTCCACGCGCACAGTTAACGATTCCAACACCATCTTTCATGATTTCGAATTCTTTCTCACCAATGATATAACCATCCTGAGCAGGAACGTGTAAAGTAATAAAATCAGATTCTTTTAATAAAGACTCTAAAGACTGAGGGACGATAGTAGTTGTAATAGACTGACCATCAAAAAACTCAACTTTTACATCTACAGACGGAATAAATCCATCAGCAGCAATAACTTTCATACCTAAACCAAGAGCCATTTTAGCAGTTGCCTGACCAATACGGCCAATACCTACGATACCTAATGTTTTTCCTCTTAATTCAGTTCCGTTTGCGTAAGCTTTTTTCAAACCGTCGAAGTTTGAATCACCTTCCAAAGGCATATTTCTGTTTGAGTCATGTAAAAAACGAACACCAGAAAGTAAGTGTCCAAATACTAATTCAGCAACTGATTCTGAAGAAGAAGCAGGAGTGTTGATTACATGAATTCCTTTGCTTTTAGCATAATCAACATCGATATTGTCCATACCAACACCACCTCGTCCGATAATTTTAATACCAGGGCAGGCATCGATAATATCTTTGCGAACTTTGGTTGCGCTACGAACCAAAATTACATCGACATTATTTTCATTGATAAAGTTAGCAACTTGTTCCTGTGCTACTTTTGTAGTGATAACTTCAAATCCACCTTTTTCTAAAGCTAGAATTCCACTTTTAGAAATTCCGTCATTGGCTAATACTTTCATTTTATTTTATGTCTTTTGCGAGGATGAAGCAATCTCGTCCTCAATATTAATTTTTTCTTTTTTATTTAGAAGCTAATCCCGCTATCCGCTACAATCTTTTATGTTTTTAAAGAAAAAACACAAAAGGATTTTCACTGCTATCGGGGCTAAGGTTCCGGTATTCAATTGATATTTTTCGGGAACTAAACTTTAGTTTCCAAAGCTTTCATTACATCTACCAAAACCTGTACACTTTCGATTGGCATAGCATTGTAAATTGAAGCTCTGTAACCTCCTACAGAACGGTGTCCAGGCAAACCTGAAATTCCGGCTTCTTTCCACAATTTATCAAATGTTTCTGTATGTTCAGCGTTTGTAAGAAGGAAAGTAACATTCATGTTAGAACGATCTTCAACATTTGCAGCCCCTTTAAATAATGGGTTTCTGTCTATCTCATTATAAAGTAACGCTGCTTTTGCATTATTTAACTTTTCAACAGCTGCAACACCGCCTTTTTCTTTAATCCATTGTAAGGTCAACAGAGAAACATATACTGCAAATACAGAAGGAGTGTTGTACATACTTTCTGCTTTGATGTGTTTTGTATAGTCCAGCATACTCGGAATTACTCTTCCGTTTTTACCTAAAATATCTTCTTTTATAACTACTAAAGTTGCTCCTGCAGGCCCCATATTTTTTTGAGCTCCGGCATAGATTAAGTCAAATTTAGAGAAGTCTAATTCACGTGAAAAAATATCAGAACTCATATCACATACAACAGGAATGTTGGTTGCCGGGAATTCTTTCATTTGAGTTCCAAAAATGGTATTGTTGCTTGTGCAGTGAAAATAATCTGCATCAGCCGGTATTTCATATCCTTTTGGAATATAAGTGTAATTGTCATCTTTCGAAGATCCTACGATAACGGTCTCTCCAAAAAGTTTAGCTTCTTTGATGGCTGCTGTCGCCCATGTTCCTGAATCTAAATAAGCTGCTTTTCCGTTTTCTTTCATCAGGTTGTATGGAGCCATTAAAAATGCGGTGCTTGCTCCGCCTTGTAAAAATAAAGCCTGATAACCTTTGCCGGTAAGGCCTAATAGCTCTAAAGCCAATGCACGGGCTTCATCCATAACTGCAACGAAATCTTTGCTTCGGTGCGAAATTTCAAGAATTGATAATCCTGAATTATTAAAATCTAAAACTGCTTTTGATGCTTTTTCAAAAACTTCCTGAGGTAAAATACTTGGTCCTGCGCTGTAGTTGTGTTTTTTCATGGTATAGTTAAAAGTCCAAATTTTAAAAACGCAAATTTCGGGAATACAAGCCGAAAAAGCGTTAAATTATTCGCAATAATTATAATTTTTTAACCTATGTTATTAACAAAAACGATATAGTATCGATGTTGTCTGCGTAATCCCATAATTGTGGAGTCTGTGTTTTGCCGAAAGAAATACTGTTTTTAATCAGATTATTGCTTACAATGCATTGAATCTGCTCAGCTTCAGCTTCGAGACGGTTTTGCAAATCTTCTATCTTTTCGTAAAATTCATAAAACACACTCGAAATAGGAGAAGCATAACTGGAATCTTCTTTGATTGTTAAGAATCCATTGTCCAGCAATTTAAAATTACTCATTAAAAAAACGGCTTTGTTGTAATCGTAATTATTAGCATATTTTTCATAATGAATCACATCCTGATATTTAAAAATGGCTTCAAAAAAAGCATCAAATTTGTAATCTGCTGGAACGAAAAGTTTTGAAACATTTCGGCATCCTAAACCAAAGTACCGAAAAATATCCTCGCCTAAAGCTTCTAAATCTTCTTTCGTTTCCTGACCATTTAAAACCGCAACTGAATTTCTGTTTTTACGAATAATCGAAGGCTTGTCTTTAAAATAATATTCAAAATAACGGGCAGTATTGTTACTTCCGGTGGCAATTACAGCATCAAAATTTTCTAATTTGCCTTCCGCAAAAGTTATTTTGTCTTTTAGTGTTTCATCAATAAAAATTAAGTATTTGGCCAAAAACGGCAATAAATGCTGGTCATTTGATGATGTTTTTATTAAAGCCTTATTTCCCGTAATTAAAACACATATAAAATCGTGAAATCCTACCAATGGAATATTTCCTGCTAAGATTAAAGCTACTGTTTTCTCGTTTGTATTGTTTTGGGCAAAATCAGTAGAATAGCGAGAAAGCCATTTGTCAATATTCTCTTCTGTCAACGCATCTGCCCATGATTTTACTGAAAAGTAAACCTGCTCAGGAGTATACCAGCCATTATGTGATTGCGAAAGTTGTATAAGATTTATAAAATCATCAAAAAACAAGTCATTACCTGAAACCGACTCATTTCGAGTGTTTTTTTCTTCTGAAAACTGACTCAAAAACCGTCCAAGCGCTATAAAAGATTGTTTTTTTTTGTTTTGTAACATAACTAATTTGTTTATGAAAGGTTTTGATTGTAATTTTGCACAAAAATAAGCTATATTAAGTTATAAGGCAAAGCAGATGAAAATGTTTGACATTTTTTGTAAAATCTTATAATTTTTAACTCATAACCAAGAATAAAATGGCAATAATTATAACTGACGAATGCATTAATTGTGGAGCTTGTGAACCAGAGTGCCCAAATACAGCAATTTATGAAGGAGCTGATGACTGGAGATATAAAGACGGAACAAAACTTTCAGGAAAAGTAATTTTACCAGACGGAACAGAAGTTGACGCAGATGATGCCCAGACACCAATTTCAGATGAGGTATATTATATTGTACCCGGAAAATGTACAGAGTGTAAAGGTTTCCATGACGAGCCTCAATGTGCCGCTGTATGTCCTGTTGATTGCTGTGTACCAGATGATAACCACGTAGAAGATGAAGAAACTTTGTTAAACAGACAAGCGTTTCTACACGGTGAATAATATTTGAAATTATAATATCGGAAATCCTGAGTGTTGAACTTAGGATTTTTTTTTTGTACTTAAAACATTTAATTTATTGCATATTGTGCTGGTTTGTAATGTTTTATTTTTGTTAAATTTGGCAATAATTTTTGTATTTTAATAATGGCTCATGAAAAGATTAATACTTTTATTTATTCTGTTATTTAGCTTTGGTGTTTTTGCACAAAGCACCGAATATTCTATTGTTATAAAAGATATAGAAACACTTTTACCTATAGAAAATGCGACGGTTTATATCATGAAAACCAGGCAGACTTTGATAACGAACAAAGAGGGTAAAGTGACTTTTGAATTAAATGGCGCTTCAAATGTTCAGGTGTCTGAAACAAACTATGAAAAATTGACGCTTCGTTGGGCAGCTCTAAAGGAAGATCAATTTGTAGTCTATCTAAAAAACAGCCATAATAAACTTGATGAGATTGTGGTGTCAAATGAAAATCCTCAAAAAACACTTCAAAAAATTGTTGCTAATTCAAGGCAAAAATTAGCCGCTTCGTACCGTTTAAAAGTATATGTGCGAGAGTTTTTTTTGTTAAACAACAAATACTCTTATTATAATGACGGACTAGTAAATTTTCAGTTTTCTGTTAGTCAAAAAAAAGCAACTACCACATTACTTGTAGAACAAAACAGGTCCTATGGCTTATTGGAAGCCGATATTAGTGCAGATTTGATGGGTTATAATCTGAATAATATCATGGAAAATTATTCCAATTTAAAGTATTTCGATGTTCTTTTGGATTCAAAAACAAAAAAAGAATATAGCTTTACAACCAAGGGACATCCTAATAATAGTGGTTATTATATAATGTCTGTATCGCCCTTAGATAATTCAAAAACGGCTTTGGATACTTATGAAATAATTTATGATCCTGAAAAAAAACTGATTGTAGAATTTAGTGTTATCATAGTACCGGCCAATCTTGCTCAAATTCAGGAGAATGAACAAATTGGTTCTAAGAATATTACAGGCTCATCTGTAAGGGTTAGTTACAGGATAGATGGTCTGGACTATTATTTATTGACTGCAAATGAAGAGATAGGGTATGATTTGGTTTTGAAAGAGGAGATAAAAAATATTCAGGTGCGTAATAGTTTTATAACGACGAATTTCAACAGACAAAATTTTACGTATAAAGAAAGTGATGTTTTTAAGGAAAAATCACTTTTTAATAAAAAGAATAAAATCCTGACTAAATATTGGGATATTTCCGGATTTACAGCTACAGATGAAGAAAAAGCACTTATAGATGCACTCGAATTCAAGCTTTAATTTTGAAAATATACAAAAAATCCTGAGCAAAAACTCAGGATTTTTTTGTGTATCATCAATTAAAAATTAAATCCAAGTCTCGCATAGTAATAGGCTCCATTGAAACCCATTTGTACAGCATCCCAGTAGCCACCAGCCTCAACCCAGTCATCTTGTTGGTCAGGATAAATGTTTAATAAGTTATTGGCTCCTATACTAATTTTTGTTGATTTTGAAAGTTGGAATCCTAAAGTCAGGTCGGTTACAATTTTGGCTCCATAAGTATCTGTTGCGGCTTTCTTTTGATTTGCAAATACCTGCTCATCAGTTTCAGAAGCGTCTGTTCTGTAATCTTCGGGATCTTCATCCATTTGATAATCTAATAATTTTACTTCGCTAAATCTGGTAAATGCCAATCCGGCATCAAACCATTTTCTGCCGTAATTTAGGTTCAGTCCAAATTTATTAGGTGGTGCAGAAGCAAGTAAAAAGGCTTTATCCCGCTCTCCAAAGAATGTTTTTTCTTCTAAATTGCCATTTTTTACTTTGTCAATCTTCATATCATTGATGTTTCCAACTAAGGTTGCGCCAAATCTGTTTTCGTTAATTGTTTTTTTCCATGCTAAAACTACATCTAGTCCGGTTGTTTTAGTATCTACACCATTTACGAAAAACTGTGCCTTGTCAACACCAAGGTTAAATTGAGTTGCATCAAAATAGCCTGTCAACACAATTCTGTCTTTTACATGAATCAAATAGCCGTCAACGGTTGCTGTAAAATCGCCAAAATTGGCAGTTAAACCTAAAGAACCATTAACAGCTTTTTCTTCGTTTAAGTTATTAATACCAAAAGCTTTTGTTACGGGGCTGTTGTTTGGAGAGAGTAATACTTCTGTTGCACCTGCGGAACTAAAGTTGGTAAAACGTAAATTATAATAAATTTGTGCTAATGATGGGGCACGAAAACCTGTACTGACAGAACCTCTTAAGTTGATATTGTCAGTAAGTTTAAGTCTTGATGCTAATTTTCCGTTTACAGTACTGCCAAAATCGCTGTAATTTTCAAAACGTACAGCAGTACTCAACATAAATGCTTCACTAATATCTAATTCTGCATCTGCATATAAAGAAAGATTCGTACGGCTTTTGTCAATAGCATTTTTTGGGCTGTATCCCGGGAATCCCTGTGAACCTCCGGGGCGTGGTACCATTAAAGGGTTTGTGGATGAAGTAGGTTCGTTAGGATCGTAATCTGGATTATCAGTCATTGGAGGACTTTGTGTTAATGGATCGGTAATGGGTTTTCCATTTGTATCATAAGTAGTGTAAGAACCTTCTTCGCCTGCGAAAATATTGAATTTTTCTGTTCTGAATTCTGCCCCAAACGCAAGATTTAGACCACTCATTACAGAATCATAATTTTTAGAAATATCAAAATTAGTTGTATTTTGAGTCAGGCTGTGTCCGCCCGCATCAAATTCCGTTGGAGAAGCTGTCAGTAATGAAGCGTTGATTGTTCCTTTTACATAATAATGAAATAAATTTTTTCCAAAGGTATTACTCAGGTCAATTTTCCATCCTCCTGAGGTTTGAGTCCTAAATCCTGCAGCAAATGAATTGTCGATAATATTTGAAGTGATTCTTGGTGTATAACCTCCGGGATAAATTTCTTCTACAACACGTGGACCGCTATTTCGGGTAAAAGCATAGGCATCAGTATCTCTGAAATTTCTTCCACCAAAAGCATAAAATTCTGTTTTTTCAGATATAGGAATTGATAAATTTCCAAATAAGTTAAAACTCTGAATTTCTGCTTCTCCAAATCCTTTTCTAAAATCAAAGCCCGGACGGAGTGTTTTGTTTTTATTTAAATATTCTGTAGAAAAATTAGCATAACCACCTTTTTCGCCAATTGCAACCCCATAATTAGCTGCCACTTTTACTGATCCGCCGTCAAAAGCCTGATCTTTTCCGAATGTATTTCCATTACCATTTTTATCTAAACGATAGCCATCAGTATTGGCAGTTCCTTCAGGGAAATCACCCTTTGCGTTGGTATTGAATGCGCCATAAGTAACTGATCCTGTAAATGTGTCAACATTGTCATTTAAAACAATATTGATGACCCCGGCAATAGCATCAGAACCATATTGTGCTGCAGCACCGTCTCTTAAAATTTCAATTCTTTTGATAGAAGCGGCCGGAATTGCATTCAAATCCGTTCCGGTATTTCCACGTCCACGAGTTCCAAATAGATTGATAAGCGATGACTGATGTCTTCTTTTGCCGTTAATTAAAACCAAAGTCTGATCTGGTCCCATCCCTCGTAAAGAGGCAGGATCGACGTGGTCAGCACCATCAGAGCCGGATTGTTTATTAGCGTTAAATGACGGAGCGACATATTGCAATAATTCATTAATTTCTATTTTTCCGCTTTGTGTCGTAACATCCTTTACATTAATTACATCAATAGGAACGGCAGAATTTACAACAGTCCTTTTAGTGTTTCTGGAACCTACAACTACAACATCATTTAGTATCTGACCATCACTTTCATCTAAAACAATATTTAGGTTATTTCCTGAAACTACTTTTTCTACAGTTGAAAATCCGACATAGCTAAAAACTAAAACGGTACCTTCTTTTACTTGGATGATATATTTTCCTTCAAAATCGGTAGAAACGCCGTTTGAGGTCCCTTTTTCAAGAATATTTACACCTGGCAGGGGATTACCTGTTTTGTCTTTGACGACACCCGTGACTTCTTTTTGAGCAAAAAGAAAAGCTGTGTTCAGCAGAAATAAAAATAATGCAATCTTTTTCATGGTTTTTGGTTTATTGGTTTGTTTTTTATTGTTGTTTTGTATAAAATTACATTTTTTTTAACAAAATACCGGTTAAAAGTTTAAAAATTTCAAACAAGTCTTTTAAAATTATATTAATGCACATTTTTACTTCACTTACGAGCTATTAAATCTTATATTTGCAAAATTTTAAAGCCAAAAAATAGCATATTGGCAGAAAGCCAAAAGACCTGGTTAATTCAGTGTCAATAAAAAATAAACTAGAAACAACAGATGAAAGCAGGAATTGTAGGATTACCAAATGTTGGAAAATCAACATTATTTAATTGTTTATCTAATGCAAAAGCGCAGAGTGCTAACTTTCCGTTTTGTACAATCGAGCCAAATATTGGTGTTGTAAACGTTCCGGATCCAAGAATCAACAAATTAGAAGAGTTGGTAAAACCAGAGCGTGTACAAATGGCAACCGTAGATATTGTAGATATTGCCGGTTTGGTAAAAGGAGCGAGTAAGGGTGAAGGTCTTGGAAACCAGTTTTTAGGGAATATTAGAGAGTGTAATGCAATCATTCACGTTTTGCGTTGTTTTGATAATGATAATATTGTACACGTTGACGGAAATGTAAACCCAATTCGTGACAAAGAAACGATTGATATCGAATTGCAGTTAAAAGATTTGGAAACAATCGATAAACGCCTTGAAAAAGTAAAACGTGCTGCAAAAACCGGAAATAAAGAAGCTCAGACAGAAGAAGCTTTATTAAACAGAATTAGAGAAGCATTATTACAGGCAAAATCTGCAAGAACAATTATTCCTCAAAATAATGACGAAGAAGTTTTGATGGAGGGTTTTCAGTTAATTACAGCAAAACCGGTTTTATATGTTTGTAATGTTGACGAAAATTCTGCTGTAAACGGAAATAAATATGTAGATCAGGTTCGTGAATTAGTAAAAGATGAAGATGCTGAAGTTATTATTCTTTCAGTAGGGGCAGAGGCTGATATTACAGAATTGGAAAGCTATGAAGAACGTCAGGTTTTTCTTGAAGATATGGGATTGACTGAGCCAGGAGCATCTGTTTTAATTCGTGCTGCTTATAAATTATTAAAGCAACAAACTTATTTTACTGCTGGTGTAAAAGAAGTTCGTGCGTGGACAATTAACATTGGGGCAACTGCACCTCAGGCAGCCGGAGTTATCCACACTGATTTCGAAAAAGGTTTTATTCGTGCAGAGGTTATTTCATATGAAGATTACGTTCAGTACGGTTCAGAAGCAAAAGCAAAAGAAGCCGGAAAATTCAAAGTAGAAGGAAAAGAATATGTAGTAAAAGATGGTGATGTAATGCATTTTCGTTTTAATGTTTAGTCCTTTTTTAAAAATAGAAAAAAGAATAAAGAAAATAGATTTGACCGCTGGAGAAATTCAGCGGTTTTTTTTAGTTTTTATCGCAAAGATTGTGTGTAGAGGCACAAAACAGTGTGCCTAACATCAAGTCCATGATAATCTGAAAAATCTGCGGGAAAAAATTCTAGTGAAATTTCATATTTGAAAATTTTTGGCTTAAAAATTGGTTACAGAAAAATCAACCAATAACTAAATCTAAAACCAATCAAAATGCTAAAAAAATCTTTTAAATTTCTGGGCTGGACACTTTTCGGAATTTTCGCTTTCCTTGCGTTATACATTTCATCCGTTCTTCTAATTTCAAAAATCACGGTCAACTCTGATATTGATCAGGTTGAAGAACAAAATGCTATTCCAGTTTACATTCTCTCTAACGGCGTTCACACCGATATTGTAGTTCCTGTAAAAAATGAAATTAAAGACTGGCGAAACGAAATCCGTTTCAGTCAGACACAATCAAAAGATTCATTGGTCAATTTTATCGCTTTTGGATGGGGTGATAAAGGTTTTTATCTCGATACACCGGAATGGGCAGACCTCAAAGCCAGTACAGCCCTCAAAGCAGCATTTGGAATAAGTTCATCTGCTATGCATACTACATTTTTTAAGCAATTGAAAGAAGGCGAAGACTGCAAACGAATCCTGATTTCAAAAGAGAATTACCAAAATTTGGTGACTTATATTTCTGAAAGTTTTAGTGATTCCGCTCACCCGCAATGGATTGAAGGCCACAGCTACGGAAAAAAAGATGCTTTTTATGAAGCAAAGGGAAGTTACAGCCTTTTTTATACGTGTAATACCTGGGCAAATAACGCATTAAAAGCAGCAAACCAAAAAGCAAGTTTGTGGACGGTTTATGATAAAGGGATTTTTTGCCACTATAAATGATTTTCCTATGAAAAAGTCAATTTTAATATTGATTTTAGTAATTTGTTTTGGAGCTTGTAAAAAAGTTAGGACGCTACCATGTCCTGATTGTTTTTTCTTTTATTTTGAAAATCCGCAGCCGGATGATGATTCAGAGTTAGATCATTTTCCTCATAAGTATAGAGGATTGTACAGGAACAATGATTCGACTTTTATTCGAATTGAAGAAGACAGAATTATAGCTAAATATTTTGGAAAATATAAGATGGATAAAATTGAATTCGATTCAATAAAGCAAGACTTTAAAATCGAAGGTAATTTAGTGACAGAAAAAAACTCTGAGAAAAAAATGTATATTCACACTAAGGGAGATTCAATAGAATTTACAGAACCTTATATAGATACTATTTTTAGATTGTCATACTATCAAAAGCTTAAACGTATAGATGGTCAATTGGTGCTAAGTATAAAAGACTCTATTTTTTGGAAAACGCAATTTTTTAGCCTGAAAAATAAAACACTTAAAATAAAAGAAATCTATTTGCCAGATGACTTAAAAAAACTTGATTCTGTAACTGTTGTTAAAGCTGAAAAGATAGATTCAATGTCGTATTTAATAAAACCAACAAGAAGCGAATTCAAAAAGATTTTAAAAATTAAAAAATTGGGTTTTGATCAGGAATATAAAAGGATTTCAAAATAATTTTACATGATAAAAATGTAAAATTCTATTAAAAATCAGGAATTCAGGATTTTTGATTATCGTTTAAATTTGAAGGAATATCAAAAATAGCAAATGAAAAATCGAAATATCTTTTCAAAGTCATTGTATTTATTGAAGACTACATTTTTAGAGTTTAATGATGATAACGCCATAAAATTAAGCGCTGCTTTATCTTATTATACCATTTTTTCTTTGCCCTTTATTGATTATTATAACCATTTGTGGATTCTTTTTTGGGGAAGAAGCCATAACAGGGCAATTGTACGGGCAAATAAATGAATCGGCAGGTAATGATGCTGCCAAACAGATTCAGGAGGCCAAAAAAAAGGTACAGCTATCAGATAGTAATGTTTTGCCACAATATTTGGAGTAGTAATTTTATTGATAGGGTTTCCGGTGTTTTTGCAGAGATTCAGAGTTCCATAAATTGTATCTGGGGTTTGCCTGCTATGCCTGATAAAGGTCTTAAGAAGCTGATCCAAAGAATATTCAGTAGCGATTCAAAAAGAGGTCTTTGAAGTTCCGAAATCACTTTTAAGGTTAATATTCAGGCCTCAAAAGTAAGAGGTAATTTATATCTTTAAATAGTGACTTTTCGGCACTAAATTACTTGACTTACCTCATTATTATTTAAAAAGCTTATTTAAGGTAACTTCTTTCTTTTCTCTCAGTTTTTTTACAATTTTTAAAAAAGCAATGGCTGTTATATAGGCGTCCCCCAATGCGGTATGGCGATCCTTTTTAGAAATATCAAATTTATCAGCCAGATCATCAAGTGAATAATGGTCTTTTCGTTCAAAAAGATGTGATTTTATCAATGTTTTTTTATACAAAATTCCGGTATCCAGCGACTTGTTTTTTAATTCAGGTAAGCCATTTCTTTCCAAAGCTTTGTTGATCATCGTGATATCAAAATAAGCATGATGAGCTATAATAACAGAATCACCTAAATAGTTAACGAACTGTTCTAATGCTTCAGCTTCAGATGGGCGTTTTACAACAAAATCTTTCAAAATTCCATGAATCTGCGCAGTTGACTCGTCATAATGATCTTGTTCTATATACACTTCGAAACTATTCTGAACTGAAATGGTAGCATTTTGCAATACCAGGGCTCCAATGCACAATATACGGTCATTTTCGAAATCAAAACCTGTCGTTTCTGTATCCAATACTATAAAACGAGTCTCTTCGATCGTAATATTTTCATCGAAAAGCTTTTCTTCTTCTTCTTTTTTCCAAAAATTAAATAAACTCATTTTTATACAATATTAGAAACATTAAAACGTACCGAAATTAATTCCTGAAGTTCTTTGATGGTTTTAAAAGTTCTTTTCAGTTTTATTTTTTCCATTTTCGAAAGGGATTCCAGGGCAATAAATTGTCCCGAATCATGATGTAAAAGACCTTGTTTGGTCCTGAATTTTAATAAGGCCTTAAAAGAATAAGAGCAGGATAAGTAAAGTTCACTGTTTTGAGGTTCCATTTCGGCCAGTTTCTCAAAACGCTCCGCCGTATTACTGATTGACTTTACAGAGTGTGATAAAATTAAAACCCTAGCAGCATCTGTAAGCGGCATCAAGGCCCTTCGTTTAATATCAAACTGATCTTTGTTGGCTCCGTCCTGTTCAACTAAAAACTGTCTGAAGAAACCGGTTGGAGAGGGGCTCTGCAAAGCACCACTCACCAAATGAACATAGAAAATAGGGTTAGCCTTTACATTTTCAAATATCGAATCTGATAATTGATCTACAATTTCGCGATCACCATATTTTACACTGTAGTCAAAAAAGATAAACGATAATAAAACTTCATTTTTACCCGGATTTTTGATCCAGTAGGCCACCTGATTTTTCCATTCGTCCAGGCTCATACACCATTTTGGGTTGGATGCCATCATTTCGGCAGGGCAATATTCGTAGCCAATTGTAAAAAGGCCTTTGTTGATATAAGTCGCTAATTTTAAGAAATATGCTTTGGTTTCATCCTTAAAAACTTCCGATACATTTTCGTATACAATTGCATTATCCTGATCCGTATGCAACATTTGTTCGTCACGTCCTTGACTTCCAAGTGCGAGCCAGGTAAATTTTACAGGAGGGGGAGTGTTCATTTTTTCCAGCGAAATATCAATAACACGATTTACACAGGCATCGTTCAATTCGGTTATGATTTTTGTAATCAGGGTCATCGGGATATTCTGGTCTAAATATCCCTGCAATAGCTGCATGATTCTGGCTCTGATAGGTTTTATTTCCTTAACTTTTGTGGTTCTTTTTAGAGCTTTAATCAAAACTGCAGGATTGTTTCCCAGCGATACCATAAGGTCGTGTTTGGATAAAATACCAACAGCTTTTGTATTGACAGTTCCGTCTTTTGTAAGACATATATAACTAATGTTGCTTTTTATCATTGCCATTTGAGCCTCAGTAACCGTCATTTTTTTAGAATACGTAATAACGGGCGATGTCATGATAGTTTCAGCAGCAGTAGTAATAGGATAGTCACCGGTAACAATTTTGTTGCGCAGATCTTTGTCAGTAATAATTCCGATTGGGAGCATTTCATCGACTATTAAAATAGCTCCAACTTTTTTCTTAGTCAGGATTTTTGCAATTTCTTTCGCTGTGGTCGAAGGTCCGCAGGTAACCATCTTTTTCGAAAATTTTACGGGCTGTAAATCAAATACTTCTTTGTCGTTACTCTGATCATGCTGCGCAATAACTTCGCCGTATAAATTGTTTTTATGCACTTCAGAATACGGGTTTTTAGTATTCGATGCATAACTTTCAATAAGGAAATTTCCAATCGCCTTGTTCTCTAAAGCATAAGGTTTAAAAACGGAAATCGGTATGGCGTATAAAATACTCTCTTCATAAGCACTGGCTTCCATAACATAATTTTCCTGAGCCAGAAGCGGCCTTAATCCAAAAATATCTCCTTCATCGCACATATCAAGGGTTTTTTGATTCTTTTTAAGGGCAATAGCTCCTTTGTGAACCACATAAAAAGATTCATGCGTTTTTTCATTCTCAGAAAAAATCACAGAGTCCTTTTCTTTGTAAATAATAGAGATTTGTTCTGATAATTTTTCGAGGTCTTTTTGATGCAGGAGATTAAAAGGAGGGAAGTGCTTTAAAAAATCGGCTACTCTATGGGAAATGGTATTTTTCATACGCTTGGTTTAAGTTCTAAAATTGCAATTGTAAAAGAAACACTTTTAAATTTTTATTCAAACTATATTTTTGTGAAATTTGAGGATTATTTGTTAAACAAAAAAAGCTCCCCAAGGGAACTTTTAAAATATTGATTTATTAGCTTTTTAATTGATTTTGGTTACTGTTCCGCGTTGTTTTTCTTCAGAGCCCACCATGCCAAATTCAAAAGTATATGAATCTTTAGTTGTCGTTAAAATTTTCATGCTGATGGCTTTTTCCTCGGCCATGTTTTTCGGGTGTTTTTTCTGCAATACATATTCGCAATCGCTTACCCAGCGTACTGTCGAAGTATCTGTTTTACCTTCAAAAGTTTCAATTTCAAGACTGTCTCTGCGCTCAAAAACCGTAGTTTTTTTTAAGCCGTTTACTTCAAACTCAAATTTAAATTTTCCGTTTTTGAAGTCTTTGCAATGGTGTTCTGCGTTATAACATGATACTAAAGCAAATACAGGAAGTAAGAATATGATTTTTTTCATTTTAAATGTTTTTTAAGGAGCTGTTTCCTGCTTTCCACTGCAATCTTTTTATTTTTAAAGAAAAAATAAAAAGGATTTTCGTTGCAATCAGGGCTAGGGCAATCGTTTTTCATATCACCAGAACGGGACTCGAAGGGCTTTTATTTTTAAGAGGTTTGTTCTTTATTTAGACAAACAAAAACTATTTGAGCCTTTTTAATTCGTCATCTGTAAAGTTCTTGATTTCTTTTTCTTTGGCAAATTTTTCGGCATTGTAATTTCCGGATTTATTTTTCGGAATCGATAAACTTTCCCAGTTTGTATTTTTTAATTGTTTGGCATAAAACACAATTTGCCCGATATGATAGGGATAATGTGCCAATTGACGATTAATGGCTTCAATAACCGTGTGACCTTCGTTCCTGATATAAATTATATCCGAAAGCTGTTCGGGGTTTAAACTGTTTAAAGCATCCATAAAACATTTCCAGCCTTTGTCCCAGGTTTCTAAAACGGATTGTTTTGATTGTAAATCATTTTCAAACTCGGCATCACGGTTGCGCCATTCTTTTTCCCCGTCAGAAGTTAAAAAGTCTGTCCATCTCGAAAGCATGTTCCCGGAAATATGTTTGATGATGGTTGCTATGCTGTTGGTATCATCGTTTACCGCAACAAAAAGTTGTTCCGGTTCTAACTGATCTATGGCTTTTTCGCCCAGCATTTTATAATACAAAAACTGCTTTTTAACGCTTTCCAGATAAGATTCATTTGTTTTCATAATTAAACAATTTTAATGTCGTATTTGTCTAAAAGTCCCACGATTCCCTGATTTGAGAACTGTGCTTTTCGCATTGGGTTAAATTCAGGATCGATTTTGTAATTATAAGCCGTTCTAAAATCTACTGCAGCCAGTTGGGTTTCATTAAAAATCGAGCCATCTAAATCACAATTGTCAAAAACCGAACTGGTTAAATTGGTTCCTATAAAAGTAACTTCTCTGACAGAACAATTAATAAACTTGGTTTTTGGCATTTTTTTGTTTGAAAATATAGCGTAATCCAGTGTACTTTCTTCAAAATAAACCTGGAATAAAAAATCGTCACATTCGTTAAAAGCAATTCCCAAAAGCTTACAGTTTTTAAAAGTTACATTTTTTAAACTGGTACCCGCCAAACTGGTCATGGAGAGATTACAGTCAATAAATTCACAGTCCAAAAAAGTATTGTAGGCAAAATTACTATTAGAGAAATCACAGTTTTTAAAAACACAATCTTCAAACTCCCTATTGTTTATTTTTTTGTCAATATAAAGAACCTTATCAAAGGTCTTCTGAATATGTATTAGGTTTTCCATCGTAATTGAATATAAGAATTAAAGGAGTTTGGGCTGATTTGTTCGTATAGCCTTGCATCAGTCATTAAACAAACCTTTCATAATAATTTTCAATCCGTAAAAAATTAAAAACATAGCACTGAGACAAGCCACGATTCCAATTCCTAAAACCAGATAATGCCATTTGGTGTGCTGATTCATAAAAGCATTATAAATCAATGAAGGACCTATAAATAAAAGAGGCAGAGAACCTGATAGATATTTAATTCCTTTTCCGAGTAATTGTTTGTTTGTTGCCATTTTTAAATGTCATTTCAGGTTTAAAAAGTTTCAGGTTTCAAGTTTGCGATCTTTGCGGTAAAAATTATGAAGTTAAACCATATCTTACCTTTCACATTAAACTTTTACTTTAAATAATTGTCAACAGCATTTCTAACGCTGCCGTATTTTTTTAGCAGTTCAGATGCTTCTTCATACGAAATCTGAATTTCTCCCATAATCATTTTTACACCTCTGTCAACTAGTTTGATATTGCTCAGTTGCATATCAACCATTTTATTACCTTTCACTTTTCCAAGCTGAATCATCGAAGTTGTCGAAATCATATTCAAAACCAGCTTTTGTGCAGTTCCGGCTTTCATTCTCGAACTTCCGGTAACAAACTCAGGGCCTACAACAACTTCAATTGGGAATTTAGCTGTTAACGCTAAAGGGCTTCCGGCGTTACAGGTAATACAGCCTGTAACAATATTATTTTGATTACAGGTTTCTAAGCCTCCAATTACGTAAGGAGTAGTTCCTGAGGCCGCAATTCCAATTACCACATCATTTTCTCCAATATTATTTTCCTGTAAGTCAATCCAGGCTTGTGTCGCATTGTCTTCGGCGTTTTCTACAGCACGGCGAATAGCGGTATCGCCTCCGGCAATAATTCCGTTTACCAAATCAAATGGTACTCCAAAAGTAGGAGGGCACTCAGAGGCGTCAACAACACCTAAACGACCTGATGTTCCGGCTCCAATATAGAAAATCCTTCCGCCTAATCTCAATTTAGTGACAACTTGTTCGACTAATCTTTCGATTTGTGGTAAGGCCTTTTCGACCGCATTGGGTACGGTTTTGTCTTCATTATTTATATTAGCCAGCAGTTCCTGAACCGACATTTTTTCTAAATGTTCGTATTTTGATGCTTGTTCTGTAGTTTTTGTAAACGTCATTTTTCGTATAATTGGTCTTGCCCAAAATTACTGTTTTTTATTGCAATTTTCAGAAGCTTTTTGAAAGAACTAAATATTATATTTGTTAAATATTAAAAGATAAATGGATAGATTAAGCTTACTGCAGGGGATTGCCAAGATCTCGGTTTTTGTGTCTTTACTGATGGCATTTTTTTTATATACTGTTAAAACTGAAAATAAATTGGCTAACCGTTTATTTGCATGGTTTTTTATTGTGTCTGCTATTGATCTTAGTGGTTTTTTTGTTTTCGAATACATTCAGGAATATCTGAATTTAGTTATTTTTAGATGGACGATCTGTTTGTTGGCAATGCCTTTGTTTTACCTTTATGTACTGGCAGTTTGTTATTCTGATTTTAGATTAAAAAGGAAGCATTTATTGCATTTACTTCCCATAATTGTAGTTAATTTAGTTTTTCTTCCAAGACTTTATCTTGCCGATGGTATGAATAAGGAATTTTGGGATTCCATCGATCAAATGCCTGAAATATACTTTATTCAGATTTTAATTGAATTTCAATACGTGTTTTATATCGTCAGCGCATTTTTAGTTTTAAAGCAATACAAAGAGATTTATCTGGAAAATTATGCCAATCCGAGTTCTTTAACTTACAAGTATCTTTTTCAAATGACTACTGTTTTTCTGGTTACACACTGCCTCGTAGCATTAAAAAATGTGTTACGTTATAGCGATTACAGACAAATATTTCTTTGGTTAAACGTAGTTGTCGGTACTCTTGCTTTGTTTATTACCTGTTGGTTAGTAATGAAAGCCCTGAATCATCCGGAACTTTTTAGGGGCGTAAATTCGAAATTAAAGTTAGCCAAAGATATCCTGCCCGAAATCGAAGAAAAAACACAATTTGTAAATGTAAAAAACGATGTAATCAATAGCCAGATTTCAGGTTTAAGACAATACATGACCGAAAAAGAGCCGTTTCTTGATCCGTCTCTAACGATTCAGGAACTCGCCAATCAAATTGATATTCCGGTTCGGGATTTGTCTGTTTTGATAAATCATGAAATGAATCAGCATTTTTTTGATTTTGTGAATGAATATCGCATTCAGAAAGCCATGCAGATTTTAAAAGATAAATCTAAAAGTGAACTTACTGTTCTGGAAATTTTATACGAAGTAGGTTTTAATTCAAAATCGTCTTTCAATACTTCTTTTAAAAAATACACCAGTTTAACGCCTACAGCTTACAGAAATTCTTTATAATGAATAGTTTGTAAAAAGTCGAACGCTTCGCCAGATAAAGTCGAACCGATTTCCTGAACAGAAATTGGTTCGACTTTTTTTTGTCGGTCGAATTACGAAAATTTCTAAGGCAACTTTGCATCAAATTAATCTAAACAAGTTAAAATTAGAAACCATGAAAAAATTACATTTCCTTATTTTATTAGTATTGCCTTTATTTTGTTTTGCACAATCAATTACATTAAAAGGAAAAATAGCCGACGAAAAGATGCCTTTAGAATGGGCAGATATTTCAATATCAAATTCAGAAGGCAAAATTATGAACGGAACTTCTACCAAAGTTGATGGTTCTTTTGAAATAAATCTTAAAAAAGGAACTTATAAAATAGAAGTGACTGTTTTAGGATATAAAGAAATGGAAAAAGAAATAGTTGTAGAAAATGATACAGATTTAGGAACCATTATTTTAATAGCAAATACAGCACAATTGGCAGAGGTTGTGATTCAGTCAAAAAAGAAAACAATCGAACAGAAAACAGATCGTTTGGTTTACAATTTTGAAAATAATATCACAACAGCCGGAGGTAACGCTTTGAGTGCCATTAATACTGCACCAGGGGTTGTAGTGAAAAACGATGTGATCACAATGTTAGGAAAAGGAACTTCAAGAGTAATGATCGATGGCAGAATGATTGAGTTGGCTGGTGAAGAATTGAATAATTTTTTAAAATCAATTTCAGCAGCTGACATTAAAAATATTGAAATCATCAGCAATCCACCAGCAAAGTATGATGCTGACGGATTTGGTGGGCTGATTAATATTATTATGAAAAAAGGAACTCGTGATTCATGGAAAAATACCACGACAGTTTCTTACGATCAGAATAAATATGGAATTTATACTTTAAGAAATACTTTATTTTATAACAAAAATAAGTTTCGGTTTTCGGCCAGTATCAATGGAAAGACAGGTAATGTAAATGCTACAGATGACTTAAAAATGTATTTCCCTGATGGACTTTCGTATATGAAAAGCACAACAAAAGTAAAAGCTGAAAATCTTTCCGGAAAACTGGCTTTAGACTATGACCTTTCTGCCCGCACGACTATTGGTTTTCAGTTTTTGAATGACAGAAACAATCCTGATTTTGGTTCAGATATTAGTATTAAAAAGTATAATCTTCAAAATGAATTACAAAATGTAACCCTAAATAAGAGTTCCACCGATAAAGGTTCAAAAAATCAGACTTTCAATGCACATTTGATTACCAAATTGGATTCTTTAAACCGGAAATTATCTTTTGACGTAGATTATTTTAATTACGATTCAAAGTTTGACCGAAGTTTTATGGCTAACAATTATTCTCCGGAAATGCTATTTGTAGATGTAAATCAGGCAGGAAGAAACATTTCGAAGCAGGATATTAACAACTGGAGTTTTAAAGCCGATATGGAACATCCCTTTAAGATGTTTAATTTGTCTTATGGCGCAAAAGTGAGTTTTACAAATAGCATCAGTGATGTTCTTTATTACGATATGATAACTGGAACCCCGCAATTAGACCCAAAACAATCTAACCAATTTGAGTACACTGAAAATAATCAGGCAGCTTATATTAACGGAGATAAAAAGATAAACGACAAATGGAATCTTCAAATGGGTTTGCGTCTTGAAAACACACAAACGACAGGTTTCTCAGAAACGATCAATCAGGAAAATGTAAATAATTATACGAAACTATTTCCTACATTTTATGCTTCGTACAAAAAGAATGAAAACAATACTTTTAGCTTCAATTATGGCAAAAGAATCAACAGGCCCCGTTTTGATCTCCTGAATCCATTCCGAATTTATATCAACAGTAACAGTTATTCAGAAGGGAATCCGTTTTTGAAGCCTTCGTTTAGTGATAATTTCGAATTGGCACATTCCTATAAAGAGGTTTTCAGAACGAGCATTTTCATGAATGCAGTTACAAACGGTTATGGTGTTTTGTTTACCTCAAATCCAGAGACAAACACGCAGATTGTTACGAGAGAGAATTATTTTAAGAACTTAAATTATGGTTTGGGAGAAAGTTACTCGGTTAGTTATACAGAATGGTGGTCAGGTGAGAATTCATTATACTTTTTAGGTGCAAAAACTGAATTTATTAAAGAGATCAATGCTAGGCCATCAAACAGTTTACAAGTTGATTTTACCACAAATAATACTTTTTCATTAGGTAAAACGACAAAAATTCAGATTGATTTTAGCTATAGTACGCCTTTTAAAAGCGGGTTATATGAATTAGGATACACTTCGAGTTTTGATATTGGTTTCAAACAGGATTTATGGGGTAAATCAATGCAAATTTCCCTTTTGGCAAATGATATTTTTAACACATCTTATCTAAAAGATTTTACTTCTGTCGTAAATGGTGTAAAACAAGTCTACAGTCAGAATGAGAGTAACCGATTTGTACGTTTATCTGTGATTTACAATTTTGGAAACAAAAAAATAAATGTAAAGGAACGTGCATTTGGAAATCAGGAAGAGAAAAAGAGAACGGGCAATTAAAATTAGATAATATAATTGAAAATAAGAAAGTTTTGGGTGTGACCGTATCGTTACAAAAGGGCAAAATTACTTTGTGGTTATACGCCCTTTTGCAACGATACGGTCGGGCTATCCGCACTACTTCGGTAGTTGCTCCTATCCCTCACACAAAGATTAATGCTAAAATGATAAGCAATTAAAAATATCCAATTTAAAGAAAAAACGTCAATAGAATCCCTAAAACAATCATCGAAACTTTGGCAACGTTGAATTTATGACCCTCGCTGCTTTCAAAAATAATGGTCGATGAAATATGGAATAGAATTCCGATTACTACGGCCGTTATTTCGGTGTAATAATCGTTTAAGAAAGGCAGGAAATCAGAAGCTACGGTTCCTAAGGGGGTCATTACCGCAAAAGTCATCATAAAGGCAAAAATCGCTTTTTTATTTAAATCGGCATTGATGAAAAATGTAGTTAAAATAACGGCAATCGGCAAATGATGAATCGCAATCCCGATAGCCAAACCGTGATGATGACTAACCGGAAAACCTTCTAAAAAGGCATGAATACAAAGACTTACAAAAAGCAGCCAAGGAATCCTGGATATTTTTGCATGACCGTGAACGTGTCCGTGTTCAGCTCCTTTTGAGAAGAACTCCAGGATGATCTGAAATAAAATTCCGACCATGATAAATAAACCAATATTAGTATTGTGCGATTCGTATACTTCAGGCAAAAGATTCATTACGGTTAGCGACAATAAAAAGGAACCGCTAAAAGCCAGTAATAATTTTAGATTGGTTTTGTTTTTTGGTTTTAAAAACAAAGCAATAATATATCCTAATAGTACAGAAAATAAGGGTAATAGGTAGTTCATTTGTTGCTTTACCAATTATTTAAAAATCATGATTAATCGTTCACTTTCGGTTTTGTGGAATTTTTTGAGTTTGTAATCACCAAAAATATCTAAAAGATAAATTCCGGCTTCCTCCATCAAATCCTGAAAGTCTTTCAAGGTTAACGCTTTTACTTTTTCGGTAAAATGGTAATGATGTCCCTGATCCTCGAAATCAATTTCTTTAAATATATGCCCGTCTTCAACATATCTTTTTATTTTGAAATCTATTCCTTCTACGGTTTTAACTTCTTCCGGAACAAGTGTTTCAGTAACCTGAATGACGTTCATGAAGTCGATTACGGCAAAACCATACTCAGATAAACTTTCTTTGATCGCTTTTAAGGTTGTTAAATTATCTTCGTCATTTTCAAAATAACCAAAACTGGTAAACAAATTAAAAATCGCATCGAATTTTTCTTCAAAAGGCTCGCGCATGTCGTGCACTTTAAAATGAAGGGTATCGTTACTGTTTTTATTGGCTTCGGCAATGCTGTTTTCTGATAAATCGGCTCCTAAAACGTTAAAACCTAACTGATTTAAATAAATAGAATGACGGCCTTTTCCACATGCTAAATCCAATACCCTGGCTTTTTCGGGCAAATTTAGGTAATGTGTAAGATTGTCCATGAATATCTGAGCTTCCCGGTAATTTCGATCCTTATACAGAATATGATAATACGGAGTATCAAACCATGAAGTAAACCAGTTTTCGGTATTTCGATCCTGATTAGGTGTTGATGAGTTAGGTGCTTCAGACATTTATTCTATTTCAATTAATTTAAAGTCCGGCAAATTTAGTGTATTTTTGCGGAAAAATTACTATTTCGCAATGATACCTGTAAAGGTGCGCTGTGCTGTGCACCTTTAAGAATTACGTCTGTAGGAATTGTTTTTTTAATTCAAATATAAAGATGGAAGAAAATTTTAGAATGATAGCCAAATGTTTTTTTGGTTTTGAAGAAATATTAGAGAATGAATTGCGTGTCCTTGGTGCTCAGGATGTCGAAAAAGGGGTAAGAATGGTTAGCTTTAAAGGCGATAAAGGTTTTATGTATAAAGCTAATTTATCTTTGCGTACTGCACTCAAAGTATTGAAACCCATTTATTCTTTCAGAGCAAACAACGAGCAGGCATTATATAAAGGAATTTCAGGCGTAAACTGGTCTAAATTGCTAAATGCCAATCAAACTTTTGTAATTGATGCGACAGTACATTCGACTTATTTTAATCATTCAGAATTTGTTTCCCAAAAATGTAAAGATGCTATTGTAGATCAGTTTCGGGAAAGAACGGGGCAACGTCCAAGTATTGATAAAGCTTTTCCGGATTTAAGAATCAACGTTCACATAGACAAAGATCAGGTTTCGGTTGCCCTCGACACTTCAGGAAACTCGCTGCACCAGCGTGGCTACAGGACTGCTACTAATATTGCCCCAATCAACGAAGTTTTGGCAGCAGGGATTTTATTATTATCCGGCTGGGAAGGGCAAAGCCACTTTTTAGACCCCATGTGTGGCTCCGGAACTTTTTTGGCAGAAGCAGCCATGATTGCCTGTAATATTCCGGCAAATATCAACAGAAAAGAATTTGCCTTCGAAAAATGGAAAGACTGGGACAACGATTTATTCGATCAGATTGTAAACAGCCTGATGAAAAAAACTAAGGAATTTCATTATACTATAAAAGGTTTCGATAAGGCGCCAAGCGCTGTAAATAAAGCAAAAGACAATATCAGAAATGCCAATCTGGATGATTATATTACAGTTTCTGAAAATAATTTTTTTGACACTGAAAAGGAAGTTGAAGGCAAACTGCATGTCGTTTTCAATCCGCCTTATGATGAGCGTCTGGATATTCATATGGAAGAATTTTACAAAAATATCGGAGATACTCTAAAGAAAAGCTATCCGGGAACAAACGCCTGGTTTATTACGGCAAATCTCGAAGCTTTGAAATTTGTTGGATTAAAGCCTTCCAGAAAAATTAAACTTTTTAACGGAAGCCTTGAAGCGCGTTTAGTAAAATACGAAATGTACGAGGGAAGCAAAAGAACGAAGTTTCAGGTTTCTGAGTAAGGTTCTGAGATACTAAGTTTTGGATCTGATATTTGAATATGTATAAAGGTAATATTTAAAATAATTAAGGCAGAGTTTGTTAAGTCGAAGGAATAAAATCTTAGCACCTCAGAACCTTATAAGCTAAAAAAAATGACAAAACTACAAGTAAGGGCGTTTTTATATCAATTAGGATGTTTCGCAATTTTATTTATTTTAGGAAGATTTATAATTGCTGAGTATACTGGCTTAACCGGAATATGGATTCCAATGACAGCTTTTATAGTAGCAACCTTGATAGCTCCTCAATTTAAAGCATTGAAAACGCGGGATGGAGAAAAACTTTTTATGAAATGGATTTTTATAAAGGGAATTAAGGAAATCGGATAATTTTTTAAGTCAACATTATGAGAAAAATTGGGCTTATTGGCGGAATAAGCTGGGTTTCGACTTCAGATTATTACAAGCTTATAAATCAGGGAATAAACGAAAGGATGGGAGGTTTGAACTTTTCGGAATGTTTGATTTATTCGTTTAATTATGCTGATATTAAAAAGAATAATGACAATAACGACTGGGATTCAACTTTTGAAAGGCTTTTGAAAGGCTGTGAATTTTTAAAATCAGGCGGAGCAGAAGCGATTGTTTTGTGTGCGAATACCATGCATTTTATTGCTGACAAGCTTGAAGAAGCCATTGGTCTGCCAATAATACATATTGCAACTGTAACTGCTGTTGAAATCCAGAAAAAAGGAATTAAAAAAGTAGGTTTGTTAGGAACAAAGTTTACAATGGAACTGGATTTCTTTAAAGACAAACTGACAGCAAAAGGAATAGAAGCAATCATTCCGAAAAATCAGGAGGATAAAGATTTTATCCATGCTACGGTCTTCGAAGAGTTAGGAAGAGGACTCGTAACTCCGGAAACTAAAAAACGTTACTTAGAAATAGCAAATCAGTTAATAAAAGAGGGGGCTGAAGGCATTATTTTAGGCTGTACAGAAATTCCATTAGTGATAAAACCTCAGGATATTTCGGTCCCAATTTTTGATACTGCTCTGATACATTCAAATGCAGCAATAGATTTTCAATTATCCTAAGAAAAAAATACCCATAAATTCATTATTTATTACTGAATTCATGGGTGTTTTATTTAAATGAACTATTTCTTGGTACCTTTTTTTTCTGTTTCAGGAACTTTTACCGTCTTTTTATAAAGCGGGATAAAGTAAGAAACGGTATAATTAAATCCAACTCCAAAACTTCCGTCATATGTTCTGTTAAATCCAGGGATATAAAGATTTTCAAAATTATCAGGATCTTTATTGGCTAAAAGCATTTTTAACTGAATCCCAAATCCTACAAATACATTGTTGAAAACCTTGGCTTTCATTCCTACAGCGACTTCCGCCCAGGCGGCAGTTAAACCAGTATATTTTGTGCCATCAGTAATGGATGGGATTTCTCCCCAATATTTGTCGGCACTATAAATTTTATAGCTGTTTAATTGCTGGCTAAATGTACTAAAACCTCCTCGCAGACCTACTGATATAATATTTTCCATATCCAGCCAGTTGTTATACATATTGTAGTCAAAACCTCCTTTTAGATACGTTCCTGTTGCGGTTGAGTTTAATCGGTCATCATCAGTAGTTTTATCTTCTATTCCAAGCTCAGCAGCTAAATAATAATTTTTGGTAAGGCGAAAATCTCCCACAAATTCGACCCCTTTATAATCTTTATCATAAAGACCTCGGGTTAGTTTGTATAAATCTACACCTAAGCGTAAACCATAACGGTCTTTTTTTAAAGGAACGCTGTCAGTTTTAATTTCTGTAACAACTTTCGTCGTTTTAGATTTTGGTTTTTCTGAATTGATTTCTTTTGATATTGGAGCAGTGGGCAATTCCTGAGCCTGAACAAAAAATACTGCAAACAAAAAACAAATACTAAAAGTATACTTTGACATGTGTTTCATTTTCAAATTCAATATTAGAGTTTTTTGGTTCAACTAATTGCATCCATAATCCATCATTTCCGGAATCTGTTGTTTCTATTGGATTCTGAGCAGATAACTTGTAAATCGTTTTATAACCACAGGCTCTTGAAACATATACATTTTGCCTGGTGTAATTAAATTTCATCTGATCAGTATTCGAGGGAGTTGTATTATCTGAATTTAAAATAAAAGTAAAAGTAGTACTATCTGTATCTGTTTTTAAAGGAATTGCAATTGAATCACCACTTGTTAAATATTTTGTTTCATCAGTAGCACTCTCGTTAAAAATAATACCATTTTCTTGATCTAAACCAATTACTTTTAATCTTGTAACATCTTTTTTAACAGATACATCCGTGATGTTATAAAAGCTAATTATCAGTTTGGGAGTAGTTGGTGTATTGGCATCACAGATGTCATCTTTTTCACAGCTGGATAATCCAAAAGCAAAGACTAATAAAAAATAGAGAATTTTTTTCATTTATAATTGTATTATCGCAGTTCTAAAAGTACAACATTTTCGACATGATGTGTCTGTGGAAACATATCTACCGGTCTAACACGTGTTACTTTATATTTTTCGTCCATTAAAGCCAAATCTCTTGCCTGTGTTGCTGAGTTACAGCTTACATACACTACTTTTTCAGGAGCAATTTTTAAAATTTGTTCAATAACGTCTTTATGCATTCCGTCTCTCGGAGGATCGGTAATGATAACATCGGGTTTTCCATGCTGGGCAATAAACGCTTCGTTAAATACCACTTTCATGTCTCCAACAAAAAACTCACAATTGGTAATATTATTGCGTTCTGCATTTGCTTTAGCATCTAAAATAGCTTCGGGAACACTTTCTACACCAATTACTTTTTTTGCTTTTTTTGAAACAAATTGAGCAATAGTTCCGGTTCCGGTGTATAAATCATAAACCGTTTCGTTACCGGAAAGTCCTGCAAAATCACGTGTTATTTTGTACAGCTCGTATGCCTGATCTGAGTTGGTCTGGTAAAATGATTTGGCATTAATGCTAAACTTCAGGCCTTCCATTTCTTCCAAAATATAATCTCTTCCTTTATAAAGTTTTATGTTTTGATCGTAAATAGCGTCGTTTGGTTTTGAATTGATTACATATTGCAAGGATGTGATTTGTGGGAATTTTGCGTAAAGATGATCTAAAATCAATTCCCGGTTGGCTTTGTCATTTTCGAAAAACTGAATTAGAACCATGATTTCGCCTGTTGAAGCGGTACGAATCATAAAAGTTCTCAATAAACCTGAATGTTCTCTCGGATTGAAGAATGCTAAATTATTTTCGTTTGCAAAAGCTCTGATTTCATTTCGAATAGCATTTGAAGGATCTTCCTGTAAATGGCATTTTGTAATGTCCAGAATTTTATCCCACATTTTTGGAATATGAAAACCTAAAGCATTTCTGTTTCCTAAATCTTCAGTGCTTTCAATTTCTTTTTCGGTTAACCAACGACTGTTTGAAAAAGAAAATTCCATTTTATTTCTATAAAAAAATTGTTTTTCAGAACCTAAAATAGCTTCAAATTCAGGTAGTTCAATTTTTCCAATTCTTTGCAGGTGGTTTTTTACCTCATTTTGTTTGTAATACAGCTGCTGGCTGTATTTCATGTTTTGCCACTTGCATCCGCCGCAAACACCAAAATGCTCACAAATTGGATCTATTCGATGCTCTGAAAATTCGTGAAATTTAACGGCTTTTCCTTCGTAATAGGCCTTTCGTTTTTTAAAAGTTTGTATATCAACTACATCTCCCGGAACTACATTCGGAATAAAGATTACTTTCCCGTCAGGAGCTTTTGCAACTGATACACCTTTTGCGCCGGCATCAAGAACTTGTATTTGATGAAAGACGACTTTGTCTGTATTTTTTCTTCCCATAGCGCAAAAATAAGGGTTTGTAAACTTTTATAAATTCAATTTTTAAAATATTTTATCAAATTCTATAATTTACAACATTTAATTGGCTTTAAAAACTAACTTTGTTTTATCAAATGCTTCGATAACCCCATTTTAAGTCTAAGTAATTGTTATTTCGTATGAAGTTATACCATAATCTTTCGAAAATTGGCTTTCTAAAAAAAAGTTATGCATTCAAATTTCTATTTGTTGCCTTTATAGGTATTCATATTCCATTAATAGGGATCTTATTTTTTGTACTTTACTTTAATACTTCTATATCGCCCACATCTGTTTTATTTTGTTCTTTAATTATGACCTTGCTGGCAACTGTATTTACAGTTTTGGCTTTAAAGCGGCTTATCAGACCAATTGCTATCGCATCAAAAGCATTAGACGATTACAGAAACCATAGAAGATTATCTGTTTTGCCAACAGAATATAGTGATGAAGCGGGTTTATTAATGAGTAATATCCAGGAGTCTATTTTTGAATCTGAAACTTTTATTAATGAAAAGCAGGATTTAATTTATATGCTTTCTCACGATTTAAAAAATTTTGCGGGAAATCCTCAAGGTCTGGCAAAACTTATTATAGATGAAAAACCCTCTGACGCTATTAAGGATCTGGCTAATTTAATCTGCGAATCAACAAATTTGCAATTTCGATACATTGAGAATTTTATAAAATTACTGAATGAACAGGATCAGGTTACAAAAATAAATCAGGAATCCAGAATAATTTTGTTTGCTAATATATTGCCCTTTATCAACGAGCAGGTAGAGCAACGGCTTATTGACAAAAATATTACTCTTGATGTAAGTCTGGAAGAACAAGAAGCAAAACTTAAAATCGACGAGGGATTGTTAATCCAGGTTTTGGTAAATTTGATTAGTAATGCTGTTAAGTTCTCTTATTTTGACGGAGAAATTAAACTTAGGATTTTCAATGAAAATGATAATCTTGTGATAACGGTTTCTGATAATGGTATTGGTTTCAATGACTATCAGATTGATGAATTGTTTAAGAAATTTACTAAAATGAGCAGGTTAGGAACAGCAAATGAATCTTCAACCGGAATTGGTTTGTACCTGTGTAAAAAAATCATCGAAAGAAGTAAAGGAAAATTAACTGCTTCAAGTGAAGGAAAGAATAAAGGTGCCGAATTTAAAATTGAATTTAAAAACTGCTAGTTTATTTTCTTTTAATTAACTCGTAATTGATAATTGTAAAACCATAAAAAAATAAATCAGCAGAAATTTTTCCTAAAATAATCCCAAAAAAATAGTTACCACAAAATAGGGGCATCCAGTACATACAAAACGGGCGAATTACCAAAAAATCTAAAACTGCCGGGTATCCAAACTCTAAAATTAAGTTTTTTAAAAGTGTAAGAATTTCGGAAGAAGATGTTCTTTGACCTGAAAGTTTATTTTGCTTTGTTAACTTTTTATAAGACGAGAATAGAATTACACTGTAAAAAGCCAGATATTCTGCAAAAGTAATCAAAAAAGCGGTGGTTAATCCACTGTAAATTTTGCTGAAAAGCGAAGTAGTAAGTGCTACACTTGTACTCGCTAATTCAGCATATTTATACCGATCGAACCATTCTATGAAATTTGATTTTTTGAGCATTTTATAAAACTTCTGAAATAGAAAGGTTAGGCGTAGTAAGTTATAATTTAGAATTCAAAAGTTTAAGGATCTTAATGATATCTATACTACCACAACTGATGAACAGAAGGTTTTATATATTCTTCATAAATTTTATTCATTGCCGAAATTTTTTCTGGAGATAATTTGGGTACATCATAAACAGATAGATTGGATACCACATGGCTTGTTTTAGAAGCTCCCGGAATAATACAGCTTATATCCTGAAAACTCAAAATCCATTGCAGAGCAATAGGGGCCAGGTTTGGAGTCTCAGGAAATAATGCTTTTAGTTCCTGAACAGCTTTTAAACCCAAATCATAATCAATACCGGAGAAAGTTTCACCTTTGTCAAAAGCATCACCATTTCTATTGAAGTTTCTATGATCCTGTGGTTCAAAAGTTGTTTTTGCGTCAAATTTACCGGTTAAAAGCCCGCTTGCCAAAGGTACCCTCGCAATGATCCCAATATCTTTTTTTCTTGCTTCAGAAAAAAATAATTCTGATGGTCGCTGACGAAATAAATTAAAGATAATCTGAACGGTGGTAACATTTTGATATTCAATTGCTTTTAAGGCTTCTTCTACTTTTTCTACACTTACCCCCAGATTTAAAATCTTTCCCTGCTCTTTTAAGCGGTCAAATAATTCAAAAATCTCAGGTCGATAAAAAACTTCAGTGGGAGGACAGTGTAACTGAATCAGATCGAGTGTTTCTAATCCCAGTCTTTTTAAACTGTCTTCAACAAACTTCTGAAGTACTTTAGGCTGATATCCGTCACTAACATGCGGATTGATATGACGCCCGCATTTTGTCGCTACATAAATACGCTCAGATCTCGAACGTACGACTCTTCCAACAGCGGTTTCACTTAAACCATTTTCGTAAACATCAGCGGTATCAATAAAGTTTACACCATTATCAATTGCTGTATTTAAAAGTTCGTCAGCAGCTTTATTATCAAAAGTTGATCCCCATTTTCCTCCAACCTGCCAGGTGCCAAGTGAGATTTCGGATATATTAAAATTGGTTTTGCCTAATTTTCTGTAGTTCATTTTTTTCTTTTAAGGTTGAAAGGAGCAGAGGGTCAAAGTGACAAAGGTTGGAAACTTTGGGGCCTCTAAAACCGGTATAGCTTTGTTCTTTTTTAATCAAATAAATCAGAAGATAAATAACGATCACCACGATCACAAATAATTGCTACGATAACGCCCGATTCTAATTTTTCAGCTATTTTTAGGGCTACAGCTACGGATCCCCCACTGCTCATTCCTGCAAAAACGCCTTCTTCAAGTGCTAATCTTTTAGTCATTTCACGGGCTTCTTTTTCGCTTACATCTATAACGGTATCCACTTTTGAGGCATCAAAAATCTTAGGTAAATATTCCTGTGGCCATTTTCGGATTCCGGGAATCTGAGATCCATCGCTGGGTTGGGCACCAATAATCTGAATATTTGGATTTTTCTCTTTGAGATAAGTTGATGTGCCAATGATTGTACCGGTGGTTCCCATTGCTGATACAAAATGGGTTACAGTTCCTTCGGTATCTTCCCATATTTCCGGACCAGTGGTTTTGTAATGCGCTTTCCAGTTGTCGTCATTTGCAAACTGATTTAGCATTACGTAACCGCCTTCGGCCACTTTTTTGTCAGCGTAATCCCGTGAACCGATAATTCCTTCGCTTGCCGGTGTTAAAATAACAGTAGCACCATATGCACGCATGGTTTGTGTTCGTTCTTTTGTTGAATCTTCTGGGAGGACTAACTCAATTTCAACCTGAAATAACTGAGCAATCATAGCGAGCGCAATTCCGGTATTACCACTGGTGGCTTCAATTAATTTGTCACCTTTTTTAATATCGCCTCTTTCCAGAGCCGATGCAATCATGTTGTATGCCGCTCTGTCTTTTACACTTCCTCCCGGATTGTTGCCTTCAAGTTTTAATAAAAGTTTTACGTTCTTATTTGGAACCAGATTAACAGTTTCCATCAATGGAGTGTTGCCAATCAGGTTGATTAATTTTTGTGGTTTCATTCTATTTCTTTTCTTTTATTTTAACTTCGGTTGTAGTGGTATTCAGGACAATAGAATCTGCCGGAATCGATTTGGTTACCCAGGCATTTCCTCCAACAATGCTGTTTTTGCCAATAATTGTTTCGCCTCCCAAAATAGTTGCATTGGCATAGATACAGACATTTTTTTCCACTGTTGGATGACGTTTGGCATTTTTCATTTCCTTGCTCACGCTCAAAGCGCCTAAAGTAACTCCCTGATAAATTTTTACATTTTTTTCGATGACTGTTGTTTCTCCAATTACAATTCCGGTGGCATGATCGATAAAAAATGGCGAAGCAATATCAGCCCCTGCATGAATATCCGTTCCTGTAATCCGATGTGCATATTCGCTCATCAATCGTGAAAATAGTAATAAATCGAGTTTGTATAATTCATGACTTAATCTGTAAATCGCAATGGCATAGAAGCCGGGATATCCAAGATAAACTTCGTCTATACTGTTTGAGGCAGGGTCATTTTCTAAAATATATTCGGCATCCTGATTTAGTTTTTCTAAAACTTCGGGCAGTTTTTTGAGAAAAAGATCCCACATTGATCCGCATAATTTTTCCGGTTTTTTGCAGGCCATTACAGCAATTTCTTTAAAACGAAATTCAAGTTCGTCAATACTTTCATCTAAAGCTGCATTTGAATCAAAAAGGGTATAAAAAAGCTTTTCGGTAAATTCTTCGGTTTTAGTTTTGATCCCGTAATTTATATGTGAGTGGCTCTTTAAGGCTTTGATATTTTGTATAATAAGATTTTTTGACACAATCGTAAAATTGAATGGATGATTTGAAACGTTAAAAGTAAGGTCTTTTTTGTAAATAAAGGCATGAATTCGGTAAAGAATTTTTCTGTTGAGTATTCTATTTGTGATAAATAAAAAGTTTCTTTAAACCGATAATTTATAAGATTCTTAAGAAGTTAAATGCGTAAATTAGCCACTAAAACACCCTAAAATGAAAAACGATTCGACTTTTAAGAGTGCGGTTTCTAATTTGTCTTTCCCTGTGAAAGAGAAAGTTTCAGGAAAATCAATACACGATCCTATTTTAGGTCTTATTATTAAAGATCATCCTTCTTTTTGTGATACTGATTTTATTGCAATTCAAGAGCTAAATACATATCGCCAAAAATACATCTCTAATTATTTGTCTACAGAAATCGGTGCACTTTCTGATCTTGAAAAAAGTGTTATTGAATCTTTAAAAGAAGATAAATCAATAGTAAATACTATAGAAGATGAAGATGAACTTAGAAGCTTTGGTCAAAAAATAGCCGATAGAGTAGCAGGTTTTGGAGGAAGCTGGACTTTTATAATTTCATTTTTGTTTTTTATTATTGTTTGGATAGCATCAAATGTTTATGTTTTGATGAATAAAGGTTTTGATCCTTATCCGTTTATTTTGCTTAATCTGATTTTATCCTGTATTGCAGCACTACAGGCTCCTGTAATTATGATGAGCCAGAATCGTCAGGAAGAAAAAGACAGGACACGTGCCAAAAAAGATTATATGATTAACCTGAAATCCGAATTAGAGATCAGAATGATTCATGATAAAATTGATCATTTGATAATGCATCAGCAGCAGGAATTGATCGAAATCCAAAAAGTTCAAATTGAGATGATGAATGATATTTTAAATCAAATTAAAAAATAACTACAGGGAAAAAATTAGAGATAAAAATGTTTGTAGTAATAACCGCCAATCATAAATATTCCGTTTATGATTCCGGAAACCCAAAGTAATTTATTGTAACTTTTTGATTTATCTATAAAATGTAAAGTTACAATCCCTAAAAAAATAAGCGTAGTATAGATTGCAGGATACATTTTAAAAGCAGCAAAAAGATCTCCCTTAAAAAGTAAGAATAAGGCGCGTTGAAATCCACAACCCAAACACTCAACTCCGAAGAGTGTTTTGCTAAAACAAGGCAGCATATATTTTTCTAAATCCACAATTTTATTTTTTACAATTTACAAAAATAGCCGATAAGATTTAAATTATGTTTGAAGTGCTATTTTAAAGTTTCTTACTTTTGAAGTCTTATTGTTTAAAATATGAAAACGTTTAAAATTTTAATAATGGTAATTGCCATTTCGATTGCATTATACGAACAGGTTTCAAATGAAAAGAATATTTACATTACTGTAATTGCAATTGCAGTTTTTATGTTTGGCATGATGCAGTTAAGTGCAAAAACACCAAGTAAAAATCAAGAAAAAGAAGAAGATGTTGAAAAAAGGAGATAAAGTTTCTGTATTAGATGAAGCTATAAACGGAACAGTAGTTTCAGTTAAAAACAATGAGGTTCTGATTGAAACAGAAGATGGTTTTATGATGACATTTTTTGTCAATGAATTAATTAAGATTCAGGACTCTGGTAATTTAATGAATTCTATAAAAAGAGTTGATTTAGATTCTGTTACAAAAGAAAAAGAAGAACCCAAACCCAGGAGTTTTGTGAAAGAAAAGAAAGATAAACGTGATATTGCAGCTCCGGAATTTGATTTGCATATCGAAAAGTTAGTTCCCAACAAACGCGGAATGTCAAATTATGACATTCTGACCCTGCAGACTGAAACGGCAAAAAGGCATATCGAATTTGCAATTAAAAACCGTATTCCGAAGATTGTTTTTATTCACGGAGTTGGTGAAGGGATCCTAAAGGCCGAACTTGATTTTTTGTTGGGACGGTATGAAGGCATCGATTTTCAGGATGCTAATTATCAAAAATATGGTTTAGGTGCAACCGAAGTTTATTTTAGGCAAAAACAATAACAAATAATAAATTTTGATGGAATAAAAAGTAAGTAAAGGATAAAAAAACATCCGTCTTTTGTACTACAACGAGAATCAGTATAGAAAAGACGGATGTTTTTTATGTAATTATTTTAATTAGTTGTTGTTGTAAGGATTCCTAATAGAAAACTGTTTCCTAAATTAAAGCTTACATTTCCATTATTTAATGTTACATTTTTTAAGGTAATCGTATGGGTAAATGTGTTTGGTCCTAGTGTCGCAGTAACAACCTCAATTATACCGCTTGTGTTATCAACACCATTTTCGGCATTCCATATTTCAGCAACTGTAGGAGTTGTCGGAATTGTTGTATTGCAAAAGTACGACTCGCTCAGAACACCACCCTCGTAAATTTTATAAGTAACTTTATTATTTGTTGTTGTAATTAGTTTTTTTCTGGGACTGCCTGTAGGGGTAACTTCATTTACAATTAGGTCAGAATCGATATTGTCTATTGTTATAGATGTACCATTACCTATGCTGTAATTATAAATTTGTTTAGAAGTAGTGCATTGTTCAGCTTCTTCTTTAAAATCTAGATTTAGTTCATCTGCATCTGTTATAATTGTTCCAAATGTAAATTCCGGCTGAACCTGAATGCCTGCTGATTTTGAAAAGGTAAGATTTTTGAAATAAATAGTATGGGTGTAACCCGTTATTGTGGTACTGTTATCAGTTGTGTTTAGTGTAGTATTTACCTTTGTAGCAATGTATATTTTTCCGCCTGTAGCATACCATTCGTTGGATACATTAGGAGTAGAAGGTCTTATTATGTCACAAATATTAGAAGACGTAATAGTTCCGTCATAAGCTCTGTAGACTAATTTGTAATTGCTGTTATCAATATCAAATTCCTGAGGATCACCATCTGCAGTAACGACATTTTTTAATGTTTCGTCAGGTATTTGTAATAATAAACTTTCCTGATTTTTTATTTTATAAATCAATTCATAAGTATCACCACAGTGGGCTGAATCAACGTTTTCAAAATTAAATTCTTCAACAGTTAAATCCCCATCATCACATCCGTTTAACAAAAGTGCAAATAAAAGCAGGCAAGCATATTTTTTCATTGTATTTTTTATTTGCATCAAAAATAGTGAAATTTCGCAAATGATATTTAAGAATTGACAAATGATATTTTATAACTTTGCCCTAATGAAAAAAGTATACCTTGATAACGCTTCTACGACTGCAATGAGACCTGAAATCATTCAGGAAATGACAAAAATAATGATGGAGGATTATGGTAATCCGTCTTCTACTCATAGTTTTGGGAGAAATGCAAAAACGATTATTGAGCTTTCCAGAAAAAATATAGCTAAACATTTAAATTGCTACGCACAGGAAATTATTTTTGTTTCTGGAGGAACTGAAGCAAATAACTGGATTCTTCGTTCGGCGGTAGAGGATTTGAAGGTGGTTCGAATCATTACTTCAAAAATTGAACATCATGCGGTTTTGTATACGGTTTTAGCTTTGCAGTCAGATTATGATCTTCAGGTTGATTATGTAAATATAAATTCAGACGGGAGTGTCGATTTAACTCATTTGGCTAATTTATTAGCTGATGAAAAAAAGACAATTGTAAGTTTGATGCATGTAAATAATGAAACCGGAGCAATTTTAGATATCGATAGGGTTGGGGTTATTTGTAAACAATATAATGCTCTGTTTCATTCGGATACTGTACAATCTGTTGGGAAAACCGAAATAGATCTGCAAAAGACCCCGGTTGATTTTATAGTAGCCAGTGCACATAAATTTCATGGACCAAAAGGTGTTGGTTTTGCTTTTATTCGTAAAAATTCAGGTTTGCAGCCCTTATTTTTTGGCGGGGAACAGGAAAAAGGATTACGTGCCGGAACCGAAGCTGTTCATCAAATTGCGGGAATGGCAAAAGCACTTACAATTTCTCATGAAAATTTAGAAACTGAACGTGAATATATTTTTGGTTTGAAAAAGTATCTGATCGATCAGTTTGAAATTCATTTTCCGGATTTCAGAATCGTTGGTAAAAAAGAATGTTTTTATAATATCATCAATATTATTTTACCTTTTTCACAAGATAAAACTTCCATGTTATTGTTTAATCTGGATATGAAAGGAATTGCTGTTTCGAGAGGAAGTGCCTGTCAGTCAGGAAGTATAAAGCCTTCACATGTCTTAAAAGAAATACTTTCGGAGACTGATTTAAAATTACCTAATCTCCGAATTTCATTTAGTCATAACAATACCAAAGAAGATATTGACTGGTTGATTGAGTGTCTCCAAACCGTTAATGATATCTAATTTTCAATTATTTACGTATTATTTTTACCTGAGAATCATTTGTTAATTTGATAATGGTTGATGGTTTCCCGGCAACCTTATTACGATAAAGGTTTACCACATAATCAACTCCTTTAATAATTTCAGGATTAATATCCTTGAATGCAATTGGAGTTGGCTGTCCTGAAATATTAGCAGAGGTAGAAACCAATGGTTTTTTCATTCTCTCTAATAATTTAAAACAAAAAGGTTCTTTTACCAGACGTACTGCTAACGAATTATCAGCAGCAATAATATTGGGGGCAACATTTCGCGGTTCATCTAAAATTAAAGTCGTTGGTTTTTCAGATAGATCAAGAATTTGCCAGGCGACTTCAGGAATGTTCTTAAAAACATTATACATCATTTTTTCTCCATTCATTAATACAATCATACTTTGTGTTTCTGCACGCTGTTTAAGTTTGTATATTTTAGCAATTGCTTCAGGATTTGTAGCATCACAGCCAATTCCCCAAACAGTATCAGTTGGATAAAGAATAATACCGCCTTCTTTAATTATTTCGAAAGCGTTATGTATCTCTTCGTTAAGATTTTCCATTTATTATATATTACAATTGAGTATTTAAAATTCTCATGCAAAGAAACAAAATAAAAAAAACAAATTCCAGATGATTTTTATCGTCAAGATTAAAGTCAGATTTTATTTTATTTTTGATAAAACAGAGTTTAGATCAATCTTTATATCAATTAATAAGGTTTTTTTTCTGTTTCTATAATTGATATAATACTTTTAGGTTTGTTGTTGTATTATAGTATATTTGCATTCAAAACTGCTTAATTTTCCTGCTTACAGACTGTTAAAACCTAATAATAAATTAAGGTAGGTTTTTTTTTACCTTGAGGAATAAACAGCTGAAATTATAAGAAATAAAACAGTTTACATTATAAGTTATTATAGTGAGATAATAAGTTTAATGATTTTAGTTTAAAGAAAAATGAGGTTAATACAGGTAACTGTTTCAAAGGGTTGGAGAGGTCACGAACAAAAAATCATCTATTTATATGAAGCCTTTAAGGAATATGGATATGTTGAAGAACAATGGATTATTTGCCCGGAAGACTCAGAAACTTTTAAAATTGCAACACAAAAAGGAATGAATGTTATTCCGCTAAATAATAAATCAGAATATGATTTAAAATATGCAAAAAAGTTTTCCAAAATAGCAAAAAAGTTAAATGCAGATTTAGTTTTTATACACAATAGTCAAGCACATACCTTAATAGTATTTTCGTCATTGTTTTTTGGACTTAAATTACCTTTAGTTTTGTGCAGGACTTTAATAAAGCGTGTGGATACTAACTTTTTTAGAAAGTGGAAATATAATTATAAAGGAATAAAAAAAATTATATGTGTTTCTTATCCGGTAGTTGATGTTTTAAAATATGCAGTTAAAGACCATAATAAATTATGTGTAGTTGGAAGCGTAACAGACATAGCAAAATTTAGTAAAACCCAAAAAACAGGAATTTTGCATCAGCAATATAGTATTCCGTCTGATTATAAGATTGTTGGCAATATCGCCGCTTTTTCAGGATTTAAAGATCATTTTACCTGGGTAAATACTGTTGCCAAATTGGTCAAAAGAGGTATTAAAGCAAAATATATTTTAATTGGAAAAGGGCCATTAGAAACACAAATAAGAAATCAAATTATAGATTTAGGTTTAGAAAATCAAATTATTATGGCAGGTTTCAGAAAAGATATTCCTGAAGTATTACCCGAATTTGATCTTTTTTTATTTACTTCAAACAATGAACCTACCGGCGGCGTTCTATTAGAATCATATGCCTGTAAAATACCTATTGTTGCTGCCAATGCAGGAGGGATTCCAGAAGTTGTTATAGATAATGAAACCGGTTTACTGGCAGAAGTTGGAAATCCAACATCTTTTGCAGATAAAGTGGAACAGATGCTAAATGATGAAACTCTGCAGGAAAAGTGTACAGAAAATGGAAGTAATTATTTAATTAAAAATTTCACAAAAGAAGTAATTGCAAAAAAAATGATTAACGAACTGAGTGAAGTATTACAAAAAAATAAAAGGTATTGAAATTGAAATTGAATGACTTTATACTCAGAAAGTATAATCAAACCAGAGTTGTTTTGCTGAATAGGTATTCGAATGATGATACTAAAGTAACAAAAGCAAAATATTTCAGTAAAAACAATAGGATATTGAATTTAGAAACTCCCAAAGAGTTTATGGAAAAAATACAATGGCTGAAATTGTACCATTATAAAGAGGAGTATGGCCAATATGTCGATAAATTCGATGTAAGATCTTTTGTTGAAACAAAAATTGGGAAAGAATATTTAAATGAAATAATTGGGGTATATAACACGGTTGACGAAATTGATTTTGAAAATTTACCAAAGCAATATGTTATAAAAGGAACTCATGGTTCAGGATATAATCTTATTGTCAAAAATGCTTTGTTGATTAATAAAGAAAGTGAAAGGAATAAATTGTCAAAATTTTTAAGAAGTAATTATTATAATAAATATAGAGAAACAATTTATAAAAATATTAAACCCAGACTCTTAATTGAAAAATATATTTCAAATTGTGATGAAGGTTTAATTGATTACAAATTTTATTGTTTTCATGGTCAGCCAAAATATATTCTGGTAAAAAAGGTTGAAAATGGAAAAGAAAAAAAGTGTTTTTATAATTTGAACTGGAAAAAAATAATTATTAATGACAGCGATGAAAATTGGTTGGAATCAGAAATACAAAAGCCGGCAAATTTTAACGAGATGCTAAATATTGCCAGCGTATTGTCTGATCAGTTTATTTTTATCAGGGTAGATTTGTATTCTATAGATGATAAAATTTTGTTTGGTGAACTTACTTTTTTCCCCACAGGTGGTCATAAAAGGTTTCCGATAGAGTGTTTAAATATTGAAATGGGAAATTTAATTAAGCTTCCTGTTTGATTATTTTCGTGATAGATAAATTTTTAAATATCCTTTCATTCTGTTAAAAACCGGAATCCTAAAGCCCATGTCTTTTTTTATTACATTTATGCAGGGATTACATTTGCCACAAGCCTTGTTTTTGCGGGGTTTATGACAAAACCAGGTTAAAAACATGATGTTTTCCCATTTTTTTTCTTTTGCAATAGCTAGCATATCTCGTTTAGAAAGCGTAGAAACAGGGAAAGAAAAATACTTAAAGACAGTATCTATTTTATTGTATTTTTCTCTATTTTCTATGTCGGTATAATCAGCTTTTATATAGTTTGTAATTAAAAAATTAGTAAGAGAATCTGCCTTTAGGTTCTTATCATTACAAATTTCTACATTATTTAAATTATAATTATGACAAAATTGAGCAAGCCAGCTATATTGACTTCCTAGTTTTACAAATGAATTTATATAAACTGAACTTTCTTTTATTTCCTTATTGATAGTAATATCGTCTTCAGCATACCATACAGGCAGTATGAGCTTATAAGCTTCAGGATGCAATTCTTTGATTTCGTTTAGAATTTTTTTGATTCCTTCCAGTTCAACCTTAAGTGATTTTCGTGTTTGGTCAATTACATAAATGGGCTGAACATTTTCTTTTTCAACTAAAATTATTTGTAAAAGTCTAAAAGTAGAATCCCATCCACTGGTCCAGAGTAAATTATGAGTAGTCATTTTTTTATTACAGTTATTATTATGAATAAAATTTGAAGGTGTAAATGTAATATTTACAATCAGAAATTAAGTCCTTAAAATAGTGATTTGAATAAATTATTTCGAAATATGTTATTTTTGAAATAAAGAGCGCAAGAAAAAAAATAATACTTTGAATTTCAGATGATTTTTTTTGAAATAACCAACTAAATAAAAAATCGTTTGATTCTTGTCGAATTTTGTACTCAAAACCTCGTTTCTTGTAAGGTTATACATTTTTAGTTTCTTAGTTTTAAAACTATTTTAGCTTTAACTTTGTAAAAACAACAACGCTTATTAATTAAATTAGTCTTTATTCAAAGTTATTCAATGAAGAATTTTAAACGTTTTTTAAACTATTTAAGACCTCACAAGAAAAATTTAATAATCAGTATCGTTTTTAATGTTTTGTATGCGCTTTTTTCAGCTCTTTCAATGCTTTCTCTTTTTCCTTTAATGAAAGTATTGTTTTCAGATGGAGAAAAAGTACATGTAAGACCTGTATATGAAGGAATCAGAAGTATTGATAAACGATATTTGGAGGATTCTTTAAATTACTTTATAACACATAATACAGATAAAAATGGAGCATTAGATACGTTGATCTGTATGGCGATATTTGTTTTGACTACTTTTTTATTGAAAAACCTTTTCAACTTCATTTCAATCGTATACATGACTTATCTGAATAATGGAATTTTGAAAGATTTGCGAAACGATGTATATCAAAAAGTAATTAGTTTGCCGGTTTCTTTTTTTCAAATGAAAGAAAGGTTGATTTAATTTTAAGAATGACTTCGGACATTAATACAATAAAAAGTGCTTTTTTAAGTATTTTAATGATGGTTAGCGAACCATTGACAAAATTATATTCACTTTGATATCATGGTATTTATAAGTTGGAAATTGGCCATTTTCGTATTTCTTTTCCTTCCTGTTTCAGGAATTTTAATATCCAGAATGACTAGATCAATAAAAAGTCAATCGGGAGATATTTTTTCTCTTGAAGGACATTTATTATCTGATATCGAAGAAACTTTAGGAGGAATAAAAGTAATTAAAAATTTTACTTCAGAGAGTTTTTTCATACGACGTTATTTTACTTCAACAGAGTTTATCAATAATTTGAATAATAAGATAGGAGTCAGAATGAGTTTAGCAGGTCCTGTGAGTGAATTTTTAGGGATTTTTGTAATTTCTATTTTATTGGTTTATGGAGGATCTTTGGTATTGATTGAGGGGCCAATGAGTGGTAGTGCTTTTATTGCATATATCGGATTAGCTTATCAAATTCTAACACCGGCCAAAGCCATAACGAAAGCAAATCAGGCCTTAATGGGAGGAAATGCAGCTTATGAAAGAGTTTCTTTTATTTTAGACGCAACCAATCCGCTAAAAGATAATCTTAATGCTATAACCATTACTGAATTTAAAAATGAAATCAGGTTTACCAATGTTTCGTTCAAATACGATTCTGAATATGTTTTGAAGGATTTTAATTTAACAGTTGCAAAGGGTAAGAGAGTTGCATTAGTAGGAGAATCGGTTAGTGGCAAGTCGACTTTGGCAAATCTGGTAACCAGACTTTATGATGTTAACGAAGGAAGTATAACTTTTGATGGAATTAATATAAAAGATGTTACTACAGATTCGCTAAGAAAACAAATGGGTATTGTAGCACAGGATTCTATTTTATTTAATGATTCAATTGCTAATAATATATCTTTAAGTATAGATAATCCAAATATGGATGCAATTATAAGTGTGGCAAAAGTGGCTAATGCGCATAATTTTATTTCAGAATTTCCAGAGCAATATAACAGCCCTGTAGGTGATGGTGGAGGAATGTTATCAGGAGGACAACGACAGCGAGTTGCTATAGCAAGAGCTGTGATGAAAAATCCTCCGATTATGATTTTGGATGAGGCCACATCAGCATTAGATACCGAATCTGAAAAATTGGTACAGGTTGGATTAGAAAATATGATGGAGCATAGAACTTCGATTGTTATTGCCCATCGTTTAGCAACGATCCAAAATGCCGATTTGATTGTAGTAATGAGTAAGGGAAGAATTGTAGAACAAGGAACCCATGAAGAACTATTGAATAGGAATGGAATTTATACCAATTTAGTGAGTTTACAATCTTTGGAGGTAAATTAGAATGATTTTTTAGACAATTAGAATGAGGAAAGTACTTTATTTTTATTCTGAAAACCCATTGTTTTTAACTCAGGGTAATAATACCCGAGCTATGGGGCTATTGAAGTATTTTAAAAGTAAAGATATTTATGTTGATTTTGTGGGAGACCCTATTTATATAAATAATTTACATTTTGAAGAATTAAAAAATAAAAAACTTATTACTAATGGTTTTTTATTAAAAGACTTCAGTAAAAGGAAAAAGAAAATTCGAAAAATATTTAATAAGTTATGCTTTTTTAAAAAAGGTCAAAGAACTAAAATTTTAGATAGGTTAAGAATTAATCATCAGGAAAGTTTTGATGAAATTCTTAAAAACAATCAATACGATTATATTTTAATATCATATGTATTTTGGACGAGACTTATTGAAAACAGTAAACATTTAAAAAATGCACAACTAATTATTGATACACACGATTTTATTACACCTCATTTAAAAAATGATAAGAAATTTAAATTAGGAAAGTATTTTGAAGAAGAGATTAGAAGTTTAACTTTTTTTGATAAAATTTTAGTTGTTTCAACTGAGGAGAAATATATTTTTGATCAGTTCTTAGATAAAGAAGTACATCTAATCAGTCATCCTGAAGAAATTAAGCATAAGTCAAAAAAAGAAATTTACGACTTGATTTACGTCGCTAGTGAGAACATTCATAATGTGAAGTCTGCAAAATGGTTCTTTGAAAAAGTTTATCCATTATTGTCAAAGGATATTAAAATTTGTATCGTTGGAAAAATAAACAATAGTATACCGCAATCAATAGAAAATATTCACAATATTAATTATTTAGATGACTTAGAGGATGTTTACAGTGTTTCTAAAATAGCAATTTGCCCTATGTTATCTGGTACAGGTGTTAAAATTAAAGTAATTGAAGCTTTGTCTTACGGTTTGCCAGTAGTTTGCAATGAACGAGGTGTTGATGGCTTGTTAAATAAGACTAATAATGGATGCTTAGTTACCAATAATGAGGTAATTTTTGCAGCATATATTGAAAAGCTAGTTTTAGATGAAGAATATTATAATTATCATTCATTGTTAGCTAAAGATTATTTTTTAAATAATCATGAAAAAAGTAAGATATATGAAAAATTAGATGAAATATTTTTATCATAACAAAACTAAAAATTGATTATTCCATACAAGTTTTTGATAATCAATAGTATGTGTTTTTTGTAGATATACAATGTATAGAAGCACTTTCAAGGTTTACGAGAGATTTACAAAAAACGGCAACAAATTATAGAAGATTGCAGTCGAGTTGATTATTGGATTTCTGAAAAAGATCCAGGAATGTATAGCACTATAAACAAGGGATTAAAGTAGCAAAAGATGAATTGTAGAAACAGTTTTTATTCAACGAATGTATTAAATATTATAAAGAATGAATTATAAATATTCGTATGCTTTTTTCTCAACAAAAAAAAGCATCTTAATTTTTATAACCTGAAAGGTTAATCTTTTGGGCAAATTTACTTATTATACTTTTTTTTTGAAATATTCATTCTTATATGATTAAAATACTTCTTGATCCTCAGATTTTTGATATGCAAACTTATGGCGGAATTTCTAGATATTATACTGAAATTTTTAGTCGTCTTAAAAAAAACAAAGAACTTTCAATTAAACTTCCTATTGATACTTCAAATAATGTTTATATTATCAATAGTGGTTTACTCAAAGAAAAGGAACTTGCGGCGTATTTTATAAAAATTTTAAATGCTTTGAGAATTAGTACTCGTTCGTTGAATAGAAAATTAGTCAAAAAAAAAATCAGAAAAGCTTTTACTGAGAAATATGATTTGGTAATACCGACTTACTATGATCCCTATTTTTTAGAAGTCCTTGATGGTACGCCTTTTGTTTTGACTGTTTATGATATGGTACATGAGTTAATGCCTCAATATTTTACAGACGATCCATGGAATGTAACTGAAAACAAAAAAAGATTATTAGAGAAAGCAACTAAAATTATTGCTGTTTCAAAAAACACTAAAAAGGATATAATTAAAGTTTATCCCCATATAGATCAATCTAAAATAGAAGTCATTTACCATGGAAATTCAATTGAGGTTAATGAAAATATAAATGTCGATTTACCAAAGAATTATATTTTATTCGTTGGTTCCAGGGGGCTTTATAAAAATTTTTATTTCCTAGTCGAATCAATAAGGGATTTATTAATCAGGGATAAAACGTTAAAACTAATTTGTGCAGGAGGAGGAGAATTTAAAGATGAGGAAATGGAGTTTTTAAAAAGAGCAGGTATTCACGAACAGGTAGAGCAGAAATACTTTGACGAAGGGCAGCTGGGGTTGTTTTATAAAAATGCCAGATGTTTTGTTTTCCCTTCCTTGTATGAGGGGTTTGGAATTCCAGTTTTGGAATCCATGTCCTGTGGTTGTCCAATTGTGTTGTCGAATAGGAGCTCTTTTCCTGAAGTAGCAGGTGAGGCCGGAATTTATTTTGATGTTTCCAGCAAAGAAGATTTAATGAATAAGATTGAATTAGTATTAAATGATGAAAAGTTAAAGAATGAATATATTTTAAAAGGAATAGAGCAAGCGAAAAAATTTAATTGGGAAATTGCCGCTTCGCAATGTTTAGAACTTTATAAAAGAGCAATAAATGAGGCTTATCGGGTTCAGTCCAAAATATAAATATGTTTAGAGGAGTATTATATGATTAAAGAACATAATATAGAAGATAGAAATATAACAGGCCAATTTATTTCTAAAAAAGAAAAATTAAAAAGATTTTTTTCTGAAAATAACTCGGTTAAGCTAACGATCATTACCATAAATTACAATAATAATTCAGGATTAATTAAAACAATCGAAAGTATTATCAATCAAACCTGGAGTGATTTTGAGTTTATTATTATTGATGGTGGAAGCACCGATGAAAGTTTGTCAACAATAAAAAAGTATGATAAACATATTAATTATTGGATTTCAGAACGTGACAATGGGATTTATGATGCGATGAATAAAGGTATTCAGTTAGCTAAAGGTACTTTTGTTAATTTTATGAGTAGTGGAAATTATTATTATACCAATACGATTCTCGAAGAAATCCACGATAAATTTAGAAATGATGTTGGAATACTATATGGTGATTCATCCTGTTTTAATGAAGCGGGTTATGATCGGGTTGAAAAAACGCCTTCAAAATTAACATTTTCGCATTTCGTTACTTCAGGTATTAATCATCAGGCAAGCTTTATTAAACGAGATTTGTTTTTCAAATATTTTCTTTACAATACTGAATACAAAATTTCTTCTAAGTGGGAATTTTTTATTTATGTAATATGTAAAAGAAATGAACCTTATGAACATTTGCAAAAAACGATTTGTAATTATGATTTTTCAGGAATATCACCAATTCCGAAAAAATTGTATATCTATCATCAGGAGAGAGAGACAATAATGAAAAAATATTTTTCGTCATTTTATGAAGATTTTGAATACTACAATACCGTAATTGATCCAAGAATTCGAAAAGTATTCAGAATAAAAAACAATAAAATATTATGGACTGTTTTGAAAGCTTTTACTTCAATTTTTATTTTTATTCTGCCTAAAAAAGATACACTATAGATAATGTTAATGTCTATTTGTTTTTTTGATTAGGAATAACTACAGTAAAGCTTTTTTATAAATTACCTTAGATTATGTCCCAAAAAACATCAATAATTACGATAAATTATAATAATTTAAAAGGTTTAAGAAAAACCATTGAAAGTATTATATCTCAAACTGAAAGAAAGTATGAATTCATTGTTATTGATGGAGGAAGTACAGATGGTAGTAAAGAATTAATTGAAAGTTACTCTGAAAAAATAGATTATTGGGTGTCAGAACAAGATGCGGGAGTTTATAATGCCATGAACAAAGGTATAAAAGTTGCTACAGGCGATTTTGTCATTTTTATGAATAGTGGAGATACTTTTTATGAAAATACTGTTTTAGAAAAAGTGAATCCACTATTAGTTGATGCATTTGATATTTATTATGGTGATAATTATAAAGTCAAACAAAATTCTAAAAAGAAAAAAACATATCCTGAAAAGTTGACTTTTTCTTTTTTTTATTATAGTTGTATAAATCATCAGGCAACATTTATAAGAAGACAGTTATTTTTTGATTATTTTTTCTATAATGAAAATTTTAAAATTGTATCCGATTGGGAGTTTTTTATTTATACTATTTGCATCGAAAACAGGCCATCAAAGTATTTAAAAAGGACCATTTGTAATTATGATTTTACAGGGGTATCATCAAAAAAAGAAAATAAAGTTATTGCTGATTCAGAAAAAAACATTGTTTTTGATAAGTATTTCTCACTATTTATAGAAGATTATAAATTGGTGAGTACAATTAAATCAAAAAGAGTACAGCAAATTCTTTATATCAAATCTTTCAAAAATCACTGGAAATTGTTCAAAGGAGTTATTAATTTTTTAGTACTCTTCGCAAAAAAATAAATGCCGTTTGGATCCCAAAAAATTCTGTAATAAATCACATTATTTACGCAACCATTTAGATAAATTAAGCTCTTATAATAAAAAGTTATTCTTTTTCTTAAAAGAACAATTCCTCTTTTTGAGTTTTTTGTAGTTTTAGGATTAATAAATATCAAGAAAATTTTCCGTAACTACAGTTGATTGCAATATGTGTTGGCACAAAACGTTAGTTAAAATTATACAGATTGTTAATTTGTTATTTTGCAAATTGTCAGATTTATAAATAATTTTTTGATAAAACCAATTTGGTTATTAATGTAAATAAATAATGAAGAAAATCCATGTAGGTTTTTTGTTGTCCTATGATTATGAAAAACTAAAATTGTCGATACCGCCTGTTTATAATGCAGCGGATAAAATTTTTATAGCCGAGGATATTAATAAAATGACTTGGTCAGGAAATGAGTTTCTTGTAGATTCTTCTTTTTATTTATGGCTAAAGGAATTCGATGTAGATAATAAAATTGAATTTTATAGAGATAACTTCTATATTCCTGAATTAACAGCATTACAAAATGACACCAGAGAACGGTACCTGCTTTCCCTAAAAATGGGAATCGGAAATTGGTTAATTCAAATAGACAGTGATGAATATTTTATTGACTTTGATAGTTTTGTTTCAAATTTAAGGAAGTATGACCATTATCTTGACGAACCCGAAAAAAAGAAGGTTCAGTTTGCTTGTTTTTGGCTGATTATCTATAAATATACAAAAGAGGGAACTCTTTTTGTTAATAAACCAATGAAGTCTGTATTTGCCACCAATTATCCTAATTATAAATGCGCAAGACGAACTAATGAACGTACGATTTATTTTGACAATTTAGTTCTGCATGAATCAATTGCCCGAACTGAGGAGCAACTTATATGTAAGCTGAAGAATTGGGGGCATAACAATGAAGTTGATAAGGATTTTCTTAAAAAATGGGTAATGGTAAATGAAACAAATTATGATCAATTTGAAAATTTTTATTACATAAACCCTAAACGATGGAGGAAATTAGAATATCTACCTACCAGACGATTTGAAGATATTAAAGATATTATTAATGTAAAATCAAAACTTCAGATCTCAAGAGAATACCTGATAGTGAAAAATTTTGGTCAATGGTTTAAATTTTTTTGGAGAAAAAAAGCATTAGAATTTTCTTTTGTTTTTAATTTATTTCATTAGTTAATTCTAAACCAAAAATCAAAAAGCCAGCTCATTTCGGGCTGACTTTTTGTTCAAAACACAGGTATTCTGCTTATTTTATTTTATAAAGCCCAATCGCCTTTTTTATTTTTTTACTGAAGAAAACCATTTTGACATAAAGCATATTTTTTAAACTTAAAAACATCCAGTCTTTATAAGGTATACTTTTTTGTGATATTAAATCACGCAATTCTTCAGAAACAATAAATTCACTATTTATAGCTTCCCATTTGACATTGTCATAACCGTCAAATTCATTGACTTTGTTTTTTTCATGAATGACCGACATCCAGAGCCTTTTGTCATTTACCTGAATAATTCGGCTTTCTTTTTTCCATTGTGTATGGTCGTTAAACCAAACTGTTTTTGGGTTGTTGTTTTTTTCTATCAGACTGATAAAAGGATTGAAGACATGCTCCTTTTTACCTAAAATATATGTTGGCTTTATTTGAAGTGAATATCCTTTAATAACATCAATGGCAAGGAAATTCTGAGAGGCAAATTTTTTCTGAACTTCATCAATAAAAAAACTACTGATCACATCATCGTTATCAATTCTGGAAGTAATCAGGTATGGTTTATTATTGGTAACCGCTTTTTGAATTTCAGGATAAAATTCATTCATGCCGTTAATAAAAAACAGCTTTATGTTTTCTGTAGCTGAAGTTAAGTCAGTTATTCTGGTTTTATATTTTTCAGCAGTTGTAGTATCCAAATAGATGAGCCATGTAAAATTTTTGTTGGTCTGTGATTGGACTGATGGCAGACAGAAATTTTCAAAAAGCCATATTCTGTCCTTCATCCAGCTATCCGTCAGAAGTTCTTCATTATTTTTGGTAACATCCCAATTAGGGTTTTTAAGATTAAATCGGGTAATGAGATAGTGTTCGAACATCTGTGATTTTTTATTAAATACGAAATAAGTTTTGTGTAAAAATAAATTAATTATTTGAAGAGTAAAATTCAAATCGTTACTTTTGTAAAAAACGTAAAATTTAATTAAATGCACGAAGTTTATCATCCTGATTTTCTAAGCAAAAGAGCAGAAATAAGAGATGCTGTAGAAAATTATGAAACAAAAGGAACGCTGTTTGTTGATGGAAAGAGAAATAAAATTAAAACTTTTGATTTAGGAGAAATAACACTAAATGTAAAATCGTTTAAAGTTCCAAATTTTATAAATAAAGTGGTATATGCTTTTTTTAGACCTTCAAAAGCACGTCGCTCTTATGAATTTGCTACTATTCTTGTAAAAAAAGAAATAGGTACTCCGGCACCCATTGCTTATTTTGAAAATTTTAAAGGAGTACTTTTAGATAGTTATTATGCTTGCGAACAAATATATCCTGACTTAACTTTTAGGGAACTAACCAATGATTTTGATTACCCTGAGCATGAAATTATCTTAAGACAGTTTACAAAATTTACCTTTAATCTGCATCAAAACGGAATAGAATTTCTGGATCATACCCCTGGAAATACATTAATTAAAAAAAATCCTGCCGGCTCTTATTCTTTTTTTCTGGTTGATTTAAACAGAATGAAATTTCATAAAGAAATGAGTCTGAACCAGCGAATAATGAATTTTTCAAAATTAACTCCCAATAGAAAAATTCTTGAAGTAATGAGTGATGAATATGCAAAACTTTATGGTGCTTCTTACAATGACGTTTTAAAAATTATGATTACCGGTGCAGAATCTTTCAGGGATAAATTTCATAGAAAGAAAAATTTAAAAAAAGCATTAAAGTTTTGGAAAAAATAATTTTAACCATCACTTCTAAAGGCAACGAAAGAATTATTAATTTGTCTTAAGAATCCGAATTTCTGTAATATATTTGCCTGCTCATTATCGTTTTTAATCCGAATTTAAAAAGAGAAGATCTTTAATGTCTGATTTAAGGTGTAAACTATTGAACATTCCAAGTATTAAAAAAATATAAAATGAAAATATCCGTAATTGTTAGTACATATAATGCTGAAGAATGGTTAGAAAAAGTTCTGATAGGATACAGTGTTCAGACTACAAAAGATTTTGAATTAATTATTGCTGATGATGGTTCTAGACCTTCAACTACTGAGTTAATCAATAAGTATAAAAGTAATTATCCTGTTCCAATAATGCATCTTTGGCATGAAGATAAAGGCTATAGACGACAAGAGATTCTTAATGTTGCAATTGTTAAGGCAAATTACGATTTTATTTTAATGACTGATGGAGATTGTATTCCTAGAAAAGATTTTGTTCAGGTTCATGCAGAGTTAGCACAAAAAGGGACATTTCTTTCCGGCGGATATTGTAAACTATCAATGAAGGTTAGTAAACTAATCACTAAAGAAGATATTGAAAGTGGTGATTGTTTTGATGTGAAATGGTTAAAAAAGAAAGATAAATTAGGATTTTCTCAAACATTGAAGTTATCTGCAGGAAAATGGTTAGCCTCAATTTTAGATTCTGTTACGCCAACAACTCCTTCATTTAATAATTGTAATTCGTCTGGTTTTAAGGAAGATATGATTGCGATTAATGGTTATGATGAAAGAATGAAATATGGCGGGCCAGACAGGGAATTTGGTGAACGTCTGGAGAATTTTGGTGTAAAAGGAAAACAAATTCGACATAAAGCTATAGTTTTGCACCTCGATCATGCAAGAGGATATAAAACTCCTGAATCTTTAGCAGCCAATCTGGCTATTAGAAAAGAAGTAAGAGATAAAAAAATAGTTTGGACACCTTACGGAATTGTAAAATAATTTAGTATAAATGAAAATATTAGTTACCGGAGCGGCAGGTTTTATAGCTTCACATCTTTGCGAAAAATTAGTTTCAATGGGGCATTTGGTCTTTGGAATTGATAATTTTAATGATTATTATGATGTAAAACTAAAAGAGATCAACGCTTCTGATTTGGTAAACAAAGGAGTTACTATTTTTCGTGAAGATTTAAATTCTGATTTAAAATCGGTTTTTGAAAATCAGTACGATTATATTTTTCATTTAGCAGCACAACCCGGAATTTCTGCAGGAACTTCACTGCAGGAATATGTGGATAATAATATTTATGCAACACAAAATTTATTAGATGCTGTTGTAAAGTATAATCCCGATTTAAAATTATTTGTAAATATTGCAACATCATCTGTTTATGGAAAAGAAGCTACAGTAAATGAAACAGCAATCCCTAAACCGGCTTCTTATTATGGGGTAACAAAACTTGCAGCAGAACAATTAGTTTTAAGCTTAAAAATTGAAGGTAAGATAAAAGCTTGCTCAGTAAGGCTTTATTCGGTTTACGGACCACGCGAACGTCCTGAGAAATTATATACGAAACTGATCGAGAATTTATATTACGATAAACCTTTTCCTCTTTTTGAAGGCAGTATTTATCATGAACGCAGTTTTACCTATGTAGGTGATATAGTTGGAGGACTGGCAGCAATTATTGGAAAAGAAGAATTATTAAATGGTGAAATCATAAACCTGGGTACTGACGAGGTAAATACTACACAAGAAGGAATTACAGCTGTTGAGGAAATTATGAATAAGAAATTAATTGTTGATAATCAGCCGCCAAGAAAAGGAGATCAGCTTAAAACGGCTGCCATAATTGACAAAGCAAGAATTTTATTGAATTACAATCCAAAAGTAAGCCTGAAACAAGGTTTACAAGAGCAGGTGAATTGGTATTTTGAAAAATTTATAAACTAATACGTTTCACAAATTCCTGTAAAGATTCTTTATATAAAGTACTGTCAAGCTTATTGTACAGTTCTAATGACTTACGTTTAAATTCTTTTGGATGTCGGTTTTCGTATACATCCGGGAAGTAGTCTTTCAGGTGAACTGCGATATGATTTTCCTGATCGCTTAACATATTCCATGACGATTTATTTATCCACGGACTAAAAATGGTAAAAGTCTTGATGTTTAATGCTTTGGCCATATTTACAGCTCCGCCTTCATTGCCAATTAAGGCATCACATTGCGATAAAACCGCAAGAAATGCCCGTAAACTTTTGGTGTAAAAGTCGAACACAATTTTTTGTTGGGTTTGAGGTTTGCATAAATTATAGATAATTTTTGCGTCTTCTTTCTGATCAGGCATAAAATTAAAAAGCAATTGTACATCTCTTTCGGCAATAATATCAAGAGTTTGTGCCATTTTTTCAGGAGGAAGGCTTTTGCTTTTTCCACTTCCTAAAACACTAATCATAATCATTTTTAATGCAGGGTTCAATCGCTCCCTAATTCCAGTTTTTGCCTGATTTATTTCGGTATCCGTCAAATAAATTTTAGGAAATATTATTTCAGTTTTAACTTTTAATAAAGCTTCGACTAATTGCAATCGATGGTAAACGGCTGAACCTTCGATATTCTTTTCCTGAACTACAGTGGTTGTAAATAAGACTGAAGTGTACCATTTTTTAAACCCAATTCTAATTTTTGCACCACAGAAATAAGCAGGTAAGATACTTTCCCATTTTCCGTAAGCATCAATTACAACACCATATTTTTCTGGAGCTAAACTAGCTCCAAAAGAAATTAGTTTAAAAAAACCTTTGTGTTTTTGAGGTTCAAAAAAAACGATTTTATCAATAAATGGATTGTTTTCTACAACCGCTAAAGTATTGGGTTGAATCATGTAATGAATTTCCCAATTTGGCTGGTGTTTTTTGATAGTTTCGCAAATGACAGTACTTGTTAATACATCGCCAATCATTTTGTTTTGAATTACAAGTACCTTCATGTTTTGAATTATTTTAATTGAGTGCAAATTGAAGCAAAAAAAATCAATTAGAAATTAGTTTTAAATAAAAATTCCAAATTCCAATCGATAATTTTTGGAATTTGGAATTTAAAATATTTTAAATTTGAATTAAACTGCTACGTCATATTCGCGTAAAGCATTATTTAATGAAGTTTTCAAATCTGTAGATGGTTTACGAGTGCCAATAATCAATGCACATGGAACCTGAAATTCACCAGCAGCGAATTTTTTGGTATAACTTCCGGGAATTACTACAGAACGTGCAGGGACAAAACCTTTCATCTCTACAGGAGTTTCTCCGGTAACATCAATAATTTTGGTAGAAGCAGTTAAACATACATTTGCACCCAAAACAGCTTCTTTACCTACGTGAACACCTTCAACAACAATACAACGTGAACCTACAAAAACTCCATCTTCAATGATAACCGGAGCTGCCTGCAATGGTTCTAAAACACCACCAATTCCAACACCACCGCTTAAGTGAACATCTTTACCAATCTGAGCACAGCTCCCTACAGTTGCCCAGGTATCTACCATTGTTCCGGCATCAACATAAGCACCAATGTTGACGTAACTAGGCATCATAATAACGCCGCTTGAAATATATGAACCATAACGTGCAGATGCTCCTGGTACTACACGGACACCTTTTTCAGCATAATCTCTTTTTAATAACATTTTATCGTTGTACTCGAAGATTCCAGCTTCTAACGTTTCCATTTTTTGGATTGGAAAATACATTACAACAGCTTTCTTAACCCATTCGTTTACCTGCCATCCGTCACCTTTTGGTTCAGCAACACGAAGTTTTCCTGAATCTAATAATTCGATAACTTCCCTGATCGCATTAGTAGTTTTTTCTTCTTGTAATAAAGCTCTGTTTTCCCAAGCTTGTTCAATTATAGTCTGTAAAGAATTCATACGTTTAAATTTTTGGCAAAGATAGCGTATTTGTATAAAATCAACCAGTAAATCAATTTTGAAAATGTTATATATTTAACTTTTTGTTTTTAATTTGGGAAATAATATTTGTTTGTAATTCTATAAAAATGCAATTTATTTTACACTATTATATGATAAAAATCAGATTTCATGACTTTTCTTCTACTTAATTTTGCCTTATAATTCCTGCGATAGCTGCAGGATTAATAATCAAATAATCATTATAGTAAATATGAATCAGGAAAATCATCTTCAAAACCGAACTGCAGTTATTGATAAAGAAGTCACTTGGGACAAGACAAAAGTTATTATGAGCAAAACAAATGCTTTTGGTATTATAGAATATGCCAATGAAGTTTTTGTAGATGTTTCAGGTTATGAAGATTATGAATTAATGGGACAGCCACATAATATTATCCGCCATCCGGATATGCCAAAAGTAATTTTTAAAGTGCTTTGGGAAAACCTTAAACAGGGAAAAAACTTTCATGCTATTGTAAAAAACTTAGCGAAGTCAGGAAGATATTATTGGGTAATCACAGATTTTGATATTGCAAAAGACGAAAACGGTGTAATTGTAAATTATTTTGCAAGACGTCAATCTGTACCTCAGGAAGTTATTTCACAACATATTGAGCCTCTTTATAAAAAATTATTGCAGATTGAAGCAGCAAGTGGCGTTGAATTTAGCGAAAAATATTTAATCGGATTTCTGGAAGAAAAAAAGAGAGGCTACGTCGAATATATTAAAGAGCTGATTTACGAACATGAAAAAGCCCAGTCAAAATTTGCAAATTACGAAATGAAGGCAGAAGATGAAGAGGAAGAGAGAGGTTTTTTCAGTAGATTATTTGGTAGATAGTAATAATTAGAATAATTTTTTTTTAGTTGTTTTAAATTTGGTTAAAAATCCGTTTTGAATTTTTCAAGACGGATTTTTTACTGTTTAGATGTTTTGATAAAGGATAATTAAAAATAAAAATTATACCTTTCAAAATAGCAGTACAGCATTATATTAGAATTTCATTTTTCGGATTTATAAAACATAAAGATTCTCTTTAAGTTTTTGAAATTTCCTTTATATCTTTGATGAAAATTATAAAAATGCCAAGAATCCTTTCTATAGACTACGGACAAAAGCGCACCGGAATAGCCGTTACAGATGAAATGCAGATTATTGCATCAGGGTTAACGACGATTCCGACCAATACCTTAATTGATTTTTTGAAGGATTATTTTGCTAAAGAAAAAGTAGAAGCAGTTTTAATTGGTGAGCCGAAACAAATGAATGGGCAGCCATCAGAAAGTGCTTCGATAGTTAAAGGATTTGTAACCCACTTTTCCAATATTTTTCCGGAAATGAAAGTCGTTCGTGTAGATGAGCGTTTTACTTCAAAAATGGCTTTTCAGACCATGATTGATAGCGGGCTGAGTAAAAAACAGCGTCAGAACAAAGGACTGATTGATGAAATTTCCGCAACGATTATGCTTCAGGACTATCTTTCTTCTAATCGTTTTTAACTTTTAGGGCAATAAATTTCACTTTATTTAGAAAAAAATATGATTTTCTAACTTTTATCAGATCGAAATTCCTTTTTTTTTGAGATTATATGAGGTACATTTGCATTTTAAAATAAAATAGTGTTATGCCCGACGAAACCATACGTTCAAATAGTGAAGTAGTGCTCATTGGAGCTGGAATTATGAGTGCCACTCTTGGTGTAATTTTGAAAGAATTACAACCTGACATAAAGATTGAAATTTATGAGAGATTAGATGTTGCTGCAGCCGAAAGTTCTGATGCATGGAATAATGCAGGAACAGGTCACTCTGCTTTTTGTGAGCTAAATTATACTCCTGAAAAGCCTGATGGTTCTGTAGATCCTAAAAAAGCGATCAGTATTGCTGAAGCTTTTGAGGTTTCACGACAATTTTGGTCTTATTTAGTACAGCAAAACAAAGTCCCTTCACCAGAAAATTTTATCAAAAGTGTTCCTCATATGAGTTTTGTATGGGGAGATAAAAATGTTGAATACCTTAAAACACGTTTTGAAGCTTTACAATCCAATCCATTATTTGCTGAAATGCTTTTTAGTACAGATTTTGAGCAGCTAAAACAATGGATGCCTCTTGTAATGGAAGGAAGGCAGCCTGATGAAAAGCTGGCAGCTACTACAATGGCAATTGGTACCGATGTGAATTTTGGTGCTTTGACCAGAAGTATGTTTAATTATTTAGAAAAATTAGACGGTGTATCTTTATACTTTAATCATGAGGTTAAAAAATTAAAGCAACGTGATGATAAATCATGGAGAATTAAAATAACAGATTTAGGATCTGGTCAAAAAAGAAAAACATATACCAAATTTGTATTTATTGGAGCGGGAGGAGGCTCACTGCCATTGCTTGAAAAAGCAAATGTACCTGAGGGAGATGGTTACGGAGGTTTCCCGGTAAGTGGTCAATGGCTAAAATGTACAAATCCGGAAGTTATTGCAAAACATCAGGCAAAGGTATACGGAAAAGCAAGTGTTGGTGCACCGCCAATGTCGGTTCCACATATTGATACACGGGTAATTGATGGTGAAAAAGCATTGCTTTTTGGCCCTTTTGCAGGATTTTCAACCCGTTTTTTAAAAAATGGATCGTATTTAGATTTACCGTTATCTATAAAAGCAAACAACTTAATTCCGATGCTATCAGCGGGATTTAATAATATACCATTGACAAAATATTTAATCGAGCAGGTTCGTCAGTCTCCAAAGGACAGAATAAAGGCTTTACGTGAATATTTGCCAACAGCAAGATCCAAAGACTGGGTTCTGGAAAAAGCGGGTCAGCGTGTTCAGGTGATTAAAAAAGGCGAAAATGGAGGTGGTGTTTTAGAGTTTGGAACTGAAGTTATTAATACTCATGACGGAACTCTGGCTGTTTTATTAGGTGCGTCTCCAGGTGCTTCTACCGCAGTTTCAATTATGGTTGATTTGATTGGAAGATGTTTTTCTGATCAGATTAAAACCCCTGAATGGCAAGCGAAATTGAAAAACATGATTCCTTCTTACGGGCAAACTTTAAATGATAAACCGGAACTTTTAACGGAAATCAGAAAAAACACTTCGGAAGTTTTAAAGTTAAAATAAGCATAATCTAAGTAGTTTTTAAATCATTACATACATAAAACAAATCCGGATGAATTAATCCGGATTTGTTGCTTTAAGGTCTTTTGTGATTTTTAATATTTTTTCTGCAAGGTTACTCATCCAGATTAGTTGTTCAATTACCATCTGAGCTTCCTGCATTTTAGCCTGACGGGTTTCTGAATCCAATTCTTCATCCGTTGCCAGGCGAGTGAAATTTTTGCGTTTCATTTCTTCAAATTGCAAAGTAACATCTTCCTTATCAAAAAAAGTATCTGTAATGATGGTTTCATTTTTTAAAATTGAAATAGAATGATCTAAGTTGGATAATATAGTCCTGATAATATAATTGAAAGATTCTGATGCTGATGTGGTCTGGTTAGTCTGTATGTAAGTCGATAAAGAAGCTAATGCGGATAATACAGAATGATTTAAAACCACTAATTTATTGACTAACGGGAGTGTTTTTTGCTTTGATTTTGGTTCCTGAACCATACGCTGAAATGAGGTCATAAAATTGCCTATTTCTACAAAAGCATGTTTTCGGGCTAATTTGTAAGAGGTAGGAACGTCTCCTTTCTTGTTGTAAAAATCTGCAATTTCTTTCAGATAGTCCCGGTTGGCACGAATAGAGCTTTCTATATGGATGGGAGTATTTAGAAATTCCCAGGCAGGCCATAAAAACTGATTGGCCAGAAAAGCGAGGATTGCTCCGGCTAATGAATCTAAAATCCTGAACTGAATTACTTCAACAACATTTGGAACTAAAATCCCGTAAATAAAAACGACATACATCGTCACGAAAGTTGCACTAATTTTATAATTAATCTGTGTGAAGGAAATACCAAGAAGCATACAAATAATTGAAAAAATGCTCAGGACAATATGATTTTGTACAAGTGAAACAATCCCAAATGCTAACAGTCCTCCTAGTAATGTCCCGAAAATACGATTGTAAGAGCGTTCTTTGGTCAAACCATAACCAGGCCGCATAATGACTATAATAGTCAATAGAATCCAGTATACATTCTGAAACGGAAGAAATTTCCCAATTACAAACCCAATCAAAATGGTAATTGTGAGCCGTACAGAATGCCTGAAAATGGATGATGAAAAACTTAAGTTTTCAATTAGTGTTCGCAAAGGGTAATATTGGGGTGTCAAAAACTTTTCAAGCTCTTTGTCCTGGTCTTTTAATTTATAGGACTGCATGGCAAGCGAAAGTGCCCGCTGGATGATCTTTATTTTTCCAACCTGATTTTTAGCATATTTCAGCATGTTGGTCAGCATTAAAACGCCTTCTGCAGCCGTCTCTTTTCCTAACGTTTTTTCATAGTCAAAAATAGCAAACTCAAGAGCTTCAAGTTCATTCTTTAAATCATTTTTGTCTACGTAAACGGCAATATTGTGTACATTTTTAGAAAGCTTTTTTAAGGTCGAAGCGAGCTTGTATGCTACATTTTGATAGGTTCTTATGACATCAGGATGTTTGGCAAATTTTTCATGTATTTTACTATGATCGAAAGAAGTGTACAGAGCCAGTTCCTGAATTTCGACCAAAGTAATAAAAACCAGTAACATCTTTCGGTTTTGACTAGTTGCAGTACTGCTTTGGTTTCCTATGAGTACTTTTCGCAAATCTTCATGAATTTCGTTTAGTTCTACCTGGATACCTAATTGTTTTTCAATTATTGTTTTCCTGTTCGCTTCCGGACTCCATAAATCACCTCTTAGTTTTAAATACTTTGCGGTTAATTTAATTCCCTCAGCAATTTCAAGTTCAATATATTTATATGGTTGTACAAAATGAAAAATCAGAGAAACAATTAAATATAATATACCTCCAATAAAAATAGAACCGGAGTATGCAAGAGCTTCCCACCCCTGATGTAAATGTCCGAAGGATAAAGAAATAGAAATTAATGCCGAAAAAGAGACCAAAGTTGCCCGTTGTCCATAGACAGATATCATAGAGCATATAAAAAGTAAAAATCCTAAAAATGGATAAAATAAATAAGGATACGGATAGGCCAGATTTACTAATAAATTTACTCCGGAAACAATAAATGAAGCTACAATTAATCCTTTTATTTTGTGGTTTAAAGTACTTGGGATATCACTGGGATAGGTATAAAAAGCCCCTAATGCAATCGTAAATCCAATTTCAAAATATCCCAGAAAATTCAAAATTAAAACAGGTACTACTGAGGCAATAGTTACTTTTGTAGCATTTAAAAACGAAGTACTGTTGGTGAATTTTGTAATACGATCTAACATACAAATGGGTTTAAAACAAAGGTAAGATAATTTGGCATAATTATAGTTTAGATTTTAATGAACGGTTAAAATAGATTTATTATATTATTTTCAAATGGTCGTTGACTATTTTTTTACTATTTTTGACTCCAAAACCTGAAGGATTAGTTACTTTTTTTTCAGTTAATAAAAATAAATAATAGAAATTAGATGATTTTACCAATTGTAGGATACGGGGATCCTGTTTTAAGAAAAGTTGGTGAGGCTATTAAGCCGGATTATCCAAACTTAAAAGAAATAATAACAAATATGTACGAGACGATGTACAACGCTTACGGTGTAGGACTTGCTGCACCTCAGGTAGGTATTGCAATCCGTTTGTTTGTTATTGATACAACTCCTTTTAGTGATGATGAAGAATTAAAAGAAGAAGAGCAAAAGAACTTAAAAGGTTTTAAAAAGACTTTTATTAATGCTAAAATTATTAAAGAAGAAGGAGAGGAGTGGAGTTTTAACGAGGGATGTTTAAGTATTCCGGATGTTCGTGAGGATGTTTACAGAAAACCTACTGTAACACTTGAGTATTGTGAAGAAGATTTTGTAATGAAAACAGAAGTTTTTGACGGACTTATTGCAAGAGTAATTCAGCATGAATACGATCATATTGAAGGTATTTTGTTTACAGATAAAATTTCTTCACTCAAAAAACGTTTGATTCAGAAAAAATTAAAAAATATTACTGAAGGAAAAACATCTCAGGAATACAGAATGAAATTTGCATCCGCTAAAAAAGGAAGATAATATAACCAAAATTCTTAATACTAATTTAATACACATGAATTTAGAGAAAATTTTAGCCATTTCAGGAAAACCGGGTTTATACGTCTTAAAAGTGCAAACACGTACAGGTTTTGTGGCAGAATCATTATTAGACGGAAAAAAAATTACTGTAAACTTAAAAAGTAACGTAAGCTTATTGTCAGAAATTTCAATTTATACCTACGAAGGTGAAAAACCTTTGACAGAGGTAATGCAACGTATAGCTGTTAAAGAAAACAAAGGTCAGGCAATTTCGCATAAAGAGGATAATGCTAAATTAGCAGCTTATTTTAAAGAAATTTTGCCGGAATATGATGAAGAAAGAGTATATCCATCTGATATTAAAAAGGTATTAAACTGGTATAACATGCTTCAGTCAAAAGGAATGGTTACTGATGAAGCTCCTGCAGCAACTTCAACTTCTGAAGAAATCGCTGTAGAAGAACCAGTAAAAAAAGCGCCTGCTAAAAAAGCAAAAGCTAAAAAAGAAGAATAGTAGTTTCTACATTCAAAATATATTAATCCTGTTAAGACATTTTCTTGACAGGATTTTTTACTTTTACAGTAATTAGGTTACGACAAAAAAACTTCAAAAATGAATAAACAACTTCAGCTTAAAGCCTTCGAAAGATTATTAATTATCATGGATGAACTTCGTGAACAGTGTCCATGGGATAAAAAGCAAACTTTGCAAACCCTGAGACATCTTACAATAGAAGAAACTTATGAATTAGGTGATGCCATTTTGGATAATGATTTGAATGAAGTGAAAAAGGAGCTTGGAGATTTATTATTGCATATTGTTTTTTATGCTAAAATAGGAAGTGAAACCAATGATTTTGATATAGCAGATGTGTGTAATGAAATTTGTGAAAAACTAATTCATCGTCATCCTCATATTTATAGCGATACAGTTGTAAAAGATGAGGAGGAGGTTAAACAAAATTGGGAAAAACTAAAGCTTAAAGAAGGTAAAAAATCAGTTTTAGAAGGTGTTCCCAGAAGTTTGCCTGCATTAGTAAAAGCAAGCAGAATTCAGGACAAAGTAAAAGGCGTTGGTTTTGACTGGGAAGAACCTCATCAGGTTTGGGATAAAGTACAAGAAGAACTGGAAGAACTTCAAGCTGAGGTAAAATCAGGAGATCAGGATAAAATTGAAGCAGAATTTGGTGATGTTTTATTCTCGATGATAAATTATGCCAGATTTCTAAATGTAAATCCTGAAGATGCTTTGGAACGCACCAATAAAAAATTCATCAGTCGTTTTCAATATTTAGAAAATAAAGCCGTGGAATTAAGAAAACCTTTGATGGACATGACTTTGGCAGAAATGGATGTTTTTTGGAATGAGGCCAAAAAATTATAACTGCTCAGCCAGTTTTTTTAAAGCTTTTAGATTTTTTAATACAATTTTTTTACCGACTAATTCAATCAAATCCAGTTTGTTAAAATCAGATAATAATCTAATGCAACTCTCCGTTGCCGTTCCAATCATACCAGCCAGCTCTTCTCTGGTTAGCTGAACTTTTAGTGTTTTGTCCGCATTTTCGCCAAAAGCATCATGCAAATACAATAAGGTTTCTGCAAGTCTTTGTTTTACTGTTTTTTGTACCAGTGCAATTTTATCGTTTTCAGATTCTCTTAAATCTTCACAAACGGACTGCATCATATTCAATGAAAACTGATTGTTATTATTAAAAAAATGTATAATTTCAGATTTTGGAATAAAACAAACTTCCATGTCTGCAATTGCCTTTGCCGATAAATTTGCTGGTTCATTGCTAATCATAGAGCGCTGCCCTAAAAGTTCCCCGGATTTTACCAGTTTTATAATCTGATCTTTTCCGTTGGCACTTAATTTAGAGAGTTTTCCAACACCGTCTTTCACACAAAAGACACCATTTGTAACTTCACCTTCTTCAAAGATGGCTTCACCTTTTTTAATTTTGTAGGTCGTTTTACTACTGGCCAATTTCACAACTTCTTCTTTATTAAGGGCTTTAAGCGAAGAAAGCTGACGTACGATGCATTGGTCACATTTGTTCATATCAAATATATTTATTGCAAAATTAACCAATAATTGCTTTCGTAGGTGCTATTATTCTCGAAAAAAACCAAAGAAAAATATCCGTAATAATAGCGTATTTATTTTTTTAGTTGCAGTATTCATTTCATGGTGACATGATAAATGTCATAGTTATAATCGCTTCTTATTTTGAATATTTGTTGCATAAAAGAAACAAATTATGAGTGAGCAGAGTTGTTTTCATTGCGGACTTAGCATTCCTGAAAATGAAGTAATCAATTTTGATGAAAAAAAGTTTTGTTGTACAGGTTGCAAAACGGTGTACGAAATTTTTAGTCTTAACGATCTTACTTGTTATTATGACTTTGAAAAATCACCTGGTGCTACCCCACAGGACATTCAGGGGAAATATGATTTCTTAGACAATGACATGATCCTTTCGAAAGTTTTGGAATTTCAGGAAGGACCTACTTCAATAGTTTCATTAAATATTCCACACATTCATTGCAGTTCCTGTATCTGGCTTCTTGAAAACCTTAATCGTTTACAAAATGGAATCAGTATGTCTCAGGTTAATTTTCCGGAAAAGAAAGTCCGAATCACGTTTAATTCTGAAATAGTTTCTCTAAAAACAATTGTCTGTTTACTGAGTTCAATAGGTTATGAACCTTATATTAGTCTGGAGAATTACGAAACAGGAAAAACAAAGGTAGACCGAACGCTGACTTATAAATTAGGTGTTGCTTTCTTTTGTTTTGGAAACATTATGTTGTTGTCATTTCCGGAATATTTCGAAATAAAGGAGTTTTGGCTGGATAACTATAAACCGTTTTTCAGGCTGTTGATTTTTATTTTAGCACTGCCAAGTTTTCTGTATTCAGCCAGTGGTTATTATGTTTCGGCTTATCATAGTATTAAAACCAGAATGTTAAACATTGACATTCCAATTGCTTTGGGAATTATCGTCATGTTTATCCGCAGTTCTTACGATATGTTAATGGATCATGGTCCGGGCTTTTTTGACAGTTTGGTAAGTTTGGTTTTTTTCATGCTTTTAGGAAAAATGTTTCAAACTAAAACATACAGTTTTTTAAGTTTTGAAAGAGATTTTAAATCTTATTTTCCTATTGCTGTTACCCGGATAAATCCTAACACATCAGAAGAAAGTGTTCCAATTTACGATGTTTTAAAAGGAGATAGGTTATTGATCCGAAATCAGGAATTAATTCCGGTTGACGGGATTTTGATTAGCGAAGAAGCCGAAATTGATTATAGCTTCGTTACCGGTGAAGCAGTCCCTATTACTAAAAAATCAGGAGATAAAGTATTTGCCGGAGGAAAACAGATCGGAAAAGTTATCGAAATGGAAGTTTTGCATTCGGTTTCACAAAGCTACCTTACACAATTGTGGAGCAATGAGGTTTTCCAAAAAAGAGTCGATCAAAAACACAAAACGATCACAGATAAAATCAGCCGTTATTTTACTCCAATTTTATTATTGATTGCGTTTACAGGTTTTGGATATTGGATTTTTATTGATGCCAATATTGCTTTTAATGTTTTTACCGCTGTTTTGATAGTAGCCTGTCCCTGTGCATTGGCACTGACGGCACCATTTACTTTTGGTAACATTCTCCGAATTATGGGGAAACAGAAAATGTATCTCAAAAATGCTTTGGTTATAGAACAGCTGGCAAAAGTAGATACGATTGTTTTTGATAAGACCGGAACTATAACAACCAATAAAAAATCAAATATTGCATACGAAGGAACTGCACTTTCTGAAAACAATTATATTTTGATTAAAAATGTGCTTCGTGCCTCCAATCATCCTTTGAGTAGAATGCTTTATGATTTTTTACCTGAATTTAAAAGAGTTAAAATTGACGAATTTCAGGAAATAACCGGAAAAGGAATTTTAGCATCTTCTGAAAATAAAATAGTTAAAATTGGCTCCGCTCAATTTGTTGAAGGGGCTGAATATAAGGAAGAAATAGAAAAAACGTCACTTCATATCAGCGTTGAGGGCATTTATTTTGGACGATTTAATTTTCAAAACCAGTATAGGGATGGTCTTGAAACGTTATTTTCAACTTTAAGTAAAAATTACCAGATAAAAGTACTTTCTGGAGATAATGATGGTGAAAAAGCCAATTTAGAATCTATTTTGCCAAAAGGTACTGAATTTATTTTCAATCAAAAACCGGAACAGAAACTGGAATTCATTAAAGAACTGCAGGAAAAAGGGCAGAATGTCATGATGGTGGGTGATGGTTTGAATGATGCTGGTGCTTTGGCTCAAAGTAACGTTGGGATTTCGATATCTGAAAATGTAAATGTATTTTCTCCGGCCTGTGATGCTATTCTGGACGCCGGTGAATTTTCCCGATTGGATTACTTTTTAAAATTATCGCACAAATCAATCCGGATCATCAAAATGAGTTTTGTTTTATCGCTGCTTTATAATGTTGTTGGACTCTCTTTTGCTGTTACCGGAAACTTGCTCCCTTTGGTTGCTGCGATTATCATGCCTTTGAGCACCATTACAATTGTGAGTTTTGTAACACTGATGAGCAATTTTTATGCTGATAGAAAATAAAGTACTGTTAATGAATGCTTTGTATTGTTTTTGGTGCTGTTTTAAAATTTATGACTATGATAATTATCATATTTTATGAGGCTTTAACATTCTAATTTTGTTATTATAAATTTAAGGATATGAGCGTTATTTATCTATTAATTTCAGTAAGTATTTTTGTTGCAATCTGTTTCTTTATAGCTTTTATAGTTGCTGTAAAATCAGGGCAATATGATGATGATTACACCCCCTCGGTCAGAATCCTCTTTGATGATGAAACCAAAATTACGTCCCAAAATAATAATTCACTAATAGAAGAAAAACAAGTTTAATTATGAAATAAGCAAAATAGAATTTCATTGTAAAGCCAATATCAATATGCCAGATGCATATAACCAATAAAAATAAAAAAAATCAACAACTTATGGAAATGGAACAATTTTACTACGACAATAAAATCGTAAAAAAATTCATTTATGCCACGATCCTTTTTGGTGTAGTGGGTATGTTAGTAGGACTGACTCTGGCGGTTATGTACCTCTTTCCCAATCTGACAGATGGAATTTCATGGCTCAGTTACGGGCGTTTAAGACCATTGCATACAAATGCTGTTATCTTTGCTTTTGTAGGGAATGCTTTTTTTGCAGGAATGTATTATTCACTGCAGCGATTGCTAAAAGCCAGAATGTTTAGTGACTTTTTAAGCAATCTTCATTTCTGGGGCTGGCAGTTAATAATTGTCGCCGCAGCAATCACTTTACCATTGGGATATACCTCTTCAAAAGAATATGCTGAGCTGGAATGGCCTATTGATATTGCAATAGCACTAATTTGGGTAGTAATGGGAATCAATATGATTGGTACCATGTTACGCCGAAGAGAGCGACATTTATATGTAGCGATTTGGTTTTATCTTGCCACATTTGTAACGGTTGCCGTATTGCATATTTTTAATAATATCGAAATACCGGTTTCAGGTCTTAAAAGTTATTCGGTTTATGCCGGTGTTCAGGATGCTTTGGTGCAATGGTGGTACGGACATAATGCAGTTGCATTTTTTCTTACGACACCGTTCTTAGGACTAATGTACTATTTTATTCCAAAGATTGCCAACAGACCAGTCTATTCTTATCGATTATCGATTATTCACTTTTGGTCATTGATTTTTATCTATATCTGGGCCGGGCCACACCACTTATTGTATTCAGCTCTGCCAAACTGGGCTCAGAATTTAGGTGTAGCATTCTCTGTTATGCTGATAGCGCCATCTTGGGGAGGTATGATTAATGGTCTTTTGACTTTAAGAGGTGCCTGGGATAAGGTTCGTGAAGAACCGGTTTTAAAATTCTTCGTTGTAGCTGTAACAGGTTACGGAATGGCGACTTTTGAAGGGCCAATGTTATCTCTTAAAAATGTAAACGCCATAGCGCATTATACAGACTGGATTGTTGCTCACGTACACGTAGGGGCTTTAGCATGGAACGGATTTATGTCATTTGGGATTATTTACTGGCTGATTCCGCGAATGACAAAAAGCAATTTGTTTTCTAAAAAATTGGCAAATTTTCATTTCTGGGTAGGTACATTAGGAATTATTCTGTATGCACTACCAATGTACGTGGCTGGTTTTCAACAAGCATCCATGTGGAAACAGTTTAACCCGGATGGGACTTTGACTTACGGTAATTTTCTTGAAACCGTTACCGCTATTATGCCGTTGTACTGGATGAGAGCTATCGGTGGAAGTTTGTACTTAATCGGGATGCTGACCCTGGTTTACAACATTATCATGACTGTAAGAGCTGGTCAGTCTATAGAAGACGAATTGGCTCAGGCTCCTGCATTGCAGACTATCAAAAGTGGCAGAATCAGTGGTGAGAAATTCCACTCATGGCTCGAAAGAAAACCAATTCAGTTGACTATTTTGGCTACAATTGCCATTTTAATTGGAGGAATTATTCAAATCGTACCCACAATTATGGTGAAATCGAATATTCCAACGATTTCAAGTGTAAAACCTTATACACCTTTAGAATTGGAAGGCCGTGATTTATACATACGTGAAGGCTGCGTTGGCTGCCACTCACAATCTGTACGTCCGTTCAGAAGCGAGGTAGAGCGTTACGGACCTCAGTCAAAAGCGGGTGAATTTGTTTACGATCATCCTTTTTTATGGGGATCAAAACGTACGGGTCCTGATTTGCTAAGAGTAGGAGGGAAATATAATGATAACTGGCATTTTAATCATATGTGGAATCCACAAAGTACTTCGGCAGGATCTATAATGCCAGGTTATAAATGGCTGTTTGACAATAAAGCATTGGATATTTCATTAATTGAAAAGAAAATGAAAGTCATGGTTACGCTGGGAGTTCCGTATTCTGAAGCAGAAGTAGCAAATGCGCAGAAAACATTAAGAACTCAGGCATTAGCAATCGAAAAAAGCCTGGAAAATGATCCTGATTATGTGAAAAGTTATCAGGAAAGCAAAAAAAGAGCTGAAGCCAAAGGTGAAAAATTTGTTCCGATGAACGAACGAGAAATAGTTGCTTTAATTGCTTATATACAAAGGCTTGGAACGGATATCAAAGTAAAAGAAACTTCTAAATAACAGCATTATGTTTGAACAAATAAAACACAATATGGAGAATATAGCGGGTATCGAAATTTACCCGATCCTCTCTCTGATGATTTTCTTTCTGTTTTTTGTCGGTTTAGGTTTTTGGGTATTCTCATATACAAAAGATAAAATTCAGCAAATGAGCGAAATACCTTTAGAAGATAGTATAATTTCAAAAGATAGTTAAGATGAAAAAGTTTTTTCCAGTATATGTAAGATTGCCAATCATTTTTTTCATCGTATTTGGTTTGATGGAATATTTTATTGACTCTGGTGACAGGCCTGCTTTTATTAAATATCCAATGGTTGCTGTCTTTTTGTTTGTATTTCTTTTTATTCTGATTGCTATAGAGATTACACTTAACGCTGTGAACCGCGTGATGTATCAATTGATGTCTCCGGAAGAAAAGGCAAAACTAGCCCATGAAGAAAGCCTAAGTTTTCAGGAAAGTACGTGGTACAAGAATTTGATGCATAAGCTTACCAAAACGGAACCTATTGAAAAAGAAGGAGAATTATTGATGGATCATGATTATGACGGTATCAAAGAATTGGACAATAATTTACCACCTTGGTGGGTGTATCTGTTCTATATCTGTATCATTTTTGGAGTAATCTATGTTTTCCGCTATGATGTATTTGGTGGAGACGATCAGGAAATGGAGCTTAAAAAAGAAATGGCTCAGGCTAAAATTGAGGTGGAAGAATACCTCAAAACAGCTCCGGATCTGATGGATGAAAAAACAGTAGTCCTGCTAACAGATGAAGCAAGTTTAGCAGCAGGTAAAGAAATATTTACGATGAATTGTGCCGCTTGCCACAGAGCAGACGCAGGAGGGCAGATAGGTCCGAACTTAACAGACGATAAATGGATTTTGGGTGGTGGAATTAAAAATGTATTCCACACTATTACTAACGGAGGTCGTGACGGAAAAGGAATGGTTTCCTGGAAAACTAATGGTATGAAACCAAAAGAAATTCAAAAAGTGGCAAGTTACATTTTATCATTGCAAGGCAGTAACCCAAAAGACCCAAAAGCTCCTGAAGGTGAAGTATGGGTAGATGAAAGTGCTCCGAAAAAAGATGCCACAGCAAATAAAACAACAGACAGTACAGCAGTTAAAAAATAATTATCATGTCAAATTTACCAGACGAGGCTTTTAGGGATACCATCGGAACTATTGATGAAGGCGGAAAACGAAAATTTATTTTTCCTAAGAAACCGTCTGGTAAATTTTACGATTATCGTAAAATAGTCAGTTATATTTTATTGGGGATTTTAATTGCAAACCCTTTTATAAAAATTAACGGAAACCAATTTATGATGTTCAATATCATAGAACGTCGTTTCAATATTTTTGGATTTCCTTTCTGGCCGCAGGATTTTTATCTTTTTGTAATTTCAATGCTTGTTGGAGTTGTTTTTATAATTTTGTTTACCGTTGTTTTTGGAAGGATATTTTGCGGATGGATTTGTCCTCAGACTATTTTTCTGGAGATGGTTTTTCGCAGAATAGAATATTGGATTGAAGGGGATCGTGGTGCACAATCACGTTTAGCAAAACAGAAATGGGATGCAGAGAAAATCAGAAAAAGAGTCTTGAAATGGTTGGTGTTTTTCCTGATTTCTTTTGGGATTGCGAATGTCTTTCTGGCCTATTTAGTAGGAAGCGATACATTGTTTCTCATGATTGAACAAGGCCCTGTTTCGCAGGCAAGTAATTTTATTGCACTGCTCATTTTTACCGGGGTTTTCTATTTTGTTTTTGTCTGGTTTCGTGAACAGGTCTGCATTATTGCCTGCCCTTATGGAAGGTTGCAAGGGGTACTTTTGGATAATAAATCAATCAACGTTGCCTATGATTTTGTACGTGGTGAAAAAGAAACAGGCCGTGCAAAATTTAGTAAAAAAGAAGACCGAACCTTAACCGGAAAAGGCGATTGTATCGACTGTAATCAATGCGTACATGTTTGTCCGATGGGAATCGACATCCGAAACGGAACACAATTAGAATGTACCAATTGTACCGCTTGTATCGATGAGTGTGACTCGATTATGGATTCGGTTGGTTTGCCAAAAGGGCTTATACGTTATGCTTCTGAAGATGAAATTGAGAAAAAAGCGCCTTTTAGGTTCACAGCCCGAATGAAAGGTTATACGGCGGTGTTGTTAATTCTTCTGAGCGTTTTTGTCGGCATGTTGTTTTTAAGGACGAATGTTGATGCTGTGATCCTTCGCTTACCGGGACAATTGTTCCAGCATAAAGGCGATAAAATCAGTAATGTTTACACCTATAAAATTGTAAACAAAACGATGAAAGATTATAATGATATTCACCTTGAATTAATCGGTCAGAAAGGTGAAATTAAAAATGTAGGTAAAACCCATTTTAAAATAGTAAAAGAAGGAATTTCACAGGGAACATTGTTTATAGAAATTGACGAAGCGCTTTTGGAAAGTGATAAAACCAAAGTAAAAATTGGTGTTTACAACGGTAATGAATTGTTGGAAACCACCGCTACGAATTTTTTAGGCCCAAGAAGTTTTAATTAAAAGAACAAACCTTTCTTAGGTGTAATTTAAAAAAAGAACACATAGACACATAGATTTTAACTTAGGTAAAAAGAAACTAGTTTTTATCACATAGTGTTGTGTGCATTTATGCGAGTAAAACGTCTTTCAAAGTTAATTAAAATCGAGGTTTCCATGTGTTAATAATGATAATCAATGCATTAAATAACAACATCATGAAATTGCCTCTAATAAAACTTTGTGTAACAAAATAATTAAGGGCAATACCTTATTTGACAATTAACTAATAAAATTTACAAATATGAAAATCAATTGGGGAACAGGAATAGTCATTGCTTTTGGGGTATTTATGACCTTTATTTTATATTTTGTTTTTGAAGTGCAATCGAACAGTAAATACGATAATGATTTGGTTGTAGAAGAATATTATAAACACGATTCGCATTTTCAGGATGAGATGGCGCGTATCCAAAATGCATATGATTTACAGCAAAAACCATCGATAACTTATAGCGAAGAAGGGGTAAAAGTTACTTTTCCGAGCATTTTTGAAACGAATAAAATTAAAGGAAATGTTTTGCTTTATCGTCCTTCAAACAAAAAATTTGATTTTAATACGCAAATTGCCCTCGTAAATTCTTCATTGGTCATTCCGCAGAAAAAAATGGTAAAGGGACGCTGGGATGTCAATATGGAATGGCAGTATGAAGGAAAAAAATACCTGACAAAAGAGGTTATCTACGTCAATTAAACACAAAAAAATGCTTTATTCAGCTTTTATATTAGGTCTTATCAGTAGTTTGCACTGTATTGGAATGTGTGGACCTATTGCGATGATGTTGCCTGTCGACCGTCAAAACGAAGCAAAAAAAATCACTCAGATTATAACATATCATCTAGGCCGGTTGGCAGCGTATGCTTCTATCGGTTTACTTTTTGGATTATTAGGAAGAGGCTTTTTTCTTGCTGGGCTTCAGCAAAAAACCTCTGTTTTTATTGGTGTTGCGATGATTCTGATTGTAGTAATTCCGGAAAGAGTTTTTAATAAATACAACTTTTCGAAACCGGTTTACAGAATTATTTCCAAAATAAAATCAACTTTAGGAAGCCAGTTTAAAAAGAAAAGTTACAAAGCTATTTTTACGATCGGATTATTGAATGGCTTTCTGCCTTGCGGAATGGTTTATGCTGCTTTATTTGGAGCCATCGCTATGCAAAGTGCAGGTTTTGGTGTTTTATATATGATTTTATTCGGATTAGGAACGATACCTTTAATGACAACAGTTGTTTACATTAACGGTATGATACAACTGCCTTTTAGAAATAAAATCCAAAAGGCAGTGCCGTATGTAGCTGTTGTAATTGGAGTTTTATTTATCCTCAGAGGTTTAGGATTGGGAATTCCGTATGTTTCTCCATCTAATATGAGTTTGTTTGTACAGGGAAATCCTGAATGTCATTAGGCTAAGGTTGAATTTATATCAATTGAGTTCAAAGTTACTTGTTTCTGGGTTAAGGTCACTTTAACCTTCTTTTCGTAGGGCTTTGTCTATTAGAAAAAAATGAGATTATTTCAACTTGATTATTCTGAAATCTATAATAAAGTGTATTATGATTTAATATTATAACACTGCGAATACCTTTTTTGACATCAGAGATTTGGAATAAATTTGGATTTTCTGAAATGAAGCTTAATGTTTCCTCAATTTTAATAGCGAGATGATGTAATTCTTTCTCGGTCCAGTTCTCTTCTAAGTATTCAATTGTTTTTTCTAATTCCTTTAGAGCAAAGTCTGTCCAAAGTATTTTATAGCCATTTTTCATATAGCTTTCTTGCGCTTGAATGAGAATTTAATTTTCCGGAATTAGCATCATTCAGACCTTGCTCGATAGATTCTTTTTCACTCTCAGAAATGGAATCCCACCAATCTTTTGATTCATTATTTCTCAAAGCAATAATTTTTTCTATAATCGTTGAATCCTCCAGTGTAGAAAGCCATTGGATTAATTCCAATTTTTTGTTTTGTATGTTCAATTCAAGTTTCATAATCTGAAATTTTAATATTCAAAAGTACAAAAATAGTTGAGATGTTTTGTTAATTTCTCTTTTTGAAGTCTTTCAAAAAAGTTATTAAAAGAATGGAAACTTCGCACAACAATTTCAATCTGGTACTCGTTTACAAACGAGTACCTGTTTAGTTATAGAAACTAAATAAAGCGTTTGCAATGCGGCTGTTTGTATGGATTCCCGACAAATATTGAACTTTTGTTTTAATGGCCGCATTACAAATGCTACAATTTATCTTTTTAATTTATGTAGGCATTCGTTGCAAACGAGCACCAGAGGGAACGGTTCCTTTAATGATAACAGTTGTTTACATTATATGATACAATTGTCTTTTAGAAATAAAATCCAAAAGGCAGTGCCGTATGTAGCAGTAATTATTGGCATTTTGTTTGTTCTGAGAGGATTAGGACTTGGAATACCCTATGTTTTTTCCATCTAATATGAGTTTGTTTGTTCAGTCAGCCCCTAATTGCCATTAACTCCTAAACAGTCATAGAAAACAAATTAGTTTCCGGTGATTTTCTTTTTAAATGCAAATCAAAAGCCATACAGATGTTGCGTACAAATGGTCTTCCGGCTGCTGTAATGCTAATTTTTTCTTCTTCAATTTCAATTAACTGATCTTTTTCCATTTCTCTTAAATCCAGTAAAACAGTAGGAAGCTCTTTAAAGTAAAGTGTTTCATTGCTCCAGGAAGTTTCAAAAGTACAGGTTAAATTCAGAATGTGTTTTCGGATAATTAAATCTTCATCGGTTAAAATATGTCCTTTTGCAACAGGCAGTTGGTTCCATTCCAGTAACTGGTAATAATCTTCCATGCTTTTCGTATTTTGGGCAAAACTATACCAACTGTCACTAATAGAGGAAACTCCTAAACCAATCATTAACTGTGTTTTTGAAGCACTGTACCCCATAAAATTTCTATGAAGCTCTTTGCTTTGTACTGATTGATAAAGACTGTCAGAGGCCAAAGCAAAATGATCCATGCCTATCTCATGGTAACCATTTTTCGATAAAAGTATTTTTCCTGTTTCATATAATTTTCTTTTTTCGGCATCTTTAGGAAGATCTTCGTCATTAAAACCACGTTGTCCATTTCCTTTTATCCACGGTACATGGGCATAACTGTAAAAAGCCAGTCGGTCTGGTTTTAAGGAATTCGTTTTTTCGACAGTGTCAATTACATCTTCAATGGTTTGAAAAGGCAAACCGAATATAATATCATGGCCAATAGAAGTATAGCCAATTTCTTTTGCCCAAAATGTTACTTTTGCAACATTATGAAATGGCTGAATGCGGTGAATCGCTTTTTGTACTTTTTCCGCATAATCCTGAACACCAAAACTTACACGTCGAAAGCCTAATTCATACAGTTTTTTTAGCTGTTCGTAAGTCGTATTATTGGGATGCCCCTCAAAGCTGAATTCATGTTTTTCTGCTTTATTGGCAAAAGAAAAAATTCCGTTTAGCAGTTGTTCCAGATTCTCTTTTGAGAAGAATGTTGGAGTTCCTCCGCCTAAATGTATTTCTTTTATAATGGGTCTTTCGGGTAATAATCTGCAGTATAAACTCCATTCTTTCAATAGTGCCTGGATATATTTTTCCTCTACAGAATGATTCTTCGTAATTCGTTTGTTACAGCCACAAAATGTACACATGCTTTCGCAAAAGGGCAAATGAATATACAGACTGATGCCATGTTTAGCATTGCTCTCCAAAAAGGATCTCTGAAAAGAAGTTTTCCATTCTTCTGTCGAAAAAAACGTTTCATTCCAATACGGAACAGTTGGGTAACTGGTATATCTTGGACCCGGTACATTGTATTTTTGAATCAGTGAAATTTCCATAAAAGAGATTTTAAAGATTCAAAATTATTGTATCATTTCAAAAATTAAAATGATAAATATCATGTAGCGATAAAATAAAAAGAGACTCATGACGAGCCTCTTTTCTGATAGCGAATACAATTCTGCACTATTTTGTAGATAGTGGGATTTTTGTAGCAGAAAGTTTAATTTCATAAGAAATATAGTCCCGCTTTTCGTTTCAATCTTATGTGCCGAACCCCGGCACACAAGGATTTCCACTACAATCGGGGCTAAACGAGAAATTTTAGATAATCAAACACCACGCACGAAGGATTCGTGATGTAGCGGAGCCAGACTAAGATTACGCCTATGCGTTTAGCCGTACCCGCAAAGGCGGTTGGGCAGTAGCTCAAAGTCCTATTTTGAACACGACCATTACCCTGAAACGCTTAAAAAAATGGCTATCAATAACTTAATGGATGTTTACATCGAATTGAACCCATCTCTTTGCGAACCCCCGAGTACAGCTTGTTTCGATTTTTATCGGGATGACCCGTACGCTCGGTGGTTTACTCAGGTTTTTATTGTTTTTTTTGGTTTTCGTTAATATAAATATTTGAGAGGCTCACTCCATTCCGTTTGGGCGGAGCCGTCTACTCGACTGAACTAAACCTTCGGTAGCACATTTGATGATTCTGTATCTTACGGATATAATTAAATTCTATAAGATATGACTACTAAAAAAAGAGGCAAAATAACCTTTTGAAATTCCTGTAAATCAGTTATCGAAAAGCCCATAGTTGCGGAATCTCAGCGGTTCCGTTCAACACGGGCTTCATTGTTCGTGCTTCGCACACAATGAATCCCTTAGCTGTTAGTGGCTGGTTTTATATTTAGTTTCATTTTTCGTTAAATTTTTCCCCATAAAATATATTCCGATAATAATAAATGGAATACTTAAAATTTGTCCCATATTTAATTTCATACCTTCTTCAAATTCCACTTGATTTATTTTTACAAACTCTATTAAAATTCTCATTGTAAAAATTAAAGTTATTACTAAACCAAATAAAAAACCATTTCCTAGTTTTATGTTTTTAGTTTTATAAACAGTAAAAACTATAATAAAAATTATAAAATAAGCGATTGCTTCATAAAGCTGGGCTGGATGTCTTGGAATATTGTCAACTTTTCTAAAAATAAAAGCCCAAGAAATTGTTGTCGGATTACCAATCATTTCAGAGTTCATCAAATTAGCAAGTCTAATAAATGTTGCTCCAAGTGGCGCAACTATAGCAATTAAATCTAGTATTTTAAGATATTTTATTTCATATTTCTTTGAATATAAAAAAAGAGAAATAATAAGTCCTATTGTTCCTCCGTGGCTTGCTAATCCGCTATAACCAATAAATTTTATTTCTCCAATTTGATTTATTTTTATTGGTAAAAACATTTCTAAAATATTTTTTGAATAATATTCAAAGTCATAAAATAAACAATGTCCAAGTCTTGCTCCAAAAAAAATTCCTATTATTCCATATACAAACAATGCTTCGTGCGCATTATCTTTTAAATTTTCTCTTTTAAAAACTCCTTTTAGAATATATGTACACAAAAGTAAACCAACACCAAATAAAAGTCCGTAATATTTTAATGGAAATCCGAAAATATTAATTATTTCAGAGTCAAAATCCCAATTGATGTATAGTGCAATCATATTTTTTATTAATTTCTATTTTCTGCGGTTTTTTTTGGCAAACTATAGCCTAACTCTTAAATATCCGCGACTTCTAAAAGTTAAAGATGTTTAAATTTATTGATTTTTAATTGTTTATTTACCACAACACAAAAAAAACGCATAGCTTTTTTTGTGTTGTCGGTTTTTTCAAAAATAGGAAAAATAGTATTACAACTTATTCAAAAGACTTACTATTTTTCGAATACTTTTATCGCTTACTTCGGTATTTAGCAAAGTGGTTTTAATATTGCAGTGCTTTAAGAGTTATTGTAAGAATTTTATACCATTATATTATTCTAATAGGTGAGTGGTATAACTGTGTCGCAAACTATGGATGTCTGCCGTTTTGTTGATTTTTGCTTTTAGCAGTGCGTTTTTAAAAACTTATTGGGCGCTTCGGCTGCTGTATTGCCCGCCATATTGTCCTTCGAATAAATACTCCAGACGGGTCCGGGTAGAAATTATTACATATCGTGCCAGTATAACACTTGTATCCGCAAAGAGCATCTACAAAGTATATAAAAAAAGAATCCGCCATCAGCGAGGTTTTTTGCGTTTTATAGCGGTTTTTTTATTGTGCTGACTGCTTAATTTTCTTTTTTGATAATAAAAGCAGCAATCAGAATTTTTATGACAGCTTTATCATTTCCCTGCATTTTCCGATAGCTTTAAATGGGGTGAGTAAGTTCTATAGGCTAGGCGAATTGTCGTTAAATCGTCTTAATTTGTCGCAAAAGAAATACGATAAAATAAAAAGAGACTCATGACGAGCCTCTTTTCTGAATTAAATAACTAACTTGAAATAGAATCCTGGATGATTTTAAGCCATTTTTTTGCAAAAATATGATCCTGGTAAGCACTTATCTGCCTGATACGGTCATCATCAAAATCATAGAATGGTATTGTAATTTTTTTAGAAGTTTCCTTTTCCTGAAATTCGAAATCAATTTTAAGAATCGTATCCGGATTTTCTTCGGTGGTTAAAATTAGTTTACAGGAAGAAACATTTTTCAAATCTACATAAGTTGATTCCTGTTGATTTGTATTAAAATTCATCAGAATAAATTTTCTGTGTTTTTGATCGATGGTAAACGTTTTATTGTTTTGAGATTCGGTTAAATCAAAATCTTGTGGATGTGTTGAATTGAATTTCTTTTTAATGTTTAGAATTTTTGTTTTGTTTGCAGTGCTCGATCGTGCTGAAAAATAGACTGGAATGGTCACGATGACCCCAATCACAATACCAATTATGGTTACACTTGTTTCCATTTTTTTGAATTAGATAAATAAATGCAATTATAAACAGTTAATTTATAGCTGTTTATTTTCCATGAAGATTGAATTCTTCGGATTAAAAATTCATGGATTAACTACCAGAAAAAATGGAAAGGATAGAGCAGCAAAGCCTTTTTGCTCTGAGTAAAAAATTGATTTGAAAAGTTTGAAGCTGATTTTATAACCTGATGATGTGGTACGACAGCTAAAAATGAGTGAAACCATTTGTTTATAACAAAATAGTTTGTTTTAATATTTGCAGCAAATTGATAATTTGCCTGTGGCTGGATAAAAGCCAAGGAGTCTGTATAATCTTGAGCAAAATTGGTATCTGTTTTATGACTTTCGATTTTTTGTACAGTAAGATTGTTTGCCTGTGAAGCAAAAAATCCCATCATCAAAAGGGACATAAAAACAACGGTTTTACGAATCCAATTCATACTGGCGAAAATAGTTCATAAAACACAATTAAAGAAATTTTAAGTGCTAATTACTTCTTAAAAGTTATCCTCAACTTTTTTATGTGTTGAGGATAACGTATATTATTGCTGCATTTTGAAGTAATAATCTGCTGAATGTTTTCCGCCTCCATAGAAGAGGAAGAAAATGCAAAGTAATAATACGATAATAGCTAAAATTAAGCTTTCAGAATGCATACGTCCCATAAAATTCACAAGAACTGCTCCCAATAATATAGGTAACTGAGCTGCAATTGCCCAACGGGTCAGTAGCCCAAAAACAATCATTATTCCTCCAATCATGTGTGCCGGAGCGATATAATGCAAAAGAAACATACCGCCTCCATATTGATCGATAGGAGAAATTAAATCGTGTAAATATTCAGCATTGGTTACAAACAAAACTCCTTTCATAAACAAAAAGACACCCAAAGCAATACGTATTAAATCTACTGGTAAATAAGTGTGCGAATTTGCCCATTTATTCAAACTTTTTACATTTTCCATGATACTAAATAATTAAAAGTTATACACTAAGTTACTAAAATTTAATGATATTCTTGTTTTTAAGTATCTGAAAATAAGGTTTTTAATTTTTTGTTTGTCTGGTTTTAAGAATTCCGGAATTTACACTTGAATCACCCCCAGATTAAATGGTTTTTCAATAGGCGCATGATTGGCAGCTTCTATTCCCATAGAAATCCAGGTACGTGTATCTAAGGGATCAATTATAGCGTCTGTCCACAACCTGGAAGCAGCATAGTATGGCGAAGTCTGCTCATCGTAACGTGCTTTTATTTTGTTGAATAATTCAGCTTCTTTAGTTTCATCTATGATTTCTCCTTTTGCTTTAAGAGAAGAAGCTTCAATCTGAGCCAAAACTTTTGCAGCCTGTGTACCGCCCATAACTGCAAGTTCTGCACTTGGCCATGCAAAAATTAATCTTGGGTCATAGGCTTTTCCGCACATGGCATAGTTTCCGGCACCGTATGAATTCCCGATAATTACAGTAAATTTTGGAACAACCGAATTACTGACGGCATTTACCATTTTGGCTCCATCTTTGATAATTCCGCCATGTTCTGATTTTGATCCGACCATGAAACCGGTAACATCCTGCAAAAATACTAATGGGATTTTCTTTTGATTACAGTTTGCAATAAAGCGGGTGGCTTTATCGGCACTGTCAGAATAAATGACACCTCCAAACTGCATTTCGCCCTTTTTTGTTTTGACCACTTTTCGCTGGTTGGCCACAATTCCAACTGCCCAGCCATCAATTCTGGCATAACCGGTAATGATGGTCTGACCATAACCGTCTTTATAGGCTTCAAATTCTGAATTATCTACCAAACGATTAATGATTTCCAGCATATCATATTGCTCGTTTCGGGCTTTTGGCAAAATACCGTAGATTTCATTTGGTTCGAAAGCAGGTTTCTGTGATTTAATTCGGTTATAGCCTGCCTTATTATAGTCACCAATTTTGTCTACTATATTTTTTATTTTGTCTAAAGCATCTTTATCATCTTTTGCTTTATAATCAGTAACTCCCGAAATTTCACAATGAGTTGTTGCACCGCCTAAAGTTTCATTATCTATAGTTTCTCCAATAGCTGCTTTTACCAGGTAACTTCCCGCAAGGAAAATGCTTCCCGTTTTATCTACAATTAAAGCTTCATCGCTCATAATTGGGAGATATGCTCCTCCTGCTACACAGCTTCCCATTACAGCAGCAATCTGGGTAATTCCCATGCTGCTCATTTGAGCATTATTTCTAAAGATTCGGCCAAAATGTTCTTTGTCGGGAAAAATCTCATCCTGGAGCGGTAAATAGACACCGGCACTATCAACTAAATAAATAATAGGAAGTCTGTTTTCCATGGCAATTTCCTGAGCGCGCAGGTTTTTTTTGCCTGTAATAGGAAACCAGGCGCCGGCTTTGACCGTTGCGTCATTGGCGACAACAATGCATTGTTTACCCCTGATGTAGCCTATTTTGATTACAACGCCTCCCGAAGGACAGCCACCGTGTTCAGCGTACATTCCTTCTCCAACAAACCCTCCAATTTCAATACTTTTAGAATTTTCATCAAGCAAATAAGCAATACGTTCACGGGCCGTCATTTTACCTTCGGCATGTAATTTTTGAATTCGTTTTTCTCCTCCGCCCAATTTTACTTTGGCAAATTTTTGTTTTAATTCAGAAAGTAATAGTTTATTATGATCTTCGTTTTTATTGAAGTTTAAATCCATATGATATTGATGTTTTTACAAAATAGTGTTGGCTAATTTACAAAATCAATTGAAACATACATAATAAATTATGATCTTAAGATCCGGATATGAATAGGCTTTAACTCTCAATTTTAAAGAGTTTACAAACGAAAATATATAGATTTTTAAGATTTTGTTTAAATTGTGATTTTACGAAAATTTGAAATTATTTAAAGCAAAAAAACAGAAGCGAACTTCTGTTTTTAATATATTTTGAATAGCGTATTATTTTTTAGAATCACAAACAAGGCGTTTTAAAATAGCCCATTGTTTCAAAGCATCACGTGCTTCGACCGCAGGATATCCTAACATAGTTTTCCCTGCCGCTATATCTCCGGTTACACCAGAACCCGCTCCAACGACAGCACCATCACCAATAGTAGTATGATCTTTTATCGAAGCGCTTCCGCCAATAATAACGCCGTTTCCTAAAGTTACAGAACCGGCTAAACCACTATTTCCGGCCATGATACAAAACTTACCTAATTTGCTATTGTGACCAATTTGTACCAGATTATCAATTTTGCACCCATCACCCAGAATGGTTGAGCTGAATTTCCCCCGGTCAACGCATGAATTTGCACCAATTTCAACTCCGTTTCCTATAATTACATTTCCGATTTGTGGAATTTTTACTAGCCCTTTTTCTTTGCAAGGACGGAATCCAAATCCATCGGCACCAATGGTTGCATTTGGGTGAATAATACAGTCGTTACCAATATGGCAACGTTCACGAACCACGGCTCCGGACCAGATAATAGTATTTTCCCCGATTGTACATTCGTCCAGAATTGTAACATTTGGGTATATGGTAACATTAGCAGCAATTTCAACTTTTGGACCAATATAACAACCCGCACCTATTCTACTTCCTTCGCCAATAACAGCGGTTTCATCTATAACTGCTGTCCGGTGGATGTCATTATGAAATACCGGGCTGGGAGGAGCAAAAAGTGCCAAAATCTGAGACATAGCTAAATCAGCATTTTTTACTTTAATAAAAGCACGATTCTCTCCTGGTTCAATAGAAATATCTTCATTAACAACTGCTACTGAGGCTTTTGAAGTTTGCCATAATTTTTCATATTTTTTATTTCCTATAAAAGAAATTTCAGAAGGTGTTGCTTTATCTAACTGTTCTGTAGCTGTTATGCATTGAGAAGTGTTACCGTAAATTTCACCATTTATAACTTCGTTAATTTCTTGAATTGAATAGGATTTCATCTAATGAATTAAATTTATTGGGGTTAATTTTTCCCAAATAAAATGAATTAGATTTGAATTACCTAATCTTATTTTGAAGTTTTTTAAATATATTTTATAATTAAAGTTTTAAAATTGCTTTTTTAACATTTAAAGTGTTTAATTAATAATAGTTTTGAAAAAATAGCACCATCTTTATTTTCTCAATTTTCCTCAGAAGCGATTTATAAGACAAGTTTTTTAAAAGAAAGATATCGGTGTAATTGGTTGTCAGTGAGTGTTAATCTCGTTTAATTTGCCTTAAAGAATGGTTTTGTTGCAGTTTTTTAATTATGCAATTCAAAGCATACTAAATAGTTTAAATTTTATCTGATTTTTTATGCAATTTTTTTAATAGAAGAAATAATAAAACAAAAGGTTTTTTATTGTTTTAGGTTGTTAATGTGTTGTAAATTAGGCTTTAGCAGCTTTTTTTGTAAAAAAACATTTAACTAAAGATTTTTTCTCTAATTTGTATTATCTTATTAAATATCAATTTAAAACAAAAAAGCGATTCATTTTTATCGAATGAATCGCTTTAATTTTACTGTTTTGTTTTGGTAAGAGAGACAGCATTGATGCAATATCTTAAACCACTTGGTGCAGGACCGTCAGGAAAAACATGTCCCAAATGGGCATCGCAGGTATTGCAGATTACTTCAACCCGAATCATTCCGTATGATTTATCTGCATGATATGCAATTGCATTTTCTTTAAGAGGCTGAGTAAAAGACGGCCATCCTGTTCCGGATTCAAACTTTTCACCAGCGTCAAAAAGCAAAGTACTACAGCATTTACATTCATAAATTCCCGGATCAAACAAGCTGCATAATTCAGAACTAAATGATCTTTCGGTACCTTTTAAACGGGCAACCTGAAATTCTTCAGGAGTTAAAAGCTGTTTCCATTCTTCTTCGGTTTTCTCGACTCTTTTATCCGGAACCGGATTTCCTTTATTTGTAAAATGAATTACATCTGACCATTTTATCATAACTATTTTCTTTTTAGTTTGAAGTTTTATGTTTCGCATTTCAGGTTTACTGTGAGTGTAAACTGAGGCCCAAACTGAAAAAATAAATATTGTTCCTTAAAACGCTCTATTCTTCCTCCTTTTGTCCCATCATCATTAAGAAAGCTTTCAAAAAAGGATCGATATTTCCGTTCATTACACCGTCAACATCACTTGTTTCATATCCGGTGCGAACATCTTTAACCAATTTATAAGGCTGCATTACATAATTACGTATTTGCGAGCCCCATTCGATTTTCATCTTTCCGGCTTCGATATCGGCACGTTGTGCCTGTTGTTTCTTCAATTCAATTTCATACAATTGTGAACGTAACATTTGCATGGCTCGTTGTCTGTTATCTTGTTGCGATCGGGTTTCAGAACACTGAATTTGGATTCCGGTTGGCTTGTGAACCAACTGTACTTTAGTTTCAACCTTATTTACATTTTGTCCTCCTGCACCGCTTGAACGTGATGTTGTAATCTCGATATCGGCAGGATTAATGTCAATTTCGATGCTGTCATCCACAAGCGGATAAACATAAACCGAAACAAACGATGTATGACGTTTGGCATTACTGTCAAAAGGTGAAATTCTGACCAGACGATGGACACCATTTTCTCCTTTCAGATAACCAAAAGAATAATCGCCCTCAAATTCTAAAGTTACTGTTTTTATTCCGGCCACATCACCTTCCTGAAAGTTAAGTTCCTTTATTTTATAACCATAACTTTCTCCCCACATCATATACATACGCATCAGCATTCCTGCCCAGTCACAGCTTTCGGTTCCACCTGCACCGGCAGTAATCTGCACTACAGCGCTTAAACTGTCGCCTTCATCAGAAAGCATGTTTTTAAATTCGATGTTTTCAATGTGCAGCTGTGTTGTGTTGTAATTTTCATCGAGTTCTTCAACAGAAAGTTCTCCTTCCTTATAAAAATCATAAGCAAGCTGGAGTTCGTCTGTAAGTTCGACAGCTTTATTGTAATCTTCAATCCATTTTTTCTTGTTTCGAAGATTTTTCACAATCATTTCTGCTTCTTTTGGTTTGTTCCAAAAATCAGGAGCAAAAGTTTTTTCTTCTTCGTTTGCAATTTCGATTAGCTTGGCATCAACGTCAAAGATACCTCCTCAACGCACCAAGGCGCTCCACAATACCTTTTACTTGTTCGGCTGTTGTCATAAATTAATAATAGTTTTATATGTTTTTTACAAATATTACGTTAATTTGGTTAAGGAATAAACGGCAAGTTAAAATTTATTAAAACTCGCTGTTAATAACTAGCAGTTATACGTAATTTTGCGCTACAAAAATAAGATATAGTTTTTAGAATATGGAAATAAATTTAATCAGCGATACTATTACCAAGCCTAGCTACGAAATGCTGCAGTATATGTTCAGCGCTCATGTTGGCGACGATGTATACAGACAAGATCCGACGGTTATCGAATTAGAAACCAGAGTAGCGGAGTTTTTTGGTATGGAAGCTGGGCTTTTTTTTCCGTCAGGAACTATGGCGAATCAAACCGCTATTAAATTACACACACAGCCCGGAGAGCAATTAATTGCAGATAAATATGCGCATGTTTATCATTATGAAGGTGGTGGGGTTTCTTTTAATAGTGGGGTTTCATGTTGTTTATTAGATGGAGACAGAGGAATGATAAATGCCGCTCAGGTTGCAGCAGCGATAAACGATCCCGAATTCTACCACAGTCCTTTAACGAGTTTGGTTTGTGTAGAAAATACCACTAATAAAGGTGGTGGCGCTTGTTATGAATTAGAAGATCTAAGGGAAATAAAAAAAGTTTGCGATGCTAATAATTTGAAGTTTCATCTCGATGGGGCCAGAATCTGGAATGCACTAGTGGCAAAAAGGCAGAATCCGAAAGAGTTTGGGGCGATATTCGATACCATTTCGGTTTGTTTGTCAAAAGGATTGGGAGCTCCAATTGGTTCAATTTTATTGGGAAGCAAAGCAGATATTCACAGGGCGTTAAGAATCAGGAAGATACTTGGCGGAGGAATGCGTCAGGTTGGTTATTTGGCTGCTGCGGGCTTATATGCGTTGGCCCATAATATCGAAAGATTGGCCGAAGATCACCGAAGAGCTAAAGAAATTGCAGCAGTTTTAAGTACAAAACCATGGATTGCCGCAATCGAACCTGTAGAAACGAATATTTTAATTTTTTCCCTCGCAGAGGGGTATAGCGATAAACTTTTAATAGAAAAATTAAAGCAAAAAAATATCTCAATTAGTTCAATGGGACATAATAAACTACGAATCGTAACACATTTAGATTATCGGGAAGTGATGCATACCTATGTGATTGAAACGTTTCAGAAGTTTTAAGGAAGATGTTTCACGTTTTATTGGTTTCAGGTTTCAGGTTTCAGGTTTCAGGTTTATTCGTTGCGATTATCCTGAAACCTGAAACTTTTTTACTTAAACAAATTATCCATTCCCGGGATCATTGGCATGTCCATCTTGGCAACGGCATCTAATTCTCTTTCGTTAACACTGGTTGCTTTTTCAATTGCTTTATTTAGAGTCACAATTAAATAATCTTCTAATTGTTCTTTATCTTCCAGTAAAGAATCATCTATAGAAATCGATTTTACTTTTCTGTTTGCCGTTAATGTAATTTTCAATAATCCGTCAGTACTCTGTTCATCAATTAAAACCGTATCGAGGCGTTTTTTTGTATCTTCAATTTTTTGTTGGGTTTCTTTAAGTTTTCCCATCATTCCCATTAAATCCATTTTGTTGATTTTTAAATTATTTCAGACAAAATTAGTATATTGCTCTATTATATCCATACAATATTTTATGAAAAAATTAATTCTGTTCTATTGTGTTTATAGTATTTTTGCTGCTCCTTATATAAAAATTAAAGCTCAGTCAATGCAAAATCATATATCGGCTCCGCAAGCCAAAATAATTCCAAAACAATTAAAAAAGCATAAAGAAACCAGAATCGACAATTATTTTTGGCTAAATGACAGAGAGAATCCGGAAGTTATTGATTATCTGAATAAAGAAAATGAGTATTATCAGAAAATGACTGCCCATACTAAAGGTTTACAAGAATCTTTGTATGAGGAAATGAAAGGGAGGATAAAAGAAGACGATTCCTCTGTTCCTTATTTTTATAATGGTTATTACTACATTACACGTTTTGAAACAGGGCAGGATTACCCCATTTTTTCAAGAAAAAAAGGCAGTCTTTCTGCTGAAGAAGAAATTATGTTCAATTGCAATGAATTAGCAAAAGATCATGCCTACTTTAAATTAGGCGGATTAAGCGTTAGTCCTGATAATAAATTTGCCAGCTTTGCTGTTGATATTGTGGGAAGAAGAATTTATACCATTCAGATTAAAAATTTAGTAACTGGAGAAATTTTGCCCGATAAAATTGAGAATGTAACAGGTGAATCAGTTTGGGCAAACGACAATAACACCATTTTTTATGCCACACAGGACGAAGTTACTTTACGGTCAGATAAAGTATTCAGGCATAAATTAAATACAGACTCAGCAACTGATGTTTTGGTTTTTAATGAAACTGATGACACTTTTAATGTTTCTATAAGCAAAGAAAAATCCAGAAAATATATTGTTATCGGTTCAGGAAGTACTTTAACGACTGAATACAGGATCTTAAATTCGGATAATCCGGATGGTGAATTTGAAGTGTTTCAAACGCGCGTTCGTGGTTTAGAATACAGTATTTCGCATTACGAAGACTCATTTTATATTTTAACCAATAAAGATAAGGCTACGAATTTTAAGTTGATGAAAACGCCTGAAAACAGGACAGAGAAAAAATTCTGGAAAGATCTTATTCCACATCGTGAAGATGTTTTGTTAGAAGATATTGAGATTTTTAAAAATTATTTAGTGGTTGAAGAACGGTCAAACGGCTTAAATCATATCAGGATTATACCGTGGAATGGTGAACCAGATTATTATTTACCTTTTGGAAGCGAAACCTACAATGCTTATACAACAACTAATATTGATTTTGATACTGATGTTTTGCGTTATAGTTATCAATCATTGGCAACACCATCGTCAGTAATTGATTTTAATATGAAGACCAAAACCAAAGAAATTTTAAAAGAACAAGAGGTTTTAGGCGGTAAATTTAATAAAAATAATTACATAGAAGAGCGTGTATGGGTAACGGCCAGAGATGGGGTAAAAGTTCCAATTTCGATGATTTATCGTAAAGAATTAGAGAAAGATGGTAAAAATCCGTTATTGCTTTATGCTTATGGCTCATATGGAATTACGATGGATACTTATTTTTCATCGACTAGACTTTCTTTACTGGATCGTGGGTTTATATTCGCAATCGCCCATATTAGAGGAGGTGAGGACTTAGGTAGGCAGTGGTATGAAGATGGGAAACTGTTAAAAAAGAAAAATACCTTTACAGATTTCATTGATTGCTCTAAATTTGTAATAAACGAAAAATATACTTCCGCTAAACATTTATATGCAGAGGGAGGATCTGCCGGAGGACTTTTGATGGGGGTTATCGTAAATGAAGCCCCGCAATTGTATAACGGAGTTATTGCCCAGGTTCCTTTTGTAGACGTTATTACGACAATGTTAGACGATAGTATTCCGCTTACAACAGGAGAATATGATGAGTGGGGAAACCCGAACAATAAAAAATATTACGATTATATGTTATCGTATTCACCATATGATAATGTAAAAGAGCAAAAATATCCTAATATGTATGTGTCTACGGGATTGCATGATTCGCAGGTACAATATTGGGAGCCTGCTAAATGGGTGGCTAAGCTTAGAAAATTAAAAACAAATGAGACACTATTATTTTTAGATACTAATATGGATGCTGGTCATGGCGGGGCTTCTGGTCGATTTCAGGCTTTGAAAGACTTAGCAAAAGAATTTAGTTTTTTATTAGATTTAGAGAAAATTAAAAGCTAATTAGAAATTTTTTGTTAAATTTGCAACCTATCGGGTTATTTAAAAATACCTTGATTAACTATTTTTTTATGAAAGAAGAAATAAATGCTTATAATAATGTTTTAGAGTTAATAGGTAATACACCGCTTATTAAGCTAAATAAAGTCACCGAAGGGTTAGAAGGAAATTTCTACGCAAAGGTAGAAGCTTTTAATCCGGGACATTCGTCAAAAGATAGAATAGCATTATACATCATTGAAGAAGCAGAGAAAAAAGGGATTATATCTCCAGGTGACACCATAATTGAAACAACATCCGGAAATACTGGTTTTAGTTTAGCTATGGTAAGCATTATAAAAGGCTACAATTGTATATTAGCAGTAAGCTCAAAATCATCCAAAGATAAAATTGATATGCTGAGGAGTTTAGGGGCAAAAGTTTATGTTTGCCCGGCTCACGTTTCAGCAGATGATGAAAGATCTTATTATAACGTTGCAAAACGTTTACATGAAGAAACGAAAGGTTCTGTTTATATCAATCAGTATTTTAATCAATTAAATATTGATGCACACTACAACACTACGGGACCTGAAATCTGGCAGCAGACAAAAGGACAAATTACACACCTTGTTGCTTGCAGTGGAACAGGAGGGACAATCTCCGGAACTGCGAAATTCTTAAAAGAACAAAATCCAAATATTAAAATATTAGGTGTTGATGCTTTTGGATCAGTGTTGAAAAAATACCATGAAACAAGAGAATTCGACAATAAAGAAATATATCCATACCGTATTGAAGGTTTGGGGAAAAACTTAATTCCTTCAGCAACAGATTTCGATATTATTGATAGGTTCATGAAAGTAACTGATGAAGAAAGTGCCCATACAGCCAGGGAAATTACCCGTAAAGAAGGTTTGTTTGTTGGATATACTTCAGGTGCTGTAATGCAGGCTATTAAGCAATATGCAGAGGAAGGAGAGTTTACTAAAGACAGTAATATTATTGCTATATTTCCGGATCATGGCTCACGTTATATGAGTAAAGTGTTTAGTGATGACTGGATGAATGAACAAGGATTCTTTGATAGTGTAAACGAAGAAGAAGTTCAAAAAATTGAATTTGTGAAGTAATATATAATTTACTTTTAGACATAAAAAAAACTCCAGATGAAAATCTGGAGTTTTTTATTGGTATTTATTTTGCTAAAAGTTCTAAAATTTTTGCTCTTAATTCAGAACCTCTTAAATCCTTTGCAACGACTTTTCCCGATGAATCCAATATAAAGGTCGCAGGGATTGATTCAACTTCGTATTGTTTGGCAATTGGCTCGTCCCAAAATTTTAAGTTAGAAACATGTGTCCAGCTTAAATTATCTTTTGCGATAGCTTCTTTCCAGGCTGATGCTTCCTTGTCTAATGAAACACCAATGATATTTAATCCTTTTGAATGTAGCTCTTTGTATATGGCTACAACATTAGGGTTTTCTTTTCTGCATGGTCCACACCATGAAGCCCAAAAATCTACAATTGTTACTTTTCCTAAACTTTCTTTAAGCGATATTCTTTTGCCTTCAGGATTAGGGGCTGAAAAATCTGATCTTCATTTAGCGCTGCCAACCGGAGGAGCTGACGCACCAACTGCAGGCAATTTCATTTGACCAATTTTTTCTTTGATAGCTTTTCCTGGTTTTGTTTTTTTCAAAGACTCATCTAAACTGTTGTATAAGGCTTCTGTTTTTTTGAAGTCGGCACTTGGGTCGTTAATTAAACTTTGGATGATTAAAGCTGTAATAAAAGATTTTGGGTGCGTTTCAGCGTAAGCGGTATATTTCTTTTTTGATTCAGCCTGAACCGTAGTTTGGATTTCCATATACTGCTTCATTAGGCTATTGATAACAGCTGTATCCTTAGCTTGTTGGGCTTGCTGCATTTTTTGTGTATTGTTTTTTTGAAAGTCCATTAGGGTTTTTTGAACTTTAGTAAGCTCTTCGTTGAATTTTACATATTCATCATTACTGTAAGTTCCTGAAATTTTTGATTTATGAATACTATCTTTATCAACATCAATTTTTATTTCACCAGTTTCCAGGATAAATGGAACCGGGCCTTGCAAATCCTGTACAATTAAAGTATGAAAAGCAGGTTCAGTAACTTTTCCTTTTATTTCAAATTTCCCATTTTCAACTTTTACAGTATCAAGGGCTTTAGGTGCCATTGTTACGGGATCCTGACCCTGAAGGATTATTGTTTTTCCGTTCTCAATTCCTTTTGCAGTTCCGGTAATAAGGAATTCTCCATCTTTAACTTTACTGCAAGAAATTATCGCTGCAGAAGCGGTAAGTAAAAAAAATATTTTTTTCATTATAAAAAATTAATTAGTTAATTGATTTGTGCAACAAAAGTATTTAAAAATATAAAACATTAACAATTTTACTCCCTAAAATTTTGTTATAGTTTTTTTTGTTTTAAACGGTTTGTATATAGTAAGTTAGTTGTTTTTTTATGGTGATAAAACTATAAATAGATTCATTATTAAGGATCGAATTCAATAATTGAATAGTTTTTTTAGCATAAAAAAAGCATTCTGAGGAAAGAATGCTTCTAATAAATATGGATTGTGAAATTTTATTCCTGATTTGTTTTCTTTCTCCAGGTAAAAGAGTTTAAAATGTGCCTTTTTGCAAATCTTCCAGGAGAATCAGCATTTACCATTTTTACGTAAGTTGCTTTTGGAACACTGATGTATTCGTAAACACTTCCGTTTGAAAAATCGATGATCAAACGACCTTCAACAAATTTATAGTCTGTAATTGAACAAGTCGAAATTGTTTCAGTATATTCAGGTAAATTAGCTTTAATCGTTTCAGGATTAATACTTACCAAAAAGTGGTATGCCTCAATGATTGCTTTACTTTTTTCCTCTGCAGCTTTTAAACCGGCTTCATCTCCCTGAAATTTATCAGGATGCGCCTCTTTCATCGCATTACGATAAATGGTTTTCAAATCTTTTAATTCTGCAGTTTTGTCAACGTTTAGTAACTTTCTGTATTCAACTATTTTTTTCATAAATAAAGGTAACTACTTGTCTATTAGTTTGAAATTGATGTTAATTGTTCAAAAAGACAAATTTTTTGCAAAGGTACACTTTTTTTTAACTTTTTACTTTTGATGGAAAAAATATTCAGAAAATATGTAAAATGAAGTTTTCAGGAGCTATTCCCGCTATCCGTTCTAATCTTTTATGCCGAACACCGGCATAAAAGGATTTCCACTTCTATCGGGGCTAGGAAACTTGTTTTATAAGATGTTTAGATTTTAATATGAAAACTAAAGTAATCACTTGTTTTCTGGTTTAAGGTTGGCCTTATCGAAGTTTTTTGATTTCTTAGGATATTTATCATAACTTATATCGCTTGGGTTTTCAATAACCGATTTAATTGTAACCCAGTCTCCAATAGTAAAGTTTGAATGCACAATTTTATAATCTAAAAGATATTCACCACAAAAATAATTGTTGTTTTCATCTTTTTCGATGATGCCGGTATAAACTCCTTTTTGAGGCATTTTTTCTTGTGAATCTTTAGACATAGTTGTTTTATTTAAAATTGAAGCAACAAAGTTAATCAATTTTGGTTTGTTTTAGGGAGTTCGTGACAATCTGAGTATATTTGCACATGCAAAAAAACTTTAAGCCACATCCTAATTCCTTCAAAAATACATTTTGTGTATTTCATGAAGTATTGCCGGAAGCCGTTAAAGGATTGAAAGTTCAGTTTGAAAGCAAAGCAGGAAGTACCTATTATTATACCGAAGCCGGAATGTACCGTGTTTCGAATCATTGGGGAAGATTAGCCAACAGTAAATGGAGATTAATTGCTATGGAGCCAGAAACTCCTTCTAAAACAAAAACAGGTTTTGCCGCCTGGAATGAATTTTACCCGGATAATGCAGAGGAAAAATTATATTACATTGAAGCTGATTATGATAAAAGCGTAGTAACATATCAGCACAGAAATAATCCGGACTATGATAAAAAAGCAATTCTGAGAACAAGTTTTGAAACCACAAAACGTATCAAACAAATCAGGAATTTGCAACAGCTCACCTCCTGGGCCAAACATTTTGACTACGATGATATTGACGATTTAAGAAAACAAATTATTGATCAGTTGATTTATTCTGAAAAATCTTTAGACGAAATAAAAAGACAAATATAATGGGACGCAATAACGAAAAGAATATCAAAAAACATAATGACAAATTGCACAAAGCCCAAAACAAAGTCAAACAGGCTGAAATTGCACGTAAGGAAAAGCTAAAAGAAATTATTAAAAAGTTTAACGAAAACAAAACTGAAGAATAAAGTTTCAAGTTTGTTTAGTTTCAAGTTACGACACGCAACTTGAAACTTGAAACCTGACCCGAGACTTTAGTAGAACTGGCGAAGCAAACAAAAAATAAAAACAAAAAAATATGAATACTAAATTTGAAAGTTTAAAAGCCAGCGTACAGGAAATTATTGATTTGATTGCTGTACAAGATACCAGGGAGGCAAATAATAAATTGCTTGCAGTAAGTGATGTATTAGACGAAATGCTGGATTTTGCCGAAGAGGATGAAGAACTGAGGGAAATAAGCCGTTATCAGGTTTTATTGAATCAGCTGCATGTAAAACTTAATGGAGAAGAGCCGGTTGATGGAGAATAAAAAATGCTTCTGCGATACGGGTTTAACATTTGATACTTGCTGCGGATTATATTTAAAAAATAATCAAAAAGCACCAACAGCTGTGGCTCTGATGCGTTCCAGATATTCGGCTTATGCGACTCATGATGCCGATTACCTTTTGCAAACAACGTATGTTTCAGAAAGACCATATTATTCAAAATCCGAAATTTTGAAGTGGGCGACCAATAATAAATGGCAGAAACTGGAAATTCTGTCTTATACCGAAAATACGGTTGAGTTCAATGCTTATTTTTTAGACAATAATCAAAAACCTCAAACGCATTATGAATTTTCGACTTTTAAATTCGAAAATAATGCATGGTTTTATCTTGACGGAAAGTTTCAATAACGGTTATTATTCCTGCTAATTTGGCTTCTAATTTTCAGATACTTTAACTAAAAATTAATAAACGTTTCATTTTTCATAGTTCTAAAAAAGATTAATTTTAGAACTATGAAAAACGACTTAAAAAAAGGTTTTTATTTTAAGACTTACGAAGCCCCATTTCAGTCTCCGTTTGAAAAACTTTTTGGAATTTTCAAAGAGCTGATTACCCATACTTCGGGAGATTTTGACGAAGCAATAGACTGGCTTCGGGAGTTGGACAAAGAATACAAACTGACCGACACAAACTACACAATTGATGACTTTATTGAAGACCTCAAGAAAAAAGGTTACATCAAAGACGAAGTTAAAAACGATGGAACTCCGGGTTTTGGAATCACAGCTAAAACCGAACGGGCAATCAGGCAGCAGGCCTTGGATCAGATTTTTGGAAATTTGAAACGTGCCGGAACCGGGAATCACAAAACCAAACATGCCGGAAATGGTGATGAACATACTGGTGAATTTCGGGAATTTAATTTCGGCGATGGTTTGGAGCGTATTTCATTGACAGAGAGTTTAAGAAATGCCCAGATCAACAATGGTGTCGAAAGTTTTATGCTTACAGAAAATGATTTGGTTGTCGAAGAGGCACAATTCAAAGCACAAATGAGTACTGTTTTGATGATCGATATCAGCCACAGTATGATTTTGTATGGTGAAGACCGAATCACGCCTGCCAAAAAAGTTGCTATGGCTTTGGCCGAATTAATTACAACGCGTTATCCAAAAGACACGCTTGATATTTTGGTTTTTGGGAACGATGCCTGGACAATTCCCATAAAAGATTTACCATATTTGCAGGTGGGGCCTTATCATACCAACACTGTTGCAGGTTTGCAATTGGCGATGGATATTTTGCGCAGAAAGCGAAATACTAACAAACAGATTTTTATGATTACTGACGGAAAGCCAAGTTGTGTGCGAGAGCGCGATGGTTCGTATTATATGAATAGTAATGGTCTCGACGAATATATTGTAGATAAATGTTACACACAGGCACAGCAGGCCAGAAAATTACACATTCCGATTACAACTTTTATGATTGCCCGAGATCCTTATTTACAGCGATTTGTAAATCATTTTACCGAAGCCAATCAGGGAAAAGCATTTTATACCGGGCTAAAAGGTTTGGGAGAAATGATTTTTGAAGATTATGAAACGAATAGGAAAAAGAGAGTGAGATAGTTTTTAGTCTCAGTGACAGTTTACAGTTGTCACACTGAGCGGAGTCAAAGCGCTCGTTCAGATTAAATGTTCTAATGAAAAATATTCTACAATAAATTGAATTTTTAAATCATAAAATCGTTCAATTATTAAATAAAAAACATGGAAATAAACAGCATAAATACATTAGGTCAATTAAAAGCCTCAGGGTATAAAAGTATAAGCATCAAAGACGAATTGCGAAATAACCTTCGGGAGAAAATTAAATCAGGACAAGCAGTTTTTGAGGGCGTTCATGGTTTCGAAAATACCGTAATTCCGGAATTGGAGCGTGCGATTTTATCCCGTCACAATATTAATTTATTAGGGCTTCGCGGTCAGGCCAAAACCAGACTTGCCCGTAAAATGATCGAATTATTAGACGAATATATTCCGTTTGTGACGGGTTCTGAAATCAATGACGATCCGCTCAATCCAATTTCACGTTTTGCTAAAGATTTAATTGTAGAAAAAGGAGATGAAACCCCAATTTCATGGTTGCACAGAAGTGAACGTTTTTTTGAAAAATTAGCAACGCCAGATGTTACAGTAGCCGATTTGATAGGTGATGTCGACCCAATAAAAGCGGCCAATTTAAAATTATCGTATGCAGATGACCGTGTGATACATTTTGGAATGATTCCGAGAGCGAACCGCTGTATTTTTGTCATTAACGAATTACCGGATTTACAAGCCAGAATTCAGGTAGCATTGTTTAATATTTTACAGGAAGGCGACATTCAGATTAGAGGTTTTAAATTGAGAATGCCACTTGATATGCAATTTGTTTTTACAGCAAATCCGGAAGATTATACCAATAGAGGAAGTATTGTAACGCCTTTAAAAGACAGGATTGGTTCGCAGATTCTGACACATTATCCGGAAAGTGTTGCAATAGCGAGAACGATTACGGAGCAGGAAGCAAAACTAGATGAAAATCAGGCAGATCTTGTGTATGTTCCTGAACTGGCAAGAGACATCCTGGAACAAATTAGTTTTGAAGCCCGTGATAGTGAATACATTGACAATAAAAGTGGTGTAAGTGCGAGAATGAGTATTACTGCTTTTGAAAACTTAATTAGTACAGCAGAACGCAGAGCTTTACTTTCTGGAGTTGATAAAACTACATTGCGTTTATCAGACTTCATTGGAATCATTCCTGCGATTACCGGAAAAGTAGAGCTGGTATATGAAGGAGAGCAGGAGGGTGCAGCTGCAGTAGCACAGCATTTAATAGGTTCGGCAATTCGGACTTTATTTTCAGATTTTTTTCCTAAAATTGAAAAACTGGAAAAGCCCGGAGAAAAAACACCATATTCGGATTTAATAGAATGGTTTTTTACAGAAAGCGGTTTCGAATTGCTGGATGAAGCTTCGGATGCTGAATATCAGACTATTTTGGATGAAGTAACTCCTTTGGATGTACTGATAAAAAAATATCAGCCACAAATAGATAAAAAGGATCTTTACTTTATGAAGGAATTTGTTTTATGGGCCTTGGTAGAATACAAAAAATTAAGCAAAGACCGTTTTGCAACCGGACATCAGTTTAAAGATATGTACGGAAGTTATATAAGTAAGTTATAATTAATAGCTATTATTCAACCTGACAGTTAAACTTGTCGGGTTTTTTATTTTAAAGCTTTTTCTATTTTAGTACTATCAAATGCAATTCAATCCTTATTTTTGTAAACGATACATCTTAACAATATGAAATTACTGATAGTCGAGGATGAACCAAATCTACTTTCCATTTTGCGTAAAGGGTTCGCTGAAAACAGCAATGATGTCAGCGTGGCTCTTGATGGAAAAACGGCTTTAGAAATGATTCAGAATTATACATTTGATGTAGTCATTTTAGATGTAATGTTACCGGATATTAACGGAATTGAAATCTGCCGAAGATTGCGTTCTTCGAAAAATTTTGTTCCTATTTTACTTTTAACGGCACTCGGAACCTCAGAAAATATTGTAACCGGACTCAATGCCGGTGCTGATGATTATTTGGTTAAGCCTTTTAAATTCGGAGAACTTGATGCAAGGGTCAATGCATTGAATCGCAGGGCCAATCAGGAAACGGATAAAGCTGATAGTATAATAATTGGAGATTTAGAGATCAATGGCAAAGCCAAAATTGTAAAACGCGATGGAGAATCGATTGTTTTAACTGCCAAAGAATTCAAATTACTATATTATTTAGCCAAAAATACAGGCAGAATTGTTTCCAGAGATCAGATTTTAGATAATGTCTGGGACATTAATTTTGATATGAATACCAATGTGGTGGATGTTTATATTAATTACTTACGAAAAAAAATAGACAAACCTTTTAAAACCAAACTTATTCATACCATGAAAGGTTTGGGTTACGTTATACAGCCATAAAATGGATATAAGAAAAAAAATTACTTTTACTTATGTAGCCCTTTCAACCTTTAGTACGCTGCTGTTGTGTGTTATCGTTTTTGTATTGTTTCGGGAAAATAACAGATATAATTTTCTGAAAAGATTAGAAGACAGGGCAAAAATTGTGGCTTCGATTCATTTTCAGAATGATCCGGAAAAAAGCAAATATTACAGTGAACTCAAAAAAAACGGACTCGAAGAACTAATAGAAGAAGAAGAGTATGTTCTGAAGATAAATAGCGCGAATAGTTTTGATTACAATACAAAGCTAAACCTGCCTAATGAATTTTATACTAATATTTTAAGGACAGGAAATGATTATTTTGAAGTTAACAGCAAGTATTATTTAGGTCAGGTTTTTACAGAAAACAGTCAAAAATACATAGTAATTGTTGGCGCTAGGGACAAACGTGGAAATACAACTACAGTTTATATTGCAAAAATTTTGATTTTTGGAGGTATTGGTTTTATACTTTTGTCATTCTTTTTAGGAAGGTTATTAGCAAAGGGAGTTATTAATCCGGTAGCAAGGATCACCAAAGAGGTGAATAGAATTAGTGCTTCCAATCTTCATAACCGATTGCCTGAAGTAAAAAACTCAGACGAGATTTCAGATCTGACCCATACTTTCAATGATATGTTAGATCGTCTGGAAACCTCCTTTGAAATTCAGGCGAATTTTATTAACAATGCTTCCCACGAATTAAAAACGCCAATAACAACTATCATTGCTGAATCTGAAATTATGCTTTTAAAGGAAAGAACTGTTCCGGAATATATTCAGTCCTTAGAAAATATTTACAGTCAGTCTTCAAAACTTGGAAATCTCACCGAAAGCTTATTAAAACTGACCCAGACAGGTTACGACGGAAAAAAACAGGTTCAGGATATTGCCAGGATTGATGAATTGTTAATGGATGTAAAATCTGATCTGGATAAAATTTATCCGGATAACCGCGTAAGTGTTAAACTTAATTTTGCCCCTAAGGACTCCAATCTTTTATTGATTCCGTGTAATAAACCATTATTAGAGCTGGCAATCAACAATATTATTACAAATGGTGTGAAGTACTCTGATAATAATGAAGTTTTTGTAATGCTTTCGGTTACTAATGAATGGATTAAAATATCGATTAATGATATTGGAATTGGGATTCCACCGGAAGATATTCCACATTTGTATGAGCCTTTCTTCAGAGGTAAAATTGCAGCTAAATATATCGGGTATGGTTTGGGACTTCCTTTAGCTTCAAAAATTATCAGAATGCATAATGGTGAGATACAAGTGCAGTCAGAACAAAACAAGGGAACTATTGTGACCATTATTTTTAAGAAAGAAAGCACCAAAAAAGTCACTATTAGAAGTTCTAATGTGACATCTTAGAAAATTCTAATTTTAGATTAAACCCAGTCTAATGCACGCAGTGTTATTTTGTATGTATGAACTAAACGATTATACATATGAAAAACTTCCTTATACCTACTACTTTAGAACCTGATACGATCAATGCTGTAAAATCCGCAATCAATCAGGCTAAAAATACCAATTGCGAAATTATCTTAATGATGATTTCTGATACTCCGGATACTTTTTCTTCTGCACAGTTTTTACACGAAATGAGAACGGCACTTACAGCAAGCCAGGAAGAAGTACTTGAAACCTGCCATTACATGATAGAACACACTGCAAATTGCAAATTAAAAATTCACAACCAATTCGGGATTTCTGCCTCTGTTTTTAAAGGTATTATTAATGCCTTTGACATAAAATTAGTTGTTCTGACGCATTCTTATAAAGAAGAAAACAAACGAATTCATCAGTATCTAGTAAGACTGACAGGTAATCAAAAATGCCCTATTTTACATTTAGGTACCGAGGTAAATAAAGAAGATTTTAATAAAGCACTATATATAGAAAATGCTGGTACCAATATAGATGTTAAAGATGTACAGCAATTTTTGAGTGCAAATTTTTCCTTTGAAATCGTAAGCCAAACAGTCAATTTTGATGATGACTATGAGCGATTTGCACCTTATTTGTCTGAAGCTGTTTTAAAATATGAAATCGATTTATTAGTAGAGACACGTAAAATTGAAAAAATTAAATTCAAAAAAGTAAAAACACACAGCATTAATGAAAAATCAGGACTTCCGGTACTTTCAATATATGAGGAACTGGTTTGATTGGTTTAGTGAATAGTAATTAGTCCTTAGTGTAGTGTATAGTGATTAGTAAATAAATTGTTGAACTAAACCTTCGGTAGCGCATTTGATGATTTTGGATCTTACGAATATAATTAAATTCTATAAGATATGACTTCAAAAAAAAGAGGCGCGATAGCCTCTTGAAATTCTTATAACTCATTTATCGAAAAACCCATAGTTGCGGAATCTCAGCGATTCAGTTCAACACGGGCTTCATTGTTCGTGCTACACACGCAACAAATCTTAGCTGTTACAGGTAGTGTCAAATTTTCAAACCTTGATTTAGCAACAACAAATTTTTCTGAATTATTGTCTATCAAACTTACAACATCTCCAATTTTATATTTCATATCTTTTTGTTTTCTGATTCCGTATTTCGGGCAAAATTGCCACCAACGTTCCGCAGCTTGGCGATGTGGCGGATTAAGGAAGCCTAAACTTTCAGTTAAAAATTGACTTTACAAGTACAAAAACAATTTAAAATTTAAGACTAATCCCGCCATATTGCCAAACTGCTGTTAGTGGCTGGCTTTGTATTTATTTTCAAAGTTCATATTTAGATAGTAAAAATTTAAAAAGTTTATCTTGTAAACCTTCAGAACCAGAACCTCCAAACGCACCTTCTTTAGAGAATATTCTCTTGGCTTCAGAATCATCAATTTTTTCTAATATTTTTAGAATATTTGATTTGTATTTATCTGAATCACTTGAAACTTTTGGATAAATATATTTTATTAATCTAAAAAATGCGCCTAGACCTGTTGTTTTACAAAGCACATATTGATAATAATATGCTGAATAAACAAGATCTCCTTTTTTGTCAACCTTTTCAGGCCAAGCACTAGGATATGCTTCTTGAATAGCTTGAAAATAAGCTTTCATGAATTTTGCTATATTTTTATATTCTTTACCATTGTTAACATAATCAATCAAGTATTCATTCCAAATTCCAGTTTTAAAAACTCTTAGCATATTAAAGACAAAAAATGCTTGAGAAAACATACCGTAACCTTTACCTAATAACTTAATCATTGAATTGATAGGTGAAGTCTCATTGTTGTTTAAATGCAAAACTAAATCATGAGCAAGTCTTATGTCATTCTGTAAATTTCCTTCTCTATCTGTTTGTGGAGCAGACCCAAAAATATCATAATATAAAGATCTATTTACAGGTTTTTGATTGAAGTTTACTGTTGCAAAAATTTGTCCAACTTCATAAATGTCAAAACCAACTAAATACGTTATAATAAATTCAAAATTTTCTACAATCTCTTTAATTTTTGGATCACTTAATTTATTATACAACATTTTTGTGCCAAAAAATCTATGTTGACCATCAACTATTAATGTTGTATCTGGATTTTTAGGAATGTATAATTTGAACAAATCATTGTTTAATTCATCCGCAATATAAAAACAACAATCCAAACTTGTTTTGTAACTATTCGATACAATTTCTTCGGTTAATATAACTTCATCTTTTTCAGTTATTTTTTCCTTGACATCTTTTAAATCAAGATCATCTAATTCATAAGATCTATTGTATAAAATGAGTGATGAAGGAAACATTCCTAAAGACTTTCCTTTTTCAATTTGTAAAATTTCCTCTTGTAAATATTCCTGAATTTCTTTTAATTTTTTACTACTAAGTTGTCTTTGAAATTGTTCATCTTTACTAGATAAATTTAAAGTTGTATTGTCAAATGGATCTTGAACATTTTCTATACGCTCAGTTAACTTAAAAATTTGATTAAGTTGATTGAATTTAATTTTACCAGTAAAAACGATACCGTTTTGAAGTTGTCTAACTTCAACAACATTCAATTTTATATAGTTATCTAAATTATTCATCGAATGCATTTTTTGTAGGTTTTGTAACTCCTGTAGATTTTGTAATTGAATTAACACTACTATCAACAGTTTCATTTTCTTTCACTTCAGATTTTGATGTGAAATTTTCAAACTGATTTTTAAGTTCAGAAACTTGATCGTTTATTCCATTCATTTCATCAATAAAGCTATCCTTCATGATTTTATCAATAGCATCTTGAAGTGCTGAACCTAAGCCTTTATCCATTTTGTCATTGGCTTCTTTTTCGAACTTTTCAAATATTCTTACTTGTTCTGCCTTAAATTCTCTAATGTCGGTTTTAATTTCAGTTATTCTTTGAATTAAATCTGATTTGATTTCTTTAATATTATCTTCACTCTTTGAAATTGATTTTTCATTTTCACTTTTTAAATCATTTATCTTTCCAGAAATACTTTTATATCCAAAGAAACCGATAACAGCTATTAATATCCCTAATCCTGTTAATATGAAATTCCATAAATTTAATTTACTATCATAGAAAGCTTGCTTTGTGTCAGCAACTGTTTTTGTTAAGTCAATTATTTGCTTATTTAGATCGTCTATTTGAGTTTTATAATTTACTTCAACTTTTTCATTTTTTGGATTTTCAATTAAAGCTTGTGAAGTAGATTCATTTTTAATTTTTGTATCAACTTTTGTTTTAGATTGAGAATACAAATCATTAAAAATGAATGCTATAATTAAAATAAATATTAAATTCCGTATTTTTATTTTCATATTTAACGTGATTTTTTTAAGCTTGCCACTAACTAGTATATAGTCGCTACTTTATAGCGACTATCCCTCCTTTTTAGGAAGCAAACCCGCTATTCAGTAGCGTATACTTTGTAAATATACATTTTAATTATTATCCTACAAATTATCAGAAATACGTGTTGTTTTTCGAATACTTTTATCGCTCACTTCGGTATACAGCAAAGTGATTTTGATTGTATCGGGAAGTTAAAGGCTGCTGTTATACTTTAAACAGTATTGTATTTGATTTGCAAATGTGAACTCTCTATTGCTTATAAAAACCTAAAACCCTAGCCCTGATAGCAGCGGCCTCCTTTTTCTGGCTTCTTTAGCCAGGAAAAGATACAAGCGGATAGCAGGAAAAGCTCCATAAAAAAATGCCGCAAAACCCTAAAGTTTTACAGCATTTTATACCAATCAATAATTAATTTTAAAAGAGGTTTCAGGCTTAAAAATAAATTTTATTCGATACAGAAGAAATTCATATTTCTCTGTGTTGAATATTTTTTTGAATTGCACTAACGAGCTCAGGTTTTCAAAAAATTATAAAAATATTCCTCCTGAAACTTCAATGCGCTGTGCATTTACCCAGCGTGATTCATCTGAACATAAAAAAGCAACTACACCGCCAATATCATCAGGCAACCCAACTCTTCCAAGAGCAGTTAAGTCGGCAATAGTTTTGTTTACTTGTTCATTATCCCGAACAGCCCCGCCTCCAAAATCAGTTTCGATAGCACCCGGGGCGACTATGTTGACCCTGATTTTTCTGTCGCCCAGTTCTTTTGCCTGATAATTTGTCAAAGTTTCAATGGCAGCTTTCATGGAAGCGTAAGCCGCATAACCAGGAAATGAAAATCTTGCCAGTCCGCTTGAGATATTTACGATTCCGCCACCATCATTTAATACCTGCAGCGCTTTTTGAGTTAAAAAGAAAGGGCCTTTAAAATGAATATTAGCCAGTTGGTCAAATTCGGCCTCAGTAGTTTCTGCAAATGAATTGTGAATCCCAATTCCGGCATTGTTTACTAAAAAGTCAAATTTGTCGGTCTTAAAAGTATTTTTAAGAGTCGCAGAAATATTCTCGAAAAAGGAATCAAAAGTATTCGATTCGGCTACATTTAAGTGGAGTGAAGCCGCTTTTTGTCCCAGATTTTCAATTTCTTTTACAACCTCATCGGCTTCGTCTTTCTTGCTGTTGTATGTGATAATGACGTCAATTCCTTTTTTTGCAATTGCGATTGCCATATTTTTTCCTAAACCTCTGCTGCCGCCGGTAACCAGGGCGATTTTTGTATTTACTGCCATTTTATATTTGTTTTAAATTGATAAGGCAAAGCTATAATGAAAGCAGCGTTGTGAATTTGTAAATATCAAACCGATGTTTGCGAAATTCAAATAAAAAGTAAAAAGAGAGAATTTAAATTTGAAAAACAATTCAATATCCAATTCCAATTTTAAACCTGAAACTTTTAAATTAACCTCTAAAAGCCAATGGTGTCAAAGTAGTTTGTTTTTTAAAGAAATTAGAAAAATGTGCCAGTTCTTCAAAACCTAATGAATAAGCAATTTCAGAGATATTCCAGTCGGTTTGTTTTAAGAGGGTTTTGGCTTCGCTCGTTAGCCGGTTGCTGATTAATTCGGTTGTTGTTTTTCCGGTGCTTTCTTTTAAAACTTTATTCAGATGATTGACATGAACAGCTAATCTTTCGGCAAAATCTTTGGCAGTTCTAAGTTCCAGACGCTGGTGCGGTGATTCTATAGGGAACTGTCTTTCTAATAATTCAGCAAACAAAGAAGAGACCCTGGTTGCTGAATTATGTTTGGAATAAAGTGCTGTAACAGGTTGTAATTTCTGTCCAAAGTGAATTAATTCTGAAACATAATTCCGGATCAGGTCGTATTTATAGGCGTAGTCAGAATTTATTTCTTTTTGTATTTTGTTGAAAATCAATTCAACTTCTGTTATCTCTTCGTCAGAAAGCTGAAAAACAGGATAACCTTCAGACGCAAAAATGGGAAGATTGTCCAGATCGATTCCGCTTTTGGATAGAAAATCGCTTGTAAATACACAAAACTGCCCTGACTGATCTGTTTCCTGAGGAAGGTAGTTGTAAGGGATTTTTGGAGTTGCGAATAAAAGGCCCTGTTTGTCAATTTCGATTACTTTATCGGCATATTCAACTGTGTTTTTTCCTTTGATCAAACTTATTTTGTAATAGGATCTTCGGTCGTAAGGCATGCAGCATTTTCCTTTAAGACGTTCAAAAAGTTCCCTAATATTAAAAACATTGAAATGACCAATTTCTTTCTGAATGCCATTGGGTAAAAGTGATTTGGGTTCTGTCATTGAACCTTTGCTAATGTCTTTGTAAAAAGAATCTAAGGATTTCATAATGAATTTGATTTGTAAAATTCAAATATACAAAAATCAAAATAAGAGTTTAATTATCCTTTGGACTTAACTGCAAAGTTTGCAAAAGCTTCGCGAAGTTTTTCCCTTTCAGCTTTGCATCCTCTCAGGAAATAAACCTAACGGTTTTTGCGTAAACTTTGCGTTTAACTTTTTAAAACAAACTTCCCTGAACAAATTCGGGCTGTGGATTATTGCCAAATTCGAAAGTATCAATGACAAAAAACTGCTTTTTAACAGGATCCAGCTCTCGTAAAACTATTGAGTAGCATAAAAAATCAATATCTATTGTAGTAAAAAGCTGTGAAGCTATCTTGAGATTTTCAGGAGCTAGTTTCCTGCCGATAGACATATGCGGATCATCGCTCTTTTTGAGATTCAAAGGTTTTAAAGTTTCCTGAACCTTTTTCATGACTAGTCTTAGAGAATTTTTGGAATCTTCATCTGGGGCAATAAAAAAGGCACCCGCGTTATCATAATATCCAAAATGATCTAAGTTTACCTGAACAGGAATCAAACGGTCACAATTTTTAAAAAGTTTTTGTTTGTATGTATCAATTTGAGAATCGTCAACCGTGAATTCGCAGATCGTAATATGTGCAGTAGAGTTGCAGCTGTTATACCAGTTGATTTTGCTTTTTAAATAATCCTTCATTGTTTTGACAGCTTCGATGACTTCTTCTGAAGGATAAATAGCGACAGAGTATTTTTTCTCCATTTTAAAGCTTTCCTTTTTTATACAACCGATCATAAATTTCAGATTGAAGTAACCCGCTTCCGCCGCCAAAATGTTCAATAACATCTACATCAGGATGGGCTTTTAGACAAAATGCCGCAAATTCCTTTTCTACATGATCCTCAATTGCAGCACTTAATAAAACAAAATCAACGCTGTTTTGTAAAAAATAATCCTGGGCTAATTTTTCATCACTAAACCCAACCGCATGCCAGTTTTCATAGGCATTTACTAATCGAAGTAAAATTTCAAGGATAGGCTGATTTTTGCCTAGTATCAAAAATTGGTATTTTTTCATGGTCTCCAGATTTACTTTGCAAAAGTAATTTATAGGAAATAAAAAACACTTAATCCAGATTAAGAACTACTATTCGATAGAGATAAAAAAATAATGTTTTGAGTTAATTGAACTGCTGTTGAAATTGGAAATTTGATATAACAAACAAAATCAGTATTAATTAAAAAAAAATCATCTTATGTTACGTTGGACAGTCATTTTTATTATTTTGGCTATAGTGGCCGGAATATTTGGTTTTGGTGGTATTGCTGCCGGAGCTGCAAGTATCGCTAAAGTGTTATTTTTTATATTTATCGTATTGTTCCTGTTGTCTTTAATTAGCGGGAGAAGAAAAATTTAGAAGAGTATTTCGAAATAAAGCAAAAAGGACAAATGGTATATAGAATTAATTAAGCCCCAAGAAGACCTGGCCGAAGCAAGAACTGGTTTGGCAGAACGCCTTGAAAAAACGGATGATATTCCTGTTGTCAATAAAATTGGAGACTAATTAATCGTATTAAAAAAGCACAAAAAAACTTTAGGTATCTAATGTTTCTTTGTGCTTCATGCCTTTAAAAACTAGAATTTAAAAGCTAGAATTTTCTGGGATCGTACGCAGGATAATTTTCTTTAGTGTCTTCTTCCGGGATATCATCCTCTATATATTTGTAATTTTCCTCTTCTTGTATTTTATCGTCATCCTGATCAATATCTTCTAAATCTTCTTCGGTTTCATTAAAGTCATCAGAAGGATTATCAAATTCGTCATTCACGATTTTTTCATCACCTTCAAGATCTATTTCCTGGTCTAAATCGTCGAGGTTATCATCTCCTTCAAGGTCTTTATCAGTATGGAAATCATCATCAAGGTCGTCTAAATCATCTTCGTCGTTTGTGATTTGATCTTCATCCGGGTTTGGCTTGTTTGGGTCGTGACCATTTCTTACGGCAAATCCCTGTTCAGCAATTTCCCTGTTGCTTTGATTATAAGTTTCTTTGAACTCGTCGATGTCATACAATTTCTCATTCATAAATTCATTTTTATCTGAGTTTTTTTGATTTTCTGATTTTCTGTTTCCCTGAAAGACTTTGTTTTTTTGGTCTGTTGTGTCCATAATAGTGTTTTTTTAATGTTAGTATTTTAAAATTAAGTAACGAAATATTGAGTTTTTTAATAGCTAGTCATTTCGTTGCTCTAGGTCATCATAATCTAAATTTTCATCGTTCTGAATGCCTTCTTCTTTCTTTTCTTTTGGTTGATGTTTGTAATAATTGTCGTCTTCCTGATGTTTTTTCACATATTCTTCTTCACTGATTGTTTGATCATCATTAGGAATATTTTCATTTCTAAGGATATTGTCCTTTTAAGAAGTTGATTAATTGCCTTTTCAATTACTATAGCAGCATCGGGATCCAGAAATCCGCCCTGAAAATTTTGCTGAAAGTAAAGCTGTGCGTTTTCGTGATCGTTGTATATAAATTTGTTATATGTGATATGAGTTTTCATGATATTTAGTTTACTTATTTGCTATTACAAATCTATTGCTGATTTAAAAGAAAGACCTTACAGAATTTATTCATCTGTTTTCATAATACACAGGTGTCCATTTTGAAACTTTGAACTTAAATAATATAAGCAACGGTGTTACAAACAGTTTAATTTTGAGGATATTAATCATTTAAAAAAAACAAGTTTATGAAAACGACTGATAAGAAAGAAACAGCTCCTAAACAAAGTGCAAAAACAATAAAAGCAAAATCAAATGCAGCCTCCGGTTTAACAGAATTATTTGAGGACAGCCTTAAAGATATTTATTGGGCAGAGAAGGCTTTGATAAAAGCTCTTCCAACAATGGCTAAAAATGCAACATCTGCAGATTTGATAGAAACGCTAAATTCTCATTTGATCGAAACAGAGGAACATATTACCCGTCTTGAAAAAGTTTTTGAACTGATAGGCAAAAAAGCAACAGCTAAAAAATGTGATGCGATGGAAGGTTTGATCGAAGAAGGAAAAGGTATCCTTGAAGAAACAGAATTAGGCGTAGTACGTGATGCAGGAATTATTGCAGCAAGCCAAAAAATCGAACATTATGAAATTGCAACTTATGGAACTTTAAGACAATTTGCTGAAACCTTAGGATTTCTAGAAGCTGCTACATTATTAGAGCAAACTCTTGACGAAGAAAAAGGTGCAGACAAAAAACTTACAGAAGTTGCTGTAAATGCAGTAAATCTTGAAGCTGAGGAAGCAGATTAATATTCTTTAAACTAAAAAAACGCAGTTTTATACTGTGTTTTTTTAGTTTTTAAAACGTAGTGACATTATGCCAAAGTGACTACTAGAGGTGATATTAAAAGAAACAGTAGTATTGATATCTATAGATTAAAAAATCAAATAATTCTTGAGTGTAAAACTTTCGGGAAAATATTTTTTGATTTGTTTAGATGAATTTACGATAAAACATAAAATACTAATATTGGGTCATTACCGAATTAATTAAAGAAAGGAAACGATATTGCCGCTGGGTTTGATTTTTGCAAATGATGAAAACAATTTTTATACCTGCTCAATATTAATTTTAAGAGGGCGATGTCAATCTTCATTTGGAATAAGGATATGATAAACAAAAATTAGAATCCGAAAAAAGATAAAAGAGTTCAGATAATTATAAACTTTTATAGTCCACAAAAATAACATTTAAAATCAGCCCAATGATTTAGACTGTTTTGCTGCTTTTTTTGATATTTATGAGTTTTTCATGTCAAATGCCATTTAGCAGATTGGATTTAATGAGATAAAAAAAATATTTATTGGGTCAAAACATTGATTTTGAATGTATTAATTTTGTTTGGATAAAAGTTTGGAAAACTTTACGGAATCAAATAATCCAAATTATCATGAAAAACGAACTTTCAAAAAACGAATTAGAATACCTGAACGAATATCAAAAAAATGGATATTGCTGTAATTTTTTGTTTCAGGACGGATCACTTTTAGAAACAGAATCAAAATATTCCTATAAGCCTGACGAAATTTTTATTGTTGCCCATCATAGATATGAAGGAATGAGTAATCCTGATGATATGTCAATTTTATACATTATAGAAACGGCAGACAGTAAAAAAGGGACTTATTTGCTCGGCTATGGCCCATCTGCTGATTTAGAAGCGTCAGAATTTTTTAAGGATATACCAGAAAAAAACTTTACGAATAATGCCGACATCAATAAACTTACTTAAGAGCTTAATTTAGATTTATGGTTATATAGGTTAGGGATTTTTTTATTTTGCTGAAAAAACAGCTGTTTTCAAACATTGAGTTTGAAGCAGCTGTTTTTGTTTTTTTTAGGATTCATTTATCAACTATTAATTATGAAAGTCCTACAAAAAATTATATAACAAGAAACCTTCAGAGTATATCGAAATTTGAATTGTTCAAAAGAGAGAAATTATCCTGGTTTAAAGTTTAACATTTTGAACCCATTTAATTGCATAACCCTTTTTAAAAATGATCAGATGAAAAAACTTTACATAAATACAGGAGGAATAAATTCTATTTTTAATGACCTGAAAGATAGTCTCAATGGGGTATTAACTTTAGAAAATAATCAATATAATATTCAGGTTAACTCTAAAAATGCAAATGGGTTTGTTAGTGGGATTAGCCTTAGCAGGCAAATTTCCTATTTACAATTTGATATTGTCTTTAACGATGATATATTACTGAGTGTAGAATCTAATGCGTATTCACCTATTTTATTTGTCAATTGTTCCCAAGGTATTTTAAGTCATGGCTTTGGAATTAACGGAGACAGAAAAAAAATAAAGCCTAATCATACCGGAATTATTAGAAATACATCAAATATTAATAATGTTTTTTATTTTGAAGGATATAAACGTGTTCAGTTTTCGGTTGTGAGCTGTCATACATCCAACGTCGAAAACATAGATTTGTTTTCAGATCTCAACAAGGTTTTCTTTAATGCATCAGGACATTATTTCAATGTTGGACCAAAAAACTTTAAAATAACAAAAAAAATAAATGAACTTAATACCATTCCGCAAAAAGGAATTGTAAAGAATTTACTGAGAAGCAGAATTTTGGAAAGCATTTTAGAAATTGAGCTTGACAAGCATACTTACGGATATGCGAAAGATATAAAGCCCATTATAACGCTGGCAAATAAACAAATAACGGAGCTTAAAAGAGTTTCTAATTTAAGCCTTTTAGAAGTTTTTTCAGGAGCAGGTCAAGTCAGCCGGAATTATTTTTCAAGAGTATTTAAAGAAAAATATCATCTTGCTTTCAGTAAAATATACAATCAAAAATTAGTGAGCTAACGGAGCTCTTTTGTTCTTTTTCATAATAAATGAAAAAATAAACCATAGCAGATTCAGGAATAGCGAAATCCTTTTGGTTATAATAGTGGGGAGGTCTTTTTTTAAATTCTGTAAACAATTCACATTGCAATTCTAAAAGCAAGCCGTGAAATTTGTTTTACTTTTTTGTACTGCATACTTTTACTATCTGCTGAATAACTGAAATGCTAAGTCAAGTTTTTGTAAAACAGTTAATTATATTGGTAAGCCCCATAGTTTTCTAATTAACTCCCTATCAGCTCTCTGCTTATTCTGCTGTTGACTCCAGTTTTAAAGGCTGTTTTTCATCAAAGTTTGCCACTTCTGCTATAATTTTCTTGATAATTTCAGCTTCAGGGTTCATTACATATTCGTGTTCCGGCAAGTTTTGTTTTTCTTCCGGAAATGTTTTTTTTATAATTCATTATTTTAGAATAGTGCACTACTAAAACAATTCAAGTCCTTAGCCATCATTGACTTAAAAGAATTTAAGATTGTCCCCAAAAAGGGTTGCAGATTATAAGAACGAAACATGGGAATTATGTAATTAATAGACTTGCAAATGAAAATTGGGGTGGTTTTTTTTTAGATATATTTGAGATTCTATAAACTTTAATTTAAAGTAAATATTGAAAATGTACTCTAATTATAACGCATTAGCCAAATAAATGATATTAATTGTAGACGATATAAGAGCAAATATAATTGCCTTAAAAAAAACTTTAGAGCTACATAATATTGATGTAGATACTGCGGAATCAGGTGAAGAAGCATTAAAAAAAATATTACAGATACATTATTGTCTTATCATTATGGATGTTCAGATGCCGGGTCTGGATGGTTTTGAGGTGGTAAAAATTCTTTCCGGAAATAAAAAAACAAAAGACATACCGGTTATTTTTCTTTCAGCAAACATAGAGAAAAAATATATTTTTAAAGGATATGAAACCGGAGCTGTAGAATACATTACCAAGCCAGTTGATACTGATTTGCTTATTTTAAAAGTTAAAACCTTCCTGAAGATTTATGAGCAGCAGAACCAATTAAAAGAAATGAAAGAACTGCTTTCAAAAGAGATTAAGGTAAGAAAAGAAGCACAGGACAACCTGGAGGTGAAAATTTCTGAAAGAACAAAAGAATTAGTCTTAAAAAATGAAGAACTGGAATTTAAAAACCATGAACTTCAGCAGTTTGCCTGGGCGGTTTCGCATGATTTGAATGAGCCGATCAGGAAGATTCAAATCTTCATTAAAATTATCAAAGATCTTTATCTGGCAAAAGATGATAAAGCATTTGATTATGTGAACCGTACAATTAAATCGGCAGAAAGAATGCAGACTTTAATTACAGACTTGCTTGCCTATTCGAGGTTATCATCCAAAGTACAGCCCGAAAAAACGGATTTAAATGAGGTCTTACAGGAAGTGCTTTCGGATTTTGATTATCTGATTGAACGTAAAAATGCTACAATAAAAAAAAACGTGCTTCCTACTATTGATAGTATTCCGAGTCAGTTACGTCAGGTTTTTCAAAATTTGATAGGAAACGCACTAAAGTTTTCAAACAGTAGAGAAAACCCTGTGATAGAAATTACTTCAGAATTAATTGAAACAAAAGATTTTGACGCAATACCTTCCCCAAGCGGAAGGTATTGCCGTGTTATTGTAAAGGATAACGGAATTGGTTTTGATGAAATTTACCTGGACAGGATTTTTATCATTTTTCAGAGCCTTAACGATCGCCAAAGTTATGAAGGAACAGGGATTGGGCTCGCAATTGCAAAAAAAATAATTGAAAAGCATAATGGATTAATTACCGCTAAAAGTCAAGTAGGCCAAGGGGCAAGCTTTATTATGGTTTTACCTTTAGAATATCAGGAAATAAAATAAATTATATGAAACAAAATAACTTTAAAAGAAATTTATTAATCAGTTCATTGATTTCTTTATTGATATTAACGATAAGCTCAACAGCTTCATTTTTAAGTATAAAAAGCTTATTGAAAAGTAACTACTGGGTAAACCACACCCAGGAAGTAATTTATAACCTGAACGAAGGAATATTTGTTGTCACTGATGCCCAGACCAGTATGCGTGGTTACTTAATAACCGGTAAAGAAGAATTTTTAAGCCAGTATAATGATGCAGAAAAAAAATCAGACAGTTTTTTTAATAGACTTGATCAATTAACTGATGATAATCCATCGCAGCAAAAAAACCTTCAGGAAATAAGATATAATACCCATATTTTTTATAAATATCTGAATAATCAGGTAGTAAAAAAAAGAATAGGCAAGGACACTGTTTCTTTTGATCTGGACGAGGGAAAAAAGATGATGGATGAATTGAGAAGTTATTACAAACGTATAGAAAATTCAGAGCAGGTACTTTTAAAAGAGCGAAATGAAAATTCGGAACGATATGGTAATTATAGTGTTATCTTAATTATAGCCGCTTTTATAATCGCTTTTATTATCACGATTGTGTTTTTGCTGCGTATTTTAAAGGATCACAATGAGCGGTCGTTTCTTCAGGAAGAATTAGAACGAAAAGACAAAGAAACAGCCGAAAGGATAAAAGCTATAAGTACTATTGCAAGTCATATTTCAAAAGGAAATTATGACATCAGGGTTGATGATACCAAATCGGATGCTTTAGGTAGTATGGGAGAATCATTAAATAGTATGGGCGTTTCCTTACAAACCACTTTTGATTTATTGTCTCAAAAAGAATGGCTGCAAACCGGAATCGCAAAACTAAACAATGTAATGATAGGGGATAAAGAACTCGAAAGATTGTCTAAAGATGTGATCGAGTTTTTATGCCAATACACTAAAAGTAGTGCAGGAGTGATATATGCTGTAGATGGTGATGAACTTTATGCAATTTCGGGCTACAGTTACCTTCCTGATAAGAACAGGGAACATATAAAAACCGGACAGGGATTAATTGGGCAATGCGTGGTTTCAAGAAAAATTCTGGAACTAAAATCATTTTCAGAAAATGATGTACAGATTACGTATGCTTTGGGAGAAATAAAACCAAAACATATTATTGCAGTACCTTTAATTGATACTCAAGTAGAGGGAGCTTTTGAATTGGCAAGCGTAAAAGAATACACGGCAATCGATTTGGAATTTTTACAGGCGGTTTCAAATAATATTGCCATTGCCATAAAATCAACTCAAAACAGAAAACGTGTGTTGGAGCTTCTTGAAGAAACTCAGGCGCAATCAGAAGAGTTAAGAATTCAGCATACAGAAATGGAGGCAATGAATGCCGAACTGGAAACCCAAACCGAAAAATTACAGGCTTCTGAAGAAGAATTGAGGGTACAACAGGAAGAACTCGAACAAACCAATAAAGAATTGTCTGAGCGAAGTGTTTTATTACAAGAAAGAAACACTGAAATTCAAAAAAAATCAGAAGCACTGGAACTTACAACACGTTATAAATCGGAGTTTTTGGCAAATATGTCACATGAATTGAGAACTCCTTTAAATTCTATTTTGTTATTAAGCCGTTTATTGTCCGAAAATAATAATAAAAGCATGAATTCTGAAGAAATCGAATTTGCAAAAGTTATTCAGAGTTCAGGTAATAGTTTATTAGGACTGATTGACGAAATTCTGGATTTGTCCAAAATTGAAGCCGGTAAAATGGAACTTGAATTTTTAGATGTTACCACAAAAGAAATAACAGACAATCTGTCTAATTTGTTTACGATTGTGGCAAAAGAAAAAAAAATTGATTTTGAAATTATTTCCAAAGACGCACCGGCAGTTATTAAAACGGATAAAATGCGTCTGGAACAAATCCTTAAAAACCTGATTTCAAATGCCATAAAATTTACAGAAAAAGGATCTGTAAGTTTAGAAATAAAAGTAAATGATGACGATGATAAAATAATTTGTTTTATTGTAAAAGATACAGGAATCGGAATCCCGCTGGATAAACAGCCTTTAATTTTTGAGGCTTTTCAGCAGGCAGACGGCTCAACCAAAAGAAAATACGGCGGAACAGGTTTGGGATTATCCATTAGCAGGGAACTGGCAAAATTACTAAATGGAGAAATAATTTTGCATAGTAAAGAAAATGAGGGCAGCAGTTTTACTTTATGTCTGCCGGTTTTTGGTTCCTCGTTAAAAAAAAACACAGCTTTAAAGACTCCGCCTATCGAAATCGATGAGCAGGAAGAAAAAAAACAGGAAACCCAAAATAAATATATCAGTATGGTAATTCCTGAGGAAGTAGCAGATGACAGAAACTCAATCACAGAAAATGATAAAGTTATCCTGATTGTAGAAGATGATATTAATTTCGCAAAGTCATTGTTAACATTTAGCAGAAAAAAAGGATATAAAGCGGTAGTAGTAGTAAGAGGTGATTATGCTTTAAATTTTGCTTTACTTTACAGGCCAATTGGCGTTTTGTTAGATATTGAGCTTCCCGTAAAAAGTGGATGGGAAATTCTGGAAGAACTTAAAAATAATTCAAAAACCAAGCACATTCCGGTACATGTTATGTCATCGCACAAACTCAAACAAGAGAGTTTATTAAAAGGAGCTGTTGACTTTCTGGATAAACCGGTAGCTTTTGAAAAAATTCCCGATGTTTTTATCAGAATAGAACATATTATTAATAAAGAAGCCCAAAAGGTGCTGATTATTGAGGATAATCCTAAACACGCCAAAGCCCTGTCCTACTTTTTAGAAAGTTATAATATCAATTCTGAAATTAAAAGTGAAGTTTCTGAAGGATTAAAAGCGCTTAATAAAAGTGAAGTAGATTGTGTCATTTTGGATATGGGAATACCGGACAAACATGCTTACGAAATTTTAGATAATGTTAAAAAAAATCCAGGATTAGAAAACCTTCCTGTAATAGTGTTTACCGGAAAAAGCCTGTCGCTTAAGGAAGAAATAAAAATTAAAAAATATGCAGATTCCATAATTGTAAAAACCGCACATTCTTATCAGAGAATGCTCGACGAAGTATCACTTTTCCTGCATTTGGTTGAAGAAAACAAAAATCCGGACGGTAAAAAAGATAACCATAGGAAACTGAATTTGCTGAATAACATTTTGTTTGATAAAACTGTTTTGATCGTAGATGATGATGTTCGTAATATTTATTCTCTTACAAAAGCTCTCGAAGTATTTAAAATGAATGTAATTACGGCATTTGATGGCAAAGAAGCCATAAAAATGCTTGAAGAAAATCCAAATACAGATATTGTTTTACTGGATATGATGATGCCCAATATGGACGGTTATGAAACGGCAGAAAAAATACGAAGTAATTCAAAACATTTAACCTTACCGCTTATTGCAGTTACAGCAAAAGCAATGACAGGAGACCGGGAAAAATGCATCAAAGCAGGTGCTTCAGATTATATCACAAAGCCTGTCGATATTGATCAGCTGCTCTCATTACTCAGGGTCTGGCTGTATGATAAAGTTTAATAAAAAGTAGTAAAAAATGAATAAAAAACGACTTTTAATTATAGATGACGATTCCAGAAATATTTTTGCACTGGAGAATACACTACGTGCCAAATCATTTGACTGTTTATCATGTCAGAGTGCAGAGGAAGCTTTGAAAATATTAAATTCTGATAAAAATATTAAAGCAGTGTTAATTGATATGATGATGCCTGATATGGATGGTTATGAGGCAATTCCTTTAATAAAAAAAATCCCGTCGCATGAGTCAACTTTCATTATAGCCGTAACAGCTCAGGCGATGGCAGGAGATAAAGAAAAATGTATGGAGGCAGGTGCAGATGATTATATTTCTAAACCCGTTGATGTAGATAAATTACTTTTAATATTAAGCAAAATTTAAAGTTGTTATGATAGAAGATATCGAACTGGAAACCCTTATTAATGAAGTATATGAATATTATGGTTTTGATTTTGGTAGTTATTCAAGAGCCTCTTTAAAAAGACGTGTTAACAGGATATATCAGTTGGACGGGTTCTCACATTTTGAACAATTTTTATCAAAAGTGAGATATGATCCTGAATATTTCAGACACATGGTTGATGAAATTACAGTAAATGTTACCGAAATGTTTCGTGATCCTTCTTTTTATAAGGTTATTCGAAATCAAATCCTCCCGTTATTGGATGCAAAACCTTTTATTCGTTTATGGCACGCAGGCTGTTCAACAGGTGAAGAAGTGTATTCAATGGCAATTTTATTAAAGGAAGCAGGATTACTGCATAAATCTTTAATCTATGCCACAGATATAAATGTAAAAGTACTTGAAACAGCAAAAAAAGGAATCTTTCCGTTAAGAATGATGAAAGAGTATTCTGAAAATTACAGGGATTCAGGCGGGAAAGAAGATTTTTCGAATTATTATACAGCAAATTACGGTATTGCAAAGTTTAATGAAGATCTGGCTCAAAAAATGGTTTTTTCGCAGCACAACTTAGTTTCTGATACCTCGTTTAATGAATTTGATGTGATTTTTTGCCGAAATGTTCTGATTTATTTTGATAATGATTTACAAAAAAGAGCCATCAATTTATTTGATGACAGCCTTGCCCTGTTGGGCTTTCTCGCTTTAGGAACAAAAGAAACCATAAAGTATTCAGTATCCCCGGGCAAGTATAAACAATTAGATAGGGAAAAAATATGGAGAAAGATCAGATAAATTCACATTTTAAGGTACTAATTATAGGAGGTTCAGCGGGAAGTTTAAGTGTACTAATGCAGGTTTTACCACAATTAACTGCAATTAAATCTTTTGCAATCGTAATTGTTGTACATCGAAAAAGTACAGATGAACAAACGCTTGAAAAACTAATTGACTTAAAATCAGTTGTAAAACTAAGACAGGTTGAAGACAAAGTGCGACTATTACCGGGATTTATTTATGTTGCACCTTCAAATTATCATTTGTTATTTGAAAAAAATCATAAGCTATCACTTGATACTTCCGAAAAGGTAAATTACAGCAGACCAAGTATTGATGTCTCTTTTGAGTCAGCAGCTGAGGTATATAAAAATCTACTGATAGGAATTTTATTGTCCGGATCAAATGCTGACGGAACCAACGGTTTAAAAGCAATTCAAAAAGAAGGCGGTACTATTGTTGTTCAAAATCCCGAAACAGCTGATATGCCCTTTATGCCTAATAATGCTATACAAAATATGACACCGGATTATGTTTTAAATATTCCGGAAATTATACAATTTATCTGCACAATAGGTAATTAACTTTAATTATTTTAGCAGCTTTAAAAGCTAACTATAATAAAGTACTTTAATGAATTCACCTGTGTATGTTTTAGGAACCGGACTTTCACACAACGGATCGGCAGTTTTATTAAAAAACGGACGTGTTTGTGTGGGTATTGAAAAAGAACGATTAAGCCGGATTAAACATGATGGGGGAAATGATAATCTGGCAGTTCAGTATTGCCTGGAGGCAGAGGGAATTGAATTAAAAGATATTTCCCTGGTAGTACAGTGTGCTAATTTTGAAATCCCGGATCGCAATCAATACAAAGGCAAAAGACTCTTTGCAGAAGTTCCGAATTTAAAAATAATTGACATTTCACACCATTTAGCACATGCTTACAGCGCAGTAGGTACCTGTCCTTTTTCTGAATGTGCTGTAATGGTTATTGATGGATGCGGGAGTCCGCTTGACCAGTTTCTAAAATTGCATCCTGAACAAAAACAATATATTAGTCCTGAAATTCTGGAGCAAGATCAGATGATGTGCGAAAAAGACAGCTTTTATCATTTTGACGGACAAAAATTAATTCCGTTAATGAAGGATTTCAGTAAAATGGCTGAAAGGTCAGAGCGTTTATTTTCACTTCCTACAACGCAGCACTCCATTGGCGGATTCTATGCATCTGTAAGTCATTATGTTTTTGGTGATATGGATGATGTAGGGAAATTAATGGGACTTGCGCCATTTGGAAACTCCGGAACTTATGATTTTGAGGCTTTTAAATTTGAACCGGATAATTTGTTTGTAAATGAGGGCTGGAAAAATGAATTTAAAAATCCGTCAAAAGGATATGAATATTTCAAAAGCAATTTTGATTATTATGCTAATGTAGCAAAATGGGCTCAGGAGCAGGTAGAAAAGGCAGTTTTAAAATGCATTCATAACCGGTTGGAAAAATTTCCTCATAAAAATTTATGTTATACAGGCGGAGTCGCACTTAATGCCGTTGCAAATGCCAAACTACAGGATAGTAAAATAGTTGAAAATATATATTTTGAACCAGCTGCCGCAGATAATGGTTTGGCACTTGGCTGTGCATTTTACGGCTGGTTAGAATATTTAAAAATGCCAAAAGTACCTCACGATGGCAGTACCTGTTTTGGTAAGACATACTCAGATTATGAAATCGAAAAAGCGATTAATAACCTTGAAAATAAAAAATACAATCCTGTAAAGTTTTCAGACGAAAATGAGCTCGTAAAGTTTTGTGCCGAAAAATTAAATCAGGGAAAAACAATAGCGTGGTTTCAGTCGGGAGCAGAATTTGGACCTCGTTCTTTGGGACGAAGAAGTATCTTGGCGCATCCCGGAATTGAGGGAATCAAAGATCATATCAATCTGGATATTAAATTCAGGGAAGATTTTCGTCCGTTTGCACCGGCAGTTTTAAAAGAAAAAGCAGACAAATATTTTGTGCAGGGAAGAAATAGTCCTTATATGATTTTAGTAGATAAAACAAAACCGGAATATTTAGAAAAGCTCAAAAACGTAACGCATCGGGATGGTTCAGCACGCGTACAGACTGTTGAAGAAAGCTGGAATCCGAAGTTTGTAAAATTGCTTACGGCATTTTATGCACAAAGCAGAATCGCAGTCGTACTGAATACAAGCCTGAACAAAAAAGGGATGCCAATTGTTGAAACCCCACAAGAGGCGCTTCATTTATTTGAAATGACAGCTTTGGATATTTTGGTTTTAGAAAATTATGTTTTAGAAAAGTGATTTAATTTACTCCAAATCGTTCAAAATAGCATCTAAATTTGGCGGGTTCATTCGTTTCAGTTCTGCAATCATAAGTTGTTTTTCCTTTTCGGAAATTTTTGTAGCAGGCCGTACAAAATCATTTTGATCGGCTTCCTTAAAAAATAAACGATCAGTCCATTCATTGCGAAGTCCGTCAATAACTAAATGAATACGATCTTCAGACCCTCGGTTAGCTACCGAATGGATAAAGTTTGCATCAATATACCAGCATTCGCCTTCATTCATAATCAGTCGATTACCATCCAAAACAAATTCAACGTCACTATTTGTAATGATAGGAATATGCAATCTGAAACAGCCGTCCTCATATCCAAGACAATTGTCACGATGAGGTTTGACTGTTGCACCAACATCTAATTTCAGCAAGCGGACAGCCGTTTTTTCGAATAAAAAGCTATTTAATATTTCTTCAAAATAACTACAGGAATCCAGAATTTCGGTAGCAACGAGTTTATCCTCACCATTTGGCAGTGCAAAAATAGAATTCGATTTTCCGTTTTGCGACATTAAGGCAATCGAAGTCCATTTTCCGGAATAATCATTTGTATTATAATGATTTATCCAGTTTTTATCGATGATTTTATAAACATCATTTTTAAGTTTTTCTGGATCAAAAAACATCGGGAACTTTATTGAGCGTACAAGTTTATCCATAATTTAATCTCTTAGCCATTTCAGCATTTTTGGAAAAGCTTCTTTATCTTCTTTAGCTGCACGTTCTTTTCCTAAAGCAAGTCCTGCCCATTCCAGAAAGGGTAATCCAATATAATTTTCATTGGTAAAATTTGAAATCAGCCATTTTGATTCATTTTTGTATCCGTTGGGATGAAATACAAATTCAATAGGCAACTCTAAATGTTGTGCTGCAGCAAAAGACCATAAAATAGCCCCTATTTCTTCGCCTTGTGAAGGCCAGTCTGAAGCCATTTTATCCGTTCCTGCAATTTTTCTTTCGGCAGAGGTTGTAACAGCCAGATGCCCAGCCTCGTGAAGGATGTCTCCAGGATATAATAATTTTTCGAAATCAATATAAAGACAGTTTGGCCCTAAACTCAATCCGGGCAAAAAAGAAGTTTCGAGTACTTTCTCAAACACGTCTATCCCGATTTCGTTTAAGAATCCCAGGATTTTTTTTAATTCAAAAGATTGATTTTGTACGGTCATTTTAATAAATTATTTCGCAATTAAATCGGTGTACCAGAATCCATAATCAAATGCATCGGTTGCGTTTGTGTCGCAGGCCGTATTCGAAGAATCCTGATTTTTAGGCTTTTCATATTTACGATAAACGGTTTCACCAATTTCAAAACTAATTGGTTCTGAAAAAACAGGACCATCAAAAGTAAAAGTATGAAATTCTCCGTTTTCACCACAAACATCTACATTTTCCGGTAAATCATTTATAAAATCCTGATCTATAATCCGGCCAACAAAACTTTTATCGAGGTAACGTTCGTTTACACACACAACAATAGTTTTAAACCCTAAGCTGATAAACTCCTGAATTAACTCTTGTGTTGAAATTTTCCACAAAGGAAATTCGGCTTCAAAGCCAATTTCGGCTAATTTATCTTCACGGTATTTTCGTAAATCTTCCAGAAAAATATCTCCAAAAACCGAATGTGTGATGCCTTGTTTTTGCAGTTCAGATAATGTTTCAGTCATGACATTTTCATAAACTTCCATGGTTGGCATCTCTGGAATCTGCATTATTTTTAAAGGTAAACCAATACTTTTTGCCTGAGCTTCGAGCAATGCTACACGTACACCGTGCATCGAAATTCGCTGATATTGCTGGTTGACACTTGTTAATAAACATTCTATTTTAAAATCAGAATTTTGAAGGATTTTGTATAAAGCCAGAGCAGAATCTTTTCCGCTGCTCCAGTTAAATAAAGCTTTTTTAGATGTTGACACGATTGTATAATTTTCTAATGTAAACATACAAATTTCATTCGATTTGTTGATGAAACCTTTGTAACTTTGGATTTTGCCTTCAATTTAATTCAATGAAATACATTCTATTATTTTTCACCGTCTTGGGTTTTGCACAACAAACCCAATTTGTCGATTTTAAATCCGTTTCCGCACAATTAAAAATAAATGCCAATGAAAAATCGGTTTCAGGTTTGGCTGACTATCAATTTGAAGTTTTGAAACCAGTTGACACCATTAATATTGATGCCAGAAACATGGAATTTTCAAAAGTAGAAATTAACCAAAAACGAGCTGTTTTTATTAATACGGGAAAGCAATTGCAAATCATAGATCATTTTCAGAAAGGAAAAAATCAGTTGACTTTTGAATATTCTGTTAAACCAAAACAGGCCTTGTATTTTGTTGATATTGAAAATTCTGAAGTCCAGATTTGGACACAAGGTCAGGGAAGGTACACGAGTAACTGGTTTCCGAGTTTTGATGATGTAAATGAAAAACTCATTTTCAATTTAGGAATTTTGTACAATAAAGATTATCAGGTTCTTTCGAACGGGATTTTAAAAGAAAAGACAGAGAACAGCAATCAATTTCACTGGCAATACCAAATGAAAAAACCAATGAGTTCTTATTTATTGATGCTTGCCATTGGGAAATTCGATAAAAGAGAATTCAAGTCAAAATCTAAAATTCCTTTAGAATATTATGTAGAGCCTAAAGATTCAGATCGTTTTGAGACCACCTATCGTTATTCTAAGCGTATTTTTGATTTTTTAGAAAAAGAAATAGGAGTGAAGTACCCGTGGAAAATCAACAGGCAAATTCCGGTTCGGGATTTTTTGTATGCCGGGATGGAAAACACCACCACCACACTTTTTGCTACGCGTTATGTAGTTGATTCCGTTGGCTTTGAAGACAGGAACTACACCAATGTTGATGCCCACGAGTTAGCACATCATTGGTTTGGGGATTTAATAACCGCAGAAAACAGCACACATCACTGGCTGCAGGAAGGTTTTGCAACTTATTATGCTTTATTGGCCGAAAGAGAAATTTTTGGAGAGGATTATTTTTATTCGAAATTATACGATACGGCACAACAAATTAAATTTGCTTCCAGAACCGATGCAATTCCGGTTTTGAATGCCAAGGCCAGTTCTCTGACTTTTTACGAAAAAGGAGCATGGGCGTTATTTGTTTTACATGAATCAATAGGGGATAAAGCCTTCAAAAAAGCGATAAAAAATTATTTAAAGAAATACGGATATCAAACCGTAAATACTCAGGATTTCTTTGATGAAATAAAAAAAGTATCCGGTTTTGATTTGAATAAATTTCAAAAAACCTGGCTGGAAACTACTGCTTTTGACACCCCGACAGCGAATGCCTTATTGAGTAAAAATAAAGCAATTCTGGTTCGTTTAGAAGTTGATAAACTGAAGAAAACCCCATTGGCTGAAAAGAAGGACTATTTTTTGAAAATTTTAAATTCAGATGTTTATTATACGGTTAAAAAAGCGATCATAGATCAGATTGAATCTGAAAAATATGACGCTAAGAAGGAACTTTTGTTATTAGCTTTAGAAAGTAATAATTTAAAAATAAGGCAATCCGTTGCTGAAACAATGAATGTGATTCCAGAAGATTTCAGAGCAGCTTATGAAACATTACTAGACGATAAATCGTATCAGACACAGGAAATTGCGCTTTATTTTTTGTGGAAGAATTTTCCTGAACGAAGAACAGAATATCTTAATAAATCTCAAAACTGGATAGGTTTTAATGAGTATAACCTTCGCACGTTATGGCTTTCATTAGCTTTATCTACAACTAATTACATTGATAATCCTGAAACTTTGATTTTAGAGTTGATTGCGTTTTCTTCTACAAAATATGAAGCTGCTACCAGACAAAATGCTCTAGAGAAACTAATTGGTTTTGAAATTATTAACGATCAGGTTTTGAGTAATTTAGTCAATGCCACAACCCATCACATGTGGCAATTTTCTAAATTTGGAAGGGATACTATTCGATTGTTATTAAAAAATCCTGAAAAGCGTGCTTCCTTTGAAAGAATTTTGACTAATTTGAACCCCGATGAAAAATTTCAATTGAACCGCCTTTTGGCAGAAAAAAGTTAAGATTTATTTATATTATTGATTCAAAAAGAAATTGATTAAAATTTCAAAACAAAAATGTTTAAAGTTTTGAGGATTAGTTGACTCATAACACATAACAAAAAACGCATAACTTACAAAATGAGAGCATTGGTTATTTCTGGTGGCGGTAGTAAAGGCGCATTTGCCGGTGGTGTTGCCCAGTATTTATTAGAAGTAAAAAAATATCAATACGATTTATTCCTTGGAACTTCAACCGGAAGTTTATTGATTCCGCATCTGGCACTCGGAAATATTGATCAAATTCATTCGATTTATACGAATGTAAACATGTCGAAGATATTTAATATTTGTCCTTTTGTGGTCAAAGTTAAAGATGGAGTTGATATAGTGACCATTAATCACTTTAATGTTGTTCGCCAGTTTTTTAAGGGGAAGAGAACTTTTGGAGAAAGTAAAGGTCTAAAAAAATACATTAGAAGTAACTTCTCTCTATCTGATTTCAATCAGTTAAAAAAGATGAAGAAAGATGTTATAATCACAGTAACCAATTTTACAAAAAACGAAGCCGAATATAAATCAATAAAAGAATGTACTTACGAAGAGTTTTGTGACTGGTCCTGGATTTCTAGTAATTATGTCCCTTTTATGAGTCTTGTTGAAAAGGACAATTGCGAGTATGGCGATGGTGGATTTTCAAGTCTGGTTCCCATTCGTGAAGCAATCAACCGTGGAGCAACAGAAATTGATGTCATTATCCTGGAAACAGAAGTCCATATGGAAAAGACAGTAATCGGAAAAAATCCGTTTTCACTGATGATCGACTTGTTCCGAATTGCTTTGGATCAGGTTGAGAAACACGATATTGCCATAGGAAAACTAATAGCAAACAATAAGAATGTAAAACTTAATTTATATTACACTCCGACAAAGCTGACCAATAACGCCTTGATTTTTAATAAAGAAGTGATGAAGAAGTGGTGGGAACAGGGATATGAATACGCTCAGAATAAGTCGGAAATTATGAGTGATAATAAGTGATTTTTTTTAGTCCTTAGCTCTTAGTTACTATTTTTTTTTGTAAACTTCTTGATAATTAGAGACTACGGAATTGAAAAAACTATGTGCGAATAACTAACTGAACTAAGATGTATTAGTTAAGTACAGAAAGAATATACTAAGGACTAAAAAACTAAGGCTTAACCACTATAAATTGCTACCAGAGCTCGGCAACCTCATTTTTTATAAATCCTAAAGCAGCATTGCTTGGCGATTGTTTTTCTAATAAATCATTCAAAATCACTTCACGTAATTTATCTGCACTGTCAACACGATCGCTCATGGCGGCTTTACGGATCATTTGTATAGTTGAGTTCTTGGCTGTCGTAATAATCGTCCAGCACTCATCAGACATATAAATCTGCTGCGTTAAATTATGCTCGAATTCCTGTTCAATCTGGTCAATGATGAAATTTTCGTAATCGTGTTTGTGTTGTGAAATTGGAGCAATCCGAATCAATAATTTGGTCAGGTTGATACGCTCCAAAAATAAGGTCATACGCTCGTACGCCTGTAAACGGATTGGCAAGGATTGTTTTTGATAGTCTCTGTTTAATAAAAAAGCACGTTTTTTATCATTATTTTTAATATGCAGTTCAAAAAAACGGTAAGCCACAAATCCCGTGATAATGGCTGGTAACGTATAACTCGCTAATTCTATAATTCGGGTAAAATCCATTTCAATAATTTTTTAGGCAAAAATATACTTTTTGTAGAGAAATCCATTTTAAATTTTCAGTAATAAATGAATGGAAGGTGTACTTTTACAACTTGTTTTTTAAAACAGTTCAAATACAATTTTAAATGGATCCTTATAGTATACTTTTTCTATGTCTGGCCGCTTTTGCTGCAGGATTTATTGACGCCATTGTTGGAGGAGGAGGATTAATTCAAACCCCAATGGGATTGATTTTATTGCCTAATCTTCCGGTTTCAACAGTTATCGGGACATTAAAAATTCCGGCTTTTAGTGGTACAGCATTTGCCGCTTTTCAATATCTTAAAAAAGTCGTTATCCAGTGGAGGTTACTTTTAATTATGATGTGCCTTGCAGTTCCATCAGCATTTCTGGGTTCAACGATATTGACTTTGGTCAGCAATGATTTTATGAAACCTCTTTTGCTTGTGGTTTTGTCTTTGTTATTTGTTTACACGTATGCCAAGAAAAATTTTGGTCAGCATTTAGTCAAAGACCATTCACCAACCACTCAGATTATTTATGCAGTTGTTATTAGTGTAATTATTGGCTTTTATGACGGATTTATTGGTCCCGGAACCGGAAGCTTTTTTGTAGTTGCTTTTATTGCACTTTTAGGTTTTGACTTTCTGCACGCTTCTGCAAATGCTAAAATGGTAAATTTGGCAACAAACTTCGGTTCGATTTGTCTTTTCATGCTAAAAGGGAAAATTATCTGGAGTATTGCTATCCCGATGGCAATCAGCAATGGATTTGGTGGCTGGTTAGGAGCAAAATTGGCCATAAATAAAGGCAATGGTTTTATCAGGGTCTTTTTTCTAATCGTAGTAATCGGAACTCTTATCCGCTTTGCTTATGATGTTTTTTTCAAATGATTTTTTCAAGAGGATAAAAAATGAATTGCTAAATATCAAATAAGGACAATTATCAACCAATCAAACAGCCTTTATAGATGAAAAATAAATTAATAATCATATTAACTTTTTTGTTACTCTTTCCGTTTTGCGTTTTTTCTCAAATCTATGTTTCTCCTGCAGGAAAAGTCGAAAATAAGGGATCTATTGATAGTCCGACAACATTGCAAAACGCTATTAATAAAGTAGCTTCTGGGCAAACGATTTATGTGCGTGGAGGAATTTACTCAATAGCCTCAACCATTTTTATTTCAAGAGAAAATAGCGGAACGGCTGGAAATCTGAAACATATAGAAGCTTATCCTGATGAAACCCCAATTCTTGATTTTTCGGCTCAAAAAGAAATTAATGAAAACAAAGGAATTGTTCTGGATGGCTGTTATTGGTATTTTAAAGGAATTATTATTAGAAAAGCCGGAGACAATGGGATGCTTCTTTCTGGAAATTATAATACGATTGACAATTGTATATTTGAAAAAAACAGAGATAGTGGTCTTCAAATTAGCAGATACTCTGCTGCTTACACTACAATTGATCAATGGCCTTCAAATAACTTAATTCTGAACTGCGAATCATTTGATAATAAAGATTTATTGGCAGAAAATGCAGATGGTTTTGCTGCAAAATTGACTTGTGGCCAGGGTAATATTTTTCGGGGCTGTATTTCACATCATAATAGTGATGATGGCTGGGACTTATATACCAAAAAGAAAACTGGTCCGATCGGGGCTGTTTTATTTGAAAGTTGCGTAGCCTATAATAATGGGACACTTACAAACGGAAGCACAACGAAAACCGGAGATAAAAATGGTTTTAAATTAGGGGGAGAAGGCATTCCTGTAAATCATATTCTGCATCGCTGTGTAGCTTTTGGAAATGGGCAACATGGTTTTACAGACAATAATAATCTTGGGGCTATCGAAATGACAAATAACACCTCGTATAATAATAAAAGTAACGGTTTCGGTTTTCGTCCTGGAGGGAAACATCAATTCAGGAATAACATTTCCTATAAATCATTTAAGGATAAAAACTTTGGAAAAGATGTCGAAAATTCTAATGTTTGGTGGATTAAAGGAAGTACTAATGGAAGAAATCCTGCACTTGTAATAAGTGATGATGATTTTGTTTCTTTGATTGTTCCTGCTGTTCTTAAAAACGAAGATGGAAGTCCAGATCTAGGTGATTTTCTGGCATTAAAGGCGACAAGCGATTTTATTGATGCAGGAGTACAGGCAAACGGAATAGAATTTAACGGAACAGCACCTGATCTTGGCGCAAGAGAATTAGGTGCTGAGCAAAAAACGGATTTTGTGTTAAAAACTATGGTAAAGCCATTGATGAGCGGAAATGTAGCTGTAAATCCTGATAAAACAATTTATGATCCAGGTGAAGTTATAACATTGACAGCAAAACCAGCTGATAATTTTGTATTCAAATCATGGAGTAATGGAGAAACAGCTACAACCACAACTATTAAAATGGAGGCAAATAAAGCGATTACTGCCAATTTTAAAAGTACACTGCCGGCAGCTTATCTTTTGACTACATCAATCACACCAACTGAGGGAGGAACAATAGCAATAAATCCGAACAAACCAACTTATACAGAAGGAGAACTGGTAACACTTACCGCTATTCCTTCAAAAGGAAATGAATTAAAATCATGGAGTTCCGGCGGTAGTGAAGAAGAGACAACAATCATCATGACTGAAGATACAGGAATTACAGCAACTTTTGGTGAGAAACTTACAGGAACTCATACATTAAGAATCGAAGAATTAGCCTTGGGCTATTGTGCTCATGAAGGTACAATAGCCATTAACTCCAGTGCAGATAATAAAAAAGTAACGAATATTGCTGATGCTTCCGGTAAAGGAATAAATTATGCTCTTAAGGTACCAACTTCAGGACTGTATACTATTATATTTCGATATGTACATAGAGGAAAAACGACAACTGCAAAACTTAAGATAAATGCGACAGATGTAATTGATTTGTCATTTCCTATAACCTCCAGTACAACCCAATTTGCTACAACTATACCCATAAATATTAATTTAGTTAAAGGTGTAAATACAATTCGATTAGAAACAGTCGATGCTTTAAGCTTTGCAAATATTGACTGGATGGAAATTACTGGAGAAGCACCGTTAGGAGAATCTTGTTATTGATTAATAAGAAAACCAAAACCATTTTCTTAAATTCAAAACCGCTACAAATCTTAGAGAGTGGTTTTTTATTTTGGTCTTTTTCTCTTTAAACATATTTTGATTTTTACAGAATTAAGATTCTAAGAGTTTAATTCTTATTTTTGCATAAAAGGAAAACAATTTCATGCAGAATTATATTGATCAGCTCAACGAAGCACAACGAGAACCTGTTTTACAAAAAGACGGACCAATGATTATTATCGCTGGTGCAGGTTCAGGAAAAACCCGTGTTTTGACAATCAGAATTGCTTATTTGATGCATCAGGGAATTGATGCATTCAATATACTTTCACTCACATTTACCAACAAAGCAGCCCGTGAAATGAAGCACAGGATTTCGGCAATTGTGGGAGCCAGTGAAGCAAAAAACCTATGGATGGGAACTTTTCACTCTGTTTTTGCGCGTATTCTTCGTTCAGAATCAGAACATTTGGGCTATCCCTCAAACTTTACCATTTATGACTCACAGGATTCGGCAAGGCTTATTTCGTCTATTATAAAAGAAATGCAGCTGGATCGTGATATTTATAAACCGAAACAGGTTTTAGGACGAATTTCTTCTTATAAAAACAGTTTGATTACGGTAAAAGCTTATTTCAATAACCCGGAATTGATGGAAGCGGATGCAATGGCAAAAAAACCTCGGTTGGGCGAAATTTATCAGCAATATGTGGAGCGTTGCTTTAAAGCCGGAGCAATGGATTTTGATGATTTACTGCTGAAAACTAATGAATTACTGACTCGTTTTCCGGAAGTTTTAGCCAAGTATCAGAATCGTTTTCGTTATATTCTTGTAGATGAGTACCAAGATACCAATCACTCCCAATATTTAATTGTTCGCGCTTTGTCTGATAGGTTTCAGAATATTTGTGTAGTTGGAGATGATGCACAGAGTATTTACGCTTTCCGTGGAGCGAATATCAATAACATTCTAAATTTCCAAAAGGATTATGAAGGGGTGAAGATGTTTCGTCTGGAGCAAAATTACCGCTCAACACGAAACATTGTAGAAGCGGCAAATACTGTAATGGAAAATAATAAAACCAAACTGGATAAAGTAGTTTGGACTGCAAACGATTTTGGACCGAAAGTAAAAGTGCACAGAAGCCTGACGGATGCTGAAGAAGGACGATTTGTTGCCAGTACTATTTTTGAACAAAAAATGCAAAATCAATTGCACAATGGTGCTTTTGCCATTTTATACCGAACCAATGCGCAATCCCGTGCAATAGAGGACGCCTTGAGAAAAAGGGATATTCCGTATCGAATTTATGGTGGATTGTCTTTTTATCAGCGTAAGGAAATCAAAGATGTTTTATGTTATTTACGTTTAGTGATCAATCCAAAAGATGAAGAAGCACTGATTCGTGTTATCAATTATCCGGCACGCGGAATTGGAGACACAACTGTTGAAAAATTAACCATTGCAGCCAATCATTACAAACGATCTATTTGGGAAGTAATGGTAAATATCGATAAAATTGATTTAAAACTAAATGCAGGAACAAAGAATAAACTGAAAGATTTTGTTACGATGATCCAGAGTTTTCAGGTAATTGACCAGAATCAGGATGCTTTTTATATTACAGATCATGTTGCCAAAAAAACAGGTTTGGTTCAGGAGCTGAAAAAAGATGCTACTCCTGAAGGAATGGCGAAAATTCAGAATATTGAAGAGCTTTTAAACGGTATAAAAGATTTTACAGAAGGACAAAAAGAAATTGACGGAGCAAGAGGAGCATTATCTGAATTTATGGAAGACGTTGCCCTGGCTACCGATTTGGATAAAGATACATCTGATGAAGATCGTGTTGCCTTAATGACAATTCACTTAGCAAAAGGACTTGAATTCCCTCATGTTTTTGTAGTCGGAATGGAAGAAGATTTGTTTCCGAGTGCCATGAGTATGAGTACCCGAAGCGAATTAGAGGAAGAACGGCGCTTGTTTTATGTAGCTTTGACACGTGCAGAGCATCAGGCATATTTAACTTACGCACAATCCCGCTACCGCTGGGGAAAATTGACAGATAGTGAACCATCCCGTTTTATTGAAGAAATTGATGGGCAGTATTTAGAATTTTTAACACCCTCAGAAAGCAATTATCGCTATAAACCAACTATTGACAGTGATATTTTTGGAGATGTCGATAAATCTAAATTACGTTTATCAAAACCCATTGGAGGAACACCTCCAAAATATATAACGGATAATGAACCGAAACCGGATTTCAATATTCGAAAATTAAAACCTGTAGCAGGAACGAATCCGAATGCTGCAGCAACAAATTTATTTGATAACAAATTAACTATTGGGAATATTGTAATGCACGAACGTTTTGGTAAGGGTGAAATAGTCAATCTTGAAGGTGTTGGGGCTGATAAAAAAGCTGAAATAAAATTTGAAGTAGGAGGAATTAAGAAACTACTATTGAGATTTGCTAAATTAGATATCGTAGGATAATAATGTTCCAGATTTCAAGTTGCCATGGCTTAACTTGAAACCTGAAACAAATTAAACAAAAAAAGAAAATGGCCGAATTTATAAAAATATATCCCGATAAACCAAGTGAAGCTGCACTTGCAAAAGTGGTAAAAGTTCTTCAGAATGGTGGATTGGTAATTTACCCAACCGATACCGTTTACGGATTAGGTTGTGATATTACTAATTCGCGGGCTTTGGAAAAAATTGCAAAAATTAAAGGAGTTAAATTAGAAAAAGCAAATTTCTCTTTTATCTGTCATGATCTTAGTAATCTGTCAGATTATGTTCGTCAGATAGATACGGCTACTTTTAAAATTTTAAAAAGAGCGTTGCCCGGGCCCTATACATTTATTTTACCAGGTAATAATAATCTTCCTAAAGAGTTTAAAAAGAAAACAACTGTCGGAATACGTGTTCCGGATAATAATATTATTCTTGAAATCGTGAGACAATTGGGAAACCCTGTAGTTTCAACTTCTATTCGTGATGAAGATGATGTGATTGAATATACGACCGATCCGGAATTAATCTTTGAGAAATGGCAAAATTTGGTTGATTTAGTTATAGATGGTGGTTATGGTGACAATGTAGGTTCAACAATTATAGATCTTTCAGAACATGAGCCGGTAATTATCAGAGAAGGCAAGGGTGATGTTGATATTTTGTAAAAAAAAACTTAAACAAAGAGGCGTTCAAACAAAAAATATTACTAACTTTATTCTTTGTTAAATTTAGTTAATTAAAAAAGTTTATCCTTCCGGATACTAAAAAAGCAGGTCATTAGACCTGCTTTTTCTGTAACATCAGTATTAACGATAAATTATTTTGCCTGTTTTTTCATTTCTTTTTCGATCATATCATAGAACTGATCGATTTTTGGCATCACAACAATGCGCGTTCTTCTGTTTTTTCCTTTGTTTTCCGGAGTATCGTTTGCTACTAACGGAACATATGAACTTCTACCTGCAGCAATTAATTTGGCAGGATTAACTCCTAGATCATTTGTTAAGACTCTAACGATTGATGTTGAGCGTTTTACACTCAAATCCCAGTTATCAAGTAAAACTCCGTTGCTTCTGTAAGGAACATTATCTGTATGCCCTTCAACCATACATTCAAAATCCGGTTTATCATTAACTACTTTTGCAACTTTAGCTAAAACACCTTTTGCAGCATCAGTAACTTCATAGCTGCCACTTTTAAATAATAATTTGTCTGCGATAGAGATAAATACAACCCCTTTTTCAACGTTGATTTCAATATCCGGATCATTGATTCCAACAGCACCTTTTAGACTTGTAACTAAAGCCAAAGTAACACTGTCTTTCTTCGTTAAAGCATCCTGAAGTCTGGATATTTTTAAATCTTTTTCTTTTAAACTTTCTAAAGATTTTTCAAGATTTTCAGCTCCTTTTGTAGTTAATACAGTTAAATCTTTTGAGCTGTTTATTAAATCCTGATTGTGCTCTTTATAACTAGCAGCAGTAGCAGCCAGACCGGCTTTTTCTTCCAGACAGGCATTTAATTTGACAGTACAAGAATTTAATAAATCCTGAGTCTCTTTGTTTTTAGCTTCTAATTCAGCATATTTCTTTTTAGAAACACACGAAGTTAAGGCCATTAGTACGGATAGCGCAATTACTATTTTTCTCATAAATGTTAAATTTAATTATACGTTGTTTTACAAATTTAGTTTTTAATATTTTGATTTCTGTTAAAGATTTCTTTAAAAAAAACCAATTTCTTTATATAATATATGAAAACGACACTTTTTATAGTGTAGTATTTTTGTATTTGAAAATTCCCTCTCTTTTTTAGATAAATCATTGACAAAGAGTAAAATGAAAAATGAGCATGCAAAATTGCAAGTGTGTGCTTAATTTTTCCTTGTGTTAAAAATCTTATTCCTGCAATTCCGTCAAGTATCATTCTGAAGAAAATGATAAAAAACAAGCCTTTTTTAGGTAGGTTTTTGACCATCATCAGTAATGAATTTCGAAAATTCAAATACGTTTTTTTTGGATTCCCTTGTTGAAGTGTCGCACCTCCAACATGATAAACAACGGAATCTGAATTGTATTTAATAGTATGTCCTGCGTTTAAAGCACGCCAGCATAAATCAATCTCTTCCTGATGTGCAAAAAAAGATTCATCAAATCCTCCTAATTCATCATAAACTCGTTTCCTTATAAAAAAACAAGCACCTGACGCCCAGAATATCTCGCAGTTGTCATCATATTGGCCATTGTCTTTTTCGATAGTGTCAAAAATTCTGCCACGACAAAAAGGATACCCATATTTATCAATAAAACCGCCAGCAGCTCCGGCATATTCAAAATATTCTTTATTTTTAAAATCAAGAATTTTAGGCTGAATAATAGCTGTTTTATTTTCAATGTCAAAGTTTTTTAAAATAGGTTTTAACCAATTTTCTGTTACTTCAATATCCGAATTGACTAAGGCATAAATTTCGGCATTTACGTCCTTTAAGGCATCATTGTAGCCTTTTGCAAAACCATGATTTCCACTGTTTTTTATGATTTTGATAGCAGGAAAATTGTTTTGAACAAATCGGATAGAATCATCTGTAGAAGCATTATCTGCTACATATATTGTAGCTCCTTGAGAAAATTGAATCACTGATGGCAAAAATTGTTCTAATAATTTTATTCCATTCCAATTTAAAATGACAACTGCAATTTTATCCAAAAGTATTTTTTTTATAATTTAATAAACTTCTTTGTAATCTGGTAACGATTTCAAAAACTCATATTTCTCGTTTTCAAAATCCATCTGACAATAATAATGATTCAGACCGTTTGTGACTTTCAAAAACCGTGCCTGCATTGTCATGTTATAACGTGCAATCTGATCAAATGTTGATTGAGATATCTTAACTTCGGGAGCTTTGCATTCTACCAATATATGTATAGAACCATCCGGATTAAAAACGACAACATCATAGCGTTTTCGCAACCCGTTGACAGTTAAAACTTTCTCTACGTTTATGAGCGATCGGGGGTATTTTTTCTCATTCATTAAATAATGAACAACATGCTGACGAACCCATTCTTCGGGGGTAAGAATTATAAATTTTTTTCTGATTTCATCAAAAATAGACACTTTATTTTCGCTATTTTTGAATCGAAAATGATAGACTGGGAAATTTAATCGCTGCATAAAGCAAAAATATTAAAATAGTTTAAGGTTTCAAGTTTAAAGTTTCAAGTTATTGAAGCCAGCCTGAAACTTGAATCCTGAAACAAAAGAATTTGAATGGACGAAGTTGTAAAAATTGTTAACGATATAAAAGCGGGAAATATAAAGCCAATTTATTTTTTAATGGGTGAAGAACCTTATTATATTGATAAATTATCCGAATATATTGAACAGAATGTCCTTTCGGAAGAGGAAAAAGGATTTAACCAAACGGTTTTATACGGAAGAGATGTTTCTGTAGAGGATATTGTTGCAACGGCAAAGCGGTACCCTATGATGGCAGACCGTCAGGTGGTTATTGTAAAAGAAGCACAAGATTTGTCTAGGACTATTGATAAAATAGAATCTTATGTCAATAATCCCATGACAACAACGGTTTTGGTTTTTTGCTATAAATATAAAACACTAGATAAACGTAAAAAAGTAACGAAATTATTGGCTCAGAATGGTATAGTTTACGAAAGTAAAAAATTATACGAAAATCAGGTTGGCGATTGGATAAAACGAGTTTTGGCCGGAAAAAAATATACCATCGAACCAAAAGCGAACGCAATGCTGGTAGAGTTTTTAGGAACAGATTTAAGTAAAATCAATAACGAGCTGGAAAAACTAAAAATTATTTTACCTCAGGGAACTATGATTACGGCAGATCATATAGAAGAAAATATTGGTTTTAGTAAAGATTATAATGTTTTTGAGCTTAGAAAAGCAATTGGTGAGCGCAATCAGTTAAAAGCTTATAAAATCGCAGAGAATTTTGCACAAAATCCAAAAGAATATCCTCTGGTAATGACAACAGGGTTGATTTTTGGCTTTTTTGTACAGCTTTTAAAATACCATGGGCTGAAGGACAAAAATCCTAAAAATGTGGCAGCTGCGATTGGTGTAAATCCTTATTTTTTAAAAGAATATGATCTGGCTATTAAAAATTATCCAATGCGAAAAGTTAGTCAAATTGTGGCAACATTAAGAGATGTTGATGTAAAAAGTAAAGGTGTCGGTGCGAATGCTTTACCCCAATCAGATCTGTTAAAAGAAATGCTTTATAAAATATTTAATTAAAACGTGAAAATTCACGATATTTGCCATTCCAAAAAAAATACTACATAAATATAATCACACAATTATGGGAATGAATAAAAATACCGTTTTAGGATGGGCTACTTTTATAATGGTACTAATGGGACTCTTGCTTATAGGTCTTGGCGTATTCAGGTACAGTGATGTTTCTGGCTGGGGATTTGGAGCTGTTGGTGTTGGATTTCTTGCTAATGCATGGGTTTTTAATGCCTTAAAAGGTAGGGTTTAGGTTTGTTGTTTATAGTTTGTTGTTATGGCGAGGATAGATAAATTTGAAGATTTAGAAATTTGGCAGAAAGCAAGAGAATTATGTCAATATGTTGAGTTATTAATTCAAACAACAACTTTAAAAACAAATTATTCACTAAAAGATCAAATAGATAGGAGTTCAGGATCTGTAATGGATAATATTGCAATAGGTTTTGAAAGAAATGGAAATAGAGAATTTATACAATTTTTAAGTATAGCAAAAGGTTCAGCTGGAGAAGTAAAGTCACAATCTTACAGAGCTTTTGATAAAAAATTGATTTCAGAAGAACAACATTTGAAATTAAATGAAATGACTGAAATTGAAAAAAACAAAATAGGAGCAATGATGAATTATTTAAGAAATTGTGAAATCAAGGGACTTAAATTTAAGTAATTTAACAATAAATAATAAACTAAAAACAATAAACAATAATATGTCAGACGATAAGAAAGTAATTTTCTCAATGCAGAAATTGAGTAAAACCTATCAGGGAGCAGACAAACCTGTACTTAAAAATATTTACTTAAGTTTCTTTTACGGAGCCAAAATTGGTATTCTGGGACTTAACGGTTCTGGAAAATCTTCTCTTTTAAAAATTATTGCAGGAGTAGATAAAAATTATCAGGGTGATGTTGTTTTTCAACCGGGTTATACTGTAGGTTATTTAGAGCAGGAACCCATTTTGGATGATTCTAAAACAGTTATAGAAATTGTTCGTGAAGGAGCGGCAGAAACTATGGCAGTTTTAGAAGAATACAATCAAATTAATGATTTATTTGGTCTTGAAGAAAACTATTCAGATCCGGATAAAATGGATAAATTAATGGATCGTCAGGCTGCTTTACAAGATAAAATTGATGCGTTAGGTGCCTGGGAAATCGATACCAAATTGGAAATCGCAATGGATGCGTTGCGAACTCCTGAAGGCGATACACCAATTAAAAACCTTTCCGGAGGTGAGCGTCGTCGTGTAGCTTTATGCCGTTTGTTATTACAGCAGCCGGATGTTTTGCTTCTTGATGAGCCTACCAACCACCTTGATGCCGAGTCAGTTCTTTGGTTAGAACAACATTTAGCGCAATATTCAGGAACTGTAATTGCGGTAACGCACGACCGTTATTTTCTTGATAACGTAGCTGGCTGGATCTTAGAACTGGACAGAGGAGAAGGTATTCCGTGGAAAGGAAATTATTCTTCCTGGTTAGACCAAAAATCAAACCGTATGGCTCAGGAAGAAAAAGTAGCTTCTAAGCGCAGAAAAACTTTGGAGCGTGAGCTTGAATGGGTTCGTCAGGGAGCTAAAGGCCGTCAGACGAAACAAAAAGCGCGTTTGCAGAATTACGATAAATTATTAAATGAAGACCAAAAACAACTGGATGAAAATCTTGAAATCTATATCCCTAACGGTCCGCGTTTAGGGACAAATGTTATTGAAGCTAAAAATGTTGCCAAAGCCTTTGGAGATAAGTTATTGTATGATAACCTGAACTTCACTTTGCCACAAGCCGGAATTGTTGGGATCATCGGACCAAACGGTGCTGGTAAATCTACCATTTTTAAAATGATTATGGGCGAGCAGGCTACGGATAGCGGGGAATTTTCTGTTGGTGAAACTGTAAAAATCGCTTACGTAGATCAGTCACACTCTAATATTGATCCAAACAAATCGATTTGGGAAAACTTTGCAGATGGTCAGGAATTGATTATGATGGGAGGAAAGCAGGTTAACTCAAGAGCATATTTGTCCCGTTTCAATTTTGGTGGTGGAGAGCAAAACAAAAAAGTATCAATGTTGTCAGGTGGTGAGCGTAACCGTTTACACCTGGCTATGACATTAAAAGAAGAAGGAAATGTATTGTTACTGGATGAGCCAACGAACGACCTTGACGTAAACACCCTTCGAGCTCTTGAAGAAGGTTTAGAGAATTTTGCAGGTTGTGCCGTAATTATTTCTCATGACAGATGGTTCTTAGATAGAATTTGTACACATATCCTAGCTTTTGAGGGAGATTCTGAAGTTTATTTCTTCGAAGGAAGCTTCTCTGATTACGAAGAAAACAAAAAGAAACGTCTTGGCGGTGACTTAACTCCAAAACGTTTGAAATACAGAAAATTGATTAGATAATAATTAATTCTAATAAATTGAAAGCCTCAAATTCAATTGCAATTTGAGGCTTTTTATTTGAAGCTGTTTCCTGCTATCCGCTATATCTTTTATGCCGAACACCGGCACAAAAGGATGCCGCTACTATCAGGGCTACGAAATCAGGTTTTATAAGAAAATTAGTTTACAAAAACTTAGCCTTCAATTCCGGTGTCGGAATCATACAGCTTCCTTTTTTACCATACCATTTATAACGGTTTTTAGCAATATAATCGTAAATGTAATTTCGATTTTTTTCTGGTAAAATTTTAAAAATTGAAATTAAACTGTAGATTCCGCCTAATTCTTTAGCAATTTTAATAATTGCCGAAGATTTGTAATAGTAAGCAATATTAGGATTGTATAAAATAATACTGTCGATTTTAGTTTGATCAACACCAATATAATTACAAATCTCTTTTCCTGAATCAGATTGCAAAGCTACAAACCTGAAAATATCTTTATTGTCGTGCTTGATAATGTATTGTACAGCAGAATCACACAAGTTGCAGACACCGTCAAAAAGGATTATTTTTTTATCGTGAGGTAGGTTTTGCATATTTTAAAATTACTTCTTCACAGCTTCAACCAACTCCAACTCATCCAGATTAACCTTCGAAGTAAAAATCCCATAATTCACCGTTGCTTTATTTTTCTCAATTGAATCTATACTTCCAACAGATCTTCCGTCCAGCATTCTTACTCGGTCACCCACTTTCAAAATTGGCTTTGGTTTTTCAATAACAGGTTTAAGTTTCTTTTCTTTTTTCTCTTTTCGAATCTCTTCCACTTGTAAAGCAACTTCAGCAACAACTTCTTTTTTCTTTTCGATTATCGCTTTTGTTTCTTTAGGTGTTGCTTTTTTGCGTTTGGAATTTTCAATTTCCACAATTTTTAAGAATTCTCCAATTAGTTCTTTTTTGTTTTTATTATTGAAATATTTCTCAGAGATGTCCTCAATTTTTTGTCCAATGTAAATTGTTTTTTGGTTACTGTCATACAATTCCTGATAGCTTTCCAGTTTTTGTTTGATTTTTACATTGATGTTTTCCATCTTTTTGCTTTCTTCACGCGCCCGGGTTTCCTCTTCTTTTAAATTCAGGGAAGTTTTTTCCAGTTTTGACCTCTCTTTTTGTAGCGTTGCAATAGTCTTGTCAAAACGAACTTTTCCAACCTCTATTTTCTTTTTGGCACGATTAATCAATCCAAACGGGATACCATTTTTCAAGGCCACTTCAAAAGTAAACGAACTTCCGGCCTGACCTAAAGCCAGTTTGTACATCGGCTCCAGTGACTTTTCATCAAACATCATATTGGCATTGGTTGCGTAGGGCAATTCATTTGCTAAAATCTTTAAATTTGAATAGTGGGTCGTGATAATTCCAAAAGCTTCACGATGATAAAACTCTTCGAGAAAAATCTCCGCCAAAGCACCACCCAATTCAGGATCAGAACCAGTCCCGAATTCATCAATCAAAAACATAGTTTTCTTATTACACTTTTTAAGGAAATAATTCATGTTTTTTAATCGGTAACTATAAGTACTCAGGTGATTTTCGATAGACTGATTATCTCCAATATCCGTTAAAATCCGGTCAAACAAGAAAGTTTCGCTTCTTTCATGAACAGGAATTAACATACCCGATTGTAGCATTAATTGTAATAAACCCACTGTTTTAAGCGAAATAGTTTTTCCACCTGCATTGGGTCCCGAAATGACGATAATCCTATTTTCTTGCTTTAATTCAATAGTCTGTGGATGCGTGATTTCATTCTTTTGTTTATTATTTAAATACAAAATCGGGTGATAGGCCTCCCTAAAAAACAATCTTCTCTCTTCGGTGATTGTCGGAAGAATTCCATTGATTCGATTAGCATATTTAGCTTTCCCGGCAACGACATCAATATCACTTAAAAATTCCTGATATTCAATTAATAATGGTAAAAATGGTCGAATAGCATTCGATAATTGTTTTAAAATCCGGGTAATTTCCTCTTTTTCTTCGTACTCAAGATTAGCCAATTCTCTGGAATATTGCAACGTTGCTTCAGGTTCAATATAGGCAATGCTTCCCGTTTTGGAACTTCCTAAAATAGAACCTTTTACTTTACGGCGATACATGGCTAGAACGGCTAGAACCCTACGATTTTGTACAAAACTTTCTTTAATATCGTCTAAATAACCAAGGCTGTTATTGTGCGTAAGAGCAACTCCAAAACTTTGATTCACTTTACCGCGCACAATATTCATATTCTGACGAATGCTCAAAAGCGAAGGAGAGGCGTTGTCTTTTATTTCTCCATATTTATCGACAATAGCATCAATTAGCGTAACAATATCTTTGGTATATTCAACTCTCGAAGCTCTTGCATTTAAATTGGGATAATAATCATCAAATTTTTTAAGGAAATTCAATAAAAAATTCGTTGTCGACGAAAGTGTCGCAATTTTTCTGAAACTGCCTACTTCCAGAAAACTGTCCTCAATTGCCAGAAACTTAATTTCGTGTGTTATAGCGTCAAATCCATGATTCGGAATAGCGTTATTATTCTCAAAAGACGAAACATATTCTGATGTCTGCATCAAAGCCTGCATCAAAGTTTCTTTATCTCTAAATGGTGTTATTTGTAAAGCTTTTTCTTTTCCAATATCGGTATTGCAACCTGATGAAATGGTTTCGAGTACTGTTGGAAATTGTAAGTCTTGTAATGTTTTTTCGGTAATACTAATCATTTAATTTCTTTAAGAAAGTCAAGGCAAAAGTACAAAAAATAGTAGCATAGCATATTGTAAATTTTATACCCTTATTTTATTCACTGTAGATATGAATTAAATAAAATAATACCGAAATTCGCTTAAAAAAAAATATGGACATAAAAATACACGATTCCTGGAAGCCGGTTTTGAATGAAGAATTTGAAAAACCATATTTCAGCGAATTAATTTCTTTCGTAAAATCTGAATATGCAACTAAGGTATGTTATCCAAAAGGAAGTCAGATCTTTTCAGCTTTCGACCATTGTCATTTTGATCAGGTAAAAGTCGTTATTATAGGTCAGGATCCTTATCACGGACCAAATCAGGCAAATGGATTGTGTTTCTCTGTAAATGACAGAATTCCGTTTCCGCCTTCACTGCAAAATATTTTTAAAGAAATCGAAACCGATTTAAACAAACCAATTCCAACAACAGGAAATTTAGAACGCTGGGCTGACCAGGGCGTTTTTCTTTTAAATGCAACCTTAACAGTTCGTCAATCCGAAGCCGGAAGCCATCAGGGAAAAGGCTGGGAAAAATTTACCGATGCTGTCATCAAACAAATTTCTGCCGAAAAAGAAAATGTTGTTTTCCTGCTTTGGGGAGGTTTCGCACAAAAGAAAGTGGCTTTGATTGATGCTACAAAACATCATATTTTAAAATCAGGACACCCTTCACCATTAAGTGCAAACAGAGGTTTTTGGTTTGGTAATAAACATTTTAGCCAGACAAATGCTTTTCTGAAATCAAAAGAAAATAAAGAAATTGAGTGGTAATAATATATAGGTTTACGTTTTTTTATTAAATCCGCTTTTCGAATTAACCGCAGAATTAAAAAAAGGGATTATCTTTGCACCACATTCAACACAAACTAAGTTTCATGAGTTCAGATTCCAGCAAAAGGTACGCACAAAGAGGTGTTTCAGCATCAAAAGAAGACGTGCACAACGCCATAAAAAATATTGATAAAGGTTTATTTCCGCAAGCATTCTGCAAAATTGTCCCTGATTATTTGACTCAGGACGAACAATATTGTTTAATAATGCACGCTGACGGAGCAGGTACAAAATCGTCTTTGGCATATATGTACTGGAAAGAAACCGGTGATATTTCTGTTTGGAAAGGAATTGCTCAGGACGCCTTAATCATGAATATTGACGATTTATTATGTGTCGGGGCAACAGACAATATCCTGCTTTCATCTACAATTGGAAGAAATAAAAATTTGATTCCTGCCGAAGTTATCTCAGCAATCATCAACGGAACAGAAGAATTAATCAACGAATTAAAATCTTTCGGCGTAACCATTCATTCAACAGGTGGAGAAACTGCCGATGTTGGGGATGTAGTTCGTACCATAATTGTAGATTCTACCGTAACCGCACGCATGAAACGCAGCGATGTAGTAGATAATGCAAATATTAAAGCAGGAGATGTAATTGTAGGTTTAGCTTCTTTTGGTCAGGCAACTTATGAGAAAAGTTACAACGGCGGAATGGGAAGCAACGGATTAACATCTGCACGTCACGATGTTTTCGGAAAATATTTAGCTAAAAAATATCCAGAAAGTTTTGATGCAGCCGTTCCGGAAGAATTAATTTATTCAGGTCAGGTAAATTTAACCGATGAAGTTGAAAATAGTCCAATAAATGCAGGTCAATTAGTACTTTCTCCAACCAGAACATACGCACCAATTATCAAGAAAATTTTAGACACGTATACACCAAACGATATTCACGGAATGGTGCATTGCAGTGGAGGAGCACAGACTAAAATTTTACATTTCGTTCAGAATTTACACATTATAAAAGACAATCTATTTCCGGTTCCACCGTTGTTCAAATTAATTCAGGAACAATCAAAAACAGATTGGAAAGAAATGTATCAGGTTTTCAACTGCGGTCACCGTATGGAAATCTATGTTCCAGAGAATATTGCTCAGGATATTATCACGATTTCAAAATCATTCAATGTAGATGCACAAATTGTTGGTAGAGTTGAAGCTGCAGATTCAAAAAAACTTACAATTACCAGTGAATACGGTACATTTGAATATTAATATATAATTTGTCAGGCTGAGCAGAATCGAAGCTCTTTATTCCTTAAAACCTTCGATTCTGCTCTGGATGAAATTTTTAAAATATATAAAAATTAGCTTTTTCAGGAGCTAATCCCGCTATTCGCTGTATCTTTTGTGGCGAACCCCGCCACAAAAGGATGCCGCTGCTATCGGGGCTAAAACACCACCTCGTTATGTATGAACTGCTTTTTTGGAGATATTTAAACGAAATTTACCTGAACAATCAGGAAGTTTATGAAGCTTTAATTGAAAATCAACAAGTCGATGGTCTGGAAATTCTTCCTGTACAGGTAATCCTGAACCGAATTGATTCTGTATTCTCACAATGGGAAAAAGTAGATGAAAACAGTTGGAAAAACAAAACAGGAAAAGGTGCTTTTCAAATAATAACTACACCACAAAGCATTAAAATAGACTGCTACGGAACTGAAGGCAAAACCATGAATAAGTTAGTAGAATTACTCGAAGAATTCAAATGCCCTTTGTATGACCCACAAGTTCCCGAACGCTACGACGAAATGAGTGAGTAATTTTTAAGATTTTGTGAATTTAGAAAAGCTATCAACAAAATATTACAAAATTCCGTAGGAATGACTTATTTTGTAGCAACGGATTTTAATCCGTTGATTGTATCCATAAAAGGTTAATTATGAATCCAGAATATAATTTCAATTTTTCAGATAACATTATTTTAGAAGACGATTTGGTTCTTTTGCGTCCTTTGCAGAAATCAGACGTTGATAACTTACTTGAAATTTCAATCAACGAGCCCGAAACCTGGAAATATTCCTTAGTAGGTGCAGACGGAAAAGAAAATTTGATCAATTATATTCAATTAGCTGTAAAAGAAAGAGAGGTTAAAAAAGAATTTCCATTTATAATATTCGATAAAAAATCTCAAAAATACGCAGGTTCAACCCGTTTTTACGATATAAATCTCGAATACAAAACCCTGCAATTAGGATATACCTGGTATGGTTCTGCATTTAGGGGAACCGGACTTAACAAACATTGTAAATTTTTACTGCTTCAATTTGCATTTGAAACTCTCGAAATAGAAAGAGTAGAATTCCGTGCTGATAATAATAATAAGAGAAGTATTGCTGCCATGAAAAGTATTGGCTGCAAAGTAGAAGGCGTTTTGCGAAGTCATATGCCAACCATAGAAAATGGAATTCGCCGTGATTCTATCGTCTTAAGTATTCTTAGAAACGAATGGTTTGAAGAAGTCAAAGAAAAACTAAAACAAAAAATGAAGAGTTTATAAAAAACTTCACGAAATTTACATTTTTAAAATTAATAACGAAATATGAAAATAAATCTAAAATCAGGAATTGATAAATTGCTTTTCGGTATGAAGCAAAATGATGTAACAGCAGCTTTAGGAAAACCTGATAAGAATTACAAAGATGAAGACGATAATGTCATTTTTGTTTACAATGCACAAAAAATTAGATTAACATTTTACCAGGAAGAAGATTTTAAATTAGGATATGTAGTTGCTTCCAGTAATGATTTAGAAGTTTTTGGCTTTAAACTTATAGGAAGAAAAATTGCAGATGTAAAAAAAGATTTGGCAACGAAAGGAATTACAAAATACAACCAGGAAACTTTTGATACTTTCGAAAATTATTTCAACGAAGACAATTGGTTTATTCTTCAAACCGAATTTGATGAAGTTGTGAAATTCGAAATTGGAGCCATCATTAATGACAAAGACGAATTCGATTGGAAATTCCCAGTTAAAAAATAAAACCAATACATAGTAGGATATAAACCCCGACAGTTTTTTGAAACTTGTCGGGTTTTGTTTTTGTATATATAGTATATAGTAGAAGAATCATTCAAGGGATTTGTAATAATCAGGAGCTTATTCCCGCTATAGACTGCAATTTTTTGCTTTTTAAAGTAAAAAGCAAAAGGATTTTCGTTTCTATCGGGGCTATGGCATCGGTTTTTCAAAGAAGTTTTTCTTTAATATAGTGAAAAGGAGCTTTTGTGATCTAAAAAAAGGAAAGAAGTGATTTTGCAGAGTTCTTATAAAAGAATTTATTGCGATGAGAAAACCATAAAATCGTGATATTTGAAACTAACAGGATTGATACAAATGCAACTACTACGGAAAATTCTTAAAAAATGATAAAAAACTTAAAAATCTAAGTTTAATGTTATGAGTAAGTTAAGAAAAAGTTTAAAAAAAAGATGGAAAAAATATAATAACCCCCCTTGTAAATGTAAATAAAGGTTGTAGTTTTGCACCCGCAATAGCGACAGGCGTTCTTTTAAATAGTGACAAGCAAACGAATTTGAGTTGAAAAAATATTTTCGAAAAAAGATTCAAAAAAGCTTGTGAGAATTAAAAATGCTTTTTACCTTTGCACCCCGCAAAACACGGAAAGTTCCTTGATAGATTGGTAAGAGATAATAAAGAAATGAGGCGAAAAAAAAGTTTCAAAAAACTTTAAAAATTTCTTGCTAATTAAAAAAAGAATTTCTACTTTTGCACCCGCTTTGAGAGACAAACGACAAGCGAAAAAAGGAATAATAAATATTACGTTCGTAGACATATTGAATTGACAGCCGTTTTAACAGAGATGTTAGAACAAAAGAATAAAGAGTA
>NZ_QJHK01000009.1 GCF_003202435.1 Flavobacterium cheongpyeongense
GCTGTCCGAAAACAGACTTAGTCGAAAAATACTTATTTTTACCCATCGTTATTTGAATTTTGCAACTCTAAATTACGATTATTTTAGAAGCCATTAATTTGGCTTCTTTTTTTAGCGGACAACAATGATTAAAGATAACTTTTTTTATTTAATTATGAGTGATTGTGTACAATCCCATTACGAATAAATAAAATTAATTTTAATGAAAATTTTGTTTTTTTTTGCATTAGATCTTAAATAAAAAAAATCAATAATATAGCAATGTTCTGATTGTTTATGGTTTATAATTTATATCAAATGAATTATAATTTATCATAAATAAAATAAATTATCAGTAATATTGAAAAATAAATAGTACAGTTTTAATCTGATAATTCAGCATTGAATAACCTTGAAAAAAAATAATATTTTTTTTTACAAAATTTGAAATTATATCAAGCTAAAATAGTATATTAACCGCATTAAAAAATAAATTATCAAAAAATGAAAAACCAAAAGAATTATTTCTAATATAAACAACTATACTTCAACAACATAACCCCCTAACTATGACTAACAAGTATCCCAAAATTGAAAGTGAGCATGAATTTAACTTGCAGAAAAATCATTCTGAAACAGATTATGATGTAAACAAAAAAATGAATATTATCGCAATTAGCGCACTTATTCTTTTATTTAGTTTACTATTTGTAGTTTTGAGCTATGTGTTTTCTATACCAAAGCTCGTATAAAGGCTATTAAAGTATTTAGTATACCTCCTTACTGAAAATTATTGATTTTAACTTGGCTTCATTACTAATTTAAAATCAATAATTTAGGTAATCAGATGGATTGAGTTTTTTAATTTTTAAAAACTCCCAATAAAATGGAAACCAACCATAGAATTTGAAATCTGAGGTATCAATTGTTTCTGCATTCTAATTCTTTTAGAATGATAGTTAAAAACACTTCGATCATTCCTTACCCTTTGCTTGCGGCTACTGAGTACAATAGACCGACCAATTATTGTACCTAATAATCCTCCCACTAGTAAGTCAGAAACCCAATGATCATGACTTTGTATATCTGAAAGAAATACCGCAGTTACAAATGTATAAGGTATCCAATAGTTATTGTATTCCATTTGGAATACTTTGGCAACAGCGAAATAAGAGGTAGCGTGAAACGAAGGAAATGAAGTACCGGTACCTCCGTGTCCAAAATGAATATTATCGTAGTTTCCAAAATTCCATGGATTTTTTGTCCAGGGCTCTACGATAAGCTTATCATCATTTATTTTTCTTTGAGGCCTATTTCTTGATGTCATCGTTTTTAGAATTATTTGAGTTACAACATACGAATATGCTAAAGATTTAACAGCATTGGCAGCAACAACTTGTCCTTTTTCGCTATTAAAGATTAAGGAACCTGTATATAGTCCGATGATTGGATAAACAATATAGGAGTCGGTTCCAATTACATGAGGGATCGTGCTTTTAATTTCAGGTAAGCTATAATCAATATTAGGTTCTATTTTATCGTGCAGAAAACCCGTTGTTTGTTTGTCAACAGCTATTAAACCAATTATTCCTGCGGTATAAAGCGCTGTTCTTTTCCAGTCACTTGAAATAGTATGCCCCATTGCTGAAAAATCACCTGGAACACTGAAAAAGCTGTCTGCAAGTACAGAACCTGCTACTTTGAATCGATTTTCTTTTTTTACCTTAAGGCTGTCATTCTGGGAAAAGCAGGCAATCGAAAGTATGCTAAAAAAGATTATAATGTAAAATTTCATAGTAAAATAATTTTAAATTAAAACTTATTCAATGTATACTAATGGATAATTACCCGTGAAAAAATATCAGATAAAACACTAAAAATCAATATTTTAAATTAAATAATCAGGATCTATCTCAAATATAACAAAAAATATGTAAGAATTTTAATAGATTACAAATTCTTTTCACTACAAACTATTAAATATCAAATTTTTGCAAAAAAAAGAAAAGTTCCTGATTTAGGATTATTTGAAATAACTTGAGTGAAGCTTCATACCATATCATTCCTGCAAATGATTTTTTTACTCTTAAATAAATTTCATTTCTCATAAAACCAAATGCGTGAGGGATAGAGGCGGTATCCTTTTATGAAGCGGCGCGGAATAAAAGATATAGCCGAAAGCCCGACCCGGAGGGACACGCCCAAGAAAAGTTTCAGGTTTCAGGTTTAAAGTTTCAGGTTACTATACTTTGTGGTTACTTTGCGGAGATTGCTGCGCCAGTTCGCTATCGCTCGTGTCCTCCTTTGTCGGAATGACAATACTGGGCAAAAAAAATCCCATTCACCTTTCGGGAACGGGACTTTAGAATTGATATTCTCTTTTTTTTTATTTTTAAACTGTTGCTTCTACTGGCAACGGAATTTGATTTTTAAGCAAATCTTCGAATGTTTCGTGTTGACGAATCAGGATTCCCTGTCCGTTCATCCATAAAACCTCAGCTGGTTTGTATCTTGAATTGTAGTTGGATGACATTGAGAAACAGTATGCTCCTGCGTTTCTGAACGCTAAAATATCACCTTCGGTAATTTCCGGAATTCTGCGGTTGTTGGCAAATGTATCGGTCTCGCAAATGTATCCTACCACAGAATAAAAACGCTCTTTTCCTTTTGGATTTGAGATGTTTTCGATATGATGTTGTGAGCCATAAAACATTGGACGGATCAAATGGTTGAAACCACTGTCGATTCCTGCGAAAACTGTTGAAGTTGTTTGTTTTACCACGTTTACTTTTGCCAAGAAGAAACCGGCTTCGCTCACAAGGAATTTCCCTGGTTCGAAAATCAAAGTTAAATCTTTGCCATATTCTGAACAGAAAGCATTGAATCTTTTTGATAATTTTTTACCTAATTCTTCAATATCTGTTTCAATATCGTCTTTTTTGTAAGGTACTTTGAATCCACTTCCGAAATCTAAAAACTCCAGGTTTTTGAAATGTTTAGCCGTATCAAACAAAATTTCAGCAGCATACAGGAACACTTCGATATCTAAAATATCTGACCCTGTGTGCATGTGAATACCCACAATATTCATTTTTGTATTTTCTACAATTCGCAATAAATGTGGTAACTGATGAACAGAGATTCCGAATTTACTATCGATATGACCTACAGATATATTTGCATTTCCTCCTGCCATTACGTGCGGATTGATACGAATACATACCGGAATTTGTGGATATTTTGTACCGAATTGCTCCAAAATTGATAAGTTATCAATATTGATTTGTACCCCCATGGCGGCAACTTCTTCAATCTCTTCGAGGGAAACTCCATTAGGAGTAAAGAAAATTTTATCAGGATTATAGCCAGCATGAAGTCCTAATAAAACTTCCTGAATTGATACAGTATCTAAGCCAGACCCCATGTTCTTTAATAACTGAAGAATCGCAACGTTAGACAATGCCTTCATGGCATAATTAACTCTTAAGTTTTCTACCTTAGAGAAAGCTTTGGTTAATCTCCTGTACTGTGATTGGATTTTTTCGGCATCGTAAACATACAATGGACTTCCAAATTGGTCTGCTAACTGCAGTAAATCTTTTGCTTGCATTATTAATCTATTTTAAGCAAATGTATTACACTTTTCATACTCTACAAATAAATTGCAGAAAAATAACAAATTATAACAAATTGTTTGTTTTTTAAATGTTACATGTTTTTTATTTAAATACTAAACATTTTTAGATTTTTTTTTAGAAATTGGATCTTAAAAAACAAAACGGCTGTCAATATGAACAGCCGTTTATGATTTTATGTATATAATTATTATACTCCGGGTAAATCTCCTCCCTCTTTAGTAGGCAAATCTGATTTGCCCATTAAATAAATATCTACCTGACGAGCAGCTTCCCTGCCTTCAGAAATTGCCCAAACAATTAAAGATTGTCCTCTTCTCATGTCCCCGGCTGTAAATATATTCGGAACATTCGTTTGATAATTATTCGCTTTGTAATTGCTTCTAAAATCAATTTCCAGTCCTAGCTGGCTGCTTAATGTTTTTTCAGGACCTGTAAATCCAAGTGCCAATAAAGCTAAGTCGCAAGGCCATATTTTTTCAGAGCCTTCAACTTCAAGTAATTCAGGACGCTGTCCGGGAACCATTTTCCACTCTACTTTTACGGTTTTCAAAGCTATTAATTTACCTTTTTCGTCTTTGATAAATTCTTTCGTATTGATTAACCAGTCTCTTTCACAGCCTTCTTTGTGCGAAGTTGATGTTTTTAACTGCAATGGCCAGTAAGGCCATGGAGTTGATGCACTTCTGCCAACTGGTGGCTTAGGCATGATTTCAAAATTTGTTACCGATTTTGCACCGTGACGGTTTGATGTACCAACACAGTCAGATCCTGTATCCCCACCTCCAATTACAATGACATCTTTACCAGTTGCCAACACCTGATTCTCAATTTTCTCTCCAAAAACCACTTTGGTCTGTTGGGTTAAGAAATCCATAGCCTGAACTACACCATCTGCATCAGCTCCAGGAGTAGGTAAGCCTCTTCTTTCTGTAGCACCTCCACAAAGCACAATAGAATCAAATGCTTTTAAATCTTCAATTGAATAGTTTACTCCAACATTTGTATTTACTTTGAAGGTAATTCCCTCAGCTTCTAAAATAGCCAGACGCCTGTCGATAATTCCTTTTTCTAATTTAAAATTTGGAATTCCATAACGTAATAAACCTCCAATTGCATTATCTCTTTCAAAAACAGTCACCGTATGACCTGCCCTGTTTAATTGCTGTGCTGCTGCTAAACCTGCAGGACCTGATCCTACAACTGCAACTGTTTTACCAGTTCTTACTTTTGGTGGCTGTGGTTTAATCCAGCCTTCTTTAAAAGCACGCTCAACGATGTTTTTTTCTATATTTTCAATAGCGATTGGCTCTTCAATAAGTCCCAGTACACATGCTTTTTCGCATGGTGCCGGACATAAACGCCCTGTAAATTCAGGGAAATTATTGGTTGAATGCAAAATCCATGAGGCTTTTTGCCATTCTTCCTGGTAGACCATATGATTGAAATCCGGGATTAAATTCCCAAGAGGACAACCACTGTGACAAAAAGGAATACCACAATCCATGCAACGAGAACCCTGAGTAGTAATTTCAGCTTCACTCAAAGGAATCGTAAATTCATTATAATTCGTTACACGTTCTTTAACTTCTATATATGATTCGTCTTGTCTTTCGAATTCTTTAAAACCTGTTACTTTTCCCATTGTATTATGCTGTTAATTCTTCTACCATTTGTTCTTCTGTTTCCAGACGTTTTAACGCTTTTTTGTACTCCGTAGGCATTACTTTTACAAAATTGTTCAAGCTAGTTGCCCAATCGTTTAATAGTTGTGTTCCTCTACTGCTGTTTGTGTACGCAACGTGTCTTTCAATTAAATTTCTTAAGTCGTCAGCATCAGCACCCTCAACTACCTCAAATTCAATTGTTTCAGTATTACACAATCCGTTTTTAAACTTGTTTTCAGGATCATAGACATAAGCGATACCTCCACTCATACCTGCAGCAAAGTTACGTCCTGTACTACCCAGTACGACAACTTTTCCTCCGGTCATGTACTCACAACCGTGATCTCCAACACCTTCCACTACAGCAATCGCTCCAGAATTACGTACTGCAAATCGCTCTCCGGCTATACCGTTAATATAAGCTTCACCTTCGATTGCACCAAATAAACAAACGTTTCCAACAATGATATTATTCTCAGCTACAAAAGTTGCTTTTGCAGGCTTTTTGATGATTAATTTAGCTCCGGATAAGCCTTTTCCTAAATAATCATTCGTATTTCCTTCTACAGTAAATGTTAATCCATGAGCACTAAAAGCTCCCAAACTCTGACCTGCAGAACCAGTAAAATTAATATTTAAGGTGTCCTCAGGTAATCCAAGGTGACCGTATATTTTAGAAATTTCATTACTTACAATAGCACCAACAGAACGGTTTATGTTGTTGATTGGATATGCTAAAGTCATTTTTTCTTTTCTGTATAAAGCTCTGTGAGAATCTTTCAGAATTTGAAAATCCAATACACCTTCTAAACTATGATCCTGCTTTTCTGTATTACGGACCGGCATTGTTTTGTATGCATCAGGTCTGTGTAAAATTGAAGATAAATCCAGTCCTTTAGCTTTATAATGTTCAATAGCTTTGTTTGAATTGATTTTATCAGTCTGACCTACCATTTCAGCTAATGTTCTGAAACCTAGTTGCGCCATGATACCTCTTAATTCTTCTGCTACATAATAGAAGAAATTAATAACGTGCTCAGGAGTTCCTTTGAAATTTTTACGCAATTCTTTATCCTGAGTTGCAATTCCGACAGGACAAGTATTCAGGTGACATTTACGCATCATGATACAACCTGAAGCTACAAGAGGAGCAGTTGCAAAACCAAATTCCTCAGCTCCTAATAAAGCAGCGATAGCTACGTCACGACCTGTTTTTAACTGACCGTCACATTCTACGACAATTCTGCTTCTTAAGTTGTTTAAAACTAATGTTTGCTGTGCTTCTGCCAATCCAAGTTCCCAAGGAAGTCCAGCATGTTTCAATGATGTTAAAGGAGAAGCTCCTGTTCCTCCGTCATAACCCGCAATTAAAACCACATCTGCTTTTGCTTTTGCAACACCGGCAGCGATTGTTCCAACACCTACTTCTGAAACCAGTTTCACATTGATACGGGCTTCTCTGTTGGCATTTTTCAGGTCAAAAATTAACTGTGCCAAATCCTCAATAGAGTAAATATCGTGGTGAGGCGGTGGCGAAATCAATCCTACGAAAGGAGTTGAATTACGTGCTTCTGCAATCCATGGCAATACCTTTTCCCCTGGTAACTGACCACCTTCTCCGGGCTTAGCTCCCTGAGCCATTTTAATCTGGATTTCTTTTGCGCTTGACAAATAGTGAGAAGTAACTCCAAAACGTCCTGAAGCAACTTGTTTGATAGCCGAGTTACGACTGTCTCCGTTAATGTCCGGCTGAAAACGTTTTCTGTCCTCACCTCCTTCACCTGAATTGGATTTTCCTCCAATACGGTTCATCGCAATAGCTAAATTTTCGTGTGCTTCTCTTGAAATCGATCCGTAAGACATTGCTCCCGTTTTGAAACGTTTTACAATTTCTGTCCAGGGTTCAACTTCTTCTAATGGAATTGGATTTAAATTATCAAATTCAAATAATCCACGAATAGTCATCAAATTTTTAGCCTGATCGTTAATTGCATTTGAATACACATCATAGCTATCCTGATCGCTCAATCGAACAGCCTGTTGCAATTTGGCAATCGTAGTAGGATTAAACAAGTGTCGTTCTCCATTACGTCTCCATCTGTATTCCCCTCCAATATTCAAACCTAATCTGTTTGAAATTAGTTTATCAGGGTAAGCGTATTTATATCTTTCTGTAATTTCTTTTTCAATCTCATATAAACCAATACCTTCAATTCTTGAAGTGGTGTATGGGAAATATTTTTCAACGAATTTAGAATTAAATCCAACGATTTCAAAAATTTGAGAACCTCTGTATGAATGTAACGTTGAGATTCCGATTTTGTTCATAATTTTCAAAATTCCTGAACCAATCGCTTTATTGAAATTATCAACCGCTTTTTGTTCTGAAATTCCTGTGATAAATCCTTCCTGAACCTGAACACGAATGATTTCATTTACCATATAAGGATTGATCGCACTAGCTCCGTATCCGAATAATGTAGCAAAATGATGCGGTTCACGAGGCTCTGCAGACTCCATGATAATATCAAAATAAGAACGCTTACGTAAACGGTTCATCTGATGATTTACATACGAACAAGCCAATAATGCAGGAATTGGCGCAAATTCTTTATTAACTCCTCTATCAGAAAGGATGATAATATTAGTACCTCTTTCTACCGCTTTTGTAATTTGAACAATAATGGCGTCCAAAGCATTTTCTAAACCATTCATACCCTCTGATTTAGGATATAAAATCTTGAATGTTTCAGCTTTGAAATTATCAATAGAAATCGTCCTGATTTTTTCTAAATCCCCATTAGAAATAACCGGATTCTGAATTCTTAATTTACGGCATTGCTTGCTTGTAATATCAAAAATATTACGATCCTGACCTAAATTCAAAGCAATATCTGTAACAATTTCTTCACGGATACCATCCAAGGGAGGATTGGTTACCTGAGCGAATAATTGTTTGAAATAATTTGGAATTAATTGCGGTCTGTCAGACAATACAGCAAGAGGTGTATCAATACCCATTGATCCCAAGGCTTCTTTACCTGTTTGAGCCATTGGCGTAATCATATCCTGAATATCCTCTAATGTATAATTAAAAAGACGTTCTCTTGTTGGTAAATCGATCGTTTCAACCGGACAAACATCAGATGTTTCAGGAACATCCCTTAAATGTAATCTATATTGGTTCAGCCATTCCTGATAAGGTCTTTCAGAAACAATTTTGCTTTTAATTTCCTCATCATTAATAATACGTCCTTCATTCATATCAACCAGGAACATTTTCCCTGGCTCTAATCTACCGTGACTTTCTACATCCTCAGCATCAATATCTACAACTCCAATTTCAGAAGCCATAATCAATTTACCACTTTTAGTAACAGTATATCTTGAAGGTCTTAATCCGTTACGGTCTAATAAAGCCCCAACATAATCACCATCTGAAAATGGCACAGAAGCAGGACCATCCCATGGCTCCATAATACAAGCATTGTATTCGTAGAATGCTTTTCTTTCAGGAGACATCGTTTTATGTTTTTCCCAAGCTTCAGGAATCATCATCATCATTACCTCTGGCAATGATCTACCTGTGTGTGTTAGTAATTCTACAACCATATCCATAGAAGCAGAATCTGATTTTCCAGGTAAAATGATTGGGAATAACTTATCTATTTGTGGTCCGAAAACCTCACTTTTCATAATTTCTTCACGAACACGCATTCTACTCACGTTACCACGCAACGTATTGATCTCTCCATTCTGACACATATATCTGAAAGGCTGAGCCAATTCCCATGTTGGCATCGTATTGGTAGAGAAACGCTGGTGTACCAATGCCAGACGGGTTACCAAATCCGTTTGTTGTAAATCAGTATAATACGGACCAATATCTTCAGGCATGATAATACCTTTATATATTATGGTTGTAGTAGATAAACTTGGAACGTAAAAATATGAGCTTTGCGATATTTTTGACTGTCTGATACTATGCTCAGTAATCTTACGCGCCGCATACAATTTTGCTTTAAAAACAGCATCGTCGATAGCTTCGTTTTTTCCAATAAAGATTTGCTCAATAGCTGGTTCTGATGCTGCGGCAATTTCGCCAAGCTGAGAAGAATCAACCGGTACCTCTCTCCATCCTAAAACAGAAAGCCCCTGTGCTTTAACTTCTTTTTCAAAAACATCTTTACAAAAATCATATTGATTCTTAATTTTTGGTAAAAATACCATTCCAACAGCATACTCACGTGCAGCGGGCAATTCAAAATCACATATCCTCTTGAAATAATCATGAGGAATATCTATTAAAAGTCCAGCTCCATCTCCTGTTTTACCATCAGCACTCACTCCTCCTCTGTGTTCCAGCTTAACTAGAATCTCAAGAGCGTCATGAATAATTTGGTTTGTCTTTTCTCCTTTAAGATTGCAGATAAAACCAGCTCCGCAATTTTCATGCTCGAATTCTGGCAAATAAAGGCCTTGTTCTTTTAGTTTCATTCTTGATATTTTTTTTTTACAAAAATAAAGATTTCGTTAAATATAATATACCCAAATCACACTTTACCTTACACTTTTATAGGAATATTAGAAAAAGGGTTCTTAAATGATAATATTATTATATAAAGCATTGTGAATTGCCAAAATGACAATTCAATTTTAAATTATTTTAAGAAAAATCAACAATCTACAGCAAATATCCCTTGCTTTTCTGTTAATTCTAAAACGATATAGTGATTTAAAATTAATAATTAAGACATGTTTAGTTAACTTTTTTTTGACTTTAAAACACATTTATTTAACAAACTGAAATTGGTTTATTATTAATTAAAAAAGATTTTACTTTTAAGTTCAATTTTGCTACTTTTGTCGCACTTTTATTCTGAAATAAATTCAGAACCAGACAAATTCTATATTATGAACATACACGAATATCAAGGAAAAGAAATTTTAGCAAGCTACGGAGTACGTATTCAACGCGGAATTGTAGCTAATAATGCAGTTGAAGCTGTAGCTGCTGCAAAACAATTAACTGCCGAAACCGGAACAGGATGGCACGTAATTAAAGCACAAATTCACGCAGGTGGTCGCGGAAAAGGCGGTGGAGTTAAATTGGCTAAAAATTTACAACAAGTTGAAGAAATTGCAGGACAAATTATCGGAATGCAATTAATTACTCCTCAAACTTCTGCTGAGGGTAAAAAAGTAAACAAAGTGTTAGTTGCAGAAGATGTTTACTATCCTGGTGAAAGTGAAACGTCTGAATTTTATGTTTCTGTTTTATTGAATAGAGCTACAGGTCGTAATATGATTATGTATTCTACTGAAGGTGGAATGGATATCGAAGAAGTTGCTGAGCACACACCACACTTAATCTTTACTGAAGAAGTTGATCCTTCTGTTGGATTACAAGGATTTCAGGCAAGAAGAATTGCTTTTAACTTAGGGCTTTCCGGAAATGCTTTTAAAGAAATGGTGAAATTCATCGATGCACTTTACAATGCTTACATTGGTTCCGATGCTTCTATGTTTGAAATCAACCCGGTTTTAAAAACATCCGACAATAAAATTATGGCTGTTGACGCTAAAGTAAATATCGATGATAATGCTTTATACAGACAACCAAAATACGCTGAAATGCGTGATATCCGTGAGGAGAACCCAATCGAAGTAGAAGCCAAAGAAGTAGGTTTGAACTATGTTGACCTTGACGGTACTGTAGGATGTATGGTAAACGGAGCTGGTCTTGCAATGGCAACTATGGATTTAATTAAATATGCTGGTTTCGAACCTGCTAACTTCCTTGACGTTGGTGGTACTGCTGATGCTAAACGTGTTGAAACTGCTTTCCGTATTATCCTAAAAGATCCAAACGTAAAAGCAATTTTAATTAACATCTTTGGAGGAATCGTTCGTTGTGACCGTGTTGCTCAGGGAGTTGTTGATGCTTACAAAAACATGGGTGACGCTATCAATGTGCCGATCATTGTTCGTTTGCAAGGAACAAATGCTGAAATTGCAAAAGAATTAATTGACAACTCTGGTATGCCAATTTTATCTGCTGTTCAATTTCAGGAAGCTGCAGATCAGGTTAAAGCTGCTCTTTCTTAATCAAATAAGACATTAGTTATATATTAAAATCCATTCGCAAAACGAATGGATTTTTTTTTTGATTTAACCACAAAGTGCGCAAAGATTTTTAATTTATAAGACTCAATTCAATATAAACACAAATTTCGCAAAGCTTATGATCAAGCTTTGCGAAATTTGCGTTTAAACAACGTGTGCCGTTAATTATTTTTTATTCTTTCCGTTTTTGTAAACTACTTTTTCTACAACTTGTATTTTTGGCGTAGCTTTCGAATTGTTTTTCTTGAAAGTTTTTTTAGCAGCTCCGGGTTTTAAAGTTTTCTGATCACCTCTTGCTCTTTCTGAATCTTTTGGGCTCGCTTTAAATTCAGGTCTTTCTTTTGACGTTTCTTTCTTCGGAATTTCAGCTTTATGTTTCGCTAAAACATCATTCGGGTTTTTAGGATTTTCCTTTGTTCCTCTTAAATGAATTACCAATCCATTCAGAAAGTTTCTCAAAACCTGATCGCCACATTCCATATAATTAGGATGGTCTTCTGCCCTGAAAAAAGCCCCTAATTCTGATTTTGAAATTCTAAAATCTACTAATTCTAAAATTTCAACTATTTGATCATCACGGAGCATTAAAGCCACGCGAAGTTTTTTTAAGATATCGTTATTTGTCATTTTTTGTTTTGTTTCAGGTTTGAGGTTTCAAGTTTTTTTTTTCTTCCTCAGCATCGTTTATTTTGCAAAGGTACACTATTTTAAAAGGAAATCTTAGAACAAAATCACTCCCGTTCCGGCTCTGTCAGGATAATATGTTTTACCATTTTTTATTGTTACACCACTCGCAATATCTTTTGCCAGTAATAACGCTCCATCCATATCAACATAATCTAATTCGGGCAACAAATGGGCAATTGCAGAAATACCAACTGTAGATTCCGTCATGCAGCCTACCATGGTTTTTAATCCTAACTTTTTAGCTTCTGTGATCATTCTTCGTGCGGGTGTTATTCCACCGCATTTCATTAATTTTATATTAACTCCGTGAAAGTGATTACTGCATTTAACAATATCTCCTTCTTTAATACAACTTTCATCAGCCATAATGGGCAAAACAGAATTTTTAAACAACTCCCGCTGGCCTTCCCAATCATTTGCCTTTAAAGGCTGTTCTATGAATTCGACCCCCAAATCCTTCAAAATAACAGCATTTGACAATGTTTCCTCAACAGTCCAGGCACAATTGGCATCGACTCTAAAAATAGCATCACTGTGTTTTCGTAATTCAGTCACAATTGCCATATCTTCTGGTGTTCCAAGCTTTATTTTATAAATTGGCCATGGAAATCCAATCATTTTGGCAATCATATTTTCAATACGATCAATTCCAATAGTGTAATTAGTCAATGGATTATTAGAAATATTGTAGTTCCATAAACTATATAATTTTTCTCCTTTTTTACGTGCGTATAAATCATTATAAGCGTTATCCAATGCGCAAAGAGCAAAAGGATTATACTTAAAATAAGCGCTTATTTTATTCCAAAATTCTTCCGGGATTTCATCAGAAGCTGTTTCAATTACATCCCTGCATTGTTCAATATCACTTTGTATGTTTTCGATTCCAATGTTATAATATGCGTTTGAAGTTGCTTCTCCATATCCGGAAAACCCATCGTCATGCAATTCTACTATTAACGAAGGCTGAAAATCAATTGACTTTCTAGAAATTCTAAAAGTGTCCTTTAGTTTTAAATGGTATGTTCTTAAGATTAATTGCATAAAAAGATACTTTTCAGATTATTTTTTTTCAAATACCAGAAGATTTTAAAACTTCAGCCATTGCTTTTGCTTTTAATAAACATTCTTCGTATTCTTTTTCAGGAACAGACTGAGCGGTAATGGCACTTCCAACAGAGAATGAAACGTATTTATTTTCCTGATTGTACAAAATACTTCTGATCACTACATTAAAATCAAAATCGCCTTCTGGTGTAAAATACCCCACTGTCCCACTGTACAATCCCCGTTTGGTTTCTTCCTGATTTTCTATAATTTTCATGACCGAAATTTTTGGAGCCCCCGTCATACTTCCCATTGGAAAAGTTGTTCTTAAAACATCAATTGGTGAGTATTGAGCATCTAATTTTGAAGTTACTGTAGAAATCATTTGGTGTACCTGCAAGAAGGAATAAATTTTGCAGAGTTCTGCGACTTCAACCGATCCTTTTTGTGCTGTCTGCGATAAATCATTACGGACTAAATCAGTAATCATAATGTTTTCAGCTCGTTCTTTTGCATCGTTCTCCAGGTTATGTTTCGATTTTTCATCTTCAATGGTATCAAAAAATCGTTTGGAGGTTCCTTTTATCGGCTGAGAAATGATTTTATCTCCCACTTTTTTCAGGTAGCGCTCCGGTGAAGCACAAAGCAAAAAATGTTTGTTATTTTTAAAGAAAACTGAAAAGGGTGCTTTTGAAATCTGATTCAGTTTTTGAAACTTTTCCAAAGGATTTATTACGGCATTTTCGGCATAAAATTCCATGCAAAAATTGGCTTCATACATGTCACCTGCGTGAATGTGTTCCAGCATTTTTGTTACTTTTTCCAGATATAATTCTTTTGAAATTCGTTGTTTTACTTTGACTTTATCCAATGTGTCAAACGAATCGTTTTTACTATGAATAATTTCTTCAAAATCCTGCTCTACCTCATCATCGCAAAAAAACAAGTATTTGATTTCAAGCTGGTTTTCCTTTAAGATTAATATTTTTTTAGGCTGAAAGAAAAATAAATCCGGAAAATATAATCCATCAAAATTTGATGATTTTAAAGGCTCAATATCATTTTTTAAATCGTAAGACAAATACCCGAAAAGCCAGTCTTTTGTAGTTTGCTGGTATTGTTTTAAATCTTCAAAAGCATTATGAAGATCTGTTTTTAAAGATGTAAAAGCATCTACAGCTACTAAACAATCAAAACTGGAATATTCTTGCGGATAGGAATTGCTGTCCAAAAAAACAACTTCGCGAAATTGTTGTGACCAGCCTAAAAGCTGTTGTTTAAATTGCTCTGGATTTGAAATATACTTGTGAATGGAAACTCTCAAAAATGAATAGATTTTAGACTTCAAAATTACGACAAAAAAAATCCTTCAATAAAGTAATCTTAAAAAAATATTGGCACGCTTTTTAATACACGAGATTAACACCAATTATTAAACTCATTTTGCTATTTGATCAAAAAATTACTCTCACTGTTTTTAACGAAAATAATATTTACATCGTGTAAATAACATAATTATTAATCAACCTTTAAACCTTTTATGAAAACAATTCCAAAATTAAGTTTGACCATATTAGTAATCATCGCATTACTATTTTCCTGTAAAAAAGCAGATGCAACATCTTCTGCAGATGTAACAATAGAATCCTCGGCCACAGAAGATCGTGCAGACGCAGAATCTTCAAAATCTGAATATTCAGAAAGCGATGATCAACAACAAATTCAGGCCGGACAAATTACTGCCGGAGAATGGAATGATTTAAGCAATTGGAAATTTTGGGAATCCTTAAATAGAAATTCTGAATTTTCTGAAATGAGTGATTACTGGAAATATAATTTAAAAGACAGGGTTTCTGTGAATGTAAAATCGAATTTTGAGAATGTAGCTGATGTACCTGTTTTGCTGCTTAATTCTCAAAACAATATCATTTGGTCTTCCAGAACAAACAATAAAGGAAATGCAGAATTATGGCCCTCTTTAAGAAATGAGAAAGAGCCAGACAATCAAAATTTCAAAATCAAAATTGGCAGTCAGATTTTTAAAAACATTCTAACCTACAGCGATAAAAAAGTTAATCGTTTAGTTTTAAAAAATTATACCGAAGAAAATAAAGAAAAAAAGGTCGATATTGCTTTTATGGTTGACGCAACGGGTTCTATGGGAGATGAATTAGAATACCTGAAAGAAGAATTAACCGATGTAATATCAAAAGTACGTCATAAAAACCAAGACGTTACAATAAATATGGGGGCTGTTTTTTACAGAGATAAAGGAGAAGATTACATAACAAAAGTATCTGATTTTTCTACAGACATTGATGATACTGTCAATTTTATAAAAGAACAATCTGCTGAAGCAGGCGGAGACTTTCCTGAAGCTGTCGAAACTGCTTTAGATAAATCTATAAATGACTTAGAATGGTCTGAAAATGCTACTTCCAGAATTTTATTTCTTGTTCTTGATGCTCCTCCTCATTACGATGACCAGATTATCTCAGAAATTCACGATTTGATTGCAACAGCCAGTAAAAAGGGAATCAGAGTTATTCCGATAACGGCTAGTGGCATTGATAAAGAAACAGAATTTTTAATGCGTTATATGGCAATTGCCACTAATGGAACATATGTTTTTATAACCAATGACAGCGGAATTGGAAATGATCATCTGGTTGCATCTGTAGGAGATTATCAAGTAGAATATTTAAATAAATTAATGGAACGCTTAATCAATGAAAGTTTAAAATAAATATCCAAATAAAATAAGCAAAACCCAATCAAAGTGTTAATAAAATAGCGATTTCATAATTAAAAAATGATTATCTTTGATAGAGCTTTCAATTAATTCCAAAATAAAAATGCTTTTATTGAAAAATTATCAAGAAGATATTTTTTTTTTTAAAACTCTTTTAGGGAATTTAATTAGACGATTTCAAGCACATAATTTATATATTTTAACCTATTAAATTTAATATTATGAAAATTGCTACTATTGTTGTCCGGGTTTTGATTGGTCTTTTGTTACTCTCTGCTTCTATTATTTTCTTCTTTAAGCTTGCTCCGGAACCAGAAACGACCGGTAATTTTAAGGCTTTTAATATGGGACTGGTTGCCTCAACTTATTTATTGCCTTTAGCAAAAACAATAGAATTACTTTGTGGAATTGCATTTTTAACTGGACGTTACGTAACATTGGCTAATATTTTAATCTTACCAATTACTGTAAACATTTTGTTTATCAATTATTTCCTTGCCCCGGAAGGTTTGCCACTTGCCGCATTATTATTTTTGGCTAACTTATTCTTGATTTACAGATATTGGGATAACTACAGAAGCCTTTTTAAAGCATAATTTAATTTTCAGTCTAAAATATAAAAACCCGACACTTAAAAAATGTCGGGTTTGGTATATTTACGTAAATTAATTATACGTGCAATGCTCTGTTTTCAGTAGCTGCCAATGCCGCTTCTTTTACCGCTTCTGCAAAAGTTGGATGTGCATGGCTCATTCTTGAAATATCTTCAGCAGACGCTTTAAATTCCATTGCGGTTACCGCTTCAGCAATTAAATCTGCTGTGCGCGCCCCAATCATGTGAACACCTAAAACTTCGTCTGTTTTTTCGTCAGCAAGGATTTTTACGAATCCGTCTAAATCAGCACTTGCTCTTGCGCGTCCTAACGCTTTGAATGGGAAACTTCCAGATTTGTATTTAACTCCGGCCGCTTTTAATTGCTCTTCAGTTTGTCCAACTGCAGCAACTTCCGGCCAAGTGTAAACTACACCAGGAATTAAGTTGTAATCGATATGTGGCTTTTGACCCGCTAAGATTTCAGCAACCATAGTACCTTCTTCTTCCGCTTTGTGTGCTAGCATTGCTCCACGGACTACGTCACCAATTGCATAGATATTTGGAACGTTAGTTTGTAAATGATCGTTTACTTCTACCTGTCCTCTGTCTGAGATTTTAACTCCAGCTTTGTCAGCGTTTAATCCGTCTGTGTATGGACGACGACCAACAGAAACTAACGAATAATCTCCTTCAAGCGTGATGGTTTCTCCTTTTGCATTTTCAGCCTGAACTATAACAGCATCGCCATTTCTTTCGACCGATTTTACTTTGTGGGAAACATAGAATTTCATTCCCTGTTTTTTCAACACTTTCGTTAATTCTTTAGACAATGAACCGTCCATTCCGGGAATAATTCTGTCCATGAATTCTACCACAGAAACCTGAGCGCCAAGACGCAAGTACACTTGTCCAAGTTCGATTCCGATAACTCCTCCTCCGATAATTACTAAATGTTTTGGAACTTCTTTTAAGGCTAAAGCTTCCGTAGAAGTGATGATTCTTTCTTTATCAATTTTGATGAAAGGTAAAGAAGATGGTTTTGAACCTGTTGCGATTACCGTATATTTTGCTTCGATAGTTTCAGATGTTCCGTCAGCTTTTGCAACTGCAATATGTGTTGCGTCCACAAACGATCCTAAACCATTAAAAACAGTGATTTTATTTTTATCCATTAGGTAGTTGATTCCGCCTACGGTTTGATCTACAACGGCTTGCTTACGGGCAATCATTTTCTCTAAATTGATTTTTACATCTCCGGAAACTTCGATTCCATGATCTGCAAAATGAGCAATTTCTGCATAATGATGAGAAGATGACAACAATGCTTTTGAAGGGATACAACCTACGTTAAGGCACGTTCCGCCCAATGAATTATATTTTTCTACAATTGCAGTTTTGAAACCTAATTGGGCACAACGAATTGCTGATACGTATCCGCCGGGACCTGAACCTATAATGACTACGTCAAATGAACTCATAGTTTTTTTATTTTTTATTTTAGTGTTACAAAATTAAGGAATAAAGTTTTGTTTAAAGTTTAAACTTTAAGGTTTTTTGTTATGATTTCCTTAATTAATAAAAAGAAAGTGATTCTTTTTTGGTTTTTGAATAAGGATTAACCAATGTCAACTCGCGATAAATTGGAGGTTTTTTATTTCGAATGTTTTGGGATTTGCACTTAAGCCTTTTAAGTAAGATTTCAGATAAATTAGAAATTGCTTCCCTAAACCTTTACTTCTGTTTTCGTAAAATTCAATAGACTCATCGATTTCCTTTTGTACTAATGGTAAAATAGTAATATTAAAAGCCATACTTAGCATTCAGACGTTTTTCGACTTCTTCCCAAGAACTTGACTGATTTTCTCCAGAAATGTATTTTTTCTCTTCCTTCAGCAACCAAATCATAATGTGAATCAGAAACTATTGCTTTTTTTCATCGTGATTTATGGCATCAAAACACTTTCTAAAATTTCTAATTTGGAATCCTCTTCGATGAATTTCCAAAATCGATTATTAGTTTACGTCTTAATTCTTTCGTTTCCATTGTAGTGGCATTTTAAATAAAATTTAATGCTTTTAGTAATTAAAAAATGTGTTGATTACTTAATTTTTACTTCACAGTTGTAAAGTACTTTCGTAAGTTATGTCATTTCGACGAAGGAGAAATCTTCGCGAGAAACTCTACAACGATTGAGAAATTCTATGCGGAGCTATTTGTGGAGATTTCTCCTTCGTCGAAATGACAAAAAATACGCTAACCATCGTGATATTATAAACTTAGAATCTCAGCGCCTCAAAATCTTAGAATCTTAGAAAATCACCGTCGAATTCTTCACCTCACTAATCATAAAAGTACTTTGTGTACTCCCAATATGTTGTAAAGTTGTGAGTTTGGTTACCAGGAATTCCCGATATGCTTCCATGTCTTTGACCAGGACTTTTAAAATGTAATCGTAATCTCCGCTTACGTGATGGCATTCTAAAACTTCATTCAGTTTAATGACTTCGCTTTCGAATTTAGTCAGGAATTCTTTCGTGTGCTGAATGAGTTTTAAATGACAGAACACTACAAAGCCTTTTTCAATTTTTGATTTATCTACTAAGGCTACGTAGTTTTTGATGATGCCTTCGCGCTCTAACTTTTTAATCCTTTCGTAAACTGCAGTTACTGAAAGATTGAGTTTTAAGGATAATTCTTTGGTTGTTTTTTTACTGTCTGTTTGCAGTAAAACCAGGAGTTTTTTATCTATTGCGTCTAAAGTCATTTTTATACTTGGTTTTATAAAATGAATAAAAATCTATTTTAGATTCATTAATTCATCAAAATTAAATAATTAATCTACAAATGATAGTATTTATAGTTTTAAAATCTAATTACAGATACAATAATTGACTATTTTTCTAATAAATATTTATTTTGAATAGAATTTCTTTTGAAAACGAGAGTTCTAGCCCTGATAGAAGCAACATCCTTTTGTGGCGGGGTTCGCCACAAAAGATATAGCGGATAGCAGGAAATAGCTCCTAACAATAACAATGTCAATTGCAAAAATCAATTGCAATCGCTAAGTCAAAAAACAAATAATACTAACCAGAGGATAAGATTAGCTTAGGCTTCGTTCCTCGCAATGACAAAAAATGAAAGACTTTAACCCGGCAGATAACATTCAGGATTTGCAATACTTTGGGGAATTTGGAGGTGTGAATCCCTCGATTTCTGACTCTTCGACTTATACTTTTTTATCGGCTAAAACCATGTTTGATACTTTTGAAGGTAATATGGAAGGCTGCTATTTGTATTCACGCCATTCGTCACCGAGTAACTTGTATTTAGATCAGGCTTTGGCAGCGATGGAAGGAACGGAAACGGCTAATGTTTCGGCATCAGGAATGGGTGCGATTACGCCAACGCTATTACAGCTTTGCAGCGCAGGAGACCACATTGTTTCCAGCAGAACGATTTATGGCGGAACATATACTTTTTTGAAGAATTTTACGCCTCGTTTTGGTATTAAAACAAGTTTTGTTGACATTACGAAACTGGATGTTGTAGAAGCTGCAATTACCTCAAAAACAAAAGTTATTTACTGCGAAACAGTGAGTAATCCTTTATTGGAAGTGGCTGATATTGCAGGTTTAGCACAGATTGCTAAAAAGCACAATCTGAAATTGGTGGTTGACAATACGTTTTCGCCTTTATCAGTTTCTCCGGCAAAATTAGGTGCTGATATCGTAATTCACAGTTTAACGAAATACATTAACGGAAACAGTGATACGGTTGGTGGTGTGACTTGTGCATCGAAAGAATTTATCAATTCGCTGAAAAATGTAAATTCAGGAGCAAGTATGCTTTTGGGACCAACGATGGACAGTCTGCGTTCTGCGAGTGTGATGAAAAATCTTCGCACGCTTCATATACGAATCAAACAGCACAGTTATAACGCTGCTTATCTGGCTGAAAAATTCGAAAACGATGGTTTAAAAACGGTTTATCCGGGATTAAAAAGTCACCCGAGTCATGAGTTGTACAAAACGATGATTAATCAGGAATATGGTTTTGGTGGAATGATGACAATTGACGTAGGAACTTTGGGGAAAGCCAATGAATTAATGGAACTGATGCAAGCGAGAAACTTAGGTTATTTGGCGGTAAGTTTAGGGTTTTATAAAACGTTATTTAGTGCTCCTGGTACCTCAACTTCCAGTGAAATTCCGTTAGAGGAACAAGCTGAAATGGGGTTGACTGATGGTTTGATTCGTTTTTCTATTGGATTGGATAATGATATTCAGCGTACTTATGAGATGATGAAGGCTTGTATGATTGAGCTTGGGATTTTGTGATTATTTAGCAGCGATTTACGGAGTTTTTCTCTCGCAGATTAGGCCCATTATAATAACGTAAATAAAAACTACTTAGTCTGCAAAATCATTGGGAACTAAAATAAACAGGCCGTTCTGAAATATCAATTCAGAACGGCTTTCCATTTATAATTCATAACTCTTAACTTACAACTTTCCTACAAAGTTCAGTTTACTATTTTTTCGGCTATAGCCAAAGTAAATCAAGAGCCCGATTATCAACCAGATGGTGAAATAAATCCAGTTCCACACGCTTAATTCGGCCATCATATACAAACAGCAGATTAATCCTAAAAGCGGAATTAAAGACAGGTTTTTTCTGAAAGCCCAAACCGCTAATCCTACCAAAACGAACAGAAAAATCCACATCGGTATTTTGTGTTTGAACAAACTGAAACCTGATTCGTATTTTAGAGTATCATTGATTGGAAGGCCTTTTAGAACTTCAGCATATTTAGCCTCGTCGTCCTGATATTGTCCCAATAAATGTTCTAAATCTGAGGTTTGCGAGGCTTTATTAGTAACATCTATTGCTTTCAAATAATCAAAAACTTTAACCGATTCCTCTTTATTCAATGCAGTTACAATCGAAGTTGCATCGTAAATCTGTGCCTCATTATTGATAAAATCCATTGTAGCCTTACTATTGAAAGCGAGAGCATAATACAATCCCGCAATCATTAATACAGGCAGAATATATTTAGAATTAATATAAGGTGTTCTGAATTTTCCTCTTGGAATCTCAGGTTTGTTCTGCAATACCAAAACACCGGCACAAACCAGTACAAAAGCAAACAAAGTACCGATACTGCACAAATCGGTTACCATCGTTAAGTTTAAGAATAAAGCCGGAACTGCAACCACAAAACCAGTAACAATAGTGGCAAATGATGGTGTTTTAAATTTTGGATGAACGGTAGAAAATTTCTTTGGCAATAAACCATCACGGCTCATACTCATCCAGATGCGGGGCTGTCCCATCTGGAAAACCAGTAAAACACTTGCCATGGCCACAACTGCGCTCACCGCAATAATGCCAGACATCCATTTTAAGTTTAATTTATCGAAAACAAAAGCCAGCGGATCTCCAACATTCAATTCGTTATAGCGTACCATTCCGGTTAAGACCAACGCTATGGCAATGTATAAAAGTGTACAGATAATAATTGCCCACATCATGCCACGTGGTAAGTCACGCTGTGGGTTTTTGCATTCCTCTGCTGTTGTTGAAATTGCGTCAAAACCTATATAAGCAAAGAAAACGGCTGAAACTCCTTTTAGAACCCCGCTTACTCCATTTGGTGCAAATGGATCCCAATTGGCAGTATCAACATAAAAAACTCCTACAGCAATTACCAAAAGAACAATACAAAGTTTTACAACGACCATAACATTGCTTGCATTACGTGATTCTTTCATTCCGCGGTAAACCAAAGCCGTAATTAAAACAATAATAAATAAAGCCGGCAGATCTGCAACAAAATGAAAAGAACCAATTTGAGGTGCCGTTTTCCATGCTCTGTAAGCGGTTTGTAATCCTGAATCTAAATTTTCAAAAGATTTTCCGCCCTGCATTAAAGCCATGGCGTCTTTATAACCGTTTGAAGCGGTTAAGTAGTCCATCTGAATCCATTGAGGTAAATGAATTCCGCCACTTTGGAGCAAGCCCGTAAAATAATCACTCCACGATATGGCGACCGTAATATTTCCTACGGCGTATTCCATAATTAAGGCCCAGCCAATTATCCAGGCGATAATTTCACCAAAAGCAACGTATGAATAGGTATAAGCACTACCGGAAACCGGAACCATCGAAGCAAATTCGGCGTAGGCAAATGCAGCAAAACTACAAGCAAGAGCTGTAAACAAAAAAAGAAAGATAACGGCCGGTCCTCCATCAGCACTTGCCTTTCCGATCGTACTGAAAATCCCAGCTCCAACAATGGCTGCGATTCCAAATGCTGTTAAATCTCTGGTAGTTAAATGCTTTCCTAATGCATTATGACCCTCTGCTTCGTTCTTTGCAACCTGCTTCAGAATATCCTGTACTGTTTTCTTGCGGAATAAACCTGATAACGCCATATGTGGTTCTGGTTTTTAAATTAATATATTTCAGACTTTACGCTTTTATTTTGCAAATAATGCAAAAATTATCCTGAAATCAAATATATAAAACGATTTTGTTTATCTGTAATTTTTTTCGCCACTAAATACACAAATTTTCTTAATTATTTTTCTCAATAAATGCATTGCTTTTTAGGACGAGACAATAATAATTCTTTAATTTTATGCTAATTACATACAAATGAGTAGTTTACAAGAAGTATAATATTTCTCACAAATAGCCTTACTAAGTATTTAATATAAAAAGATCAAAGTTTATGGAAAAAATCACAAGACGTTCATTTGTAAATAAATTTGGAATTGGTATTGGTGCTTCAGTTATTGTAACAACCCTTCCTTCTTTTTTATATGAACCTGAACTAAATAGCCTTCCGTACATCGGAAAAAAAATAAATCTTGCAATATGCGGTTTAGGAATTTATGCCAATATAGTGGCAGAGTCTATGCAGGGGTCTGAATATTGTCATCTTGCAGGAATAGTTACCGGGACTCCTTCAAAAGCAGTCAAATGGAAAGACAGATACAATATTCCCGAAAAGAATATTTATAATTATGAAAATTTTGATGAGATTATAAACAACAAGGATATTGACATGGTTTACGTAATCCTTCCTAATAGTCTACATAAAGAATTTGTTATTCGTTCTGCAAAAGCAGGAAAACATGTTATCACTGAAAAACCAATGGCAATTAATGTCAAAGAATGCGAAGAAATGATAAAAGCCTGTAATGATAATAAAGTACAATTGGCTATTGGGTATCGTTTGCATTACGAACCGACGCATTTAGAAATTAAACGATTAGGACAAGAGAAAGTTTTCGGACAAGTACGCTACATTGAATCTTCCCTAGGCTATAAAACGTATGATACTATTGCCAAAACTCCCGTAGACATAAATAGTCCAGCGAATTGGAGACTAAATAAAAAATTATCCGGCGGCGGTCCTTTAATGGATTTAGGAATTTACTGTATTCAGGCCAGCCGTTATATTTTAGGAGAAGAACCAATTTCTGTTACTGCTCAATTTGGAACCATAAACGATAAAAACAGATTTTCAGAAACGGAAGAAAGTATTTCCTGGCAAATGAAATTTCCTAGCGGCGCAATGGCAAATGGCAATACTTCCTGTGGTTACAATATTGACAGGACTTACGCATCTGCAGATTATGGGTCTTTTGAGTTAAGTCCCGGTTTAAGTTATGGCCCGTATGAAGGAAAAACATCGAAAGGACCGTTAAAATTTCCTCCAATCAAACAACAGCAGAAACAATTAGATGAGATTTCTAAATTATTGCTGGAAAACAAACAACTGCCCAACCATATTACCGGGGAAGAAGGATTGAAAGATATCAAGATTATTAATGCAATTTATAAAGCTGCTGAAACAGGAAAGAAAGTTTCATTAAGTTAATTAGAAAACATTTTATAACCTCTGCATTGTAACATTTTACAGAAATAGTTTACTTATAAATTAACACTTAATTTAAAGGTAAATTTATGGAGAAAATTTCAAGACGATCATTTGTGAATAAATTTGGAGTTGGAGTTGGTGCTTCGGTAGTGATGACAACCCTTCCCTCCTTTTTAGCGGAGTCGCTGGAGGATAAAACTCCATACACCGGAAAAAAATTAAATATCGCGCTTTGCGGTTTAGGAAACTACGCTTCATTGCTAGCTGAAGGTCTTCAGGTTTCGGAATATTGCCAGCTTTCCGGAATCATTACAGGAACTCCTTCTAAAGCTGAGAAATGGAAAAAACAATATAATATCCCAGAAAAGAACATTTATAACTACGAGAATTTCGATACAATCGTAAAAAATAAAGATATTGATTTAGTGTATGTTGTAACACCAAACGCGTTACATAAAGAATTTACTGTTCGTGCTGCAAAGTCAGGAAAACACGTTATTGTCGAAAAACCGATGGCAATTACTATTGAAGATTGCGAAGAAATGATAAAAGTCTGCAACGATAATAATGTACAATTGGCAATGGGTTATCGCCTTCATTACGAGCCTAATCATTTAGAAATAAAACGACTGGGACAAGAAAAAGTTTTAGGACAAGTTCGTTATATCGAAGCTGGTCTTGGTTATAGCACTTATGATATTCATGATAGTAATAAACCCGTTAATTTAAATGCCCGTAACGAATGGCGGCTTACTAAAAAACTTGCGGGAGGTGGTCCGTTGATTAACTTAGGAGTTTATTGTATTCAGGTTTCCCGTTATGTTTTAGGAGAAGAACCCATTGCAGTTACCGCACAATTCGGAACCATAAACAACAGAAACAGATTTACACAGGTTGAAGAAAACATTACATGGCAAATGGAATTTCCTAGCGGTGCTGTTGCTAATTGCAGCAGTTCTTATGGTTTTGGTATCGATCGATTTTATGCTGCAGCGGATGACGGTTTCTTTGAAATGAGTCCTGCTGTCAGTTATGGCCCATTTGTAGGCAAAACATCTGATGGAAAAGTATTTAATTTTCCGGTTATAAATCAGCAGCAAACTCAAATGGATGCCATTTGTAAAGTCATTTTAGAAAACAAAAAACTCCCAAATCATATCACCGGCGAAGAAGGAATTAAAGATGTAAAAATCATTAACGCCATCTACAAAGCAGCTGAATCAGGTAAAAAAGTAAGCTTGAAATAATTTTTCTGATACGACCCGAGATAGTAAATAGGCAAAGAAATTCACGAATTATGTTTTCTAAATCTGTGGGTATATTTTTTTTCTCACAGATTTAGCAGATATAACAGATTTTCTAACTAATTTAAATTTTTATACAGATTTTTTGAATCAAATCTGCTCAATCTTCCAAATCTGCGAGAGCATTTTTTTTTGTATTTTAATCCTCTAATCTGTGGCTAAACTTTTTACATTTTACAACAAACAGCTCACTTCAAACAGCTTTTCAAAATACTAACCGGATGCTGTGCTTCCCTACTTGTTCCATCAAAAATCTGATGACGACAGCTCGTTCCTGCGGCAGCGATTTTTACATTTTCAGCGGTGTTTCGCACTTTTGGGAACAAAGTATCTTCTCCCATTTGCATACTTACCTGATAATGTTCTTTTTCGTAACCAAAAGATCCTGCCATTCCGCAACAGCCTGAATTATAAATGGTAACTGTATTATTAGTTGGCAAATTCAGCATCGTGAAAGTCGCCTCAACCGAACTCAATGATTTCTGATGACAATGTCCGTGAATCTTGATTTCTTTCTTTTCATCCGAAAAAGATTCCGGTCTTATTTTACCGTCGATAATTTCTTTTTTAAAGAATTCCTCGATTGTAAATGTATCATGCGAAAGTTTCTCAGCTGCTTCTTTATCATCTGCCAATCGAAGATATTCATCCCTGAAAGTCAAAATGGCCGAAGGTTCAATACCAACCAAAGGGGCATTACCTAAAACCAAATCTTTAAAAATATTGACGTTATCATTGGCAATTTTCTTGGCTTCTTCCAAAAACCCTTTCGATAAATAAGCTCTTCCGCTTTCTTCATGATCGATAACTAATACCTGATAACCTAATTTGGTTAATAATTCGAAAGCATCGATTCCGATATTTACGTCATAATAATTCGTGAATTCATCTACAAACAAATACAATCTCCCGTTTGGAAAATCCGTAACTGCAGGTTTATGATTTTCATGCCATTTTCTGAAAGTCTTTTTCGCCAAAAGCGGAACTTGCCTTTCCGGCGCAATTCCCATACTTTTTTTAACGAGCGATTGATTTGAAATAAAGTTGGTAATTACCGGGAATTTGCTTCCCATTTTGTTCAGTTTGGCGTTGTGGGCAAAAATCTTATTTCGGGTTGAGAATCCGTTTGCTTTTTGATATTGGTATAAAAATTCGGCTTTTAAAGTAGCTACGTCCACATTACTCGGACATTCGCTGGCACAGGCTTTACAACTTACACACAACTCAAAAACCTCGTATAATTCTTTCTGGTCAAATTTATTTTCTTTTTCAGAATAAGTGAGATATTCACGTAGCGCATTGGCTCTTGCCCGTGTGGTTTCTTTTTCATTTCGGGTCGCACGATAACTTGGGCACATTGCTCCTCCTGCCGAAGGTAATTTTCGGCAATCTCCCGATCCGTTGCATTTTTCGGCTGCACGCAAAATCCCCAAACTGTCTGAGAAATCCTGAAACGTTTTAATATCCGGTTCTGTCCTTCCTGAAACCACACGATGGTTTTCATCCATTTTCAGGGCATTGACAATCTTCCCGATATTCAAAACCGAATTTGGGTCAAACGCCAGTTTGATTCTTTTCAGCAATTCGTAATTCTTATCGCCAATCATAAACGGAATAAACTCGCCACGCACAATTCCGTCTCCGTGTTCCCCACTTAATGATCCTCTGTATTTTTTGACCAAAATTGCCACATCGGTCGCTATGGTTCTAAATAATTTCAGGTCAGATGTTTTCTTCAGATTCAAAACCGGACGCAAATGCAGTTCACCTGCGCCGGCATGTGCGTAATAAATTGCTCCTTGTCCGTGACGCAGCATCATTGCTGAGAATTCTGCAATATAAGCTGGCAAATCACTCAGTTCAACAGCAGTATCCTCAATAGAATCGGCTGCCTTGTCGTCGCCAACAATACTTCCCAAGAGTCCAAGTCCTGCTTTTCTAAGTTCATTTACTTTTTCAATATCCGCACCGTAAATTTTTACAAGCGCATAACCAAAGTTATTTTTCTCTAAATCAGCAATTAAAGCATTCGCCTGATTTTCGGCATCTTGCGGATCGTGCGAAGCCACTTCAAACATCATAATTGCTTTGGGTTCATCCTGCAGAAAGAATCGGTTTTTAATGTGTTCACGATTCGTTTTCGTACAATCCAAAATCGTGTCGTCTATCATTTCGCAAGTGTACAAATGATGTTTCATCGCCACCACAACAGATTCCAGCGATTCGTGAATGCTATGATAATGCGCCACAACCATAATATTATGAGCTGGAGGCAAATCATCTACTTTTAAAGTAATTTCGGTTGTAAAAGCCAAAGTTCCTTCGCTTCCGCAAAGTAATTTCCCGAGGTTGATTGTAGGTTCCGTTCCGCCAAACAAATCCGATTTTAGTAAAATATCAACCGCATAACCCGTATTTCTCCTGTGGATTTCCGGTTTTGGAAACTCTTTTATAATTTCGTCCTGCGTTGCTTTTACCGAAAGTTCGTCGTAAAGGCTTTTATAAATTTTATTTTCTAAAGAATCTCCTTTTGTTTTTTCAATAAATTCTGCCGAAGTCAGTTCTTTAAAAACCACTTGTGAACCATCGCTCAAAATTGCTTTGATCTCCACAATTTTATCGCGCGTTACGCCATAGCGAATCGAAGTTGTTCCCGAAGAATTATTCCCCACCATTCCCCCAATCATACAGCGGTTAGAAGTTGATGTATTGGGGCCGAAAAACACACCGTTCGGTTTCAGAAATAAATTCAGTTCATCGCGAATTACACCGGGCTGAACCGTAACTGTTTTTGCAATCGGGTCGAAATTCAGGATTTTGGTAAAATGCTTCGAAACATCAACCACTATTCCGTCACCAACTGTTTGTCCGGCCAAAGAAGTTCCCGCCGTTCTAGGCGTTATCGAAATATCATGCTGAGCGGCAAACCGAATCAGTTTACTAATATCTTCTATAGTTTGAGGCACCGCAACCGCTTTTGGTTTAATCCGGTACACCGATGCATCGGTCGAATAAAGTGTTTTATGAAGATCGTCGTATAAAAGTGTTCCTTGTAATGATGCTGACAGTTGTTCTAACTCTTTAATTATTGACATTCTATTTGAATTTAACCTAAAACTGATGTGTTTTTTCGGTTACAAAAATACTCTTATTTCCTTTGTTTTTATTCTAAATTAAGAAAATTAGATCCTGATTTTTGAACGTTTATGCCATAATACTGCGAACTTCTACTGCATTTTGGCTGTAAACTCTTTTTATGTAAGTGTGTGTTTTTGATTTATTAGTAATTGTCCACACAAAATGGTCTAATCAATTCTCAAAATAATTATTTTTATTTAGAATAAGTAAAAATAATTTGGATAAAAAGCTTTTAGCCATTACTTTTGCCCCATAAAAAAATTAACCCTCACCAAAAATGAATGTAAATACCATCAAAAAACTGTTATTTAGTTTACTGTTTTTAAGTTCACTAAACATGTTAAGTCAGGAGCTTGGAAAAGTAAGCGGAAAAGTATCTTTAAGTGGAAATCTTCCTGCTCAGAATATTTCAATAAAGCTTAAAGGAACAAAGTACACAGCTGTTACCAATGCAAACGGACAGTATGAAATTAAGAATGTCAAACCTGGCAGCTATCTAGTTGCTATTAATTCTGTCGGGATTAAATCGGTAGAAGAAAAAATCGAGGTAATAGCAAAACAGACTACTACTAAAAACTTTGCACTTTCTGAAAGTCAGGAAGATCTTGATGAAGTTATTATTACAAAAAACAAATACAAACAAGACAAGCCGTCTTTATCTTTACGCCTTCAGACTCCGGTATTAGAGATCCCTCAGAATATTCAGATTGTTAGTTCTCAAACATTAAAAGATCAGCAAATTACCAGTATGAGCGACGGCGTTATTCGTAACGTGAGTGGAGCGGTGCGTTTAGAGCACTGGGGCGATATGTATACGAATATCTCCATGCGCGGATCACAAATTCAGGCATTTAGAAATGGCTTCAACGTAGTATCTTCTTTCTGGGGACCACTAACTGAAGATATGAGTTTTGTCGATCACATTGAATTCGTAAAGGGTCCTGCAGGTTTTATGCTTTCAAGCGGTGACCCAAGCGGTCTGTACAATGTGGTAACAAAAAAACCAACCGGAATTACTAAAGGTGAGGCTAGCGTTTTAGCAGGAAGTTTCGATTTTTATCGTGCCAGTATTGACTTAGACGGAAAATTTGATAAAGCCGGAAAATTCCTTTACCGTTTTAATGGTGCCTTTCAAAAAAAGGGATCTCACAGACCTTTTGAACATAATGATCGCTACGTAATAGCCCCTGTTTTTTCTTATCAATTAAGCGATAAAACAAAAGTAACAGTAGAATATAACGGACAGTTTGCTAATACGAGCGAAGTAGGTTCGTATTATGTTTTTAGTTCAGTAAATGAAGGCTATGCCACTACACCTGTTGATTTTACTATGACTCAGCCTGGTTTACCTGACACAAAAATTAATGATCACAGTGGTTATTTAATGTTTGAACACAATTTTGACAGTTATTGGAAATTAACAGCCCAGACTTCCTATTTTAAATATTTAATGGATGGTTACAGCTCCTGGCCAGGAGCGATTGGTCCCGTAAGTATTGATACTGATGCAAATGGTTCTTTAGATACTGAAGTTTTGTCTCAGGGAGAAATTATCAGAAGTGTTAGTATTTGGGATGCAGAAAGCGATATGTTTTTAAGTCAGATTTTCCTGAATGGAAAATTCAATACAGGCCCTGTAAGTCATAAACTTTTAGGAGGCATGGATTTAGGGAGAAAAGATTATATGGCCGATTGGGGACAAACTCACGCATTAGATACTTTAGAAGATCCTTTTAATGTTTTAAATCCTGATTATGGAACACCGGCAAACGGGCTGCCAAATTTTGATGAAAGTACACCATTAAGCCAAAGGGCAGTTGGATTATATGGTCAGCAATTTGCAGCCGGATATGTTCAGGATGAATTAGGTTTCTTTGAAAATAAATTAAGACTTACTTTAGCAGCACGTTACACCTGGATTAAACAAACCAGCAGTTATAGTGATCCGGCTGCAGATAACCACATTACGCCTCGTATAGGATTAAGCTGGTCAGTAACACCTTCTTTGGCTGTTTATGGAGTATATGATCAGGCTTTTACACCACAATCCGGAATTATCAGAAACGATGGAAAAGTAAAACCACTTACAGGCAGCAATACTGAACTTGGTATTAAAAAAGACTGGTTTAACGGAACATGGAACACTACATTGTCTGCTTACAGCATATTAAAAGAAAACGAACTTACTTCTGATCCTCTTAATTCAGGGCAAGAACAATATAGTGTAGTTTTAGGTAAAAAAAGAGCCAGGGGAATTGAATTTGATTTAAGAGGAAAAATTCTTGACGGTCTTAATCTTATTGCAAATTATGCTTTTACAGAATCTATTGTTGACGAAGTCGATCCACTCGTTTCACTGGCAACAGGTATCAAAAAAGGAGACATTGTCCCGGGTTATTCGAAACATGTTGCTAATGCGTGGTTAAATTACACTATATCAAATGGTACTCTTAAAGGATTAGGGGTTTCACTTGGAGGATCTTATCAGGCAGGACGCCATACTGATACCTGGAGCAAAGGACTTGAAAAACTCCCTAACTATTTCAGATTAGACGGAGGATTATCCTATGAAACCGGAAAACTAAAATTCACAGCCAACGTATTCAACATCCTTGATGAATACCTTTACAGCGGTTCTTATTATGAATGGTTACAAGCTTACTACTGGCAGACAGAACAGCCAATCAACGGAAGAATTGGAGTAACTTACAAGTTCTAAAAATAATGTCTTTTTAATACAAAACCCGCCTCAAAGTGCTATTTTGAGGCGGTTTTTTTTATTTAAATTCTACTACTAAACCCACATTTAAATTAGTGGTCGTTAGCATTTAATATCCCAAAATTACATTGGTATTCTGGGATCAAAGTCGTTATCATTATCCGGAGCTGCGGCTTCAAGCTCAGACTTTTTAGAACTGCCCGAGTTTAAAATATCATAATTTGTTTTAGAATAATTATCTGATATTTTATCCAATGATTTTGAAATTCTTCGCACAGCTAATATTAAAATTACCGCACCAATGAAAATAGCTGAAACACCAACATTTTCTGAAAAGAACTTTTGTCCAAATAATTCAAATTCGGTTTTTCCTGAACTTTTTAATGAAATAAGCCATATTCCAAGTCCTGCAATCAGCAATGCAAAAAAACAAACTATTATTCCAAAAATCAGAGTCGATTTATGAAACGAATTGTGAGCTTTAGAATTTACCTCCATATCTATAACATATTTATAATCAAATATATACAAATATTTAATACGATTTTAGCATTTATTAGTTTTTTGATATTTTAATCTATCAATTTAGCTTGGCTTTATACAATAAAAGCTATGGTTCTTTTCTCACAACTCAAAAAAAGATTATCATTTACAGAATTATTAATCTATAAAAAGCCATTTCCTTTTTAGAATTTTCAGGAGCTGTTCCTGCTGTACGCTGTATCTTTTATGCCGAACCCCGGCACAAAAGGATGCCTCTTCCATCAGGGCTAGGGCATTCAGTTTTATAAGAAAGTTGTTGAAAAATTAATTCACAAGAAAGATAGTTATCGAATATTTTTTGCAACGACAGTGCCGATTCCGGAGCTGAATCTGGTGGTCGATTGCATTGGGTACCTGCTTAAATTATGAAGCCAACTCGTAGCTTTTGCAAGGCGGCTGCTATTTCAAATCCGCTGTATCTTTTATGCCGAACCCCGGCACAAAAGGATGCCGCTGCCATCGGCTAGGGCTCTGGGTTTCATGAGAAAATTTTGTTAGGAATTGATTCATTTCAGATAACTCTGGTGCTTGATTGCATCGAGTACCTACTTCCTTTTAAATACTAAACAGAGCGTTTGCAACGCGGATAACATTACCATAAAGGTTCTACCATTACATTACAAAAAACATTATTTTCCTCTTCATAATTTCTATAACTGCTATTAACAAAATCTCTTTCATGAAAAACAATTTCGGCTTCGACAGGATTGTAATGAATATAGTTTATTCGCTGCTCAATCTTTTCTAAAGTATCTAATATAACAGGATGAAAGCCATCCTTCCATAACTTATAGTTTTTCGCTCTATCTGATTTTTGAGCTTCGTAACTAAATTTACGTAATAACCATTCTCGCCTGCTTTCCGGAAATTCTTTGATCGCTTCTATGAGTTTCTTTGAGGTAAATTTTTTGAAATCCCTAATAACATTTTGTAATTCGCCATCAGCTGCTGAAACAATTAAATGAATGTGACTGGACATATAAACGTAAGCATGCACGCTTAATCCTTTTTCTTTGATACAGTAATTTAAGGAATCATCTAAAATATTGCAATACACAGGTCTCACAAATAAATCTACCCAATCTACAACTGTTATGGTAATAAAAGTGGGGATAGTACTATCGATAACTTTATATTTTTCAGACATTGATTTTTAAAATAGATGCAACGGTTTTATAAGCTATTTTGATTTAATTATCCGCGTTGTAAACGCTACGTTTTGATTTCATAATTTAAGTAGGTACTCGATGCAATCGAGCACCAGAGTTGTTGATAAAACGAGCGGTAGTTGACAATATTACTCTTGCAACAATTTTTCGATTACTCTTAATCCTTCTGAGTTATATCCCTCTAATGAAATGTATTCATAATAACCTATCTTTTCTACAATTTTAACCGTAAGTTCTTTTGAAAGCATTGATATCTTAATTAAAAAATCTAAATTTTCCCAAACATATAAGCTTGTTTCGCATTTTCTATTTAAATCTAGTATTTTGATTATTAGATAAGCTCTATTGATTAGCGTATCATTTTTAATCAAATTGTAAACATCATCATTTTCATCTGGTCGACGACTGCCTTCGCCAGTTATAATACTTCTTGATAATAACTCAACTTGATCTAGCGACCAGTTTTCTATATCATTAATCAAGGAATTCCAACCATTACTATCAAAAACTCTTTCTAAAATATTTATAACATCATCACAACCATATCCTAAAATCCAATAATCACTATCAATTGTTTCATACGTGAGGATATAATTATACAATTCAAGAGCAACTCTATTCTCTGTTTTCGTTAAACATCTATTTCCAAATTTTGCCTTTAAGTCTTGAATCATTGATTGTTTTTATATTTCTTTGCACAAATCTCTCTGTTGATGCGAGCATTTCACTAGTGTACATTTAGATTTTTACTGAACGCTTATCTAAACAAAGAATTGAAGTTTATATAGATATTACCAGTTTCGCTAGCTTTTCTTCTTTTTTTAAATAATAAATCAGGAAGGGTTATTCTATTATCTAATACTGCAAGTAAATCAATTCCGTCCATTATAATTATCGATTTAAAATCCGAAGAGATAGCTTCAGAAGTAACACCATCAATCGAGATTAACAAGCCCGCAGCATTTTTAAATTTTGTTTCAACTTTAAAACAAAAAGTTGCTAAATCACTTCTATTTACTTCCGATGCCCACTTTGCCTCAAGTAAATAATCTGTACTTTGAAATGTAAACGCTCCGTCAATTTGTTCACCATGTATTTTAAATGAACCCTTTGGTTCCAAATCGAAAAGTAAAAACAAACTATAAAGAAATTTTTCAAATTTAAATCCTCTTTGTTGAAAATTTCTATTGATTGCTATTTTATTAAACTCCTCTTTTAATTGAAAAAGTTCTTGCTCAAGAGACAAAGCTTTTTTTGTTGCTTGTTCAGCTTTAGCTTTTCTATTTTTTGCTTCTTCTTGCTCTTGTGTTATTTGAATAAAACCTTTTGTAAAGCTTCTTAAGTTATTTACAGCCTCTTTCGCTTTCTTAGTTTTAGAACCGTCTTCATCCCAATACTGAAGATTACTAAAATCATTAAAATCTGTAACAGCTAAAATTAAATTCATAAGATCATTTTCGAAAAGATCTAACCTATTTGTCATTCTATTAAGTAATTCCTTTACAATTTCCCTTTTAGTTACGCTCCAGTTAATAGTACCAATTATCGCAGTATTATCAATAGTCAGTTTTATAAATTGTTGCAAATCTTCTTTTCTCCAATAAATAACTGATAAGGCTTCTTTTAAGGATAAAATTGCTTGCGGAGAAATTTTCTTTTTTTGTTCCATTTTTAATGATTTCAATAGCTAATGTAAGCTTTTTTTTAATGCTCTTGGCACAATTTCAGTTTGAACATATAGTCGAAACATTTTACAGTTATTTTAAAGTAATCAATCTATTATAAAAAGCATTAGTAAATAAAAACATCAATTAACCATTCCAAACCACCAAGTACAAACACCCGTTTTTCCACACCAAAAAAATCCCCAACTTTCTCTAAATTTATCCCCAAATAAATCCCATTTTAGCATTACCAAATAAAACACTTCCTTAAAACATAATTTTAATGAATAAAAATATAAGAGCTCTTTTTGAAATCGCTCAAAAAGAGACCCGAAAAATAATAGGTTTAATGTCCGGAACTTCGCTTGACGGACTTGATATTGCGCTTTGTGCTATTTCTGGTGCGGGCGAAAATACCGCTGTAAAAATTCTGGAATTCGAAACCATCAATTATACCGAAGACATTAAAACCGAAATCCGTAAAGTGTTTGCCCGGAAAACAATCGATTTCCAGCATTTGGCTTTACTGAACGAATGGATTGGTCTTTTACACGCCGGAATGGTCTACGATTGTCTTCAAAAATGGAATATTCCCGCACACGAAGTCGACTTAATCGCCTCGCACGGACAAACGGTTTTGCATGCTCCTAAGTTTTTGCATCAGCAGGAAAAATTTCCCAATGCGACTTTGCAAATTGGCGATGGCGATCATATTGCCGTAAAAACCGGAATTATTACACTCTCTGATTTCAGGCAAAAACATGTGGCTGCGGGTGGCGAAGGAGCGCCTTTGGCGGTTTATGGTGATTATTTGTTATTCAGCCAAAAAGGCGAAAACCGAATCATGCTCAACATGGGCGGCATCGCGAATTTCACGTATTTGCCTGCTTCGCTAAACGCCGAGGAAGTTTTCGTTACCGATACCGGAACGGCTAATACCTTAATCGACATTTTTACCAAACACTTTTTCCCTGAAAAAAGTTACGACAAAGATGCTGAAATCGCGCAACAGGGAATCGTAAATCAGGAACTTTTAAGCGAACTTAAAAACGATGCTTTCTTCCGTAAAAGTTTCCCGAAAACCATCGGTCAGGAATTGTTCAATAAAGGTTTTGTTGATTCGGCACTTTCAAAAACCAATCTCGAAAACATTTCGGCACCAGATTTACTGGCTACTTTAACACGTCTGAGCGCAGAGACCATTGTCGAAGCGATTCAGTTTGTGGTAAAAAATACCGGAACGCCAATTAGCGAATTCAAAGTATATCTGTCGGGAGGCGGTACAAACAATCCGTTATTGGTGAAATGGCTAAAAGAATTATTGCCTTGCGAATTTCAAAAAAGCGATGATCTGGGGGTTTTAAGTGATGCTAAAGAAGCAGTCTTATTTGCACTTTTGGCAAACGAAACAGTAGCCGGAGGCGATTATAATTTTGGAAACAAGAAAGGAATTCCTTCTGTAACAATGGGTAAAATTTCTTTTCCGGATTAATTTTAAACTTTGGGATACTATTTTTGGAATGTTCTCAAAAAAGCAAAATGTTTCTCTTTAGCCCCGATTACTTCACTTAACTTTTATTTTAATCGGAGTTCTGTGAACTTCGTTTATAACGGAAAGCGGGACGATACTTGCTGAAAATACCTAATCTTTCTGCTTCAAAAATTAATAATCAAGTTCAGACACAAAACTAATCTTATAAAAAGCCAAAACAATGACATGAAAACCAAATAAATAGTGTTGAAATTATAATTTATGAATTATTTATTATAGTCGACTAAAAAAACTATTTTTGGTTTCTGTTAAAAAAGATTGAAATGCATAAAAATCAGCACCTAATATTCTCTATTCTATATTTATGTTTCTTTGGATGGAACGTCAATTCGCAGGAAAAAACCAAACATCCTAAAAACGAATTTAGAGGGGTCTGGATTGCAACGGTTGTTAATATTGACTGGCCAAAAACAGCCATTGATGGCGTAGATAAAGAAAAAGCTGATTATATTGAAATTTTAGAAACATACCAAAAACTAAATTACAATGCCGTAATCGTTCAGATTAGAAGTGTGGGCGATGCATTTTACCCAACAGAACTCGCTCCTTGGTCCCGATTTTTAACCGGTAAAGAAGGTCTGGCACCTAATCCATATTACGACACATTGGCCTGGATGATTGAGCAGGCGCACGACAGAGGTTTTGAATTTCATGCCTGGATGAATCCGTACCGGGCTACTTTTGATTTAAACAAACAACAACTAAGCCCAACGCACGACATCTTCAGACACCCTGAATGGATGATCGAATATGGCGGAAAATTATATTATGACCCTGCTTTGCCTGAAGTTCAGACCCATTTAACAAATGTAGTTAAGGAAGTCGTAGACAAATACGACATCGATGCCATTCACTTTGATGATTATTTTTATCCATACGCTGTTCCCGGAAAAGTTTTTAACGATACTGCTTCGTATAAAAAATACGGAAATGGTTTATCACTTGGCGATTGGCGCCGTGCGAATGTAAGCAACTTTGTTCACACGATTTCGACAACCATCAAAGCCAGCAAACCATGGGTGCAATTCGGAATCAGTCCTTTTGGAGTTTGGCGAAATAAATCGGTTGATCCGCGTGGCTCAGAAACTCAGTCTACTTCAAATTACGATGATTTATATGCAGATCCTGTTTTATGGATGGATCAAAAATGGATCGACTACATTCTGCCACAATTGTATTGGAGCATGAACAATCGTGTTGCCAATTACTCAAAATTAGTAAAATGGTGGGCAGAAAACTCAAATAACACAGCGGTTTACATTGGTCACGCCCCCTATAAAATCAGATCAGACAATGACAAAAGCTGGAATTTCATGTCAGAAATACCTAATCAGGTGGATTTTGCCAGAAGTTTTAAAAATGTTTCAGGAAGTGCTTATTTCAGTGCTAAATGGTTCATGGACAAGAACTTTGATATTGTGCGCCATTTAGAAGAAAATCAATATAAATATCCGGCTCTTCCGGCTGCAGTTCCCAATTTAAAACGTGTAATCATTGATACACCTGTTGTCAATGAATACAAAAAAGACAGCCTGCGTTATACCATAAACATCCAATCCCCTTTGAACACAAAAGTAAGATACATAGTGGTTTATGGGGCTGAACATATTTCGAAAATCAATATTAATGATGCAAGCCAAATTGTTCAAAAGGTAACAATATGTCAAAACAACGGGACAATTTCATTTTCTATTCCAGCCGAAAAAATGAATCCGTATAAAGCTTGTGCTGTCACATTTATTGATTATTTTGCAAACGAAAGTACGCCAACGATTATTGACTTAAAAAAGACATTTAAAATCTATTACCCAGCACAACCTAATGAAAACAGATAACACTCCCTGGTTTTGGATCCCGCTTCTAAATTTTGCTTCCGGACTGCCTTATGCCATTATAATTTCGGTTTCGGTAATTATGTACAAAAATCTTGGGATTTCAAACGAAGATATTGGTGTTTATACCAGTTTATTATACCTGCCATGGGTAATTAAACCTTTGTGGAGTCCTTTTATTGAATTGACAGGAACCAAAAGGAAATGGTTTTTATCGATGCAGTTATTAATTTCAATCGCGTTTTTACTGGTCGGATTTATGATTCCTGTAAACGGATTTTTCATGATGACTTTGGCGATATTCTGGGTTGCGGCTTTTGCTTCGGCTTCTAATGATATTGCCAGTGACGGTTTTTATTTATTAGTTTTACCAAAGGAACAACAGTCTTTTTTTCTAGGAATCAGAAGTACTTTTTACCGGCTTTCGATGTTAGCCGGAAACGGTTTAATTGTTCTTTTTGCAGGATACCTGGAGCATAAATACGGTGACAATACAAAGGCCTGGTCCTACACTATGATCGCTGTAGGCTTTTTAATGGCACTTATTACCATTTATAACTTCTTTTCAACACCAAAAACAGAAATTAACGCTGTAGAAAATAAAGAAACCCATCATGATCAAAATTTCGGATCTGTATTTGCAAGTTTCTTCAGAAAAAAACAAATCGGATTAGTTTTGGCTTTCATCTTAGTTTTCAGATTAGGAGAATCGCAATTGCTTAAAATGTTAAGTCCGTTTCTACTTGACGGAAAAGAATTAGGCGGATTGGGACTCGATACCGAAGCGGTTGGAATAATTTACGGAACATTTGGAGTTGGGGCTTTAACTTTAGGTGGGATTTTAGGTGGAATTGCCATTTCAAAACAAGGTCTTACCAAATGGATGCTTCCGATGTTTTTAGCAATGCATCTTCCAATCATTGGATTTATTTTATTAGCGTTCTTTCATCCCACATCTATTTATTATATTTATGGTGTTGTAATTTTAGAACAATTTGGTTACGGTTTTGGTTTCACCGCCTTCATGATGTACTTAATTCATGTTGCTGAAGGAGAATCAAAAACAGCGCATTATGCACTGGCAACCGGATTTATGGCAATGGGAATGATGCTTCCGGGAATGTTAAGCGGATACATACAACAATTTTTAGGCTATCAAAACTTCTTTATTTGGGTTTTTATTGCCACAATTCCAGGTCTTATTTTATCACGTTTTTTAATTTTCCCGAAAGATTTTGGGAAAAAATCAGAAGAAGTTTAACCCCAAATCAAACTTTTACCTATGGAAATCAACGAAAATTTGCAGATCGAACGCAATCTCAAAGGAGCTGAGTTCGAAAAAACGGGAAATCCTGAAAAAGCAATTGCGCTGTATGAAGAGAATGTCGCAGAAGGTTTTAAAGGAAATCATCCTTATGACCGATTGGCCAACATTTACAAAAACCAGCTTGATCTGGACAATGAAATCCGGGTTTTAGAAAAAGCGATTATGGTTTACGAAGAAATCACAATCGAAGACCGGTTAGAAGGATTACCTAAACTTTTTAGATTCAAAAACCGTCTGGAAAAAGCAATTGAAACCAAAAAACAATTGGCCAAACAAAAGAAAGCTAAGTAGAAATCAAGCTAATTTTAAACACGTAGATTTATTTTGTGCAAAAAAGAGAAACTAGGTTCTCAACACAGACTAGATTTGTTTAAAATAGTGAAAATCTTATTTTTAAAAACGACAAACTATGCTTCTCTGTGTTTGAAAAATCAACTCAAAGAAAAATAATCATGATCAACATAAAACGAACTCATTCAGACGATATTGATTTTATAAATCTGGTTGCTTTATTGGATCAGGAGTTAGCAATTAGGGATGGCGACGATCACGCCTTTTACAATCAGTTTAATAAAACTGATAAAATAAAACATGCTCTTGTATATTTAGAAAATGGCGTTCCTGTTGGCTGCGGTGCTTTTCGCGAAAAAGAAACCGGAACAACAGAAATAAAAAGAATGTACGTACATCCGGATCACAGAAAAAAAGGTATTGCTTCTGCCATTTTAAAAGAACTCGAAATCTGGGCCAAAGAAGTTGGTTTTACGTATACCATTCTCGAAACCGGGAAAAAACAGCCTGAAGCCATCAACTTATATCAAAAATTAAATTACACTATAATTCCAAATTACCCGCCTTACGAAAAAATGGACAATAGTGTCTGCATGAAAAAGACTTTATAATAATGAAAATGACAGCCGAAGCATTACGCCAAAGTATAGGACAATTTTTCTTTCCAGCCGTATTTATCAACGATACCGAAGAGAATATCCGGGAAACTGAACGTCTCATAAAAGAACATCATATTGGCGGACTGACGTTTTTTCATAGTCGTGCAAGTGCGGCAACCAATTACGAAAGCAAGAACAAAGTTGTTTTTAATGATGACAGCTACGAAAAAATCAAAGCACTGATTGTTCGTTACCAAAAAGCAGCTTCTACACCACTTTTAATCAGTATTGATGCCGAGTGGGGTTTGGCCATGCGTATCGAAAAAACACCACAATATCCGTATGCAATTACGTTAGGTGCTTTACCGGAAAGTAAATCTGATTTGGTTTATGAAGTCGGAAAACAAATTGCTTTGGACTTAAAATCAGCTGGAATTCATTACAACTTATCGCCTTTGGCAGATATCAATAACAATCCGGAGAATCCCGTGATTGGGTATCGTTCTTTTGGTGAAAACAAAGAAAAAGTCGCTGATTTTGCCCTAGAATATTTAAAAGGAATGTCTGAAGTTGGGATTCTAGGCTGCCTGAAACACTTTCCCGGACACGGAAACACCAATGTCGATTCGCATTTAGGATTGCCGGTTTTAAAGGAGACTCTGGAAGAATTACTGGAAAACGAATTATACCCCTTCATCAAAGGAATCGAAAACAATGTCGATTCGATTATGATCGGTCATTTGGCGGTTCCGAGTTTAAACGGCGGAAAAGATACTTCGGCAACTTTATCAAAAGCGGTTATTCAGGACTTATTGCGTAATAAATTGGGTTACGATGGTTTAGTTATTTCTGATGCCTTAAACATGCACAGCGTTTCTAAATTATATGAAACAAAAGGCGAGCTGGAATGGGAAGCTTTTAATGCCGGAAATGATATTTTATGTTTCGCCGAAAATGTTCCCGAAGGAATCGAAGCGATCTATAAAAATGCTTCTCCGGATCGTATTTTTGAAAGCTTTGAAAGAATCCGGAGAGCCAAAAAAAAAGTAGGATTATTTTCAGATAACAATTTTACCTCGGGCGAATTGAATTTTGAGAATGCATCAAAATTAAATCTGGAAATAGCGCAAGACTCAATCACCAAGATCATTGATAACGGAATTTCAGTTTTAGCCACTAAAGCACAAAAAAACAACACATTAGCCAAATTAAGTTTATATAGGAATACAGAAAACACATTCTTTAAAACGTTAAACGCAAAATTACAATCTCCCGAATTTGCTTTTGAAAATCTGGAAAGTTCCCGTATTTCAGAAATTAAAAAGGAACTTGAAAATTTCGAAACCCTTATTATTTCATTATTCGTACCAAAGGCAAAACCTGCGCATAACTTTGAGATAAATGATGAAGTGCTGAATTTACTTTCTGAATTGCTAGAAACCAAAAAATGCCTCCTTTACGTATTTGGAAATCCCTATGTGTTACCCATAATTCCAAATCTGAAAAAAGCATCAGGCTTAATTCAGGTCTATCAGGATTTTGAGGCATTTCAAAAAACAGCAGCAAATCAATTATTAGAAAATACATCATGCAACGGAAAACTACCCATAAAAATTGATATTCAGTAAGTTAAAAGCGTGTATAGTCAAATCTTATTAACTTATAAATATTAATAATCACTTCTTATTGCAAATACCTTTACTTCTATCCTATTTTTGCAGCAGAAATAAATATTTAAACTTTAAAACGAAAAATATGTCTTTAGTAGGAAAAAAATTCCCAAGTATTGCAGTAGATGCTATCTCAGAAATGGGTGACAACTTAAAAATCAACATCTTTGAAGAAGCAGTAAACAACAACAAAAAAGTACTATTGTTCTGGTATCCAAAAGATTTTACTTTTGTATGTCCAACTGAATTACACGCCTTTCAAGCTGCATTACCAGAATTCGAGAAAAGAAATACAATCGTAATTGGAGCTTCATGTGATACAAACGAAGTACACTTTGCGTGGTTAAACACTCCAAAAAACAACGGTGGAATCGAAGGTGTAACGTATCCAATCTTAGCAGATACAAACCGTAACTTATCCAATATTTTAGGTATCCTTGACATCGAATCTACAAGCTACAGCGAAGATACTGACTCAGTGATTATCGAAGGCTCAAACGTAACTTACAGAGCGACTTACCTAATTGACGAAACCGGAAAAATCTTCCACGAAAGTGTCAACGATATGCCATTAGGACGTAACGTAAACGAATACTTAAGAATGGTTGATGCTTACACACACATCCAGACTAAAGGTGAAGTTTGTCCGGCAAACTGGGAAGCTGGTAAAGAAGCCATGTCTGCTGACAGAGTTAGTACTGCTGAATACTTAAGCGCAAACTAATTTGCAATAACAAACAATTTCAATGGCAATTTCAATATTCAATTCTGACTTTGCCATTGAATTTCAAAATTCCTTCAAAAAACAAACAATAATTTCAATTTGAATTCAATATCAATTGCTTAAAAAATTGATTTTTGACATTCAAATTGACATTGAAATTTTAAAACTATGTTAATCGACTTAAACGAAGATACGTTAGCAGATTTAGTTGCTAAAAACGAAAAAGTAGTAGTACAATATTCAGCTTCATGGTGTGGAAATTGCCGTATTATGAAACCAAAATTCAAAAAATTAGCCACAGAAAATGAAGCTATCACATTTGTTTTGGTTGACGCAGAAAATGCTCCTGAATCCAGAAAATTAGCCAATGTAAGCAATCTGCCTACTTTCGCTACTTTCGTAAACGGACAATTAGTTGGCGAAACACAGACGAACAAACAAGAAGTATTAATCGATCTGGTAAACGCTATTGCGTAAATAAATTGTTAGATTTTTAGACTATTAGATTTTTCGAATCTTATCTAAAAATCCAATCATCCCGTAATCTAAAAATCTAAAAAATGAAGTTACCTGTAATCAAGCATTTAACACAATTTATCGAAGAAAACGATCAGGATTATATCATCGAAACAATTGAAGTTCTGGAAGCTATGACCGAAATCCCTTCTCTGAAAGATGAAGAATTAGACGTAATTGGCGAATTGATTTCAAACATGTATGGCGCACTTGAAGTTCAAAAATTAGTAGCTCAGGGAACCGATAAAAAAGAAGCTTTAAATACGTTTATGAAACGTGTTTTAGGCTCAATCGATAAATAAACAGACCTCTTTCAAAAAGACAAAGAAGCGTTTCTGAATAAAGAGACGCTTTTTTTTATGCAACAAAATCATCGTTTGGGCGAGCCACCATTAGAAAAAGGTGCTACTTCACTTTGTCTGCATTCGCTCCTTTTCCTAATGCTGTCGGGCTGTCTGCGCTACTTCGGTAGCTTGCTTCCATCCCTCTCGCGGAAGAAAGAACATAGAGAAAAAAGGAAAGAATAAAGAATAAAGAGAATAGGCTAAAATTTTTCTCATTCTGAACGAGGGAGAAAGCTTTAGTACAAATAAGTTCTTTCGACACCGCTGAGACAGACATTGAAAATACTAAAATTTACAAATTTTCGTTATCTTAAAACTCACCTAATTGTCATCACAACCCCAAACAAATACTTTTAGATTCAAATTTTAATCCTTACTTTTGAACCTCATTTAATCTAAATAAAAAACATGGCTTCAATAACTTTAGGAGGAAATCCTGTAAATACATCAGGCGAATTACCGGCAGTAGGAACACAACTTGCTGATTTCAAATTAGTACAAAATGATTTATCAGTAGCTTCATTAAGCAGCTTCGCCGGTAAAAAATTAGTTTTAAATATTTTTCCAAGTATCGATACCGGAACTTGTGCCACTTCTGTTAGAAAATTCAATGAAAGTGCCAGCAATTTAGAAAACACAGCTGTACTTTGCATTTCTAAAGATTTGCCATTCGCCCAAAAACGTTTTTGTGGTGCTGAAGGTTTAGAAAATGTGGTAAACTTATCCGACTTTCAGGACGGGTCTTTCGGTAAAGCAAATGGATTAGACATTGTTGACGGACCGTTAAAAGGTTTGCTTTCAAGAGCAATTATCGTAGTTGATGCTGACGGAAAGGTGATACATACAGAACAAGTTGGCGAAATTGCAAACGAACCAAATTACGAAGCAGCTTTAGCAGCATTATAAGATCCCTAAATGGAATTTCAAAAAGACAATACTTTTGTTAAAGGCCGACTTAAAAGCGTGACATACGCTTTTAAGGGAGCTTTAAAATTAATCAGTACCGAACACAGTGTTATGGTACAGTTTTCTCTTGGAATATTAATGACTATTGCCGGTTTTTATTTTGACATTTCTCATGAGGAATGGCTTTTTCAAATCTTTTCAATTGGTCTTGTATTAAGTGTAGAAGGATTAAATACAGCTGTAGAAAAAGTAGCCGATTTTATTCACCCAAATTACCACGAGAAAATCGGATTTATTAAAGATATTGCTGCCGGAGCAGTATTTTTTGCCGCCATGACAGCAATAGCAATAGGCTTGATTATTTATATACCAAAATTTGTATAGGCAAAACAGGATACCCAAGAATGGCAAAAACAACCAAAAAAGAAACTACAGACAAAAAAAACGATCCAAAAGCTGACACTAAAAAGTTCTGGAAATTATCTAAACAGCAAAATTTTGTTTTAGGCTGCCTTTTGGTACTATTTTCTATTGCATTATTAGTTGCATTTATTTCTTTTTATATCAACGGTCAATGGCAGACTGATCAAAGTGCTGTTAGCCAACTGGATGACCGCACTGAAGTGGTGCAAAACTGGCTCGGAAAATTCGGAGCTTATCTTGCTGATTTAATTGTATATAAAGGATTTGGAATTGCTTCATTCATTTTTGTACGTCTTTTTTTCCTTACCGGATTATTTTTGGCCCTGGAAATGTCAACCAAAAAACTAAAAAACACCTGGTTCTGGGATTTATTTGCCATTATAATTGTTTCTATATTATTTGGATTTTTTGCCACATCTGCACCGGAATTAGGCGGTACAATTGGGTTTGAACTCAATTTATTCCTGCAGGATTATATCGGAAAAACAGGAACTTTACTCACACTGCTTTTCGGACTAATTGTTTATCTGATTTTTAAAATCAAAGTATCGCCTGAAAAAATCCAGTCTTATTTTGACTCTACCAAAAATGAATTAAAAACAGAATTAAACACTATTAAAACAGCTCAGGAACCTGAAAGTGCTTATAATTTAGAAGAATTTGCGATTGAGGAAGAAGATCCCGAATTAGACAATATCCATCTAAAAACAGTAGATACACGATTTGAAATCAACAAAGAGGCCTTAAAGCCTACTATTTCAAATGCATCCGAAATTGATTTGAATCCAATTTTAAAGCCGGTAGAGATGAACATCAATCCAGTATTGGAAACTCCTGTTCAGCATAACGAAGAATTTGTGATTGAAAAATCAGAAGAAGAGGATATTATCGAAGAAAATCTGGCATCACGTTTAGTGGCAGACTTCGGATTATTTGACCCTACACTGGATTTATCCAATTATAAATTCCCAACCATCGATTTATTAAAAGAATATTCAACTGGCGGAATTACAATTAATCAGGAAGAATTAGAAGAAAACAAAAACCGAATTGTTGATACACTTCGCAACTACAAAATTGAAATTGCGCAGATAAAAGCAACTGTGGGACCGTCCGTAACCTTATACGAAATTGTACCGGAAGCCGGAATCAGAATCTCAAAAATCAAGAGCTTAGAAGACGATATTGCATTGTCATTATCTGCTTTAGGAATCCGTATTATTGCGCCGATTCCCGGAAAAGGAACTATAGGTATTGAGGTTCCGAACAAGAACCCTACAATGGTTTCGATGAAAAGTGTTATTGGATCGGCTAAATTTCAGGAAGCAGAAATGGAACTTCCAATTGCTTTGGGAAAAACCATTTCGAATGAAACTTTTGTGGTCGATTTAGCCAAAATGCCCCATCTTCTGATGGCAGGAGCTACCGGACAAGGAAAATCGGTTGGGTTAAATGCTGTACTGACTTCCTTATTATACAAAAAACATCCGGCTGAAGTGAAATTTGTACTGGTGGATCCGAAAAAAGTCGAGCTTACACTTTTTAACAAAATTGAAAGACATTATTTAGCCAAGCTTCCCGACACCGAAGATGCGATTATTACTGACAATGCCAAAGTAGTGAATACCTTAAATTCACTTTGCGTTGAAATGGACAACCGTTATTCACTATTGAAGGATGCAATGGTGCGTAATATCAAAGAATACAATGAAAAATTCAAATCCAGAAAACTAAATCCGGAAGCGGGACACCGTTTTTTGCCTTACATCATCTTAGTTGTCGATGAGTTCGCTGATTTGATTATGACTGCCGGCAAAGAAGTGGAAATCCCGATTGCCCGTCTTGCCCAGTTAGCACGTGCGATAGGTATTCACCTGATTATTGCAACACAAAGACCGTCCGTAAATGTAATTACCGGTTTAATCAAAGCCAATTTCCCTGCAAGAATTGCTTTTAGGGTAACTTCAAAAATTGACTCCAGAACTATTCTGGATACTCAGGGAGCCGATCAGTTAATTGGTCGCGGAGATTTATTATATACAAACGGAAATGATGTCGTACGTGTTCAGTGTGCTTTCATTGATACTCCTGAGGTCGAAAAAATTACTGATTTTATTGGTTCACAAAAAGCGTATGCCACGGCTTATTTACTTCCGGAGTTTGTAGGAGAAGATACTGGCATCAATCTTGATATGGATATTTCCGAAAGAGATACTTTATTTAGAGAGGCGGCAGAAATTATTGTCAATGCACAACAGGGTTCTGCTTCATTACTTCAAAGAAAATTAAAATTAGGCTACAACAGGGCAGGTCGTCTGATCGACCAACTGGAAGCAGCAGGCATTGTAGGGCCTTTTGAAGGCAGTAAAGCCCGAACTGTAAATATCTTAGATTTAAGTGCTCTTGACCAATTTTTTAATAATGAACAAAATTAATTCCATCATGAAAACGAAAATTCAGGAAATCACAAACAATTCTATCATGAAAATGACTAAAAAGTGTCTGCAAATGGCAATTTTATTGCTTTTGAGTTTTACTTCTATTCAGGCTCAGGATAAAAAAGCCAAAGATTTATTGAACCAGGTAACCACAAAAATAAAAAGCTACAACAATATTTCAATTGATTTTAAATATTCTTTAAATAACGCTAAAGAAAATATTAATCAGGACAGCAAAGGAAATGTAATCATGAAAGGCAATCAATATGTATTGAATTTCATGGGCGTTACCAAAATATTTGACGGACAAAAGACATACACGATTGTTCCGGAAGACGAAGAGGTTACGATTTCTAAAGTAAATGAGAAAGACGACAACGCTATTACGCCTTCAAAAATGCTTACTTTTTTTAATTCCGGATACAAATATAATATGGATATCGTTCAAAATGTTAAAGGAAGAAAAATCCAATATATCAAATTAGTGCCAAACAGCGGAAAAGATCAGCGAAAAGAAATTCTGTTAGGTATTGATGTACAGACCAAACATATTTACAATTTGATTGAAACAGGAAAAAACGGAACAAAAACAACTTTAACCGTTAATTCTTTTAAAACCAATCAGCCATTGTCAAAAAATCAATTTACCTTTGTAGCGAGTAAATACCCGAAATACTACATCAATAAATTAGATTAATTACAAGGTTGAAAATTTTAGACAAATACTTATTAAAAACATTCCTGATTACATTTACTACGGTATTTGTAATCCTTTTTTTTATATTCATACTTCAGACCGTCTGGCTTTTTATTTCTGAACTCGCCGGAAAAGACCTGGATTTGATATTAGTTGTAAAGTTCCTGCTTTTCTCAATGCCAAGGATTATACCGCTTGTTTTACCTTTATCGGTTTTATTGGCTTCGATCATGACTTTTGGTAATCTGGCTGAAAACTATGAGTTTGCAGCCATGAAATCTTCGGGTATTTCCCTTCAGCGTGCCATGAGAGTACTCATCATTTTTATATTTTTATTAAGCATTGTTGCTTTCTGGTTTTCTAATAATGTCATTCCTTTTGCCGAATATAAATTTGTTAATTTCCGAAAAAACATCGCTCAGGCCAAACCTGCAATGGCCATAGCCGAGGGGCAATTTAATGATGTTGGTTTTTATAATATTAAGGTAAATAAAAAATCCGGAGAAAACGGCAATATCTTAACAGGTGTTACCATCCATGAAAAGCCTTCCAATATGGGAGAAAACAAAACGGTTATAAAAGCCAAAAACGGTAAATTAGTAAGCAGCGAAAAGTCCAGTATTTTAAAGCTGGTACTTAACGACGGTTATTACTATCAGGATGTTACTCCAAAAAAATACGAAGACAGGGCTAAATTACCTTTTGTAAAAGGAGCCTTTAAAAGACAAATCATCAATATAGATTTATCAGAATTAAACAAAACGGATACTGAAAACGACAACATTAACAGTACCAGTAGCATGCTAAATGTAAACGAATTGCGCTACACACTAGATTCACTGAATAAAAACAGGGATAATGAAGTGGTTTCTTTTACTGAAAATATAAACCAACGGACAGGACTGTCCAAATTCACTACAGTTATAAAAGAAAAAAAGAAAAAAAAGGCATTGCCTAACAATCTTTTATCACTTTATACTACCAAACAAAAAAAGGCGATTTTAGATATGGCAAGCAGTAATATGACAAGCACGCTGTATTCTATCGAATCGACTCAAAAGGAATTAAAAGACAAACAGCGGGATATCAATAAGCACCTAACGGCACTTTATGAAAAGTTTGTTATTGCTTTTGCCTGCTTTTTAATGTTTTTTATCGGTGCGCCTTTGGGAGCGATTATCCGAAAAGGAGGACTTGGCTTACCTATTGTATTTGCGGTTTTAATCTTTATTACTTTTCATTTCATCAATACTTTTGGAAAAAGATTATCACAAGAAGGCGGCATGACTCCGTTTCTGGGAGCCTGGATGTCTTCGATTATATTATCTCCACTAGCAATTTTATTGACCTATCGTGCTACAAACGACAATGGCTTAGTCAATTTTGATGCAATAACAACTCCTGTTCAACAACTATTTCAAAAAATTTCCGAGCGATTTTTCCCTGCTCAAAAACAATAATACTATGTCAACAAAAATACAACTCAATACCATTGAAGAAGCTATAGAGGATATTCGTCAGGGTAAAGTTATCATTGTAGTCGATGATGAAGATCGCGAAAATGAAGGTGATTTCCTGGCTGCAGCCGAAAAAACAACTCCGGAAATGATCAACTTTATGGCGACTCACGGCCGTGGGCTAATTTGTGCGCCACTGACAGAAAGCCGTTGCAAAGAACTTGATTTGCGCGCGATGGTGACCAATAATACCGATCATATGGAAACTGCCTTTACAGTTTCTGTTGATTTAAAAGGGAATGGCGTTACCACAGGAATTTCTGCCGCTGACAGGGCAAAGACAGTTTTATCACTGGTAGATCAAAATACGAAACCGCATGAATTAGCCCGCCCGGGACATATTTTTCCTTTAGTTGCCAAACAAGGTGGTGTTTTAAGAAGAACAGGTCATACAGAAGCTGCGATCGATTTTGCCAGATTAGCCGGTTTTAAACCTGCAGGGGTTATTTGTGAAATCCTGAATGAAGACGGAACGATGGCACGTTTGCCACAATTGGTTGAAGTTGCCAAAAAATTCAATCTGAAATTGGTTTCTATTGAAGATTTAGTCGCCTACAGAATGCAACACGACAGTCTGATCGTTAAAAAAGAAGATTTTGATATCGAAACCCGTTTTGGCACTTTCAGATTAAGAGCTTACGAACAAACCACTAATAAACAAATACATATTGCCTTAACCAAAGGAACGTGGAATTTAGGCGAATCCATCTTAACCCGAATCCATTCTTCTCAGGTTAATAATGACTTATTGGGTACTCTAACCAATAATGTCGATCAGCAATTGGATGATATGTTTAAAATCATCAATGAAGACGGTAAAGGTGCCGTTATTTTTATTAATCAGGACATGACTGCTGTAAACTTATTAAACAGAATTTCTGAATTAAAAGCCTTGCAGGCAGAAGGAACTATGAAAGCTCCTAAAGTCGTTATAGATACGAAAGATTATGGTATTGGTGCCCAGATTTTACATGATCTTGATATTTCAAAAATTAAACTGGTTTCTAATACCCAGCAAACCAAACGTGTGGGAATGATTGGTTACGGTCTGGAAATTACAGAATACGTAAACTATTAATATGGGTACTTTAGAAGAAAGAATCATTAAGTCTGAAACACATATTTTCAAGGCCGTTTTTCCGAGTACCACCAATCATTACGACACTTTATTTGGAGGCACGGCGCTTCACCTTATGGATGAAGTAGCTTTTATCTGTGCGACACGATTCAGCCGAAAGAAGGTGGTGACTATTTCTACCGGCCAAATTGATTTTAAAAAAGCAATTCCGGCCGGCACTTTAATCGAATTAGTTGCAAAAGTGGATAGTGTTGGAAGAACAAGCTGCAAAATTCATGTTGATATTTTCATGGAGCAAATGTATTCAGAACTTCGCGAAACGGTAGTTTCAGGAACTTTTTCGTTTGTTGCCGTAGATGAAAACAAAAAACCAACGCCGATTTTAGACGATTTAGAATAATTTTTTAAAATTTACACTTTCGTAAACACTGATAATTAGACACTTGAAAATCTATCAAAAAAAGTTCTAAAAAAGTTTCCAAAACCGAAAAAGCGTCTTATATTTGCACTCGCAATCAGTAAATGATGGCAACATACTGGAGAAATGGCAGAGCGGTCGAATGCGGCAGTCTTGAAAACTGTTGACTGTAACAGGTCCGGGGGTTCGAATCCCTCTTTCTCCGCCAGTAGAAGTTTCAAAAGAAACTTTAAAAGTCAAAAGCCTTTAAATACAAGTATTTAAAGGCTTTTTCGTTTTTTGTCACTTGTCAAAAAACACATATATTATCAAAGTACGGTGACCCTATGAGTGACCCCTATTTTTTTTCGCAAAAAAAAGCAAAAAAAGGGTCACTAAAAAAAGTGAATTGCCCGGGAATTCCCTGAAAACACTACAAACTTTCAGCGATTTTAAATCAATTTGATTATTAATTTAAAATTGTGAGTTATGTTAAAAGTAATTTTTTATCTCAAAGCAGGTAAATTCAACAAAAGTGGAGAATCTCCAATTTATGCCCGCATTTCGTACAAGAAGCAATCCATAACGATGGCGGCGGGTAAATCGATCTTAAAAGAAAGATGGCAATTTACTGACAACCTAAGAAGTGTTCTAAAACTTGAAAAAGAAAAGGTTATTAAGAATGCCCTGGATCTTTTTCTTCTTGGTATGGAGAAGAAGTTCAATGAACTTCTTAAAATTGATCAGGATTTTTCATTGCAATTACTCAAAGATGAATTTAAAGGAGAAACAGCCGTAAAAGAAGATTCTGTAAGCATAATCGAAATTATGAACAGGCATAATGAGTTCTTTAAAAGAAAGGTTGATGCCGGAGAGCGATCAAAGGCTTCCTACCAGAAATATGAACGTGCAAAAGATTTGCTTATCACATTTATGACAAAACAGTATGGAATACAAGATATTTCTTTGTCAGAAGTGAACAGTGCCTATGTTTACAATCTTGAGGCTTTTCTTAAATATGACAGCAGCTTTAAAGGCAAAATAGGCATTCAAAATAACTCGGTAGTCAAATACATGCGCATGTACAAAACAGCATGTAAATACAGCATCAGAATGGGTATAATAGACAAAGACCCTTTTAATGTTTATGATGGTAAACTGCATGTCACAGATGCTATATTTCTTACTCAGGAAGAATTAAATTTAATTGAAAACAAGAAATTTTCAGTTAAACGCCTAGAAAAGGTTAAAGATGTTTTTCTGTTTAGCTGTTATACGGGATATGCACCTGTAGATGCCGCTAACCTTACATCCAATAACATATCTTCGGATGGAAATGATAATCTTTGGATTATGACCAATAGGGCAAAAACAGCAATTAGGGCAAATGTCCCTATTCTTCCTCCCACCTTGGCGATTATTAATAAATACAGAAACATGCAAATTGGACTGATCCCAAAGTTATCTAATCAAAAAATGAATGCTTATCTAAAGGAAATTGCTGATTTGTGCGGTATCGATAAACACCTCACTTGGTATGTAGCGAGACATACGTTTGCAACAACCGTGACTTTAGGTAATGGAATAAGAATAGAGAATGTTTCAGCAATGATGGGACATACTAATATTAAACAAACCCAGCATTATGCTAAGGTACTGGATATGAATATCATGGAAGATATGTCAAAATTAAAACAAAAGTATACTTGAACAATTAGCCAGTTAAACACTGACTAGACTACTATTAAAAAGGCAAAAGAATTCACAATTGAATCCTTTTGCCTTTGTATTGAAATAGAATCTTATCTTACTTGTAGAAGTACAATCAATAATAATCACGGTTCGTTTTCGCTAAGTATTTTTTCTATTTTGCTTGATTCATACAAGTAAATATCACCTAATTTAGTATAAGGAAGTATACCCGTTTGACGGTATTTAATGATTGTATTATTTGAGAGTCCAAATATTTTCTTTAAATCTTCATTTCTATAATATCGTAAACTGTCTTTTGTATTGTTTCCTTTTATTTTTGAATCTATTTTTTCTAGTCTGGCATATAAAGGATCTAGCAATTGTTTGATTGCTAATATATAGGACATTTTAGTTTTGTTATCTTCTTTAGACATAATAGTTAATTTTTAGTATTGCATTTTAAGTGATACAGATTACCAGCAAATTAATTTTTCTCTCCGTTTTTCAAGTATAACAATAATATTCTCAAGAAATCTTATTTGCTTGTCTTTATAGGTAAATCCTTTTGACTCAGAAAACTGTTTACTTATAGTATCTATGTTTGTTTGAAGCCCTGAATCTCCTATATATGTAAAATTATTTTCTATAAAAAGCTGAATTTTGCTTCTATTACACTTCTGATTAAGGTCATCAAAAAATAAAATTTTCTCATCCATAAGAATATAAAAAAGTTGTGCCAAATCGCTCTTATTGAAATTAGAACTGCACTTCTCTTGTGCTAAGGCATTAAGTGACGAATTCCTTTTACTAAGGTTAGGTTTATTTTTTTCTAAAAACCTTTCTATTTCTTGCATCCTCCCATACAATTTTGAAACCGCATCGGGAAGTTCTTCAAAAGCAAACTTCTTCATAACATAAACTTTTTTTGCAATTTTACTTCTATATCAATGTCACTAAGAATTGAAATAAATCGTACTCCTTTGGTTTCTATTGCGTTTTGGAAGATAACTTATATAACCATACTCATTTAGCTCACGAATGCATTTATGATAGGTTACAGGCCCCGTTATCTTGGCTAGCTTCATGATTTCATACCTATAGACCTCAATAGGATTAACAAAACCCTTTTCAGCCCTAAATTGAAGCAATGCCGCATATATACCAATATGAGTGATACTAATACGGTAATCTTTTTCTATTGCCTTAAAGAAATCAGATAAAGGTTTTAATGTTTTCATTATTTCCTAGATTATCAGCTTACACGCATACCATTTCTTGTGGAATGATTCACCTGTTGACTCTCATTTGTCTTTTGCTGCTGTTTTACAGTTTCCATTGTTTTATTCCCCAATGCTGTTGATAGCGTAATTTTTCTTGAGTGCTCGTCATAAATATTTACTGATTTAAACTGAGGATTAGCTTCAATATAAAACCGATGTTCATTTCCATTTTTAATCAAGGTTACAGGCAGCCTATTTCCTTGTTTTAAATCATCCTTTAATTTATCGGCTTGAGTTTTATTGTTTAATTCCTTTAAAGGAAGTTGCTGTACGGCTTTTTCAAGATCATAACCGTATCCGGAATAAAATTCTTTGATTCTATGATTGCCGCTAGCATCTTTGTCGTTAAGATCTAGTTGCATCCAGGATTTTTCCTTTTGAACCGCTCGTCCTGACAACAAATTATAAGCCTGTGTTGTGTCAACAGAATTCCCTTCCTGTAATTTGAAATATTGACTTCTATTTTCTTCAGGTTTTAACTCATTATTTAGACTAGCTGTATAACCTTCAAATTGATACTGTCCGCTTTGGTCTTTAACAAAAGAAAGCTCATGATCCAGTCGTTCTTTTTCGTTGATGTAATAGGAAACCGGAATAGTAAATTGCTGGTGACCTTGTTTGATTTGTTGATCAATTTGATTTGACAAATCTCTAAAACCAATACGCTGCACTTGATCGCACAGCGCTTGGTTATTCTTCTGCTCTTCTTTTACATCCTTACGCACTGCAATTTGATCTATAAGCGGTGCGACAACTAGTTTACGAATGAGTCTTACCAATAAATTAGGATAAAGCTGTTTTAGAATCTTGTCCTTTTCCTGCTTGAGCATCTGCAAAGCAAAACGTTCCTCAATATTTTTGCTGCCCTTATATTTTGTTCCAATTCGCTCGTAATGATGCAGCTTTTCTTTGATCAGTGACCTATTATTGGAAAGACTAAAATTAAACAGTTTACTAAAACGCTCTTCCCTGGAGCGCCACTGGTTCAATTCCATCTCTACTCTGTTTATGGGAAGTTGTTCGTTCATCATTACTGATTACATGGATTGACTTTTCTTTTTCTTCTTAGCTTCCTTTGGCACTTCAGGTCCATCATCATCGGCTGTTTGGTTTTGTTTTTTGCTGCTCTGCTTTTCTGAGGTCTGCTGGCTTTCGGATTGTTTTTCTTCCTGAGCTTTACGATTGTCAATCCTTTTCATATTATTATCATAGATATTAATTGTTTTGAATTGCGGGCTGGCTTCAATATACTGCTTGATCTCATTACCTCCTTTTTGGAAAGTAGCCGATTGCAGGTTTCCCTTTTTCAAAGAATTTATCAAGTCTTCTTTGTATTTTGGGGTTTCCAGTTCTTTAATCGGATGTTTGGAGAGTGCTGCTTCTAAATCATAGCCGTAATTCTGATGGTAATGGTTTAGTTTAAAGTTTCCATTAGATTCGGATTGCTTAAAATCGATTTGAACCCAAGAATTGTAAATTTCTCCTTCCTTATTAGTAAGATCTTTATTTACTGATCTGCCTTCCATAAGATTGTAAGCCTCTTTCATGGTGATGTTGCTGCCTTTATTGATATAAAAGGTTTGCTCCAAATTTTCTTTGGAATTCTCTTTTTGCAATTCCACTTTATAAGAATTAAAGAAATACAGATCACTTTCTTTTGACTTATTGAAATTTAACGTAGCTGTAGCAGTATCATTACCATATTGCGCATTATGCGTCAAAGTGAAATTAGGTTCTTCCTTTTGCATTTTTTCTTTTAATTCAGACTCTAATGTATCTCCAAAACCAGTGTACTTTAACTGGTCGCGTAAGTATTCAAAATTTTTCTCGTTCATGATTTCAATTTTTTAATTATTAAATAGTTTATAGTTTGGGAAGTACAGTCACCTGTACCAGTTTTGTATTCTTGACATGTTCTTCTAAATGTCTGCCGCCATTTTTTTCCATGAGCTGTATGGCTAAATATTTTTTTTCCGGAATTGTAAATTTTGGTAGCGCAAACACAAAGATGTTTTCTGCTTCAGCTTGAATTTTATCAACTTCATTCAGGATATAAATTGGTTTAATTTCGATTTCCTGTGAAGCAGTACGTTTTATTTTTTTAGTGTCGCGAATAAAAAAACGAAGCTGGTCTATCTCATAATTGATTTTAGAATTGTTGGTTATCTTTATCCTGTAATACATTACTTCGTCACGAATAAAAATTCCATTGAGCCTAAAATCAATATCGTATTTACTTTCCTTTTGACCTCGCAGCTTTTTTTTGTCGTATAGCGCTAATTTTGAATATTCCTCAATATCCTGATCATTAATAATTTCATCTGAAAAATAAATTTCCTGTCCATCGGGCTTAGTTTTATTAAGGGTAAGATTCAGCTGCGCAAACTCTTCGTCATAGTTTATTACAAAAGAATAGAGTTTCCCGTCTGCAGTAACTACGGTAAGATTAGTTTGGAAAAATCCTTTTTGGGCCGCCTTGATCTGAAGAATGTTTTCGAGACCTTTCGCTTTTTGTACCAGTATATCGGGACTTCCTTTATCAACGCTTCTTATAGCAAAAGGAAATACAATATTGGTCGTTTTTGAATAGGCTATCATTAAAGAGTCCGATTCCGTTTTGGATAAATGGTTTTTACTTAATTGCTGTGCTAATACACCGATGGTCATAAATAATAAATAACCCATCACCAATAGTTTAAAATTTTTCATCTGTATCATTTTTAGTTTTTAATTGGAATCATTTTGTTTCTGTTTTTCATCACGCAGCAGTACTTTATACCCCGCTTTTACAACTACTTTAACTAGTTTTACTTTTTTACTTAGCAGGCTTTTAGCCGCTTCAATTCCCGCTCCAGCCGCCTGAGCTCCCCAGGAATCGTCTAGTGATGCAACTCCTAAAGTTTGCATGGAGCGATCAGCGGATGCTTTGGCGACATCACGATTAATGGCTCCCGGAATATATATACCAACAAGTCCATCCATGTCGTAAACAGACAAATCCACCGGAAATAAGGAGTTGTTGTATCTAATACTACTAATGTTGATTGTCAGCCTTTCTCCCTTTAACGAAGCTGTTCCAAACAAAAAATTGTCTTTTGGAATTTTAATGCCATTTATAAATATGTCATTCATGAGTCGGAATTTAACTGTCGAGCCATTTACAATTGTTTGTGTTTCATGAATAATGGCTTCTACAGCATTCTGCATTGAATCATCATTTTCGAGTTCGTCTAAAGAGTAAAAACCATTCTGTTTATACTCAGAACTGTTCATTGTTTTGCTTTGTAAAGAAGAAACAGGATCTTCATACGCTTTGGTGGAAATAGTAAAGACTTGTCCACGCTGAGCCTCGGAAGCTTTTTTCAATTTTTCTTGCACTCTGTTGGGATGTTGGATATCCAAAATACTCTCGAGCATTCCACCGAGCTGTTGTAGTTCCGGATCCTGACTTTCCTGCTCTTCATTCATGGATTGCATCATTTGTTCGAGCCTGTCCACATCATTGGAATGCAGCGAGGTTTCATTCGATTTTGCAATTTTTACATAATCTTTATTTTGCTCCGGAACTGCTACTGGTGTATTTATTGCTTTTTGCAATGCTTCCAATTTTTGATGTACTTTTTCTTCGTTTGGATCGCGATAAACAGATTTATTTAAACCATGTCGCTCTTTTCTCTGAGTAACAGCACTGCTGTCTTCGGTTGAATCAATCTGAAAAGACTGGCTCAAATAGTTGGGATCTTTTTTAATAAGTTCATCAAGCTTTGCTGAATCAAGTGCAGCCAGATCGTAATAATTCATTTTATCCATTGGAAGTCCTTCTTTCAGGTTCGCATTGGGAAGTTTTAGATTAAAACCTTTTTGCTGTGGTGCTGCTGAGTTGGCAGCATCCATTTTTCCACCTCCCAATGCCCAAAATATGGCAGTTAGAAATGGCAAAGCCAATATTGGCAGTACCAAGAGCATCTTACGATGTTTTAAGGCCTTTAATGATTTTGTGTTTTGTTCCATGATATTAATTTTTAAGATGTGAGTAATAATAATTTTCTATTATTGTTAAACTGTCCAGAAGTCCGGGACGATTTAATACAATGCTGTCATGCGTTTTTTTCCCTGTCGGACTGCGCCCCAAACTATCCATATACCTACGAAAACTTGTGATTTTTTCAAATTCAGTTTCGCTAATAATTGTATTGAGTTCAAGAGGCTTTTCTTTTGTGGGTACCAGATTGGTTGGTTTGGTAATCGGGGTTACTGTTATATTTCTATTTTTATTACCTGAAAAACTATTAACAATCAGGTATATACTGCAGCTAGTTGTAAATACTGTAAAACACAACAGAATCACAATCCAGTTAAGACGTGTAAAATGAGCTGTTTTGCGTTCCAGCCAATTGGCGCATTTATACTGCAATCGCAGATTAGCCTGGTCAAACTTTTGCCATAGATTATTTTTAGCAGTTGCAAGAACATCGCTTTTTTTGCTATTTCGTTTAAAAAATAGTTTCATGATGTACAGCTTTATTATTTTCTATTTTCAGTACTTATGTCCAGATTCTCAATAGTATTCCAGCGCTCGATTAAAAAGCCATGCGGGTTGTTGTCACTTCTCGATACATTGCGAAGGTTGCCTTCTGTTATAAGGTTTCGATGTGCAATACTGGTGGTACGAATGATATTTTGAGTAGCATAACATCGGAATTCATACGGATAGTTGTTAAGGTCAATAGTCACACTGTCAATCTGTATCGTCTGGCTGACGTTCCCTGATATAATGCCGGAGTAATAACCGTTTTCCTTTAAATCGTCATAGACCCGTTTGGCACTGTCATCCGCCAGATAAAGAGCCTTTGTTACATTGCTTTTAATGACTTTATCATCCGGGTCAAGTGTAAAAAACAGCTTATGAAACGTTTTTACATGATCCCTTGCCTCTACAGGTATATTGTCTTTTCGGTCCGAAGCATAGGCTTCCAGCGCCTTTCCGTTAGCCAGTATATAAACCTTGTTCTGCATTTGAGATACAAGCGCAAAACTTTTATAAAGTGAAAAGCAGCTAATCAGGATACATCCTATAATGACCAGCAGGGTAAAACCACGAACATGCCGAAAGGCAGTGTCAATATTTTTCATTTTGCTAAACATAAACTTTGAATTTAGGGTTAAGATTTACCTTTTAATTTATCAGCCATATAATTATCCTTGTCCTTGAAGTAAGGCGCAGAATTTCCGGAATCTGATATGCTTTGATACATACGACCGGCAGCATTCCCCATAGCATCCGCTACCATTGTTGTCCCTTGAGATGTAGTATTGACAATGGAAGTTGTAGAATTACTAAACATACTGGTCACTTTTTGTCCCAGTGCACCGCCACCTCCGGCATGAACAATGTAATTAGCAACAGAAGGGACAGTGAAATAACCTATAATTCCAATAATCATAAAGACCAGATAGGCAACATCAGTCCTGCTAAAGAAAGTCTCTCCATATTCTCCTGCTTGCGCAATATCAATCTTTAGCATATTCTCCTGAATTTTTCCGATGATGCTTCCAAATATGTTAGCCACGGGAAGCCACAGATAGATATTGATGTAACGTGCCAGCCAGACGGTAAGGGTGTGTTGAAAACCATCGAAGACCGAAATGCCAAAAACGATTGGACCTAAAATAGAAAGTACCACCAATTGAAAAGTCCGCAGTGTATCGATGCACAGGGAAGCAGCTTCAAATAATACACGCAGTACCTCGCTCATCCATTCTTTTACTGAATTGCGGAAATTATAAGAGGCCTTGCTCATGGCAAATTTGATGTCATTTCCAATACCATCCAGCATTCCCTGACCACTTGGATCTGCATCATCATGGGTATATCGGTACCATTTATCCTGGTCTCCGCTTCCTGTAGATCCCACATACATTTTCCAGGGATCTGTTTCTTTGAGCGCTTCTTCTTTTTCTTTAAGCAGTCTTTCAATCGCTTTATTAGATCCTTCCACCATTGCAGCAGTTGCTGTAACAGTAGGTTTCATGACACCATTAATCATATAGAGGACAGAGGGAAAAATCATAATACAAAATCCAATAACAAAGGGACGAAAGAGTGGATAGAAGTCGATGGGTTCAGCACTGGCAATATGTCTCCAGACTCTTGAGGCGATATACCACATAGCGGCAAAACCGGCAAGTCCCTGTCCGACGCCAATCAGATTACTGCATAAGGGCATCATTTCATCATACAATTGTTCCAGTACACTATGCAGTCCGTTCATGTCGTCTGCAATTCCTTGTGCCTGTATCGTAAATGGCAATATCATTGCAGGAAGAACAAGTATTATTTGCTTATTTATCTTTATCATAACAGTGGATATTTAGTTATTTAACTTATAAATACTGCGCATTGCCTGCGTATCATTATGCTCTTTTGCAGGCTGTAAAGCCAGTACAGCAGTATTATTGTTGAAGTTTCTCAGGAACAAAAGTTTGTCCTGCATATCTGCATATATTTTGTCAATAGCGGCCAGCCTTTCATCATCCGACATTCGCATTTTATTTGCGGTAATCACCGACGTCAGTTCATCAAGATTTCTAAGACTTTGCTTAAAAAGATTATCGTACACCCTTTCGAAATAGGCAATTTCTTCAGCATTGAAATTTTTACTGTCCCTAAAGCGGCTAAAAGCGGACTTGTATTCTTTTACCAAGAGCACCTGATAATTCACAATATCACCTATACGCCTGTAATTCTTAACTGTGGGGCTAACCTGCATGAGCGCATCAAGAAATGTTTCATGAAGGTTGAAATTTCCTTCAGACAAATCTTTTACAGTATTATAGCCTCCACTTAGTATTTCATAGCCCTTTTTCATATCCTTTAAAATCTGTTTGAACTGGGCCAATTTCTCTATGTTCAAAATCAATTGCTGGATTTCCTGTTTTTGAGCGGTTATCGGGGATGGAAATAGCAATCCGGTAAACACAATTCCTACAATCAGTAATTTTTTCATGGCAAATCAGTATTTATGCCGTTCAGGACACGGCTGTTTTTTGCTTCTTTCAATTCGGTTGCTTTTGATACAGCCAGGATTTTAGTTTCATTACTGAAGCTCTCAGAAAAAGCGTAGTTATCCAGCATATTCTGGTAAATCATATCAATGCGTTTCATTCGTTCATCATCTTTCATTTCTAAATTTCCGTCCGTAACGATTGTTAGAAGCTCATCCAGATTGGTATCACAATTTTTGATTACCCTTTCAAAGACCCTTTTGATATAATCGACTTCATCTCCATGAAGCAAATCATCCTGCCGGATTTGCTGATGTAAGCTCTTGTAGCTTTTCATGATTTTTGTCTGGAGCCCTATAATTTCCGTAACCCTTGCATACTTTTTTATTTTGGGATTGACTGTCTTTAGGGAATTCAGGTAATCGGTATGAAGATTAAATTCTCCACGTTTGAACTCTCCTATGGTATTGAGTCCTTTTTTGACTGCGGAATAGCCTTTTTGAGCATATCCGATATAGACTTGCAGGGCTGCTATTTGCTCTAAAAGCATCCTTTGCTGTTTTGCCTGTGCCTGAAGATTCCCTGTGGCCAGTGCAGTAAAAAGCACTACTAAAAATATCTTTTTCATGATTTTATTTGTTGTTTACGGAATTCCGTAAAATTGTTTAACGGATTTGACATCATGCTCTGTTTTGGCTCTTTGAAGGCTCAGTAGTATATTCTGTCTGTTGAAGAGTGTCAGATCATCATAATTAGCATCAATCTGATCTGCAGCAGCATTAATAATCTCCAGTCTTTTGGCATCACTCATCTGGGTGGTAAAAGAATCCAATACAAGGAAAATCTGATCGATGTTCTTCAGGCTTTCATCGAGTATTCCCGAATACACACTTTGCATGTAATCGAGTTCGCTGGCCTTAAAATGAGCATCCTTTTGAAACAGGTTCCACGCTCTTTCGTATTCATCTACCAAACGAACCTGCTTTTCACTGATATCTTTGATACGCTGGTAATAGGTAATAATGGATTTAACTTTTGCCAGTTCCTCATAATAATTCTTGTAGAGTTCTTTTTGTTTCTGGGTCCAATCTGAAATCTCATCCAGCTTTAGTTTGGAGAGTACATTTTCTATTTTTTTCTGCGCATTCTGCAGCCAGATCGTTTTGTTTTGCAGTTTTTGGATCCTAAGGTCAATAGCCTTAATTACTTTTTTGGCAACCGCTTTTACGATTTCTAAAATCGGTATTGCTGCAACCGTTGCCGGTCTTGCCGGAGTGCTAATCAGTAAACAGCACAACAGGCAAATCATGATTTTCTTTTTTGTTTTCATAAGTATTGTTGTTTAGTTTTCATATTTTTTATGCTCTTAAGTCTTTGGCAAGTGCCGCAATGCCTTTTCTGATGTCTCCATCAAATTTCTTAGCATAGGCCTGTACTTTTACTTTTTCGGTTTCTTCGGTGGTGTAGGCGTAATATTCCTCAAGGGATACCTCGGTACGGTATACTTTAGACTGCATACCTCCAAGGGAGATAAATACTTCTTTGTATTTCTTATCAGGATCATTGGCTTTGTTTACAGATAATACCAATGCTTTTTCCTTTTCGGTAAGCCCAAGCAATTCCTGAATTTGTTCGAATTTGTTTTGATACTTGCTTTGGTCCAATAATATCTTGCAGTCACTGTTATTGATAATAGCTTGCTTCACAACAGGAGAGGATATAATATCTTCTACTTCCTGTGTGACTACTATAGCCTCTCCAAAGAATTTACGAACAGTCTTGAATAAATACCGAATATATTCTGCCATTCCTTCCTTGGCAATAGCTTTCCAGGCTTCTTCAATCAGGATCATTTTACGGACTCCTTTAAGCTTGCGCATTTTACTGATAAAGACTTCCATGATAATGATGGTCACCACTGGAAAGAGTATCGGATGGTCTTTGATATTATCGAGTTCAAAAACAATAAAACGTTCTTTCAACAGATCCAAATTCTCCGTAGCGTTGAGCAGGTAATCAAATTCTCCTCCCTTGTAGTAAGGACGCAGTACGTACAGAAAATTGTTTACATCAAAATCCTTTTCCTTTACCTTGTCACCCTCTAATATGGATACAAACTCATTTTTTAGAAATTCATAAAAGCTGTCAAAGCAGGGAAACAAATCGCAATTGCTATCTAACTTTTCATAATACAATTGAAGCGCATTGGACAGTGCAACATATTCACTTCGATTGAATGTTTCATTGTCTTTTTTCCAGAGTGCTAAGAGCAATGTTTTAATACTTTCTTTTTTCTCGGTATCCAGAGAATCTCCTTCGCTGATATAAAAGGGATTAAACCGAATTGGGTTCTTTTCATCGTAAGTAAAGTAGTAGCCCTTGACCATATCACATAGTCCCTTGTAGCTGTGTCCAACATCAACAAGTACAACATGGGTTCCCTGCTCATAGTAACTTCTAACCATATGGTTGGTAAAAAAGGACTTTCCGCTTCCCGATGGTCCTAGTATGAATTTGTTTCTATTGGTACAAATCCCCATTTTAACAGGCTCGTCGCTAATGTCGACATGAACCGGTTTTCCTGTCAAACGGTCTCCTAATCGAATTCCAGTTGGACTAAGGGAAGAACGATAGCCTGTTTCCAGATTCAGGAAGCATGTGGCTTGTTCTGTGAATGTATCGAAAGTGTCATTCATTGGAAAATCTGCGGAATTCCCGGGAATTCCTGCCCAAAATATTTGTGCTGCGCCTACTGTTTCTTGTTTAGCAGCGGCATCCATCTGAGCTAATGCTGAAGAAACTTTATTCTTCAGGTCTTTGAGTTCTTCTTTATTATCTGCCCAGATCAGCACATTAAAATGTGCTTTTACAGGCAGTCGCTGTTGGCTGATAGCATCGTTAAGAAAATCATTGGTGGCATCACGGGCAATAAGGTTCTCCCTGCTGTAGGCTGATAAGGATTGTAATCGCAGTCTTTTGCTTTCCAGTTTTTGCAAAGTTTTTTGGAAATCCTCTATGAAAACATATTGATTATAAATGTGGTTACAGGAAAGTAATTGACCAAGAGTTGAGGCAAATCCAATACTGAATTTGGTTTTATCAGTGGAATACCTATCATAATTAATCCTCGAACCGCAAAGGGCAGGCAGATCGGCTGCATCCCCCAACGTATAAATCTGGCAGTGTTTGTCTCCTACCTGCAGGCCATCATCAAAAGCAATGTCTTTAAAAACAAATGAGTTTTGTTTTTCAGACAAAAAACAATATTGTTCAATGATACCGATCTTTCTGCTATGGCTTCTGAGTTCATCGTTACCAAGACGGGTGAGTTTCACAAAACCACTGTCTTCCAGTATGCGTCTGAATTGTCCGGTACTGTCAATAAATTCCTGACGCAATTGTGCTTTTAATGTTTCTTCAGGAACAATAGAAGCTCTCAATAAATTTGAAAATAGGGAACTTGACGTTTTTCTGCCTGCCGGTTTTTTGGTCAGGAAAATGTAACAGGAATGATCCAGAAAGGGACGTTCATTAAAAAAGCGTTCACTGCTTCGGGTAAGAAAACTCGAATCTTCGCTTGTGAAATCGGGTTCAAACTTGCTGTCTATAAACCAGTCCTGCTTATGGAATACGCTAAATTTCGGCAATAACTTTATGGCTTTGAGCCACGCCTGATGGAATGCTTCGTATTCCTGATCTGACAAGGTAAATATCTCTGGCAGTTCCGCTTTGAATACCACTGTAACATCTCCTTGTTTGGACAGGATACAATCATGTTCTACATCCATAATCGGTAAAATATCATCTATCATCTTTTCCATCATCCTCTTTTTTACCGCTCAGGTAATACTGAGCAAATTCTACTTCGTCATCATAAAAATTTTTCTGCTTTGCGATTTCACAGCTTTGGGAACCTGTCGTTTCGCGAGCGCTTTCATCATTCCATGTTCACCGTATTGTTGGCTCATTTTATATATTTTCAAAACCCACAATGTTCCTGAAACACCAATAATTCCGATACAGATAATTGAGGGTAAGCCTGCTATATACATAATGGCAAACAGTATCATAAGCACAATTACACCGCCGCCCAAATACCAGATATACTGCGCCTTTAACCCTTTAAACTCTATGCTCTGGTTAATTCCTTTGTTGATTTGATACACACTGTTTGACATGGTCTTTATTTTAAAATTTCATCCTGCTGCTGCGTCTCATCTCCGAAAAAGAGCGCTCCTGCCATTTATCACTATTGCTTTCTGCCGCTTTGAAACCCTGTGATTCTTCACTGCTTTTTACTGGCAGTTGAATTACCGGAGTTGTATCCGTTAGTTTTGTTTCATTACTGAGACTAGCCTCTTGCGGATTGGCTTCTTTCAATTGGTTCTCCTGAATTTTCAGGGCTATTTCCCTTTCCAGACTAAAGAGGTCGCTTTTCATTTTTTGCAGCTCATCTTCCTGACTAAATACTCTTGTGGTTAATTTTTGTAATTCCGGCAGTTGATTTTCAATATCATTCAAGGACTTTTGGTATTTAGACCTGAGATGTTCCACCTTATCAATGGCATTTAAAAAGTGGCGGGCTGCCAATTTTGGATTGTCCACATTTGGAGTTCCTCCATTGGAAGTATATTTAATGCCATCCTCCAAGCGTTGTGCATAAAAGCTGTTGGAGTAACGGTACTGGTACAAACCATCATTTTGATAGGCTTCACGTTCTCTTTTTATATAGAGTCCAAAATCATATAACTTCCCAATTTGTTTGGCCTGGTTTTCTCCTTCTGGAGGTTTCCAGTTTTTATAGAGCAGGATAATTTCTTTGCCGATACTTTCTGGATCTGCTGTCTTGCAGTCATACAACTCTATAGGATTCGCTTTGGAACCATCAGGCTCATACTTCAGATTGTTTTTGTAAAAGCTGTGATCGGCAGTTAGTTTGTCCAGTGTTCTAGTGGTGATTCCTTTTTCCTCCATTAGGTATTCAACCTGATATTTAGTTCTGGAAATTTCCTTGTAATGTGCTTTTTTAAGGCTTTCCATTACCGTTACTTTTTTCTCCAATTTTGATTTTTCCAGTAATGAAGTATCACCTGATAATACTGCGATATATTCTGAAAAGTTCATTCCACTTTGCTCATCCATGGCTCCCTCATCAATAGTCCTCACATTAAGTTCACAGTTTTTCATCTGACTGATAAAAGTCTGTTTGTTCTTCAAAAGGTTGAATTTGTAATTGTCCAGGGATTGCTCTGTGGCATAGATGAAATTTTTTACTTTATTCCCATAATGCTGTTTGGCGACTTCATTACCTTGTCTGCTGCCTCGGCCGTTGCGTTGTCCCAGATCTGATGGTCTCCAGGGAATATCCATATGATGCATCGCCACAACACGCTTCTGCACATTAAGTCCGGTGCCTGCTTTTTCTGTACTGCCCAAAAGAATACGTATCTCACCTGTATTCATTTTAGAAAATAACTCTGGTTTCTTCTTATCGGTCCAATCGTGTATATAGGTAATCTCATGAGCTGGGATATTAAAATCCCTTACCAATTTTTCTTTAAGAGCATCGTACATATTAAAGTCATCCGGCTTGGGTGTCCCGATATCCGAAAAAACAATCTGAGTGCCTTTATGCTCCATGGAACCCTGATAAATTTCAGCCACATTTCTGGCGCATGTATTGACCTTATTATTCGGGTGATCACCATATCTTTCATTTATCAGCCTCATATCGGCAGCCATTTTTTTAGCGTAATTAGTAGCGATTAGCATCCTGCCTTTGTCTTCCTGCGAGGTAAGAGGTGCCCTGCCAATAAGTGTCGCATTACCTGTTTTGGCAAACTGCATGAGCTGGGTAATAAACTCGGTTTGTTCAGGTGTCGGGCTGACATTGATAAGTCGCTCTTCAATTTCAGGTTTGTCCAGATCAATATGTTTGGCTGTTTTGTAATCGGTAATCTCATTATAGAACAGCGCCAGTTCCGGAACTTTAATAAAATGGCGAAAACGCTCCTTGGCAATAATCTCATTGGTGACCGAAAATTCAAAATCAGTTGTTTTTCTGGCAAAAACAGCTGCCCATCCGTCAAAGTTTTCAATACGTTGCCGTTCCATTTCTTTAGGGCGCAGGTATTTAAAAAGCAGGTACATTTCTGTCAGACTGTTTGAAATAGGAGTACCGGAAAGAAAGGTCACACACAGATCCGAATCGAATTTTTCCTGAAGCGTGCGTACCGCAAATAACATATTAAGCGCCTTTTGGCTTCCCTGCATATTTCCAATTCCGGCAACACGGTCATGACGGGTAGTGAAAGTCAGGTTTTTGAATTTGTGAGATTCATCTACAAACAAATGATCAATCCCCATTTCTTTAAAGTTGATGCCGCTGTCCTTTTTATCTTCTATATCTTTCAGCAGTGTTTTTAGTCTGCCATCCAGATTATTTTTTCGTATTTCAAGACCTTTTAATATTTTCTTGGAGATATCGCCTCCCAAATCTCTGGCCGTATCAAGGTCCCGTTCTATATTATCCAGCTCATTTTGTAATATCTCTTTTTGTATTTCGGGTGACTGCGGAATTTTACCAAACTGATCGTGTGTTAAAATGATACAGTCCCAATTATTATTTTTAATCTCATGGAAGAGTCTCATTCTTTTGGCTGGGATAAAATCATTTTCACCAGGTGCTAAAATCCGGGCATTGGGATAAGCCTTTCTATAGGTTGCAGCAATTTGATTTACATTCGCATTCAATGCCAGTATTGCAGGCTTATGAATAATTCCTAATCGTTTCATTTCATTGGCAGCCACAATCATGGTTAATGTCTTTCCAAGCCCAACCTCATGATCGATTAAAGCGCCACGGTTCTGAATGATACGCCATGCCGCATTTTTCTGAGAACTGTACAAGTCTTCAATCTCCAGGGCTTTTTTATCCAAACCCGGAAAGCTCAGATGACTTCCATTATATTCTCGCAATACGTAACAATTAAACGTATTGTTATAGAGATTTTCCAATTCATTTTTGTCATTTATTGGCAATTCCTGCAGCCACTCAATAAAACCATTACGGATATTTTCAATTTTTTGATGGGCAAGCTGTATAGCTTCATTATCGGGCAGTCGGATGGGTTTGCCACCTGCTCCCTCAACTTCATAGGTAAAAAAGGGAGCCGTATTTTCGAGCGCATGCTCCAATATGGTGTATCCATAAGTTGTTCTGCCACTTTTTGGAGTTACCGAAAATTCTCTGTCTATTTTGGTATTGTGTCCTGTACTTACTTTAAAGGTATCTAGTGATGGGAAATAATTAATTTCAGTTGGCTGGTCAAATAATTTTCCGGCAAAACTTTCATAGTATCGGTTGGGAATCCATCGCTCGCCAAGATTGAAATCGAGTAATTCAAAAGGGATACGCTCGGGCTGTACTTTTTCCAGTGCCTGCAATCCTTTGTAGTATTGTGTGTTTTCAGGGTATAGCTGCACAGCCTGTTTAGCCTGTTGTAACTTTTCTACAACATTGCCGCTTAAATAGAGGTCTGAAGTTTCCCAATTCTGATCTGTAGGATTCAAATAGATATGATGGTTCAGACGTTCTATAACCTCATTTTGTTCAAGTCCTGTTGCAGCAGTTATAAATCCTAAGTCAACAGCTCCTTTTTCATTCAGACTTCGGGCCAGCGCTTCAAAAGGATCATCTGTATAATAGCGCTCTTGCTGTTTTACTACAGATTCTATTAAAATATCCGACTTCACATAACGTTCGCCTTCTTTGCGTTCCAATGAAGAAAGAATGGTGAAACCGAAAGCGGAATCCTGCATGATTAACCTGCGATTCTCAGTACTGTTCAAAATACCATAGTGGGAAACAAATTTGGTATACTGCTCATCTAGATTTTTCCGAACCTGTTCACTGCCAGCTTTATCTGATTGCTCTTTCTCAAACAATTCCAGATAATGATCCCGAATAGCAATATAGGAATTATAGAATTTCAGATTGCCTTGTGATACTAATGGTTGGAAAAAGGCTTGTTTGTGCTGCTCATTGATATCACTGATAATTCCAACAGATTCTCCAACTCTAACCAGAGTGCCTTCTGTATAAAAAGATTTCAATGAAGCAACTTCTTCATAAAGTCGTTTTTCAAGGTTAAAAGCAGGTTCAAGGGTTTTATCTCCTTCATAAATATATTTGTGATCATAGTATTGAAGGGTATTGGATAAAGCCAATAATTCATGTGGCAGTAATCCGCCATTCATCCAATTGGCTGAAAAGCCATTGATTTCTTTTACATTGGAATATAATTTATACAGGTATCGATTAGTCTTAATTTGTTTAGCAGTGATAAGCACCACATTTTCATGTGAGGGATTATCATTTGTGCGTATGGTACTGAGTATTCGTGCTGTTTTTTTATCCACTACAGTTTCATCAAGAGGATTGAGGTAATCCATAGCACGGTTGATATTCTCTGCAGGCACAGTATCAAACAAGCCAAGCTGGACTGAAATACCGCTTGCTTTACTCTCTGGCATGGGTAAATAAGTGAATTTTTGTCCCATTGTTTCAGCAGGCTGAATTATCTCCGTTTTTTGAGCCTGCTCAAAGCGTTCGGGGACAAAGTTTTCTTTTAATCCCTTGGTAATATTTTCTCTAAGACGGTTTCCAATAGAATTAATATCACCGTTTTGTCTCACGCTTTGGTGCGCCTGTCCGTATTGGTTTTTACCGGCTTGTATTTCATTCCCAATTATGAGCTCTTCTCTATTGTGCAGATATTTATTAATACTGTATTTTCCAAATTCATTTTCGAGTTCAACGGTTTGCAGCAGCTCATTTTCATTGTCAGACAGCCTTTCTTTGTTTCCATTTTTTTGGACGATAAGCAAATGATTTGGAGCATCGGTGTTTCCTGTTTCTTTCATTAGGTTGTCAGGCATAACTGCGACACTCACAAAATCTGCTTTTTGAAAAAGATATGCTCGTACACTCTGATTGGAAGGACTGTTTAAAAAACCGTCTGTTGTAATATAAGCCATAAGACCGCCATCAGCCAGTTTGTCCAATCCTTTTGCAAAGAAGTAATTGTGAATTTTCCCCGAAATCGCTTTATCGGGATAGGCTTGGTCATAAACAGAAAAATTACCAAAAGGAATATTGCTGACCACAAGATCATAACTGCCGTTATCATTTGTTGGAGCTTCTTCGAGTCCTATTACATGTGTGGTATTTTGGGTCGAAAGTGTACTACTTAATACTGAAAGCACCAGTCCGCTCAATCGGTCTTTTTCCACAGCAGTAATTTGTTCCAAACTTGAAAATGCTCTGTCTGCTTCAGTCATAAAAATGCCTGATCCTGCTGATGGCTCGTATAATCTTTTAGGATTAATACCTTGTTCTTCCAAAGCAGTGTACAAAGTGCTCGGTACTATTTCCGGTGTATAAAATGCGGTAAGGACACTATTACGAAGTGAAGAAATAACTGAATTATAATCTTTTTCAGAATAGTGTTCCTGCAGTATTGTGTGCAATCGTGTCATTTCAGGATACAGCTTCAGATCTTCTTTAGTTGCGCCGGATTTTGTCCAGTCTTCAGTAGTACCATGATATAATACAGCCTTGATACCGCCAAATCCGGCATATGCCTTAAGCGCGTCAACTGCTTCTGCTGATAAAGCATCACCTTGCTGCCAGTGCATTGCAATGGTAATCGCCTGGATATTGGCACTTAGTTTTTGGGATAGATTGTAAGCCATAATTACTCCTTTTCATACTACATGCTATAAATAGCTCAATTCAAATAGTCAGCAATCTGACCAATAAGGGCATTTCTCAAATTAGGATCTTCTTCATTTTCTTTAGTAAAACCAATGGTTTCAAAAATGGGCCTGCAGCTTTCGATAAGGTTGATTACCTCATAGGTTAGGATACCTGACTCCTGAAAAGCGGCATAGGTTTTCTCAAACTCATCTGAAAGCAGGGAGCGGATATATAAAAACCGGGAAGGTTTAAGATCTTCGGTAAGTACATTGAGACAGATTTCTTCGATGATATATTGAGGTGTATCATCAGATAACATATCGTCCAATATGGGTTTTACACTACTTATTTTCTCATTGAGATAATCCAATACACTATAATCTTCCTGTAGTGTAAACATCAAATCGGGATTGTTATGGATAATGTAAAACCATAACTTTTCTTTGAGTAAATCTTCCATAACGATTTGTTTTAAATCCCAAAGAAGGATTTGATTACGGTAGCTACTACTACCAGAAAAACACAGCTTCCAAACCAAGCTGCCGCTACTTTTCCAGTATCGGGATCACCTGCGTTCCATTTTTGATATACTTTCACAGCACCGATGAGTCCCAATAGTGCTCCTACGGCATACATCAGTTCCGTTCCTGCATCAAAGTAACTTCGTACTTGTTGGTTGGCTTCATTGATTCCTGCCAGACCATCTTGGGCGTAGGTTTCATAACTGATCACAAAAAGGATTTGTATCAGAAGCATACAGATACTATTTGTTTTTTGCTCAATAAACTTTTTAAAATTCCTGTTCCATTTTTTCATCACACATTATTTTTAAAGTTTAAAAATTCAGAAAAAAACGGAGGTGTAGCCGCTGCCGCAGTTCCACTTTCCTGTTACATCTGCCATACTGCGCCGGGATGGACAGGGGCAATTCCTCCGTTAAATTGTTTTAGAGTTTATTCCCAAAGAGCTTCTGCTTCCTTCTGGGTTAAAGTAATTGATTCGAGTTTGTCACATTCTGAAACTATCAACTCACTTACTGAAGAATTAAAAGCGGAATTTTTCACAGAAGGAAATTCTCTTAGGATAAGCTGCAGATAATAGGTAAATTCTTTTTTGACTAATTTTTTCTTTGCTGCATCTGCTATAAAACTTTTTAATCGTGCCACCAAAGTATCAACGTCCTGAAAGGTAGTGTCAAACTCTCCGAAGGAAGTTTGGTTTGAAATCAGTTCAGGAGAATCCTGATCCTTTAATTCGGGTTCAATATCTTGGTAATTTGGATTTTCAAATCCACGGAATTGAAGTTTCCGCTTTCCTGATATGACTTCTTTGAGGTCATCAAAATAAAATCGAAATCCAACAAATAAATACCAGCTTGCCAATAGCAGAATAACTACAACCATGTAATTACCCCATGAAATGTTTGTAAACATACCTCATAATTTTATCGTTCTACATTAGTTCTCACAATCCCGGCAAATGGATAATTCCAAACCAGGTTCTTCATCATTTACAAGGCAAAGAAACGATAGAGATAAAACTGATACAAGTACAACTTTTTGTTGTACCCCAGTTGTACCCCATTGAACCCCCAGTAAAATCAAGAATAAAAAATTAAAAAAAATGGAAGAAAAATAAAAGCCTCCCGAGTGGGGAGGCCAAATTGATGATGAAATAGATTATTTTTGAATCGTTAATCCTATTCTAATAAGATAAAAATTCAATTTCCGACCTTTTATCCAACAACTGCCAGCCATCATCGTTTCGTATAAAATAGACTTTATGATTAAGTGTATCTTTCAATCCATTTTTAATGGCAACAGCAAAAACATTCTTTCTTCGAATTGTAGTATATTCAACAATTGCTTTATTACCGGAACTCATCATCCTTATTTCTTTGATTGCTCCAAATTCTTCATCAGCTACTTTTACGCGCTGTATTTTACTTATTTTGTCATCTGCTGGTGTATGTAGTAAGTACGGTTTTGCTGCAGGAGTAAAACTCACGAAAGCCGTTGTATCACCAAACTTCTTACTTTGAAGTACTTTTACAAATCCTTTTTCTACGAGTCCTGATTTAAAAATGGTATAAGCATGCGTCGGATCACCGCAGAAAATATCATGGTGTACAATAGCAGGGTAATGATTTTTTTCCAGAATAAGGTTAGTAGCCAATTTTTCATCCAGCTTTTTAGGCTGACAGCCTGTGATTATTAAAATCACTGTAGTTAAAATATAAGATAGCTTTTTCATGTTTTTAAATTTTAAATTAGTAGTATTTGATTAATATTCTTTGATCTGTTTGATCATGCGTTCCAATGTTTCAATTGCTATTTGCTTATCCCTTTCTTCAAAAACATAAGCCTTGCTCCGCATGGCATTGTATGAAAGATCTGCTTTGTTTGGAGTGGATAAAAAAGGAACAATTGTTTTAAATAAATGATTCATTGATTTTGAAATAAGAATTTTTAATTCATCGGATGCCCTTAATATTAAGGCTGTTTGATCGGTTGAAAGTTTACATAAAACTTTACCAGAAAAGCCATTCATTACTATAGGACTAGTTGTTTTCCTTTCAACAATTTGAAAAGGGGCCGTTAAATAGTTTGCAAATCTTGATTCTATAAAAATTATTAATTCATTCAAACAGGATATTAAAGTAGTTGTTACTTCTTTTAGACTATCTCTGTGTAAATCATTACTATTATTTATATCTGTGATTTTATCTAAAAGAAATAGTAATGTGGAATAATAATTTCCAACTAAAATTTTTATCTGTTTCTCCTTAGTAAGTGAAAAAACCTGTATAGTAAACTGTGACTGAATAAAAAATGTTTGTTCATTCGCTTTTTCAATAATCTCTCTTGATTGAATTGGAGAAATCATAGTAAGATCGGTTTTGCTGGGATTAAGGGTTGAAGTCACCGTTAAGTCCATCCATTCTAAAAGATAGGTTTGAGTCATTTCTTTTACTTTTATTTAGTAAATATTTCTCTCGACTTATAATCGACAGTACTCTAAATCAATGCTTATAGAACATTCTTAACCCAGTCAAAACATGTGTTGTTAATATTTAATTAGAATTTAATCGTAAACGGTATTCGGAAGGAGACAGGGAAGTATGCTTCTTAAAAAAAGTACTAAAAAAAGAAGTATTGGCAAATTTCAGTTCTTCTGAAATATATAAAATGGTTAAATCATTATTTTGAAGCAGGATTTTGGCCTCCAGAATAATTGCATTTTCTATACATTGTTTTGCTGTGATCTCCGTAACCTGTTTGACAGTTTTAGTAAGATGCCCTGCAGTAACATTTAGGATATTTGAATAGAATTTCACACTGTGTTCTTTTCGGCAGTTTAGTTCTAATAACCTAAAAAAATGGATAACTATTTTTTCATTTCCAGTATGTTTTACATTATCATACCAAGATGACCGATAATATATTACAGCAAGTTCATAAAGGAAAAGATTAAAACTCAAAACCAATGTTTCCTTTTTCAAAATATTCTTATTTGAACTTCTGACCTTACTATTGATTAATTTAAGTAGATCTACAAGTAATCCAATTTCTTTATTTTTGAGAAAAATCTTGGAAGTATTTTTTGCAACAAAAAATTCAAAATATCCTATGTGCGGCCATCTTATACTATTAGCAAAAGCAAACTCTGATGAGAATGAAAGCTGGCATATTTGCAATTGATTGGTCATTATCAAAACTTCACAGATAGACTTTTTTGGAATAACGATTAGTTCATTGATAAATAAATGAATCTTTTTACTGTTAATTAACAGGCATACTGCTCCAGAATTTATAATCAAAACGGTAAATCGATTCAATATAATTGATTCTTTAAAAGCAATTCTGGAGGAGAACGTTTCAAAGATGTAGACTTGCAAGCCTGATGGGTTATATTTTGATTTTAGAAATGCCAAAATAAGCGCTTTAAAATGTTTAATTTAATTGTTCTAGTAAGTATTACTTATCGAATAATCTGGCCATCAATGAAACGCAAACGAACAATAAATTTGAAATGCCGTTTACAAAAAATAGATATGCCAATTTTCTGGGAGAATCAGTTTTTATCCCGCCGTCGGTTAAATAGCCTATTATTTCATCATAGGATAATAGATCTATGATGAAATAAAGGCTCACAATATTGAAAAGAATCAAAAACACGCAATAGACATATTGCAATTGTTTTTCAATCGACTCAGTTATATACATAACTATTCTGTTTGGAGATTTTGAATTATGAGTCCTGTCACTATTGATTTATTAATCGCAGTTGAAGAATTTGCTACTGCACCTTGTACCGCTCCAACACGATTTCCAACAGAAGTTTCCCAATCCTTATCTTTACGTTCTTTAGCATAATACGATGAATATCTTGCTATAGAGGAAGTCGTGAGAATGATCCTCTTGTCCTCATTGCTAAACTGTGTGTTGGATATAACGGACGCCTCGAATGAGATTATGGATTGGTGAATGATAGCATATTCATTAGTTTCCCATAACAGTATGGAATCCATAAAATTGGAAAGAGAAATTTTAGCGGCAGTAGTCATTGAGGAATTTGCAATCGCCTGCTCTAATTTTATTTGAGGATCATCGACAATTTCTTGAATTTCCTGAAAGTTGCAGGGAAGACTTGTTGCCATATTTAATAGATCGTTATTCAGAACCGAGATAGAATCTACTTTTTGGCTGATTTGAGCAATCGTATTGAAAGTATAATTTCCAGACAAGTAAACATCAAGGATGTCATTATGTACTTTACCTGCTATGTCATATTCATTAGCTGGATTTTCAGGACTTAGGGTCTGAAGTAGCTTTGCTGTTTTTTTAGATTTATTTTCAATAAGACCATCATCTAAAATTTTAGTATTATCAATACTCTCACTGGTACAAGAAACAAGTAGTGATGCTAATACAACTAGCAATAATAAAAGATTTTTCATAATTAAAAGTGTTAAATGTAAAGACTGTTTTTTTTCAGTCAGTTCATTTCACCCGGGTTAGCAGAACTTTAATCCGGCACGATGCCAAATGTTTTTTGCTATTGAATTCAAGACAAATCTAGAAGTAGATTTTTTGATTTGCAAAACGTTGTATATGGGTTTTCCGAATTTAGGCTATCGATTTTCCGAAAATCGACACACCTTTTTTTACTAAAAACACACTAATTATCAATAGATTACGTTATACTTAATGCTGTTTTAAGCAAAACACAATATTATATTTACCCAATAGTATTTTTCGCTGATAAAAATGCATTTTCACATCAAATAATGTCTCATTTTTTAATTTAACTTATGATTAAAAATTATATATTATTAGTAATTCTTTGCTTTGGAAATCAATTGTATGCGCAGGAAATGGAATCGGAAATTTTCGATACGCTTAAAAGAAAAAGTTATGATTATCTTTTTGAACGTATAGAAGCCACAGCTGAGAATAAAGTAAACCAGGCATACTATCTTAAGTACTTTTTGAACAAGGCAAAAAAGGATAAAAATTTCGAGGAAATTGTAAATGGATATAAAAATTATTTATTCTATGCACCTGAAAAATCGAAATTGATATATGCAGACAGTATGATTTACACTGCCAAAAAAGCCAATAATAATGCTCTTATCGGCTCAGCTTATCTTTCAAAGGGAATTGTTTACTATGCCAGAAAAGAGCACAAAAATGCACTGGATAATTACCTCATAGCTGATAATTTTATTTCCAAAACCAATGATAAGTACTTAGTGTATAAGGTTAAATATAATATTGCCATTATAAAATATTTTCTAGGGTTTTATGACGAGGCAATTTCTTTGTTTACTGAGTGTATTGATTATTTTAAAGAGAAAAATACAAGAGCATACTTAAATTCATTGCATTTACTCGGTTTGTGCCATAATAGGATTGGTAATTATGGATTATGTTCTGAAATAAATAAAAAAGGAATTGAAGAAGGGATAAGAATGTCAAATGCTGAAATGCAAAATTATTTTATTCATTCAGAAGGCATCAATCAGTACTTTAAAAACAACTATGCAGAAGCTATAAAAAAAATTAATTATTCAATTCCATTTATAAATAAAAATAAAGATTTTGGCAATGAGTCTGTCGGATATTTTTATATTGGTAAAAGCTATTGGAATCTTCACAAACCTGAAATGGCTTTGCCATATTTTTTTAAAGTTGATAAGATTTTTGATGATAAGGGATATATACGTCCGGATTTACGGCAGAACTACGAGTTACTATTAAAGTATTATAAATCTAAAAAAGATCTTCATAAACAGCTCTATTATACGGATAAGCTACTAAAGGCAGACAGTATATTAGACAACAAGTTCATCTATCTTTCCGGCAGAGTTCGCAAAGTGTATGACACGAAAGTATTACTAAAAGATAAGCAGGATATTGAAGAATTGTTTAATAAGAGGAAGTATAACGATTTTATTTTTACTGGTATCGTACTAGTATTATTTTTAATCGTATCATTCATTGCTTACAGGCATATCAGGAATAAGAATGTTTATAGGCAAAAATTTGAGGAATTGATGGCAAAAAATGAGGCAGTTTCTAAAGTGGAAGTCAAAAATGTAAGTAATGGAATTGGAAATATAAATAAAGATACTATTGCAGATATACTTAAGCAATTGGAAAAATTTGAAAAGGATAAAAAATTTCTAGTAAAAGACCTGACTTCCGCAAAGCTTGCCGCTATTTTCAATTCCAATCCAAAATATTTATCACAGATAATTTATCAATACAGAGGAAAGAAATTTGTGAAATACATCGCTGATCTTAAAATCAATTATCTAATAAAGTTATTAAAAGAAGATAGTAAAATAAGGAAATATTCTAATAGTGCATTGGCTGAAGAAGTTGGCTTTAGCAGTACTAAAACATTTACTCAGGCTTTTTTTGCAGAAGCCGGATGTCCAACGTCTTATTTTATTGAAGAACTAAATAAGATTTCTCAAGAGAACAAGATCCTTTAATAAATAACTCAGAAAATGTTTTCTATACTATTTATAAATTAAAAGCGTTATAATTTTTGCAGCAAAGTTGCTATACAACGAGCAAAATTTTACTTTTGCTGGCTTAATTTAATAAAAATATATCATGAAAGATTTAGTAGCAAAAATAAACGCCGAAATCGAAACATTTAAAACAGAATCTGAATCATTAATTGATAAAGGTGTTAAAGCAGCAGGAGCTAGAGCTCGTAAATCAACTTTAGAAATTGAAAAACTTTTAAAAGAGTTTAGAAAAGTTTCTATCGAAGAATCTAAAAAATAAATTCATTCTTGCTTATCGGGGCTGTCTTTTTAAAAAGCAGCCTCAATAAAAATATAACCTTTTAAAGACATTCTTTGCTAACCATTAATTTTTTCCTCCACCTCTGCTAGAGGAATAAGCTTCATTATTTGGATTCATCTGATTTGCATGATTATCCATTTCAGCATTTGAAGAATTATTCGTTTCATGTTCCCAATTGTCTGGTCTTTCGCTGTAGCCCCTACTTTTCCAGTATGAATCATTATTGGGATTTAATTGATTTGAGCGATTATCTAAATCATCTTGTGTTTGAGCGATTTCTTCTTCAATAAGTTCTCGCCAATTCTCTGGACGTGTTATATAGCCTCTACTTCTCCAGTAAGCATTGTTATTAGGATTCTCTTTATTGGAATAGTTATTTTGATCAAAAAGTCTCTTTGAGTTAGTATACGAGGTTTCATGTAGTCCTTGACGAGATTTTTTTTCAGCACTTTGGTTACCGTCAAAAGTATTGGAAAAGTGCTTTTTATAGTATGCTGCTAAATTTCCATTAACAATTGATATGCAAAATACAAATGCAACTGGCTTTAAAAATATCCATGATAAGTTAGATTTCTTTTTTTTAGTAGTTTCTCTTTCCATATATTTTTTAGCGTAGTTTCAGGTTATTACCTTTTTAATTCTTACTTGTTCTTTTTTTGTTTCTGTAGGAGGCAATATTTCAAACAATACTTTTTTTCCAACGAAAATATTCGGTGTAAGATGAAAGTTTGAGGAAACTGAAAAGTAATATTTTTGACCGTTGCTTTTTAAAAATCCATCTTTTCCACGTTCATTATCGTTTCTTATTTCTACAATTTCGCCATCAAGATTTTGGCCCGTCGTTGTTTTAGTTTTGTCAAATGATTTTGTTTGCGGTTGTTTGAACGTATTCCAATAGTTTTTTAATTCCTTTTTCAAGTTTGGAAGTTGTTCCAATGGAATTTGAGTAAAACCTAAATTTTGTAAAGCATAATCCAAAGTTGGTGGAACTTTCCATTCTTCTTGTTGCCGCAATAGTTTTGAAAGCATGTAATGCTTAAACGACAACTCAGTTTCTTCTTTGTGTCCCAAAATATTAGCAATTAATACCAGTAAACCAACCTTGTATTCAAGGTCACCAAAGTTATTTATTGCTTCAATTGCATATTTGAATGCTTTATCAAAATCTCCGTTTTCTTTGTATATTTCTGCAACTTCATTTTGTATAAACCATTCTTTTTTTCTTCGCAGAACTTGCAATAATTCATTTAAAGCGTCTGCTGAGTTTCCTAAATGTTTTTTTGATAAAGCAATTCTACGAGCAAACCAAATTTCATTTGAGTAATGAAATTTCTCAAAATTTTCAAGTGCCTTTTTTGAGAACTCATAACATTCTTGATATTGTTGGGTTTCAAATAATGCCTTTGTTTTAAATGCGTACCAATTTTCTTTATCTGACGCAAGTTCCATCGGTTTCTTTTCTCCTTTTCTTTCAACTTCAATGGTTTTACATTCTGTGTCCAAATTATCAACCGAAACTAAATCACAGAATTTGTTTACAACTGTCCAATTTACGGATGGTTTGTCCTTAAATTTTTTTAGTAAATACCCAAAGTTTTTTTCATCTAAAACAATATTATGTTGCTCAATAAAAGTGAAAATTACTTCATAATGATTTGTTTCTATCAATGCAGAAATCATTTCATAAACAATGAATTTATTTAAGCCAATATCATCCGGCTTAAATTCTGTTTTGTTTTCTTTGAAAAACTTTAAAGTTTCAGAAAATTTCTTTTGATTATTCAAGGCTTTAATAGACTGGCTAAAATCAAATAAAGTCATAAGCTTAAGTTAGTTTTTAGAAGTTCATTAATTTCATCAACTAAACCTGTTGTTCTTGCTGGAATTACTTCCGTTTTTTTGAACTTAAATTTTCCATCATACCAAAATTTGTATGTCGCTGTATAACCGTTTTTCTTTAGTTCATAGATTTCGTGGTATTGTTTGTGTTCAATTTTTGCAATATGTAATTTGAAAGGTTCTAATTTCTCTTTTAAGTTTTCATAAAACTCTTTTTGAAACACTTGCTCAAATTCAAATTCTGTTTCGTTATTTTCGGATTCATCAATTATGATTGACTTGTTTTGAAAATTAGTAAGTTTTGTGTAAACACTTTCAATGAAATCTGTTGAATTTGTTGGTTTTTCAATAGTTGTAATTATATTTTGTCCATTGTAGTGGATTTTAAAAACAGCTATTTCATTACCTTGTAAAAATGTGTAATGCTCTAAATAATTTGTATGACGAATTTCGCTAATATTTATATTTTCATCTTTTAAACCTTCACTTATTACAAGATAAATTTGTTTTATAAAAGTCTTTTGATTTGAAAAATCAAAAGGTAATTCTAATTCATTACTTTCTCTGCTTAACACAAGAATATCTTGTCTTGGTTGAATATTTTGGATTTTTGGCGGTTGTATATTACTTGTAATGCTGAAATGTGGTTCTTCAAGAGTATACAAATTTTCTTTTGCCCTTGTAATTCCTGTGTAAAGCCAACGAAAATAACTTGAATTGAAATACCCCATAGAAGTTTTACAATTCAAAAATGTATTTGCCCATTCTCCACCTTGTGCTTTATGACAAGTGATCGCGTAGCCAAATTTTATACGTAATGCGTTGAAATATCTGTCGCTACGCAAAGCATCTTTAAATGGTTGTGTTCCACTTTTTAAGTTTTCATTTCTGATTTTAAAATCAATGTAAAGTGCTTTCAATTCATCTGAACTCAAATCTCTGTCATGTGAATAAAGTAAGTTTTCAATTATTTTGCATTCTATATCGTGTTTCTTAAAATCTTCGTCTGTAAATGTAATTGTCACATTCCGAAATATTAGCGGAACATTTATTTCTTCAACTATATTTTTGCTGTTTTTTCGTTTTAATGGAATTTTTCTGCTTTCTGTTGTTGGTGAAATTTCTATAATGAAGCCAATATCGCCATTTAGCAATTCCATTTGCGGATAATTGTAGTTGTTACTCAATAAAATTACTTTGTCGCCAACTGTGATTGTTTTTTGATTTGGAAAAAAATGGTTTCTAACAAAATCATTATAACCTTTAACGGCAGAATTTGAATGAGCAATAATGATAGTTTCTTCATCAATTTTATTATTACAAGCTTGCAAATATTTTGGTAACAATTCTTCGTATTTAGTTTTGTTGATGTCCTTAAAGTCCGTTTCAATGTCAAGTTTATTGAAAATGTTTTCTTTAAGGGATTTACGAATTTTTGTAGCGTTATGAAGTATTCCACTTTCTGCTTTTTGCCTTACAACTTCTGTCAGTTCAAACTCGTTTGAAACAAGACAGCAATTTTCCTGCAAATATTTTGCGTTAAGAGCTGGTGAAAAATTCATATTAACAGGCGGTAACTGTGCGTTATCGCCAATAAAAATTATTTTTCTGTTATGGTCTTTATTATCAAAATTGATGTGTGTAAGTAAATCTTGAAGTAAAAAACCCGACCCAAATCTAAAAAATTCACCTTCTGAATAAACATTCGAAATCATTGACGCTTCGTCAATTATGTAGACTGTATTAATTGGGTCTTCGTTTTTTCTAACTTCAAAATAAAACTTGAAAGTTTCTGTTCCATCTTCGCCCTTTATTTTAAACTCCTTTAGTTCTTTACTTGAGTAAATCGCTCTATGAATCGTACAAGCTTTATGTCTTGTTTTTTGCGAAATTACTTTTGCAGCTCTTCCAGTTGGGGCAGCAATTACAAAATTCCTTTTACTTTGAAAAAGGAAATCAGTAAGACCTTTCATCAAAAACGTTTTTCCTGTCCCTGCATAACCTTTCAACAAAAAACAACTTGTTTCATTAGAAAGAAATATGTCCAATTCGTCAATAAGAGAACTTTGTCCTACTGTCAGAATGTGTTTTGAAAAAATCTCTCTTAATGTCATTTGTCTTTTACTTTGTTTGATGTAACGTTTTACAACCTGAAGATGTGATGGTTTAGAAAGACTAAACTTTCGATTAAATCCTGACTTTGCAAATACAAAACCAACTTCAAGTTAAGCCTAAACCTCCCATATACATCTGTTACCTGTAGTTATTTTCCGTATTTATATTTCAGAAAAAATTTAGTTTTCCAATTCAAGATTTTATAAAACTGACGGGTAACAATATTAGAAAAAAACATCTTTTCATCATTCAAATATATTATTTCAAAATCTTTCCCATCATTGAAGATTGTGAGAATATCTTCTTTATTTACGTGCTTACTTGATAAACCTCCTTTTTCAGACTTATTTTTATCATAAAAAATATATTTTTCTGCTGTTTCTTTATTTAAACTCCAACTGATTCCATAATTTTTACTTTTATGTTCCTTCCTACTCATTCCTCGATAAATTTTGAAGCACTGAGGTAACTGATCGTAATAGTTTTTTTCTATGCTATTCATGAGTTCAGGAATATTTACACCTCTATTTTGAATATCTTTTAAGAATATTTTTAAATCGAATTTGAAAAGACTACTTTGAATTTGTGAATGAATATTATCTGTTAAACAATACGCCTCTTTAAATACTTCAAATGCGTCTTTCGCATTATGATTTAAAGTAGCGTAGTATAACGTAATAAATAAATTAAATCTTATTTTTCTATCAGCCTCTAAAATAATTCCTTGAGCCTCCCATGAACTTAGATTTTTATTTAGAAGTTGACAAAATATTCGGTTCATTTCCATTTTTCTAATTTTAAAGCCTTCGTTTTTCTAATTATAGGTAACGTTCTGCTATTACAGCGGGTTTATGAATAGATTAAGCCCTATTTTCGGATTTGCCAAATAATCCCAAATATAAACTAACTTCCCATTAAGCCAATTGTCCGAATCCGTTGAAGTAAGTATTTTTTTTTTATCATTTAAGAGATTAGCTTTCTCCATCTGTCCATATAAGCATACTCTTCCCAAAACTTTTGGAGTTCAGAAGGTTGAAGTGTTTTAGGGTTTTCAGCGAAACTCCAAAGTTCATCAGGACGTTCTTCTAAAATCTTCAAAGCACGAATAAATATGTCTGAACTTCTTATCTCGATTTCAGTTTCTTTATTATTATCTATTCTCCATTTTGAAGCATTATCAGTTTGCCAGCTTTCCTTGTCTCCTCCGACAAGAATATAGCGAAAGCGTCCAACTGCACCAAAAATTCTTCTCTTCTCTGCATGATTTTCATTAAAATATCTTCTCCAAGATTTTACTTGTTCGAAAGCATGATTTAATTGATGTGTTGGTTCATTATCTTTTCTAAAAAGATCCAATTTTGGTTTTTCAATTTCAACCAAAACCCATTCAGGACCATCTGAATTATCATTTAACCAAGCATAATCACAACGTAGTTCACTACCAAAATTTATTTCACGAAAAACTGGTTGAATTCCCCACTTTCGACTAAAAAGCTCATAGAACAAAAAAGAGTTGTCTTTTAATATTGCTAATAATTCGACTTCGGAATTGTTGTCAAACGCAATCTTGAGATCAGTGGTAATTTTTGTAATATCCCAAGTCGATTTTATTTCTTCAGTTTTCATTTGATATTTTTGATTTTAACATTGCTCATACCGTTTAGCTTGTAACTGTCAGTTGCAAATTCCAGTGAAGTAAGTTGTTTCTAATAAGATAGAATTTGTTAGAGAACTTATAATTCACGACTATTGAAAACTTAAAAATTGCGGTTACAGGCTATTATTTTTATTCTTTTATTCTTGGTTCGGCTCCTAACAATGGATTGAACTTTCTCCAAATTACATTTTCGATATCTTCCAAATAGTTAAAATATTCGTAGTCAACTTTCAGAAAATGAAATGAAAGTTCAACATTCTCCAAAGTTGAGAACCATTGGGCTAATTTTAAAGATGATGTCATTTTATGACCTAATCCCATATGTTGAGTAAATCGATCATGTAATTTTCTTTCTACCTTTCCTACATATAAATATTCAGTTTGTTTTCCAGCTACTTTTTTTGCCTTCGACCACCACCCAGACTTCTGATTGCGAATACTAGAAAAACGATTAATAATTTTATCGTTTGAAGAATTACCCTCAAGTTTTATTTTGAACCAATAAATTGCGGGGCCTTTATAGTTATATATTTCAATTATTTTTTCATCTAAAGAATTAAAATGACTTTTATATGCTGAGCTTTCTAATTTATTAATTCGAATATTTGTTTTTCTTCTTTCAAAAAAATCAGCAAATTCGTTGTTCATTCTTTCAAAAAACAATTTATCAAGCTTAACACCAGGACTTATATTGTCTGGCAAAATAGAAAAGCCGGAAAGTTTCTCGTAAAATATTTTTTTATTTTCTACATAAGTTGTGAAATCTATATCTGTCATATTGTATGCGGTTTCAAAAATATCATTTAAAATTCTAGTATTACAGTGGGTTTATCATGAAATTAAGTCCTGTTTTCAGATTTACCAAATAAGCTCAAATACAAAACTATTTTTCCATTAAGCCTATTACCCAAATCCCTCGTAGCTGTTGTCTGCAGGCTTTTTATGATAACAATCTTTATCTATTTTTCAAGATTTGGTAAGTCAATCATATTCAATATTCTGTTAAATAATTCTTCCAAAGACCCATCATTGTATAAAGCACAATTTGAACGTCCATTAGGTTGTTGTTTTTTTGAGTTAGAGTTAACAGTCATATTTGAAAAGTTTTCACCAAATACATTACAAACAGTTTTTGTGTTATTGAAATAATATATTTCACCAATACCATTATATCCATTCCAATACCAATTAAATTTAACCTTATTCACATCTGGTTTATTTGCAGTTTCAGGATATGCCCATTGAATTTCAGTAACCCAAATGTAAAATACATCAAACTCACTCAATATACTTTGTCCAAAATTATTTATACGAAGTGTTTTTCTACTCATAAGTATCGAATATAAATTATAAAATGGCTTAATATTCCTTGTTTATTTTTTGCTTCAATTTTGATTTTATGTTTTTCTGCCGAAGCATGATACAACTTAATGGTCTACAGCAGTTTTCAGGTTAAATTAAGCCTGTTCTAGGATTTCCCAAATCATCAAAATACAAAACCAGCTTCGCATTAAGCCAAATGCTCAAATCTGTTGTAGCTGCTATAAGCAGTCACTATTTTCTTTTAAGTCTATTATCCCATTATAATGCGAAATCGATGTTCTTAATTGGTCTTCAAAATTATTATACATATTTAGTAGCACATGAAAAGTTTTACAAGGAGCAGTTATATAGGTTTTAGCCATATTATCTTCGTCCTGAATAATCTTTATCAGTGTTTCTTCCATTGATTGTTTTATGCTTCTGAAAAAATCAATAGGCTGGTCTTTCAGGCAAAAACCATTGATGTTTTTTTCAAAATGGTTTATTGGAAAAAATATAAATTCATTTATATGAGATTCTTCAAACCATAAATTATAATATTCACTTTTTACGATTTCATTGTAAACTTTATTGTCTATTTCTTTTCCTTTTTGAGTATAAAACCACCTTGTTAAGTATGGAAATATATCTTCCCAATTTGAAAATTTCAAGTCCGATTCTTCAATTCTAATATCTTGATAATTGTCTTTATTCGCTTTTAGTTCTATAAAAATATCTTCAACTACTTGATTTAATTTAAGGGCACAACCTGCCTGTTTCTCTAAAATAGAACCTGTTGTTTCTAATGAAAAATAGTCAAATGTATTCTCAGGCAGTAAACCAGAATATTCATGCAAGACATTACTAGTAACATCTACAAATCGATTGTCATTCTCAATGTCACCAAAATTTGCGTAATAGGGTTCATCATTTTTAGAAATATCAATTCCTCCAGCATAATATGGTAAAGTGATCAGGCTACTACAGACAACACTTCCAAACCATTTATTCGTATTTTTAAAATCTTTGATAATTGTTTCAGAAATATTCCTTTTCCGAATTGCTGTTAAAATATCATCCGAGTAATTATTATAAGTTAAGCTCCTTAAACAGATTTCCGCTTTAGCTATATCAAAGTGTTCCTTGCTTTCAGGACAAAGTCGTAAAACGACTAAATTCTCTAAATCATCAAAATAATAGCGTTGTGAAGAGAATAGGGTTACAATTGGTTTAAAAGCTTCAACAAATGAATTATTACCAAGATAAATTATTCCATGGCTAAAATTGGAGTTACAAAATTTTCTTATGAAATTGGAAGTTCGATCTTCTGGAAATCTTACTAAAACTATATCAAAAATCTCTAAACTGTTTGTGTTAAAAATATGCATGTTATATTGTTTGATTCTGTATAACTTAATTATATCCGACATTAAATGACTTCAAGAAATCTAATTTTATTTATCTTTGGGTCATTGTACTTTTAGATTACCAAACTTACAAAACCATTTTACTTTTCTTTTACGGTTTTCCATAATCTGTATCATTAATAAGTTGCAAAATAATTCTTTTAATAAAGAAATGACTACCGTATAAATACCTGTTTTAATTTTTATTGCGCATAAAAAAAGATGCCTAAGCATCTTTTCAAAATTTTTCATCTTTATAATTGAATTTCGAAATCAAATAAATCTCTGGGGCTTGCACCTAAAGCAATAAGTAACTCTAATATTGTCTCTAGAGTAATATTCGCTTCTCCTTTTTCAATTTTACTAATGTAACTATGATCAATAGTTTCACAAAGGGTTGCTAATTTCCGATAACTTAGTCCCTTTGATTTACGCATTTTATTAAGTCTCTTACCGAATCTAACTAGAAACTCTCTTTTTACATCATCACTAATCATTTTCTTTTTTCTGCAATTTGTTTAAAACCAGCAATAAAACAGTGGTAATATATTGCTACATTAAATATTATTATTATATTTGGACTTAATTATTATATTTGCGATACTTCATGTAAAAACATTTGAAGCATTCGCTTTGAATCTCGTCCTCAAAAACTGGTAATTTTAACACGCGAGATGATAAGTGTAAATGCTCACGCTTTAGGGCGTGGGCTCACTTATTCGCGTGTAGGTATACCAGTACCTTGAGGGCAATAAGCTGAGTTCCATGCCTTTTTTATGTCATAAACTTTTCTTTTATTCTTAGTGGTTTTACTTCTTTTTTTATTTAAAGTTTCGTTCTTATTCAAAGTCGAACCTTTTAAAATATTACTGCCTGTGTCTTAAAAAAAAATCTTTCTTTATGATAATTAAGCCGTTTACTTAATGCATAAAAAATGGCCCTCTACTCCAGCGACCAAACTAGTATAGAGGACCATAGCTAATCAAATCTTCGTTTAACTAACCAATCCAATATTATGAATAATTTTTCATTTTACAAGGATGGGAAAGGTCTTTATTGCCTATTTTTCATATGGCTTTGTTTTTCTTTTTCATCTATTTATTCCAAAAATACAGTCCGGCACTGTACTATTTTTACTCAACAACATCAAATACAGGGAACTATAACCGATGGCATTAATCCTTTGCCTGGGGTAACTATTGCTGTAAAAAATAAAATTAATAATGCAGCCATTTCCGACTATAGTGGTCAATACACTCTTTCCACCTCTTCTACCGATACCTTAATTGTTTCATTTATAGGTTTTAAAACTACCCTCGTACCAATAAAAGGGCGTAAAACTGTAGATGTTCAATTGATTTATGACACAACAACTTTACAGGAGGTTCGTGTTAATGCTGGATATTATTCAGTTAAAGAAAGTGAACGTACCGGAAGTATTGCCCAAATTACTTCAAAAGACATAGAGAAACAGCCCGTAACAAATGTGCTTGCAGCTATGCAGGGCAGGATGGCTGGAGTAAATATTACCCAGACAACCGGAGTTGCAGGTGGAGGGTTTGATATTCAAATTCGTGGAAGAAACAGCATTCGAAGTGATGGAAACGCACCTTTGTATATTATTGACGGAGTTCCTTATTCTTCACAAACTGTCGGCAGCAGCCGCAGTACCGTTGTGCTTCCTTCTGCTTCTGATCCGTTAAATTCTATTAATCCTGCTGATATTGAAAGTATTGAAGTACTGAAAGATGCTGATGCGACTGCTATCTACGGTTCGCGTGGAGCGAATGGTGTTGTTTTGATTACAACTAAAAAAGGAAAAGAAGGATTGACTCGTTACACATTAGATGTACGGCAAGGTATAGGCAAGGTTACAAATTTTATGGATCTGTTAAAGACAGATCAATATCTGGAGATGCGCCGGGAAGCTTTTGCTAATGACGGTATTGATTATGGCCCTAGTGATTATGATGTAAATGGCACATGGGATCAAAGCAGATATACCAACTGGCAGAAAGAACTTCTGGGAGGAATGGCAAGTTATACAGACATTCAGGCATCATTATCCGGAGGTTCTTCAAAAACACAATTTCTTATCAGTTCTGCCTTTCATAAAGAAACAACCGTTTTTCCGGGAGACTACCACTATAACAAAGCAAACGTGCGTTTTAATCTTAATCATCAATCTGAAGATGGCAGATTTCAAATCAACACGACGGCAGGATTTACGGCACAGAAAAATAACCAGCCGGGAATTGACCTCACACAATTTGTGGTTCTTCTGGCTCCAAATGCACCTTCTTTATACGATGAGTCTGGAAACCTTAATTGGGAGAACAGCACTTGGGAAAACCCTCTGTCTTATCTGGAGGGCAAATATAAAACTGCAACCAATGACCTGATTGCAAATACAATGCTGTCCTATGCAATATTGCCTAGTTTAACTGCAAAAGCAAGTCTGGGTTTTACCAATACAAATCATAACGAAACCCGCACACAGCCTTCTACTATGTTTGATCCTGCCTATCAGCTCGGAAGCGAATATTCTATTATAACTGCAACCGACACCCAAAGGCAGTCATGGATTATAGAACCCCAAATCGAATGGCATAAATCCTATGGAAAATTAAAAACACAGGCATTATTGGGTAGTACATTTCAAAAATTATCCGGCAGTCAGCTTGTACAGGAAGCAACCGGATTTACAAGCAATGCCCTTATTTACAGCTTATCTTCAGCAACGGTTCTCAAAGCAATAGCAGATACTGAATCCATTTATAAATATCAGGCAGTATTTGCCCGTTTGAATTTTGTTTTTAACGAGAGGTATATTTTAAACCTGACTGGAAGACGTGATGGTTCAAGCCGTTTTGGTCCCGGAAATCAGTTTGCTAATTTTGGCGCTGTTGGAGGCGCATGGATTTTCTCTAATAAAAACCAGACTAAAACCATTAATCCTGTTATTAGTTTTGGTAAGTTAAGAGCCAGTTACGGAACTACGGGCAGTGATCAGATTGGGGATTATCAGTTCATGGACACGTATTCTACTGCCAGTACAAATTATGGAGGCGTAACCGGAATAGCGCCAACTCGTTTATTTAATGCAGACTTTGCGTGGGAAATTAATAAAAAAGCGGAAGCTGCCATAGAACTTGGTTTTTTCAGGGACAGGATTTTCTTTACGGGTGCATGGTATCAAAACCGTTCCTCCAATCAGCTCGTTGGTATTCCATTACCTGGAACAACAGGGTTTCCCTCTATTCAATCTAATTTGGATGCATCAGTACAAAATAGCGGAGTTGAACTCACTTTAAGAACTGTCAATTTTGAAAAAGAGAGTTTTAAATGGATCACGAACTTCAATATCTCTTTTGCCAAAAATAAATTATTGTCCTTTCCCAATTTAAAGGGGTCGACTTATCAGAACCAATTTGTAATCGGTGCCCCCCTTACTATAATAAAAGCCTACCATTATACCGGAATAGATGCACAGACCGGAATTTACCAATTTGAGGATATTAATAACGATGGCCGTATAACATCGCCCGAAGACAAGCAGACTGTTGTAGATTTCAGTCCTGATTTTTTTGGAGGATTACAGAATCAAATTAATTGGAGAAGATGGCAGGTTGATTTTCTGCTCCAGTTCTCAAAGCAAAAAAATTATAGTGAGGAATATAGTCTTGGCTTACCGGGAGCAAAGAGTAATCAAACAACCAGAATTCTTAACAGATGGCAGAACAGCGGAGACAATGCCGAATTTCAAAGATTTAGCACCAGTGCTGACGGGGAGGTTCTGGATGCCTCGGATAAATATTTCAACAGTGATGGAATCATTACCGATGCCTCTTATATACGCCTGAAGAACATCGCAATATCCTACACATTACCAGAAGACTGGATAAAAGGAGTCCGATGTCGTCTTTCTTTTGAAGGACAGAACCTGCTGACTTTTACTCCCTATAAAGGCAATGACCCTGAATTTAAGTTTGCTGGATACCTGCCACCATTGAAAGTATTTACAACGGGACTTAATCTAACTTTTTAAACTAATACTAACATTATGGAAACTAAATTATATCTACGGAAGCAAATAACCCTTTTTAAAAGAATAATTATCTCTTTATTAGTGATTTCGGGTTACAGTTGTGAATCGTTTGTCGAGGTTAACAGCCCATCGGGACAACTTTCTACAGAAGAAGTCTTTGAAAATAAGAGTACCGCCAATGCAGCAATTTCAAATATTTATGCCAGCCTGCGCGATTCGGGGATGTTAACAGGAAACAGTGTGTCGATAACCACAAAAATGGGTGCTTATACAGATGAACTGAATTTCTATGGTATTAGTTCAGGCACAACATTAAATTTTTACAACAACACACTGCTGCCTACTAATCCACAAGTTGTAAGCTGGTGGAAAACAGCCTATTATCAAATATATGCCGCCAATTCAGTAATACAGGGAGTAACTGCTTCCGCTACCCTTGTCACTTCAGATAAAAATCAGTTAATTGGTGAAGCCCTATTTATAAGATCACTTTTGCATTTCTATTTATTGAATCTGTATGGTGATGTTCCTTATGTTACAGCAACAGATTACAAACAGAATACTACAATTGGGCGTTCCAGTACAAACCTGTTGTATTCGAAAATAATAGAGGATCTTCAGAATTCGTATTCACTTCTCCCTGAGAGTTATTTGTCCGCTGATCGCACACGTGCTAACAAAGCTGTAGTAATGGCACTTCTTGCAAGGGTTTATCTGTATTCAAGGGCATGGGCTGAAGCTGCCAATGCGGCTTCATATATCCTAAACAATACCGGAACATACAAATGGGAAAACGATCTGAGTAAAATATTCCTAAAAGGAAGCACTGTCACCATCTGGCAGTACAAGCCGGGAGTTGAAGGTCAGAATAGCGCAGAGGGAGGATCAATGATTTTACTTACCGGACCACCTGCCGATGTAGCACTTAATCCAAACTTTGTCAATGCCTTTGAAATTGGTGACCAGAGAAGACAAAAATGGATTGGCTCGGTATCAAAAGGAACTTCCACATGGTATTTCGCAGCCAAATACAAAGTCAAATTAAAGACTGCCACTTCAACTGAATATTCCATAATCTTCAGGCTTGCCGAACAGTATCTCATACGTGCTGAAGCAAGGGCGCAGCAGGGAGACCTGATAGGAGCCAAAGAAGACCTCAACAAAATAAGGCAGAATGCAGGATTAGGAAATACCCCTGCAGTTTCACAGCAGGAAATATTGGACGCTGTTATCCGGGAACGCCGATTTGAACTATTTACTGAATCGGCCCACCGGTTCTTTGATTTGAAAAGAACCGGACAACTGGATTCACAATTGCTAGGAGTAAAAAATGGGTGGAATTCAACCGACAATCTTCTCCCTGTCCCTGAATCTGAACTGACTCTGAATCCTAATTTACTTCCTCAGAATCCAGGATATTAATACCGTATAAAAGATGAAAAAGGATTTAAGATTTGTTTACGGAGTGCTTTCCGTACTCATATTTGAATTAGTAACCTGTTCCGCTTCGGGACAGGGACTAATCAAAAAAAATATCAATGATGCTGATTACAAATTGTGGAGCACAATGGAAACAAAAAACATTTCAGAAAATGGACAATGGTATACCTACAGTTTATCTTATGAGCAAGGTGCTGATACACTGTTTGTAAAAAGTACCCAGAAAAATAAAAACTATGCCTTTTCAGGTACTTTGGCAGGAACCTTTCTGAAAGAAAAATGGTTTTGCAGCCGAAACGATCAAAATGAACTTTCACTGCTTCATCTGCCTTCAGGGAAAATTGAGATTACAAAAAATGCAGATAACTACTCATTTACTTCAGACGAAAAATATTTGATTATTTTTCTGCGCACAGACAAGCAAAAAAAAATAATCATTAAACCATTAGATGGTTCTGCATCTTATGAAATAGAAAATGTCAAGGGATATGCTTATAATCAAAAATCAAATCAGCTGATCTACAGCAAATCTGTATCCTATGGCTGCAGTGTTTCGATTTTAACTATAAAAGAAAAGTTCTCAGAATCAAAAATAATAGAAAGTGACAACTTTAACTATACAAGTTTTGTCTGGCAGCAAAACGCCGGATCTGCAGTATTCTCAAGGTCAAGAACTGATGTAAATACAGATTCTTCAGCAGAGGTAAAAGAATTGGTTTACTATAAAACCGATACACAAAAAATGTTTGTTTTCCAGCCCGACACCACTTTTGATTTTGATAAAAAATATGTAATAAAGTCCGAAACTGTTTCAGATATGATGATATCAGAGGATGGGAAAAGCGTCTTTTTTAAAATTAAAGGCCGAAATCCGAAATCCGAAAAAGCAGCAAAAAAAATCGTGCAGGTATGGAATGCAGATGACAAATATTTAGAACCTGCTGAAAAGGAAAAAGACGGCAGTGTTAAAATGCCAAAGACAGTTGTATGGTGGCCTGAAAAAAATAATTTTAGAATACTGACAGATACTGTTTTCTCTAAATTGATGCTTGACACCAATAGAAAATTTGCAATCACATGGAATCCTGTCGCCAATGAACCACAGTCAAATCTTCATGCTGCCAGAGATTACAAAACAATCAATCTTGGCACTGGACAGGAACAATATTTTTTAAAAGATTTTAATTATGAAGTTGATAAAATTGCCTTATCTCCAGCGGGAAAATACGTTACCTATTTTAAAAATAATCATTGGTGGATTTATAATATTGAGAAAAATATTCATACTAATCTCACTGCAGCTTTACAGGAATCTTTCTCTGTTGAAGATTTGGATCGCGGAGACGGCCCTCTTCCATACGGAAATCCCGGATGGACACCTGATGACCAATCCATTCTGCTCTATGACCGGTTTGACATATGGGAAATATCAATCGAAAATTTGAAAGCACTAAAATTAACACATGGAAGGAGCGAAAAAACAATATATAGGATAAGGCCAGTTTCAAATGAGCAGAAGCTAAAAGGTAATTTTGATGGTGTAACAAACGCTGTAATAAACGTAAACAAATCAATTATATTTCAATCAAAAGCTGAAAATGTGAATGGATTATGGTGGTATAAAAAAAATAGTTCCATACTTCCAATTATATTGAGCAAAAATAAAATCTCAGATCCTGTAATGGCCTTGAACACTGAAACTGTGATCTACAAAGAAGAAAGTTTTGAAACACCACCAAGGCTTATTTTACAAGAAAAAAAAGAAAAAAAAGCACAGACACTATATCAGAGTAATTCTCATTTTAAGCATTTCAATTCAGGAACCTCCTCAGTAATTCATTACCGTAATAGGAATGGAAATAGTATTAAGGCTGCATTATTTTATCCTGCAAATTATAATCATGAAAAACTTTATCCTATGATCGTTCATGTGTATGAGAAACAATCAGAAACTGTACACGATTATATTAATCCATCGCTTTACAGTGGCAATGGTTTTAATGTCAGTCACTATACAAATAATGGCTATTTTGTTTTGCTCCCAGACATTGTGTATGAGTTTGGCAATCCGGGAAATTCTGCTGTTGATTGTGTTGTTGCAGCAACGAAGAAAGCATTGGAAATTGTTCCGGTCAACCCTAAAAGGATAGGCTTGATTGGGCATTCATTTGGAGGGTATGAAGTAGATTATATAATTACGCAAACTAATATTTTTTCCGCTGCCGTAGCGGGTGCGGCAATCACTGATCTTATAAGTGGCTACCTTTATGTTTCGTGGAATTTCAACCGCCCCAATTTCTTTCAGTACGAGTCCGGTCAGCTTCGAATGGACGGCTCGATTTTTAAAAATTTCCTTAGTTATCTGGCTAACTCGCCGGTGTATTATGCAGATCGGGTAACAACTCCGCTTTTATCATGGGCAGGTGAGGCAGACAGACATGTACATTATTATCAGACTATAGAATTTTATCTAGCCTTGCGCCGTCTTGGTAAAAAAAATGTAATGCTTCTATATCCGGATCAGCAGCATGTTTTAACTGATAAAGAACAGCAAAAACATTTAACAGAATATGTGATGCGGTGGTTTGATAATTACTTATCAGCAAAAAGTAACCCTGAATTTATTAAAGTAAATTAAAAAATAAATGCAGTTCTTTTGGAACTGCATTTACCGTTTTTATTGTTGCGGTCTATAAACTTCGACCGTACAGGCACCATTAGCATTTTTTGCATATACCTGTTGTGAGGCTGGATTAGCTGACACTCGGCAAATTGCACCGAAATTATCAGTATCACATTCATAAGTCTGCTCCTCATTACATAATCCGGCCGGATTTAGCCTTACGTAACCATCAATCAATGCTGTAGATCTACTATTTTTCTCCATAGCATTAGTTGTAAAAGCACCTGCTATCGCAAGGGCAAATACGGCAGCAGGAATAACCACCTGTTTTGAAAAAATTGTTTTCATGATTTAAATAATTTATGGTTAATGATCTACTCTATCACAGGTTTTCGATCTTCCCCTGATACTGCGCTGTATATTATAATTACTTTTTGTAATGTATTGTAATACCACTGCCAAGCACGTAACTGACCAAATGAGTCCCGATAATGGCATACAATTGATTGTCACTCACAATAAAATCTTTTAGTTTTTTATTTTCAATATGGTAGACATAAAAACTGGACACATAGGATCTGTCATTTAAATTGTATACATCTATTACAGAGGCCTGATTCCACATTTTTTTATCTTCATATCTTCCAATTATTCCTGAGTTTATAAACAGCAGATTTTTATGAATAGCAGCAGATTTATTGACAATTACTGGTGGAGCGGCAAACTTTTTTTCGCCTCTGCTGCTTATATAAGCAACTTTTACTTTTTCAGGACTAAGTGTATCGATAGTATTGCTTCTAAAAGCAAGATTTAAATTTTGATCTGCAACTATAAACTCATTACGGTAATAATAGATGTAAACATGTTTCTGGGAATAAAAGTCATAATAAAATCTTCCGTCAACATCAAACATTCCATCAACTTGCTTTTGTAATAAATCAGGCTTTATACTTATTTTAGAGGGATTTCCAAAGTATAAAGTTCCTAATTCACTTTGATTGCTTTGTTTGTCAATAGTTCTAAATGATATGTGAACCGAATCAATGACCTGAGGCTGTGTGAATCGAATAGAACCATTCCATTTATATCTTGCCTTCCAATTTGAAATACTGCCTTTAAATATTGAAGCAACATTTCCATCAATCAAATAAAAAGAAGAGTCAATAATTTTTAACCGTACAGCGGTAGACAAAAGGTGACTATTCACTGTGATTTTATGTTTCGCATTACTTCTGAGTAAAGAATCCCACTCTGTTACCAGCAATGGACTACTTGTATTACCCAAATAGATTTTACCCTTTGAAAAACCTGAAAAATAAAAAGAATTGTATTGTATCTGTGTATCATATTTTTTTTCTGTGCCCTGAGGATAGCGCCTGATAAATGAATTATCATAACGCATCATATTTTCTGACTTGATAAATAATCCGGCCATTAGCATAACTGCCAACAAAGCACAGCCTGCAAGAGAGAGAGATTTTCGTTTTTTTTCTTTTCTAAAGCCTCCCTCTGCAGTATTTTTAAATGGGATAATTAGTATCGCAACTGCGGATATAATAACAAAGAAAATATTAAAAACCAGATGCTCTTTCCAATTTAATTTTTCCAGTATGCCTCCACACGAACAAGGTATAAAAGAACTGTAATTTAAAATAATGTATATGTAAACTGTAAACATGACCATCAGCCCAAAAGCAAAATATAATGCCTGTAATCTGGTTCTTTTAAATACAAGTAAAACTGAAATCAAAAGTTCTAAAATGATAACTCCCCAGGAAATTAGTCCGGCAAATGCACTAAGCAGTGGAGATTGTGCTAATTGTATTTGAAAATTCTCAAAGTCAAGCATTTTAGTTACTGCCGCATAGACAAACAATAGAACCAGCAATAAGCAAATTGAGTCCAAAATTATATTCTTAAGTTTTGCATTTGATTTCATTGTAATTGAAATTAATTAAACGAAGCAATTAATCATATTTGAAATAATAGCAATTCTTTAGATGAGGTTTTATTCAAGAACCAATTTAGTTGTAGTATTTAATAAGTTTTAAGCCTGGCAGAAATTAACAACTTGTAAGTAAAGAATTGATTTATAATGTTATGGACAAAATTAAATCACTTGCTGATATAAATTATTATCAAAAACCTGCCAAGATTTTTCAATAACATTCAATCGTAGTTAAAAAACAGGATAAGGTGCAGTTTATAATGAAAAAGATGCCATTAGAAAAATAATTTCTAATGACATCAAAGTAATTTGTGATTTTTAACTGTTGCTACTTTATTGTATCGCCAAGTAAACTTAGTTTTTCACTAAGTTCAATTAGCCCGGCTTTTTGTAAACATTCCTCTCCAAATAGTTTTAACTCCTGAAGATTTTCTTCTTGAATACTTGTCATAAGAATCGATGGTTTATCATTCTCCTTAGCAGATAATCCACGTTCAATAACATGGTTTAATAGCAATACATTTTTTCGTGAAATTTTCAAATCAATCTTCACTACATCATTCATGCCTGGGATACTAAGTACAGTATCAAAAACCTTGGCCACATCATTTGTTGTCATAATCTTCACGTTTTTAATTAATAATTTATTTATACAAAGGTATAAAGCCAGTCTTAAAGTGTCATGGACATAATATGTCCATCATAGGTAAAATCCATTTCGCTTACTTAATTTTGTCTCTGAATTAAACAGCAAAGATCAAAATGAGCAATCAAAAACCTTCCTTAAAACAGTCAGGATTTTGTTGTTTTAAATTGGTTTATTGCTTTGAAAGAGCACGTTTTCAATCTAAAATTCGGAAGATAAATCGGCATAATAGCTACCAGGTTATAATAGTTCTGAATTTTATGCAGTGTGCACTTTCTTTGAGTTCTAAAAATAAAAATGAAATAGATTTTAGAAAAAAAACATTAAAAATTTAATGACTGTCTTTATAGTGTATTAAGTTCTATGAACAATACAGTCAAAATATCAAATTGTCAAAAAAGAGGTAATAATTGGATATTTTGAATTTTTAAAATCTTAGAAAATACTAGAATGTCTAAAGAACATTAAAGTATCAGGAGGATTGCCACGTTCCTGCAATCGGCCAGATGTCCGGTTGTTAAACAACCGATCTGGCTGCTCTACACTCGGAACTCGTGAGCAGTGAGGCTAAAAGGAAAAAAAAGAGTTTGATAACAATGAAAAAGAGAGATGATGGAAAAAGAAAATTCAAACAGAACACGCATAGTCGGGTTACGGTTTACACCCGAAGAGTATGTAAAAATTGAGCGCAAATGGAAAGCCAGTACTTCCCGAAAGCTAAGTGACTACATTCGCAGACACTTATTTGACAAACCTGTTACAACTAAATTTCGTAATGAATCCCTTGACGAATTTATGCTGGAAATTATACGGCTTCGAGGGGAATTAGGTGCTATTGGAAACAACTTTAACCAGGCAGTTAAAAAACTGCATACACTGAATCAGATTCCGGAATTTAAAGTATGGATTATTAGTACTGAATTGGATAAAAAAAACCTCTTGGAGAAGGTTGAAGAAATCAAGAAATACATCCAGCAAATTTCAGTAAGATGGTTGCGATCATAAAAACGGGGCATTCGATACACAGTATTCTTAACTACAACGAAAACAAAGTAAAACAAGGAGTAGCAGAATGTATCGGCGAAGGAAATTATCCTATGGATGTGGATAAAATGAGTGATACTATGAAACTAAATCGGTTTCTAAAACAAGTGGCTTTGAATGACAATGTAAAGCGAAACAGCGTACATATATCGCTAAACTTTGATCCCTCAGAAAACTATTCAAAAGATAAACTGATGAGCATTGCTAATTCATATATGGAAAAAATTGGTTTTGGAGAACAGCCCTATTTGGTATACCAGCATCACGATTCCGGACATCCGCACATTCACATAACCTCCATAAAAGTAAAAGCAGACGGAAGTAGAATTGACATGCATAATATTGGTCGAAATCAATCTGAAACGGCAAGAAAAGAAATCGAAAAATCCTTTAGACTTGTCGTAGCTGAGGGACGTAGAAAAGATCAGAATAAGGAACTTCAACCTATTTCAAATGGTAAAGTTAAATACGGTAGAATCCAATCCAAAAAAGCAATTTCAAATGTATTGTCTCAGGTACTTACGTCTTATAGATATGCAAGTCTGGCAGAACTCAATGCAGTACTAAAACAATATAATGTTTTGGCGGACCGAGGCAATGAAAATTCAAGAATATTCAAAGCTAAAGGATTAGTGTATAGAATACTGGATGATGACGGTAAATCTATTGGAGTACCTATAAAGGCCAGTGACTTTTACTATAAACCAACCCTGAAGTTTTTAGAACAAAAATTTACATCCAATACGGCTAATCAAATGTCAGACATAAGAAGGGTAAAAAACGCTATCGATATGGCATTTTTCAAATCGCAAATATCGCTCACAGAACTAGTTCAACTACTGCAAAAAGAGGGAATCAATACTGTTTTTAGAAAAAACGCAGAAGGCTTACTTTATGGAATCACCTACGTTGACCACACCACAAAATGTGTTTTTAACGGCAGTACACTCGGTAAACAATACAGTGCTAAAGCGATACAGGAACGCTGTACATCCATTAATCCAGCCGATCAAAAAATGACAAATTTGGTTAGTGAAAAATTACAAGTTATCATATTTGAAGCACCAAAGTCGGAAATAGTTGCAACGCTGTTTGGTGATGATTTTAGGGATAACAAATATGTAGGATCCAGCACTATAATGGGGCAATTAGCAGAGATGCTCATTCAATCAGAACAAACGGCTAATTATCTTCCGTATGAGCTGAGAAATAAAAAGAAAAAACGAAAAGGACAGTCTAATAATCGATAAAACTTGACATCATGGCTATGCAGACAGGAGAAAACGAACAGGCGCTTAGGAAGATCTTGGATATGACAAGACTCATCAGTATTATTATATTAGTAATCCATTTTTATTATTACTGCTACGCTGCCTTTCAGCAGTGGCAGCTGGTCAGTGGGTTTAGTGATAAAATTATGGGTAATATTTACCATACCGGATTATTCAGTAATTTTCATAAATCTAAACTCTTTGCACTTGGATTCTTGATTATTTCCTTAATTGGTGCCAAAGGTCGTAAAGACGAAAAGCTGAATTACAAAACAGCTTTGGCTTACATCATTACGGGTATTCTTATTTACTTTATAAGTGGTCTTTCGCTTTACCTGAAAATTGAACTCATTCTGGCAGCAATTGCCTATATGACTATAACTTCCAGTGGCTTTCTTCTAATGCTTTCCGGCGGTACACTATTGTCACGTATTATAAAAAATAGGCTCAACAATAAAGATGTTTTTAATAAAGAAAATGAAACTTTTCCTCAGGAAGAAAGGCTCTTGGAAAATGAATATTCTATTAATCTGCCAGCTCGATATCACTTAAAGGATAAGATAAGGGACAGTTGGATAAACATTATCAATCCTTTTCGGGGACTCTTGGTTTCTGGTACGCCCGGATCCGGGAAATCTTATTTCGTCATACACCATGTCATTACCCAGCACATACGTAAACAATTCACCATGTTTGTCTATGATTTCAAGTTTGATGACCTGACCAGAATTGTCTATAATACCTGGCTTAAATACAAACATCACTATCCGAAATTACCTCAGTTTTATGTCATTAATTTTGACGATTTGACCCGGACCAATCGGTGTAATCCTTTAGAACCGTCTGGCATGAGTGACATCACGGATGCTTCAGAATCTGCGCGTACTATTTTGCTGGGACTCAACAGGGAATGGATCAAAAGACAGGGTGATTTTTTTGTAGAATCACCGATTAATTTTCTTTCCGCCATAATATGGTATTTACGAAAATACAAAGACGGCGAATTCTGTACGCTTCCCCATGTAATTGAACTCATGCAGGAAGATTACGACAGTCTCTTTACCCTGCTCAGAACCGAAAAAGAAATAGAAGTACTTATTAATCCCTTTGTGAATGCCTACCTAAATAATGTTATGGACCAATTAGAGGGGCAAATTGCTTCTGCAAAAATTGCCATGGCACGGCTTTCCTCTCCACAATTGTATTATGTTTTATCGGGTAGTGACTTCACACTAGACATCAATAATCCGGACGATCCCAAGATCGTCTGCATGGGAAATAATCCGCAGAAAATCCAAATATATGGAGCTGTATTATCACTGTATGTTAACCGATTGGTAAAGCAAGTGAATCAAAAAAAGAAACAAAAAAGCAGTCTGATATTTGATGAATTTCCAACTATTTATCTAAACAATATGGACAGTTTGATTGCCACAGCTAGGAGCAATAAAGTAGCAACTTGTTTGGGTATTCAGGATTTTAGCCAGCTGCGTAAAGACTATGGACGAGAACAGGCAGACGTGATTATGAATATTGTTGGAAACGTAGTAAGCGGACAAGTTACAGGTGATACTGCCAAACAATTGTCAGAGCGTTTTGGAAAAATTATGCAGGACAGGGAAAGCCTTTCAATTAATAGCGGAGATACTTCTATAAGCCGGTCCAAACAATTGGAATCGGCAGTGCCTCCATCCAAAATTTCCGGACTTAGTTCTGGTGAATTCGTGGGTATGGTAGCGGATGATCCTGATTGTAAAATTGAACTCAAAACATTTCATTCTGAAATAGTAAATGACCATGAAGCATTGAAAAAAGAACAGGATGATTACGTCGATATTCCTGTCATTCGAAAAGTCGATAATTCGATGGTACAGCGCAATTATCTGCAGATAAAAAAGGACATAAAGGATATTATTTATGCTGAAAAAGAAAGACTATTAAATGATATTGAATTGAGCCATTTAGTAATTAAGAAGTAAATAATAAATTAAATATAGAAACGATGATACAAGAGCAATTTACTGATATAATCCAATTAATAAAACATTCCAGATCAAAAGCAATTACAGCAGTTAATACTGAAATGATAAATCTGTACTGGAATATTGGGCAGTACATTTACAATCGCCTAGAAACAGCAGAATGGGGAAAATCAGTAGTAAAAGAACTAGCTGATTTTTTGCTAAGAATGGAGCCTGACTTAAAGGGATTTTCGGATGCAAATCTTTGGCGTATGAGGCAGTTTTATGAAATCTACAAAGATACACCAAAACTCGCACCACTGGTGCGAGAAATAAACTGGTCCAATAATCTGATTATCTTTTCTAGATGTAAAACAGTAGAAGAACGAGAGTTTTATCTAAGCTTTTCAAAAAGAGAAAACTATAGTAAACGAGAACTAGAGCGTCAGATTTCATCCAGTCTTTTTGAAAGAACTATGATTGGAAATTCAAAACTCGCACCAGTGGTGCGAGAAATACACACGGATCTCAATAATACTTTCAAGGACAGTTATATTTTTGATTTTTTAAATCTTTCTGACCCCTACAGTGAGAGCGAATTAAAGCAGGGACTAATCAGACAGATGAAGGATTTTATTTTGGAATTAGGGAAAGATTTTATCTTCATCGATCAGGAATATAAACTCCAGGTGGGCAATAGTGATTTTTATATTGACCTTTTATTCTACCACAGGGGACTACAGTGTTTAGTCGCTTTTGAATTAAAAGCAGATAAATTTAAACCGGAACATTTAGGACAGTTAAATTTCTATCTCGAAGCATTGGATCGTGATGTTAAGAAACCTCATGAAAATCCAAGTATTGGGATATTGTTATGTAACGACAAGGACAGCAAGGTCGTTGAGTATGCCCTCAACAGAAGTCTGTCTTCTACAATGGTTTCGGAATATAAGATTCAACTTCCAAATAAACAATTATTGCAGCAAAAAATGCACGAATTATTAAATAGAATAAGCTGATTAGGAGTTGTGTTAGAATTTAAAATGGATTTTTTTGTTTTTTATAATTACTATACTTCCAACTTTATAAAATATAGGATAAAAAATACAAGAGTATTTTAAAATAAATATTAGTATAATCAATCTTTTGCCTTAGTTAAAGATACATGAAATTGACTTGCACATATATTAAAAATAACTCTTAATTTTGTAATTTCGCATCCCTTAATTAACTTACCAATGAGTATTGAGACCAATTTAAATCGATTCCTAGAAGCCCAAAATCAATTGTACCTTAGGGCTCTTGAAGAAATACAAAAAGGTAAAAAATTAACTAATTGGATGTGGTTTATTTTCCCTCAACTCAAAGGTCTGGATCAAAGCGAAATGTCCAGACTATATGCTATTCAAAATCTTCAGGAAGCCGAAGCTTATATTGCTCATCCAATTCTAGGAAAACATCTCGTTGAAATTACTAATGCCTTATTAGAACATCAAGAAATAAGCATAATGGATATATTTGGGACACCAGATGATAATAAATTCCATTCCAGTATGACGCTTTTTGCTAATCTGCATGATTCCAATCCTGTTTTTGACTATGTATTAGCGAAATATTTTGATTCAATTGATGATAAAGCTACTTTGGAATTGATGCTTCGAAATAATTATAGGGAAACTCAATAATTGATTTTGGATTAAAGTAAAACCTATTATGTTCTACATTAAACAAAAAATGTATTTATAAATTGATTATTTCTTAACTAAACAAATGATTTTGAGATAGAAAAGTAGTTGTAAATCAGTTTTCAACATAATTATTTGCTTGATTATATACTTGCTCAATGATTACGAAGGTTTAGATAGGAAAATAAAACATTATTAAACCCGAAAAATTGTTTATAATAAGACTAAATTTGTAAAAAAGAATATGTTAGAATTCTCTATTTTTAAAAGAGACTTAAATACTAGTAATGACACTTATAAAAAATAAAAAAGTTGAAGGCATAATAGCGGAAATTATTGATCAGTACGCTTATGCTGATAAGTCAGATAGACCATGGATAATTGGATTTAGCGGAGGTAAAGATTCGACAGTTTTGTTAATGTTAGTTTGGATTGCATTACAAAGAATCCGTGAGAATTTACCTTTTCCATTTCAATTAAAAAGAAAGATTTACGTAGTTTGTAATGATACAATGGTAGAAAATCCAATTATTGCAAATTATGTTGAAGATGTTTTAGTAAAAATTACCGAGTCCGCAAGGGATCAAGATCTTCCCATATTTGTACAGAAAACAACCCCTAAATTAGAAGAAACTTTCTGGACTAATGTAATTGGGAAAGGTTATCCTGTACCTAATAATGCTTTTAGATGGTGTACTGATAAATTAAAGATAAGACCAACTTCAAATTTTCTGATAGAACAAATAGATGAAAAAGGAGAAGCAATCGTTTTATTAGGGACTCGTTACGATGAAAGTGCCACAAGAGAACGATCCATTCGGAAACATGAAGTAACAGGAAGTCGATTATCAAAGCATCAAACCACTGCAAATACGTATGTTTATGCTCCGATAAAAGAAATGATTGTTGACGAGATATGGTATATAATTAATGCTGTAAAAAACCCTTGGGGGTTTGATAATTCAATTCTTTTTAAAATATACGCTGATGCAAGTGCTGATGATTATGAATGCCCAACAGTAGTTGTTAATAAAGAACATACCTCATGTGGTCAAAGCCGTTTTGGATGCTGGACTTGTACAGTCGTTAAGAACGATAAGTCTATGTCATCCCTAGTTAATAATGGTCAAAACTGGATGGAACCTTTATTAGAATTTAGAAATAGGTTAGTTGAAGGAAGAAATATTTCAGAAAATCGTTCAGACACCAGGCGAAATGGACAAGAAGCTATTAGAGAAGATGGTACTTTCAACGGGAATTATACTGTTGAATATAGATATCAAATTTTAAAAGACTTATTATTAGTACAAAGAGACCTTCAAAAAGAGAGACCACATATTACATTAATTAATAATCAAGAGTTAATTGCTATTCAAGTAACTTGGAATAGAGATGGCTATTTTGATAACACAGTTGGTGACTTATATAAAGAAATTTATAACAAAGAGATTAGCACCAATAATATTAAATCTCTTGATGATACTGAACGTAGAATATTGAGAGAAGTGTGCGAAGATGAGCCAGATTATTATCATTTGATCGATAACTTGATTGCTTTACAGGAAACTAAAACATTAATGATTTCTAAATATGGTCTGCACAATGATGTTGAAAAAAGAATTGAAAGTTTTGTAAATGAGAATGAAGTATGAAAATAAATAAAATAAAATTCCAAAACTTTAGAATTTACAAAGGAGAAAACGAAATATTATTTGCTCCAAGTCCGTCTAAAAACATTAGCATAATAGCTGGTAAAAATGGCTTTGGGAAAACTACCTTTTTGACTTCTCTTATTTGGGTTTTCTATGGTAAAATGATGAGTGAGGTTGAGGATAAATATAAAAAAGACATCAAGAATGCCGGTGGATATGAAAAATTTATCAAAACACTTTTAAATAGAGAAGTAAAGACTGATTTTGAGAATAACGGAAAAATTTCTCCAATACTTTCCGTTGAGATAGAATTAAAAGATATCCTTATACCTTCTATCCCTTGCAAATCTGTTATCATTAAACGATCCTATGATCTAAGAACAGATTCCGAAGATTTAAAAATATTTATAGACGGTTTAGAGAATGAACTTACCAAGGAGGTTGGTTTTGAAGTATTTATTAATGATTTTATTTTGCCTCGTGAAATTGCAAAATTCTTTTTCTTTGATGCAGAAAAAATTGTTTCTCTTGCCGAAGCTAAAACTAAAGCAGAATTAAAAAATTTAAGCAAAGCTTATTCAGAAGTTTTAGGAATAAAGAAATATGAAGATTTAAAAAAGAATCTTGAAACATTATTGAGTAAACTTCGTAGAAGTGGTGCCTCTCCATTTCAACAAACCAAATTATTCGAGCTGACTGATGCGGAATCCGAGTTAAATGGTTTAATTGAAATCAATCAGGATAAACAATTCAATATTGATCGTGAAATAGCCAATCACAAAGCAAATAGTGATAGTCTTCAAGAGAAATTAATTCGCGAAGGAAATGGTATCACTTTGGAAGAACTTCAGAAAATGAAGTCAGAGCGGGATGTTCTAAAAGAAGAATCAATTGAAATTAAAAATAAACTTAAAAAATTGATGGACATAGCTCCATTAGTAATTGCCGGAAAGAAATTAGTGCTTTTAAATGAACAATTAATTTCAGAACAAAACTCAAATACTAAATCAATTGATAAGTCTTTTTTAATCCAAGAATTAGATTCATTTTCAAATACACTATTGAAGAATTTAGAGAATCTAAGTCTGGATGCTGACTCAAAATTAAAAGTAGAGAAAGCATTAAAACAAACATTATCTGAAAAAGAGATTGGTAAAGAAAAATCAAAATCCGATACTATCCTTCTTGATTTTACTGTAGAACAATTTCGAAACTTTGAAGCAGTTTTCAATAATATCAAGGGTGCTTTTTCAAGTCAGTTTAATGCGGTAGTTCAGGAAGAGAAAAATAATAGGATTTATTTTTATAAAGTATATCATCAAATTAAACAAGCTGAAGCAAGAAAAGACAACCCTTTAGCTCAAAAATTGCGTGAAGAAAAAAAAGAGTCAGAAGATAAAATAACAGTTTTAACATTAAATAAAGGAAAACTGATTCAAGAATATGACAGCCTTAATGTAAGATTAGCTTCTACAAAAAAAGTCCTTTCAGAATACGAAAAGAATTTCAAATTGGCAGAAACTGACCAAAAGAAATATGAAGTAACTGAGAAGCTATTGGTTAAAATTAATGCCATTATCCAGAAAATTAAAGAAGATAAGAAGTACTCGTTACAAAAATCAATAATGCTTGGTTTGAAAAAGATTATGCATAAAAGTGATTTTATTCACAATATCCGTGTAAATGTAGTTGATGATGTTATGGATATAGATTTATTGGATAAAAATGAGCAAATCATTGACAAAGATTCTTTATCAAAAGGTGAGCAACAATTATATGCTACAGCCTTGTTAAAAGCATTAGTTGATGAATCTGGAATTAAGTTTCCAGTGTTTATTGATAGCCCATTACAGAAATTTGACAAATACCATTCTAAAAACATCATTAAAGAATTCTATCCGGCAATTTCTGAGCAAGTAGTTTTATTTCCACTGTTGGAAAAAGAATTATCAGAATTAGAATATGACTATTTAAAACCAAATGTGAATAAAGTTTTTGTTATTGAGAACCATCACAATGGTTCAAGTTTTAGACCATTTGCCGTTGACCAATTATTTACTCATTTAAAACAAGAACAAGATGTTTACGCAAATTAAAACCAGTAAAGAAAACAAAGAAGTTGTTTCGTTATTGACACGTAAACTGGGATTAGGGACAGAAAATGTAGTGGCAAGAATAGCATATACTTATTCTTTATCCCAAGATAGAAAACTAGATTTAAATAATATCAAAGATGCTGGTGGAAAAGAATACTCAAAATCAGTATTGTTTGGTGATTATTATGATATTTATTTAGGTTTAATCTGCGTACACTATGGTTTATACAAGACAGACAAAGACATTGGACGCTACATAAAAATGCACTTAGATGATGGTTTGCAACTTCTAAATGATGAAGTCAACAGTCGTTCCAATATTGATGGTTTTGATTTCTTGAAGGATCTGATTACGGATGGAATCAATTCATTAAAATTAGCATGATTGTAATTGATATTGAAACAACAGGTTTAGATCCTTTAAAGAATTCAATTATTGAAATTGGAGCTTTAGATTTTAGTAATCCATATAATCGATTCTATCAGAAATGCAGAATTTTTGAAGGTGCAGAAATAGACGAAAATGCTCTTGAGGTTAATGGATACAACCATGTTGAACTTAGCGATATTAACAAACAAGAATTAAGGGATTTACTTTTAAACTTTATTGAATGGATAAAACCAATAAAAAATAAAACTCTAGCGGGTCAAAATGTAGATTTTGATATTCATTTTTTAAAGGAAAGTTTAAGAAGATGCGGTATTGATTATGTTTTTGGATGGAGAAAGATCGATCTCCATACTTTAGTTTATTGTCATCACTTAAAAAATGGAATTAATCCAATTATAAAAAATGATTTTTCAAATTTAAATGGTGATAAAATTATGAAATACGTTGGATTACCTGTAGAGCCTAAACCCCATTTAGCTATAAATGGAGTTCTATATGAGGCAGAGGCTTTTTCAAGACTTATATATGGAAAATTACTTATTAATCAATTTAAGGGATATATTATTCCTTCTTATCTCAATAGTTAAAATGCTAATGATAAATGTCGCAAATTCAATTATACTTTCTTTTAGCGCTGAAGTTAATGCAGCAATCATTGCTTGTATTGCATCTGTTATTGCAGCATTTATATCAATTTATCAAACTGTTATATCTAGAAGAGATAACAAAAAAAATATAACTCGAGTTGACTTATTGCAAAGTAAACAAATATTTGAAACAAAATTAGATGAATTCTTTATACCATTAAGACACCATCTTGAGAATAGTAAAACGTTATTTAAAATCTTAAAGAAAGGAAAGCCTGCTACGTTTAGGACTTTAACACATCTTCTCAATAAAAAACAAATTTATCCCGATACAAATCAAAAATTAAAATTAAATAAAAATGATATTTCATTAATTAAAGCAATTATAAAAATCGGTAAAAAAATTGAGCAATTAATTCATGATAAAAGTTATTTAATTGGAGACGATACTGAGTTTGTCAAAGAATATATTCCAAGACCGGGATATGATAATTTACCTTATGAACAAGACATGACTTTATTAAGTTTACTAGCTTCACATTTGGTAACAATTAGAATGGCATTTAATGATGATTTATCTGGTCAAAGAAATAATTTCGAAGGTTTTGTCTTTCCTAATGAAATAAATGTAAGGGTAAATGAAAAAATTATTGAATTAGAAACTAAAATTTCTTCTATTGAAGCACAAATTTTAAAGTTGAATAAATAGAAATGGAAGATTTAAAAAAAACAACTATAAAAAGTTACGATAATACTGCAAGTGAGTACTACAGAGTTGTCAAAAGCTTTGAATTATTACCAGAAATAAAAAAATTCTCGAAAAAGGTAATAAAAAATGGTAAAATTTTAGATTTAGGATGTGGTCCAGGGCATCATTCTAAATACTTTTCTAGTCTTGGTTTTGATGTTGTAGGAATAGATTTATCTGTTGAAATGATTGAAATTGCAAGAAGGGAATCGGTTAAAAGTGTTTTTCAAGTTATGGATATTTTAGAATTAAATTTTGAAAAAGATACATTTGATGGAATATGGTCATCAGCTAGTCTTTTACATGTACCAAAAATCAAGATGAAATTTGTATTAAAAAAGCTAAAAGAAATTTTAGTTGATAATGGTATTCTTTATATTTCTTTAAAGCAAGGAGAAGGTTCTGAAATTTTTATAGACAATAGATATGGAGGTGTAGAAAAATATTATGTTTACTATCATCCTGAGGAAATTGAGAAATTATTAAAAAATGTAGGCTTCAATATAATTGAAATACAGCCGAAAGACAAACGTACTATTTATGATACCAACTCATGGATACATATTTTTTGTCAAAAAATAAATTAATTACAAGTATATAAACTATGAGTCATAAGAGGCCTTATTTTGAATTAATACCATTAGATAAATTATATTTAGATGAACACAATCCACGTTTGCCTAAATCCCTTCAAAGTGCAACAGAGACAGAGATTTTAGAATATATGCTTCTCGATGCTTCGTTAATTGAATTAATGCTAGCAATTGGTAAAAATGATTTTTTTCCAGGAGAACAGTTACTCATAATTAAAAAACAGGAGGATATTTATAAAGTAATAGAAGGAAATAGAAGACTTTCAGCAGTAAAATTATTAAATAAGCCTGATTTAGTATCTGTTCAAAAAACGAAGATTCAACAAGTTATTAAAGAAGCTGAATTTTTTCCAAATGAAATCCCCTGCCTTATATTTGACAAAGAGGAAGATATTCATAATTACTTAGGATATAGACATATAACAGGTATTAAAGAATGGAAATTATTAGAGAAAGCGAGATATTTATTTGGTTTGTGGAAAGACCAATACAGTGACCTTGATTTGAATCAAGCTTCTAGAGAATTAGCAAAAAGTATTGGTAGTAGAAAAGATTATGTAAAACGAATTCTAATTGGATATCAAGTTTTTTATAAAATTGAAGACGAAGCATTCTATAGAATACCAGGCTTAAATGATATTAGCTTTTACTTTAATTATATAGCAGATAGTTTAAATAAACTACACATAGCTAATTATTTAGGCTTAGATATTAAGAGTATTGATGATATTGGAGAAGTTAAACTCAATGAAGAAAATTTAGAAAACTGGACTAGATGGCTTTTTGAAAAAAATACCGAAGGCAAAACAAGATTAATAGGTGATAGTTCAAGTCTAAATGCTTTAAATAAAATTCTTGGTCATAAAGAAGCAAGTGTTGCATTTATTGATAAAGGTTATTCTTTAGATTCAGCAATAGACTTGACTGGGGAAGCAGATTCTCAATTTCATAATTACTTAAATATAGCATTAAATCAATTAGAAAATGCAGATAGGCTGGTAATAAAAGTTAATGTAAAATATGATGAAGTTGTTAATCAAATTAAAGACATTAAGTCTTTAGCTAATAAAATTGGCCGTTCAATACAAGATAAGGAAGATGATGAGCTTTAATTCAAAAATTAATAGTTTTTTTTCAAGTTTTTCTCTTGAACTAGGAACAGCACCAACAAGAAACCTAATCTATTTATATGCTGATTATGTTGAATTAGTTAGTTTAGTTTCAAATCAAAATTATATTTCAAGTACAGATATGCTGGATAGGTTTAGAGATGAAGGAATTATTAGACAACGTATCTCAGATGGTGACCAATCAGAAGCAAATGATGAGGACGAACGATTCATTATTAGTATTTATCGATTAATAATTGAAAGAAAACAACTTTTTGGAAATGATTATCCATTTGAAATCAAGGATGGTGATAAAATTAAACTTAAAGAGTCTGCTAATATTTCTAATCGTGACAAATTATATATTTATTTACTTTTATCTTCATCATTAAATATTTTTTCTGAGTTTCAACCAGAGCTAACTACTGAATTTGAAAAACTATGTACGGTGGTATTGAAAAACTTTTTACCAACACATGCAATTGTGAAATCTTTTGGTAAAGATTCAAATTATTCTGGTACCGCTGTAAAAAAAATGGAATCTTTAGCAGCTGATATGAAGATTGAAATAGATACTGAGACAATGCAAGAAGTATCAACTAGAGGAACACAAGAAAAAGGGTTAGATTTAGTTGGCTGGATTCCCTTCGAAGATAATGTGGCAAATATAGTTGCATTATTAGCACAGTGTGCTTGTGGTAAAGAATGGTATAAAAAACTGGGAGAAACAAGCAGATATAATAACTATTTTAAATTTCATAGATTAAATCCAATACATTCTATGTTTATTCCATTTAATCTAGTCAGTTATAATAAAACAAATTTCTTCAAGAATGATGAAATAGATAATAGATTAATTTTTGAAAGAAAAAGAATTTTAAATTATATAACAGATACTGATTTTTTTGAAAATTACGATTCAAAAAAATTAGTTGAAAAATGTTTGGAATTTGAAGAAGATATTGTTTAGTAAATATTCATCTAATAAATTTCTACATCATAAAGGCTCCTATTTTAACTATAAAATTGGAGCCTTTATATTACAACTCCCAAAAAGCTTTATCCTTAATCAAAATAGGTTCGGAACCAGCTAAGTTTACAATGCTTTGATGCTTCTCTAATCCTTTAATAGTTTTGATAAGGTTTTCTTTTTGTGTTTTTGTATCTAAAGAAAATAAGGATTCAACTTCTTTTATTTTAATTTCATTTACTCTGTGAATTACCCAGGTTAATATGTAATTTGAATATTCATTCTCACTGGTTGCAAAGTGGTTGAGAAATTGAGTGGAAAGAATCGTTCCAACTCCAAATTCTCGTCCTTCTTTCAATATCTTACGAATAGAATTGAAATTCTTACTCAAGAAATTGTCTGCTTCATCCACCAAGATCATTTTCTTAATCTGACGATTATTTCCTTTTATTTCACTATGCCCATGACGTTGCATTTGAGTGTAAAATGCATCTAATGTTATGGCAACAATTAAGTTTTGAATTGATTCATCATAACCAGATAAATTGATTACAACAACTCCTTCTATCAAAGAATACAAAGATTGCGTTTTCGTGGGATCCGGTTCAAAAATTTCAAATTCAGAAAGATTGGAAATCGCTGCATACAGACTATCTTGAGAGTTTTTTTCGCTTCCTAAATATACGTCACAGACATCACCTAATGTTGGTGGAGTGCGAGCCCAGGATTCTTTAATGGCTTTATTTATGCCTTTATCTTCATAAGCTTCTACAATGACATCTCTCAATCGTTGTTTTTGAACTGTCCCAAGATTAAAAGCATTAGCAATTGTTTCTTTTAGATCATTTGCAGTATGCAATGGCAGCATAGGCTTAGACTGCTCTGTTGCATCTAGAGCTAAAGGATTATAGGGTAAATGGTAAGGATGTAAAACTTTAGCATGCGTTTTCGATACAAAATCATCTTTGATATAGTCTCCTTTATAATCAAAAATTAATATACCTAGTTTTTCATCACCAATATTTTTATTGGCATTTTCATTGAGTTGGGTTATCAGTGATTTGGTAAATTGTGTCTTTCCAGTACCCATTGTTCCAATAATGCCAGTATTAGTATGCATTACCTTATTAGTATTATTGGGCTCCCAAATAACATTATTGGAGTTATTCAAATTAGCGCCAAAAACAATTTCAATTCCTTCACCAGTATTATTTTTGATAGAGACTACATCAATTTCTTTTGAATGTATTTCCTCCAATTCAGTCGGCTCTTCTTCAGCAATATCATTAGCAATTATAAAATCTTCCTCCATTAATGGTTCAATAGGGATAAATACATCCAAATTAGCATTTGAAAAAGTGTTGATTAACAGACTGTTTTTATCTATGGTAGTTTCTGTTTCGTGAAAAAGATGAATTAAATTGTCAATCGATTTTACAAGGAAATTATAACCATCCGTTTCTTGTAAATCAACTCGCATAAATTCACTGGTAATACTGATTTTTCTTTTAAAAACATCATTGCCAAAATGGATCAATCCAAAAGTTCCAATGATTGTATTTAATCGATTACTAATAATGAAATTATTATTTAATAAATCATTACGGTAATGCTCTGTAATTACATTCCAGTTTTGTGTATCCCAAACGTGAAATAGCTTCATTTTTTCAGCATTGGTCAAAACTATTTTTGCAAAGAAATTTTTGTAAAACTCACTTAAAAAGCCTTCTTTTTGTAGATGTTCATATAATAAATGAGCCGTTCGTTTTCCTTGATCAATACCTTTTTTTACAATACCTAATCCTCCTATCTTAAGTTCAACAGGGTATAAATGCATCAATAATTTACCTTCAAATACTTCTAAACCAATAAATAATAAATCATCACTAAAAGAACCAATAGCTCCCAGATTTTTTGTAGAAAACAATCCCTCCCCCATGTTTAGCCCTGCATTACCGGAAACTCTTAATATTTCCTCTAAAGAAATAGGAACCCATATAATATTAGGATGATGTAAAAAAGTCAGGGATGATTTAATTCCAGACAAAAGGCTTAATTTCTCTCTAGGAAATTGACTATGTTGCCTGATTAATTTAAGTAACCATTCACCATTAATCGCATTGAAAAAATTAATGATATTAATTGTATCATTAACCGTATCAAATTCTACTTGATGCTTTTCTAAAAACTCTTTAACAACAAATTCATATTGGCTTGTTTTTCGACTAACTGTAATGGCATCATAACCATTTGAGTTATTATATTGATCACTATAGTGAATAATGACTAAATCTTTACTTTCTTTAAAGAAGTCCAAATCAACTTTCGGGTCAATATAAGTCACCCATTGAGAATCGTGGTATAACTTCTCTAATTGCTCTTTTATATCGTAATTAATAGTTGTACAGAGTGCTTTGTTTCTTTCGTATGGATCGCCATTAGAGGCAACTCGAACAAAAGAGTTTAACAGACAAGATAGTTTTGTTAATTCAGTTGGATACTCTGGTAAATCTTTCATACCAAAACCTGTTCTGTAATTCTGGACTCTAGCAGTAGAAGAAACATCAGCCATTAATCCATTAAATGAAACCCCTGTCTTGACTAAACTCATTTCATCATAAGACTTCTCGGTTTTTGTTACATCAAATTGATAAAACGTAATATGTGAATACTGGTAATTCTCTAATTTTTTGGGTTGCTTTTTAGAATAAAATTTTACTCTGTCAAGGAAAACATTCAAAAGATCTTCCTTCTCAAAATTTTTAGTTTTTAATTCAATTCCTAAATATCGTTCTACATCATCAGCGCTTTCATAAAAAGTAAGTTCCTCAAATTTGGTAACTATTTTATCTGATCCGTAAATACTTATTTCCATAGGTAATAAGTCTGACAATCGCTTTGTCAAATTACTATTCAAATATCTTCTATAATAATCAAAAATTCCTTCAACCACTTCTTTACAATCTCCAAGATTAATGGCATTTATTTTTATGGGAGACTTTTTTGATTGGTCAAAAAGGAACTCAAAATTTGTTGTAAAATCCTTAATTTTATCAGTAACTAAATTAGATACAAAAGTTTTAGGGACAGCTTGCTTCGAATTTAGATATACCGTATAATATAGCCATTCCGGAGAGTGACTTGATTCTATTGGAATATAAATTTCATTTGGTTTTCCTTCAATATAAGGTATTAAATTGTAAGGACTTAATCGTTTTAAAATAGCATTATAAATCTCTTCATTTTTTAAATCATCATTTAATTGGAGTTGGTAGGCGACATTAAGTGGATGTAATGGACTAAATTTAATTTTTTCTTCACCATTACGCTCCTTTACAACTCCTAACCATAAAAGATTTTTTTGTTCATGGGTTAATGGCTTATTTTCTTCTAGTTCTTCTAAGCAATTGATAAAACAAGAAACGTATTCAATTGAAATCTGCTTTAATTCTTCATTCAAATAAACTAAACTGGGTTGAGTTTTTTTGTTTTTATAATAATTCCTTAATTTATCAAAAGCTGCTTTTATTTCACTCTCAAGTGCTATTTCATTATTATGAACAATATTTTCATTATCTAAAAACCAGGAATATCCCTCAGAATAAATAATTTGTTCTTCTTGAATCAAATTATTTCTGAACTCATCACGCACTGTTTTTTCATTGTTTTTAAATAATAATTTAATAGAAGTTCCTTCTTTTATGTATTTAAAATCAATTTTATGAACTCTCTTTTCTTTCCAGACATCAATTCCCAAAATTGGTTTTGGCACTTCAAAATCTGTCTTTATGGCTATTGGAACGACAACATCAAACAAATTAATCTTAAAATGAATTAAATCTTCTTGTGCCAGTGAATAATCATAATTTACAATCAACTTCTGGTCTTCAATAATTTCATAAGTATTATCCAAAATTAGTATTTCATTGACCAGAACAGATCCATCAGGATTAAAAACTAGTATAGAACTTTCTTTTATCTGAAGGTAAGAAAATGTTTTTTGAACATTTAATTGGAAATTGCCTTCAAATTGAGAAATTACCGTTGGATTAAATGGTAGACATAATATTCGGATTAAATACCTTTTTTCTGTCTCTGAATCTTTATATTCTATTAAGCTAAATAAATTATTAGCATCAAATTCTTTAAATTCAATTACGATGTTATATCCGCTACTGGTTACATTAATGTTTTTTGATCCTTGCTTGATATTTAGATCTTCCTTTTTTATAAACTGATCATATCTTACATTTACTTTAAAAGGATACTCCAATGAAGCATTAAAAACAATTAGGTTTACATTTCGTTTTTTGGAAGCGGAATCACCATCTGTTTTATACCATAAGGTTTGTAGTAAGTTATCTCCCTTAATTGTTTGAAAGACTGGAGGAGCTTTTTCTTTCTCTTTATCCATCCACTTAACTATTTCAGAATAGTCAAATTCATGCCAATCATTTTTAATAAGCTTTGAAATAGCATCATTTGGTAAATCTTGTTCTAAATCAGAAGCCGGATTTCCATTTAAAAAAATATTTTCAAATTTTTCATAAAGGGCAAAATTACTATTCAAATCTTTAGAGAGGTCACCATTTTTACTGCTTAGTTCTTGCTGGGGAAAAAGACCTAAAAATCTAAAATCTTTTAAATCAACTGTACCTTTTTGCAAAGAATTTATAACTTGTTCATAATCAAAAATAGAGTTATTATCTTCTACTACGCTTTTTGTTTTTCTATCTAATACTGAATTTAAAATTTGTTTCTCATACTTTTTTAATGTAGCACTGTACTCTATATCCTGTTCGATATGATTTTTAAATCTAGAATAATGCAATGGCATTCCTTCTTTAATTAAGCTGCCGCTTCCGCCTAATAAACTATCTAACTTTCCACTAAACAAAATTAAAATGGCAGTTCCTTCAAAGACTTCCTTTTGGTCAGCTACTTTATTTCTTAGCATTGTAAAATAATCCTCAGAAGCAAATGCACTTGAAGCTATTATTACTCTAGTGCCCTCAATTAATAAACTGAAGGTGCTGTAAGCTTCCCCACCTTCCGGGTGAGTGTAGGAGAATTGCTCAATTGGAGTTTCTAAATCATTCTCTAATGATTCATAAAGAGATTGAATATTTTCCTTGTCTTCAAGGTAAAGATTAAATCGATCTCCAGGCTGAATTTTTTGAGATTTAAAATATCCTATTATTAAATTCGAAACATATTTATATAGTTGACTTGACGTATTGTGCATCTCCGCTATCACTTTTTTTCTCTATTAAATTAATTTTTTCAAACAATTTTGTAATTTCAAGCTTTGTTGTTTCATCAAAGACAATTCCCCTGTCTTTAAATTTTCCCCACAATGCTTTTAAACGTATTTTGTCTTCGTTCCCAATACAGATTCTTGTTAAGAATAATAAAAGCTCTTGTGACAAAATAGTCGTATTTCCTAATCGACCTCTATTTTTAGTGTAATTTATTTTGCCAAATTGAGAATACCATTTTGAATAATCGCTGTAAGGTTTCTTTCTGGAAGAATTTTCAAACTGATATTTAATTTTAAACCAAAGCGAATAGATATCTCTAAGAATTTCAAACTCAAAATTTTTATTAATTAAATCGAGTTCCAAAATACGATCACAATCATCCCAATTTTTTCCTGTATCAAAAACAGTAATATTCTCAGTATAGAAGTTTATTAATTCCTTCAGACAATCTTTAAGTTTTTCCTTTTCATCTGAATCTAATTCAATGTAAAGAAGCATGATCTTTTGATAGTCTCCAATTGGCACTCCGTTTACATAGATATAATTCAGTAATTCTAAAGTATTTACATGTGCAAAAATAGATTCTGAATACTTGTTTAATTGTTTCCATCCAATAACATGACCAGATAATCTCGTTTCTGATAGAGTCTCCCAATCCATTGTATAATAAACGGGCTTTAGAGATCTCGTTGTAGTCCCGAAATCATTAATTCGAAGTATCAGCTGGCTTAAATAATGAAAATAATAATATTTAAAAAAATCTTCAACATGTTTTAAAAAATAAGAGTTACTGGTTTTTAAAAAAGCAAAATCTTCTAAAAACTGTGTTTTGAGTTCAGGAAATAAATTATTATAAGTTAAATCCTTTTGCTTATAAGTTGAATCTGGCAGTTTTGGCAAGCATTGAAGTATCAATTGATGCAATAAATTTTCATTACTTAGATCTTCATTAAAATTATTCTGGTCAAAATCATCCGTTAAAAACAAATCGAAAATGAACTTTGAAATCTCTTTGATCGCATTATTAGTATTGATAAAATTCATATAAGATAGCGTCTGGATATTGAATTTTATCAATCCGTGCTCTTCATCAAAAAAAAGTTTTGAAAGCATATTTTTAAATTCTTCAACACTTTCAGTATCAACTTTATCAATAGCATTTGCTAATATAATATCTTTAAGTTCAATCTTAAATGAACCGTTTGTTTGGTTTAATTCAATTTGCGTTTTAGAATTGAAAATTCTAAATAATTCACCTATTATTCCCTGAAAAGATTTAAAGTCATCGCTAAAGGTATCACCACTTGGATTGGTTTTGAAAGGCAGCAACTTTATTTGATTTCCAGTAACATGGCTGAAACTTTTATTTTTAAAATATCTTTTTTCAAGGCTATTCGCTCCAGTTTTATTCAATTCTATTTTCATCATATAACTTGAAATTTATAACCACTGAATGTATCTTTAGAAAACTTATAATCGACAGCTTTTCCTATATTAACCTCATCAATATACAATGGAGCTTTATTATTATTTTGATTGATCAAAATATTAACCGAATTCACAAAATAGACATAGTTGTTATTGTCTTTTTTATTTGGCCTGTATCCTTTTGAAATCATTTTTAGTATCTTAAACAAACTAAAATCTACATGGATTTTTATTGTATCATTTTCATTATCAATTTTAAACGATAGTGAAAATTCTTGTGTGAATTTATCAATATGAGTATCTTTTTTCTCCTTAACGAAGTTCACATTAGGAATAACTTCAAAATCTTTGAATACTCTGTATTGAGTTTGTTTTTTCCCAACATTGATAATAACTTTCCCATTTGTTTTTGGATCTCCATTCCAATTTCTCGCTGCATGAGCTACAAGTTCATATATTTTTTTTATATAATCTTTATTATGGTTATTATAGTGGTAAAGCCAAACTAAATATTCATCAAAATCAATATCTTTTAAATAATCCTTTTTAAAGTAATTGTCAAAATAATTAAGTCTCATAAAAAACCGTGATAGATCAGACTTTGAAATGATACTTTTATTTAGTTTTGATTCTATTTTCTCCAGATAATTTTTTGTAATATGTTTTGAAAAAATATCTAATGGGTTTTCAGTATTAATTAATGTTAATAAAATATCATCCGTTACAGCGGCTCTGCTCATGCATGGATCTAAACTTTCAATTTTCTCAAATAGGCTGGAAAGTTCAGGGTGTTCAAATAAATAATTAGGAATTAGGTTCGAAATATACTTAGCCCCATGCATTTTCTCTATCGTTTTGAAATAATCAGCTTCTTTAATTGTAGAAAGGTCAATAGGAACAATTATGTCATGAACAAAATTTAGTAAAGTTCTAAGAGAGACAATTTCTTTATTTGTAATTATGGCCTTGACGATAAGTTGTGATATTATCGTTCTGTTATTTTCATTAAAAAGGAACTCATAATTGTATTGAATAGGACAATATACTTTATCTTGACAAATAGCTTTATAATCCAAATACGCCTTATAAATAGTATTAGCTTCATTATTAGCAACAATCTTTTCAAGTAGAGTAGAGATAATTTTTGAAATTGCCCCATGCTCAGTTAATGAATACATATGATAATCTGTAAAATTGACATGATGAAAATTACTTTTAGTTTCAAACTCATCATCGTGAATTAAATCAGTATCTAATATTTTTGTTGCTGAGATATAATCTTTTAAAGTTTTAAATTCATGTCCGTATTCCTCAATAAACTTACTTAAAGTACCTAAATTAATCGCTAGTATAATCTTGTCTTTTGAAGAACCTATATTTTCATCTTTAAATTCTTTAAGCAATTTATATAATGTAATATTTGAAGATTCATTAGGATTGTGAGATTCTGTTGCATCATTATGAATTGTAAACTGAGAAATTATACTTTCTAATTCGTCATGCAGATGCGAAAGAATATGGGATTTTCCATCACCAACATTCCCACAAACAAGTAGCAATTGTCCTTTGTCACTTTCACTTGCTTTAATAATAATATTTTTTAATTTTTTTTCAACATCACGCTCTAAATGTAAATACTTTTTAAATCCATTTAAATTTGAATAAGTACCCTGAGCAACAGCATACTTTGATGATTCTCTTAGTTTTTTTAACTCTTCAAGTAATGGGTTTAATGACATTGATTTTTAGTTAGGTTAAATGTTATCTAAGAGTTAGAAGACATTGTAAAATTTAAATGATGACAGATGAATTCTTATAAAGAATTCATTAAATCAGAGATGCTAATCTGAAATGCTTTCGCTATCTTTTCTATAACAATTATGGAGACATTTCTTTTTCCACTTTCAATACCAGGAATATAAGTTCTGTCTAAATCTGCAAGCTCAGCTAATTTCTCCTGAGAATAGCCTCTTGAGAGCCTTAATACCTTGACTTTTATACCAAATTTTATTCTAACATCTTCCATTTAGCCAAAGTCGGTTTTAGTCGACAATTGTACAATAGACGACTGTCGACTTTGTTTGATTTTTCTTAAATTCTTGACTTATTTTTTTTATGTTCTTTATCCATGTTTTCACCCGATGCAATTATAAAAAACAAGTTTCATACTACATGTAAAGAAATTTTTACTAAAAGCTTTCACTCGAAACGGACTAAAAGGGCAGCTAAGATAGTGGCCCAAGTATGCTGCGTGCGCATAATGGCGGCACTTCCCTTGCCACCCTTCGGGACTTATAGCACTTGCGCATCCTTAATCCACTGGCATCTTGCTTTCTTTTTTTCCGTTTTTTCTTTTGAAAACAATTTTTGTTAGGGCAGGATTAAAGAAAAAGTAAACAGTAGTAATCTTTAAAAATTAAAATTATGGAAATCACAGGACGAGTAACAGCAGATGCATCAGTTCAAAAAGTGAACAGTGACAAACAAGTGGTCAATTTCAGTATTGCCATCAATGACACCTACAAGCCTAAAGGCAGTACCGAAGTAAAAGAAGTAACAACCTATATCAATTGTTCGTATTGGCTGAATGCCAATACAGCACAGTGGCTTAAAAAAGGAACACTCGTACAGCTCTTTGGGCGCATTGGTTTGAATGTGTACAATAACAGCGAAGGTGTAGCAGTGGGCACTTTGACCTTTCATACCAATAACATTAAGATTTTGGTTTTTCCTAAAAAAGAAGAAACAGCTAAAGCCAGTTCAACAGTAAAGGAAAAGAAAGCAAAAAAAGCACAGGACGTACCTTTTTAACAAACATAACAATAACTTAAAATTTAACATCATGGCACATAATATCAATTACAACGAGCAGTCAGGAAAACACAGTTTTTTCAGCACTAAACAGACAGCATGGCACAATTTGGGGCAGATTATTGCAGATTATCCGACAAGCGCCGAAGCAATTAAACACGCAGGTTTGGATTATGAAGTAGAAAAACGAAAGCTGTTTACACCCAGTTCAGCCGAAGTTATTTTGGATAATGAAAGCATTCATAATAAAATAGAAGTCCCTAATTATTTCAGTACGGTGCGCACCGATAATGATGCCGTACTGGGCGTAGTGGGTAAAGATTACCAGATTGTACAAAACAGGGATGCCTTTTCTTTTTTTGACAGTATCGTAGGCGGTGACGGAATTTTATATGAAACCGCAGGAGCACTCGGAAAAGGAGAACGCATTTTTATAACAGCAAAACTGCCTGATTATATTAGGGTTGGTAACGATGATTTGATCGAAAAATACCTGTTCCTGACCACTTCCCATGATGGAAGCGGAAGCATAACGGCAGCATTCACACCCATACGAATCGTATGCAACAATACCCTGAATGCCGCTATGAATAATAAGACTAACACCGTTCGCATTCGTCATACTTCTAATGCTAAACAGCGTTTGGAACAGGCGCATAAAGTAATGGGCATATCCGATATGCTCTCAGCACAGATGGAATCCATTTTTAACCATTGGACAAAAATCCGAATCACGGACAATGAAGTTAAAAAACTAATACAGTCTGCCCTTGTTCCGAGTAAAGAAGTGCTGAAAACCATACAAGAGGGAAAGGAAGAGGAACTCTCCACTTGTTTTACAAATATGGTCGATAGCGCATTTGAATATGCCATGAGCAACCCCACACAACTGATGGACACCACCAAAGGGACTGTTTTTGGGGCTTACAATGCCGTAACGGGTTATTTCCAAAATATGAGAAATTACAAAGATGAGGAAGCAAAATTAACTTCCCTTTTGATGGGAGGAACAGCGCAGATTCGCACACAATCGGCTTTTAATCTTTGTGTGGATTTTGCAAGTAAAGGTTCAGATGCTTTGATTCTTAATTAACCAATCAGGAGAGGCAGTTTCTGCCTCTCCTTTTAAACCCTGACAGCATGATACAGATAGAAGATAAAAACGGAGAAAATGTAGAGGTTAACAATTTAAACCAAGCGATAAAGCAGGCAGATTATTTCAGAAATTTTTCCCATACCGATAAACTCTTTGAAAAGTTTGACCAGAAGCGACAAGCCTATTGGCAGGATATGTATGAAAAGCTCATGAAAATTAGCGATTTAGAGGTAAAAGAAAATAAACAGTAAAGCAATGGAAACCAATTTTTTTAAATCAATCCTTTCCCTGCAGGTCGCAGGGAATTGGAAAATAAACATAGCCAAAGAAGAAACGGACAAGCTCATCGTATCGGTATTGTTTTTTAACGATACCGTAGGCGATGATGCACGAAAAAAAGTACCGCCTATTCTGCTGAAAGGCACGGCGGAGGAACTCGACAATGGATTTTTTCAGGCGATTACGGAGCCTGTAAAAGATACCGCAATGCTTTTTGCCAATATGGAGCAGTTCCTTAAAGAAAAAGAGCAGGCAAAAGTACATTCTCAAATGGAAAAAGACAACATTCTGAAAAGAGATAAGGAGAAATCCGAATTGCAGAAACAATACGAATCAGCCATGAAAAAAGCAGACGAACTTGAAACCGCAGGTAAGTTTAAAGAAGCTTGGATGAAAGTGCCTCCCGCTGACCTGTATCCTGAATATAAAGACATTATTCACGCCCGCAAAGCTGAGCTTTCTGATAAGTTCCCGATAGACCTTTTCAATGACCCTAATACAGATGAACCATGTTAACAGCCAACACCTTAGAGCGCATATTTACTTTCAGGGATAAAGAAACAGATATTAAACTCGCTGACCCATCCCCGTCATTCAGTCCCGAAGCGGTATTGAACTTTTATGCACAGACCTATCCAATATTGACAACGGCATCCATAGAGGGACCTGTTATAAATGATGATGCCGTGCAGTACAAATTTGTATCACAGATCGGAACAAAAGGATAAACCATGAAAACGCAAACGATAACAGGCAGTATCAAACTGTCCAAAAATAAAAAGTTATGCAGACTATACAGACAGTTAGGGACATGGTCAGAAAACGCAGACAGGCTTCCCGATGCACCGGAAGTAAAAAACAGCCCAAACAAATCCGCTCCACTCGACCTTTTGCCGATGGTTTTTTAAGACATTCCTTTCTGCCGGTATTTGAAATGGGTAAAAAAGTACCAAGCCAAAATCAGGTGGAAAAAGATTTTTTCAGTTCGCTTGCTATTCTCTCCAGACTGTATGGTTTTGAAGTTTTCGATACCGCAGGCAAATCCTATCCCTATAATATACTCTTGGCACATTCAGATACGCAGAAACAGCTTAAGGGGTTCGGACAAGATATTGAATTATCCATTATGCAGGATGATGATGGAAGTGTAAAATTAGCGACCAAACATTTGTATAATACTTGCAATACGCTGTACTATATTCCTATACTGCCCCTGTACAGGCTGTTGCAAAACAGCAAAAAGAAACCAACCGCAGAATTACTGCTCTCTGTTTTTGCTTATCTCTACCATATTGCAGGGATTCCCTATTACAGGGAAGACAGCAGTTGTCTGTATTACCACTATGAATGTATAGAAGAATGGCTGATTGATGAATTGGAGAATGAAGATTATCAAGGCGGAAATAGTATGATTTCAGAATTAAACACGGCTTCTTATTATGGAGATGTGATGCACCGCAAAATGTACAATACCTATCATTTAAACGTCTTCGAAAAACGTATCGAATGTTACAAGTTCAATACTGATTTCGAAAAGGATTGTCTGAGCGTTGCCAAACAGGCATTGGCACTAATGCTCGAATATCCTTCGAGTACTATTTTTCAAAGTACATCAAATCGGGAATTTGACAGCGAGGAAGGAATTATAAGGGCAGAGCAGTACATTTCCTTTATCGCAGACACCGATGGAGCACTTTATGAGAATATTGCACGGGTAATTAATGATGAATTTAATGAATGCTCCGAAATAGAAGAACCGACACTCCTGCAGATTTATGATACCCAAAACAAGTTAACCGATAAAGCGCTCGATTTTGAATACAGATTGTTTCCGCTTATAAATGATCTATGCACCCTTTTAAACAATATGCCATGAAAGATATAACCCAAACATTTGGAACCTTATACAATCCTGTAAAAGCATTTGTGGTCTATCAAAAAAACTCCGCTGAAAAATCCATTTATGTGGAAGCCTATGATATGGATAAAAATGGCTGTCCCATAAACGCCCATCCCTTAAGCCTTAAAGAAAGCACACAGCTTGCCAGTGCCCTTGATACTTCAGAAGAACTCACACGTAAATTTCTAAAACCATCAGGACTGCTTCCTAAAAATGTACTGCATTTGAATCCCGAGCAGAATGGTTCTGCTATCTGGTTCACGCCTGCCCAAAAAGTCAGTTTGTTTTTTGTGGAAAGTTTAGGGATTCCAAGCGGTGAAGCATTTGTACCGCCTTTGCTTTGGAAAGCGTCTAAAAACACCCTTTACATTTATGCAATGGATACTAAAACGCAGATAAATGAACAGACTAATTTATATCATGCACCCTTTTTTAATGTATACACCGATGGCAGGGTCTGTATGGGAACGGTATCAGTTAACATAAAGCCCAACTGCCATTTGGAAGAGTTTATGTCACTTTGGGAGCAGTATTTTTTTAACAGCTATTTCAGTCACCTCATTGGAAGTACAAGTCCTGTAAAAGGAAACATTATTCAGTTTTGGCAAAAACTTGTGGGTAGCGCTAAACCGTTTCCTATAAAATCATTACTCAAAAATGGTTTAACCATTAAAAATATACTATCATGAACACACAAAACACCATGCATTATACGCACAATTACCTGATAAATCCAACCAATCCAATAACAGTAAACCTGATTGGCGCAGGAGGAACAGGAAGCAGGATGCTGACCGAACTCGCAAGATTGAATCACAGCCTAATCGCTTTGGGTCACGCAGGATTGCAGGTTCATTTATTTGATGATGATTTAGTAACTGTGGCAAATCAGGGACGCCAGCTTTTTGCAGATGCTGAGGTTGGACTTCCTAAAGCCGTAGCACTCATCAACCGCACCAACCGTTTTTTCGGAACGAATTGGAAAGCGGTAACCGAGCAGTTCTCAACGGCTAATCTGAAATGCCTGCCCAATCGTGGCAGGGCAAACCTCTATATAAGTTGTATGGATACCGTATCGGCACGTTTTGATATTGCAGATTTCCTGCTGAATTGCAATATAAATAGCGATTTTGAGCGTACCAAATCTCTCTATTGGCTTGACCTCGGGAATGCTCAAAATACGGGACAGGCGATACTCTCAACCATCAGCGAAATCCAACAGCCTGATTCCAAACTATACAGGACTGTACAGAATCTTCCAATGGTAACTGATGAATTTAAGGAATTACTTCAGGCGCAGAGCGATAATGATGAGCCAAGCTGTTCTCTTGCAGAGGCACTTGAAAAACAGGACTTGTTCATTAATGCCACACTTGCCAGTATGGGGGCATCACTTTTATGGAAGCTGTTCCGTGAAGGAATGATCTCCCAAAGAGGATTTTTTCTGAATCTGGGAAATTTTAAAACAGAACCCATAATGGTAGGCTGATGCCCGCCGCCCCGCAATTGAGCTTCCTACGGCCGGGCAATTGCGGGGCGCTTTAAAACGGAACAACATCGTTAGTCATATTGCTCATTACTTAATCGCAATATGACTAACGATGTTTGTGTTTTAATATTTTTTATTTTCAAATACTTAAATAATTCGATTAAACAGCCTTATAAGCTTTCAAATACTGATTAGTTTCTGCTCAGCCAATTAATTTACTTTTTATCGATTTTTTAAAGGTAATTTTTACAAATTAATACATATATTCGCAAAAAAAAATTCACTCAAAAGTATTATTAAACTTGTTAATATTTAAAAAGCACATTGTACGAAAAGTAAAACTAATATGATTTAAAGACTAAAGGCTTAATTTAATTTCGTAGTTTTTTACTTACATTTTAAAAATAAATAGATATTACTCTTTAAAAAAGTGTATTGAAACAAATATGGCCAGGAAGATTAATCAATAAAAAAATATAATAAAACTCGAAAATAAATTTAGCCTCATGTTATATATTCCTGATTTCGCTTATGAAAATCATTTAGTTTACAAAATAAAAGAAGGTGATACATTAAAAAAGGTAGCAGAACAATTAGAAGTTGATTCTTATTCTTTGAGATCTTATCATAATATGCGATGTCCCTTAGATGATTTAATCGAAGCTGACTTTAAACCACATTTGAAGTTTCTGATAATTGAATCAGAAGAATCTAAAATCGCCAGAGCGACGCATCGTGAAAATGTACATTTTGTAAACAACTTCAAATTACCATTTACACCTCAGGGACTTAACAATAATTACTTAGCAATGTACACCATAGAAAATGGTGAAGAGCAGCACACAGTAAAAGAAGAAATTAATGTGAAGTTTATAAATAAAGATAAAAATGATTTTTCACTAATAGAAATTAATAGAATATCCCAAGTATATATTGATGGAAAAGAGGCTGATACAATGGCCGATGAATTAGCGGAGAAAACGGCTAAAGTCTTTTATCCCCTGCAAGTAGTTATTGATACAAAAGGAGAATTAGTCGCCATATATAATTTTGAAGACATCCGTAAGCGCTGGCAGAAAGTAAAGCGCAAAGTACTTAAGGATTTTCAGGGAGAAGTATTACATGAAGCACTGCTTAAATTTGAAGATAGACTGCAAAATGATGAAATTATTTTTGATTCATTATCAAAAGATTGGTTCTTAAAGGTCTTTTTTAATAACCTAAATATTGAATATACTCAAAACCTTACCATTCAGAAGGTGATAGAATTTCCTATATCACAAAAAACAGGAAATGTGTCATTTACTGTTGAACAAACTATTTTGCCCACTCTTGATGCTTATAATTTGATTAATATAACGCAAACCGGTATACTTTCAGATCTAAGAAGCAAAAATGACTTTGAAAACGATTTATTATTTCCGGAAGATGATTCAGAAGAAAACAATGCCGAAAAAGCAGAGGGTAGCTATACAGCGTATTATTTTCTGGATCCGAACACCAACGTCCTGGAAAGCGTTTATTTGGAGTGTGAAATTAAATTAGATATTCCTCAAAAACTAACTATTGTTATTTCAAATATAGAAGGAAACGCCAAATTGAACTTAAGTTCAAATATTTCATTTTTAGATGAAGATATAAAAGAGAAAAAATCAAGCATTTTTAAGTTATTTCTCGAAGTTATAACAGGAAAATAAAGTAAATCATTATGAGCGAAAAACATATTGTCGTACAAGGTGCGACTTGTACATGCAAATACAGCAATGAATCACAGAATGATGTTTTAAAAGTAAAGACACAATCGAAACATTATACAAATGATAAAGATGGTTCTGAAAAGTTAACGGCCAGTACAAAAGAGATTGGACAAACTTTAGAAAAAAATACTTTTGGAACCTGTAAAATGCAGCCTAACCCAAGCGGATCTTACAATCCATGCAAAGTAGATATTTCTGAATGGAAAAATTTTTATGATAAAGTAACCCTAAGCAATGGAGGAAATATTTTACTTGAAGACAGTAAAGCTACTTGTAAAATGGGAACTCCTGATTGTATCGAAATAGTAGATCATGGACAAATAGCAGAACCCTCAGAACAAAATCTTAAAAATGCAAATCCAGACGTTCAAAATAAAATTAATCCGTTATTGGGTCTGAATGATTTAACGAAACCAAAATTTGATTTCACTGGTATAGAACAAGAATAATTATGGCAAAAGGAATTAAAAAAATTGAATGGGCTGGTAAGGGTGAAATAGCTGGTAACTTCTCAGTTAAAAACCCTAGAGTTAAAATTAAAGCAGACCAGTTTGTTTACTTTAAAATAGCAGAATGGCATGATGGCACCAGTGCAGAAGAGAAAAAAGGAAATGTTTTATGGCATTTTCAAACCTATTCTCCAAGAAAAAGTGTTTTGAAATTGACAAAAAAAGGCGATGAAATTTACGGAATTAAATTGGCTAAAAAATTTTGCGGCCCTTTTACTTATTATCTGCAGACAAGTCTGCTAAATTCGTCATACTCAAAATCTGCAGGTTTACTGATCAGCGGATGGTGTGAGCCTAAGATAATCTCAAGTGCATGGGCTACCGAAACCCAGGGAGAAGACGTAAGAAAAACATATCCGTTTGCTTATGGAGAACCGCTTTATCTTAATCTTACTACCGAAGGATTAAATGGAGTCAATAATCTTATTATCGAAATATACAGAAGAGTTCAGCGAGGAAAGGGTGTAAATGACGATCAGTTAATAAAAGTTTATAATAAAATCCCTGTAAATAATGGTGAAGTTAATATCATCATTAAAGATTCGCTTTCTTGGCAAGGCAAGATAACAAATAGAGCCAGTCCAGAACAATTTTATATAAAAGTAAAAGACCCTTCAACAAACAAATACATAAAAGACGATAATAATGATGTTTATCATGCTCGTTATTTAAATGTGATGGATGAAAATAAATTTGTTTTGCCCACAATAGACCTTGGTTTAAGCAAAGCAAAAGTTGGTAAGTTAAAAACATATGATAAAAATGCAGGCAACTGCAAGTTTACAAAAATTGAGGTTACTTATCAGGATGAAAATGACTTACTTTTTGATGAAGGAAAGTTTATTCGTAAAATGGATCCTAAAGATGATTTTAATATTGTAAAGCAAATACATTACGATTATGATAAATGGGATATCCGCAATGATGCAAAACCAATTTTAGATAAAATTGCAGATTATTTAAAAGACCCGCCTTTTCTGCCTGTTGAACTCGGTGCTCATACAGACAGTAGAGGAACAGCTGAATACAATCTGGATTTATCTGCTAAAAGAGCAGATGCTGCAGTTAAATATTTAATTTCAAAAGGAGTTCCTTCGCATTTAATTTCCGGAAAAGGATACGGAAAAACAAAACCGGTTCGCACAGGAGCTCATCTGTCTGAAGCGCAGCACCAGGAAAACAGAAGAACCACTTTACGCTTCAAAATTTTCGAAAACAATGCCCAAACACTTGTGTACGATGTTGTAGTACCAAGTTATAAAAAACCTGCTGAGTTAAAAATTAATATAGACGGATTTATTAGAAAAGGCTGTCATAAAAAGAAGGAACACCTCAATAGCATTAAATCGTATGACAGCTATAAGGAGTCGGCTGTTTATGATTTAATTGAACACAAACCTAATTCAATTGAGGTTAAACTGAATTCCAGATTGCCTACCGTACCGAAAATAACGGATTCTTTTAATTTTGGAAAAAATTACAGAAACATTTACAGCTATTATCTTCATTCCTGTACGTATTATTCAGGTACTCAATATCCTAGTTTCGCTATAAATGCGTATCCTGATATTGTATGGATTGGTCACTTTATGTACAATTATAAAACCAGAAATTGGGGGGATGATGATGATGAAACCTTCAAAGACCCCTATTTTTTTCATGATAAAACTTTAGAATTAAAGAACGGAATCGGTAAAGAAATAGATGAACTTAAAAATTCTATCGCAGGTTTTATTTTGAGCTTTTTCCATGAAAAATGGCTTAGTGCAAAGGTTTTATTGGCCTACCTGGAAACTCAATCTGAATTTTATGATGTGGGTCTACATGCTATATACGATCGAAAAATAGAAAAAACGGGAGAAGAATTAAGCTTAAAAGGCGGCACAGAATTAGACTTTATAAAAACAGATACGACTACCAGACGTATTGTTGCCTTTATCATTTATGAAATGGTAGCAATAGGGATATTGATAGACTTAATCATGCTCTATATAACCAGAGGAGGAAGTGCAGAAGCAAGAGTGGTTAAAATTGCAGCAAAAATAAAAAAAGCATCAGAATACCTTGATAAAATTGGAGCAGAGCTTGTACCTCCATCAATCGCTATAAATACTGGAATGTATTACAAAATGCAGGCAGACAGAAGAATGGCACTCATTTATGAAGCCAATATTAAGGCTGATCCACTCGTGGCAATAAACTTTACAAAAAAGTACACGATGAAAAGTCTTCTCCATAGTAAAGCTACAGAAAATGAAACCGATGAAGAGAAGAAAAAGGAGAATGATAAAATAAACGATATTTTGTCTGACATGGGAGACAATGATTTTAAGTTTACTTTATCTATGGTTGGAGAAGTAGCTTTTGAAAAAAACATACAATACAATAGTCTAACAGAACAGTATACTTTAAAGGATAAATTCAATAATTTACCTCAAAAAAACATCATCAGCTATAGCAATAAAATAACTGGTACTATTTCGTTTGAAGTAGATTATCATAAGAAGCTGTTTAAATTTTCTCCAATAGAAACCAAAATAGATGGCACTCTTGCTTTTTCAGTTGCTTGCGAAGCCATTGTAATAACAGAATATGGTTTTGATAAAGTAAATGGAAGAGGTCTTTTTATAACACAAAAATTAAAATTTTCAGGGTTAAAAGGAACTTTTAAAGGAAATATTAAGGTAAAAGTTAAAAAACGAAAACCAATAGGATATTCTCCAAATGATGGTAAACCAATCAATTTTACGGTTTTAGAAGACTTTACAAAAACTTTAAAAACTGTTTATCTTTTTAATACAACACCTCAAAAATAAAATGACATGAAAAATACGATTTTAATTTTAGCATCCCTTTTTATATTCCCCTCTTGCAAGCAAAACAATAACACTAAATCAGAAAAAATGAGCAATTTAACGAGCAAAAATTATATAGAAACCATGCTTAAAACTATTAAGCATTATGATTACGAGCCAGTATATTTTCTAACCTATGTCCAAAATGTCTGTTATTCTGAAATACTCGTGAATGATATACCTGTACATAAGAATTTTACAGAACTTGGAGATGGTGAAACAATGGAAATCAATAATTATATTTTTAAGAGTGGTTTGCAAAAAGTTACTTTTAGATTATACCCAGCAATTAACGGTAAAGACTTTGATTATAAAAAATTCACAGACGAGACTGATATGAAGATTAGTATAAGTGAATCAGATAATATTAATAGAGATAAGAAAGGAAAAGAAATAATATCTTATTTGACTCCTACTGTAGATGGAGTCAATGAGAATGGTCCAATAAAGAAATTTGCTGCTGCAGGAAAAACTTATTATGAAGCCAGTTTTACTTTTGAAGCAAAAATACCTTACGAATTTGATAGTTTAGATAAAGGACAGGATTTAAGAGAATGGAATAAAGAAAAACTAGAACAAAAAGTCGTTGATTTTTATAAAAACCAGTTGACACTGTTAAAAGAGAAAAAAAAGGAACAATACTTTTCGTATTTAGAATTAAAAGAGAAGGAAACTTGTCAGAGTTTATTTTATGATAAAAAAGAATTGCAACAAATTTTAGATGCTTATTTGGATGCTTTTACTATTCCTAATTACCAAATGCAGCCCCTAGAAAATTATAAACTTAAACTTTATGGAGATGGGAGAATTGTTTGTTTAGAAATAGAAAGTTCAGACAATCACTTAAGAGGAGAATCTGCTTTATGGGCAAAACTTGATGAAGGAGATGGTATAATGGCTGATTTTTTGCAATACTATTTATACATTCCTGAAGGTGAAGACGAATTAGAAATTTTAAGATAATGAAGAAGTATTTGTTGTATACTTTATTGATGGTTTGTTTTGGTGCTTGTTCGCAAAAAAATAACTCTAAAATTAGCAATTTAACTAGCGAAAATTATATAGAAACAATGCTAAAAACAATTAAGCATTGTGATTATGAACCCATGTATTATTTAAAATACTCTCAAAATATCTGTTATTCGGAAATTTTAGTAAATGATATACCCCTAAATAAAAACTATAAAGAACTTGGAAGTGGCCGAACAATTAGTATTAATAATTATATTTTCAAGAGTGGTATTCAAAAAATAACTTTTCGATTGTACCCCGCTGTTAAAGGGAAAGATTTTGATTATCATACATTAAATGAAGAAACGGATATGAAAATTGTTATTACAGAATCAGACAACGCTAAAAGAAATAATAAAGGAAAAGAGATGGCTTCTTATTTAACACCCACAATAACTAAAACAGACCAGTATGGTAATCCTGTAACTCAATTTATAGCAACAGGAAAAACCTATTACGAAGCCAGTTTTACTTTTGAAGCAAAAGTACCTTATGAATTTCCCAGTCTTGATAATGGTCAGGATTTGCGAGAATGGAATCAGAAAAGACTGCAAGAGAAAGTACTCGATTTTTATAAAAACCAATGGAATATACTAAATAATAAAAAAAGGGAAGAATATTTTTCTTATGTAGAAAAAAAAGAAAAAGAAATTTGTCAGAGTCTATTTTCGACTGAGAGAGATTTGGAAGAAACTTTAATAGAGTATCTTGAGCCATTTACAATTAAAAATTATCAAATTCAACCATTAGAAAATTATAAATTAAAATTTTATGGAGATGGAAAGATTGTTTGCTTAGAATTGACAAGTAATGATTCAAAAATGAGAGGTAAGTCAGCATTGTGGGCAAAATTTGATGAAGGAGATGGTATGATTGCTGATTTCTTTAAGATCTACCTGTACATTCCTGAAGGCAAAGACGAATTAGAAATTTTAAGGTAGGTTTATGACGAAATATTTGTTGTATACTTCATTGATGATTTATTTTGGTGCTTGTTCGCAAAAAAATACTTCTAGAACTAGCAATTTAACCAGTACAAATTATATAGAGACGATGCTTAAAACGATTAAGCATTCATTCTGTACCAACATAATACAGCGGTTACAAACCATATTTTTTATAATAAGCACCATCACTTTGCTTCACATCTAAAGAAAACATTAATTTGAAACTCTAAAATCAATTTATAACCGTTTATTCTTCAAATTTCCAATTGGTAAGTAATAAAGCAAACCGACACCTATCAAAAATAATATTAATGAAGCTATAAATGCAGGAATAAGGATTTCTTTATTATTATCCAAAGCATTGTTCAAGGCGGCATATAATAACCAAATTTGAATAGTCACATTTAGTATTAATATAAAAATAATGGTAGAAAGTATCGCATTTAATTTATTCGGATTGGCTTGATTCTGACTAGTTCTAAAAGTACTCATGGTTTTTTATTTTAGGGATTTATCCTAGTTTCTCTTCCAGATTTTCTGATGCTTTTACATAGATGCCATCCTCTTTAAAAAGCACTTCTAATTTAGGCAAAGCTCTGGGCGGGGGCCCCGCGATAACATCTCCGGTTTGAGCGTCAAAAGATCCTTCGTGACATGGACAATGAATAATGCCGGTGCCAGGCTTATAAAAAACAGAGCAGGAAAGATGGGTGCATTTTTGTTCATACGCTTTGAATTCTCCCGTCTCCAGATGAATCAATATATAAGGGATTGTACTTCCTTCGATAACAAAAGCACGTGTACCACCTACAGGCACCTCCTCTTTTTTACATACAAAGTGCTCTCCATCCAGCTCATCTTTTGGAAATAGGTGCGCTTTGGCTGCCACCAGACCACTTCCAACCATTAATCCGCCTGATACTAGTGTGAGGAATTTCGCAAAATCACGACGACTGACATTGGTTGCCTGTTGTTTTTCGATTGGAAAATCTTTTTTCCAATTTTTATTTAAATTATCTTCTTTAGACATGAATTCTAATAAATTATTAATTGATTACTGCCTTTTGGCATCATAATATTAACTTTTGTATTCACTACCTCTTCTCCGAAAAGGAAAGTATTTACTGGTGAACTATTTGGACGCATCTCTTGTATTTCCTCTCTGGTGCCGTAAAACAAAGCCCCACTTGGACAAACCGTAGCACACATAGGTTTTTTGCCCACGCTAGTTCTGTCATAGCACATCGTACATTTCATCATCAAATCGTAGGATTCTTCTTTTTTAGGCACGCCAAATGGACAGGCCATCACACAATTCGAACAACCAATACATCTTTCCGTATTGGCAGTATGAACAATTCCGAATTCGTCTTTTGAAATTGCATCAGCAGGACACACATTTGCACAAACAGGATCGTCACAATGCATACACACCTGTACAGTAGTTTGCACAGTTGATGCCCTATCGACATAATTTACGTGAATTAAAGATTCCTGACCATTGGTTTCGCATTCAGCACAAGCCATTTCACAGGCTTTACAGCCAATGCAACGTTGCATATCTACAAAAAACTCTTCATTTTTATTAAAATTGGTATAATTCATTTTTTGTTTTTTAGATGTTAAACACTAGCATAAGCCATAGATTCGCTAGAAGGTGGTGCTATTTCACGCAATGGTTCCAGATGACAAGCACAAACTTTAAATTCCGGAATTTTAGAAATAGGATCTAATGTTCCGGGAGTTAATTGGTTTGCTGATTTTTTTCCAGACCAGTGGTACGGTATAAAAACCGTATCTTCGCGAATCGTTTCTACAATATTTGCAGGAAAAATTCCTTCACCACGACGGGTTGTAACTTTTATCAATTCCCTCTGTTTGATTCCGTATTGGTACGCTAAATTTGGATGAATTTCCAATAAGGGTTCTGGATACTGATCAACCAATTTTCCAATTCTTCGTGTTTGTGTACCACTCAAATATTGAGAAACCACACGTCCCGTCGTCAAAATTATTGGATAATCGGCATCAGGCACCTCACCTGGAAGTTTGTAAGGCGCTGGATTAAAATGCGCTCTTTCGTCAGCTGTTCTAAATTTTTTATCTTCCCATAAACGCGGTGTTCCCGGATGTCCTATTTCTGGACAAGGCCAAAAAACACCCATTTCGTCTTCAATTCTCTGGTAGGTAATTCCGTAATAATCAGCAGTTCCTCCTTTTGAAGCTACCCGCAATTCGTTAAAAACGGCTTCGCTGCTATCATACGTAAATTTATCCTCCTCTCCTAAACGTTTGGCTAATTCCAAAACAATGGAAGTATCAGTTCTTGCATCTCCCGGAGGAGTAACTGCCTGACGGATTCGGATAACACGCCCTTCGGCTGAAGTGGTGGTCCCTTCTTCTTCCTCCTGTAATGATCCTGCCAAAACAATATCGGCATGACGAGCTGTTTCGTTTAAGAAAAAGTCAATACAAACATAAAATTCTAACTTTTCTAAAGCCTCCCGAACATAATTACTATTGGGCAGGGAAACCAACGGATTGAAACAAATAGACAATAATCCTTTGATTTCCCCACGATGAATGGCTTCAATTATTTCATAAGCCGACAACCCTTTTCCGGGCATATCTTTCTCATTAATACCCCAAACTTCTGAAATATATTTGCGATGTTCCGGATTTTCAATGTCTCTATTCCCTGGTAATTGATCGCATTTATGACCGTGCTCTCTACCTCCCTGTCCATTTCCCTGTCCAGTAATAGTAGCATAACCACAATACGGGCGTCCAATTCTCCCTGTTGCTAAAACTAAATTAATACAACCCAAAACATTATCTACTCCTTTAGAATGATGTTCGATTCCGCGAGCATGAAGTAAAAAACTCGTTTTGGCTTTGCCCCACAATTCGGCAGCTTGTTGAATTTTTTCTTTTTTAATACCTGTAACTTCCTCTGCCCATTCCAAGGTATAGTCTTTTACAGAATCTATCGTTTCCTGAAAACCAGACGTATGATTGTCAATAAAATCGTGATCCAGCATGTCGTGATCCACCAAATATTTTAACATAGCACCATACAAAGCTGAATCTGTCCCAGGACGAACATCCAAATGAAGATCCGCTGTTCTGGCCAACGGAATCATTCTCGGGTCAATCACTATCAGTTTTGCTCCACGGTCTCTGGCTTTCCAAATCCAATGGGTTAAAGTTGGAAAAGTTTCACTTACATTGGCTCCGGCCACAATAATTACTTCAGCATATTCTAAATCAGAATAGTTATTAGAACCCCGGTCGAGGCCAAATGCTTTTTTATTTCCTGCTCCTGCACTTACCATGCACAAACGTCCGTTGTAATCTAAATTTTTAGTTTTCAAAGCTACCCGGGCAAACTTACCCATCAAATAACTTTTTTCATTGGTCAGCGAAACTCCAGAAAGAACTGAGAACGCATCGTTTCCATATTTCTCTTGAATTCTTTTAATTTCAGAAACTGTTTTACCCATGGCATCATCCCAGGTTGTTGGTACAAATCCTTGTCCTTCAACTCTTTTTATCGGTGACAAAAGACGATCAGGATGGTTGTTTTGCAAATAGCGTTGCACCCCTTTAGGACACAATCGTCCTTCGTTGAACGGAAATTCCATCCAGGGTTCAAAGCCCACTACTTTGTTGTCTTTTACCGACAATTGAATACCACACTGCATTCCGCAAAAACAACAATGTGTTTTTACCAATTCATCTGGTTCATCTCTTCCTTCATAACCATCTTTAGGGGTGTAGTTTTTATGAGGACCAAATTGTGTTATAATGTTTTGTTCTGAAACAGGTAATTTTGCCATGTTTTTATATTTTTTCACCGCTAAGGCGCAAAGGCACTAGGGTTTATTTTTAAATTTTAATTAAACTTTAAATTAAAAAATCAACCAAATAAATTTCCGCCTTCTAGTCGTGCTTTCAAGTGGGCTTGTGCTAAACGGGATCTTTTTCCTTCAGGGCTTAAATCTAAATGTGATGTTCCATCCGGCCTGTCAAAATTGAAACCTAATTCTTTAGTTACCGTTTTAAGATCTTTTATATGCAAATTGGTAGCAAATTCTTCTCCTGTGTGCTCACAAACTGCCATTCCCATTTTCATTCCCTGTTTCTTATATATATGTGCCCCAATTTGTGCCGGACGCTGAATGATATGAAAAAACTTTCCGAATGGAATCCAGATTAAGAACATAATTACCGTTACAGCATGCAAAACCGCTAGAAAGTCAAAGGCAAAACCTTTCATAAATTGATAGGAATAGGTTAACCCTAATCCTGTAGCAGAAATGGCAATTAATAAAATAAGAGGTAATAAATCACCTTCAAAAGTTTGAGTAGCAATCAGGCCAGGATTTGTCAACCGTCTTCTTAAATAGTATAATGAACCAAAAATAACCAGGTAAGAAGACCAGTTCAGGGCATGAAAAGTCAGGAAGGCCATAATAGAACCCAATTTAAATTCCATGACCTTGAAACCGAAAAAATGTGCTTCGTAAACCGATATTGAATCGGGGGCCATAGTGAAATGAATCCAACCAAAAGTCAGTGGAATCGTAATTAAAAAAGCGGATGTACAGCCAATGGCGATCAAAAAATGCGCCATCCATCGGTATTTTCCCCGGGGATAAATAAATTTTTGAAATGCAATATTTTCGATGGTTTCTTTTGAAGCAAACCAAAAGTGAGAAAACACTTTTCCCGTAAACAAATAACTTACTCCTCTTTTGAAATAAATCCACGTTGGCGGCCTTTGCAGCCAAACAGAATAGCGGTACACAATACCAAAAAAAGCAAATACTGTCCCAAATAAATACGTAATTAATGCCGCATCAAAATTTTGCAGTTTTCTGGATCCATAAAATACTAATATGATCATTAGCACGGACATGGAAGCGGCAATTAGTAAAGCCTTTATATTGTAGTTTCTATTTTTCATTTTAAATTATCATTACTTCAAGTCACTTTTAAACACTAATTATTAAAGAATAACTGTTAATTTACAAATTACAATCCGAACCAAATACATGAAATAGGTTTCATTTTCTGACTATTTATAAAAACAGCTTTTAAAAATGTTGTACTACTAAAGAGGTTAATTTACAAAAAAAAAGCAAGAGGCTAATCGATTGCAAGATCAATTGATTAATTTCGTTCTAATTTATAATAAAAATTAATAATATTTTATATTCATTGGCTATTCTGAAACATCTTTTCTATCCATATCCTGAGCAAATTCAGGTAGTTTTTCTTTAGTCACTTTTACAATTACACGGTGCATCCAAATCAAACAAATAATAGATAAGACAAAGATAAAGAGCCATGAACTGGTCCAAAAACCAGTAAAAGCAAGCAGGTATCCAAAAACTATTGGACCAATAAATCCTCCCAAACCACCAATCATTCCAACCATTCCTCCTATAACCCCTACCTGATTTGGAAAATATTCAGGAATGTGTTTGTAAACTGCTGCCGAACCAATTCCCCAACAAGTCCCAATTAAAATAACCAAGACAAGATAAACCCACATATTCGCTTCAAAATGAATTTGCGTGATTCCGTCTGCAATTAATTCTTTTTTCTGAACTTTTTGATTTTCTGCTACAACAACTTCCTGCCATGTTTTTTTAGATGGAAAAAACGGATTGTGCTCTGCATTAACATCTTTTGAAGTAACTAAATATTCTTTTTCTCCAATAACTATTTTAGATGGTGAAACTTGTGTAACCGTTCCTGCTTTTGCTGCCATCAAGCCGCTACCGGAAGTAGTAATATTCATTTTTGGAAACAAAAGTAAAAAACTCAACACTACCGAAGTACTCAATACCCAATACATCACTTTTCTTGCTCCAAATTTATCGGATAAAAATCCTCCAAAAGCACGAATAATACCAGCTGGTAAACTAAAACAAGTAGTAAACAGCCCTCCTAAAATTAAAGTTGTATGATAAACATTCATAAAATTAGGCAACAACCATTGGGAAAATGACACAAACGAACCAAACAGCAAAAAGTAATAGGTTCCAAAGCGCCAAACACGCACCTCTTTAAGCGGTTGTAAAAGTTCTTTAACTGTTTTTGCTTTTGCTTCTATTTTTTTAGTTTTCGAAAAAAGAATAAAAACAATACCCATCGTCAACAATACTACACCGTAAATAACAGGCAAATATTTCCACCCATTTACTGGATCTGACTCTGAAAAGTATTTTAGCATACTGGGTGCTATAAAGGGAGTAATAGAAGCTCCTGCAGTACCCATTCCGAAAATTCCTAAGGCACGTCCTTGCCATTCTTTAGGATACCATAGTGAAGTATAGGCCACACCAACAGCAAAACTTGTTCCTACCATTCCGAACATAAAACTCAATAGTGCGAACATCCAAAAATTGGCAGCAAAAGGAAGCAAAAACAATGGAATAGATGCCAAAATCAGCAAAGCAGAATACACCACTCGACCTCCATATTTATCTGTTAAAATACCCATTGGTAACCGCATGAGCGAGCCTGTAAGTATTGGAATTCCCAATAACCATCCGATTTGAACTACATTCCAATCAAATATTTCCTGGTCAACTAAAAAAGTGACTAAAACACCATTTAAAGTCCAACAAGCAAAACAGACTGCAAAAGCAAGTGTGTTTAAAAATAATATTCTGTGTGATTGTGATAAATTGCTCATACTTACTTTAATTAATTCTTAAACAAAGATAAAATAGTCCGTAATCCTAAAACATGATATAAATCATTTATTGTTTTCAAGTCAAAATAACCAGAAAATAAAGATGAAATTAATAAAAATAAGCTATAAAACCCAGTATTTCACAAAATGAAAAAAAACAAATACTAATCCAATCAGCCCATTGGGGTTATGCAAAACTTTCTAGAATATAGCATTTTAGACAGCTTTCAAGTGAATTAAAAATTATTTTTTATGCGAAAAAATCTGAGGATTTACATTAATCATTACCCACGCCCAATTGTTAACGTGATCAACGTGGCCATCTTTCAATCTTTGCATGGTATCGGTAGCAAACATTTGGGAATAACCTCCCGTTACATTCACAAATTTATGCGCTGAATAGCCAAATGTAAAATCGATTTCCGTACCAAGATAGTTCTTCATTTCATTTCCATTAGCATCCAAAACGGTATTCGCAGTATTAAAAGCATGGGGAAATAACGCAAATTGCCATTTGTTGACATTGTATGCAAATTTCAAAAAAGCATCCTTTAAACCAACCGAATTTTTATGATTTCCCACATAGAAATAATCCATATATCCATTAAAGGCATGATTGGTTCCAAAAACAGGATGAAAGGATTTTATTGCTGAACTAGTATTTTCCTGGCTCTTTCCGGAAAGATATTCGTATCCAAAACCAGCTTTAAACTTATCGGTCAGGTCATAATTAAAATTAAGAGCTACGTCAAAAGCATTTACTGTATTAGTTGCATTTTTTCCTGTTTGCCCATAAAACCATAAGTCTACATCCCAGGATTTCCCTTTGGTTTTCCAATACGTTCCAAAAGTCTGCATGTAATCTACTTTCAATTCGGGTGTTGGTGTTGGAACTGGATCTGTTAATTTATTTTCATAACCTGTATTTAAAAACAAGAAACTCATATTTATTTTCAATAACTCAGTATGGTACCAAGCATATTGCATCGATTTGTAATTTAGCACGTTATAAGGTGTTGCAAGTTCGGTTTCAGCATTTGCATTATATGCAATCGCTACATCCAGATGGTTTTTGTTACTTTTAAAAGTTGTTATCGCAGCATCGTGACTTTGCGCTTGTTGTGCCCAATCGACTTCACCAAAAATGCGTTGATTGTCATACGAAATCACCTGACGGCCTAAACGCGCACTCCATTTTTCACTAAAGTTATATTGCACCCAGGCTTCATATAACTGAATCCCGTTTACATCTGATTTGGTATTTGTGGGTACATCTCCCCAAACACGAACATTTTGCATACTAAGTCTGGTAATAAATTGATCTTGCCTGAAGTTCAGATTCAAACGAGTTCTGGATGAAACAAATTGAGCTGCCGTTTCTCCATAAGGAATTGGGGCTTTATAGCCATTTCTAAACTCATAACGAGGTCTGATCTGTAAATTTGCATCCAGTTCCTGAGCAAAAGCAATACTGCTGAACACTGGTAAAAGTGTTATAACAATAATTTTCAAGATTTTCATTTTGTAAGTTTTAAGGAATAAGTTTACTCTATCTTTTCAGCTTCTTCAGTAATTTTTTTAATCGTTGCCTCAGAATTTACACCCAAACCTTCTTGCTGAAATGTTAATTCCCCTTCGGCATTAAAAACACTTATTATGTTTGAATGCGAAAAATCTAAAGGAGCAATTTTCTTGTAGTTGACTGCCAAAACCGCTGCAAACTCTCGGGTATTTTCTTCTGTGGATCTCAAAAAATCCCATTGTCCTCCATCCATTTTATTAGCAATAGCAAATTCTTTTAATCGTGCCGGAGTATCAACTTCCGGATCTATGCTTACCAATAGGAACTTTACATCGGGTTTGATGTTCTCAGACAAACGAGATTCTATATTTCGCATATCGGCCACTAATCTGGGACAAGCTGCCTTGCAGGAAGTATAAATCATTACCATAACGAGCACTTTGCCTTTTAAATCCTTCATTTCAAGATTTTGCCCATTTTGATTGGTCCATTTTGAAGGCAGATTGTATATGGATAAATCTGAAATCGGTTTATCTTCGGATTTTTTATTAGTATTACATCCCTGTAAAACTAAAAGGACTAATGTTAATCCCAGGAACAGTTTTTTCATTTTTTTATATAAATAGTTTAGAACCTATTTTAAATCTTTGGCACAGCGAAAACCTAAGTTTTTGGTGGTATAATTTGCTTTCAGGCTGCTTCTGAAAGCATAGCGCATAAAAGCCGCATAATCCATTAAATCGGTGGCATTTACGGATCCGCTGCCGCAAAAAAGATTCTTATCTGTAGCTTTATCTTTTCGGGACTCCCCTGACAGAAAGATACTATTGAAATCGCCTGTCCATTCCCACACCAAACCGTGCATGTCATAAACCCCCCAGTAATTCCTGAAGGTTTGACCTACAGGGTTTAAATAGGTTTTTGGCTTCTCATACCACGACAAAATGTATTTATTGAATTCTTTTTTAGAACGGGCATCAATACGTTTTTCATCGGCCATGGCTACATATTCCCATTCGTCCATTGTTGGCAGTCTTTTGCCTTGACATTCGCAATATTTTTTGGCAGCAAACCAGGAAACATTGGTAACCGGGGCATTGTTTAAATTCTTTAAACCATAATCGAAATCACTTGTCCATTGTGCCAGATAACTTTTATCTGCAAAAATACCTTTGATTTTAGAACGACTATACTCTGGGTATTTTTTGATAAAAGCAAGAAATTGTATATTGGTAACTGGATACACATCAATAGTAAAAGAAGGTATTTTGACCGGTTTTTCAGAAGTAGCACCATAAAGGGGAACAAAACTGCCGCCTTTTATGGATGCCATTTTTTCTTCTTGAGCAAAAAGAGAACTTACACAGAATATAAATAGGATTGATATTGTTTTAAATACTGCCATCTGTTACTTTTTTTGATTTATTCTAATGTTCCTGGGCTACTTTTGGAGCAGGTTTGGCTCTAACAGCTTTTACTTTTGCCGGAGTTATTACTGTTTTATTATTGCCCCAACTGTTGTATATGTATGTCAGAACATCAGCAGCTTGCTCGTCAGTTAGGTTCTGACTGGTCATCACGTTATTGAATTTCTTGCCATTAACGGTGATCTCTCCACTTAATCCGTGCAATACCGCGCCAATAGCTCTATCTGGATTCGCATTCAGGTAATCTGATTTTGCCAATGGAGGAAAAGCATTCGGAATACCTTGCCCTTCAGATTGGTGACAGGCATAACAGGTACGGTCAAATAATTCTTTACCGGCTTTAATTTGTTCAGGAACAGTTTTTGCAACAGTAGTTTTAGGAACTGCTTTGCCTTTTGGCATACCTTGAATTGTCCCACCTTCTGGTAAATATATTCCATCTTGTATGGTTCCAGAATACAATTTTTTATTTTCCTCGCCTTCAACTTTCAGCATTCCAAGTGCTCCTTTATTAAAGGCTCTAAAAATCGAGTGGTCTACCAGTATAAAAGTTCCCGGAACATCTACTTTAAACTCCACAATGGCCGAACCACCTGCAGGTATTAAGGTAGTTTGTACGTTTTCGTTGATCATATCCCCTCCTTCAATATGCACTTTGTCGAAAATTTCTCCAATAACATGGAAAGATGACACCAAATTAGGACCTCCATTCCCCATATAAATACGGACAGTTTCACCAACTTTGGCCGTTAAAGACTTATCTCCGGCGAGAGCTCCAACTTTCCCATTGAAGACCACATAATCAGCTTGTTCCTTAATGGCTTTATCCATATCAAAAGGTTGAGAACCTTGTTCCCCATAACTGCCCTTGGTGTAAAAATCACCTTGCATGATGTAATATTCTTTATCAACTGGTGGCAAGCCTCCTTCTGGTTCAACCAAAATCAACCCATACATTCCGTTAGCAATATGCATTCCAACTGGTGCTGTAGCACAATGATACACGTATAAACCGGGATTTAAGGTTTTGAAACTAAACACTTTTTCGTGACCTGGGGCAACCAACGATGAGGTTGCTCCTCCTCCTGGTCCGGTTACCGCGTGTAAATCAATATTGTGAGGCATTTTGTTATCCGGATGGTTTTTTAGGTGAAATTCTACTTCATCACCCACTCTGGTTCTGATAAAACTTCCGGGAACAGAACCCCCAAAAGTCCAATAAGTATATTTTACACCATCTACCATTTCTCCTTCAATTTCCTTAATTTCCATATTGACCACTAATTTTGTAGCTTCACGGTCTCCTACTGCTTTCGGAACAAACGGAGGCGCCGTGAGTTCGGCAGTTTGCTGCCCTTTGGCCTCAATATTTTGATAATTTTTTGCTTCATCGCTTCCTCTTTTGCAAGAAAAAAATCCGACTAAAACAAGCAACATTATAAAAAACCCCCTTATTTGTCTGTTTAATTTAACACTGGTTTTCATATTATTTTGGTTTGAAATTTATAGTGTAAAAATAAAGGATAAAAATATCCTTTATTATGATATTTGTCATATTCACTATTTTTAAAAAACTCCAAAAGAAAAGATATTTACAGCTGACTATTTTCCTTTAAAAATAAAAATGGTTAAGGTCACTTTAAAAAAATATTTAAAAAAATGCAGTCTTATGATTTAAATCATATTCTGCATTTTATAATTATACGAATTTTACAATATCAAATAATACATTAAATAATAATAAGACAACTGGATAACAAAATAAATGATGAAGTGTGTTTAATTAAAAGACAAAATACTCTTTTATTAAGATCATCATCGTTTAATCATTTACAAATTATAATCTAAATAAAAATTATGGAAACTTTAGAACAAATTACAATCGGAGAATACGTGGCAAAAGATTTTAGAACAGCAGCCTTGTTCTCAAAATACGGAATAGATTTTTGCTGTAACGGAAACAGAAGCATTGAAGAAGCCTGCCAGAAAAAAGCAGTGACTGCAGATGTTTTATTACAGGAAATTGAAACAGTTCTATCATCAAAAAGCGATTCAGGAATTGATTACAATGCCTGGCCGATTGATTTATTGGCTGATTATATTGAAAAAACGCATCACAGATATGTATCAGTAAAAACACCAATACTGCTGCAGTTTTTAGATAAGCTCAGCAGAGTGCATGGCGCAAAACATCCTGAACTATTATTAATAAATGAGCTTTTTAAAGGCTGCGCAGGAGAATTGGCACAACATATGAAAAAAGAAGAGCTGATTTTGTTCCCATTTATAAAAAAAATGGTTCATGCTACTCTATCTGATGAATTAATTGAGCTGCCTCATTTTGAAACAATTCAAAATCCAATTGCTATGATGATGCACGAGCACGACGCCGAAGGTGTCCGTTTTAGAAAAATAGCAGAATTAACTAACAATTATACACCGCCAGCCGATGGCTGTAATACTTATAAAGTTACGTTTGCAATGCTAGAAGAATTTGAGCAGGATTTGCATAAACACATTCATTTGGAGAATAATATTTTATTTCCAAAAGCTGCCAAACTTGAAAAAGACTTTACAGCTCAATAATAAGTAGCTTTCAATCACTAAGAACCAACAACTATGGAAAATTATGTCATCAAAAGAAATGGAAAGTATCAGCCATTTGAAAGTTATAAGATCAAAGATGCAATTGAAAAAACTTTTCAGAGTGTCTCTATAGCTGTTGATGAAAGTGTTTTTGAAAGTGTGGCTATACAACTCGAAAACAAAGAAGTATGGTCTGTTGAAGAAATTCAGGATGTAATCGAAAAAAAATTATTCGATAAAAACCATTTTGATGCCATGCGCTCCTTTATGCTATACCGACACACCAGAAAGCTGCAACGCGAACATCTTGAAGGATTGAATGATGATACAACTTATGTCGACAGCACCCAAACGATTGAAGAATACATACAACAAACAGATTGGCGGATCAACGCCAACGCCAACACCTCTTATTCGAACGCAGGATTGGTTAGCAATGTAGCAGGAAAAGTTATCGCAAATTATTGGCTGGATAAAGTGTATTCTAAAGAAGAAGGCTATGCACACCGCAATGGTGATATTCACATTCACGATTTGGATTGCCTCACGGGCTATTGTGCGGGTTGGAGTTTGCGTGTATTGTTAAATGAAGGTTTCAATGGAGTCAGAGGCCGGGTGGAAAGCAAACCGCCATCTCATTTTAGGGAAGCTTTAGGACAGATGGCAAATTTTCTGGGGATTTTGCAAAGCGAATGGGCAGGTGCACAAGCCTTTAGTTCTTTTGACACCTATTTGGCTCCTTATGTATTCAAAGACGATCTCCTTTATGATGACGTTTTAAAAGCGGTACGAAGTTTTGTGTACAACCTGAATGTTCCCGCACGCTGGGGACAATCTCCCTTTACTAATATCACTTTAGACTGGGTTGTTCCTGAGGATTTAAAAGCACAAATTCCGACTAAAAATGATTGTCATATTTTTGAAAAGAACAATAGTACAGACCTATTGACAAGGGCTAAAAGCAGAGGAGTTTCTGAAGTTACTAATTTACGATACGAGCATTTTCAAAAAGAAATGAATCTAATCAATAAAGCGTATTATACCGTAATGACAGAAGGTGATGCCAATGGGCAGCCCTTTACCTTCCCTATTCCAACGGTTAATATTACCGAAGAATTTGACTGGGATGGAGAGAACACAAACCTGCTTTTTGAAAACACAGCGAAAATTGGTTCTTCTTATTTTCAAAATTTCATTGGAAGCCAATATGTTTTGGACGAAAATGGCAATCAAATAGAAAATGAAAATGCCTACAAGCCCAATGCTGTTCGCAGTATGTGCTGCCGTTTGCAACTCGATTTGCGCGAACTACTAAAACGTGGAAACGGACTTTTTGGAAGCGCTGAAATGACAGGAAGTATTGGCGTGGTAACTATTAATATGGCTCGTTTAGGTTATTTATTCAAAGGAAACAAAGCAGCTTTATTTCAACAATTGGACAAGCTTTTATTGATTTCCAAATCAACTTTAGAGAAAAAAAGAACTTTTATTCAGGGAATGTACGATCGTGGATTGTATCCCTACACCAAACGGTATTTACAACATTTCAGAAATCACTTTTCAACTATTGGTGTAAACGGAATGAACGAAATGATACAGAATTTTACCCATAATGAAGACGACATAACTTCTGAAACTGGTATTGAACTTGCTTCTGAAATTCTGGAACACATCCGGGACAGAATGAAGCAGTATCAGGAAGAAACTGGAAATCTTTATAATTTAGAAGCCACTCCGGCAGAAGGAACCACATACCGATTTGCCAAAGAGGATAAAAAACGTTTTGACGATATTATTCAGGCGGGAGCAGAAAAAAATATTTACTACACAAATAGTTCCCAAATCCCTGTCGATTTTACCCAGGACCCATTTGAAGCGTTGATGCTACAAGATCAATTGCAATGCAAATATACCGGTGGAACCGTTTTGCATTTATATATGAGCGAGAGAATCAGCTCACCTGAAGCTTGCAAAAATTTTGTAAAAAAAGTGATTACTAATTTTAAATTGCCTTACATCACAGTCACACCTGTATTTAGTGTTTGCCCTGTTCATGGTTATCTGAACGGAGAGCATGAATATTGCCCAAAATGTGATGAAATTATTATTGAAGAAAAAACAAAGCTTATAGAGATTTGAAAAAAACCACACCGCAATTTTTACACAATTCATAACTAAAAAACAACAAATATGAAACTAACAACCAACGCGATTTTAGTACAAAATCAAGAATTACGTACCAAATGCTTGGTGTACACAAGAGTAATGGGCTACCATAGACCCGTAGAAAGTTTTAATATCGGAAAAAAAGGCGAACACAAACAGCGAACCCATTTCAATGAAGCAAAATGTTAGTGCCCCTATTTACAGTATTACACCGTTTACTTTATTAGATTATCCGCACCAATCAGCTTGCATTTTTTGGTTTGCAGGCTGTAATATGCGGTGTTTGTATTGCTATAATCCAGAAATTGTATACGGAAAAGGACATATTACTTTTGATAAAGCACTTCAATTCCTCAAAAGCAGGGTTAATCTATTGGATGCCGTAGTTTTTAGCGGTGGCGAATGTCTGTTACATAAAAAGGCTGTTTTGTTTATTACAGAAGTCAAAAAAATGGGTTTTTTGATCAAAATTGACACCAATGGCTCACAGCCGGATATACTGGAAGAACTGATTCAAAAAGAACTCATTAATTATGTAGCACTTGATTTTAAAGCAATGCCTGCGAAATTTGCAAAGATAACCCAATCAAAACTTTTCATTCCCTTTGCAAAATCATTACTTTTATTGCTTCATCATACAGTACCTTTTGAAGTTCGTACAACAGTGCACTCTGGTTTATTAAACAAAGGAGATATCCAGGAAATGGTGTTTTTTCTGGAAAATTTGGGATATTCAGGAAATTATTACATTCAGCATTTTGTTAATGGATCCTCGACAATAGAAAAACTTGGTCATTCTTTTAAAGAATTGGATAACCAAAATCTTGGTACAGAAAAAATTAAAATTCATTTTAGAGGATAGTAATCTATTTTTTTAAATCAATCAATAAATTTTAATCAAATGAAATCAACTACGGCCATCAAAAGAGCTCCGGAACTAAGACCTTTAAGCCACGACCACCATCATGGTCTGCTACTTTGCTGGAAAATTAAAACTGGAATGGCGAAAAATATTGACCTGCAGCGCATCAAAAAATACGTCGATTGGTTTTATGAGATTTACTTAAAGACGCATTTTGAACTGGAGGAAAAATACGTTTTCACGATCTTAGAAGCAGATAACACCCTCATTGAGCAGGCTTTGAAAGAACACAAAACGTTAAACGAATTATTTGAAAGTACTTCGGATCTGGAAATAAATTTAAAAAGAATCGAAAAAGAGTTAGACTCTCATATCCGTTTTGAAGAGCGTGTTTTATTTGCTGAAATTCAAAAAGCAGCCACAAAAGAACAATTAAAAAAAATAGAAGAAATACATTCAAAGGAAGCTTTTATAGAAAATGAAGATGCTGATTTTTGGAGCTAAAATTTAACAAAATGAAAAAAATAAAACTAGTATTATTTTTATTGGTCATTGTATCTATCGGATCATGCCAAAAAAACAAAGAAGATCAAACATCTAAAGAAACAAATGAAATAAATTCAGTTTCGGAAAAAAATACCGAAACAGCCGCGGAAGTGAGTCTGAACAAAGGACAATTATGGGAAGCCAACCCAGAAACTACTGAAGGGATTACTACTTTACAAAAAATAATTCTGGAATCAGGCGAAGAAGAAAGCGCATTGATTTTGAAAGAGAAACTGAAATCTGAGTTTGCCATGATTTTTAAAAAATGTACAATGAAAGGTGAAGCCCACAATCAGTTACACAACTATTTGATTCCGTTAAAATTAAAAATTGATAATCTTGAGGATTCCAATAAAGCTCTAATTAAGAAAGAAATTATTGCTTATTTAGAAGAATATAAGCTATTTTTTATTTAATGCACAAAACACTTTTAAGCATCAAGAATTAAATCCTTTATAAAATCATGAAGAAGAGTTGGTTACTCTGTATTTTTTCTAATTTTTTCATCGCTTCATTGATGGGACTGTTGCTTCGATGGATGTATGTTGCACCGATCACCGGAGTCAATTTTCAGTTTTTAATGCACGGCCATTCACACGTGGCGATATTAGGCTGGGTCTATATGATGTTGTACTGTTTGATTTTTCATTTTTTTGTTCCAAAAGAAAAACAGCAAAAACCCATCTACAACCAATTATTTTGGATAACAGAACTGGCTGTAGTCGGAATGATGGTTGATTTTCCGGCGCAAGGATATGCTTTTGCTTCTATTCTTTTTTCGACTTTGCATATTTTTTGCAGCTACTATTTTTGTTATTTAATTATAAAGGATGCCAATCCAACAACTCTGGCTGAAAAAAAGCTGCTTCGTACGTCGTTGTTTTTCATGATTTTTTCTACTTTGGGTGTCTGGTGCCTTGGTCCTGCAGTTTCATTGTTAGGTAAAGCAAGCGCTTTTTATCAAATAGCGATTCAGTTTTTTCTTCATTTTCAATTTAATGGCTGGTTTCTGTTTGCCATTTTGGCTTTGTTTTTCAAACAGGCAATACTTATGATTGAAGCTAAAAAATTCAGGATATTTTATAATTTATTTGTTGCTTCTACTTTTTTAACATTGGCTTTGCCGGTAAGTTGGTATTTGCCTAACCCGGTTTTTTATTGGTTAAATGCTCTTGGAGTAATGCTTCAGCTATATGCTGCGGTACTTTTTATACAATTTATCCGCCCGCAGTTTCAATCCTTTTTTGCTGCTTTACCAACGATCACAAAAATAGTTTATGGTTTTGCTTTGTTTTCATTGGCTTTAAAAGTCGTTATTCAACTGGTGGTTTTGCTTCCGGAATTTGCACAGGTATCCCATCAGATTCGTAATTTTGTCATTGGATACATTCACTTGACTATGTTGGGAATTATTACAGGTTTCCTGTTTGGATTTGCATTACAAAATGATTTTTTAAATTCGAGAAACCGTATTCAAACATGGGGAATCGCAATTTTTTTATTCGGATTTTTTACAACTGAAATTCTTTTGTTTCTTCAGGGCATTTGGTTTTTCTTGGGTAAAGGAAGTTTACCGAATTATTATCAAAATCTAACCTTATACAGTATTTTTATGCCAGCAGGCCTTATAATGCTATCTGTTGAAATTTTGAAACTAAAACCTAAAACCATATGAGCCACCATTTATTGTTAATCATCCATCTTTTGAGTGCCGCCATTTGGGTTGGTGGTCATTTGTTGCTTGTCTTTGGTTTTTTGCCACAAGCATTAAAAGAAAAAAATCAGATTATAATTCTCGATTATGAAAGAAAGTATGAACCTGTTGGCATGACTGCTCTGGTTTTGCTGGTCATTACCGGAATTTTAATGGCCTATAAATATGGTGTTAGCATCGAATATTGGTTTCAGTTCGAGACACCTATAGAAAAAGTTGTTTCAACAAAATTAGCTCTGTTATTATTGACGGTTCTTTTTGCTTTGAGTGCTCAATTTAGAGTGCTGCCAAAACTTGAAAAAAATGCTGAGAAGTTGCCTGAAATGACCTTTCATATTCTATCAGTTACCATAATTGGGGTTTTGATGGTTGTTTTTGGATCTTTTGTGCGTTATGGCGGGCTTTGATTTATATGATTTATACATTACAAAAAAAAGATTATGTTCTCTAAAACATGTGAATATGGCATTCGTGCAGCTATTTTTATTGCTTTTCAATCCTATCAGGACAATCGCATCGGCTTGAAAGAAATTGCCAAAAAAATCGATTCTCCGGAGGCTTTTACAGCCAAAATTCTTCAAATCCTATCGAGAGACAATATTATTAAATCTATAAAAGGAGTGGGCGGTGGTTTTGAAATTTCCAAAGAGAATATGAAAGAAATTACATTAGCGCAAATAGTTAATTCTTTGGATGGCGATCGCATTTTGACCGGTTGCGCATTAGGATTAAGTAATTGTTCTGAAGACCATCCTTGTCCGATGCACGATAAATTTATATCTATTCGGAAAGAATTGGTTTTCACGCTTGAAAATACAAATCTGGAAGAATTGGCTTTGGGTATTAAATCGGGAGACACCTTCCTTAGGTATTAATTTTAGTGTCATAATGAAAGTTTTGTTTGATTGGATTTTCCGAAAACGAACAAAACTTAATTTTCAAAAAACTTACCGATTTTAAAAACCCAACATACGTATCAGCATCAACTCATTTGTTTTAAAACAAATGAGAATAATTAAAAATAATTTAATAATGAAAAACCTTAAAGAGCGAATACTGAAACTAAAAAAAGAGAAGAATGCAGTTATTCTGGCACATTACTATCAGGAATCGGATATTCAGGATGTTTCAGATTATGTGGGTGACAGCCTGGGATTGTCACAAGAAGCAATGCAGGTGCATGCTGATATAATTGTTTTTGCAGGGGTGCATTTTATGGCTGAGACTGCAAAAATTTTGAATCCGTCCAAAAAAGTAATTCTTCCCGATTTGAATGCAGGCTGCTCATTGGCTGAATCTTGTCCTGCCAATTTATTTCAACAATTTACCCAAGCCCATCCAGACCACATTGTTATTACATATGTGAATTGTTCTGCAGAGGTTAAAGCTTTAACTGACATTGTGGTAACTTCTTCTAATGCAGTTAAAATCGTAAATTCTATACCAAAAGACAAACCCATTATTTTTGCTCCCGATAAAAATTTGGGAAAATATGTAATGGAACAAACAGGCAGGGAAATGTTGCTTTGGGACGGTGCATGTGTGGTTCATGAAGCATTTTCATTTGATAAATTAATTGAATTGTACAAACGAAATCCAGATGCGCAAATTATTGCCCATCCTGAATCTGAAACCCATATTTTAAAAACAGCCAGCTATATTGGTTCGACAGCAGGAATGATTGAATATGTTAAAACCAATCCGGGCAACAAATTTATTGTGGCTACAGAAGTGGGAATCCTTCATAAGATGAAACTGGAAGTTCCTGATAAGATATTGATACCGGCACCTTCAAACGAAGACAACACTTGTGCCTGCAGCCAATGTGGGTACATGAAAGTAAATACGTTACAAAAATTATACGACTGTTTGCTTAATGAAACGCCTGAAATTAAAGTTCCTGCTGATATAATGAAAAAAGCGTTTGTCCCTATTGAAAGAATGCTGGAATTATCCAGATGATGATGTTAGCTGGCTTCTTTTTTTAATCCCTTAATATCCTTTAAAAAAATCAGCTTTCCTTTTAATTCGATCAGCCCTGATTTTTTAAACTCAGAAAGCATTCGGATGCAACTCTCGGTGGCTGTACCGATCATTCCGGCTAATTCCTCTCTTGATAATTGCACTTTTAAGGATTGATCAGCATTTACACCAAAAGTGTCACTAAGATATAATAACTTTTCAGCCAATCTTTCCTTAACAGTTTTCTGTACCATATCCACAGTATGCTCATCCGCATGTTTCAAATCATCACAAACAGACTGCATTAAGTTCATTGAAAACTGATTGTTATTATTAAAAAATTGAATGATTTCAGATTTTGGAATAAAACAGACTTCCATATCAGCAATTGCTGTAGCCGACAAGTTTGCAGGTTCATTGCTGATCATTGAACGTTGCCCCAGAAGTTCACCTGACTTTACAAGTTTAACAATCTGGTCCCTTCCATTGGCACTTAATTTAGAAAGTTTTCCAATACCATCTTTTATACAGAAAACCCCATTAATTACTTCTCCTTCCTCTATTATAGCCTCCCCTTTTTTAATTACCTGAGTGCTTTTACTATTTGCCAATTGTATGATTTGCTCTTTGTTTAGTGCTTTCAATGCACTAAGCTGTCTTACAATACATTGATCGCATTTATTCATAGTAATTTTTTGCTGCAAAAGTAGAATAATTAGAGTTATTACACTACATTACTTGAAAAATTTGAATAATTTTCTTTTCCAGCGAAATTATTATTTAAGATTGATAAAGTGGCTACTGGCATATCGATGTCATCTTAAATCCAGAAAGTAGTTAAACGAATCGACCCTGCCAGGATATCATGTTTGATAATTAGCGTAACTAGAAAATTTCAGAATATGAGTCAATTTGTGCAAGGAATTCAATTAATCGTTTAGACTGTCATTGAAAAAAGATTAGTTTCGGGAGATTTTCTTTTCAAATGCAAATCGAAAGCCATACAAATATTACGGACGAAAGGTCTGCCTGCATCTGTGATCTTGATTCTATTTTCTTCGATAATTACCAGATTATCATTTTCCAATTCCTTTAAATCGGATAAAACACTTTGTAATTCGTCAAAATAAAAAGCCTTATCATTCCACGAAGTTTCAAATTGACAAGTTAAATTGAGAATATGTTTGCGAATAATTAAATCCTCCTTGTCAAGTATATGCCCTTTGACAACAGGTAGTTGGTCGCACTCCAATAGTTGATAATATTCTTCCAATCTCTTTGTATTTTGCGCAAAACTGTACCAGCTGTCACTGATAGCTGAAACTCCCAATCCAATCATTAACTGGGTTTTTGAAGAGCTATATCCCATAAAATTTCGATGCAATTCCCCATTATGACCAGCCTTATACAAACTATCAGAAGCTAAAGCAAAGTGATCCATCCCAATTTCATGATAGCCGTTTTGAGAAAGCAGGTTTTTTCCTGTTTCATATAATGTTCGTTTTTCGATGTCTTTTGGAAGGTCGGCTTCATTGAATCCACGTTGTCCATTTCCTTTGATCCAGGGCGTATGCGCATAGCTGTAAAAAGCCAATCGATCTGGTTTTAAAGAATTTGTCTTTTCGATGGTGTCCACAATGTTTTCAATTGTTTGAAAAGGCAATCCAAAAATAATATCGTGTCCAATTGAGGTATAACCAATTTCTTTTGCCCAAAAGGTGACTTTTGCCACATTGTGAAATGGCTGAATTCTGTGAATGGCTTTCTGGACTTTTTCAGCGTAGTCCTGAACGCCAAAACTTACTCTGCGAAATCCTAAATTATATAATTTTTTAAGCTGCTCATAAGTAGTATTGTTGGGATGGCCTTCAAAACTGAACTCATGACTTTCAGCTTTATCGGCTAGACTAAAAATACCGTTTATAAGTTTTTCTAAATTATCTGATGAGAAAAAAGTAGGAGTTCCGCCTCCCAGATGAATTTCTTTTATGATTGGTCTTTCAGAAGCCAGTCCACAGTAAATACTCCATTCTTTTAAAACAGCGATGATGTATTTTTCTTCTACTGAATGATTTTTAGTAATTCGTTTGTTGCATCCGCAAAAAGTGCACAAACTTTCACAAAAAGGCAAATGAATATATAGGCTGATCCCATTTTGTGAATTGCTCTCCAAAAATGATTTTTGAAAAGAAATCTTCCATTCCTCTATTGAAAAAAGTATTTCATTCCAGTACGGAACAGTTGGATAACTGGTATATCTGGGACCTGGAACATTATATTTTTGAATTAAAGACTTTGACATAATTTTAATTTTAGAAATTAGGAAGAAAATGAAATAGAACTTTTTTTAATTGAAATGAATCTTTTTAGCTATTACCATTCTAATGCATTACAAATATCCGAAGTATACTGCTTTTGTAATATGATAAATATCATAACACTGCAGATTACACAATGACTTCCAAAAGATTAGCTACCAGTTTAAATTAAAAATATCTTTTTATAAATCTTTAATTTAACACCTATTCTAGCTACAACAAAACTTTCAAAACCTAATATTTATCATGTTTTTTTTATACCTGATTTCTTTTCTTTGCTTAAAACAAATAACACCGCATTTATGAAAATCAATAATAACCGCAGCCACTTTCTTCAAGCGATGAAATATTTAGCATCATTTATAAATGCATATAACTTTAGAAAAAATGCATATTGATACAGATTTGCTATTCACTTGGGGGGCTGTTGCAAAAAAAACACCCAAAAACTGTATCATATTTTATGAAAACGATCCTCCCCTATACTTCTATCAGATTCTTGAGGGGACTGTAAAAATGACCTATACCAATGAAGACGGAAAAGACCTGACAGTAGGAATTTTTGAAAATGGAAGCAGTTTTGGCGAACCGCCCCTCTTTATTGATCAGCCTTATCCAGCCTCAGCAGTAGCACAGACCGATTGTGTGCTCTTAAAACTTTCAAAAGCCAACTTCTTTTTGCTTCTTGAAGAAAATCCAAAAATCCAATCGAAAATATTAAAAGTCTTTGCCTGGAGAATTTACAATAAAATAGTATTTTCAAAAAATATAATTAATCATAAACCTGAGTATCGGGTACAGTATTTTCTCGATAATTTAAAAAAACAGCAGAATATTCCCCCAAATCAAAGACTGAAAATTCAGTATACCCGTCAGGAAATTGCAGATTTTACCGGTTTGCGTGTTGAGACGGTCATTCGGACAATTTCTACTATGAATAAGAAAAAAAAAATAGAAATTATAGATCATAAAATATTTTATTGAAATTTCGTAAATACTTTAATATATGATTCAGATCATATATCTTTTTTAAATATTTTCCTTTCTTTGTGGAGGTTAAATGAAAATTATTAATTCAGCTCTAATAGCATTTTAATTTTAAAAACGGGCGCTCTTCGAGCGCCCGTTCTTTACTTTATCACTTTATTTTACTACTTTATTCATCATCATTTTTGAAATACTCTGAGCCCTAATCTTTACTTCTGATGCTTTTGGTCCTTCAAATAAATCATCAACAGTTTTTTTCCACAACTTATTCCAATGTTTAAAATGAGTTTCAGTTAAGGGGCTTTTCTGATTTAAAAACCGATGCTTCATCATAGGATTTCCTTCAAAATTTCCGGAATGAAAAAGGATATTATCCCAAAAATCATACATAATTGGAAGATGTTTTTCCCAATTAACATTGGCGACTTTGGTAAATAAATATCCGATAGTAGGATCTGTCTGAACCTTACCATAAAAAGCATCAACCAATATTTTGATATCCTGTCTGCTTTTAATATCTGTTTTTATCTTCTCCTTCATAATCTGGTATTAAATAGTAATCGTTAAAGATCTTTTTTATTGAATTTTCTGACTGAAATAAAAAAAGGTATCGCAATCCATAAAATCAATAGAAAAAAAGAGATAATCAATCCAATAGTTGTCCCAAAAAAATCTTTAAAAATTGCGCCTGTGTAACCCATCATAGCTGACTGATCAAGATGTAAAAGAATCTGAATACGTGCAAGATCTATTGGGCTCAGGGCTGTTACCCCCACCATTGCCTCTTCAATAGGATACTCGGCAAACTGAAACAACAGAAATAAAACCAAAGCGTCAAATAGTATTGCAAAATACATCCAAAACATAATCGCTACACCAATTCCTTTTGCTTTATCACGAGTCAAAATACAGCTCAAAAAAGCTAAAGACACAAAAACAGCCGAGATTAAACATCCTGACAAAAGCATCATAACACCTGAAGCATCAGGCGCATTAATTACAAGGGGAATTCCCGCACCCAGCAAAAAAGCCAAAACCATTGCAATGGAAAGCCCGGCAAATAAACTGATCCATATTTTTTTTCGCCTTATTGGCTGGCTGAGCAACAGTTCAATAAATTCAGAACTGTTATAAAGATATATTGTCGAAAAAAGTATCGAAACTAATGGAACTGTAAATAAAATTACATTCAGAATTGTCAGCAGCCCTTTAGCAGAATTATCTTCCAGACCAAAAGATCCCCAGGAGAGCAAGGCCAAAACAAAAGTGTAACTCAGAACGATCTTATTTTTAAGAATATCCAACAATACAATTTTAATGATCCTGTTCATGACTCTTTTGCTTTAAAATTTTAGATATGGCTTTTGAAATTTTGATTTCACCCGTTGATTCAAGCAGTTCGTTTATATTTCTATGAAAATGCACTTTACCTTCCTGCATAAAAATAATCTGGGTAATCATATCGTCAAGTTCGCTTAACAAATGAGAGGTAATCAAAATTAATTTTCCTTTTTCCTTTTCTTTAATAATTTTCTCCTTCAGGATTTCTGATGCCAGGGGATCCAATCCTGCAGTTGGCTCATCAAGTATAAGGACGTCAGGGTTAAAAAGAAAGGCTAATGTTGCACTTACTTTTTGGGTTGTTCCGCCGGAAAGCGTGCGCATTTGTTTATCATCCATCTTATCAAGTTTAAAAGCTTTAATTAAATCTTCATCCAGAATGTCTTTCGAATTCCTGATTTGCTTGATCATGGCAATGATTTGGCCAATAGTCATATGATCTGGATAGCGGCCTATCTGAGGCATATAGCCAATATTATTTCTATATTCAAACTTTCTAAGAATAGATTCTTTATTGAATAAAATATCACCGCTGTCTGGTAAAACCATTCCCAGGATGGATTTTATCAAGGTCGTTTTTCCACAACCATTTGGACCAATAAGTGCAATGCACTCGCCTGCATTAAATTTCAGGTTTACATTTTGCAATACCTGAAGCTTGCCAAATTTTTTGTTTATATTTTGTAAAGTAATCATAACACAAGAGATTTCATTTCGGGGGTTTGGTCAACAAAATTATCCGGGGTAATACTTGGCAGAATCTTTTCTGACTTATCAAGAAGCGTAATCATAAAGCTCCTGAATAATAACATTGCAGAGGGATTGTTTTCTGTAAGCACTGCAAAAAGGCTCAAAGGGTGAAAAGGTACATCTCCAATTCCGTCCTTATTAAGGTCATAACCTTCATATTTATCCCAATAATTATTATTGAAATGGTTAAGAACTAAACTACCATTGGTGCTTATATCAAATGTATTGGCGATAAAATTATTAAAGGAAATTTCGTTTTCCATACAGCTTGCCTGAATTTTCATACCCCACCCGTTATCTCTAAAAATATTTTTTGAGAGGGCTACCCGGCTGGTTCCTTCCATATAAATTCCCGAAGTATTTCTGATGAATTTGTTTCCTATGATGTAACTGTCAGAAATTTCTTTTAGCAATAAACCATACGCGGCATCTCCCCAGTTTTCTGCAAAATAATTATGGAACATTTTTACATTTTTGGTAAACATGACTGCCACTCCTGCCCCATTATTTTTAAACACATTGGAGATGTACGAATCATCATTAGAAAACATAAAATGAAGTCCGTATCGAATATTACTCTTTGATATGTTCCTCCAAATAATAGAATTAGACACAAATTCAAAGTAAATCCCGTCCCGATGTCCTGAGACTTGGTTTCCGACAATTTGCAGGTTTTCACTTTTCCAGCAATGAATGCCATTCCCAATACGCTGCTCTTGTTTTTGATGGGCTTTTATTGTGTTATTTTTTATAATACAGCCAATTCCTTTTTGAACATAAATACCAAAAAAATTATTCTCCAGAATATTTTCTTTTATGGTAACCCCTGTTTTGTTATATATTTTAATACCGCAGGGATCATTCAGGGAGGCATACCCTGAATTTATGACTTTAAAACCTGCAATGGTTACACTATCAGCTTTGATAGAAACCACTTCATATTTTTTTTGGCCATCGAGGATAGGAAAGCCAATTCCCTGCAGTATTATTTTTTTATCTATCACTATGTTTCCTTCTCTATAAACACCTTTGTAAACCAACACCGTATCGCCGGGATTGGCCAGTTGTATAGCTTTTTTTATGGTTTTTATGGCTCTATTTTTTCCTACTTCAATCTTTTGAGAATGAAGACAGGTAAAAAAAAATGAGAAGCAAAGACAGAGAAGTATTTTCATGTTTAATTGATTGTAATTAGCATTTTCGTCCCAAAATTATTTTTCTAAAATTGACGCCCATTGTATCTCTGTTCCCTTTGATTCTGCTCCAAATGCTTGTGATTGGCTTTCAGTGGAGAACGCCGCAATGTTACCATGCATCGGACTTTTTATTGTGCCGCCTGAAATAAAAAAAGCTTTTTCTGCCTGAATTAGTTCATTTTCCTTTGTATAATCATGTACATAATAACTCTTAACCTTCATATCTGAATGTTCTTTACAATAGTTGACCATACAGGCAATATCATCAAACTTATATGCCCGGCCTTTTTGGGTAATAATTTCTGAGCCATATTTACCGTCACTTATTCCCATTTTACAATAATCACAATTGTCTGTATTTATTTTGATGGAAATTGGTCTATCTCCTGAACATGAAAAAAGAAAAGAAGCAATAATTAAAACGCTAAAAAATTTATTAAATCCTAAAGCTGATTTCCTCTCTTTAATTATAGCCAGAAAAAGCAAGACACCAACTGTAATGAGCATCCATCCACCTATATCAGGTATAGAATAAGCGCCAAAATTCAGCAACTGTTTATAGCCCAGCAATGGAGGCTGGTATGCCATACCTGGAACCCGTATGGCAGCATTCGGGTCTAAATTATGGCCATAGTCGTAATTCCATCTGTAAAAATCAATAGCAGCTAAAACTCCGAAAAGCACAAAAGAACAAAACAATATATACAAGGAATTTCGCTTAGCATAAAAAGAGCAGCTTAAAGCAATGATGCCAAACAATCCTAAAATGTAAGGCAGGATTTTAAACTCGATAAAATCTTCGGTATGAAGTGTTTTCATACCTATATAATGATTCAATCCGTTGATAATATCTACATCTCCTGCAATTTTTGTGGCATGAAGTTTTAAAACCAAACCTTCAGGATATTGTGGAGCTGTCAGTTCAATTTTCCACATGGGAACAAAAATGGACCCTATTAACAGAAAGCCACACACAAAAAGTACTGCTCTTGAAAAAATTGAAAGTATTTTATTTTTCATGATGATTCAAATAAAAAGGGAACAAAGAAAACTTTGTCCCCTTCACTGGTTATTAGTTATTCCTTTGGTAAATTCGTACCCAAACTATACGTAATTGGCACATTACTTCCTGCAGGTGAAACTCTAACATAACCCTGCATTTCCTGATGAAGTGCACTGCAGAAATCCGTGCAATAAAATGGGAAAATTCCTTTTTTCTGAGGAACCCATTTTAGTGTAATCGTTTCTCCGGGCATGATCAGCAACTCAGCGGTATTTGCTCCTTTAATAGCAAATCCGTGAGGAACGTCCCAATCCTGTTCCAAATTGGTAACGTGGAAATAAACTTCATCCCCTACTCGTATACCTTCAATATTATCCGGAGCAAAATGCGAACGGATACAAGTCATATAAACATGTACTTTTTTCCCCTCTCGGATCACTTTGGTTTCTTTTTCACCTCTTGCAACGTAAGGATGCAGATTATCTGCCATTTTGTAATATTTCAATTGACCGTTATTGCGTATTTTATCAGCTGGAATACCTTGCGCATAATGAGGTTCTCCAATGGTTGGATAATCCAATAAAAGCTTCATTTTATCCCCGCTAATGTCAAATAATTGTGCACTTTGCGCTAATTCCGGGCCAGTTGGTAAAAAGCGGTCTTTAGTGATTTTATTATAAACCACCATATATTTTCCAAATGGTTTCTCTGTATTGCCTCCCGGAATCATTAAATGCCCTGGAGAATAATAGGTGGCTTTTCTATCTAAAACTTTTAAATCTTTGATGCTCCATTTTACTACTTCAGAAGAAACAAACATTGTAGTATAGGCATTCCCTTTTCCGTCAAATTCGGTATGTAGCGGTCCTAAACCCGGTTTTTGAACTTCGCCATGAAGAGCGGCCTCATACTTAACCACAGGAATTCCTGCATAATTACCATCAAATTGTTTTTTGGCAATAGCATTTTTCAGTTTCGTAAAACTAAATACAGGAATAAGGGCTGCTAGTTTTCCACTTCCAACAATATATTCACCAGTTGGATCAATATCACACCCGTGTGGAGATTTAGGACAGGGAATCATATAACAGATATCTTTCAGTTCAGCAGCATCCAGAATCAATACTTCTTTCTTGATTTCAGATTTAGCCGTTTGGGTTTTCTCATCCCAGGTATTATGAACATAATTTGCCGGTACACGTTTTCCTTTTCCAGCTTTAATATACTCTTCAGCTTTTTTCCAATTGACGGCCATGATAAAATCCTTATCATTTTTAGAAGCGTTTACCTCAAGCAGGGTATTGGCCTGCTCAGTGTTGTAACAGGAGAAAAAGAACCAACCGTGAGATTCTTTTTTCCCCGGATGACTAAGATCAAAATTAACACCCGGAGTTACGATCTGAAAAGCAAGATCCAACTCTCCTTCTTTACCCACTTTTACAAAACTAAGGTGTCCTTTAAAGTTTTTCTTATATGTATTAATGGGTACATCTCCATCGTCATTATCTGCAGGAACGCTAAAACGGCTTGCCCCCACAATATACTCTGTGTTTTGCGTGATAAAAGGAGAAGAATGGTTTCCTCCACAATTTGGAAGCTCGATTATCTCAGCTGTTTTAAAAGTTTTCAGGTCAATACGTGCAATCCTTGGCGTATTATTGGCATTGGCAAAAAGCCAGCGCCCGTCAACTTCTCCATTGGTTTGAGATAAATCTAAATGATGCTGATCATCCCACGGGACATAACCATGCGAAGTATTCAACATGGCTTTAGTTTCTTCACTGTAACCATAGCCACTTTGTGGATCTTCGGAGAACACCGGCATAACCCTTAACAGTCTACCGCTAGGAAGTCCATAAACACTTACCTGACCGCTGAAACCACCAGATACAAAATTGTAGAACTCATCATACTTACCTGGAGCAACGTAAACTTTTTGCGCAGCATCTCCATCGACAGTATCGCTGGAATCCTTGGGCTTGCAGGAAACAAAGAAGGCACAGCCAAACGCAATGGCAAAAATTGATTTTAATAATTTATTTTTCATAAGATTCTCATTTAGAATTTTAATTTTTTTATTCTGGTTATTTCACACCGTCGTTCTGGCGCATGTATTCGAGTACACTTCTGGCTTCGTCATCGGTCAGACCTTGATTAGGCATACGAATCATACAGAGTTCTAATTGAGCCTGCAATTCGGGATCTTTGTCAATCATAGGATCAGGATTGGTAATAAAATTCATAATCCATTGAGGAGTTCTGCGTCCTGTAACGCCTTTCCATCCAGGCCCTACCAATTTTTCATCTGTAGTTTTGTGACAGGATGTACATTTTACTTCGGCTACTTTTAATCCTTTTTCAGCCATTGGCTTATCCAAGGAAGCGCCTAATTCAACTGTAGAAAATTTTCCAAGGCCTCTTTTAGGATCGTATGATTCGGCTTCGGCTGTATTTTCTGTAGCTGTAGGAGTTGAAAAATCCTGATCAGTATTCGATTTTTCTTTCCCACACGATACGAGCAAGAAAGAACCAAACATCGCTAATAAAAATAATCTGTTCATTACTAAGGTTTTTAATTTGTTAAACTTTGGATCAAAATTCCAAAACTTGTATTACATAAAGTATGACCATAATCATAACATGAAAAAAAAGATCATGATACCTTCGTACTTTCAAAATACAGGTAATGAAATTTTGTATTTACATATTCCTTTTTGCAGTATTGTTCAGACCGGTATTTCCAATCTTGGATTACGCACTGAATTACAATTATATTTCTGCAGAATTATGCGAAAACAGGAACACTCCTAAATTAGAGTGTAATGGCAAATGCCATTTGAAGAAAGAGTTGGCAAAAGCCTTAAAAAATGAAACACCTTCCTCGAACGAGAAAAAAGGTGAAATCACGGAAACTATTTTGCTATACTTTGAAAACATTCCCGTTTTTAATTTTCAAAATAACCAAAAAGTCATCTTAGAAATAAACTCAGGATATAAAAATCTTTACGTTTATCTGAACACTTATTTTGTATTCCATCCCCCCATTTTCAAGTATTAATTTTTCGATTATCTAATTACTTCTCCTTCGAATTTACATTCGACAGAAGCCTTATATTCATAATTTAAATTAAAATTCAAATGAAAATTTTAAAACACATAGCCATTTTAGTTCTGTCCATTTCTCTGTTCTCATGCTCCTCAGATGATAATTCCTCCACTCAGATTCCAATTGATGAAACCGCTGGCCTTCAAAAAATTCAGGAAATATCAAATGAAACTCATACTTTCGAACTCTATTCCCAAAGCGGCTCTTTAATTCAGGGTTACAATCATATTACACTTAGCATTAAAGACAAAAAAACGAATGCCTATATTAAAGATGCCAAAATAAGCTGGTTGCCAATTATGCATATGGCTATGATGGAGCATTCATGTCCAAAATCTGCTGTGACCAAAACCTCAGACAAACAAACTCTGTACGAAGGCGATATCATCTTTCAAATGGCTGAAAATGATACTGAATATTGGGATCTGACTCTTACTTATACTGTTAAAACTATTTCGTATACTGTTACTGATATTATCAAAGTTCAGGCTTCGGCAAAACGAACTGTTAGCTCCTTTAACGGATCTGATGGCGTTCGTTACCTCATTGCCTCCATCGCACCTCAAAACCCAAAAGTAGCCACGAACGATATTAGCGTTGGGGTTTATAAAATGCAGGATATGATGACGTTTCCTGTCGTGAATAATCTCAAAATAAAAATGGATCCAAGAATGCCCAGCATGGGTAATCACGGTTCGCCTAATAATACCGATTTAACACAATCTACAACCGATGGATTTTACAACGGAAAACTTTCTTTGACTATGACTGGCTATTGGAAAATTAATCTTCAACTTTTAAATGCTTCGAATGATGTACTTAAAGGAGAGCCTGTAACGACAGAAAATCCTGCAAGCAGTCTTTTCTTAGAAATCGAATTCTAAATATTGAATACTAACAAGAAAGAGATAGTGAGCATTTATCTCTTTCTTATAATTACTTTATAATGAAAAATATAACAGCGATCCTTTTAGTTATCTTTTCGACAGTGTGCTGGGCACAGGAAAAAAAGAATGATACTCTTGCAGCTGTAAATCTCAATGAAATTATAGTTATAGGAAAAAAAACACCTTTGAATCTTAAACAGCCCAAATCGTTAACCTCTGTAGAAGATTATCTAATGGGTTCTTCAAAAATGAATATGATTAAAAGAGGTGCATATGCATGGGAACCTACGATTAACAATATGTCGACCGAGCGTACTGTAATTACCATTGATGGTATGCGGATTTTTGGTGCCTGTACCGATAAAATGGATCCTGTGACTTCTTATGTCGAGATTTCAAATTTATCTGAGGCAACAGTTGCCTCAGGTCAGCAGGCCAGCTGTCATGGCGCTACGATTGGAGGTTCGATAGATCTAAAACGAAATCAATATAAACACAGAAAAAACGGCTGGAATGGCAGTTTATCTTCTGGTTATGAAAGCAATAACCAGCAAAAGATTATTGGTGCCGCTTTAGGTTATACTGACAGTACCTTTTTTGCGCATGTTGATTTTATGCATCGTGATGCCGAAAACTACAAAGCGGGAAACGAAAAAGAAATTAATTTTTCTCAATTTACCAAGTACAATATTTCGGCAAATGCTGGCTATTTTATCGATAAGAAGAATGTACTGGAAACTTCGATTATTTATGATAAAGCTGTGAATGTTGGCTATCCGGCGCTTCCAATGGATGTTTTATTGGCAGAAGCTAAAATCATTTCATTGAGTTACAAGTACATTCCAGATTCTGGTGTTATTTCTGATTGGGAAACAAAAGGATATTTTAATACCATTACCCATAAAATGGATGATACTAAAAGACCAGCAGTTCCTATTCATATGGATATGCCGGGCTGGTCTGACACCTATGGTTTTTATTCTAAAATAAAAGGAAAACACGAAAATCATGAATTTCTAGCCGATTTGAATTCTTTTTATAATAAGGCGGTAGCCGAGATGACAATGTATCCTGCTGATCTAACTGAAAATCTGATGTTTATGTACACCTGGCCTGATATTCGAACGCTATATAACGGATTATCATTAGAAGATAATATTACAATCTCTCCCGAAACCATTCTTAGAATCAGCACTAATCTAGGTTTTCATTCTAATACAGTAGCCAATGATTTTGGACTACAAAGCCTTCGTATTTTTTATCCTGAAATGAATGCCACACAAAACCGATTCTTAAAAAGTCTCTCTGGAAATTATACCAAAAATGCTGGTAAACTTGAACTCGGATTTGGTTTGGCTTACGCCGAAAGAGCACCTTCTGTTTCTGAGGGCTATGGCTTTTATCTGTATAACAGTAATGATTTTTATGATTATATAGGAAATCCAAATTTGAAAAATGAAAAGGCTGTTGAAGGAAACTTGTCTTTTGGATTTAAAAACAGCCGACTAACTTCGAAAGTTACGGCTTCATATTTCCATATCTCAAATTATATCATCGGAAAAATTGATCCAAAAATACTGCCCATGACTATTGGAGCATCGGGTGTAAAAATCTACGACGCTATTAATTATGCTTCGATTTTTAATACTGATTTTAATCTGGAATACTTCTTTTTGCAAAACTGGAATATAAAAACACAGATCGCCTACAGTCTGGGTAAAGATGATCAGGAAAACGACCTTCCTTTTATAAGTCCGCTCCGATATTATGCCGGAATAGAGTTTAAAAAAGAAAAAATCAATGCGGGAATATTTGCCTCTGGAAATCTTGCACAAAATAACTTCGCAAAAGTATACGGACAAATTAAAGCACCCGATTACCTGATATTTAATATCAATGCAGGTTATAGCTTTAATTGGAATCAAAACAAAATAAAAGCGCAAACAGGTATTGAAAATATTTTTGATAAATATTACGCTACTTTTTCAGACTGGAACAAAATACCACGAATGGGACGCAATGCCTTTATAAATCTTACTTATAGTTTTCACTAAGATTGGAAGCAAAAATTAATCCGCCTTTATGATTAGAATCATAAACCAAAAAAAACGATAGCCATACATTTACAGTAATAAAATTTAATAACATTTAAATACCAAAAACAATGAAAAAGTCTTTCAAGATTACCCTCGTAGCAGCCTTTGCAATTTTCAGTTTATTCTCATGCGGAAAAAAAGATTCAAAAGACATAGAACCAGTTGCAACACCCACAACTGAGGAACCTTACGAAGAAAGTCCGATCGAAACCCCAGTCGCTACAAATGATCTTCAGATTGAGAGCAATGATCAAATGCAATATTCTGTAACTGAATTAAGAGCTCCCGCAGGAAAAATTACCCTTACACTAAAACATGTCGGCAAGATGGAAAAAATCGCAATGGGACATAATTTAGTAATTCTAAAACCTGGAACTGATATTTCTGATTTTACACTTAAAGCTGTAGATGCAAAAGATACAGATTACATACCTGCATCTGAAAAAGCAAAAGTAATTGCCCATACAAAAATAATTGGCGGCGGCGAAAGCGATGTTATCGAGTTTACAATAGACGAACCAGGAACTTACGATTTTATCTGCTCATTCCCTGGACATGTATCGATGATGAAAGGAAAATTAATTGTAGAATAAAGCAATTTTTTTAATATAAAAAGCTAAAATCATTATAATGAACAAGGAAAAAAAACTGTGGATAGGTTTTGCACTTGTAATGAGTATCTCTTTTTCTGTCTTAGGATATTACGGATATGAGATCTATCAGGAAGCACCTCCTATTCCAACCGAAATAGTTGGGCCAAACAACACCGTAATCTTTACCGCTGAGGAAATTAAGGATGGGCAGAATGTATGGCAAAGTATGGGTGGACAGGAAGTTGGTACTATTTGGGGACATGGTGCCTATGTAGCCCCAGACTGGACTGCAGACTGGCTGCATAGAGAAGCCGTGTTTATTTTGGATAAATTGTCCGAAAAGGAATATTCAAAAACTTTTGCAGAACTGACAAAAGAGCAACAGGCCACAATGAAAATCAGGCTTCAAAATGATGTTCGTAAAAATACCTACGACAGTAGTACTGGCATCATAACCATTTCTCAAAACAGGATTGAAGCCATAGCCTATTTGAGTAAGTATTATGAAGGATTGTTTATGGATGATCCCAAATTTGAGACATTACGCCATAATTATGCAATTCCCAAAATGTCTATAAAAGATCCGGAAAGAATGCATAAAATGAACGCTTTTTTCTTTTGGGCAACCTGGGCAACTGTAACAGAAAGGCCAAATCAGAAAATTTCATACACACACAACTGGCCATCTGATGAATTAGTTGGAAATGTGGCTACCAAAGATCTTCTGGTATGGTCAGGAGTTAGTATCATACTGCTGCTATTTTGCATCGGAGTTCTAATTTTTTATCATGTGCGATCAGGTGAAGATGAGCATTTCGAAATACCAGTTCAGGATCCACTATTAAAACAAGGAATGACACCTTCGATGTTTCGCATAAAAAAATATCTTTGGGTCGTAAGTCTATTAATTGTATTGCAAGTTGTAATGGGGGTCATTACCGCACATTACGGTGTAGAAGGAAACGGATTCTTTGGTATTCCGATAGATCAGATTCTGCCTTACGCAGTAACAAGAACCTGGCATACTCAACTCGCTATATTCTGGATAGCAACCGCTTGGCTGGCAACAGGTTTGTACATTGCACCGGCTGTTGCAGGGAAAGACCCAAAATTTCAAACATTTGGTGTTGATTTTTTATTCTATGCTTTAATTCTAATTGTACTAGGCTCAATGGCTGGACAATGGTTTGGGGTAATGCAGAAACTTAATTTGGTAGAAAACTTCTGGTTTGGTCATCAAGGCTACGAATATGTAGATTTAGGTCGATTCTGGCAAATATTCCTTCTTGTAGGATTGTTTCTGTGGCTGGCATTAATGGTTCGTCCTTTACTTCCGGTACTGAAGAAAAAAACAGGCGAAAGAAATCTTATCATAATGTTCCTAATCTCGTGTACGGCTATTGCTACTTTCTATGCTGCTGGCCTAATGTGGGGAAGACAGACCAATCTGGCAATTGCTGAATATTGGAGATGGTGGGTTGTGCATCTATGGGTAGAAGGATTTTTTGAAGTGTTTGCTACTGTAGTAATTGCTTTCTTATTTGTTCGTTTAGGTCTGTTAAAAACAAAAACAGCAACGCTGAATGTTATTTTCTCTACTATCATTTTTATGTCTGGAGGAATTTTAGGAACATTTCATCATCTTTATTTCTCAGGAACGCCAACTGCTGTGATGGCTCTTGGGGCAACCTTTAGCGCTTTGGAGATTGTGCCTTTGGTTTTAATTGGGTATGAAGCCTACCATAACTACAAACTTTCAAAATCAACACAATGGATCAAGGATTATAAATGGCCTATCTATTTTATGATTGCTGTTGCTTTCTGGAATTTCTTAGGAGCCGGAGTATTTGGTTTTATCATTAATCCGCCTATAGCTTTATATTACGTTCAGGGCTTAAACACAACCCCTTTGCATGGACATACTGCCTTATTTGGAGTCTATGGAATGCTCGGAATTGGTTTGATGCTATTTGTGCTCCGCAGTTTGTACAGACATGAGATATGGAATGAAAAAGCAATGAAATTCATATTCTGGTCTACCAATATTGGATTGCTGGCTATGGCGTTACTGAGTCTTCTTCCTGTTGGAATTTGGCAAGCTATAGAAAGTATCGAGCACGGAATGTGGTATGCACGTTCGGCCGAACTAATGCAGCAGCCAGCGATGATAACCTTGAAATGGCTTAGGGCTATCGGTGATACTATTTTCGGATTTGGAGTATTGGCATTGTGCTGGTTTGTCTTTGACCTTACCCTTAGAAAAAAAAGTAAGTAAACTAAAATAGAAACATCTGGGAGAATATACTCCCAGATGTTCTTTCAATCAAAGCCTTGAGCACTTGTTTTGTACTTCAAATAAAAAATAATCTTTAGCGAACATTTAAGGAGTGATGTTCAAAAAAAACTCAGTATTATTAGTGCTTTAGATGTTTGAAATTTCAAAAAATACCGAACCTCTAAAAATGTTGCAAATCAAGAATATGAATTCATATTTATCAGGCAGTTTGATTATTGATTGACATATATCATTATTTAATATATAAAAACGGCCTCCTACTACCGTTTTCATTGTGGCCACAGAAGTCGGAATCTTGCTCGAACTTTTAAAGCAGTGTTTTATAAAAAGTTGATTCCGGCTCCTTCCCACAAAGACTGATACGTAGTAAATACATCTTTATTAAAACATACAGGGAAAACTTATTTACATCTTAAAATATAAATGAATAAGTGAAGCTTAAAACGCTCAAATCCATAAAAAAATGCATAAACTTTCTTAAACCAAATAACATGCCTAAAACTGATATTCTAATAGTAGGTTCTGGTATTTCAGGACTATTTTTTGCCATTAAAACGGCAAGAAAGCGCCCCGATTTATCTATTTGTATCATGACAAAAGAAATGGCCAGCAACACCAATACGCAACTTGCGCAAGGAGGAATAGCTGTGGTCACCAATCATTTGAAAGATAGTTTTGAACAGCATATAAAAGATACGTTGAAATCTGGCGCCGGACTTTGTGATGAAGAAATTGTTAAAATGGTTATTCAACAAGCTCCCGAAAGATTAGAAGAACTAATAGAACTTGGTGCCTCATTTGATAAAAATCAGGAAGGCCAATGGGATTTAGGTCTCGAAGGTGGCCACTCCCAACATCGAATTCTACATCATAAAGACAGTTCAGGATTAGAAATCGAAAAAAAGCTTCTTTCAATTATCACTCAAACAGCAAATATTGAACTTTTAGAAAATCATCAGGTCATAGAATTAAATACTGAAACAACAAAGCGCAACGAAGTGAATTGCACCGGTGCTTTTTTTTATGATAAGAACAATAACGCAATAAAATATATACTTACCAGAGCCATTGTACTTAGCACAGGCGGCTGCGGACAACTCTTTGAAAACACAACCAATCCTGCGATTGCTACTGGTGACGGAATTGCAATGGCGGCTCGTGCAGGTGTCGAAATCGAAGATATGCAATACATGCAATTTCACCCTACAGCATTATCTTCCGGGAATAAAAATCCGCTATTCTTAATTTCAGAAGCTGTAAGAGGTTTTGGAGCCTATATTGTAAACTACGAACACAAAAGATTTCTTTTTAAATACGATTTAAGAGGTGAACTAGCTACCCGAGATATTGTTTCCCGTGCTATTAGTATCGAAATGCTCGAAACTCAAAAAAAACATGTATATCTGGATTGTAGACATTTAGATCAAGCTGATTTTTTTAAACATTTTCCTTCTATTTCCGCCCATTGCAATGCAATAGGTTTATATCCGGAAAAAGATCTGGTTCCAATTGTTCCTGCGGCTCATTACCAATGTGGTGGTATTAAAGTAGACCGCAACGGTGTCACTACAATCAAAAATTTATATGCCATTGGTGAATGTGCCAGAACAGGATTACATGGAAAAAATAGATTGGCGTCTAATTCCCTTCTTGAAGCATTGGTTTTTGCTCATCAGGCATCCAAAAACATTGATAAAACTATTGCCGCATTTATTTTTTCTTCAAAAATCCTTCTTCCAAAATTTTCAACCGTAAATATTAAAAATAACTACGAACCGTACCTAATTTTAAAAAAAGAACTACAGAAACTTATAACTTCTTTTTATGCCAGCAATGACCGCGACTCGCATTTGGCAATGCTAAAAATAAAAATGCTAAAAAACGAAGCAGAAAATCTTATAGATAGAAATGAAATTACAATTCCATTTATTGAGTTTTCAAATATGCTGACAACGGCCTTAATTATTATTAAACAATGCCAACCTGAAAAAACTCATTCATGCTAATTAATAACCTTAAGTCTTAATAACTTCCTATGAAAACAACAAACAAAAACACAATTGGCGAAATCGTAGCTGATGATTTTAGAGTGGCAGCAATTTTTTCAAAATATAGCATTGATTTTTGTTGCAAAGGGCATCGTACCTTAAAAGAAGTGTGCAAAAAACGAGGCATTGAGGAGTCTCTTCTAATTGACGAGCTTGATCGTGCAAAAAATAATTCGGCTAATCAATCTTTTGATTATAAATCGTGGTCAGTGGATCTTTTGGCAGACTATATAGAAAAAACACATCATAGATATGTGTCTGAAAAAACACCCGCCTTGCGTAAATCATTAAATGAATTATGTACTCTTCATGGTGAAGCACATCCTGAACTCTTTGAAATTAATACTCTATTTACTGAATCTGTTTTAGATCTCTCTGCTAATATGAGAAAAGAAGAGCAGATTCTTTTTCCTTTTATAAAAAAAATAAAAGAGGTGCAAACAAAAGGATTATTTTTAGAGATAGCACACTTTGGGACTCTTGAAAATCAAATAATTTTAAACAAAGAAGAACATGATACAGTAGGACACCGTTTTAAAAAAATTGCTGCATTAACCAAAAAATATACCGCTCCAGCAGAAACCTGCAATACTTATAAAGTAACTTTTGCAATGCTTAAAGAATTTGAGCGTGACCTGCAGAAGCATATTCATCTAGAGAATAATATTTTATTTCCAAAAGCCGTATCACTTGAGAAAAGCTTAGATAAAGTTCTTTAAATTATTAATTTTATCACAATTGTTGGATGTTATTCTGAAAAATAGTATGCCCTATAAATCAATTAATGAAGCAGAAGGTTAGAATTCGCAGCTCTCCTATTAAAGATTAGATACGAATTTCTCCAATCTTCAAGAGGACATCCAAACCATATATATAGAAATAAAATGCAATATTGAAAAGGTCAAATTTAGTATTATTTTTAGATTTTGACCTTTTTCATTTTAAAAGCTTACCTATTTACTCTTGATGTTTTTATAATAACGCCAAATTAGTTTTAAATAGATCTGTATAATATGCTTAAAATTTCTTATGCTTTTATATTAAACAACTCGCATGAATTTTGTTAACTCGATAAGGATACTTCTAGATACTTTGCTTTAAATTGTACCACTGAAGTTGATCCCCCTTTTTAAAATAAGGAAAGCTATTTCTGCATCGATAATTGAAAAAACAAATTGTTTATTTCTTATCTTTGATATTGTAATTATTTAATACGTTGTAAGTTAAGTGACCCTATAGGTGACCCTTTTTTAATTATTATAATTTAGCCCTTGTATTTACTAGGATTGATATAAAATCAGCGGAACCTCTTTCTCCGCCAGTAGAAGTTTCAAAAGAAACTTTAAAAGTCAAAAGCCTTTAAACACTAGTGTTTAAAGGCTTTTTCGTTTTTACACACTTTTCAAAAAGCACATGTTTTATCAAAGAATGGTTACCCTATTAGTTACCCAGTCTTTTTTTGAATCTTTTTTCTCAAAAATGGGTAACTAAAGTAAAAGAATTCCCCGGGAATTCCCTGCTATCAATGGGCTCTCTTAAAATTTTTAATTCAATTTGATTATTAATTTTAAAACTAGATAACATGTTAAAAGTAATTTTTTACCAGAAATCCGACAGAGTAAACAAGAACGGCGAATCTCCAATTTATGCCCGTTTGAGCTACAATGACAAACAAATTTCAATGTCAACCGGGCAAGCCATTTCAAAAGAAAGATGGGCCAGCACAAATAACCTTAGAAATCCGCTTAAAATTGAAAAGGAAATAGTAATCAAAAATCTACTTGATCTTTTCCAACTTAATGCAGCCAAAAAATTTACTGAACTCTTCAGAATTGATCCTGAGGTTAATCTTCAATTATTAAAAGCTGAACTCACAGGAAAAGTCAAAATCGACCAGCCTGAAGGCCCAACCATAATTGAGATTATGGACACTTACACCTTATTTTTCACCAAAAGAGTCAACTCAGGAGAGCGCGCACCAGCTTCTTTGCAGAAGTATAAAAGAGCAAAAGACTTGCTTTTGAGTTTCATCAATAGCAACTATAAAAAGGAAGACTTGCCAGCATCTGAAATATCAAGCTCATTTGTCTTTAAACTGGAGCAGTTCCTTAAATACGAAAGCAGTTTTAAAGAACAGACAGGCATCAAAAACAATTCGGTGGTAAAATATATGAAAATGTATAAAACTGCCTGCAATTATGCCATTAAAATGGATTTGATCATAAAAAACCCATTCAATATTTATGACGGCAGACTAAGCGTAAAAGATGCTGTTTTTCTAACCCAGCAGGAGCTGAACACAATCGAGAATAAAATATTTTCAACACCGCGTCTGGAAAAAGTTAAGGACATATTTCTTTTCAGCTGCTACACAGGATATGCGCCTGTCGATGCCTTGGAACTCACTGAAAGAAACTTATCCGGAGATTCAAATGGAAACTTATGGATTATGACCAGCAGAGCTAAAACTGCCATTAGAGCTAATGTCCCAGTATTACCTACCGTTGAGAAAATTATTTCTAAATACAAAAATCAGCAGAAAGGTCTTATCCCGAAAATATCCAACCAGAAAATGAATGCTTATCTTAAGGAAATCGCCGATGTCTGCGCCATTGACAAACATCTTACATGGTATGTTGCCAGACATACTTTTGCCACCACTGTAACTTTAGGAAATGGGGTTAGACTCGAGAATGTTTCAGCAATGATGGGACATACTAATACCAAGCAGACCCAGCATTATGCAAAAGTTTTAGATGTAAACATAATGGAAGATATGGAAAAACTTAAATCCAAGTTTAGGTAAAATATTTTCAAGAGGAGTTTTTTTGATTTGAAACCTCCTTTTAAAACTTAATCAACTACGCCTAACTATTAAATTTTAAAAAAATGCTAAAAAACCACTCCATAATTCCTGATATAAAAGCAATAATTGAGACTTCAAAAGAAAGCGCAATTAGAGCTGTCGATAATGAAAGAACTACCATGTATTGGTCGATCGGAAAACGAATTTTCGAGGAAGAACAGCAGGGAAAAGAAAGAGCCGACTACGCCACTTACTTAATTCAATATCTTGCAGAAGAATTACAGCCTCAATACGGAACCGGCTTTTCATACCGCCAATTGAATTGGTATCGAAAATTTTATAGGACATTTCCAATTGTGTCCGCACTGCGGACACAATTGAGCTGGACACAATATAAACTCCTGCTATCCATTGATAATGAAGAAAAAAGAGAGTTCTATATTGCCGAAAGCGTTAAAAACAATTGGACATCACGCCAGCTGGAGCGCCAGATAAACAGCAGTCTATTTGAACGACTCTTAATAAGCAGTGATCAAAAAAGTGTACTGGCAGTTGCACAAAATGAAAAACTACCTTCAGATGCCCGCGAAATTATAAAGGATCCAATGTATTTAGAATTCTTGGGCTTAAAACGCGAAGCTGCATACTATGAAAAAGATCTGGAAAAAGCAATTATCACTCATCTTCAGGAGTTCTTATTAGAAATTGGAAATGGATTTTCATTTGTTTCAAGACAAAAAAGAATACATATTGATGGAGATGAGTTTTTTGTAGACATGGTTTTGTACAATCGATTACTTCAGTGTTTTGTTTTGATAGAAATTAAAACGCACAAACTTACCCATCAGGATATTGGTCAATTGCAGATGTATGTCAATTATTATGACCGCATTGAAAAAAATAACAACGAAAACCCTACTATAGGAATATTGCTGTGTGCTGATAAAAATGACGGAGTAGTAAAATTCACATTACCCGAAAGCAACAAAAGCATTATTGCAAGCCAGTATCATTTATACCTTCCAACGGAACAGCAGTTGCTTGAAGAAGTCAAGAAAGAATTAGCAAATTTCGAAGAAGACAAAAAATGATAAAAAAAACAATCTAAAAGAGGTATAAGTTTTGTGTTATTGATGAATTAGAGTCGATCCACTTTCAGCTTCAACTAATGCGAACATCACTTACATTTCGGTCTTTTTCGATAATAGCATGTGCTTCAAAATTTCTTCAAAGCGCATGCTATTACTTTTTCTTTGAAAACACATTCCATATCCATAGTCAATAATTGTTATTCCACTCAAGCTGAAAATTGATTTATTTCTTATTAGATGCTGCCGTTTTTAAAGCTGCTGATATGAAAATTTAGAACTTATAAATTTCGTTTTGATTACTACTGCATAGAATAGAATTTACATCTAGATAGTCGGATGCTAGAAACAAAATTACCATAAATAAAATCAAAGTAGTAACCCAAAGAGCTGTATACCATAGAACTCTGGTGTTTAAATAATCAATTTCTGAGATATATTCTTCATCATTATTTAAAATTTTTTCGATATCTTCTTTAATTAACACATCATAATATCTATTTTTAACTTTTTCATATCTACTTTTCATCCTATTTTTATCTAAGTTCAAAATTATTCTAGAAAAAATCATAAAAAAAAGTGACAACATTAAAAGCCCTAATCCAATTATTGAAGTTTCCTGATTAAAAATCTTATCAACTTCTGCTTTATTTATAATTTTATAAATAAATACTGTTAGAAAAAAGGATATAAAAACAAAAATACTTTTCTGAAAATTATTAAAAAAAGTATCTAAAGACTGATTTACTTTGTTTACAGTGTTTTCTACCTGTTCAATAATTTTATTTTTTGTCTCAAAGTATTTTGAAATATTGCCTTTTATATATATTTGATTAGAGGACAAAATTGAGGAAAAAACTGAGTCTCCGATTGTAATAGAGCCCTCCTTTAAATATGAAGTTATAATATTCCTAGCTAAGCTTATTTTATCTTCTATTTTAGTTTGTTCTGAATAAATCCATTCAAGAATTTGAAAATAGGTTGGTAATAATTTTTCATCAATATCTTTAAACTGGATTGAATACTCAAAAGTTTTATTCCCTGATATCTTTAAAATTATCAAATCATCTTTTATCTCTGAAGTATCATAAATATAAATTAGACAGTATATCAATGATAGTCTGGAAAACATTTTAAATAATAAACTATCATTTTCTTCTAACTCCTTAAAGTAAAAATAATGTGGATTGAACAAGTATTCAGAATAATTTCTAAAATTACATTGTTTGCTTATAACTAAATTATTTTCAAATAAAATAATATAATTATTATAATTGAATCCTACATTATTGTTTGATTTAACTATTTCCGAACTCCCATCATAAAAATAATGGGGATATTCTCTATTACTAAGCAATAAAAGAAAATTACTTAAAGTTAGTGAGTTTAAAAATACTTCAAAAGTATTATTATTAACAATTAATGTTTTTGCTCCCTCTTTATGAACTGTAAATTTAATTTCATAATCTATGACATCAGCATCTTCTTCTAGTTCCAAAAGGCTAAAAGAATCCTGACTTGCCGAATATGACAACTGCTCAATATACAAATCCCATTTGTAGCTATATACTTTTAAATAATTATTAATCAAGTCATAATTAACTTGACTCAAATTAATTGAAAAATATTCAAAATCTTTACAAGTGAATATTACTTCATAAACTTTAAAATTTTCTTTTTCATTAATTATTTCAAGTTTATCAAAAATATTGCTTAGAAATTCCTTTATCATTTTTTCATTTGATTAACAAATTCATAAGCCTCTTCTGAAATTATAGTAATGCCTTGATTTCCTTGATTATCTGAAAAAGGTCTTAATATTTCATCTAAGTTTTTAACAAAATCTTCAATACTTAAATACAGACCACTTCCTAATCGAATTTTATTAACAATTCTTTTATTAACTTTTTGCTGTACAATAACAAACTGATTATCAAAGCTACTATCTAACGCAAGTTTATTTACTCTTTCACTTATTTTCTTAAGTGGAAAGTTTTGATTTATCGGAGTATAAGATTCTACAACGCTATCTAATAATTCAGTTAAATTGAAATTTTCATTACTTTTAAAATGTCCTATTATTGCATTCCTTAATAAAGTCCCATCTAATAGAAATTCTTTTTTGTATGAATCTACAATTACCATTATTTTATGTACTGATTTTTCTGTATTCTCGTTGTCATTATTTACTTGTTCTAATTCCAAAAAATCATCCCACCAATATTTACTGTTATTTTTATCATTAAGATAAATACTGCTGCTGTCTAAAAACATCAAAAATGATTTAAAAACTTTCTTTTTAGTATTTAGTCCGTTATTTTTATCAAAATTGAGTTCATTTAAATATTCGTCATGTTCAACTTTACATACTAAAATTTTATCAACATCATCTTCAACAAAATGCAAATGCAACAAACTCCCTTTTTGTATTTTAACATTTAGTCTTTTTGATTTTAATTGCTCATTTGCGTTCAATTCTTTTTCTAATAATCTTTCTGCATTGTGCAGAATAATTTTATCTACTTCCGAATCCTGCGCAACAAGTTTTATAAGTGATGATTTTACTTGAGTATCTCCGTTTTTAAATCTATACATCCTCTTATTTGGGCTGTCAAGTATTTCATTCACAAGATTATCTACATACTCAATAATAGTTTCTTTACTGATATCAATCTCGATTTTTTCAGCAATATTTTTTGATATATCAATTTTGTGTAAAGTTAATTTTCGAATATCCATAAAATTATTTCTTTGTGATTAATAAATTTTAATTAAAAGCACTAACAATACTACTCTAGGCCTTTTTCAATTATTTGCATTAGAGTATCAAAACCATTTTCATGATTATTAAATTTACTTTCTAATTTTTCCAATAAAATTTTGTTATGGCTAAATTCCTTTTTTAAAATAGCCTTTAATGATTTCGCCTTTACATCTTTCGGTGAATCCAAATCAAAATTAGTCAGTAATGCCAGCTCATCTTTTTGAGATAAGAATGGTTCATACAATTTATGATAAGCCTTACCTACAGCACCTGAAAACAATATCATCAAAGGATCAGTTTTAATATTACTTTTTAGAATATGATTTCTAGAAATTCCTGGATAAGGATCTATATAATAAATAGTACGCAAGCCTAACTGATAAGCTTTTTTCGCACAAAGCTCACATGGACTTGCAGTTGTAAAAAGAAAGCCATTTTTTAGCCCTTGACCTCCACTTTTAGAAATCTGCATCATTGCATTTTCCTCAGCATGCAATGATCTGGTATGCACTTGATTTTTTTCTCCCGAAAATGTATTATATGCTTGTTTAAAACAATATGGGCAATTTCTACCTCCAAGAAGTTTGTCAGGTAAATTTAGCTCATTATAATTGGACTTAATATATTGATTAAATTTTTTTGATTCATTATCTAACAAATTGTCAGCTTGATCTGCATTAATCTGCTCTGTCTCTTTCAAGCCTTCACCCAATTCAAACTTTGTAAAACCAAAAGCATTATTAGAAGATGAAGAATTACTTATTTCTTTTACATTTCTAACTGAGCATGGAACAGCACCTTTCGGTACATCGTTCCATCCGATTGCTTTTGTCGAAAATTCACTATCTGTAACTACTGCTCCTACTTGTCTAGAAATACATCCTGAATTTAATTTTGCAGTATATGCAATTTGCATTATTCGCTCTATTGCTTCTGGGGTAATAATCCCAGGTTGTTGAATCAATGCCTGCAATTTGACAAGTTGTTCTTCTACTGAAAAAAAACTGTAATTGTTACCAATACTCATTTCTTTCTGCAACACGTCAGATTGCAAAATATTGTTGTTTACATGATAATCTGCAATTTGAATACAATTTTGAACGTCAGGAGTATAAAAAATTCCTTTCTGATAATCTGTACATTTGTATTCATCTTCATCAATTTCCAATAACCTATCAACTATTTTGGAATCTTTGTATGAATTAATTAATTTAGATTTTCTTGCGTCGTTTTTAACTGCTATCAAATAAAAAGCAGAAAAACGTTCTTTAAAAAAATTTATTTCCAAAGAATTTCTCAACGAATCAATAACAATATGACAATGACCATTTTCGGAACAATGTTTTGTAGATTTTATAATACGATTAATTACTTTTGAAATTGTATAAATATATTTAGGATCTGATTTTTCTCTTTTAAATGGTCTTCCTCTTTTTCTAAAATTATTAGCTGTATGATGCAATAACATAATACGTTCTATAACTCCTTCATCTTTTAGAATTTGATTTAATTGATCTGCCAAACTATTAAAATTTTCACCCCAAAATATCTCATTAAGCTTTTTAAGATTACTTGGTAGCTTTAATGACTGAAGATTCCCTATATCAATGATATCTTTTATCAGTGTTTCATTATCTATTCATTGTTGTCCGATAAATAATTTCGTTTTGTTAAATATTGTATATTTTTAGATACTTAACGAGGTTCTATCTTGCTTTAGCTTGTTTTTTAGTATTGTCATTAGAATTCAATAAATGGAAAATA